>JAZJYM010000003.1:339511-723875 GCA_040390365.1 Pseudomonadota bacterium | reverse complement strand
CTTGAAACACGCTTACCCCACTTTGGGAATCCCGTTTATGAGTTCACGGCCTAGAATATTGCTAACCAAGGAAAGATTCTCAACGGCCGTTCCTATCGCGGAGACGCGATCCACCATCAAATTGTGAAATCCTCAAGGCCTTCCTGACTCACCTTTCGGCGTTCGATTATTACGTCGAGCGCCTTTGAAATTGCCTGGGTCCCTCCAGATAATGAGAATCGCGAAACTTTGAATTTTCCGCTGTCTAGCGGAATGGCGAAACCCGCTTCTCCCAATTTATCAAGTATACCAAAAGAGTCCTTATCTGCATCGAACAGAAGTAGTCGTCTCTCGCCAAGGTGAAAGCATTTCAAAGTGATTGGATAAGAACCAGCCGGGGCATTGATCATTGCTGGATATTCGTGGCCTTGAGTGCACTGGATTTGGAAATTCACGAACCAAGAGCATGTCGAGCCACAAGCAAAACCAAACGCAGACCCCGACTCATTGGTCGTTGAGGCCATCGTCAGCGAACCCAAGTCCATCGTCGTCCAATTCGTGAATCGCCACTCAGGATAAGCCACTTGAACTTCAATTGGTGGGGGAGCCCGCATTTGAACGAGCGGTGGAGGTTGAGCGGTCTTGCGTGTTTGTGCTTCCGAGGGTTGGCTTGCCGAAATCAGTAGGCAAAAAAAGTGAAAAGTTGGCGCACACCCATGGCTGCTCCCCCGCGAATCCGAGCAAGCAAAACCTGAACTTATTTGATGCGATTAGCTAGCCGCTAAATACTTTACCGCGTCAGCTTCTTATACGTCATCCGGTGCGGCCGATCGGCTTCCGGGCCCATTCGGCGGCGCTTGTCCTCCTCATAGGCCTCGAAATTGCCTTCGAACCATTCGACGTGGCTGTCGCCTTCGAACGCCAGGATGTGGGTCGCGAGGCGATCGAGAAAGAAGCGGTCGTGGCTGATGATTACCGCGCAGCCGGCGAAATTCTCAAGCGCCTCTTCGAGCGCGCGCAAAGTCTCGACGTCGAGGTCGTTGGTCGGCTCGTCGAGGAGGAGGACGTTGCCGCCTTCTTTCAACATTTTGGCGAGGTGGACCCGGTTGCGTTCCCCGCCCGAAAGCTGGCCGACTTTCTTCTGCTGGTCGACGCCCTTGAAGTTGAACGCTCCGACATAGGCGCGGGTCTGCATTTCCTGCTTGCCGATGGTCATCAGCTCGTGCCCGCCGGAAATCTCCTCCCACACATTATGCTTGGGATCGAGGTGGTCGCGGCTCTGGTCGACGAAGCCGAGGCGCACGGTGTCGCCGATTTTGATGTCGCCGCTGTCGGCGGTTTCGGTGCCGATGATCAGCTTGAACAAGGTGGTCTTGCCCGCGCCATTGGCGCCGATGACCCCGACGATCCCGCCCGGCGGGAGGTTGAACGACAAACCGTCGAACAGCAATTTATCGCCATAGGCCTTGGTCAGGCCCTGCACGTCGATGACGTTGCCGCCCAGCCGCTCGGGCACCTGGATGACGATCTGGGCCTTGCCGATGATTCGCTTTTCGGCCGCCATGACGAGCTGATCGAAGGCCTTGATCCGCGCCTTGGACTTGGATTGCCGCGCCTTGGGCGACTGGCGGATCCACTCGAGTTCCTGGGTGATCGCCTTCTGGCGGCCCTCATCCTCGCGGCTCTCCTGCGCCAGCCGCTTCGCCTTTTTGTCGAGGTAGGTCGAATAATTGCCTTCGTAGACAAAGTATTTGCCGCGATCGAGCTCGAGGATCCAGTTGACGACATTGTCGAGGAAATAGCGGTCGTGGGTGACGAGGATGACGTTGCCGGGATAATCGACGAGGTGCTTTTCGAGCCATTGCACGCTTTCGGCGTCCAAATGGTTGGTCGGTTCGTCGAGCAGCAGGATGCCCGGTTTCTCGAGCAGCAGGCGGGTCAGCGCAACGCGCCGCTTTTCGCCGCCGGAGAGGTTGTCGACGCTCGCATCGCCGGGCGGGCAGCGCAAAGCGTCCATCGCGATTTCGAGCTGGTTGTCGAGCGTCCAGCCGTCGACCGCGTCGATCTTTTCCTGAAGCTCGCCCATTTCGGCCATCAGCGCATCAAAGTCGGCATCGGCGGGAGGATCACCCAGCAAGCCGCTGATTTCATTGAACCGGTCCATCATGTCGGCGATCGGCTTGACGCCTTCGCGGACGTTTTCCATGACCGTCTTGGTCGGATCGAGCTGGGGTTCCTGCTCAAGATAACCGACGGTGATATGCTCCCCCGCCCAGGCCTCGCCGACGAATTCGGTGTCGCGTCCGGCCATGATTTTCATCAAGGTCGACTTGCCGCTGCCATTGGGTCCGACGATGCCGATCTTGGCGTCGGGATAAAATTGCAGGTGGATGCCGTTGAGGACCGGCTTGGGAGCGCCGGGGAAGGTCTTGGTCAGACCCTTCATCACATAGCTATATTGGGCGGCCATGGGGTCGCAAACGTCCTTTGCAGAAGTTGGTACGGGGTTGCGGGGGCGCTTAGTCGACTGCGGCCCAATTGGCTAGTCGCGCGGCGCCTTCGCGGCGACATCGGCCAGACGATAGCCGGCAAATTGTTCGCGCAGGGTCTTCTTCGACAGCTTGCCAGTCGCGGTGTGGGGCAGCGAGTCGACGAATTCGACCGCATCGGGCAGCCACCATTTGGCGACCTCGGTCGCAAGATGCGCGCGAATGTCGTCGGCACTGACCGCGCTGCCCTCATCGCGCACCACCACCAGCAACGGCCGCTCGTCCCACTTCGGGTGGGGAATCCCGATCGCCGCGGCCTCGGCCACGCCGGGACAGCCGACCGCTGCATTTTCAAGGTCGATCGAGCTGATCCACTCGCCGCCCGACTTGATGACGTCCTTCAACCGGTCGGTGATCTGGATCGATCCATCGGGGAATATGATCGCCATGTCGCCAGTGTCGAACCATTGCTGGCCATCGACGCAATCGCGGTCCTCGCGGAAATAGCGTTTGACCACGGCCGCTCCGCGCGCCTCCAGACGGCCGGCGGTGACCCCGTCGCGCGGCAGGACCTTGCCCTTGTCGTCAATCGTGCGCAGCTCGACCCCGAACATCGGGCGCCCGGGCCGCGCGAGATAGGCGATTTGCTCCTCATCGCTCATCGAGTCCCAATTGGCGGGCGGCGCTCCAACCGTTCCGACCGGCGACATTTCGGTCATTCCCCACAAGTGATTGACCCGGATACCGCGCTCGCGAAACCAGGCGATGGTCGCGGGCGGTGCCGACGATCCGCCGGTAAGGATCGTTTCGAGCTTGCCCAGCCCGGCGCCGGTCTGTTCGACATGGTCGATCATCCCGAACCACACGGTCGGAACGCCGGCGCTGTGAGTGACGGCTTCGGCTTCGAACAAGGCGCACAGGCGATCGGGCTGGTTGTCGGCGCAGGTCACCAGCTTGAAACCGGCGATCGCCGCGGCATAAGGAATGCACCAGCTATTGGCATGGAACATCGGAACGATCGGAAGGAAGACCGAACGCGCCGAAACATCGAAGATGTCGGGCGCGATGACCGACATTGCATGAAGCACGGTCGAGCGATGTTCGTACAGCACGCCCTTGGGATTGCCGGTGGTGCCGCTGGTGTAACACAGCCCGCACGGGTCGCGCTCATCGCCCTCGATCCAGGCATATTCGCCATCCTCGCGATCGAGCCAGGCGTCGAATTCGCTGTCGAACTCGATAGAGCGTTCGATCGTCGGCCACCGCGGCCGCATCCGCTCGACCAACGGCGCGAACGAGGCGTCGTAGAGCAGCAGCCGGTCGGAGGCATGATTGGCGATGAAATCGAGCTGATCGTCGAACAACCGCGGGTTGATGGTATGGAGTACCGCCCCGCACCCGACCACTCCGAACCAGGCGGTCAAATGGCGGTCGTGATTCATCGCCAGCGTCGCCACTCGGTCCCCCGGGCGGATCCCGGCCCGGACCAGCGCCTGCGCCAGTTGCCGGGAACGCCGGGCGATTTCACTCCAGCTGGTGCGATAGGTCGACCCGTCGGCCCGGGCAGCGACGATTTCGCGGCTTCCATGCTCGCGCTCGGCATGGTCGATGAGCCGCGTGATCCGAAGCGGAAAGTCCTGCATCGCACCGAGGGACATCATCGCCTCCGACAACTCAGAAGGGCAGCTTGAACCCGGGCGGAAGCGGCAGGGTCGAGGACATTTTCTGCATTTCCTCGGCCGAAGCGGAATCGGCCTTGGCCCGGGCGTCGTTGATCGCGGCCACGACCAGATCCTCGATCATGTCCTTTTCCGACGGGCTGAGCAGGCTTTCGTCGATCGATACCGCAAGGATTCGGCCCTTGGCGGTCGCGCGGATGGTCACCAGACCGCCGCCCGACTGGCCCTCGACCTCGATCGTTTCGAGCGTGTCCTGCGCCTTTTGCAGTTCGGCCTGGGCATTGGCGGCCATTTTCATGATTTCATCGAAGTCGGGCATGTCATGCGCCTTGGTTGGGAAAGGATTCGAGTTCGGCATCGGGGAAAACGTCGAGCACCGCGGCGACCGCCGGGTCGGCGAGCACTTCGGCCTTGACCTTTTCCTGGGCAATTTTCTCCTGGTCGAGCAGCGACGGCGCGCCGCTGTCGTCGCTCAATGTCACCTGCCAGCCGGTTCCGGTCAGCGCTTTAAGCAAGGCCGCGAGTTCGCGCGGCCATTCGGCGCCAAGCGGCCGTAGCGGCTTCAGCGCCAGGCTCGGCGGTTCGAAGCGGATCAGCCCGACCTGGTCGTGCAATTGCTGGGCGAGGATTCGCTTGCCCTTGGCTTCGACCATTTTGACCAGTGCCGGGAAAGAGGCCGGCATGGTTGCGACCGGAGCGGAACCGCCGGACGGCGGAGCATTGCGCGTTCCGGAGGATGGAGCGCCTCCCTGCTCGTTGAGCTGTGCCAGGATCGCCGACGGATCGGGCAATTCGGCGGCGTGGATCAGGCGCAGGATCGCCATTTCCGCAGCTTCCCGCGGATCGGGCGCAATATCGACATCGGTCAGACCCTTGAGCAGCATCTGCCACAGACGGTGGATCGTGCCCCAGCCAAGCGCTTTCGCCATCTCCTCGGCGCTGGCGCGTTCTTCGTGCGATTGAAGCGCGTCAGGGCTTGCCCCCGCTTTGGCGCGGCTCGCCGAATGAAGGCTTTCCATCAGCCCGCGCAGGAGCTGGGTCGGATCGATCCCGAGGTCGTGGGCGTCGTCGAGCTGGGCCAGCGCAGCGGTTGCCTGGCCTTCGAGGATCGTGTGCAAAAGCCGGCGAATGCGGCCGCGATCGGCGAGCCCGAGCATGTCGCGCACCTGCTCCGTGGTCACCACCCCGGCGCCGTGGGCGATTGCCTGGTCGAGCATCGACAGCCCGTCGCGGACCGAACCTTCGGACGCCTTGGCGATCATCGCCAGCGCTTCATCCTCGACCTCGACGTCTTCGGCCTTCGAGACCGCGGCGAAATGGGCGGCAAGTTGGTCGGCTGGAATCCGGCGCAGGTCGAAGCGCTGGCAGCGCGACAGAACGGTCACCGGCACCTTGTTCACTTCGGTGGTCGCGAAAATGAATTTCACATGCTCAGGCGGTTCCTCAAGAGTCTTGAGTAAGGCATTGAAAGCCTGTTTGGAAAGCATATGGACTTCGTCGATGATATAGATTTTGTAACGCGCGCTGACCGAGGCGTAACGGACCGCGTCGATGATCTCGCGGACATCGTCGACCCCGGTGTGGCTGGCGGCGTCCATCTCGACGATGTCGATATGCCGTCCCTCGGCGATCGAGCGGCACGGCTCGCACACGCCGCAGGGGTCGATCGTCGGCTCGCCCTGCCCGTCCGGACCAATGCAGTTCAGCGCCTTGGCGATCAGCCGCGCGGTCGAGGTTTTGCCCACGCCGCGCACTCCAGTCAGCAGGAAGGCATGGGCGATCCGGCCGCGGGCGATGGCATTGCCCAGGGTCTGGACCATCGCGCTTTGCCCGATCAGCTCACCGAAATTGGTCGGTCGATATTTGCGCGCCAGGACCCGATAGGCGCTGCTGCTGGCGGCTGCGGTCGCGGCTGTGGTCACGGTCGCGGTTTGGGGCGGCGGTTGCGTGGCAGTAACGACCGCCGGCGGCGGCGGCGCTGGCTCGGTATCGCCGAACATCGCGGCCTGGCCGGCAGCTTCGAGGTCGGATGCGCTCGGCTGTTCGCCGTCCTGCTCTTCGGGTTCGTCGGGGGAATCGGCCATTGCACCCACTTTAAGAGCGCTTGAAGTCGGTGTCGAAGGGAGAAAGGGGGTCGAGGGAAAAAGGGTGGAAGCCGATGACCCGGGACGAAATCACTGTGGCTGCTTCCTTCCGGATCTGACCAGGTTGGCGACAGCCCCGCCCACCGACTTCCGCGGCGGCATATGGGCGAAGCCGTGGCGCGGTGCAAGATCGAGCGCTCCGGACCGCTCTTCAGCAGCCGTTCACGAACAACGCTGGAAATTGGTCTAAAGCGGAGCTTGCCGATGCCCATCCCTGCACTCATGATTGCGCTCGCGGCGCTTGCCGGCCCGGCCGCGCCACCGCCGGCGAATGACCAGATCATCGTCAGGGGGCATTCGTGGGCGCCGTTCATCAGCCCGATGGGCGAGCCGTTCCGGGCCCACGCCGTCACCGACAACACGCTCGCCATCTGGTTTCACCAGGCCGACCGCAATCGCGACGGCTGGCTGACGATCGATGAGATGCAAGCCGATGCCGGTCGCTTTTTCGCCACTCTCGACGGTAATGGCGACCGCGAGATCGAACCCGACGAGCTGATCGATTATGAATGGGAAGTCGCGCCCGACGTCCAGGTCAATGCGCGGACCCGCAAACCGCCCGCCGAAGCGGTTGCGGCCAAAGCGCGTGAAGCGGCGAGCGGAAAAGCGCGGCCGACCGATGACGCTTTGAACGATGTTGGCCGCCGCCTCCGCAATGACCGCAACGACGACGGGCTCCAGGGCGCCGCTCGCTACGCCCTCCTCAACATGCCCGAGCCGGTTGCTGCAGCGGACACCAATTTCGACCGCGACGTGACCTTGCGCGAATTCGAAGCGGCGGCGGCGGCTCGTTTTCAGCTCCTCGACAGCGGCAACGACGGCAAAATCGCTTTGGCCGATCTCGAACAGCAGCTGGCCAGCGCGATGGCGGCCGGTCGCGCGCACAAGCGCGGCAAAAAGGATCCCGACGCGCGCATCGGCACACCGCTTCAATAATTCGTCAGCGGCCCATCCAATTGGCCGACCCCCCCGGAATCGTCACGCTGAGGCGCTCCAGCTCGGGCCCGAGGATGATCTGACAGGCAAGCCGCGACGTCCGCGTGGCATGGCTGGCGAGATCGAGCAGGTCTTCCTCTTCCTCGCTTGCCGGCGGCAGCCGCTCGAAATCCTCGGCGGCGACGATGACGTGGCACGTCGAACAGGCCATGCACCCTTCGCAGGCGCCCTCGAGCGGTTGCTTGGCGCACCATGCGAGGTCGAGCAAGCGCTCGCCGGTTTTCGCCTCGACTTCCTGGTCCAAGGTCCCGTCAGCGCGGAAAAAACGAACGATGGTCACGCGCAGACATTCTCCTGCGCGTCGGCGGCGTCGTCGATCTGCTTGCAGGCGGCGACCAGCTCCTCGCCTTCGGTATAGCGCCCGAACCCGAGCCTGAGCGACGATCGCGCCGCCCGATAGTCGAGGCCGATGGCCTTGAGCACGTGGCTCGGCCGGCCCGACCCGCTGGCGCAGGCGCTGCCGAGCGAGAAAGCGATCCCGCGCAGGTCGGCGAGCAGGCGCGCGGCATCGATCCCTTCGCGCCGGATGTTGAGATTGCCGTGGTAGCGCCATTCGGCGCTGCCGTTGATAGTCCAGCCGGGGCCGAGTGCGGTCCGGGCCAAATGCCAGAGGTTCTGGACATGGTCGAAATCCAGCGTCGAGCGCTCTCGCGCGAGGCTCGCTGCAGCCCCGAATCCGACGCACAAGGCCGGCGAAAGAGTGCCCGAGCGCATCCCCCGCTCCTGCCCGCCACCGTGGATGAAGGGTGCCGGCTCGGCGCCCTCGCGCATCCACAAGGCGCCAATGCCCTTGGGCCCGTGGATCTTGTGAGCGCTGATCGCGACCAGATCGGGTCCCTCGGGCAAGTCGATGCGGCCAAAGCCCTGGACCGCGTCGCACAGCATCCGGGCCCCGGCGGCGTGCGCCAGATCGGCGATTTCATCGACCCGCTGGATGACTCCAATCTCATTATTGACCTGCATCGCAGCAACCAGCAGCACGCGTTCGTCGAGCACTTCCTCGAGCGCCGCCACGTCGAACAGTCCGTCACTGCCCACGGGAAGCACGGTAACGTCGATCCCGCGGCCGCTCAGCCATTCGCAGCTGTCGAGCAGAGCGGCATGTTCGGTCGCCAAAGTGATGATTCGGTTGCGCCCCGGCGGGGCCTTTTCGACACTGCCCTTGAGCGCCCAGTTGATCGCCTCGGTCGCGCTTCCCGTAAAGGCCAGGCTGCCCCCGCCCAGGCGGACCATGTCCTCGACCTCGCGCCGGGCATTGTCGATCGCGGCATCGGCTTCGCGCCCCCAGCGGGACGGCGAATGGGGGTTGGCGAACCAGTCTTCGGCCCACGGCCGCATCGCCTCGGCGACTTCGGGCGCGACCGGGGTCGTCGCCTGATAGTCGAGATAGGTCATTCCGCCTGGTTCATGCGGCGGCGCTTTGCCGCTCGGCGAGACGGCCGAATTCGGCGAGGAAGGCATCGACATCGGCAGTGCTCGTGTCGGGGCCGAAACTGATCCGCAAATAGCCCGCGGACAGCGCTGGCGGCAGATTCATGGCCGCAAGCACATGGCTCGCCTTGGCCTTGCCCGAGGAGCAGGCGCTTCCGGCGCTGACCGCGATCCCGGCCAGGTCGAGCTGAACCAGCATCGCCATGCTCGTCGCTCCGGGCAGCGCAATCGCGCCGATCGTTGGCGCTCGCGGAGCGCCTTCGGCGATAATCATCCCGCCGAACGCTTTAATCCCTGCCTCCAGCCGCTCCCGCAGAACCGCCATTTTCGCCATGTCATAGGGTCTTGCCGCAAGCGCGGCTGCGAACGCGCAGGCGCTGGGCACGTCCTGAGTGCCGCGGCGATAGCCCTTCTCCTGCCCGCCGCCGCATGGCTCGAGCGTTGCCAGGTCCTTGACCAGCAATGCCCCGATGCCCGGTGGCCCGCCCAGCTTGTGCGCGCAAATGGCGATGAAATCGACGTCCGGAAGCGGCAGTTTCGACGCCGACTGGGCGCAATCGGCGAGCAGCAGGGATCCCGCCGCGTTCACTTTTTCCGCAATCCGGTCGATCGGCTGGATCACCGCGGTCTCATTATTGACGTGCTGGATGGCGACCAGCGTCGGCCCAGTGGCCAGGACCGCGTCCAGCGCCTCCTCGTCGATCAGGCCGTTGGAGTCGACCGGAAGGACATTGGCCGCATCGCCCATCGCGAACGGAACGATCGCATGTTCGGTCGCTCCATAAGCGCGCCCGGCGATCCGCGCCCGGCGCCCGGCGATTTCGACCGCTTCGCTCGCGCCAGAACAGAAAATGACGTCATGCCGCCAGCCGAGCTCCGCTTTGAGCGTCTCGCGCGCCTGTTCGAGCAGCGAGCGCGAGCCGCGGCCCTCGTCATGCGGGCTATTGGGGTTGCTCCAGGCGTCCATCGCCTCGGCATAGGCCGCCCGGGCAGCCGGAATGATCGGCGTAGTCGCTGCGTGATCGAGATAGATTCGGGTCATTGAGGCCTGTCGGTACTTTGAGCTTGGCAGTTGCGCAAAACCGGCGATTGCCAGAAAACGCCCTCTCCCTATATAGGCAGCTTGTCCGCGACGCACCTGCCGCGTGACGATTGTCCCGCCCTTTTAGCGACGAGCCCATGCCAGAAGTCATTTTTCCCGGCCCCGAGGGCCGTCTCGAAGGCCGTTTCCACCCGGGCAGCAGGCCGCGCGCACCGGTCGCGCTGATCCTCCATTCGCACCCGCAGGCCGGGGGCACGATGAACAACAAGCTGGTGCAATTGCTGTACCAGGATTTCGTCAAGCGCGGCTTCGCCACCTTGCGCTTCAATTTCCGCGGAGTCGGCAAGAGCCAGGGCCTGTTCGACAACGGCATCGGCGAATTGTCCGACGCGGCCAGCGCGCTCGACTGGGTCCAGTCGATCCACCCCGAGGCCGAAACGACCTGGATTGCCGGGGTGAGCTTCGGCGCCTGGATCGGGATGCAATTGCTCATGCGCCGGCCCGAAATCCGCGGCTTCATCTCGATCGCTCCGCCGGCCAATATGTATGATTTCAGCTTCCTCGCGCCGTGCCCGTCCTCGGGCATCATCATCCAGGGCGAGGCCGATGAAGTGGTGACCCCGAGCGCGGTCCAGAAGCTGGTCGATAAATTGCGCACCCAGCGTCACATCACCATCACCCACGAGACCATCCCCGGCGCCAACCACTTCTTCGCCAATGAGATGGATATTCTGATGAAGCTGGTCGACACCTATCTCGACATGCGGCTCGCGACCGACCCGATCAAGCCGCCTACACTGTCCAGATCATCACGTTCATGATCAGCACCGCGGCCGCGCCAAGCATCAGATAGCCGCGCTTGCGGGTCGTTTGCCGCCGCATCAGCTTGATCCCGCCGAACGTCAGCAAGGCCGATGAAATGACCGCGACAGCCATCGCCGCGGTCGTCAGGTTGTTCATCTCCGTCATGATTTTCACCGGACCTTAACCAAAGTGGATGTAGTGCTGACTTCCATGTCCTTCCGCGACCAACAAGCGCGCCTCGATGAAGCGTTCGAACGTATCGAAGAAACGATCCTGCCGTGCATCGGAATGATGCTCGACACCTTGCTCGACGCGTCCGAGGCGGTGGCCGAAACCGAGCGCCGCTATCTCGTCGCCGAATTGCAGACCCTCGCCAGCCAACTTGAAGAACTGACCAAGACGGTCGAGCGGTCAAGCCCCAACCATCTCGAGCCCGGCGAATATAAAACGCGCAGCGCCGCTTAGGGCGCGGTTCCGACGATCCGCGCATGGAGCGTCGGATCCACATTCCCGCCCGACAAAACGATCACCGTCCCGTCAGGCGCATCGACCTTGCCGCATAGAACGGCGGCAAGCGCGACCGCACCGCCCGGTTCGACCACCAGTTCATGCTCGTTCCAGGCAAAGCGCACGGCATCTTCGACTTCGGCATCGCTGACGTCGAGCACGCGCGCGCCGCGCTCCCGCAAGATATCGAACGTGATCGGCGAGACGCGCGGCGTCTGCAGCGCATCGCACAAGGTTTCGGGCGCGTCGGCGGCGACGGGCACGATTTCGCCAAGCGTGAGCGATCTTGCCATGTCGTCCCAGCCTTCGGGCTCGACCGCGACAATCGCCGCATCGGCGCAGGCCAGCGCGATGCCCGATGCCAGTCCACCACCGCCACAGGGCACGACGATCATCGGTGGCGGAGCGGCGCCTCGCTCTTCCAGCTGATCAAGAATCTCGAGTCCGACCGTCCCCTGCCCGCTGACGATCGCCGGATCGTCGAAGCTTGGCACCACCGTCGCTCCGCTATCGGCCGAAATGTCCGCGGCCATGGCCTCGCGGTTGCCGGTGCGACGGTCGTAGAACAGGATTTCCGCGCCTTCGCTCCTGGTGCCTTCGACCTTCACGGCCGGTGCGTCCGACGGCATGACGATGATCGCCTTCATCCCCAGGCGGCGGGCGGCGATCGCCACTCCCCGCGCGTGATTGCCGGAGGAGAATGCGACGACACCTCGCCCCCGCTCGTCGGCGGAAAGCATCGCCAGCCGGTTGGTCGCTCCGCGCAGCTTGAACGCTCCGCCGGTCTGAAGGCATTCGCATTTGAGCCACAGCAAGCGTCCGCCGATCCGCGATTCGATCAACGGCGTCCGCTCGACCTGCCCGGCGATCCGCTTGCGCGCCTCCAGCACATCTTCACGGGTCAATTTCGACATTCGGGCAAGCTCCTGGAATCAAACGATAAGGCGCCAGAATGTGGCCGTGGGACGACGGATTACCTCCGGACGCGGTCCCTTGGCCCAAAACCCCTTTACTTGGCCACCCCCCGACCATATATCGCGCCCCGCTGCCCCATGGGACTTCCAACCGCAAGGCAGCTTTTGTCGAACGATCCGTTGGAGGTCCCTTGAGTTGCACAATCATCATCCCGCGCTGGGGCTAGCCGCCGCCCCGTCCGGCATCCGCAGCGGTGCCGATCTTGCCAAGTTGCGTCCGGTCCAACCGGTCACCTTGCTGCGTCCCAACGCGGCCCGCCGCGCCGCGTCCTTCTTTGCCGAGAAATTCCCCGGTCGCTCGCTCTATGCGGTCAAGGCCAATCCCTCGCCCGATTTGCTGCGGATCCTGTGGGAAGCCGGAGTGACTCATTATGACGTCGCTTCGATCGGCGAAGTGCGGCTGGTCAGCGAGACCCTGCCCGAGGCGGTGATGTGCTTCATGCACCCGGTCAAGGCGGAAGAAGCCATCGCCGAAGCCTATTTCGACCACAATGTGCGCACCTTCAGCCTCGATACGCACGAAGAGCTCGACAAGATCGTGACCGCGACCGCGACCGACGGAATTGCCGCGACCGATCTCAATCTGCTCGTCCGTATCCGGGTCAGTTCGGAACATGCCAAATTGAGCCTGGCGTCGAAATTCGGCGCCGATCCGGGCGAGATGAAGTCGCTGCTCATGGCCACGCGTCAGGCCTCCGATGCGCTCGGCATCTGTTTTCACGTCGGCAGCCAGGCGATGACCCCATCCGCCTATAGCGAGGCGATGGGCCGGGTTCGCGACGTCATCGTCGAGGCCGCGGTGACGGTCGATATTGTCGATGTCGGTGGCGGCTTCCCGTCCTCTTATCCGGGGATGGAGCCGCCGCCGCTCGAATCCTATTTCTCGGTCATTCACAACGCCTTCGAGGCGCTTCCCATCAGCTATTCCGCGGAATTATGGTGCGAGCCGGGGCGTGCGTTATGTGCCGAATATGCGTCCGTTGTCGTCCGCGTCGAAAAGCGCCGCGGCGATGAATTGTACATCAACGACGGCGCTTATGGGGCCCTGTTCGATGCCGCGCATATCGGCTGGCGTTATCCGGTGCGATTGCTGCGCGAAACGCCGTCGGACGTGCGCCCGATGCCGTTCAGCTTTTACGGTCCGACCTGCGACGACCTCGACCATATGGCGGGTCCA
Organism: Pseudomonadota bacterium; assembly: GCA_040390365.1. GTDB lineage: Bacteria > Pseudomonadota > Alphaproteobacteria > Sphingomonadales > Sphingomonadaceae > Sphingomicrobium. The sequence goes on along the minus strand of JAZJYM010000003.1, from coordinate 710,653 downwards.
TTCGACCTTCCCGGCGATATTAGCGCCGGCGATTATATCGAAATCGGAATGCTCGGCGCCTATGGCTGCGCGATGCGGACCGGCTTCAACGGCTTCGGCACCGGCGGATCGCACATCGTCGACGATGAGCCGATGGTCAGCCTGTACGGAGCGAAGAGCGAGCCGAGACGTTCGAATATCGTCACGCTGTAGCTTCCTCCCCTCCCGCCAGCGGGAGGGGATCGAGGGGAGGGCATGTCCTTCCCTTCGGCGTAGGAAAAAAGAAACATTCCCTCCCCTAACCCCTCCCGCTCGCGGGAGGGGGATTTTCGGAGCATTACATGACCACTGAAACGCTCACCAAGACCAGCGACCCCGTCACTCTCAATGACAGGCGCAAGGGCGAGCTCTTGTCGAGTCCGGTCGAGCATATCGACATCACCAGTTTCGATGCCCGCCCGATCATCGATTCGATGGGCAAGATGAGCTTCACCAGCCGCGACCTCGCGCGGGCCACTGCGCTCTACAATCAGATGCTCGAGGACAAGGATTGCTCGATCATCCTGGTCATTGCCGGCTCGACCTCGGCCGGCGGCTGCATGGACCTCTACACCCAACTGGTGAAGTCCAACATGGTCGATGCAATCGTTGCCACCGGAGCTAGCATCGTCGACATGGATTTCTTCGAAGCGCTTGGCCACAAGCATTATCAAGCGCTTGAAATCCCTGATGATGATACTCTGCGCTCGCTCTATATCGACCGTATCTACGACACCTATATCGACGAGCAGCAGCTGCAGGATTGCGATTTCACCATCGGCAAGATCGCCGACAGCCTCGAGCCGCGCGCTTATTCGAGCCGCGAATTCATCAAAGAAATGGGCAAGTGGCTGGCCGACGGCAACGCCAAAAAGCCCGGCAGCCTGGTCCAGACCTGTTACGAGCATGACGTTCCGATCTTCTGCCCGGCGTTCGTCGATTCCTCGGCCGGCTTCGGCCTCGTCAAGCACCAGGTCGACGCGATGAAGCGCGGCGGCCATTATATGGTCCTCGACGCAATCGCCGATTTCCGCGAGCTGACCGACATCAAGATCAAGGCCGGAACCACGGGCCTGCTAATGATTGGCGGCGGTGTGCCCAAGAACTTCACCCAGGACACGGTGGTGTGCGCGGAAATCCTCGGCCACCACGACGTCGAAGTGCACAAATATGCGATCCAGATCACCGTCGCCGACGTCCGCGACGGCGCCTGCTCCTCCTCGACCCTCCAGGAAGCCGCATCGTGGGGCAAGGTCTCGACCGCGCTCGAACAGATGGTCTTCGCCGAAGCGACCAGCGTCCTGCCCCTCCTCGCCAGCGACGCCTGGCATCGCGGCGCATGGAAGACCCGCGCCAAGCGCGCCTTCGCCAAATTGTTCGACTAAACATCGATTGCAACCCGTAACGATCTGACGCACCCTGCCGGGCGATTACCCCGGGGAAGGCTTGTCATGATGGCGCATCCGTTGGCGGGACCGATGGCGGTCCTGCTCGCTTGGTCGATGATGATGTGGGCGTGGCTTTACGCAGTCCGGATTCCGGCCATGCGGCGGGCGGGAATCGACCTCAGGAACCGGGTCGGCGGCACCGGCCAGGACCTCGACCGGGTCCTTCCGCCGGAAATCCAGTGGAAAGCCCATAATTACAATCATCTGATGGAGCAGCCGACTTTGTTCTATGCGGCGTCGCTGCTACTCATCGCGATCGGCACCGAATGCTATGCCGCGGTCGTCGCGGCCTGGGCTTATGTCGGTCTGCGCATCGCCCACAGCCTGGTTCAGTCGCTGTCCAACCGAATCATGCTCCGCTTCCCATTGTTCATGCTCGCCTCGATCGCTTTGGCGGTGCTGGTTGGCGTAGTCATTTGCGCAGTCTTTTTCGGAGGGGAATTTTGATGACGATATTCAACCCGCTGCTTGGGCCGGTGGTGGCACTGGTCGCCTGGACCTTGGTGATGCTGACGTGGCTGGCGGTTGCGCGAGCGCCGAAAATGCGCGGTCGGGCGATTCCGACCGGCGCTCGCGGCGACGACATGGAGCCCGGACCGCACAATTGGCCGGCGCATAATTACACCCACCTGCTCGAACAGCCGACCTTGTTCTACGCGATCGTCCTGGCGCTGGTCGCGATGGGCGACGGGGCGGAGATCAACCTCATCCTCGCCTGGTCCTATGTTGGGCTGCGGATTGTCCACAGTCTGTGGCAATCGACCGTCAACGTGGTCAAGGTGCGGTTCCTGCTGTTCGCGCTGTCGACCTTGTGCCTGGTGGGGTTAACGATCCACGCCGCAATGCGGTTCATCCACGGCTGAAGGCGGCGCAAAGTTCGACGTGGGTCGACCAGCGGAATTGCCCGACCGGCTTGACCCATTCGAGCGTGTAGCCGCCATCGGCCAGGATTTTAGCATCCCGCGCAAAGGTCGCCGGATTGCAGCTGACATAAGCGATCCGCTTAAGGCTTGAGCGCGCGAGCTCGGATATCTGCTCAAATGCGCCGGCGCGTGGTGGATCGAGCACGATTGCACCGAACCGGCCCAGCTCCATGGCGTCGAGCGGACGGCGATAGAGGTCGCGATGCTCGACCTTGGTCTGGGGGGTGGCCTGAGCCAGCGCAGCGACCGCATCGCGCGACGCCTCCGCGGCATAGGCCGAGTCCAGCGCCAGTGCGAACGTACCGAGCCCGGCGAACAGATCGGCGACCGGCCCAGCGTCTGCGACAGCCTTGCGCGCGGCCTCGACCAGCGCCGCCTCGCCGTCCGCCGTGGCCTGCAAGAATGCGCCAGGCACCAGGCGCACCGGCCGCCGCGACAGGCTGATCGTCACCGGCTCCGGCTCGTACATCGTCTCCGCACCAATGCCGTCGTCGATCGCCAGCCGTGCTAGCCCGTGAGCGACCGCGAAATCGGTCAGTTCAAGCTGCTGATCGAGCCCACTTGCGCCAACGCCCCGGATCAACAGGTCCGGCCCTTGGTCGGCGAGCGCGATCTGGATCTCCGCGATCTTCCGCGGCTTGAGCATTGCCCCGAGAAGTTTGCGCAAGGGAGCGATCAGCGCGAACAATTCGGGCCGAAGCACATGGCATTCACGCAAATCCACGATGCGATTGGACTTTGCGGAATTGAACCCGACCACGGCGGCATTGCCGGTCTTGAGCGCTCGTAACGTGGCCCGGCGGCGGCTGTAGGGCGGCGACAAATGCGGCGGCTCGATGATGGTCGCGAGATCATGCTGGGCAAGCGCGCCTGCGATCCGCGATACCAGATAATCGCGATAGGCCGGGTCATCGACATGTTGCAGCTGGCACCCGCCGCATTCGGGGAAATGGCGGCACGGCGGCGCCTGGTGGTGCGGACCAGGCGCAACGGTCCCGTCGGCCAGCAGCCGGTCGCCTGGCGCTGCGAAAGCGGCGTGCCGTCCGCTCGCCGTCACTCCATCGCCGCGCGCCGCGATGCGGACGATCAGCTCATCCATTGGCGAGCGCTAGCGCAGCCGGGATCGCCAGTGCGAGATCGTCGGCGATCATCCCCGGCCCGGCGATTTCCGCCGCTCGTCCGTGCAGCCAGACGCCCGCGCACGCCGCGTCGAACGCGCTCAGCCCGCGCGCCCGCAGCGCGGTGATGATCCCGGCCAAGACGTCCCCGGTTCCGGCGCTCGCCAGCCACGCCGGCGCCGGCGGTGCAAATGCGCAGCGGCCGTCGGGCGCGGCGACGATCGTGTCTGGTCCTTTGAGGACGACGATATTGTAACAGGCCGTGGCCGCAGCGAGCGCGCGTTCGGCCTTGGAGCCTTCAAGTTCGCCGAACAAAGCGACGAATTCGCCCTCGTGCGGGGTGAGGATGCAATCCTGTCCCTTGAGCCGCGCCGGCTCGCCAACCAGGCCTATGGCATCGGCATCGATGACCTTTGGCGCCTTGGAGGTCAAAGCGAGCGTCAGGACCTGGGGGATGTCGCCCAGCCCCGGCCCGACGAGGATGCACCCGATACGCTCGTCATAAAGATCGGCGGACCCCGACTGGACGATCGATTGCGGCAGGCCGGGAATCGGATTCGAGGTCGAAAGCCGGACATAGCCCGCCCCCGCCCGCGCCGCCGCACTCGCCGCGAGCGCGATCGCTCCGGGCATGGTGCCGGCAAGGCAATGGACCAGGCCGCGATCATATTTGTGGCCGCCGGGATTGAGCGGCGGAATCGCAGGCGCCGCGATTTCGGTCCAGTCGCCGGCGGTTTCGACGCCGATCTCGGCGACCGCCACCCGGCCGCATTTGCCCATCGCCGGGAACAGCCGGTGCGCGGGCTTCAGCGCGCCCAGCGCGACCGTCAGATCGAATGATGGAACCGGGCTGAGCTCGGCGCCGCTGTCGCTGTCGATTCCGCTCGGTACGTCGCATGCGATCCGGATACGGGCCGCTGCTGCAAGCCGCGCCAGCTGCCCCCTCAATCCCTCATCGAGCCCGCGCTTGAGGCCGGTTCCGAATACAGCATCGACCACGACCGCCGCCGGTGCAGTCGCGTCGCCCAACTGCTCGACGGCCCCGCCCCATTGCTTGCGCGCGGCCTTTGCAGCGGCGGTTTTGGGCTCGCCACTCGCGGCGACTCGAACCGCGACGCCCTGGTCTGAAAGATGGCGCGCCGCGACATAGCCATCGCCGCCATTATTGCCCGGGCCGGCCACGACCAGGACCGCCATCGGTCCGGCAAAGCGCAGGATCGCCTCGGCCAGGCCGGCCCCGGCGCGCTCCATCAATTCATCGACCGACGTTCCAGCGGCAATCGCTTTGGCCTCCGCCGCGGCCATTGCGGAGGCGGTCAATATTGGGCGTGGACCGGTCATTGAGCGCGTCTAGCGCAGGCTCGTCGCCAGGCGCCACCATTCGCGCGGCACCTGGTCGGCGGCGGCATCACGCGTTTCGTCGCTGTCGAACAAGGCGAAGCACGTCGCGCCCGATCCCGACATCCGCGTCAGTTGCGACCCGGGCTGGAGCGCCAGCATGGCAAGCACGGTCTCGACCTGCGGCGCCAGTTCCACCGCGACCTGCTGCAGATCATTGCCGCCATCGCGCCAGTCGCGAAGCGGGCCGCCGTCGGTCCCGTCCCAGCGCCCGAACACCTCGGCGGTCGCCAATTGCACGCGCGGGTTGACCAGCAACACCGGCGCTCCCGACAGATCGCTGAGGTCGATCGGGGTCAGCTCATCGCCAGCCCCGGTCCCGCGTACTGGCAAGCTGAGCAGGCAGGCGGGCACATCGCTACCCAATTGCGGCGCGACCTTGGCCGCATGGCCAGGGTCGATCCGCCACAAGGATGTGAGCAGGCGCAACGCCGCTCCAGCATCGGCCGACCCGCCACCGATCCCCGAGGCTACCGGCAAATATTTGTGGAGACGGATCGCGGCCCCGGCTTTGGTCCCGCTCGATTCTTGCAAGGCTCGCGCCGCGGCCATGACGATATTGTCGTCGTCGCTGCACAGTTCGGCGGCGAACGGTCCGCTCACCGACAGGGACAGCTCGTCCGCCGCTTCGGCGCTCAGCCGGTCGCCGTCGGTGCAGAATGCGAACACGGTCTCAATCTCGTGACGTCCGTCGCCGCGCTTGCCGCGAACGTGGAGCGCGAGGTTGAGCTTGGCCGGGGCGATTTCGCGCGCTGCGGTCAAGGCGCCGCCGTCGCGGGCGTAAGGCCGCCCTTAAGTTTGGCTTCGATCCGCTTGGCGGCATCGTCTTCGGCGGTGAGCAACGCGGCGCTCCACGCGAAGCGCGCTTCATAACGCCGCCCCGACGAATATAAAGCATCGCCGAGATGCTCACGGATTTCGGCCTGATCGGGATCCTTTTCCGCCGCTTTTTGCAATGTTTCGATCGCTTCGCTGGTCTTGCCGCGCTTGAATTGCGCCCAGCCCAGCGAATCGATGATCGAGGCGTCTTCGGGGGCAAGCTCGCTGGCCTTGCGGATCATCGCTTCGGCGTCATCGAGGTCCTCGCCCCGCTCGAGCCGTGCATAGCCGAGGAAGTTGAGCAGCAGCGGCTGGTCGGGCGCCAGCTTCAGCCCCTGGTTGAGCGCCGCTTTCGCCTCCGGCCAGCGATCCGCATCCTGCAGCGCGCTCGCCTGCAACAGATACAAAGTCCACAATCCATCGCCATTGCCGAGGGCCTGATTGGCGGCGATTGCGCGGGCGTAGGAATCGGCCGCCTGGCTGAATTTTTTGGTCGCCGAATAAACGTCGCCGAGGCGCGAAAAATCGGCCCCCGAAGCGCCCGGTGCAGCAGCCGCCGCGCTGGCGATTGCAAAGGCTTCGCCATGACGATCCTCGTCCGACAGGATCCGCACCCGATTATCGCGGATCTGACTGATCAGCGGGTCGCTTGCCGGAACCGTGTCAAGCAGTGCCAGCGCTTCGTCGGCCCGGCCGCGGAGGTCGAGCAGGATCGACAGCAGGACCACCGCCGAACTGTTGTCCGGATTGGCGTAACGGGCGACCTGGGCAAGCCCGAGCGGCGGCGTGCTTCCCTGGCGGCGGGCAAGATCGCCGGCGAGCGACGTCATCACCTCGCTGAAGGCCTTGGCCCCGCTATCGACCGACTGATTGGCCAGCTTGCCGGCCAATAGCCGATTCCCCGCGGCCCTGGACTCATTGGCAATTCCATCGAGCATTGTCGCGGCGCGTGCCTTGTCTCCGCTGGCCAGGAACCCGCTCGCAAGCGCCAGCCTCAGGCGCGTTTCGCGAATTCCGCCGGCCCCGATCGTCCGTCGAGCATAAGCTTCAGCGTCGGCGGTCTTGCCGAACTTGAGCAGCAGGAAAGCCGCTTCCTCGCTTTTGAACCCGGCCAGCGGACTGGTTGCGGGGATTGCGGCGATGGCCTGCAACGCGCCGTTGAGGTCGTTGCGATCGGCCGCGCTCCATGCCGCCGCTAATGGTTTGAGAAACGTCAGGTCGCTGCCGTCGGTATTGGCCACCATCCACGCTGACGCACTGTCGAACCGCCTGCGCTTGAGTTCGTCGGCGATCACCAGCAGCCTGGCGTCGGAAGCAAGCTTGGCCGCGGGGATCTTGCCGGCCAGCGACAATGCCAGATCGAAGCGGCCGGAATCGAGCGCCTCGCCCAGTCCCTTGCGCGCGAATTCGGTCTCGCCCGGCATCGCCTGGAACAAGGTCGCGAGCAATTCGGCCGAGCGGGCATGATCACCGTTCATCGCCGCGGTACGCGCCTGGACATAGGCCCAGGCCGGGTCGCTCGAACTGGCGGTCAGGCGCGCCGATGCCGGTGCCGAACCCAGCGCCAAAGCGGCAATTGCGCCGCCCGCGAACCATCTACATATTCGGGTAATTGGGGCCTCCACCGCCTTCGGGGGTGACCCAGTTGATGTTCTGGGTCGGGTCCTTGATGTCACAGGTCTTGCAATGAACGCAATTCTGCGCGTTGATCTGGAGCTTGGGATTGCCGCTTTCCTCCACGAATTCATAAACCCCGGCCGGGCAGTAACGCTGTTCGGGACCGGCATAGACCGGCAAATTGACCGCGGTCGGTATGCTTGCGTCCTTGAGCGTCAGATGAACCGGCTGGTCCTCTTCGTGGTTGGTGTTGGAGATGAACACCGACGACAGCCGGTCGAACGTCAGCACCCCGTCGGGCTTGGGATAAGCGATCGGAGTAAACTGGTCCTTGGGCCGGATCGCTTCATTGTCGGGCTTGTGTTTCAGGGTCCACGGCAGCGAGAGACCAAGGCTTCCGAGCCACATGTCGAATCCGGCGTAAAGCGTCCCCAATGTCCCGCCCCAATGCGCGATGGCCGGCTGGGCATTGCGGACGATCTTCAGTTCCTTGACGATCCAGCTCTTGTGGAGCGCAACCGAATAGCCGTCGAGCGTGTCGCCCGAACGGTCGGCGGCAATCGCATCGAACGCAGCTTCAGCCGCCAGCATGCCCGATTTCATCGCGGTATGCGTGCCCTTGATCCGCGGCACATTGACGAAGCCGGCACTGCAACCGATCAGCGCCCCGCCAGGAAACGCAAGCTTGGGAATCGCCTGGTATCCGCCTTCGTTGATTGCCCGAGCGCCATAGGACACGCGGCGTCCGCCTGCGATTTCGGCGCGGATCGCCGGGTGGGTCTTCCAGCGCTGGAATTCCTCGAAGGGCGAGAGATAGGGGTTGGCGTAATCGAGCGCGACGACGAACCCCAAGGCAATCTGATTATTCTCCTGATGGTAGAGAAAGCCCCCGCCCCACGCATCGCTCAATGGCCAGCCCTGGCTGTGGACCACTCGACCGGGTTTATGCTTGTCGGCAGGAACGTCCCATAATTCCTTGAGGCCAATGCCGAAAACTTGCGGGCCGCTTTCGCTGCGCAGCGCGAACACCTCGCTCAGCCGCTTGGTCAGGCTGCCGCGGGCTCCTTCGGCGAAAAAGGTGTAGCGGGCGTGCAATTCCATGCCCTGCTGATAGTCTCCGCGGTGGCTTCCGTCGCGGGCGATGCCCAGGTCGCCAGTGGCCACGCCCTTCACCGATCCGTTGTCGTGATAAAGGATTTCGGCAGCTGGAAAGCCGGGAAAGATTTCAACGCCGAGTTCCTCCGCCTGCCCCGCCAGCCAGCGCGTCAAATTGCCCAGGCTGAGCGTGTAGGTCCCCTTGTTGCGCATGAACGGCGGGAGCAGCATGTGCGGCAAGCTGAACTTGCCCTTCTCGCTCAGCACCCAATGATGGTTTTCGGTCACCGGGACCGTCAGCGGCGCGCCTTTTTCCTTCCAGTCGGGGATCAGCTCGTCGAGCGCCTTGGGGTCGATCACCGCGCCCGACAGGATATGGGCGCCGACCTCGCTACCTTTTTCCAGGATGCAGACCGACAATTCGCGCCCGGCATCCCTGGCCAGCTGCTTCAATCTGATCGCCGCGCTCAGTCCCGCGGGACCGGCGCCAACGATCACCACGTCATATTCCATCGATTCGCGCTGGCTCATGAAACCTCTCGTCGCGCCTGTCGCGCGTCCTGCCTTTGACTGCACTGCCAATTCCTTGACCGCGCCGTCAATGGCGGAGAGAGTGAGGTCATGGGTGGGGACCTTCAGACGATCGGGCCGAACGAGGCCAAAAGCGCGCTTGGCTGGTGGCTCGACGCGGGCGTCGATGTCGCCATCCAGGACGAGCCGCGCGACTGGCTCAAGCCGTCCCCGAAGGTCGAGTCCGCACCGGCTTCACCGATCGAGGCGAAGTCGACGATCGCCAATATCAAAATTCCCGACCCGCAATCGCTCGAAGCATTGAAGGACTGGCTCGCGACCGGGGCTGATATTCCGCAAGCGAAAGGCGGCGGCCGCCGCGCACTTCCCCACGGTCCCGAAGACGCCGAGGTGATGTTGCTGTGCGAAGCGCCCGGGGGCGACGACAATGAACGGCCGCTCGGCGGCGATTCGTGGCAATTGGCCGAACGGATGCTCGCGGCCATCGGTTTCACTCCCGATCAGGCCTATTCGGCCTCGCTCAGCTGCGTCCATGTTCCGGGCAAGAAGATGAGCGCTGCCGAACGCAACCTGTGCGCGGACATCGCCCGGCGGCACATCCGCCTCGCCCGGCCCAAACGATTGATGTTGCTCGGCGATGGACCGTGCCAGGCGCTGCTCGGCAAGCCGCTCGCCAATGCCCGCGGCCAGGTCCACAAGATCGAAGGCGTTCGCTCTGTCGCGACATTCCACCCGCGCCACCTCATTCATCGCCCGTTGGACAAATCTTTGGCATGGCGGGATTTGCTGTTGTTGATGGAGGATCAAGCGTGAAGTCTGGGCTGTTCGGTTTTGGTGCACTGATCTGGGCGTTGCCGCTGCACGCGCAGGGTCAGGCGCCCGATCCGCTGGCGCCGCTGACGCAGGCCGATGCGCAAGCGACGAAGCCCGCTCAGCAATCCACGCAGGCGCCGCTCGCCCAGCCGGTTCCAGCGCGGCCCCCAATCGTGGTGCCGAAGGATTGGCGCGGGGTGTTCGACGCCATCGACGCCGGCAATTGGGCTTCGGCCCAGGCCGGTATCACTGCCCTCCCCTCCAGCGTATTGACTCCGCTGGCCAAGGCCGAGCTCTATACCGCCAAGGGCTCGCCAACCGTCAGCCTGCCGGCGATCCAGGCGCTGATCGCCGAAGCGCCCGAGCTGCCCCAGGCCGAGCAGCTGGCGCGAATGGCTCAGGCGCGCGGGGCAATCGAGCCGCTGTTCGTCAATGCGCAGCGCCGGACCATCAGCCTCGGCTCAGCGCCCGGTCGCTATCGCGCCAAACCGGTCCAGGGCGATCCGGTCGCCGACCAGCTGCGCGACATTCTCACGCCTTATGTCAAAGCCGACGATGCCGCGGGCGCGGAGGCTCAGTTCCTGGTCTATGCTCCGCAGCTCTCACTCGAAGCGCGGGCCGAGCTCAGCCAGCGCGTGGCGTGGATCTATTATATTCTCGGGCTCGATCTCGACGCCCGCCGGGTGGCCGACACGTGGCGCCCGGGGGCGACCGGTGAATGGGCCAGTCAGGCGGCGTGGATTTCCGCTTTGTCGTCGTGGCGGATGGGTGATTGCAACAGCGCCTCGCGCGCATTTCAGCAGGTCGCTTCGTTCACCACTCAGCGCGAGCTTCGCGCCGGCGGCTATTACTGGGCCGCTCGGGCTGAGCAAATGTGCCACCGCCCGAGCGCGGTCGAACCCCTACTCCGACTGGCGTCGGCGGCGGCGGAATCGGCGGAAAGCTTCTACGGGCTGATCGCGCGCGAATGCCTGGGCATGCCGACCAAGCTCCCGCCTGATCCGCTGAACGGCTTCGATCCACCGGTCGATCAATTGCCCAATGTCCGCCGAGCCACCGAGCTGGCGCGGATCGGGGAGTCTGGGCTGGCCGAGGAAATGCTCCGCCACCAGGCGAAAATCGGTCTTCCAACCGAACATCATGCGCTGGTTAAAGTCGCGCGCAAGCTCGACCTGGCGGCGGTGCAATTCTGGCTTGCGACCAACGGTCAGCCGGGTGCCCGCTCCAGTTATGCCGACCGTTATCCCAATCCCAAATGGACGCCGCTCGGCGGCTGGCGGGTCGATCCGGCGCTGGCTTATGGCCATATCGTCCAGGAATCGTCATTCCGGCGGACCGCGGTCAGCCCCGCCGACGCAGTCGGGCTGATGCAGGTCCGCCCGGGGACGGCGAGGGACATGGCGCGGGCCCGCGGGACCGCGCTCGGCTCGCTCACCGATCCCGCGACCAACCTCGAATATGGCCAGACCTTCATCGAGATGATGCGCCGCTCGACCGCCACCGCCGGCCAGCTTCCGCGCGTCATCGCATCCTATAATGCGGGACCGCTTCCGGTCGGGCGCTGGGCGACGATCAACGACAAGGGCGACCCATTGTTGTGGATTGAAAGCATTCCCTATTGGGAAACGCGGTTTTACGTCCCCGCGGTGCTTCGCAACATGTGGGTTTATCAGGGTCTCAACGATCAGCCGACCCCGACCTTGCGCTCGGTGGCGCAGCATCGCTGGCCCGATTTTCCGACCGGAACAACGCGCCTCAGCCACTAAGCTCACCCTTCATTGTTCTTGATATGTTCCAAGGTATGGGATTAATCTTCCCCCATGCCGGTCGAATCGAACAGAGGCCGCGGGGCGACCCGCAATGCGCCGTCAACGCGGTTCAATCTCAAGGAGCGCGTAGTCGATGGCGAATGGCTCGATCAGGTCGAGGCGCTCGACGGGGTAACGCCGCGCCGGACGACGGTGACGATTGAGCATCCGCGCACCATCCTTACCCGCAACACTTCGCCCGACATCGGTTTCGACCGCTCGGTCAACGCCTATCGCGGCTGCGAGCATGGCTGCATCTATTGCTTCGCCCGCCCGACCCACGCCTTTCACGATTTGTCGCCCGGCGTGGATTTTGAATCGCGGCTGTTCGTCAAGTCGACCGCTGCGCAATTACTCCATTCGGCGCTGTCGCGACCGGGTTATGAGTGCAAGCCGATCGCGATGGGCACCAACACCGATCCCTATCAGCCGATCGAGGAGCAGTGGAAGATCACCCGCTCGCTGATCGAATTGCTGGTCGAAACCCGCCACCCCTTCACCATCACCACCAAGTCGGAGCGGGTGTTGCGCGACCTCGATCTGATCAAGCAGGCCGCCGATCTGCGCCTGGCTTCGGTAGCGATTTCGATCACCTCGCTCGACCCGGCGATCGCCCGAACGCTCGAGCCGCGCGCCGCGCGCCCGGCCAAGCGCCTCGCCGCGGTCAAGGCACTCAACGGCGCCGGGGTGCCGTGCTTCGTCGCCATCGCTCCGGTCATTCCGCAAATTACCGACCATGAGATCGAGCAGATCATCGAGGCCGCTGTGGCGGCCGGAGCGCCCGGCGGCTTCTATCTGCCGGTGCGCCTGCCGAACGAGGTCGCGCCGTTGTTCCGCGCCTGGCTCGACGAGCATTTTCCCGACCGCGCGCGCAAGGTCATGGCGGTGATCCAGTCGCTCCGCGGCGGGCGCGACAATGATCCCAATTTCTTCACCCGGATGCGCGGCCAGGGCGCATGGGCGGATTTGCTGCGTACCCGCTTTGACATGGCGGCGAAGAAATACGGACTTCGCCAGGCGAAATTCGGGCTTCGAACCGATCTGTTCGAACCGCCTTCGGGCGATCAGATGCGGCTGTTGTGACGCATTCGATAAACGAGCGATGACAGCAAGTCCGCGGCCCGCTAGTCAGCGGCGATGAACCCTATCGTCAGCGCCGCCATCCTGCTCGCAACCGCCGCCCCGCTCGCCGCGCAAACGCCCGTGCCGCAGCCCCAGCCCATGTTCAATCAAGCGCTTCCGCCTGTTCCCGTCGCGGTCGATCCGGCGATTGCCCGGATCCGCGATTCCGCGCTCGGCGACAATTATGCGTGGGATATTCTCGAAGGCCTGACGACCGAAGTCGGGCAGCGGATCGCCGGGAGCCCGACCGAAGCCCGCGCCCGCGACTGGGCGGTCAAGCGCTTGCGGGCGCTCGGCTTCGCCAATGTCCGGGTTGAGGAATTTCCGGTGACGACGTTCACCCGCGGGCTCGAAAGCGCCGAAATCCTCGCGCCCTTTCCCCAGAAAATGGTCGTGACCGCGCTCGGCAATAGCGCGATCACCGGCCCTTCCGGAGTGACCGGCGAGGTCATTGGCTTTGACAGCGTCGACGCGCTCCGGCTCGCGCCCGATTCCGCGGTTCGGGGCAAGATCGTGTTCGTCGATCACCGGATGGTTCCGACCCAGGACGGCTCCGGCTATGGCCAGTTCGGTGCGCCGCGCCGCCAGGGCCCGAGCATCGCCAGCAAGAAAGGCGCGCTCGCGATCGTCGTCCGTTCGATCGGCACCGACCATAATCGCACCCCGCATACCGGGACGATGGAGTTCGAGGCCGGAGTCGCCCCGATTCCCGCGGGCGCGCTCAGCGTACCCGATGCCGAACAGCTCGAACGGATCCTCAAGCGCGGCCAGCCGGTGTCGCTTCGGCTCGTGCTCCAGGGTGACCGCCGCCCCGGCGTGTCGGGCAATGTCATCGCCGAAGTGATCGGCCGCAACCCGTCGCTGCCGCCAGTGCTGGTCGGCGGACACCTCGACAGCTGGGACCTTGGAACCGGCGCCATCGACGATGGTGCCGGGGTCGCGATCGCCGCCGCCGCGGCCAAGCGGATCATGGATGCCGGCCGTCCGCTGCGAACGATCCGGGTCGTGTGGTTCGGATCGGAGGAAGTCGGATTGTTCGGCGGCAATGATTACCAGCGGCGCCACGGCAAGGAGCCTCATTACGCTTTGGCCGAAAGCGATTTCGGCACCGATCGCATCTGGAAGGTCAATTCCAAACTGGGTGAAGCGCGGCGCGACGAAGCGCGGATGATCGGCGCAGCCCTCGCCCCGCTTGGAATCGAAACCGGGGACTTCGACAAAGCCGACGGTTCGGACATCTCACCACTGCTCGAAGCTGGCCTTCCCGGCGTTGGCCTGAACCAGGACGGAATCCGCTATTTCGACCTTCACCACACCGCCAACGATACGCTCGACAAGGTCGACCGCGAACAATTGCGGCAGAATGTCGCGGCGTGGACGGCGATGCTCGCGGTGCTTGCCGGGCCGATCGAGCCGGACCCGAAACGGGCCAAGCGGCGTTGAACCCTCCGAACATCCAAAGGAGGACATGATGCGAATTTTGATTGCACTGCCCGCGCTCATCGCGCTCGGCGCCTGCCAGATGAGCAAGGACAACGCCAACGACACGGTCAGCCTGACCTACAACAGCGACGTCGCGGAAAATGCCGTGGCCGACGTCGGCAACACCGCCGACAATGTCGCCGACGCGATCAGCAACGACGTCCAGCGCACCGCCGACAAGGTCCGGAACACCGACATCGACGTCAACGTTTCGACCAACAAGCAATAAGGATCGATCGGTCCCGGCATCCCCCGGATGCCGGGCTGCGATCGATGGTCGGGGAGACAGGATTCGAACCTGCGACCCTCTGCTCCCAAAGCAGATGCGCTACCAGGCTGCGCCACTCCCCGACACGTCATCACAACCAGCGGGCGCTGGTGGGCCCGGCAGGATTCGAACCTGCAACCTAGCCGTTATGAGCGGCCGGCTCTACCATTGAGCTACAGGCCCGGGCCCGCGATAGCGGCGGCTTTCCGCCGCGCCAAGTCACTGATCAAAGAACGCCTCGGCCCTGGCTCAGGCTGACGGCACCGAGAGGATCAGATTGTCCCCGTCGATGACCAGATCTCCGCCCGCGATTCGCGCCAATCCCCGCGCGACATGGAGCGAGAAATGCCCATCGACCGGGGTGTCTTGCCCGTCGACGAGATTGAGCGACCCAATCTGGATCAGTTGGCGCGGGCGAGTGATCGTCAGTCGCGCCTGGCCCTGGAACCGGGCGACGGCGAAGCGCAGGCGCTCGCCCGGCGCCGCCAGCTCGACCGCCGCGGCGATCGTCCGCTCGACCAGTCGAATGAGCGATTCGCTGCCGCCGGCCGCCCGGACCGGCGTTCTCGGCGGAGCATAGATCAGCTCGACCCCGCCCCGTTCGGCGCCTGGCCGCAAATCATTGACCCTATGGGTGACGATTTCGGCCACGTCGGCCCGGTCGCCAGCCGGCGTCTTGCCCGACCGGACGCGGGCGGCGAGGTCGAGGTCATCGATCGCGCCCAGGAGCAATCGCGCCTGGTCGACGATGCCATTGGCTCGCTGGCGATAGCGGCGGCCCGCCGGACCTAGATACTGGCCGTCGATGATCTCGGCAAAACCGATGATGGCGTTGAGCGGGGTTTTGATTTCATGGACCAGCTCGCGCAGCGAATCCGGGTCCATCGGCAAATGCGCGGAATCTTCGGGAAGCCCGGGTTGCGGCGCGGAAAATTCACGCAGTGCAATGCCGCGATAGCCGGCGAAGCGTCCGTCCACCGGATCGAACGCCGGAACGCCGCTGATCTTCCAATTTCCCGCTACCAGCCCTTCGCCCGCAAGAAGCATTTGCGCATCGCGGAAGGGAGCGCGCTGGCTGAAGGCGCGGACCGCAGCCTCCTCGATGCGGTCGCCATTGTCGCGCGCCCGGGCGATCGACCGGCCGATCAAGGCGCCGCGCGGAACCCCCTCGACCCAGCCGATTTCGCCATTCGGTCCGCATTCCCAGCGGAACACTCCAAGCTCGGCCGGAGTGGCGGCAGTGACCTGGCCACCGCGATCGCCCCAGTCCGGCCGGTTATGGCGCCGGCGCTCGATTCGGGCGACCACGTCGCTGATGGTCGTCCGCTCCGTGTCCTTGGAATATTCGACCAGATCGTCGGTCATGTCAGCCGGCGCCGCAGCCGGTGTCATGTCGCCAAGTTCCGGATGGAGCGTTGCAACGAACTGCCGGGTTTCGGGATCAGCCAGAGCGAGCAAGGTCGTCCACTGGCCGCGGTCGAGCGATGCCGCGGCAAGGATCGGCGCCGAAACGCTCAGCCGGTCGCCGATGAAATATTCCAGCAGCCGGAAGGGCAAGGGCAGCGCGGCGATGGTTCGAGCGGCCGCGGCGCGAAGCGAATCATCGATCCGCGACGCATCGCCGGCGATGACGCTCAGCGCCTCGCCCAACAGCTGGCTGTCGATTGCCGGACCGGCGCGAGCGATGAGGTCGACCAGCTGGCGCCAGCGGACCGCCGCGTCGCGCGGGTCGCTGGCCGGCTGCCGAAGCACCGTCTGCAATCGATCGTCGAACCGGACCAAGACTATCGCCATCCTTCACGCGCGAGGGAAAGCGACCACTAGCCAAAGCGGCGGCGCGCAATAAGACGGCTGATCGTGACCATCCCGTTATGGGACGCTTTGCGGCGGGGCGGCTCAATAGGAAGCGGGCGCCGGATTGCTCCGACGCCTGCCTCAATTCAAACGCTGCCGGACCGCTTATTTCGACTGTGCGACGAACAGCAGCCAGTAATTCGCGATCTGCGCATAGGCTCCGCTGACCGACTTCAATGCCGCGGTTGCGCCGGCTTTGTCGCCGGATCGGGCAAGCGCCATTCCGAGGTGGAGATTGGCAAGATTGGAATCGCCCCCGGCACCGGCCGAAGCACGGTAGAGTTCGGCGGCGCGGGCATAATTGCCAAGGCCGTAAAAGCGGTTGCCGACGGCGTTGAGCGCGGTCGATGTCTTGGCGCTCTTGGCGGCGGCCTCGACTTCGGCCGCGGTTGCGATCGGCTTGGCTTTAAGCCCCTTGATGATGTCGCGCGCGAGCGCACCAGCCGGGTCGACCTTTTTGACGGCCAGACCTTCGTTGATGACCGACTGGGCTTCACCGAAATTGCCCTGTTCGGACGCGGCGGTCGCGTAGAGCGTGTAATCGCCCGATGTCGATAAGGCGTTGGCGGCACGAAGCAGGCGCAACAAATCGAGCGTGCTTTCGACTTCCGGCCGCATCATGTTGCGATAAATCGCGACTGCATTGTGCCAGCTTTCCGAATTCGGATAGGCCTGGACCCATTGCCGGCCAAGATCGACGGCGAGTGGCAATTTGGCGTTATAGGCCAGGCTGACCGCGCGCTTGTAGACATCTTCGGGCGGCTTCTGGCCCGAGGCAGCGGCAATCGTCAGCGACTTTTGCATCAGCTGGGCGGCGTCCGCGGCGCGGCCCTGCGAATTGCGCGCTTCGGCGAGCAGCTTGAGCGATTCATAGCCCTTGGGGTCGGCGGCCACGCCCTTTTCGAACAGTGCTGCCGCGCGGTCGAAATTCTTGGCGTTGTAGAAGTTGATCCCAACGGCATTGAAGAGTCCGGCGGAACGATCGCCCGGAACAATGCCCGAAGCAGCGATCGCCTCGACCGCCACAGCAGCCGACTCGTCGTTCTTCGCGGCCAGAGCCGATTTCAGCTGGAGTTGGCCGATGGCGTAGCGGTCGTCGGCCGTTTCGGCGAGCGCCTGGGCTTCCGCCAGTCTGGCCGGAATATTGGCCGTATCATTGGCGACGACCGCCGTCTGCAGCGCGATGATCGCCTTCGATGCCTTTTTCGACAATTTGACTTGCGGCTGGGCGGCGGCGGCGGGCGCTGCCGGCTGGGCCGTCGCTTCCGGGGTCGCAACGGGAGTCGTCGCCTTGGTATATTGCGCGGCCGCCGGAGTTGCCGAAAGCGCGGCAATGGTCGCAAGTGCGGTGGTCAAGGCAAAGCTCTTCATAATGTCTCCTGTCCCGGTGCGGCACTGGCGCCGGCCTGAATTTCCCGGGGCGGCTTAGCCCCGTCACGATTGGATGTCCAAAGGCGTTGGCGCTGATCGCCTGAATGGCAATTGAACCATTTGAAAACGCACGATTTTCCGGATGGATCGAGCCGCTCCTCAAATTATGCCGCTCGCGCGCGGGCGCGCGGGGTGGCGCTTGTCCGGCGCATCGCCTAAGGTCGCCAAGCGAACGATAGCGCCGTCACGCGCTGCGCCAGTTTCAACCCTTACCAGCAGGATTCCCCTTGGCCACCGAACCGCCGATCGACGACCTCAACGACAGCCCGCCCCCGGGTGGCGAAAACTCCGCCATCGCGATGGTCTCGATCGTCGAGGAGATGAAGACCAGCTACCTCGATTATGCGATGAGCGTGATCGTCAGCCGGGCGCTGCCCGACGTCCGCGACGGCTTGAAACCGGTTCACCGCCGGATCCTCTTCGCCTGCCAGGAAGCGGGCTACGTCGCCGGACGCCAATATCGCAAGTCGAGCCGCATCGTCGGCGACGTCATGGGTAAATATCACCCCCATGGCGACAGCGCGATCTACGACGCTCTCGCCCGTATGACCCAGCCATGGTCGATGCGCGTTCCGCTGATCGACGGCCAGGGCAATTTCGGCTCGATGGACCCCGATCCTCCGGCAGCGATGCGCTACACCGAAGCGCGCCTCGCCAAGGTCGCCAATTTTCTCCTCGGCGACATCGACAAGGACACGGTCAATTTCCAACCCAATTACGACGCCAGCGAGAGCGAGCCGCAGGTTCTTCCGGCGCGTTTCCCCAATCTGCTGGTCAATGGTGCGGGCGGCATCGCGGTCGGAATGGCGACCAACATCCCGCCGCATAATCTGGGCGAAGTTCTGGCCGCGTGCCGCGCCTTCATCGCCGATCCGGACGTCACTTCCGAAGGCCTGATGGAGCATGTCACAGGCCCCGATTTCCCGACCGGTCCGCTGATCCTTGGAACCGCCGGCATTCGCGCCGCCTACACCACCGGCCGCGGCTCGATCATGATGCGCAGCCGCGCCCATGTCGAGGAAGGCCGCAACGACCGCCGCTCGGTCGTCCTGACCGCAATCCCCTATCAGGTGGGCAAGTCGGGGCTGGTCGAAAAGATCGCCGAAGCGGCCAAGGACAAACGGATCGAGGGCGTCAGCGACATTCGCGACGAATCGAGCCGCAAGGGCGTCCGGATCGTCATCGACCTGAAGCGCGACGCGACCCCGGAGGTCGTCCTCAACCAATTGTGGCGCCACACCCCCGCGCAATCCTCGTTCCCGGCCAACATGCTCGCGATTCGCAGCGGCCGGCCCGAGACCCTGACCCTTCGCGACATCATCGAAAGCTTCGTCAAATTCCGCGAAGAGGTGATTGTCCGGCGCTCGAAGTTCGAATTGATGAAGGCGCGCGACCGGGCCCATTTGCTGCTTGGACTGGTCGTCGCGGTCACCAATCTCGACGAAGTGGTCAAGCTCATCCGCGGGTCCGCAAGTCCCGCCCAAGCGCGCGAAAAACTGCTTGCCCGCGAATGGCCGGGCGACACCATCCGCCCCTACATCATGCTGGTCGAGGCGATCGAACCCCAGGCCCAGGGCACCACCTACAAGCTCAGCGAAGCCCAGGTAAAAGCGATCCTCGAGCTTCGTCTTCACCGGCTGACGGCGCTTGGCCGCGACGAAATCGGCGGCGAACTCGAAGGACTTGCGACCAACATCGGCGAATTGCTCGAAATCCTCGGCAATCGCGCCCGGCTCTATGAAGTGATGCTTGAGGAATTCGACGAGGTCGACGCCGAATTCGCGACTCCGCGAATGGCCGAAATCACCGCCGCCTTCGATGGCCTCGACGACGAAGACCTGATCGAGCGCGAGGAAATGGTCGTGACCGTAACCATGGGCGGCTACATCAAGCGTTCGCCTTTGTCGGTGTTTCGCGAACAGAAACGCGGCGGCAAGGGCCGCTCGGGAATGGCGACCAAGGATGAGGATGCGGTGACCGAATTGTTCGTCACTTCAACCCATAATCCAGTGCTGTTCTTCTCGAACATCGGCCGGGTTTACCGGATGAAGGTGTGGCGGCTTCCGGAGGGTGGTCCGAACACCAAGGGCCGGCCAATGGTCAATCTTTTGCCCCTGGCGGAAGGCGAAGTGATTTCAACCGTTCTCGCTCTGCCCGAAGACGAGGCCGAATGGGGCGGGCTGCACATCATGTTCGCGACCGCGCGCGGGACGGTTCGCCGCAATTCGATGGATGCCTTCACCAATATCCCGACCGCGGGCAAGATCGCGATGAAATTCGGGATGACCGAGGACGGCGACAGCGAGGGTGGCGGCGATGACGACGATGCCAGCAATGCCGGAAGCCTCGACCGCTTGGTCGGGGTCGAGCTTCTGACTGAGGACGACGACGTCCTTCTCGCTACCCGCAACGGCAAGGCGATCCGCTTCCGTTCGACCGACGTGCGCGAATTCCAGAGCCGCAATTCGATGGGCGTGCGCGGGGTCCGGCTGCTCGGCGACGACCAGGTCATTTCGATGTCGATCCTGCGCCGGGTCGGCACCAGTGCCGAGGAGCGCGAAGCCTATCTCAAGGCGCCGCGCTGGCGCGACAATGATGGCGCCGGCGGGCTTGCCGGCGAGCGCTACACCGAAATCGCCGACAAGGAGCAGTTCCTGCTCACCATCACCGTCAACGGCTATGGCAAACGCAGTTCAACCTACGAATATCGCCGCACCAACCGCGGCGGCCAGGGCATCATCAACATCGTCACGTCGGAGCGCAACGGCGGGGTCGTCGCCAGTTTCCCGGTGACCCTTGGCGAGCAATTGATGCTGGTCACCAACCAGGGCAAGATCATCCGCACCACCGTCGGCGACATCCGCATCGCCGGGCGCAATACGCAGGGCGTCACCATCTTCAACGTCGCCGACAAGGAGCATGTCGTGAGCGTCGCCAAAATCGACGAAAGCGATGAGGAAGAGATCGAACTCAACGGCGGCGAGGAGCATGATCCTTTGCCCGATGCGACGGTCGGAGAGGATGAAGCGGCCGGTCCTGAAGGCGGCAAATAGGCCCCTTCTCCACAGCGGGGAGAAGGTTGGGATGAGGGGGCTCGCACAACCCGGATAATCCGCCCGTCGCAGAACCCCCTCGCCCTGCCCTCTCCCCGCCGGGGAGAGGAGAAGACGACGGAACGCGACCTAAAATGGGAACGTTTGGTGACGACGAATTCAAGGAGATCCGCATGCCTCTCGCCAATAACGCTCTCGTCCTCGTCACCGACGGCCGCAAGACTTTGTTCTTTCGCAATGCCGGCGACGTCAATCAGATCGACCTCAGGACCGAGAGCCACGACGAGCGCGACGATGCGGATTTCAACCGCGACCTTGCTTCCGACGCGCCCGGCGCTGTCCAGCAATCGGGCGGCTTTGGCCACTCGACCTATGAAGAAACCGATTTCAAGCAGCTCGAGGAGGACCGCTGGGCGCATGGCGCCGCCGAACAAGTCAACCAGCGCGCTTTGTCGGGCGACTTCGACGCCCTGGCCATCATCGCGCCGCCCAAGACGCTGGGGGAATTGCGCAAGAAGCTGCACAAGGAAGCCGCCCGGCGCGTGGTGTGCGAAATCGCCAAGGAAATGACCGGCCACCCGATCCCCGACATCGAAGCGCTGATCGTGAGCGAAACGAAAGCTGACGAACCGGCGGCGGTCTAGGCGCCCCAGCCCGGCGTTTCCACAGAACCCTCGTTCGTCCTGAGCGAAGTCGTAGGGCGCTGGCAAATCGCTTCGCGGACGCCCTTCGACAAGCTCAGGACGAGCGGATATTCCTGTCGAATGACGCACGACATCCACATCATCGGCGGTGGCCTCGCCGGGTCGGAAGCGGCGTGGCAGCTGGCCGAAGCCGGTCTCAGCGTTCGCCTCAGTGAAATGCGCGGCGACCAGGCTGGGGACACCACCCCGGCCCATGACGGTGAAGCGCTCGCCGAAATGGTCTGCTCGAACAGCTTTCGCTCCGACGATGCGGAAAATAATGCGGTTGGCCTGATCCACCAGGAAATGCGCGATCTCGGTTCCTTGATCATGTCTTGCGCTGACCAGCACCGGGTTCCCGCCGGCTCCGCGCTCGCGGTCGATCGCGAAGCCTTCGCCGGTGAAGTCACCGCTCGGATCGCCGGCCATCCCAACATCAATGTGGTCCGCGAGCGCGTCGACACCCTGCCCGACCATCCCGCGATCGTCGCCACCGGGCCACTGACCGGCTCGGCACTGGCCGAAGCGATCGCCGCCGAAACCGGCAGCGCGGCGCTCGCCTTCTTCGACGCCATCGCCCCGATCGTCCACCGCGACAGCGTCGATATGGACATCTGCTGGATGGCCGCGCGCTGGGACAAGGGAGGCAAGGATTACATCAACTGCCCGATGACCCGCGACCAATATCACGCCTTCGTCGAGCAATTGAACGCCGGTCAAAAGACCGAATTCAAGGAGTGGGAGAAGGACACGCCCTATTTCGAAGGCTGCATGCCGATCGAGGTGATGGCCGCCCGCGGCGCCGAAACCCTGCGCTTCGGCCCGATGAAGGGCGTCGGACTCGACGATCCGAAAACCGGCCGCTGGCCCTATGCCGTGGTGCAGCTGCGCCAGGACAATAAGCTTGGCACCTTGTGGAACATGGTCGGCTTTCAAACCAAGCTCAGACACGGCGAGCAGGTCCGCATCTTCCGGATGATCCCCGGGCTTGAGAATGCCGAATTCGCGCGCCTCGGCGGAATCCACCGCAACAGCTTCATCAAGTCGCCGGTGCTGCTCGACGGCACATTACGCCTCAAGTCCAAACCCAATATCCGCTTCGCCGGCCAGATCACCGGCTGCGAAGGCTATGTCGAATCGGCCGCCATCGGCCTCCTCGCCGCGCGCTTTGCAATCGCCGAGGCGCAACGCCGAACGCTCCCCGCTCCGCCCCAGGAAACCGCGCTCGGAGCGCTGCTCGCCCACATCACCGGCGGCGCCGATGCCGACAATTATCAGCCGATGAACGTCAATTTCGGGCTGATGCCGCCGCTCGACGGTCCGCGCGCGAAGAAGGGCGACCGCAAGAAGCTTTACACCGCTCGCGCCCGGGCGGCGTTCGCGGCATGGACCGATGTCGATATGCTAGAGCCCGCCTGAACCTCAGTTGATCACCGGATAATAGATGATCGTGAAGGTGATGGTCAGCGCCATCAACGCCAGCGGGCTGATCAACTGGACCGCGCGATTGCGCCAGATCAGCGGCGCAAAGGTGACCGGGATCATCCACATGACGACGATGTTTTCCTGGCCCCACACCGCCACCCCTTCTCTGCTGGCATCGATATTGGCGATGAAGCTGACGACGATCAGCATCGCAAGCGCTCCGATATAGGTTCGCCCCTCCCGGCGGTGGAACGCGCGCATGTCATATTGTTCGTCGTCCTCGAAATCGGGCGAGACGAGAGCGCAGGCGAAATAGAGTGTGATCACGAACACCATCAGAACCGCAATCGAACCGAGGTCGAAGCTCTCCTTGCCGCGATAATCGAACAGGCTCAGCCAATTGGCCAGCAGCAGGAACAGCGCATTGGCCATCCACAGCGCATGCTCGATCGAGAACACCAGTTCGCGCCGGTGGCGGATCATGCGTGTCATCGCGAACAGCAAATGGGTCAGCGCCAGGGTGAAAGCGAAGGAAAAGAACAGGATCAAATATTCGAATATTTTCACTCTGGCCCCCTCGCCTGGGGCAATCTAACAGCCGCACTTCGCGGTGCAAGCCGAGCCTCAATCGCAGGCGCATCCCGCCTTCGTCGCCTTGGGCTTGGGCGCGGTGGTGGCATATTCGGCGCGGGTCAGGCCGTTGCTCTTGTCGCCGTCGGCGGTCTTGAACTTGTCGATCGTCTTGACCGCCCATTCCTCGAAACTCAATTTGCCGTCACGATTGAGGTCGAGCTTGGCATATGGTTTGCGTCTCGGCTCGACCAGTTCGGCCAGCGTGATCGTCCCGTTCTTGTCCTTGTCGGACCGGTCGAAGCGCTTCTGCTCCTTGTTCTTGGGATCGGCCGTCGGAGCGTCGGGAATCCGCTTCAGATTGATCCCCGGACCGTTTTGCGCAAGCCGCGCCGCTGGCGCCGCGGGCAAGGCCGAACCGCTTTGGGCGCGCGATTGCCACAGCAGGAACGCGCCGGTCATGAGGAGAAAGCAGGCCGCAGCCCCGGCGAGAAAACGCACCATGGCATGGTCTCCAGCAATGGAGATTCGGCGCGGTCATGCTCCATAACGGAGCAGCCGCTGTCAACCTAAAGCTGGCCGGTCAGTCGGTGGCGCAATAGGGTCAAGGCTCTGCCCGGAGTGCCCTCGGGCTCTATTCCCGGCCACCGGCCAAGGTCACGCAACGCCAATGCGGCGAGCATCGACAAGGGTCGCAGCGGCCGGGCGAAACGCCGGCCCGCGACCGCCTTGGAAAAATGGTGTGCGCGCTCGATCATCAGCTCGCGCGACGGCGCATCGCTGCAATGCCGGGCGGCATCGACCAGCGCCCATAGCCCGCCGGCCGCCTGGATTTGTTCGTCGCTGCGATCAAGCAGTCGGGCACCGAAGCCGAACAGGCGCAGGCCCCGAAACCAGGTCGCCTCGGCGCTGAGGTCGGGCCACGGGAATGGCTCGAGCAGATGCGCCCAGCCGGTTTCAAGCTCGCCCAGATCGGCCCCCGAAATGCCCGCGGGCAGCAGCAACCGGGCCGCCTCTTTCAGCCGCGGTTCGGCCGGGATCGCTCCTTGATCGAGCTCCTCCAATCGCTCGCGCCACCAGGCGAGCCGGATTCGCCCGACCATCGGGTTGCTGGTCGATCGAAGCACGTCGCCAAGCGCGTCATTGACCGCGAACAAAGCGGCGAACGCGGCGCGCTTTTCAACGGGAACGTAGAGCTGGACGAGGGCGCCGTCCGCCGTCATGCCGGACTTGACCCGGCATTCGCCTGCCTTGTCCGGCTGCCCGAAAGGCAGGCGGACCCCGGCTCAAGGCCGGGGTGACGAATCACCGATAACACACCGCCTTCGCCGCTTTCACCACATCCTTGGCCTTGATCAGCGCCAGCTTCTCGAGGTTCGCGGCATAAGGCAAAGGAACATCGGCGTCATTGACCCGCATCACCGGCGCGTCGAGATCGTCAAACCCGTCCTCCATGCAGATCGCCATGATCTCGGACGAGATCGAGCACACCGGCCACCCCTCCTCCACCACCACGATTCGGTTGGTCTTCTTGAGGCTGGTCAGCACCGCCGCCTTGTCGAGCGGGCGAAGAGTCCTGAGGTCGATCACTTCGGCGTCGATGCCCGCGGCCTCGAGCTCTTTCGCCGCCTCGAGCGCCACCCCGACCCCGATCGAATAGCTGACGATGGTCACGTCCCTGCCCGTCCGGACGACCCGCGCCTTGCCGATCGGAAGCACATAATCCTCGATCTCGGGAACATCGAAATGCTGACCGTAGAGCAATTCGTTTTCGAGGAAGACGACCGGATCCTCGGTGCGGATGGCGGCCTTGAGCAGGCCCTTGGCGTCGGCCGCGCTATAGGGCGCGATGACGATCAGGCCGGGAACGCTGGCATACCATGGACCGTAATTCTGGCTGTGCTGGGCGCCGACCCGGGCGGCGGCGCCATTGGGGCCGCGGAACACCACCGGGCAGCGCATCTGGCCGCCCGACATATAATTGGTCTTGGCCGCCGAATTGATGATGTGGTCGATCGCCTGCATGGCGAAGTTGAAGGTCATGAACTCGACGATCGGCTTTAGTCCGCCCATCGCGGCCCCAGCGCCAAGCCCGGCAAAGCCATA
Organism: Pseudomonadota bacterium; assembly: GCA_040390365.1. Taxonomy (GTDB): domain Bacteria; phylum Pseudomonadota; class Alphaproteobacteria; order Sphingomonadales; family Sphingomonadaceae; genus Sphingomicrobium. The sequence goes on along the minus strand of JAZJYM010000003.1, from coordinate 685,071 downwards.
TTCGGTGATCGGCGTATCGACCACTCGGCGGGGTCCGAACTCCTGCAACAGCCCCTGGGTCACCTTGTACGCGCCCTGATATTCGGCAACTTCCTCGCCCAGCACCAGGACCCGTTCGTCGGCGCGCATTTCCTCGGCCATTGCGTCGCGCAACGCATCGCGGACGGTGGTTGAAACAACCGGCGTCCCGGCCGGCATCTCCGGCTCGTCGCGGGTATCGGCGACATCGGCCACCAGCGCGCGCGCCGCGGAGTCTATTTGTTTGGGTGCGGGCGTTGCCTCGGGCTGTTGGCTGGCGGGCATGGAAACTCCTTCTCCCCCCGGGGGAGAAGGCCGGGATGAGGGGGTTCCACGGTCAGGTTTTTGCGGCGAGGCCGGAGCCCCCTCACCGCGCTCGGCTGCCACCGAGTCGTCCTCTCCCCCCGGGGGAGAGGAAATATCTTCCCCGTCGCCAGCCATCGTCGCGATCACCGCGCCGACCTTGACCCCGTCGGTGCCTTCCGCGACCAGGATCTTCGAAATCGTCCCCTCGTCGACGGCTTCGAATTCCATCACTGCTTTGTCGGTCTCGATCTCGGCCAGGATATCGCCGGAAGCGACATGATCGCCTTCCTTGACCAGCCATTTGGCCAGCGTGCCCTCCTCCATCGTCGGCGACAGAGCGGGCATTTTGAGCTCGATCCCCATCAATAGGACTCCACCAGCACGTCGGTGTAGAGTTCGGCCGGCTGCGGCTCCGGCGCCTCTTCCGCAAACTTCGCAGCTTCGACCACGATCGTCTTGATTTCCTTGTCGATTTCCTTGAGTTCTTCGTCGCTGACGCCGAGCTTTTCAAGCACCTTCGCGCACTTGCTGATGGGGTCGTTATGCTCGCGCATGTCCTGCACTTCTTCGCGCGTCCGGTACTTGGCCGGGTCGCTCATCGAATGGCCGCGGTAGCGATAGGTCATGAACTCGATCAGGATCGGCCCCTTGCCGCCGCGAGTCCACTCCAGCGCCATTTCCGCCGCCCCGCGCACTGCAAGCACGTCCTGGCCATCGACCCTGATGCCCGGAATGCGGAAGCTTTCGCCCTTCTTGTAAAGGTCCGGCTCGCTATGCGCCCGAGCCAGGCTCGTGCCCATCGCATAGCGGTTATTCTCGACCGCAAAGATCACCGGCAGCTTCCACAGGCTGGCCATGTTGAACGCTTCAAAGACCTGGCCCTGATTGATCGCGCCGTCGCCCATATAGGTCAGGCACACCCCGCCATCGCCGGTATAATGATGCTTGAACGCCAGGCCGGTGCCGAGCGCCACCTGAGCCCCGACAATCCCGTGGCCGCCGTAAAAGCCATGCTCGACGCTGAACATGTGCATCGACCCGCCCTTGCCCTTGGAAATGCCGGCTGCGCGCCCGGTCAGCTCGGCCATGATCAATTTGGGGTCGATGCCGTAAGCGAGCATGTGGCCATGGTCGCGATAGCCGGTGATGACGCTGTCCTTGCCGACCTCCATCGCCGACTGAAGCCCGACCGCGACCGCTTCCTGGCCGATGTAGAGGTGGCAGAAGCCGCCGATCAGCCCGAGGCCGTACAATTGCCCGGCGCGCTCCTCGAAGCGGCGGATGAGCAGCATTTCGCGATACAGGCCGAGCAGCTCGTCCTTGCCCGCTTGGTACGGCTTGGGCTCGGGCGGGCGGGCGATTGCGGCGCCGCGCTTGGATCCCGGCTTTGGCGCCCGGCTGAGCGCGGCCTTGGCTGCAGGCGGCTTTGGGCTTGCGGATTTCTCGGCTGAACGCGCCACTTTTGCCTCATCCATCATGGAGCGCGGGTCTATAGGAGGCGGTGCGGCAGGCGGCAACCGGGACGAAATCACGCATGCCCGTGAGCGGCGGGAGCCGATCCCTATTTCAGCGCGGCCTCGAGCTGCGGCTTGAGCTTATCCCAGCTGCCACTGTCGGGAAGGAAGGTGCCGTTGATCGCGAAGGATGGAGTTCCCTTGAAGTCCGGGAATTGCGTGTTCACGTTACTCGTCACCTGGACTTCATGGTCGATCATCTGCTGATTGCTCAGGCACTGGTTGCTCTTGGCCACCGGCACTCCGCGCGCCGCCGCCCAGTCCTGCAGTCCGACCAGGCTGGCCATTGCGACGAACACATGGTTGGTCGGCAAATTCTGAAGCTCCTCGAGCTTCTTGCGCGGCGCGGCTTCGGCCTTGCCCATCCACACCCTCTGATCCTTGTACAGCGCCTTCATCAACGGGAAAAATGTCTTCAGGCCGTTGCAATGAACGATCAAATTCGCGGCCATGTCGATCGGTCCGTGAATCACATAGGGACGGAATTCCCAGCTGATCTTCCCGCTTTTCACAAGCTCGAGCAGATGCGATGCGCCTTCATCCTCGAATTTCTTGCAAAACGGGCAACCGAGCGAGGCGATTTCCAACAGCTTCACCTTGGCCTTGGGATTGCCCATCATCGTACCATCGGGGGTGGCGTTGACGACGTCGGTCCAGTCCCCGCCCGGCGGCGGAGCGGCCTGGGTGATCGTCACTTCCTGGCTGGAAGCGGCGGCGCCCGAAGGCTGGTTCTTGTCGTTGCATGCCGCAAGCGCGAGAACCGCCGCAGCAGCTGCAATATGGATCGGCTTCATTCCAGGGTTCTCCGGTTCGACTTTGGGGTCAGGGTGATGGAACGCGCAGATACCAGTCACGGATTCGAGGAGCAACCACCGACACGGCGCGGTGGTGGCATGATTGGGCGGACGTCTAGTCCGGCCGAGGCGTGAGCTCGAGTATCGCTTCCAGCCGTTCCTTGAATTCGGCCGTGCTATTGGTCTTGGGTATTGGCTCGTCGGGCACGGGAACGCCGAGGAAGGCGCACAACGGCTCCCACCCCTGGGAGACTTCATAGACTAGCAGCCGATCGGCCGGAATCGCTTTGCGGACAGCGCGATTGTGGCGCTCGAACACCGCAATCGCATGGTCACGGTCATCGACTACTCCGTCGAACATGCCGCGCACGACCTTGGTCGTCATCCGTGCCCACGGATCCTTGGGATCGTGAGGCATCCGGCGCGAGAAGATCGTCTGCTCGATCGAGCGATACCAATCTTCGGGATCGCGCTCGGTCAGGATGACTTTGGCACCGGGAAAGGCCGCGACGATCTCGCGCCAAAAGGTCGCTCCGGGCCAATCGACGGTCGAGCGATAACCTTTGAAAATCGCGTCCCAGTCGACCGGCTTGCCGTCCGCCGCGGCCTCCCACTGCGGCGAGCGCCCGGCTGGGTCGTCGAGCACCTCGACCATGTGGTAACAGGGACCAAAGCCGAGACGCTCGAGCGCCAGCTTCAACGACATGGTGCCGGTTCGTCCGAGACCGGCACCGATAACGGATAACGTCATCTTCCGCCTCCTTCGTGGAGCGCCGTCAATCGTCCAGCGGAACGATCACTTCGTCCGGCCGCACCAACCCCAAATCCTTGCGCACCAGTTCGTCGGCCATGTCGGGATCGGCCTTGCGCGGGTCGAGCAGTTTCGAGTGGTGGCGCAGCTGGACGCGCTGCTGCTCGATCTGGGCGAGCTCGGACTGGCGCTCTTTCAAGGCCCGGTGATAGCCGCCCCAGGCGAGGATTCCGTTCGGTCCGGCAATGGCATGGCCGGCGAACGTGCCAAGGATGATCAGCACCAGCGCGGGCAATGCCGCGCGGCGGATCAAGCTTATGCTGTTCCTGGTCGTCCCTCCCATGCCGCCAAAGAATCACGAAGGGGGGACGAAGGCAAGTGAAAAGAATGCTTTGGCGGATAATTCGGGCAAAAACTTGGGATAAAGCTGTGGATCAGGCGGGGATATAAGCCTTTAGCGCAGCCCGCCCGGGATAGCGCGCGGCCGGCCCCAGCTCCTCCTCAATCCGCAGCAATTGATTATATTTCGCGGTCCGGTCCGACCGCGCCAGGCTGCCGGTCTTGATCTGCCCGCAACTCAGCGCGACCGCGAGGTCGGCGATGATGGTGTCCTCGGTTTCGCCCGACCGGTGGCTCATCACCGCGGTATAGCCCGAGGTCTGCGCCAGCCGCACCGCGTCGATGGTCTCGGTCAGGGTCCCGATCTGGTTGACCTTGATCAGGATCGAATTGGCGATTCCGTCCTTGATGCCCTGCTCGAGCCGCTCGACGTTGGTCACGAACAGATCGTCGCCGACCAGCTGGACCCGGCTTCCGAGCAATTCGGTCAGCACCTTCCACCCGGCCATGTCGTCCTCGGCCATTCCGTCCTCGATCGAGGCGATCGGGTAATCGCGCGCCAGCTCGGCAAGATAATGCGCATTTTCATCGCTCGACAGAATCTTGCCCTCGCCGGTCATCCGGTAGCTTCCGTCCCTATAATATTCGCTCGCCGCGCAATCGGTCGCCAGAAGAACGTCGTCGCCAAGCGCGAAACCGGCGTCGCCGACCGCCGAAGCAATGAAATCCAGCGCTTCGCGGGAGGATTTCAACTGCGGTGCGAAGCCGCCTTCGTCGCCGACCGCGGTGTTGAAGCCTTTGGCGTGCAGCGCCGCCTTGAGCGCGTGGAAAATCTCGGCCCCGCAGCGCAACGCTTCGGAAAAATCGGCGGCACCGACCGGCATCACCATGAATTCCTGAAAGTCGATCCCGTTATCGGCATGAGCGCCGCCGTTGAGAATGTTCATCATCGGCACCGGCAACAGCGTCGAATCCACCCCCCCGACATAACGGTATAGCGGCATCGCCAGCGCCTCGGCGGCGGCGCGCGCGGTCGCCAGGCTGACCCCGAGGATGGCGTTGGCGCCAAGCTTGCTCTTGTTCTGGGTCCCGTCGAGCGCGATCATCGCGGCGTCGACATCCGCCTGGTCCTCGGCATCGAGGCCGATGAGCAGATCGGCGATCGGCCCGTTGACCGCCGCGACCGCCTTGCCGACGCCCTTGCCGCCCCACCGCTTTGTGTCGCCGTCGCGCAGTTCGACCGCTTCATGAGCGCCGGTCGAGGCGCCCGACGGCACTGCCGCCCGGCCCATGCTGCCGTCGTCCAAGGTGACGTCGACCTCGACCGTCGGATGGCCGCGGCTGTCGAGGATCTGGCGGGCGTGGATGTCGGCGATCGCGGTCATGGCTTTCCTTCTTGCGGAGGCGTAATGATGTCGGCTTGTGTTGGCTCTCATACTCGGCCCGCCCAGCCGTGCAACTTTCACCTTGGACGGGCGGAACGAAGCGCCGGTGCTCCGGGTTGAGCAAGCTTGAAGGAGAATTCACATGGCTGCCAAGAAAACCACCAAGATCAACGACGACAGCGAACTGGCGATCGCCGAACCGCAGAACAGCCCGGCGCTTGCGACCGCTGGCGAATCCACCGACGGTGACACTGGAACCGTGTCGATCCGCGCCGAATCGGTCAGCGACAAGCTCCGCACCAGCGGCGAAAAGATCGCTGGCCAGGCCGCCGACAAGGCGCGCGGGTTTGTCTCGCAGGGCCTCGAGCGCGCCGCCGACGCCTTGAGCAACGTCTCGAAGATGGTCGGCGATACGGCCGGCGGAATCGATGATCGGGTCGGCGCCGAATATGGCGATTATGCACGCAAGGCGGCCGGCGCTCTCGACAAAGCGGCAACCTCGCTCGGCAATAAGGACGCCGACGAGCTGATCGACGACACCCGCGAATTCGTGCGCAAGAGCCCGGGCCTCGCCCTCGCCGGCGCTGCGGTGGTCGGCTTCGTCCTCGCCCGCCTCGTCAAAAGCGGTCTCGAAGCCGGCAAGGGCAAGCGCGACTAATGCTCAAACCGCCCGACCGCGGCGCTCCGCAAGAGGATTCGGACCGATCGTTCGGGGAGCTTGCGCAACAGATCCTCGACGATGGCCGCAACTATATCCAGGCCGAAGCCAAATTGTTTCAGGTCCGGGCGACGAGCAGGATCGCGCTGTATCGCGGCGCGGCCCAGCTTGCGCTCGGCGCATTGCTGTTTGGAATTGCGGCAATGGTCGCACTCGCCGTCGCGGTGGTCCTGATCGCGATGTATTATCTTGGCGCGGTTGGCGGCGGTTTGCTCGGTGTTGCGCTCTTCATTCTCATCACGGGCGGGCTCGGGTTGGCGGCGAAAAAAGCGTTCGAGCGCGCCGATGACTGAGGACCCCAAGATCGCCCGGGCCGAAGCCGCGGTCGAGGCCGCTCGCGAACGGCTGATCGACACCGTCCAGGACATCGCCCTGCAGCTCGAGCCGCGGCGGCTGATCGGTGAATTGTGGGAAGACGCCAAGAACAAGGGCGCCGATCTGGCCGAAGAAGCGGTCGATGCGGTCAAGGCGCGGCCGCTTGCGGCAACCGGCGTGGTTGCTGCAATCGCCATGTTCCTCGCCCGCGAACCGATCGCGGATCTGGCCGGCAAGATGTTCGATGGCTTCGGCGACAAGAAGAAACGCAAGCTGGAAGCGAAAAAGTCCAAGGCGAAGAAGCCCGAAGGGAAGCAGCCCGACGCCAAAAAGCGCGCGCCAAAAAAGCCTGCTGTTCGCAAGCCGGCTAAATCCAAAAAAGTGGAGGAAAGTAAATGAGTCCCCGTCACGACGAAGATCAGAATTTCGCCGACAAGGCCCGCCAGCGCGCAATCGAAAGCTACGAACAGGCCCGCGACAGCGCCGCTGATGCCGGTCGGAAGGCCCGCGATACGCTCAGCGACGCGCCGTTGATCGCGCTCGCTGGCGGAATTGCCGCGGGCGCGCTCATCGCCGCCTTGTTGCCAAGCACCGACAAGGAAACCGATCTTGTCCGGCCAACCGCGAAACGGGTCAGGGAAACGGCCAAGGCCGCGGCCGAAGCCGCGCGCGAAACCGGCTCGAAGCATCTCGAGGAACTCGGCATCAGCCGCGATAAGGGCGAACAGACCCTGCGCTCATTGCTGCGCGGAGTTGGCGATGCGGCCAAGGCTTCGGCCGGTGCTGCGGTGGATGCCGCTCGCAAGTCCTGAGCGCTCTTCGACCGTCCGGAAAATTCTGCTAGCGGGCCCTTTCATGAGCAAACTTCACTTCGTGTTCGGCGGCCGGGTCAAGGATCCGCTCGGCCTCGACTTCGTCAATCTCGACGACATGGATCTGGTCGGACTGTTCGACAGCTTCGCCGAGGCCGAAGAAGCGTGGCGCGGCGCTGCCCAGCGCACCGTCGACGATGCCGAGATGAAATATGTCATCGTCCATCTGCACCGCTTGCTCGAGCCCGACAGCGGCGGGATCGCGCGGCCCCGGGCGAATCAGGCCGAACAGTAAAGCCCAGTCAGGCCGAACGGTAACGCCACAACAAGAGCGGCCGCTGAAGCAGCAGCCCGGCCAGGAACCCGCCAATGTGCGCCGGTGTGGCGAGCAACAGGCCCTCGCCGCCAGCGATATAGCCGACCGCCAGCTGGATCAGGATCCATGCCGCCATCAGCCACACGGCATTGAGCATTCGATTGAGCCGGCCCGAGCGGGTGACGGCGCGCGGTCGGCCGAAACTCAGCGCGAACGCTCCGATCACCGCACTGATCGCGCCGCTCGCGCCGATCGTCGGGGTCAGGCTCATCGGCTCGACCGCCCATTGCGCGAATGCCGCGCTATAGGCGCCGATGACGTACAGCAGGACCAGGCTCGGCGCACCGATCACCCGCTCGACCGCTCGGCCGCACCACACCAGCAGCAGCAAATTGAAGAACAGATGGAACAGGCCCGAATGAACCAGGGTCGAGCTCAGCGGTGTCAGCCACGCCGGGATCGCCGCATATTGCACCGCGGCGCCGCTCAATCGCGCTGGAATGAAGCCGAGCGAAAGCGCCGCCGCCTCGTCCTGGCCAATCACTGTGGTGACCAGCCAGGCCACAGCGGTCAGACCGGTCAGCACATTGGTCGCGGTCAGGGCGCTGCGCGGAATCCTGCCCGCCATGGTCCCGGGCTTGCTCAAATGAACTCGATCTTGGTGATCTCGTAATAGCGCTCGCCCGAGGGGGTCGACACTTCGACATCCTCACCCGCGTTGCGCCCGATCAGTGCCCGCCCGAGCGGCGAATTATAGCTGATCCGGCCGACCTTGGCGTCGGCTTCGGTCTGGCCGACGAGTTGATAGCGGATCTTCTTCTTTTCCTCGTCGATCAGCGTCACCGTTGCGCCGAACACGACCTTGTCGCCGGACAAGGTCTTGGGATCGATGACCATCGCTCGCGCCAGCCGGTCCTCGATGTCGGCGATCATCGCCTCGATCTGCCCCTGGCGTTCCTTGGCCGCGTGATATTCGGCGTTTTCGCTAAGATCGCCGTGAGCCCGCGCGACTTCAATCGCCTCGACCACTTCGGGCCGTTCGGCCTTCAACCGCTTGAGATCGGCGTTCAGCAGCGCCTGGCCCTCGGCCAGCATCGGCACCTTTTCGGCACTCGCCATCGTCAAAACCCTTTTCAAAACCTCGCCCCGGCGCGTCGCAAATGCGTGCGCATCGGTGGCCAGAATGTATGGAAGCCTAATGTTTGGTGGCGGAATAATAGTCCTGCATTGCAGCGACTTCAAGCGCATGGCCGCGAACCGCCTCGATTGCCCGCGCCGCCGCCACGCTCGCCGCCGCGGTGGTGAAGTACGGGACCTTCTTGTGCAGCGCGGTCGCCCGGATCGAATGGCTGTCCTTCAACGACTGCCAGCCCTCGGTCGTGTTGAGCACCAGATCGATGGCTCCGTCGCGTAGTCGGTCGACGATATGCGGCCGGCCCTGGGCGACCTTGTTGACCATCGTCACCGGGACATTCTTGGCCGCGAGATAGGCAGCGGTGCCGGTGGTTGCGATAATCGCAAAGCCAAGCTCGACCAGTTTTTCGACCGCGGGCAAGATATGGTCCTTGTCGGCGTCCTTGACCGACACGAACGCCGTCCCGCTTTGCGGCAGGATCATCCCAGCGCCAAGCATTGCTTTGGCAAAAGCGAGATCGAAATCCCTATCGATTCCCATGACTTCACCGGTGCTCTTCATTTCCGGTCCAAGCACAGGGTCGGTTCCGGGGAAGCGCGCGAAGGGGAACACGGGGCCTTTGACCGCGATATAGTCGATGTCGCGGTTGATTGGCCCGACGTCCTTGAGGCTCGCGCCCGCCATGACCCGCGCCGCGATCTTGGCGATGGGCACTCCAATGGCCTTGGCAACGAACGGCACGGTGCGGCTGGCGCGCGGGTTGACCTCGATCAGGAACACATCGCTGCCCTTGACCGCAAACTGGATGTTCATCAGCCCCTTGACCTTGAGCGCGAGTCCAAGCTCACGCGTCTGGCGCTCGATTTCGGTGATGATCGCCGGCGACAAGCTGTGCGGCGGGATGGCGCAGGCGCTGTCGCCCGAATGCACCCCGGCTTCCTCGATATGCTGGAGCACGCCGCACACCGCGACCTCCTCGCCGTCGCAAATGGCATCGACGTCGACCTCGATCGCGTCGCGCAAATAGCGGTCGATCAGAACCGGCGAATTGCCCGATACGGCGACCGCGGTGGCGATATAATGGTCGAGCTGCTGGGGACCGTCGACGACCTCCATCCCGCGCCCGCCAAGCACGTAGCTCGGCCGCAGAAGCACCGGATAGCCGATCCGCTCCGCCACCTGCAGCGCTTCGTCGCGGCTTCGGGCGATGCCATTGGCCGGCTGCATCAGCCCGAGGCGCGCGACCAAAGCGGCAAAACGCTCGCGGTCCTCGGCCAGATCGATGCTGTCGGGCGAGGTACCAAGGATCGGCACCCCCGCCGCCTGGAGTTCTGCGGCGAGCTTGAGCGGGGTTTGCCCGCCGAGCTGGACGATCACTCCGAGCAATGTCCCCTTTTCCTTCTCGCGGTGGACGATTTCGAGCACGTCCTCGGCGGTCAGCGGCTCGAAATACAGCCGGTCCGAGGTGTCGGGGTCGGTCGAGACCGTCTCCGGATTGCAATTGACCATGATCACTTCATGGCCGGCGCCCTTCTGCTCGCCGCGGTCGCGGCCAAGCGCGAAAGCCGCGTGGCAGCAGCAATAATCGAACTCGATCCCCTGCCCGATGCGGTTGGGCCCGCCGCCCAGAATCATCACCTTGGTCCGGTCGCTGACCTCGGCTTCGTCCTCGGGATCGCCGAACAATGGCGCTTCATAGGTCGAGTACAAATAAGGCGTCGCGGCATCGAATTCGGCGGCGCAGCTGTCGATCCGCTTGAACACCGGGCGCACGCCGAGCCGCTGGCGGTGCTCGCGCACTTCGGCTTCGGTGATCCCGCCGGTCATCGCTGCCAGCGCATCGTGGACCACACCCGAGCCGGCGGCCGATTTCTCGCTCATCGCCCGGTCGACCCGCGCCGATCGCAACGCCAGCTGGCCCAGCCGGGCATCCGAAAAACCCATCCCCTTGATCCGCCGCATCTCGCCGGCATCCTGGGGCAGGCCTTCGGCGCGAACCTGTTCCTCGACCGCGACAATCTCCTGCAATCGCTCGAGGAACCACGGGTCGAAGCCCGAAATCGCATTGATCCGCCCGACCGTGAAGCCCTGGCGAAGCGCTTCGGCGGCGACCAGCAGCCGGTCCGGGGTCGCGGTCGCCAGCGCACTTTCGATCGTCGCTGGATCGGCATGTTCGAGTTCGCGCACCCGGTCGAGCCCGCACAGACCCACCTCCAGCCCGCGCAACGCCTTTTGCAAGCTTTCGGCGAAATTGCGCCCGATCGCCATCACCTCGCCAACCGACTTCATCGCCGTCGACAGCACCGCCGGGGCGCCCTTGAACTTTTCGAACGCGAACCGCGGAATCTTGGTGACGACATAATCGATCGCCGGCTCGAAACTCGCCGGGGTCGCTCCGCCGGTGATGTCGTTGGCGATTTCGTCCAGGGTATAGCCGACCGCCAGTCGCGCCGCGACCTTGGCGATCGGGAACCCCGTCGCCTTCGACGCCAATGCCGAAGATCGCGACACGCGCGGGTTCATCTCGATCACGACCATCCGCCCGTCCTTGGGGTTGACCGCGAACTGAACGTTGGAGCCGCCGGTTTCGACCCCGATTTCGCGCAGCACCGCGATGCTCGCCGAGCGCATCCGCTGATATTCCTTGTCGGTCAGGGTCAGCGCCGGGGCGACGGTGATGCTGTCGCCGGTATGGACCCCCATCGGGTCGATATTCTCGATCGAGCAGATGATGATGCAATTGTCGGCGCGGTCGCGCACCACCTCCATCTCATATTCCTTCCACCCGACCAGGCTCTCGTCGATCAGCACTTCGGTGGTCGGGCTGGCTTCGAGCCCGGCGCGGACCATGGCTTCATATTCGTCGCGATTATAGGCGATCCCGCCGCCGGTCCCGCCGAGCGTGAAGCTGGGCCGGATGACCGCCGGCAATCCGACCGTCTCCAGCGCCGCTGCCGCTTCCTCGATCGAATGGACGATCGCCGAGCGCGGGCTTTCGAGCCCGATTTTGTCCATCGCGTCGCGGAATTTCTGGCGGTCCTCGGCTTTTTCGATCGCTTCGGCATTGGCGCCGATGAGCTCGATCCCGAGCCGGTCGAGCGTCCCGTCCTTGAACAACGCCAGAGCGGTGTTGAGCCCGGTCTGCCCGCCCATCGTCGGCAGCACCGCAAAGCCGCCCGGAACCTTGTGCCGCTCCTTTTCCAGGATCTTGGCCACGATCTGCGGCGTGATCGGCTCGATATAGGTCGCATCGGCCAGCTCGGGATCGGTCATGATCGTCGCCGGGTTCGAATTGACCACAACGACGCGATATCCCTCAGCCTTCAGCGCCTTGACCGCCTGCGACCCCGAATAATCGAACTCCGCCGCCTGCCCGATGACGATCGGCCCGGCGCCGATGATGAGGATGGTGGATATGTCGGTGCGCTTAGGCATTAGCTTTGTGGAAAATCCATTTGGATGAAGACGGGCTTGAGGTGGTTCTCGCGCGCCCAGCGGATGACGCAGACGCGCTGGTCGGGCGTGGGCGACTGGCGGATCATCAGCAGCAGGCGCTTCTCGCTATCGTCCTGGATAAGCTCGCCCAGCCGAAGCCCGCAGCGTTGCCCCGCATCGTTGAGCTGTGCGTTGGTATGCAGTTGGGCGGTCGCGCAGGCGGAGAGGGCCATAGCGATACAGGCCAAAGGGATCGGTTGAAATGCTCGTATGATCATTGCGGCGGCGGTGTTTCAATAACGACATGATATTCGAAACCGTGGAACTCACGGTCCATGCACTGGAGCATTCGCTTCTGTTCGGAGGTAGGCGCAGTCTGCCCCTGCGCGAGTGAGAAGCCAAAGCCTCCGCTGAAGTAACTTGCGCTGCTAAGCCCACATTTGGCCTTGGCAGCTTCGAAGCGTTGCCGATCCAATGGCTTCTTCATAGGCGGTCTCCCCGAACATGAGGCACAAGCGGTCAGTGCGACAATGAATGCCAAAAAATCCCTCACTTCATCATCCCCACAATCAAGATCCATTTGATGTCGGTGCGCTTGGGCATCAGTTCACCGAACGCTTCTTGATCTTCGGCAGTCTGGCCGTTTTGAGTTTGCGCGTAACGCAGTTCGCGAGCTGCTCCCCGTCGACAGCGCTAAATGTAACCTTCAGTTCGCCGACCGGAGTAACGAAGAATGGATCGTGTCTAAAGCCGCACGAAATTGCGATTTCATCCAACGTGGACCGTTCCGCAGGAAACGATTTGCGCTCGTCATATTCCAGTATGTCGAGCGCGAGCCCCGCCGACATCGCTCCAAACATGAATTCACGAGCCTGGGGCGCGGTCCGATCCGGAAAGGCCCAGTAACTATAGGCCACCTGATCGTCGTCCTTGGCGAGCAGTTTCCCGCCCATCCATCTTGCCGCAATGTCCGTGTCGAATCGTGCCAGCTGGTCCCGGGTCCCGTGGACGATATAAATCGTATCATCGTGCCGTTCCCGCTCAAGCTCAGCTGCCGGTGTCTGAGCCAGCAGACCAATGACCGCTGCTGCAGCGAAAATAGCGCTCATTTCATCGCTCCAACGAATTTCTCGAACAGGTAAAAACTGTCCATCGGCCCCGGGCTGGCCTCGGGGTGATATTGCACCGAAAATGCGGGTCGGTCGGCCAGTTCGATCCCGCAATTGCTTCCGTCGAACAGCGACACGTGGGTTTCGCACACGCTCTTCGGCATGCCCTTCCGCTCGACCGCGAAGCCGTGGTTCATCGACGTGATCTCGACCCGCCCGTCGGCCAGCCGCTTGACCGGATGGTTGGCGCCGCGATGGCCCTGAAACATCTTGCTCGTCCGCCCGCCAACCGCGAGCGCGAGCAATTGATGCCCCAGGCAAATCCCGAACAGCGGCTTGCCCGTCCCCAGCATCGCCTTGATCACCGGGATCGCATATTTGCCCGTCGCCGCCGGGTCGCCCGGCCCGTTCGAGAGGAAAAAGCCGTCGGGCTCATGCGCCATGATCTCCGCGAAACTCGCCCCCGCCGGAACCACCGTCACCCGCGCCCCGGCCGCGCTAAGGTTGCGAAAGATATTGCGCTTGGCCCCATAATCGACCGCGACGACGTGGGGGCGATTGGCCCGACCGTCGGTGCCTCGCCCTTCGACTTCGCTCAGGACGAACGCGGTCTTGTCGGGCTCATCCACATTCGTTCGTCCTGAGCGGAGCGCGGAGCGCGTAGTCGAAGGGCGCTGGTCGCCAGCCGCATACCCCTCGCCCCACGCCCATTTCCCGCCGCCGCTCCACGCCTCGACCTGCAACCGGCTGACTTCCTTGGCCAGGTCCATCCCTTCGAGCCCCGGCCACTCCGCTGCCATCTTCTGCAGCGCGTCGACATCGAACACCCCGTCCGCCCGATGCGCGATGGCGATCGTCGGCGGTCCCTCGCGCCGCACCAGCTGGGTCAGCGCGCGCGTATCCACGCCCGAAATGCCGATCCGCCCCCATTTGGCCATCCATTCGGCGAAGTTTTGGCCCGCACGGTAATTGCTCGGCCGGGTCACCGCCTCGCGCACGATCGCGCCCAGGGCAAAGGCATTGCCGGCCTCGACGTCCTCGTCATTGGCGCCGACATTGCCGATATGCGGAAAGGTAAAGGCGATGACCTGGCGCGCGTAGGAGGGATCGGTCATCACCTCCTGATATCCGGTCATTGCCGTGTTGAAGCACAATTCGCCGACCGCTTCGCTTTCGATGCCGAAGCCCCTGCCCCAGATCACCCGACCGTCGGCAAAGACGATGACTCCCGTCGCGCCCGTCGGTTGGGGCGCAGGCGTAAGTCGTGCGTCGGCCATGGCGGTGGAAGCCTCCGTCTGTGTCAAATCGGCGATGTCGCTAAGATATTGCCGCTAGGGTGATTCCGCCGTCCGGTCAACGGCTGGCCAGCGTGAAAAACCGCCGCTAGGGCTGGTCGTTTCCACACCGCGACGAAACGATGGGCAAGCCATGATCAGGGATCAAATCAAGGACGCGCTGGGAATCGCGATGAAGAGCGGCGACAAGGCCGGAACCGGCACCTTGCGCATGGTCCAGGCGGCGATCAAGAACCGCGACATCGAACTGCGCACCGCTTCGCAGCAGCCCGACGACGACGCGATGGTCACCGAAGTGCTCCAGAAAATGATCAAGCAGCGCCGCGAATCGGTCGACATGTATGTGAAAGGCGGCCGCCAGGAACTGGCCGACGCGGAAACCGCCGAGATCGCGGTCATCACCCGCTTCCTCCCCGCCCAATTGTCCGACGGCGAAGCCACCGCCGCGATCCACGACATCATCGCCGCCACCGGCGCCACCTCGATGAAGGACATGGGCCGGGTCATGGCCGCGGTACGCGAAAAACTCGGCACCAGCCTCGAGCCGGCGCGGGCGAGCGCTTTGGTCAAGGGGCTTCTGGGCTAACCAAGTGTCTTGCGTTGGGGCTTAGGGCTTCTCGCCGGCTGACTTCAATGCCATGACACGATATTCGTTCGTCCTGAGCGAAGTCGAAGGGCGCTGGCACGACGTCGATGCAATTTTGGGTCTATATCCTGCGCTGCGCTGATGGTTCTTATTACGCGGGCCACTCGGACAACCTTGAAGCCCGATACTGGCAACATCAGCAGGGCCTGTGCTGTGACTGGACGAGCCGCAGGAGGCCGGTCGAGCTGGCCTGGTGCCAATCCGCACCGACTCGAGAGGAAGCAATGGCGTTCGAACGGCGGATCAAGGGCTGGACTCGGGCCAAGAAGGAAGCGCTGATTGCCGGCGACTGGGAACGCGTCAGCTGGCTTGCCCGTGCCCCAACCGAAAGGCCCGTTCGTCCTGAGCGAAGCGCGGAGCGCGCAGTCGAAGGGCGCTTGGCCCAACCGGAAGAGCAGCGCCCTTCGACTGCGCTCAGGACGAACGACAAAGCGGATGGCACAGAAAAAATCGGTCGTCCTGAGCGGAGCGCGGAACGCGTAGTCGAAGGGCGATCCCGACCATGACCCTCTCCCCCGCATGGCTTGACGAACTGCGTGCCCGAACCACGCTCTCCGCGGTCATCGCGCCGACGGTCAAGCTCATCCGTGCCGGCCGCGAATTTAAGGCGTGCTGCCCGTTCCACCAGGAAAAGACCCCCAGCTTCACCGTCAACGACGACAAGCATTTCTACCATTGCTTCGGGTGCGGAGCGCATGGCGATGCGATCCGCTTCCTCACCGACGCGCGCGGCCTGCCGTTCATGGATGCGGTCAAGGAACTTGCGTCCAAGGCCGGGATGGAGGTCCCCGCCCCCGACCCGCGCGCCCAGGAACGGTCTGAACGGACGTCCGGCTTGACCGAGGTCATGGCCAAGGTCGCGGCCTGGTTCCAGGGCCAGCTGGGCAGCACCGCCGGCGCCGACGCCCGCGACTATCTCAAGCGCCGCGCCATCAGCCCGGCCCAAATCGAGACGTTCGGGATCGGCTTCGCGCCCGACAATCGCGGGGCGCTCAAGCGCGCGCTCAGCAGCCTCGGCGAGGACGCGCTGGTCGAAACCGGAATGCTGATCCAGCCGGACGAGCCGGGCAAAGCCAGCTACGATCGCTTCCGCGGGCGGCTGATGATCCCGATCCGCGATGCCCGCGGGCGGGTGATCGGCTTTGGCGGCCGGATCATGGGCGATGGCGAGCCCAAATATCTCAACTCGCCTGACACCCCGCTGTTCGACAAGGGTCGAACCCTCTACAATCTCGACCGCGCTGGCCCCGCCAGCAGGACCGCCAAACGCCTGATCGTGGTCGAAGGCTATATGGACGTCATCGGGCTCGACCGCGCCGGCATCGCCGAGGTCGTCGCCCCCAATGGCACCGCGGTGACCGAGGCCCAGCTCGAGCGCATGTGGCGCCTCGATCCGGCGCCGATCCTGTGCTTCGACGGCGATTCCGCGGGCAAGAAAGCGGCAGTGAGAGCGGCGGAACGAGCACTCTCTAAAATTGGACCCGAACGCACACTCACGTTTGCTCTGCTTCCGGAAGGAAAAGATCCTGATGACCTCATCAGGGAGGGAGGGCGAGAAGCGTTCGAGGCCATTCTCGCCGATAGGAAGCCGCTGGATCGTTTAATCTACGCAACCGCGAAATCAGCGTCCGACACAACAACTCCCGAGGGACGCGCTGGCCTTCGTCAGCACCTGTTCGATCTGGCGGACAAGATTGAGAATGGCCTTGCCCGCACCGAATACAGGCGCGCGTTCAACGACGGATTCTTTGAGGATTTCGGCTGGAAGAGAAACGAAAGGAGGACAATCGGAACTGCGATCGTCGAGACTAGCGCGAAGAAAAACCCGGGTCTCTATAACTCGTATCTCAGGTCAGCATTTTACGGCTTATCTCGCTTTCCGGCAGTTCTTAGGCTTGCGATGGAGCCGGTCAGCTATCTCCGCGTAGAGCATAAAGACCTCTCGCCTTGGCGAGAAACCCTAGTGGAAGCAGTCATTGAGCGTCCCGACCTTGATGACGATGCACTGATTGCCATATTAGAGAGTAGCAAACTGAAGCCGAAAACTCGAAGAGACATTCAAACCGATCTTCTGTTCCCGTGGGACTCGCAACCCGCTACGGCCGTCCGAACGCTCGGAGGGTTGATCGAATTCTTGTTTGATGAGCAAGAGCTTTTGGCTGAGCTAGATCGGGTAAATGCTCAAGCTCACTCTGAAATGGCACTTGACGAATACCTGTCACTCGACCGAGAGCGCGCGGCACTCTTTGAGCGAAAAGCGGAACTCTACGAATTTGCCTACAAGTTAGGCACTGGCGAACTAACGTGAATTGGTAACATGGCAAAAAACGAACCTACCGAAGTCGATGCGGCCGAGACCGGGGATGCTCCACTGCTCGACCTCAATGATGCGTCGATCAAGAAGCTGATCGCCCGCGCCAAGAAGCGCGGCTTCGTCACCTATGACGAGCTCAATGAAGCGCTGCCCCAGGACCAGATGGCGTCCGAGCAGATCGAGGACGTGATGTCCGCGCTCAACGACATGGGCATCAACGTCGTCGAAAATGAAGAAGCCAGCGACGACGACGATGACGATTCCAAGGAAAAGGACAAGGAGGAGAGCAACCTCGAGGATGAGGTCGACCCCCTTGACGATGGCGGGCCCCGCCCCGCCGCCGCGACCAAGAAGGAAGCGGTCGACCGCACCGACGATCCGGTGCGCATGTATCTGCGCGAAATGGGCGCTGTCGAATTGCTCAGCCGCGAAGGCGAAATCGCCATCGCCAAGCGCATCGAATCGGGCCGCGACATCATGATCTGGGGCCTGTGCGAAAGCCCGATCACCTTCAACGCCATCATCCAATGGTCGAACAACCTCAACAACGGCACCATGCAGCTGCGCGAGATCCTCGACCTCGACGCCATGCTGTCGAAGGGCCCGACCGCCGAACAGATCGCGGCCGGCGAGCAGGAAGACGCCGAGGACGGCGAGATCAGCGAAAAGACCGCCGGCCCCTCGATCAAGGAAGAAGAAGACGTCGCCGACGAACCCGCCCCGACCGCCGAGGACGATGAAGAGGATATGCTCGACCGGCGGACCAAGCCGGTGGTCGAGGAGGAGGAAGAGGACAATACTCTAAGCCTCGCCCAGATGGAGGAGACCCTCACCCCCCAGGCGCTCGAGACCTTCGCCCGGATCACCTCGATCTTCAAGAAATTCTCCAAGGTCCAGGCGGCGCGGATGGATGCGCTCGCCACCATCACCGAATTCAGCGCGGCCGACGAAAAGAAATATCACAAGCTCCGCGAGCAGCTCACCGCCGAGGTCGAGAGCGTCCAGTTCCACGGCAGCAAGATCGAATATCTGGTCGAGCAATTGTACAGCTACAACCGCCGCCTCAACGCGCTTGGCGGGCAGATGCTGCGCCTCGCCGAACGCCACAAGGTGCCGCGCCGCGCCTTCCTCGAAAGCTATATGGGCCATGAGCTCGACGAGGGCTGGCTGGGAAGCGTTTCGGGCACCGACAAGAAATGGGCCGCCTTCGCCACTACCGAGGCCGAGACGGTCGAGCGAATCCGCTCCGAAATCGCCGAAATCGCTCAGCAGACCGGAACCTCGCTGGGTGAGTTCCGGCGCATCGTCAACATGGTCCAGAAGGCCGAGCGCGAAGCCCGCATCGCCAAGAAGGAAATGGTCGAGGCCAACCTCCGCCTGGTGATCTCGATCGCCAAGAAATACACCAACCGCGGGCTGCAGTTCCTCGACCTCATCCAGGAGGGCAATATCGGGCTGATGAAGGCGGTCGATAAGTTCGAATATCGCCGCGGCTACAAGTTCAGCACCTACGCCACCTGGTGGATCCGCCAGGCGATCACCCGCAGCATTGCGGATCAGGCAAGAACCATCCGCATCCCGGTCCACATGATCGAGACGATCAACAAGCTCGTCCGCACCGGCCGCCAGTTCCTCCACGAAACCGGCCGCGAAGCAACGCCCGAGGAGCTCGCCGAGCGCCTCTCCATGCCGCTCGAAAAGGTCCGCAAGGTCCTCAAGATCGCCAAGGAACCGATCAGCCTCGAAACCCCGATCGGCGACGAGGAAGACAGCCATTTGGGCGACTTCATCGAGGACAAGAACGCGGTCATCCCGGTCGACGCCGCGATCCAGTCCAACCTCAAGGAAACCGTCACCCGGGTCCTCGCCAGCCTCACCCCGCGCGAGGAACGCGTGCTCCGCATGCGCTTCGGCATCGGCATGAACACCGACCACACGCTGGAAGAAGTCGGCCAGCAGTTCTCGGTGACCCGTGAGCGTATCCGCCAGATCGAAGCCAAGGCGCTGCGCAAGCTCAAGCACCCGTCGCGCAGCCGCAAAATGCGCAGCTTCCTCGACCAATAATCCCCCCCCCCTCCCGCTAGCGGGAGGGGTCGGGGGAGGGCCTGTCCCCTCCCGTTCGTCCTGAGCTTGTCGAAGGGCGTTCTTTTTCCCCGTCATCGCGAGGAGCGTCGCGACGTGGCGATCCAGCTGGAACGCACCGCTCCACCGGAACCGCCCCCAAACCGCCCCGTTGGAGCCATAAGCGGGCTGAGTGGAGGCGCTGCGCCCGGCCCCGCCGCAACCCTTGCCGGCGCGCGACCGTTATATCCGTAGCTACCAGTCGCAAGACGGTCTTGGGCGCCCAGCCACACGAATTGGGCCGCGCCTTCCTCCTATCTTCAACGTCTCCTAGCCACCAGGCGCCAATTCCGGTTGCCTGGAAACGAAGGAACCCACGATGAAAACCTTTGGCACCGTCAACTCGTTCGATGTCGATCAGGGCCGCGGCTCGATCAAGCCCGAAGCCGGCGGCGACAATCTGCCGTTCGAACGCAGCGCCTTCAAATGGGACATCAAGGCCACGCCGCCGACGACCGGCCAGCGCTTGTCCTATGACGTCGGAAGCAGCAGCGACAGCAAGCCCTGCGCGGTCAACCTGCAGACCATCGAACACGCCGAAAAGGCGTAAGCGATCGGGCCGGGCGCAAGCCCGGCCCCTTTTTTTGGGTGTTGCAAGGCGCCGTGCGCGGGCAGCAATGCGGCCTAGCTCGCGAGCGCTTCCCGCAGTTCGAGGCGAGCCGAAAGCGACCGAAATTCAACGCATTCCGCAAGCTGAAGCACCCGAGCCGGAGCCGGAAGATGCGCAGCTTTTTGGAACAGTGAGGCCCTCATCCCGGACTGACGGAAATTCACCAGTCCGGCGGCTTGTGAAATTTGCCTACTGCATCCGTCATCACCGGCGAAAACTGAGCATTGGCCAGCGCGCTCGGACCGAACTGTCGAATATAGTCCGCTAGCGGCCGGAGAGCGCCGCTAAGGCGGGTCGATTTGGGACCGAGCAGTACAATTTTCTTCCCGAAACGGCTTCGGACGAGGCGGATCGGCTCCTTGAGATCGCTGTCATTGCTAACAATTACCGCAACGTCGAAGCTGTTGTCGAAAGCGTCTATCAACAAATGCGTTGCGAGATTGACGTCGGAACCCTTCTCCTCAGTTTTCATCACGCGAACCGGTCGATACCGTCCTGCTGCCCATGATGCAGCGTCCGGCATGCTGACCTCGTGCGTTAGAAAATGACCGAAGTGGACTTCAATCTCGGGGATAGTCGCTAGTGCGCGCAGATACGTCTGCTGCCTCTGCGGCTGGTTTAGATCGTGCGGCCGAGCGCTAACTTGCGCAGTGAAATAGCGCAATTTGTCGATGCGGTTCTTCGGTAAAAGATTGGTAACAAGTGCGTGGACGTTCAGCCACTTGTATGCGCTGCCTTTCAGGCACGCATAGAAGAGGTTGTATCCATCCACGTATACGCGGGTTCGCACTGTGCAATGCCCCAAAAAAGCAACGGCGACCCCAAGGGGTCGCCGCGCGCCTCGGCACCGAAGCGCCGAGGGAGATATGAAGCCGAAATAGCGATTAAACCCTGGAAGTCAACTCTCAGTTGACTGGTAAGCACGCCAAATAGGTTCGCCAGCATTCACAACAACGCCCCCTGCGGGCCCTTCTGATGGCGGCGCGCGTTTCGACTCGCGAACGCATCCGCCAGATCGAGGCCAAGGCGCTGTGGAAGTTGAAGCATCCGAGCCGGGAGCCGGTCACGGAAGATGCGGAGTTTCCTGGATCAATAACCGAACCGCCGAACGTAGCGGAGCCGATCGCGCCAGCAATCGCGAGGCAGCGTCGAAGAAGTAACCGCCGCCGCCATGCCGGGGGCATGGTGGTCCGGTCACTGCGAGATTCGGCCGGCGGGTCAGCGTAGCAGAACCCGTTCGACGTCACGGATTAACTCCGTGAGGGCGCGCCCTCCCGCCGGTTACTGGGTATTTATTCGAACACTCGCTATAAGGACGGCGCTCGGTTCGCTCCAGCAGGAGGCGGCTAATGCCGGTGTCCTTTGACCACTGATCGGAAGCCAGTCACACCAATTGAGCAGGAAGTTCGCTCAACAGAGCGGCGAGTCAATTGGTCGCTGGCCGTTGCGCTAATGGCGGCCGCGTTCACAGGCGGCACATTCCTGACTCAGCGGGAGGCACTTCACGCCAACCAAAGCGCCGCGGTCCAAGCCCAGAGAGCGGCGCTGTTTTCCCAGTTTCAGCAGCAATATAATGCTGTGAGCGCCAACTTCCCTGACAAGTTCGCTGATGCCAAATTTCGACCGGCCCTTGGCACGGAAGATTATGCACGACTGCAAGCCTATTGGATTTTCTGTTTCTCGGAATGGTATGCAACTCACCGCGTAAGTCCCAAGGCATTTGGAGACCTTTGGAGCGACTATTACGCGCCACTCATCGCCAACGGCCTCAGAATACCCTCGTTGAAATATGTACTCGAAGACCGTGTCCGTGCGCACGGAGCTGGCAGCGGAGCCTGGAACGCCTTCCTCCGCGACATCGATAAGCTCGCCAGCGCGCACAGAGTGCCGTTGGACTCTGAAGTCCATGCGCTGATTAGCGGCACGAAAGTTGCTCAGTCAGGCGAAACGGGCGTGAGCTTCGCAAGCCAGAAAGCTCCGCGCGACCCTTGAGCCGCTCACTTGACGATCACGCGATTTAGCCGCCTTACGGATTATCCTGGCAGACGCTCGTCATGATCTCTTAAGTGTTTTTCTAGGTCCGCGATGACTCGCTTGAACAACACTTTCGTTTCCTCCGTCGTGTCCACACCATTTGACGACAAGGTGCCGCCAGACTCAAAGAAAGCTAGGGACTGCCGCCCTTGGCGGATTGATTCACGGCACCAGTCAAAGTGTTTTTGCAAAGTTAGATTGTGTTCGGAATTCATAACAGAGCCCCCTGCGATCCCTTTTGATGGCTCGCCCGCGTTTCCACCCGTGACGCCTTCTTCACCGGGCTGATCAGCGGCGGAAGGCTTGCCTTCGTGCCCCGGAACAGCTCGGATAATATTACGAAGTGCATTTCCAAAGCATGCTCAAAGCCGCTTGGGAAACCGCTGGTCCCAAGTGCTTACCAATTCGGTCCCAGGGCGCCCCTTACCGGGCGTCTTGCTTCCGAAACCGCTTGTATTCCACTCCGGCACAAAGTGGGAAATCAGGGCGTATTCCGCCGCGAAGACCCACCACTCGCTTTCGAAGGTCAAATATTTACAAGACATCTCATTCAGCGCGATGTTTCGCCGACCACCGATCTTTCCAACATGCTCAGAAAGGCGCGCACGCAACGTACGTTTGCTCTTGGTAGTGCCTTTCGAAGCTTTGCCGATGTACACCAGAACCCCTCTGTACAACAGGACGTAGATGCCGCTCTCGGTTGGCCCCACCCCTCGCGCTAACGGCAGTTCGGGACTCGCAGCGAGATGCTCGACCACCTGCTGCCTGATGCCTCGGTCCAGATCGAACCGGAAGAAATGTAGACTCTCGCTTTCGCTCATGCCGCCTTACGTAGATGGCCGGCGACATCTTTGGCAATTATTCGCGCGAGTTCGACCGGGACGGCATTCCCGAGTTGTCTCATCGCTTCAGTCCAAGAACCATGCATCTCGTAGTCGTCCGGGAAAGTTTGCAAGCGCGCACTCTCACGAACAGTGAAGTATCGCACGCTACCGTCGGAGCGAAGCAGCATATTCTCGCCGCCCGGGACTCCGTGGACTCCGGCCTTCAGGGTTTTAGCCGGTTCATCGAGACGGCTGCCGGTATGACCAGGATATGATCGTGCTCCGGGCTGATACAGATGGTTTGGTATCCTCGACTCGAACGGGAGTGTGGGGTCTGGCAAATCGCGCAGCGCGTCGCGCACGGTTCGCCAACGGTTTGTTTGAGGCCGCTCAAGCAGGGCTTCGGCTTTCAATTCGGACCGCACGTCATTCGTTCTTTCGGCGAACGGAATGTGATGGTCGTTCCAGTACTCAACCGTACGGCATTGATCCCACAACAATGCATTTAGCGAGTGGGTCTTTTCGGGGAAGTTCCACTCGACGCCTAGATCGGAGCGAAAGCCGACAAAAACAACGCGTTCACGTCGCTGAGGAACGCCAAAGTCAGCCGCGTTCAACACGCGCCACACCAGACCATATTCAGGCTCAACATCCTTCTTAGAAGTCTCGTGTTGCTCGAGGCGCGCCAGATGATCGGCCCAGCTATCGCCCTCGCGACGAACAAGGCCGGGGTGTTTGAGCTGGAGTTCGATGTATGAAAAGTAGGCCCTGAATGCCTGCCGCGTAAGGCCCTTCACGTTCTCGAAGATGAAAGCCTTCGGCTTGGTTTCACGCACTACGCGGACTGCTTCCGACCACATGTCGCGGTCGTCTGCATATCCCCGATGCTTTCCGCCAAGTGAAAACGGCTGACAAGGCGGTCCGCCGCTGACGAGATCGACCTTGCCCTCCAAGTGCTTAAAACTTTTGAGGCGAACGTCTCCATGATGGGGTTCGGGCCAGGACTTCACCACCGACACTTTCGAGCGTCGATTCTCATTAATGGTGTCGCAACACCATCGATCCCACTCGACAATTTCGGCGGGCTTGAACCCTGCCTTGCTTATGCCCATGCCCAGACCGCCGGCGCCCGCAAACAGTTCGATGGCCTTCATTCGGACGTCCCTTCCGCCAGAAAAGTAAGCAGCCTGTTCTCTAATTGTTCTCTATGCCTCAATTCGCATTCCCAAACAATCAGGCATCGCCAACCGATCTCCTCCAATTCGGATTGAATCCGTAAATCCCGCTGGCGGTTACCCTCGAGTTTGGGACTCCAAAAGTCCAGTCGTGATTTTGGCATCCGAGCTAATTTGCAGTTGGGGTCAGCGTGTCGGTGCCAGAAGCAGCCGTGAATGAAAATTGCTTTGCGGCGAGCCTTGAACACGAGGTCGGGTGCGCCGGGTAGTCGACGGTCGTGGAGACGATACCGAAAGCATAGCCGATGAACGAGTCGACGAACGATCATTTCTGGCTTTGTGTCACGATTCCGTACGCGCGACATGCGCTCACTTCGCTCGCTCTTAGTAAGGGAATCGGCCACTCGCTCACGATAGCTGAAGCAAGCCCGTCACGGGAGTAAATCCCGTGACGTCGATCGAGTTCGCTGGCGCGACCCGCCGGCCGGCCCTTCGACCCTTCGACGAGCTCAGGGCAGGCAGGCTCAGGACAGGCTTTTCGCGCTCTCCACCACAAGTTCGCCCTTGTTGCGCAAGCGCTCGCCTTCGCGTCTTCGCGCCTTCGCGTGAAACAACTTTCCTACACACCCCCTTTTATGGCTTAAGCTGGTAGATGAGCAGCGACTCCTCACTCCCCCCAATCCCCGACTTTCCGGAACCCCTCCCCGACTTCCCCGAACGGCTCCCCCAAACCGACTCGCTCCCCCAAACCGACTCGCTCCCGCACCCCGACTGGCCGTTCCCGCCCACCGCGGAAACCGGCCTGGTCGCGGTGACCGACGAACCGCTCGACTTCGCGCCCGTCCCGCGCCTGCGCAATCGCCGGGGTGGCTGGAGCGCGGAGGCGCAGCGAGCGTTCATCGAGTGCCTCGCCTTGTGCGGCTGCGTGTCGCAGTCAGCGCGGGTCGTCGGGCTGAGCGCGCGCGGCGCCTATCGCTTGCTCGAGGCGCCAGGGGCCGACGGCTTTGCCGCCGCCTGGGACCAGGCGATTGCGCGCGGGATCGAGCGGCTTCGCGCCGACGCCTTCGAGCGCGCCTTCAGCGGTGCCTGGGTGCCGGTCTATCGCAAGGGGCGGCTGGTGCGGGTCGAACATCGCCGGCTCGACCGGCTCGGAATCGCCTTGCTGTCGGGCCGCAACGCCTCGGTCGCCGACAATCGCGAGCGCGCCGCCTCGCGCCGCCGTTACCGCCTGTTCCTCGCCGGCAAGCGCCGTGAGAAGGCCGAAGCGAAAGCCCGCCAGGCGGCCTGGGAAGCAGATTATGCGGCAGAGCTCGAGCGGATGATCGAGCTTGGCAAGCGCTCGCCTCCGCCCCGGGTACGGCGTCTTTGACAACGCGCGCGGCCGCCACGGCGTCCGAAGCCGCTTAAGTTCGCACGAAATGCGCCAAACCGCGTGACAATTGCGACGTTAAGCCCGTGCCGCCCCTCGCGGCGCACCAGAACCCTTCCTCGCCGCCACCCGCCGCCACCCGCTTACGGGTTGAGCGTATAGCCCTGCTGCTGGAACAAGGCCGATGCGGTCATTGCCGATAATGCGGTTTTGACGCCCGGCAGAAGGTCGGAATGGGCCACTTTCTGGGCCGCCGACGACTGGCCGCAGACAATGATCT
Source organism: Pseudomonadota bacterium (assembly GCA_040390365.1). GTDB lineage: Bacteria > Pseudomonadota > Alphaproteobacteria > Sphingomonadales > Sphingomonadaceae > Sphingomicrobium. The sequence goes on along the minus strand of JAZJYM010000003.1, from coordinate 659,456 downwards.
GGACGCCCTTGGCAAGCAATTGCTCGACCATGTCGCGGCTCGGGTTCTTGCGGCCCTTGAAGCGCGCGGCAAAGGCCTTGGGGTTGAGCAGGTCGAGGACGACCGGGCCGTGGGCGACGATCGCCAGATGGATATGGTCGAGCGGGACCCCGGCTTCGACCTGCATGTTGATGAACCGCGCGGCGGATTCGATCGATGGGTTGAGCTTGCCCTTGCCGGCGCCGTCGGTGACGTTGAACAGCACCTTGAATTCGGTCCCCGCGGGAATCGGGAAATCGGCGTCGACTGTCGCCACCTGGCCGAATGGGGTGAACACCGGGCCGGCATGGAAACCGGGCAGCGGCGCAGCGGTTGCGCTGGTGGAGGCGCTTCCCGCAGCCATTGTCAGTGCTAGCAAAAACAGGGGTCGAAATGCCATGGCGAAGGTCCTTTCGAAGCATCGTCCGGTCCGCGACCGGCGAAGCGCGATGCTGCCGCCAAACGCCCCGCCCCGCAAGCACCCTCGCAAGCACCCTCGCAAGCCACACCCGCCGCGGGGCCGCAACCGCTGAAGCGAGCAATTGCCGGTTCAGGTCGACCGACGCTAAGGGGAAGGCTCGCCTGCGCTTGCGCTTTTCCTTGTTCGAGATCGTCCGCCCCTTGGCTTCCCACACCTATCGCCCGCCGACCGCTTACGAACGGACGCCAATTCGGCGGCGGCTGTCGGGGCTTGGGCTTGCGATCGGGCTCGAGCTGTTGCTCGTGCTCCTGCTGCTCGGGCTCGGCCGGCGCGAGCATCAGATGGTCAAGAACGCCAGCGGTCCGACGATGATCGATATTGGGCCGCAGGACGATCAGCAGGACGAGGCTCCGCCGCAGCGGGAGGAGCGCAAGCGCGACGTCCAAAAGACCAAGCCCAAAAGCGCGATCACCCCGCCCTTGCCCAATGTCCTTCCGGCCAAGCCGACGATCCCGCAAACCAGCCCCGGCGAACTGCTCCCGATGAGCCGCGAGGAAATGGCGGCGAGCGACCTTCGCAACCTGCCCAAGGCGGGGCGCAGCGCGGGGGATTCCGAAGTCGTCGGCAAGGGCCCTCACGGCGAGGACATGTATGCCGCCGAATGGGTGCGCGAGCCGAGCGACGCGGAGCTGCAGGGCTATCTGCCCAAAAATCCGCGCAGCGGTTACGGCATCGTCGCCTGCAAGACCGCTCCCGGCAACCGGGTCGAGGATTGCGTGGAGCTTGAGAATGTCCCGCCGGGAACCCGCCTCGCAAGCACGCTCCGCCAGGCCGCGTGGCAGTTCAAGGTTCGACCGCCGCGCCAGGGCGGGAAGCCGATGATCGGTGCCTGGGTCCGGATCCGCTTCGATTTCACGGTCTCTGGCGGTCCGGGCGACTAGCCTCTTAGCGCCAGTTGAACAGCCCGATGATCAGCAAAGCGTTGAGCGCCGCGAGCCCGGTTCGCTGGGCCCATTTGGAGGGCGTGAACATGAGCAGGACCGGCAAGGCGATACGGAACGCCAGCCACACTTCCTCAAACTCGGCATAATGGAAATGGTCGAGGCGGAGTTTGGAATAGACCGACACCGCCGGTGCGATCGCCAGCGCAACCAGGATCGGAATCCGCGAGCGCAGATAATGGTCCTCGAGCGAGATGGTCGCGCCCTCGGGCGGACTCATCGCCCGGCTGACGAATACATAAGGCAGCGAAATGCCGAGCGCCGCGAGCATCTGCCAGCCATCGACGGTGACCTCGGTCCGCGTGGCCCAGGTCGACAGCCACACGTTCATCGCCCCAAGCAGCACCGTCCCGGCAAGCAATGGAGCGCAATATCCAACCCCGACGCGTTCGCGGTCGCGCCACATGTCGGCAAACCCGACCGCGACATTGGCAACCGCAAGGCCGAGCAGAAGCGCATAAAAGCCGACGACATATTCGAAACCGGTCACGACATATCCCCCGCAAAGCCGTGTGCTGGCCCACCTCTAGCAGCGCAAGGCGCGTCGGCCAGCAGGAAAAACGGCGCCTGGGGAGGCTCGGCCGGCCGCCGGTTCAGGCGGGGTCGACCAGGTCGCCGCGCTTCTGATCGCTGCCGGGCACAGGCTCGGCGGGATCGTTGCCGATCTTCACCACCTTATTGTGCGCATCGACATGAACGACGCGCGGAACCATCGCCCGGGCTTCGGCTTCGTCCATCACCGCATAGCTCATGAGGATGACCAGATCGCCGGGGTGGATAAGGTGGGCGGCGGCGCCGTTGATTCCGATCGCGCCGCTACCGCGCGGGCCGGGAATGACATAGGTTTCAATCCGGGCGCCGTTGGTGATGTCGACGATTGCCACCTGCTCGCCCTCGATCAGATCGGCAGCGTCGAGCAGATCGGCGTCGATGGTCACCGAACCGACATAGTCGAGATCGGCCTGGGTCACCGTTGCTCGGTGAATCTTCGACTTCATCATGATCCGCATCATGGCGATCATCTTCCTTCTACGCAGCGGCTGCAGGCCGAACCGCGTAACAGATTTGCATGTCGTCGTCAGGATTCAAGTGCTGCGGTGCAATATCGCACTTGCAGCATGAGGTGAGGAATCCCAAATCAAGGTGAGGAAAGTTGGCGGATGCCACCAACCGCACTTGCCGCGAATTCGTAAAACCTTGTTGTCAGGGGTTTTTTCGAATTGGCACGGCTCTTGCGAGGGACATGGCACAGACCCGCCGATGGAGTTTCGACCATGACTGCCCTGACCAAGATCGACCACAACAACATTGTTCCAACCGCCGATACCGCGCCGCTGCCGCTGCGCGCCCACACCATCCTTGGTGTGTGCGAAGCGCTGGGCGAGGATTTCGGGATCAACCCGATCTGGCTTCGCGTGCCCTTGGCGGCGAGCGTCTTGATCAGCCCGATGTGGGCGGTCGTCGCTTATCTCGCGCTTGGGCTGGTGGTGCTCGGTTCGCGCCTCATCGCCCCCAATATCAAGAGCGTTTCGAGCGTAAAAACAGCGGCGGTGGAAAGCGCCAACAGCGCCGACGAGATCAAGCTCGCCGCTTAGTATTCGCCGCGGGCCTCGGCGCGGGCTTCGAGCAGGTCGAACAGGGCGCGATGCTGGAGCAATAATTGCTGGCCGCCGAATGCCAGAGCGCGGACGCAGGCGGGATTATCGGCGATGATATCGATCGCCCCGATGACCGACGCTTCGTCGGGCAATGATGGTGCCGGGCATTCGATTCCGGCGCGCGACGCGGCGCGATCGAGCAAGCGCCGGATTGGCCACCAGTCGCCGACCAGCGCGGTTGCTGCGCCAAGCGCGCAGCCGCCACGTTCGGACATCGCAAGCGTTTCCAGGGCATGGCGGGCGGCGCTCAGGCTCGATTCGGTCTCCAGCGCGCCGGGCGTGCTTGGCATTGGGCCAACCGCGGAGGTCAGCCTGACGAGATAGAGGCGCTCACGCTCGAACGATTCGCTCGCCCGCTCCAGCCACGACCGGACATCGCCCTTGGGCGAACGCTGAAGCGCCAGCTCGACCAGGCCCGGGTGACGGCCGTGGACGTGGCACAGCAAATGGATGGCATCGGCCAGATCGCGGCCGGCATGGCGTCCGGATGTTTCGAGCAGGGCATTGAGATAGGGATGGCGGGCGCAGCCTTCACCCGCGATTCGGCCAAGCTGCGCAAGCGCTGCACTGACCGGTTGCTGGCCAGGACTTGAACCGATTGCCATCGCTGCACCCATGAAAAATTTCCTTTGCGAACCCTCAAATCCGGTCCCAAGCCCAAGGATGTAACAGGCGGACGTAAAAATCGCGTTTATGCCGGAGTAAGGTTTCGCCAACCGAGTTTAAGATCGGCGGCGGGATCGCAATCCGCCGGTGAACCTTTAAAAAATCGCCGCCCGCGGCGAACCACGGACGGCGATACCGGCCTCCCACCTGGCCGAACCGATCAGTCGTCGCGGTAGGCGAGTTCGAAATTGCCCCAGCGGCGGCCCTTGAAGTGAAGCGGAACGAAGACGTTTTTCACCGGAATGAACTTGTCGCCCAATTCCATGCGATAGGTGGCGAGCGTCGCCGGCTTGTCGCTGGCGAGTGCCGCCCGCGTGGTGTCGTCGATCAGGATCCGCTTGTTGCGGCAATGTTCGTCGTTCCACACCGGGTCCGGGCCTTGGGGAAGGCTGCGTTCCGACAAATGGGTCGGCAGATAGCCGTTCATGTCGCCGATGGCCGAGCCGATGATCCGCCCGTCCGCGCCCTTGGTTCGGTCGAGGATGGGCCGGACATATTTATCGGCAGCGGGGTTGAAACGGACATCATATTGAACCGGGTTCGACCCCTCGACCATCTTATAGTCGCGATCGAAGGCGTCCTCGAGGCTCAGTTCGCCGGAATCGATGGCCTGGTCGATAGCCGCCATGATCTGGTGACCGACCTCCTGGGCTTTGAGGATGAACGGCGTGTCGTCGATCTCGGCGCCCGAATTGGCGAGCGTGTCGAGCATCGTGTTGGACAGTAATTCGAGATGGGCGAGGCGTTTCTGAGCGGTCTGAAGCTCGGTGCCATTGGCCCGGGCGTCGCCGGCGAAATCGGTCAGTCCGGCTTTGACCCGGTCGACGCTGGTCTGAATCATGCTGGTCGAATGCGCAATGCCTTCGGTCTGACGGTCGACCATGCCGACGATCTCGCTCACTTCGCGGACCGTCTCGCTGATCGTTCCAAAGCCCGATTGGGCGGCGCGGCTGCGCTCGACCCCGCTCTTGATCTCGGTGGTGACGGCACCGGCCTCGCGGGTCAGTTCGCCAATCGTCGAGGCGATCTGGCTGGTCGCCGCGCGGGTGTCGTGGGCAAGTTTCTTCACTTCGGCCGCAACCACCGCGAAGCTGCGTCCGGCATCGCCGGCGCGCGCCGCCTCGATCGTCGCATTCAACGCCAGCATGTTGGTCTTTCGAGCGATCGTCTCGATCGTTGAGGACACCATCTGGACCTGGTTCATCGCCGAGGCGAAACCGGCCATTCGCTCGCCCAGCTGGACGATCAGATCGGTCAGCCCCTTGAAGCCCGCGATGGTCCCCTCGATCGCATCGCGGCCAGCCTCGAGCTTGGCCTTGGCCTGTTCGCTCAAAAGCCGCGCCTCGTCGGTCGAATCGGACACTCGCGCCTGGTCGCTGAGGAGGCGATTGGTGACATCCTCGAGCTGGTCGAGAACCTTCAAATGTTCGCCGATGCGGGTCGAAACGCCGCTAACGTAGCCGGCGACATCGCTGCATTCCATCGACAGCGAACCGCAATCGCGCGCCACCGCGCGGATCGCGTTTTCGGTGACTTCTTCAATCCCTTGCGTCGCCATTTGCTGTCCGTCCCCACAAACCTAGTCGGGACGAGATACGGGCAAATCTCCTACTTCTTCGTTAACCACGCTGATGGTGGAGCAAGATCAATAGAGCAGATGCGGGCCCCGCTCCTCGGTCCAGTGGTGCTCATCGGGTCCGGCAAAGGCTTCGAGATCGCCCGGCTGTGCGGCGCTATCATCGACCCATTCACGCAGGTTGGTCGACCCGTTGACGACGTCGATGGCGAGCTTGTCGAACACATATTCGTAGGGGAAATCGCGCCACAAGGGGTAGTCGGGAAGCACATTGCGGATGGCCTTGAACGCCAGCGCCTGGAGCCGCCACGGGCGGAAGGCGTGGTGGTCGTAGGACCGCCCTTCGGCGTGGATGAAGAGGCCGTTGCACAAGGCGCCGACATGTTTGTGGAAGGTCGGCTGGAACCAGGTGTCGCGAAGCGTGCAACCGGCCAGCCAGTCGGGCGCGACCCGCTGCATCTCGGCGGCCACCACCTTCGCGTCGATATCGGGCGCACCGAACAGTTCGAGCGGGCGGGTGGTGCCCCTGCCCTCGCTCAAGGTCGTGCCTTCGAGCATCACCGTTCCGGCATAAGCGCGGGCCATGTTGAGGTTGGCGGCATTGGGCGATGGGTTGATCCACACGCGCTCCGCTGGCCAGCCGAACCCCGGGGCGCTGTCGGGCGACCAGCCGGTCATTTCGATCACCCGGTAATCGACATCGAGGTTGAACTGCTGGATGAACCAATGGCCCATTTCGCCAAGCGTCAGGCCGTGGCGCATCGGCATCGGCCCGGCCCCGACGAAGCTTTCCCAGCCAGGCTCGAGGATATTGCCTTCGACCGGGCGTCCGGCGGGGTTGGGCCGGTCGAGCACCCACACCGACTTGCCCTTCTCCGCCGCGGCTTCGAGCACGTAGAGCAAGGTCGTGACGAAGGTATAGATGCGGCAGCCGAGGTCCTGGAGGTCGACCAGAAGGACATCGAACGTACCCATCGACGGGCCGGTCGGGCGGCGCTCCTCGCCATAAAGGCTGAACACCGGCACCGCGTAGGTCGGGTCGGTGTAATCGGGCGATTCCATCATATTGTCCTGGAGGTCGCCGCGGACTCCGTGCTGCGGCCCGAAGACCGCGCTGATGTTGATGCCGGCTGCGATCAGCGCATCCAGGCTATGCATGAGATCGCGGGTGACCGACGCCGGATGAGCGAGGAGCGCAACGCGCTTGCCCGCCAGCGGGGCGCGCAGCGAAGCATCGGCCAGCAGCCGGTCGATTCCGAACAAGGTCACGAAGGCTGCTTAGGCAAGCCGTGCGGTGAAGCAAGCCGGGTCGTGAAAATCGGGCCGTTCGCCATGATGAGCGAGCGCCCAATAGGATTTCGTCCCGTCTTGTTCCTCAAGGACGGCGGACAGGCCAAGTGCCCAGTCGTGACCGGCCTCGATCGCCACCGTCGCTCCGAGCGCGAACCAGGTCATATTGTCTTCGCAGCGGATGTACGGCGGGCTGTCGACCGTCGTTTCGGCCATGCCCGTGCGGGGAGCTGTGAAATCATAGGCCGCCCAGTCGCCCGACGGAGCGAAATTATATTCGCGATACGCGTCTTCGCCGTCGGCGCGGAGGAAGGCTTCGAAACAGGTCGTCCGCCACAATTCGTCGCGGCGGCCGGGCCCGTCGCTTGGCGGAATGACGAAGCGACCCATACGAGCGCCGATTCCGAACCAGATGTTGAGCGTCCCCGTGGCTCCGAACGCACCGGCATAATCGACGTTGGCCCATAATTTGAAGGCTGGTTCGGCCGGCGGAGTCGCGGGATGGGGCACAAGGTCGAGCTGCATCGCGCATTCATATCCTGTTTCCGGTCAAAGCGGGACTCCGCTTTCCCGTGCGCGGTGACTTGGCTAAGCGCAGCTTATGTCCAGTTACAATTCCTCCCTGCTGCGCCTGCTCGACGAGCGCGGCTACATCCACCAGGCGACCGACGCCACGGCGCTCGACGCGCTGGCCGGGAAGCAGGTGGTTACCGCTTACATCGGGTTCGACGCGACCGCGCCCTCGCTCCACGTCGGCAGCCTGGTCCAGATCATGATGCTCCGGCGGTTGCAGCAAGCGGGGCATCGGCCGCTGGTGTTGATGGGCGGGGGCACGACCAAGGTCGGCGATCCGTCGGGCAAGGATGAGTCGCGCAAATTGCTGACCGAAGACGACATCAACGCCAATATCGCGGGCATTCGCAAAGTCTTCGAGCGCTTTTTGACTTTTGGCGACGGGCCCTCGGACGCGGTTTTGCTCAACAATGCCGAGTGGCTCGACCAGCTCAATTATGTCGAATTGCTGCGCGATGTCGGACGCCATTTCACGATCAACCGGATGCTGACCTTCGACAGCGTCAAAATGCGCCTCGATCGCGAACAGCCGCTGACTTTCCTCGAATTCAATTACATGATTCTCCAGGCCTATGACTTCCTGGAGCTGGCGCGGCGCGCCGATTGCCGGCTGCAGATGGGCGGCAGCGACCAATGGGGCAATATCGTCAACGGGATCGAGCTCAACCGGCGGATGGACGGGACCGAGGTCTATGGCCTGACGACGCCGCTCATCACCACCGCTGACGGCGGCAAGATGGGCAAGACGGCGCAGGGCGCGGTGTGGCTCAACGCCGATCAGCTGTCGCCCTATGATTACTGGCAATTCTGGCGCAACACCCAGGACGCCGACGTCGGCCGGTTCTTGAAGCTGTTCACCGATCTGCCGCTGGAGCAGATTGGCAAGCTCGAAGCGCTCAGTGGCGCGGAAATCAACGACGCCAAGATCGTGCTGGCGACCGAAGCCACCGCATTGCTCCACGGCCGCGACGCCGCGCTCGACGCCAAGGCAACCGCCAAGGCGACGTTCGCCGGCGGCGCCGGCGAGGACCTGCCGACAATCAGCTTTGGTGGCGAAGAAACCGGTGTGACGGAAGCACTTGTTGCGCTGGGATTCTGCACTTCGAAGGGTGAAGCGAAGCGCAAGATATCAGAGGGAGCAGTCCGCTTGGGCGGCGAGATTGTGCGCGATCATGATTTCGCAATTGGACTTTCAAAAAACCCGGTGAAAATCAGCTTGGGCAAGAAGAAACACGGGATGCTGATTTCATAGCCGTCATCCCGGGCTTGACCCGGGATCCGCCTTCTTCTTCCGACGCAAACGCAGGCGGACCCCGGCTCAAGGCCGGGGTGACGGTGAATTAGCCACTCCGGATCAGCCCCACCGCCTGATCGCGTTCGAACAAGTAAAGGCACGTCCGCGCCGCCTGACCGCGCGCACCCGCGAGGCCGCCGTCGCGTTCGAGCAGCAGCTGGGCGTCGTCCTGGGCGATCTGGGCGAGCTGCTCGACATCTTCGATCCGCGCCACCCGGAACGCCTCCTCGCCCGATTGCTTCGTGCCGAGGATCTCGCCTGGCCCGCGCAGCCGCAAATCCTCCTCCGCGATGCGGAAGCCGTCATTGGTTTCGCGCATCAGCGCCAGGCGGGCGCGGCCGCTTTCGCTGAGTTGCTGACCGCGGATGAGCAGGCAGATGCTTTTGCCGGCGCCGCGCCCGACCCGGCCGCGCAGTTGGTGAAGCTGGGCGAGGCCGAAGCGCTCGGCACCCTCAACGATCATCAGGGTCGCATTGGGCACGTCGACCCCGACTTCGATCACCGTCGTCGCGACCAGCGCGCCAAGCTCGCCCGAAGCGAAGCGCGCCATGACCATATCCTTTTCGGGGCCCTTCATGCGCCCGTGGACCAGTCCGACGCGATCGTCGCCGAAGCGCAGGCGAAGGACTCGCGCGCGCTCCTCTGCGGCGGCGGCGTCGGACTTTTCGCTCTCCTCGACCAAAGGACACACCCAGAACGCCTGGCCGCCACCGGCCAGATGACGGTCCAGCCCATCGACCACCTCGCCCAGCCGCTCGTCGCTGATGACCCGCGTTTCGACCGGGCTCCGGCCGGGCGGCATCTCGTCGATCGCGCTGACGTCCATCTCGCCATATTGGGTTAGCGTCAGGGTGCGCGGGATGGGGGTCGCGGTCATCACCAGCAGATGCGGCGGACGCCCGGCCTTGGCGCTGAGCAGAAGCCGCTGCGACACCCCGAAGCGATGCTGTTCGTCGATCACCGCGAGGCCGAGGTTGCGATAGGCAACCTGGTCCTGGAAAATCGCGTGGGTTCCGATGAGGATGTCGATCGAGCCGTCGGCGAGGCCCATCAGGACCGCCTGGCGCGCTTTGCCTTTTTCGCGCCCGGTCAGGATCGCGACTCGAACGCCGATGCTGTCGAGCTGGCCGAGCAAGGTGGAGTGGTGCTGGCGGGCGAGAATTTCGGTCGGCGCCAGGAACGCCGCCTGAGCGCCGCTTTCGACCGCGCTCAGCATCGCGAGCATCGCCACCAGCGTCTTGCCCGAGCCGACATCGCCCTGGAGCAGGCGCAGCATCGGGCGTTCCTGCGCCATGTCGCCGCGGATTTCGCCGGCCACGCGCTGCTGGGCGATAGTCAGTTCGTACGGCAGCCGAAGCGCGTCGGTCAGCCGGCCGTCGCCAGCCAGCGGCACCGTCGTCTTGCGCCGGGACGACTGGCGCAGGAGCAGCAGAGCGAGCTGGTTGGCGAAGATTTCGTCATAGGCCAGGCGGCGGCGGGCGTCGTCGGCATTGGGTTCGCGATGCGCCTCGCCGAGCGCTGGCCGCCACGCCCGCCAGCCCTCGCGCGCCACCAGGCTCGGCTCGATCCACTCGTCGAGGTCGGGCGCACGTTCCAGGCCGAGCAGCGCAAGTTCGCCGATCCGGCGGTTGGTCAGGCCCTCGGTCAGCGGATAGACCGGCTCGCGCAGCGCCGGCTCGGGACCCTTGCCCGGTTCGGACACATCGGGATGGATGATCTGCCATTCATCGCCATAAGCCTCGAGCTTGCCCGAGACGGTGCGCTTCTCGCCCAGCGGCAATTGCTTTTTCGCCCAGCCGGGATTGTTGAAATAGACCAAGGCGATGCTGTTGCCGACGGAATCGCTGGCGAAGATTCGAGTCGGTCCGCGTCCCGAATGCGGTGAGCGCATGTCGAACGGCACCAGATCGACGATGACCGTCCGGCCGATCAGCCCGGGATTCAGCGAAGGTGCCCGGACCCGCTCGATTGATCCGGTCGGCAAATGGTACAACAGGTCGATCGCGCGGGTAATCCCGAGCTTCGCCAGCTGCTTGGTCAGCTGCGGCCCGACGCCCTTCATCGCCTCCACTTCGGCGAACAATGGGTTGAGGATTTCGGGGCGCATTTGCGGTTGTTGTCATTGCCAGGGCGGCGAAGCAATCCAGTCGCGATCGCAGCGGCCTCGCCAAGGCCTCGCAATGACCAAATTCCCGCGCTAGGAGCGCGCGATGCAATCGGACCCCGAACTGAAACGCCTTCACTGGCGCGCGCACCATCGCGGCACGCGCGAGGCGGATTTCATGATCGGCGGTTTCTTCGACGCGCATTGCGCCGCCTGGAGCGCCAACGAGCGCAAGCAATTCGATGCACTGCTCGACGAGCAGGACGTCGACATCATGGCCTGGGCAATCGGCAAGGCCGAAGCGCCCGAGCAGTTCCGCGGGCCGCTGCTCGAGGCGATGCGCAAGCTCGATTACATCCACGTGCATAAATGAGCGAGCCGCTGCAGCGCGTTCTTGGCGCCCGGGCACCGCTGACCCTGGCCGGGGTTCCGGCGGGGTTCCTGCCGTGGCTGGCAGCGGACCTGGCGCGCGCGGCCTTTGGTTCTGGCGCCGGCGGCCGGGCGGTCGCGATCGTCGCCGACGAGGCCGCGATGCGCGCTCTGGCCGACACCGCGCCCTTATTCTCGCCCGAGGTCGAGGTTGTGACCCTGCCGGCGTGGGATTGCCTGCCTTACGATCGCGCTTCGCCCGCATTGCGCGTGATGGCCGAGCGGCTGGCGACTCTCAACGCGCTGCAGATCAGGATCGAACGGCCGCAATTGCTGGTCACCACGGCCAGCGCCGCCACGCAGCGGCTGCTGACCCCGTTCCGGGTCCGGCAGCTGACCCGCCGCATCGAACGCGGCGAGCGGATCGATCGCGAGGCGCTGATCGGCCAGCTCAATGCGCTCGGCTACCAGCGCAGCGACACCGTCGCTGAACATGGCGAATATGCCGTGCGCGGGTCGCTCATCGACCTCTTTCCAGCAGGCGAGGAGCAGGCGCTCAGGCTCGATTTCTTCGGCGACGAGATCGACAGCATCCGCCGCTTCGACCCCGCCGACCAGCGCTCGACCGACCAGGCCGACAGTTTCGTCCTTCTGCCTGCCTCCGAAGCCTTGCTCGACGCCGAAACGATCAAACGCTTCCGCTCCGAATATCGCGAGACGTTTGGAGCCACCGCGACCCAGGACCCGCTCTATCAGGCGCTGTCCGAAGGGCGGCGGATGGCCGGCATGGAGCATTGGCTGCCGATGCTCGAGGAGCGGCTCGCGACCCTGTTCGACCATCTCGGCAAGACCGACCTCATCCTGCGCGATTCAAGCGCCGACAAAGCCCTCGACGCGCGGCGTGAGGCGATTGCCGATTATCATCAGAACCGGGTCCGAGCAATGGAGGCCGAGCCCGGCAATTACCGCCCGCTGGCGCCCGACGCGCTCTATCTGTCGGACGCCGAATGGTCGGGCGAAGTCGCGGCTCGGCCGATCCATCTCGCCTCGCCCTTTCCCGAACCCCAATCGCCCTCGACCATCGATTTCGGGGTCCAGCCGGCGCGCGATTTCGCCCCCGAGCGGGCGCAGCAGGCCAATGTCTATGAAGCGGTCTCCGATCATATCGCCAAGCTTCGCCGCGCCGGGCGCAAGGTCGTTCTGGCAAGCTATTCAGCGGGTGCGCGCGAGCGGCTGACGGGCCTGCTCGAGGATCATGGGCTGACGTCGCACAGCAGCGCCGAGACGTGGCAGGCAGCGCTCGGCGCCAAGGTCCAGCCAGCGATGCTCGTCCTGCCGCTCGACCACGGCTTTTCGACCCCCGATGTCGCGGTCCTGACCGAACAGGACATGCTCGGCGACCGGCTGGTCCGGCGGCGGCGCAAGCGCAAGGCGGCGGCGGCGTTTCTCGAGGAACTCGCGACGCTCTCGCCCGGCGACCTCGTGGTCCACGCCGAACATGGCATCGGCCGCTACGAAGGGCTGACCCAGATCCCGGTCAACAAGAGCCCGCACGATTGCGTCGCGCTGGAATATGCCGGCGGCAACAAGCTCTACGTTCCGGTCGAAAACATCGAATTGCTCTCGCGCTACGGCAGCGAGAGCGAGAATGTCACGCTCGACCGGCTCGGCGGCGAGGCGTGGCAACGGCGCAAGTCGCGGATGAAGGAGCGGATCCGCGCAATCGCCGGCGAATTGATCAAGCTGGCAGCGCTCCGCGCCACCCGCCCCGGAGTGATCGCCGAACCCGACTCCAGCTACCCGCAATTCGTCGACCGCTTTCCCTATGAGGAAACCGAGGATCAGGACCGCGCGATCGAGGATGTCATCGCCGATCTTGGAGCGGGCAAGCCGATGGACCGGTTGGTGTGCGGCGATGTCGGCTTCGGCAAGACCGAGGTCGCTCTGCGCGCCGCCTTCATCATGGCGATGACCGGCAAGCAGGTCGCGCTGATCTGCCCGACGACTTTGCTTGCGCGGCAGCATTACCGCAATTTCATCGAGCGGCTGAACGGCTTCCCGATCCGCGTCGGGCGGCTGTCGCGGCTGGTCCCGGCAGCCGAAACCAAGGCCACCAAGGAGGGCTTGGCGAACGGCCAAGTCGATATCGTCATCGGAACTCACGCCATCCTCGCAAAAGCCATTGAATTCAAGCGCCTGGGACTGGTTATTGTCGATGAAGAGCAGCATTTCGGGGTTGCTCACAAGGAACGGCTGAAAAGCCTCAAGGCCGACGTCCACGTCCTCACCTTGACCGCGACCCCGATCCCGCGGACGCTGCAAATGGCGATGTCGGGCCTGCGCGACCTGTCGGTGATCCAGACCCCGCCGATCGATCGGCTGGCGATCCGGACTTATGTCTCGCCGTGGGATGCGGTGGTGCTGCGCGAGGCGTTGTTGCGCGAACATTATCGCGGCGGGCAGAGTTTCTTCGTGGTTCCGCGGGTCGCTGATCTTGGCGCGATCGAGGAATGGATCGCGGAGCAGGTGCCCGAAGTCAAAGCGGTGACCGCGCACGGCCAGATGAGCGCGACCGAGGTCGAGAACCGGATGAGCGCCTTCTACGACCGCAGATATGACGTCCTGCTGTCGACCACGATCATCGAAAGCGGGCTCGATATTCCAAGCGCCAACACGCTGATCGTCTATCGCTCCGACCGCTTCGGCCTGGCCCAGCTCTATCAATTGCGCGGGCGCGTCGGCCGCTCGAAAACCCGCGCTTATGCCTATCTTACCATGCCGTCCGACCGCGTTGTCAGTGATGCGGCGATGAAGCGCCTCCAGGTGCTTGCCGATCTCGACAGCCTCGGCGCCGGTTTCCAGCTGGCAAGCCACGATCTCGATATTCGCGGCGCCGGCAATCTGCTCGGCGACGAACAATCGGGACATATCAAGGAAGTCGGCTTCGAACTTTACCAATCGATGCTCGAGGACGCGATTCTGGAGGTGAAGGCCGGCGGCACGGAGCGCCAGGAGGACTTCTCGCCGCAGATCAGCGTCGACGCGCCGATCCTCATTCCCGAAGCCTATGTCCCCGACCTCGATCTTCGCATGGGCCTGTACCGCAGATTGGGCGACCTCGAGGATCGCGCGGCGATCGATTCCTTCGCCGCCGAGCTGATCGACCGCTTCGGCACGCTGCCCGAGGAAACCGCCAATCTGATGAAGATCGTCGAGGTCAAGCTCAACTGCCGCGCCGCCAATGTTGCAAAGCTCGACACCGGTGCGCGCGGCGCGGTGGTCACATTCATCGCCAGCGGGCCGCCCGATCTGGCGGGGCTGTTCGCTTATGTCGACCGGTTGAAGGGAGCAGCCCGGCTCCGGCCCGACAGCAAGCTGGTCCTGTCGCGCGAATGGGCAAGTCCCGAAGCGCGGCTCAACGGTGCGCTGCAATTGTCGCGCGGCCTGGCCAAGATCGGCGGAGCGGCCGCCGGGTCAGGCGGGAGGGCTCTCGAGGCCGTCTGATTCGTCGCTCTGGTGGCCGGCGACGAAGCGGGCCAATTCTTCTTCCGACATCGGGCGCGCGCCAAGGAAGCCCTGGTAAAGGTCGCAGCCCCATTCGGTCAGAATGTCGAGTTGTCCCGCGGTCTCGACCCCTTCGATCACCAGTTCCAGCCCGAGTTCGCGCGCGATACTGATGATTCCGCGGACCACGATCCGGTCGCGCTGCCCGCTTTCGATGCGCGCGATGAGGCCGCGGTCGATCTTGAGCACGTCGAGTGGAAGTGAGCTCAAATAGATCAGGCTGGCATAGCCGGTGCCGAAATCGTCGACCGCAATCTTGACCCCGCGCTCGCGCAGCCGGGAAAGCCGGGCGGCGATCCGCTCGTCTTCAGCGATCAAGGTGTTCTCGGTGATTTCCACGGTCACGCGCGCCGGATCGATCCCCGCCTCCTCGATTTCGGCGAGCAATGATTGGTCGAAGCCATCGCGCGCCAAATCCTCGGGCAGGAAGTTGATCGAAATGCCGAGGTTGGCGAGTGCCCCCTGCCACTTGCCCACGATCCGCAACGCCTTGCGCTGAACCATGTGCGACAGGCGTTCGGACAGTCCCGCCGCAGTGGCGCGGGCGAACAGACCCTTGGCGTCGTTGCTGCCGGGCAAGCGGGCAAGCGCCTCGACGCTGACGATTCGGCCGCTGGCGAGGTTGAATTGGGGCTGGAACACGGTCTGGACGCGGTCCTGGGCGATCTCCGCTTCAAGCTCGGCATCGGCGTTGATGATCGGCACACATATGCCCGCCGAATCCGATGCTCGACGCTGCGCGCCCGGCGCCCCCTCACTGCCGATATTCTTCCCCATTTATGACTGATAGGCCACGAACTTGCCTATCGGAAGGGTTCCCGCTCAGGCGCGCCGAATTGGGACAGTGACGCATCGGTCCGGAGCATCTATCCTGATCGCGATGAATGCTGACTCGCCCCGATCCTCGAACGCCCCGGCGATCCAGGATCTGCGGCCGCTCAAGATCGGCCTGTTGTCGTCCAACCGCGACGTCGCGGTCGCGGCCGAGGACATGCTCCGCCGGCGCTATCAATTCGCCAGCGAGGAGGAAGCCGAGACCTTTGTCGCTCTGGGCGGCGACGGTTACATGCTCCATGTCCTCCACGACATGCTCGACCGCGGTGCCGCCCGGCCGGTGTTCGGAATGAACCGCGGGACGGTCGGTTTCCTGATGAACGAATGGCGCCTCGATCGTCTGGCGGAGCGAATCGCCGGGGCCAAGGCGATCCGCGTGTCGCCGTTGCAAATGCGGGCGACGACCTTGTCCGGCGAACAATTCACTCATGCCGCGATCAACGAAGTGTCGCTGCTGCGCGAGACCCGCCAGTCGGCCAAGATCGAAATCGCCGTCAACGGCCGCGTCGTCCTGCCCGAACTGGTAACCGATGGCGTGCTGGTAGCGACTCCCGCGGGGTCGACCGCTTACAACCTGTCGGCCCACGGACCGATCCTGCCGTTGGCCGCCAAGATGCTTGCCCTGACCCCGATCAGCCCGTTTCGACCGCGCCGCTGGTCGGGCGCGATCCTGCCCGATGACACCGCGGTCACGTTTCGAGTCATCGATCCGGCCGAACGGCCGGTCTCCGCGGTCGCCGACCAGTATGAAGTGCGCGACGTGACCCAGGTCGACGTGACGCTCGACCGCGACAATTCGCTGACCCTTTTGTTCGACCCCGAACATGCCCTCGACGAGCGCATTGCGATGGAGCAATTTCTCACTTGAGGCTTGCGCAGTCGAACGGCCTTTGTCATAGGCGCCTTCGTCCGATGAGGACCGCTCCCCGATAGCTCAGCGGTAGAGTAGGTGACTGTTAATCACTTGGTCGTTCGTTCGAATCGAACTCGGGGAGCCATTTCTTTCAATGATTTAGATCGAACAGTTTGACATTCGAATTCCGCGGAGGAAACCGTGGAGGTAACACATTGCCACAAGGCTTCAGTTGGGGAGCTGACCGTGACTAGATCATTCGTCCGTTTGCCTGCGGCGATTATCGCCTTGACCAGCAGCACCGTGGCCGGTTCCGAAAGCATGAACGATTTCTGGACCCAAAGAGCCCCAATCGGGTCTTATTCCAGCGATAAATCACTGCTGGCTCTCGAGTACTGTCTAGGCCTCGCAGGGAGCGAAGATGGGACAGTGACGACCCTTCACGGCGAGAACATCACCTTGGTTTCCATTGTGGTTCCCAACAGTATTATCAGCACGATCATGGGCTTTCGAATCGTTAAGGACGAAGAACGTCGGCGCGTTGATGTGTTTGGACGGGGCTCAACCCTCGGAACTTGGGAGAGACACGCCACGCGCTACGTTGATGGGTGCGTTTGACGTTGCCGGCGACGTCAACTTGGCTGCCCGACGGTTGCCGCGCTCGATCGTCTACTCCGCATAGGTAGGATGAAGGATTCGTTCATTTACTCCTCCAGCGCCGCCATCAGGCTGGCATTGCCGCCGACCGCCGCGGTCGTGTCGATGCAGGGCAGCCGTTCAGACGCGAACGCGCGACATAATGCGGCCCGCCGGCCTTGGGCCAGGCCCCCGACAGCCGTTGCCGCCGAACGGCTGGCTCTCGACCAGGGCGCCGGTCTGATTGGGGTTGACGTGGAGATTGCCGACGCGCTGTGTTGGCGGGACTGGTCGGCCTTCAGTCGAACAGCTTGCCGAGAAACGAATGGCGGCCGCGGCCATAGCCGCCGTGCTTGCTGCCGTGACCGCCCTCATAGCGGTAGTCCGGCGGATATGGCTGCCCCTGTTGCGGGACAGGTTGCGGCGTCGCCGCTTTCGAGTCTTCGCTTGCGCTGCGCTCGATGATTTTGTCGAGTTCGCCGCGATCCAGCCAGACGCCGCGGCACTTGGGACAATAATCGATCTCGATGCCCTGCCGCTCGCTCATGACAAGATCGAGCTTGCAGGTTGGGCAAAGCATACCGTGCCCCGTACCGGCGCCTTGGTTCGCGGTTTCCACCATGATTGTCTCCTCGGGGTTCGGACCAACTCATCCGATTCTTCGCGTGGAGATATAGGTATCCCTTGTCGTTCATCCAAGGGGTGCCGCTACGCAATCTCGCCCCGCTCGAAGGAAGCCACCCGAAAAACCGGCCAGACGGACGGAAACTTTCGACAAATGGTTAAAGCCATTCGTCCGGTTCGCGGAAAGCTTAGGCACGGTTCCACGATTAAGACAAACGGCCGCGTAGTCGGATAAGCTTCGACAGGATGAGCGGCGCCGTGAGGAGCCCGAGGATACCGATGGACCACAGGACAACAACCGCCGGTTTCCCGATCAGGCGGAGGAAGGCTAGGGCTTGCCCGAAAAAGCCACTGACATCGAGATTACCGAGGACGTCTTTCGCCCCCGCGGCCGTTGCGGCGCTTTTCATTAGACCCGCGCTGCCGGCAATCCAGCCGATGACAGGATCGACCGAAGCAAAAGCGAGCCAGCCAAGCAGCGACCAAAGCCCAGCGCCGAGCAACACGATCACCCACAAGATCGGCCTTGGCCGGCCCAACGCGAGGCCACCTGTCTGATAGCCTGGCGGTCGCGCGGAAAACCTACGCTTTCCTTGACCGCCATGATGCCCGCCGCCGAAGCGCCAATGTCCCACGTCCGTCTCCAATCGACTTCTCGGTGCTGCCAAGCCGACCGCACGCTCCATCGTTATATAAGCAAGGATTGCCACGCTCGCTAGAGGCCCCGCCCGCTACGCACAATCGCTAGAGCCGCGATTCTCCGTCCGCCCTGCGCAGCTCCAGATCCTCGATCTGAATGGTCGAATGGTTCACTCCGAACCCCGTCCTTAGTATGTCCCCGGCTGTGACAATCGTTTCCCGAGCCCGCGCCATGCTGGCAACCACCAAGTGGCAGCTCATCGCATCGATACCCGAGGTGATCGTCCACAAATGAAGATCGTGGACGGCGGTGACGCCGGAAATGCCGAGCAGCCTTTGCTCGAGCAGCGCGATGTCGATTTCTGGCGGCGTGCCTTCCATCAGGATGTTGATCGCCTGCTTGAGCAGGATCCAGGTGCGCGGGATAATGAACAGGCCGATGCCGGCGCCGATGATCGGATCGGCCATGGTCCACCCCGTGAGCATGACGATGACCGCCGCGACGATCACCCCGAACGAACCGAGCATGTCACTCAGCACCTCGAAATATGCGCCCTTCACGTTGAGGCTTTCCGACGAGCCGGCGGCAAGCAGCCGCATGCTGGCGAAATTGACGGCAAGGCCGACCACCGCCACCGCCAGCATCCAGCCGCCGACGATCTCCGGCGGATCAAGGAATCGCTTATAGGCTTCGTAGAAGATGTAGATCGTCAAGAGGAGCAGGACCACCGCATTGGCGAGCGCCGAGAGCACCTCCATCCGCACATAGCCGTAGGTTTTCTGGGGCGTCGCCGACCGCTCCGCGAAACGGATCGCGATCAACGCCAAGACCAGCCCGCCCGCGTCGGTCAGCATGTGCGCGGCGTCCGCCAACAGTGCAAGGCTGCCGGTCCACAGGCCGCCGATCACCTCGACCACCATGAATATGACCGTTAGCGCGAAGGCTCCGGCGAGCCTGCGCTTGTGCCCGCCGGCGGCTGTGCTCGCGGGCGCATTGGCGGCACGCATCCTCAGCCCTCGATCGCCGCCATCAGGCTGGCATTGCCGCCCGCCGCAGTGGTGTCGATGCAGGTCACCCGCTCGGTTGCGAAGCGCGCGACATAATGCGGTCCGCCGGCCTTTGGCCCGGTCCCGCTCAGCCCCTCCCCGCCGAACGGCTGGCTTTCAACGATCGCGCCGATCTGGTTGCGATTCACGTAGAAATTGCCGACCCGGGCGTTCTGCTCGACATAATCGCGGACGCTGTCGATCCGGCTTTGAAGGCCGAGGGTTAGGCCGTAGCCGGTGGCGTTGATCGCTTCGACCACTTGATCAATCGCTTTACCTGGAAAGCGGATGACGTGAAGAAGCGGGCCGAAATTCTCGCGATTCAATTGGCTTAGCGCCTTAATTTCATAAAAGGCGGGAGCAACGAAACTGCCCGCCTCGGTGTCTGTGGAGAGCTTGAGGCGGCAGATCCTTGTGGCGTTCGTCTCAAGCCAGGCAACATGCTCGTCCAGCACCTCTTTGGCAGAATCGTCGATCACCGGGCCGAGGTCGGTCGATAGCAATCGCGGATCGCCGACCGACAGCGCCTCCATCGCGCCCGCGATCATTGCGATCATCGAGTCGGCGACGTCTTCCTGGACGAACAGCACCCGCAAGGCCGAGCAGCGCTGGCCCGCGCTTTGAAATGCCGAGGACACGACGTCGCGCGTGACTTGCTCGGGCAGCGCCGATGAATCGACGATCATGGTGTTCTGCCCTCCGGTCTCGGCAATGAACGGGATGATCGGGCCATCGCGCTCGGCCAGGGTGCGGTTGATCATGCGCGCGGTCTCGGTCGAGCCGGTGAAAACCACACCCGCCAACAACGGGTGAGTCGTCAGCGTTCCGCCAACCACCCGGCCCGAACCCGGCGCAAGCTGGACGACGTCTCTGGGAATGCCCGCCTGGTGCATCAACTCGACCGCCAGGGCACCGATCAGCGGGGTTTGCCCGGCCGGCTTGGCGATGACCGCATTGCCCGCAGCAAGCGGCGCTGAAGCCAAGCCGGTGAAGATTGCCAGCGGAAAATTCCACGGCGAGATGCTAGCGAACACCCCCCGGCCGTGAAGCCGCAATTCGTTATGCTCGCCGGTCGGGCCGGGCAAGAGCATCGGCGTGGTAAACTGGCGCCGGGCTTCGGCAGCATAGAAGCGCAGGAAATCGACCGCCTCGCGCACTTCCAGGATCGCGTCGGGCAACGTCTTGCCAGCCTCGCGAATCGACAGCGAATAAAGCTCTTCCGAATGGCGCTCGTAGAGGTCGGCGGTCCGGTCGAGCAGCTTGGCGCGGGCCTCGCCGCCGAGTGCGTCCCATGCCGGTTGCGCCTTGTGGGCAGCGCTCACCATCTTGCCGACGTCGCCGGCGCTGGCCTCATTGACCATTCCGACAGTGATGCTCCGGTCGTGGGGCGAAGTGATCGGCCGCGCCGTGCCCTTGCCGATAGTCGGCGCCGCAACCCATGTGCTGGCTTCCAGCTCCTTCAGCCGGCGGAGCAGCGGTTCGCGCACCAGCGGGTCGCTGAGGTCGAGCCCGGCGCTGTTGCGGCGCTCGGCGCCAAAAATCGCAGTGGGCAGCGGGATCGAAGGGTTGTGCTTGACCGACAGCGCGGCGAGCTCGGCGACCGGGTCGCGGACCAATTCCTCAAGCTCGACTTCATCGTCGGCAATGCGATTGACGAACGAGCTGTTCGCGCCGTTCTCGAGCAGGCGCCGGACGAGATAGGCGAGCAGTTCCTTATGGCTTCCGACCGGGGCGTAAATGCGCACCCGGGTCGCTTCATCTCCGACGTGGCGCTCCAATTTCGAAAGCTCGTCGTACAACCCCTCGCCCATTCCGTGGAGACGCTGGAATTCGAACTTTCTGCCCCGGCCGATCGCCTTCACCTGGCCGATCGTATTGGCATTGTGAGTGGCGAAGGCAGGATAGATGACATCGTCAGCGGCGAGCAATTTGCGCGCGCAGGCGAGATAGGAAACGTCGGTCGCGACCTTGCGCGTGAAGACCGGGTAATCGCTCAGCCCAGCCACCTGAGCGGCCTTGATCTCGGTGTCCCAATAGGCGCCCTTGACCAGCCGGATCATCAGCTTTCGGTCATAAGCACGCGCCGCCTCGATCACCCAGTCGCACAACGGCGCGGCGCGCTTCTGATAGGCCTGGAGGGCGAGCCCGAACCCGCCCCAGCCGGTCGCGAATATCGCGTCGTCAGCGAGGAGCGCTTCGAACACGTCGAGCTGAAGCTCGAGCCGGTCGGCTTCTTCCGCGTCGATGGTCAGATGGACGTCGGCCTTCGCCGCCTTCAACGCCAGTTCGCACATGATCGGGACGATCGCCGCCAGCGCCTCGTCGCGATGGGCAAATTCGAACCGCGGATGGAGTGCGGACAATTTGACCGAAATGCCCGGCGCTGCCGTGAATCCACCAGCAGCGTCGCTCGCGATGCGGTCGAGTGCGTCGCCGTAAGCTTGGGCGTAGCGCCGAGCGTCGGCCATCGTGCGCGCCGCCTCACCAAGCATGTCGAAGCTGTGGCTCAGCCCCTGCTTGCGTTCCGGCCGGGCCCGCTTGAGCGCTTCATCGATGGTCCGGCCGAAGACGAAATTGCGGCCGAGGATCTTCATCGCTTCAGCGACCGCGGTGCGAATGACCGGCTCGCCCAGCCGGCCGACGGCACGGCCGATCGCCGCCCGCCAATTATCCGATCGGTCCTGGGCGCGTTCCAGCACTTTGCCGGTCAGAAGCAGCGAAAAGGTCGCGGCATTGACGAAGGCCGAGCCCGAATCGCCCAATTTCTCCGACCAGTCGGGGCCAGCGAGCTTGTCGGCGATGAGCTCATCCGCGGTGTGGGCGTCTGGAATGCGCAGCAGCGCTTCGGCCAGGCACATCATCGCGACGCCTTCGTCAGACCCCAGATCATAGGCCTGCATGAAGGCATCGATGCCCGCCGCCTTATGCGCTCGAACGCCTTTGACCAGGGTTCGGGCAATCGCCGCCGCTTCGCCCAGTTCGCCCGGGCCCAGCGCAGCCTCGCTCAAACGCTGGCCGACAATCTCATCTTCAGCCGGGCGATAGGCACGGCGCAACGCAGTCCGGTCGACCGCCTTGGCAGCCGCTTTCGATCCTACGCGATCTGGCCGTGACAATGCTTGTATTTCCGGCCCGACCCGCACGGGCATGGCGCATTCCGGCTGACTGGCGCTTCCGCCACATCGCCCGCTCCACGCGGCATGGCCGGTTGGGGAATATTGAGTTCGGGCGGCCCGGTCACGAAACCGCGCATACCAAGATCGACGTCATCGCTATTATCGTCGCCCGACAGCGGATCGATGTGCTGGGTGATGAAATCGGGCAATTGCGGCGGCGGCGCGGCTTCGAGCTGGACCTGGGCGCGCATCAGCAGGCGAGTGACCTCCTCGCGGATCGACACCAGCAAGCGCTCGAACAGCGCGAACGCTTCCTGCTTATATTCATCGATCGGCTTCTTCTGCGCATAGGACCGCAGGTGAATCACCTGGCGCAAAGCGTCGAGCGTCCCGAGATGCTCCTTCCAGTGATGGTCGAGGGTCTGGATGAGCAGCTGCTTTTCGACCTCGTTCCAGCGATCGGAATCAATATCGCCGCTCTTGGCCGCCATGCTCTCGTCGGCAAGCGTTCGCAGCCGCTCGGCGATCATGTCCTGTTCGACCGCCTCTTCCTCGAGCCAGTCGTCGATCGGCGGGGTGAGACCGAACACCGCTTCGATGCTCTCCTTCAGCCCGGGGACGTCCCATTGCTCGGGATAGGTGCCTTCGGGACAATGGACCATGACCAAGGCATCCGCGGTTTCGGCGCGCATGTCGGCGATGATCTCATTGACGTCGTCGGCGTCCATGATGTCGGCGCGCTGCTCGTAAATGACCTTGCGCTGGTCGTTCATCACGTCGTCGAATTCAACGACCTGCTTGCGCACATCATAGTTGCGCGCTTCGACCTTTTTCTGGGCGGTTTCGATGGCCTTGGAAATCCACGGGCTGACGATCGCCTCGCCATCCTCGAGATTCTTGTTCATCAGCCGCGAGAACATCGTCTCGGGCCCGAAAATCCGCAGCAGATCATCGTCGAGGCTGAGGTAGAAACGCGACAGGCCGGGATCGCCCTGGCGGCCCGAACGGCCGCGCAGCTGATTGTCGATGCGGCGGCTTTCGTGGCGTTCGGTGCCGAGCACGAACAGCCCGCCGGCCTCGATCACCAGCTTCTTCTGCTCGGCGAATTCAGCGCGGATTCGGGCAACTTCCTGATCCCATTTCGGCGATCCGACTTCGAGATCCTTGAGCTCGTCCTCGATCGCGAAATCGACATTGCCGCCCAATTGGATGTCGGTTCCGCGGCCGGCCATGTTGGTGGCGATGGTAACCGCCCCAAGCCGCCCCGCCTGGGCGACGATATGGGCTTCGCTTTCATGGAAACGGGCGTTGAGGACCGAATGCTTGACGCCTTCCTTTTCCAGGAATTCGGACAGCATTTCGGATTTTTCGATCGACACGGTGCCGACCAGCACCGGCTGGCCGATTTCCTGCTTGGCCTTGATCTCGGTCGCAATGGCGGCGAATTTTTCCGGCATCGACTTATAGAATACGTCATCGTCGTCCTGGCGCAGGACATCGACATTGGTCGGGATCGACACCACGTTCATCCGGTAAATGTCGAAGAATTCGGGCGCTTCGGTCATCGCCGTCCCGGTCATTCCCGACAGCTTGGGATACATTCGGAAATAATTCTGGAAGGTGATCGACGCCAGGGTCTGGTTCTCGGGCTCGATATTGACGCCTTCCTTGCCCTCGACTGCCTGATGCAGGCCATCCGACCAGCGCCGCCCGTCCATCATCCGGCCGGTGAATTCGTCGATGATGACGATTTTCCCGTCCTTGACGATATAATCGATGTCCTTCTTGAACATGACGTTCGCCTTGAGCGCCTGGTTCAAATGATGGACGGTCAGGGTATTGTTGATGTCGTAGAGGTTGCGGCCCTCGATCAGCCCGGCATCCTCGAGCATCCGCTCGGCCTTTTCGGTCCCGTCTTCGGTAAGCACGACGCTGCGCTGCTTTTCGTCCTTTTCATAATCGGATTCGACGAAGGTTTTCACGATCGCATCGACCGAAATATAGAGGTCGGACTTGTCGTCGGTCGGGCCCGAAATGATCAGCGGGGTGCGCGCTTCGTCGATCAGGATCGAGTCCACTTCATCGACGATCGCGTGGTTGAATGGCCGCTGCACCATCTGCTCGCGCGAATATTTCATATTGTCGCGCAGATAGTCGAAGCCGAGCTCGTTGTTGGTCGCGTAGGTGATGTCGCACAGATACGCGTCGCGGCGTTCACCATCAGACAGATTGGGGACGATCACGCCCACGCTCAGTCCCAGAAAGCGATAGACCTGGCCCATCCAGTCGGCATCGCGGCGGGCGAGATAATCGTTGACGGTAACGACGTGGACGCCCTTGCCTTCAAGCGCATTGAGATAGACCGCGAGCGTTGCCACCAGGGTCTTGCCCTCGCCGGTCTTCATTTCGGCGATTTCCCCGCGATGGAGCGCGATTCCGCCGACTAGCTGGACGTCGTAGTGACGCTGGCCCAGAGTGCGAACCGCCGCTTCGCGCACCGTTGCAAAGGCTTCGGGCAGCAAGCTGTCGAGCTTCTCGCCATTGGCCAGCCGCTCGCGGAACCGAAGCGTCTGCGCCGCCAGATCCTCGTCACTCAGCGCACTAATCTGGGGCTCGAGCGCGTTGATCGCGTCGACATATTTCTGGAGGCCGCGAACATAGCGGTCATTGGCCGATCCGAAGATACTCTTTGCCAGCGAGGCGAACATGAAAATCCCTTAAAAACCCGCGCGTTCGGTGTGGTCGAGACGCATATGATGACGCTGCAGGAGCTGCGCGGGCGATGTAGGCAGCGGCCCTCGCCTAGTCAATTAACCCGCGGCGGCGGCTGATCCGTCGAGCTGGCTTTCGATCCACTGCTGGATCTGGCTGCGCGGCGCCGCGCCGACCTTCTGCGCCACCGGCTGACCGTCCTTGAACAGCAGCATCGTCGGAATGCCGCGAACGCCATAGCGGCCCGGAGTCTCCGGATTTTCGTCGATGTTGAGCTTGGCGATCGTGATCTTCTCGCCCATTTCGCCCGAAATTTCCTCGAGCGCCGGAGCGATCATCCGGCACGGACCGCACCATTCGGCCCAGAAATCGACCAGCACTGGGCCCGAAGCGCCCAATACGTCAGCGGCGAAACTCTGGTCGGTGACCGTCTTGGTGGTCATTGCTCTGATCTCCTGAAACTGTCGGCTGACGCCCATATGGGGACTGCATCCCCGCCCCTCAAGCTTCAAGTTCGAACAGCCTTGGTCCGCTGGTGTAGAGCAGGGCCGAGCGGACTGCCCGGCCGGGGAAGATCAGCGCCAGGGCCGCTGCATATGCCGCCATCTGAGCGCGGTGCGCCGACGGGATGTCGCCATCATCGCGAGGCACCCGCCCAGTCTTGAAATCGATCACCGAGATCCGGTCCGTTTCGACCAGCAGCCGGTCGACCGTCCCGGCAATGACCTGGCCGTCGGCAAGGGTCGCTGCAAGCGGCGCTTCGCCGAGCGATCCCACGCCAAACAAGCTCGAGTAACGCGGATCGGAAAGAATGCCGCACACCTGATCGGCGATTTCGGAGCGTTGCGCACCATCGCCGACCCCGGCCGACTGCTCGAGCCAGCGCTGGGCGGCGGCGTGGCGTTGCTCGGGAACCACCTCGACCAGGCGTTCGAGCAAAGCGTGAATCCAGATGCCGCGCTGCGCCGCTTCGCGCTGGGCGATGCTCGGCGGCGGCGCCGCGACATCGTCCTTGGCGATCGCCGAGGGCGCCAGCGGACGTGGCGGGCGCTCTTCCTTCGGCGCCGGACGCTTGGCCCAGGATGGAATTTCGACCGCTGGCAGCGCCGCCGCCGCGGCCGGTTTCCCGCTCGCTTTCGCTGGTGATTTGCCGACGCTCGAATAGCGCTGCACCGAGCCCCACAAGGAATGGCGCTCTTCGCTCGCCCCGAGCCGCTCGAGCGCCTCACCCATTTTCGAATGCCAGCTGGCGAGTGGCAATTTGCCGCTGGCGGGGTGCAGCCCGGCCACCACCAGCCGGTCGATGGCGCGGGTCAGCCCGACGTACAGCAGGCGCCAATGCTCCTCCAGCGACGCCAGCTGATGGTCGGCAATGATCCCCGCGAAGGGTTCGACCAATTCGTCCTTGCGCGGCCGCACCACGGGCACGCGCGCGCCATCCAGATCGGCCTCGATCGGCCCCAGCTGCCCCAGCTTCGCCGGATCGGCATGGGCGTCGGCGATGATGACGACCGGCGCTTCCAGCCCCTTGGCGCCATGAACGGTCATCACCCGCACCTCATTGGCCGGAGCCGAGGCATCGCGGGCGATCTCGACATCGCCGCGGCGGAACCAGGCCAGGAACCGCTCGAGCGAGGGGATGTCGTCGCGTTCGAATTGAAGAGCGCTCGACATCAGCTCGTCGATCGGGTCGCGCGCCGCCATGCTCAGGCGCTTGGTGAGCTTGCGCCGCCCGCCAATCGGTCCGCTCAATATGGTTTCGAGGAATCGCGCCGGGGTGGTGTAATCCGCCATATTGAGCAGCTGGAGAAGCACGTCGCGCGCCTCCGCGGCCCGCGGATTGCCAGGTGCGCGGTCGCGCAGCGCCGGCCACAGCCGTCCCTTTCGGCTCGCGGCAAGATCGAGCAGCTCTTCCTGGCTCCAGCCCAACAGCGGCGACACCAGCAGATTGGCAAGATTGAGGTCGTCGAGCGGCTGAGCCGCGAAACTCATAGCCGCAAGCAAATCCTGAACCGCGAGCGGCTCGTGCAGATGAAGCCGGTCGATCCCGGCCACCGGAACCCCGGCCTCGAACAATCGCGCGACGATCAGCGAGGCAAGTTCCTTGCGGCTTCGGACCAGGATCAGGATATCACCCGGCTTGATCGGAGCGCCGGTCGAATCCAGCCGCTCGCCGGAGTTGATCCATTGGCTGACCTGTTCGGCGATACGTTCGGCGTAGCGCCGTTCGCGCAGGTCGATCCAGCCTTCTTCATCATCGTCGTCGCCGGCGAGGTCGTTTCCACTCGCAAGCGCGAACGGCGCCCATAATTCGACGGTTGCGGCAAAGGCCGCGTTTCTTGCCGCCGAGCGGTGCGGTTCGGGCGCGCGCGGCAGGCCCATTGCCTCCCAGCCCGTCACCGCGATCATCGCATCGACCGCGTCGAGCACTCCCTGTGCCGAGCGAAAACTGGCCGACATCGACAAATCGTGGAAGTCGCGCGACTGCCGGACGCCGTCGTCCGCCGCCTCCTCGGCGGCGCGAAATTCATCCGCTTTGTCCTTGAACAATGCGCGCATGCGCTCGAATTCGCGCGGATTGGTGCCCTGGAAACCGTAGATCGCCTGCTTGAAATCGCCGACCATCAGCAAGGTCCGCCAGCGCTCCTCGCCGTCACTCGCGCCATTGTAAAAATCCTCGACCAGAGCGCCGATGATCGCCCATTGGTCGGCGTTGGTGTCCTGCGCTTCATCGACCAGCAAATGGTCGATCCGCCGGTCGAGTTTGAACCGCACCCAATCACCCATGCCGTCCTGCTCAAGCAGGTCCCTCGCCCAGCCGATAAGATCGTTGAAATCGGCCACCCCGGCGGCGCGCTTGGCCCGGGCATAAGCCGCCGCGAACGCCTGACCGGCCCGCAAACCCGCCGCCATGTCGGCCGCCAGCGCACAGGCGCTCTGGATCGCCAGCAGCCCCAATATCGATGTCGCGAGCTGATCGGCTTTGTCCTGATAGTCGGGGTCGTGTTTGGTTTGCCCCTGAGCTTTGCGCGGCGCGTTGTCCCCGGTCAGCACAACCTTTCGAATGAGGTCGATATTCCGTGCTCGCTCGGGCGCTGGCAGCGCGAGCCACTCCTCGATTGCGGCGACATGGCCGAGGCCCGATTTCGCCGCCCAGCCGCGGTTGGCGTCGGCGATAGCGTGGAGCAAGGCGCAATCGAACTTGTCGTCGCTGCAATGGTCGGCGAGATAGACATCGACGTCGCAATCCGGGGCCCCCATCCGAACCCGCAAAGCGCGCTCGATCGTCGCCGCATCGAACTTTGTCATGGCTTCTTCGCGGCTCGCGCACAGCCGCAGATAGGATATTGCGTCACGCTCCCCCAACCGCCTGCTAAGCGCCTGGACATCGCCAATCAGCGCCTCGTTCCCGCTCGCCTCGGCATTGGCCATCAGGTCGGAGAGCGTGCGATGGACCAGCTCGTCCGCGGCTCGTCCCTCGATCGGCTTGAAACCCGGCGTGACTCCCGCCTCGGCGGGAAAGGCGGCGAGCAGCGACTGGGCAAAAGCATGGATGGTCTGGATTCGGATCCCGCCCGGCGCATCGAGCACCCGGGCGAACAATTGCCGGGCCCGCTCGCGGGTCGTGGGGCCGATGTCTTCACCGAGTTCGCCGAGTTCGCGGCCGAGTTCGGCATTGCTCAAGCGGACCCAGCGCGCGAGGCGCGTGCCGATCCGCTCGGCCATCGCCGCCGCCCCCGCCTTGGTGAAAGTCAGGCACAATACGCTTTCCGGGGCCGCGCCGTTGAGCAACAGTCGGAACACCCGGCTGGTCAGGACATGGGTCTTGCCGGTTCCGGCCGAGGCCGACAAAGTCGCATCGGCAAACGGGTCGGTCGCCAGCGACTGTTCGCTGCCCAGCGCGGCTCCGGTCTTGTTCGGCCCGGCCATCAGCCAATCCCTTCCCAAGCCGTGCCAGAACCCATAGAAATGCGCGAGACAATATGCAGGATGAGCGAATGAGCACCGACAAGTCCGACAAAGCGGAAGCCGAACGGCGCGACAAATTGGTCAAGGCCGGAGTCGCGGTTGGCGTGGGCTCGGCCGCCATCGTCGCAGCCTTGATTTATGCATCCAAGGTCAAGAAGAAAAAGCCGTAGAGGGCGAAGAGCGGTCAATTGCGGCCGTACCATTCCTCCAGCCGCATCAGCTGGTCGTAATCGCCATAAGGAGCGAAGGCCGGATTGAGCTTCGCGGTAAATGCGCGGGTCCCGGTCAACCAGTCGCGCGCGGCGATCCCGAATACATCCGCGGTCATTGCCAGGAACTCGCCGGTGCTTTGCTTGCCCGAAGCCGAACGGCGATAGCCGAACGCGCGCTTGTCCTTGGCCAGCGACCAATATTCGAGACAGTCCGGAGCGGCGAAATCGGGTCCGAACCCGCCGGCTTCGGCAATCAGGCCGAGCAATCCGAGCTGGAGCGCGAAACCGCTGGCGATAACCTTTGCAGTGGGCGCATTGCCGGTTTTGTAATCGATAATCGCGCTTGCGCCGCCACCGATCTTATCGAGCCGGTCCGCCTTGCCGTGAAGTTTGACTCCGGCGATCGTGACCTCGCCGCTGACTTCCGCGGCGGCTGGGACGCGGCCCGATGCGCGGTCGGTGACGGATTGATCGACGACCCATTGCACGCCCTCGATCAAACGCGGCTCCCACAAGGCCCGGACCAGCGGGTGGACCGCCGGGTCGCGAAGCATGGTTTTGACCCGCGGGATCAAGGCGTCGGGGGCGCAGTCATCCTCCTTGAACCAGCGTTCCAGCACATCGTGAACCGCCGTTCCTTTCCACGCCGCGGTGGGGTCTTGGTCGAGCGGATTCCATAAGCGCAGTTTGAGGATAGCCTTGGCATAGAAAGCGTAAGGATCGGCTTTCAGGCGATCGACATCGGTCACCGAAATCACCTTTGGCCGCTGCTCGAGCGACGGCACGGGCTGAGGGTGCGCAGCGGGCGTCACCGGCCCCGGATCGTCCAGCGCGATCGCCAGGCGCAGCAAATCGGTATCGAGCGCGAGCTCGGGATCGACCGCGCGCAACCGCAACCAGAAGCGCGAGGCGACCGTCGGCGAACGGCTGTCGCGCCGGGCGCGCGTGATTAGCACCTCCGGCGCGCCCAATGCGCTCGCGAAATCATGCGCGGTCAAGCCGATCCGGCTTTCCAGTGTCGGCATATCGAGCTTTGCCCGGACCCGCGGCGGAAGCCACGGATCGGGCGCCGCGAGCGCCGGCCAGCTGCCCTCGTTGAGGCCGCCCATGACGATCAGATCGGCACGCTGCAGCCGTGCTTCGAGCAACCCCCAGATGAAGATCCGCGGATGCTTGCCATAAGGCGGCCGAAGCGAGTGGCTGTCGAGCAATTGCCGCAACAGCGGGACCGCGTCTTCGCTGCTGACCATCAGGGTGGTTGCCGCCGGAAGCGCCTGCCATTCGCTCAGCAGTCCGGCCATCATCCGCCCGTCCGGCCCGCTCCAGGCGCGCATTCCCGCCAGCGCCTCGGCCGAATCGGCAAGGCGCTGGGCGAAAAAGGCAAGACTGACCGGCTGGTCGAGCAGGCCGTCGAGCAGGGCCAGCAGCGGTCGCACCCTGGCCCATATTGGAGCGACCTTCTCTTCCGCAAAATGCCGGTCGAGCCCGGCCAGTCCAGCGCCCGGCCGCGGCCCCCGCAGCGCCTCGTCGAGCGCCCGCGCATCGTCGAGCCAGCGGAGGCGCTGATCGCCCTCGCCGCCGACCAGCGGATGCTTGAGCAAGGCCAGCAGCGCGACCGGCGCAAGGTCTTCCGCCGCGACTGCGCCAAACGCCAGGATCAGCGACGCCGCGGCGCTTTGCGACAAGGGCTGGCCGGCGGAATCGTCGGCCTCGATGCCCCACCGCTCAAGCAATGCCGACACCCGCCCGGCCAGCTGACGATCGGGCGTCACCAGCGCCGCCGTGCGACCCGGCATCTCGAGTGCTTCGCGCAGCGCCAGCGCAACCCCCTGCGCCTCCGCCGCCGCATCGGGAAATTCGGCCAGTCGAACATGGTCGAAATGCCGCTCGGCGCGCTTCAGCGTTTCCCATTTGTGCGAGAAGGCCGGAGCCGCCATGGCGTTGGCGACCGCTTTTGCCCGCCGCGCCGGCGAGCGCGCTCCAGCCGAGGCCGGCCAGACCCGAACGTCGTCGCGATTGATGCCCATCCGGTCGAGCAGATGCTTGAGATGAAATTGCGGGTGATTGGCCTCGATCCGGCCGTCGCCGTCGGGTCCAAGTGCGTCCCATTCCGCCACCGGCAGGACATCGTCGAGCCACAGGCCCGGAAGCACGACTTCGCCGCCCGGCATGGTGGCGACGCGCGCCTGGAGCGCGGCGATGGCCGGCGCTGCGGTCGTGATCCCGGCCGCGACGGTGAACCCCGGCGGCGGGCGGTCACGCCAGCGCTGGGCGATCCGTTCGAGCAACAGGTTGCGCCGCTCGGCAAGGTCGATCCGGCCGTGCTGCGCCAATATGGCTGGCCAGTGGGTCACGATAGCCTGCAATATTTGAAGCGATTTCTGCCAATGCTCGGCGCTGTCCTCGGCCGCGCTGACCACATCGGCAAGCCGCGCCGGATCGACCTGCTCAATTCTCAAAGCGTCGAGGGTCCGTGCAAGGTCGGCTGCAAGCCGCAACGATTCGGCGGCCCCCTTCCCGTCCCGCCCGACGATCCCGGCCAGCGCGAACAGCCGCTCTGTCGGCTCGATCGCCGGCGGGATCGGGTCAAGCGCGTCGGCCGGGTCCAGCGCACCGCCGATGCGCTCGTCGAGTTCGGGGTCGCCGATCGGGATCAGCCGCGGCAGCAGCAATCCCGCTCCGCTTTCCCGCACGAACGCTTCGGTCAGTGTCCTGACAGCGCGATTATTGGGCAGCAACACGCGTCCGCTCGCGAGCCCCACCGGGTCGGCCCCGAAACGTTTGATCAAGCCCTTGGCGAGCGAGTCCGCGAACGCCCGATTGGAGCTTATGGTATAGACTGTCGGGCTGGCATCACCCCTGTCAGCCATTGCGCAGCGCCGTCTCGGTCAAGCCAATGGCGGCGGGCGTTCCAACGTCGAACCACAAGCCATCATGGACCGCTCCGAAGCAGCGGCCTTCGCCGATCGCCCGGTCCCACAGAACATTGGTCGAAAATGGCCCGTGCGGCGCGTCGCGGAGCAGCCGCTTGGCGATCATCTGGATGCCGGTAAAGACGTAGGGCGCATTTGCATCCGGCCCGCGGCGGACGATCCGGCCCGCTTCATCAAGGCTGAAATCGCCATTCCCGCCATGGTTTCGAGCGGCCTTCCGCGGGACGAGCAGAAGCAGCGCGTCCATCCGCTCGCCGTCCCACTGCGCCGCCAATTGCCTGAGCGTGTCCCCGCCGCCATCGACCCACAGATTGTCGCTGTTGAGCGCAAGGAAGGGATCGCAATCGATCAACGGTTCCGCCCGCACCAGCCCGCCGCCGGTTTCCAAAAGCTGGTCGCGCTCGTCCGAGATGACGGTTTCCGGGCCACCCAATCGCGCGGCCAGATGCGCCTCGATCGCATCCGGAAGATAATGGACGTTGACCACCGCTTTCGCGACCCCGGCAGCGGCAAGATGGTCGAGCACATGGTCGAGCAACGCCTTGCCATTGACCGCGATCAGCGGTTTCGGCGTGCGCTCGGTCAGCGGGCGCATTCGGGTGCCAAGCCCGGCAGCCATGATCATCGCGGTCGGTGGAACGCCAGTCACTCGGGTTTCGCCAACCACGGCGCGCGGCGAAACTCATCGGGCACCTGATGGTCGAACCAGTCCCTGACCGGCTCAAGCCCCGGCTGCTCCAGATCGCGTTCGAGCAGTCCCCACATACGGTCTTGGAAGCGGCGATAACCGGGCTTGTTATCGCGCTTCCACAGCCGGGTGAAGACGCCCAGAATGCGCGTATTGCGCTGCGCCGCGAGCGCCCAATAGCCGCGTTCGAACGACCCGCCATTGCCCATCGCCGCAACATAGCGATCGATCATCGCCCGCTCTACTGCCGGATCGACATCGCGCCGGGCGTCTTCGAGAACCGAGGCGAGGTCATAGGCCGGATGTCCGGCGAGCGCGTCCTGGAAATCGAGCAATCCGAACCGTTCGACGCCCCGCGCGCCCTCGACCAGCATGACGTTTTCGGCATGATAATCGCGCAGCACGGTGACCGGTCCGAGGCCGTCCGTGGCAACGGGGCCGAGGACCTTGGTCCACGCCGCCAGATAATCGCCGACTTCGACCTCGACCCCGACCGCCGGGCAATACCAGTCGGTGAAGAGCTTCAGCTCCTCGAGCCATTGCTCCAGCCCATGAACCGGCAGTCCGGGCATTGGCGCGTGACCGTGAAGGTGGACCAGGACATCGGTGGCAAGCTCGTACAGCCCAAGTTCGGCGCCCGGTTCCTGGTCGAGCGATTCGCGCATCCGGGCATCACCCAGATCGGACAATAGAAGAAGTCCCCGATCGAGATCGCGGCCGATGACCCGAGGTGCGCTCAATCCGACCGAAGCGAGCCATTCAGCGACCGCGATGAACGGACGCGGGTCTTCGTGCGGCGGCGGGGCGTCCATCAGGACCGCCCGGCGGTCGCCATGGACGACTCGAAAATAGCGGCGAAAACTCGCATCCCCGGCGAGCGGCACAATCTGGGCACCGCTCCAGCCGCAGGATTCGAGGAACCTTTTGGCGCCATCGGGCGGAGTCATCGGCGAAGTCATCGAGGCGGCCATCGTCCTTCCCATGCCGGGGGCGCATCGGCTGTCAAGCGGCGAGCGCCATGATCGGCAAAGTCGAGGGTCAATCGAAGCGCTTGTGGCCAGGCCCCGGCGCCGGCGCGCTCGGGCCATTCGACCAGCAGCAATCCATCGTCGGCGCAGTCGAGGCCGATTTCCGCAAGTTCGTCGGGATGCTCGATTCGATAGAGATCGGCGTGCCACACCGGTACCGGCAAGGCGTCATAGGGCTGGACGATGGCGAAGGTCGGGCTCGGCACCTCGCCGACATGCCCGAGCGCTGCAAGAAGCCCGCGGGCAAGCGCGGTCTTGCCGACCCCCAATGGCCCCGACAGGAGAATGACATCGCCGGGGTGGACCGCCGCCGCGAGCGCCGCGCCAAGCGCAGCCGTCGCCGCTTCATCGTCCAGGATCACCGGCTGCCGCGCGGGATGGTCAGGGTGACAGCAGTCCCTTTTCCGGTGGCCGATTCCAGTTCGACGGTGCCGGAATGCGCCTCGATGAACTGGCGGGTCAGCGGCAGTCCGAGGCCGAGCGCCGCCTCGCCGCGGACACCCGCCTCGGCCACCCGATCGAAACGCTTGAACACCCGCGAGATATCGCCGTCGGCGATGCCGGGCCCATTGTCGCTGATCCGGATGATCGCCTGCATGTCATCGCCGTCAGCCTCGAGCACGATGCGCCCTTTGCGGTCGCTGAACGCAATGGCGTTGTTGAGCACATGTTCGACCGATTCGCGCAGCCGCCGGGCGTCGCCGAAGACATGGCCCGCACCAGGCGCGATCTTGGTCACAAGCTTCTGCGCCTTTTCCTCGGCGCGCGGCCGGATTGCATCGACTGCGTTGCGGCACAGTCCGACAATATCGACCCGCTCGCGCTCAAGCTTCATTCCGCGGGTATCGCCGGTGGTCAGATCAAGCACGTCGTCGATCAGCTTCGACAGGCGCGCGACCGATTCCAGGATCGCGCTGACATAATCCTTGGCCTGCGGGCTGAGGTCGCCGGCATAACCGGCGGCAAGCATTTCCGCGAACCCGCCGATGGAGGTCAGCGGCGTTCGCAATTCGTAACTGACATTGGCGACGAAGTCGGTCTTGACCTTGTCCGCTTCCTCGAGCGCGGACGCGCGTTCACGAAGCGCCGCCTCGATCCGGGTGGAATCGGTCACGTCGATCATCGTGAATAGCGCGTTGCCGTCGGGCAGCGGGACTGCAGCGAACTGAAAATGGCGGCCGTCGGTCATCGAAATCCGGCCGCTCGACGATTCCCGCTCGTTGGTGGTGTGGCGGACGGTCTCGCGAATTTGCGCTGCGGACGTTGGATTGACCAGCTTGCGCGCCATTGCCGGGACCAGTTCATCGACCCGCGGGTGGCTGGTCAACCAGCTCTCCTCAAGCTCCCAATCGTCGAGAAAGCGGCGGTTCCACAGGTACAGCCGGCCATCGCTGGCGAACACGCTGATCGCCTCGAACAGATTGTCGAACGTCGCGGTGCGCACGCGCAACAGGGTGTCGCGCGACGACGCCAGCCGT
This sequence comes from Pseudomonadota bacterium, assembly GCA_040390365.1. Taxonomy (GTDB): domain Bacteria; phylum Pseudomonadota; class Alphaproteobacteria; order Sphingomonadales; family Sphingomonadaceae; genus Sphingomicrobium. The sequence continues at coordinate 624,153 of JAZJYM010000003.1, read as the reverse complement.
AATTGCTCGGTCCGGTCTTCCAGGAACAGGCGCAACCCGCCATCGGGCAAGGGCTGGGCGACAACCCGCAGATGGTCGCCGCTGGGCAGCATCCATTCTTCCTCGATCACTTCCTCGGGGCTTGTGAACCACCCGCGCCGCTCTTCTTTCCACGCCGGAAAATCGCGCGCTTCGGGAAGCCTTTGGTTATCGCGCATGCGATCGATCAAGCGGTCGAATTCGGGCTCCTCGGCAAGCCATTCGGGATCGAGTCCGCTCATCACGACGAAGGCCAGATTGTAGAAGCTCAGCGCCCGGTCGCCGTTGAACTGGGCCGTTCCGGCGGTCATCCGGTCGGCCAGCTCGCGCTGCGATTCGATGTGCCGGGCAAGGTCGTTTCGGGCATCCTCCAGGTCCTGGACGTCGATCGCGAATCCGGCCACTGCGCCGGTCGCCAGCGGAACATCGACAACCCTCAGCATGCGCCGTTCACCGCGGATGATCGCGGGCTTCATCTGACTCTGGATCTGGCCGCTCTCCTGGGCCTTGTGGGCAAGCGCCAGATCTTCCTCGCTAATCCCTTCGACCAGCTCCGAACCGCGGGCGATGACGTCCGCTGCGTCGCGTCCCTCGACCGCATGAACATAAGCGCTGTTGACCAGGCCAAGCTGAAGATCGGGGCCGCGATACCACATCGGAAATGGCGCCGCCTCGATCAGCTGGGTCAGGGAATTGAGCGCACTGTCGGACTGGCTGAGGCGGAGCGACAGACTGGCGCGCTCCTCTTCGCCGGCGCTGGTGTCGAAAAACCACAGGAGCAGCGTTCCCGCAGGTTCGCTCGCTGGTGCCGGACCGCCGCGCACTTCGAACGTTCGTCCCGATCCGGCGCAGCGCAGCTTGAGCGACAACTCCCCGCCCGACAGTCGTGCGGTTTCAACGGCGGCGACCAGCCGGTCCAGATCGTCCGCTCCGATCCCTTGATCAGCGCCGCCCAAATCGGCGAGGCGGGCGGGACGGCCGCGAATGCCGAGATCGCGCAGCAGCAATCCGTCGGCGTCGATCCTGAGGTCGGGCATGACCAGCAGCGGCCGCGCTGGAGCGCGCTGGAGGAGGACGGCATTATTGCGCGCCGAATCAATGATCTGCTCGGCCAGCCGAAAGCGGCGAGCGGCAAGCACCGCGATCGTCGCGGTTGCCCCAAGCCAGGCAAGCCCGAGAACGACAATCGCGATATTTATCCAACCGCTCCCCATCATCTCCTCATAGGGCGAGGCAGGCGCGAAAAGGAAGCGTCGCGATCAGTAGCGGTAATGTTCGGGCTTGAACGGGCCTTCGGGCTTGACCCCGATATAGGCCGCCTGCTTGGCGGTGAGAGTCGTCAATTTGACCCCGAGTTTGTCAAGGTGAAGCGCGGCGACCTTCTCGTCGAGGTGCTTGGGCAGGACGTAAACTTCGTTCTTATACTTGTCCCCGCCGGTCCACAGCTCGATCTGGGCCAGAACCTGATTGGTGAAGCTCGAACTCATCACGAAGCTCGGATGGCCGGTGGCATTGCCGAGATTGACCAGCCGGCCCTTGCTGAGGATGATCAGGCGCTTTCCGTCGGGAAAGGTGACCTCGTCGACCTGGGGCTTGATCTCATCCCACTTCATGTTGCTCAGCGCTCCAATCTGGATCTCGCTGTCGAAGTGGCCGATGTTGCAGACGATCGCCATGTCCTTCATCGCCCGCATGTGATCGAGCGTGATGACGTCGAAATTTCCGGTCGCGGTGACGAAGATGTCGGCGCGGGTGACCGCTTCCTCCATCGTGATGACCTCAAAGCCTTCCATCGCCGCCTGGAGCGCGCAAATCGGGTCGACTTCGGTGACGAGCACCCGGGCGCCGCCGTTGCGAAGTGAAGCGGCAGAACCTTTGCCGACATCGCCAAAGCCGGCGACGCAGGCGACCTTGCCCGCGAGCATGACGTCGGTGGCGCGGCGGATGGCGTCGACCAGGCTTTCCTTGCAGCCGTAGAGATTGTCGAACTTCGACTTGGTCACGCTGTCGTTGACGTTGATCGCCGGGAACGGCAGCTTGCCCTGCTTGGCCAGTTCGTAAAGGCGGTGGACGCCGGTGGTGGTTTCTTCCGAAACGCCCTTGATCGTAGCGACGGTCTTGGTCAGGTAACCTGGGCGCTCCTTGAGGAAGCGCTTGAGCGTGACGGCGAAGATTTCCTCTTCCTCATTGGTCGGCGTGAACAATGTCTCCCCGGCTTCGACCCGCGCGCCCCACAAAGCGAACATGGTCGCGTCGCCGCCGTCGTCGAGGATGAGGTTGCAGGTTTCGTCCTGGCCCCAGTCGAAGATCTTGGCGGCATAATCCCAATATTCCTCGAGCGTCTCGCCCTTGATCGCGAACACCGGCACACCGGTCACGGCGATCGCCGCGGCGGCGTGGTCCTGGGTGGAAAAGATGTTGCACGAGGCCCAGCGGACCTGCGCGCCCAAGGCGGTCAGCGTTTCGATCAGCACCGCGGTCTGGATCGTCATGTGCAGCGAGCCGGTGATGCGCGCACCCGTGAGCGGCTTCGACGCTCCGAATTCCTCGCGCAGCGCCATCAGTCCGGGCATTTCGGTTTCGGCGATGTCGATTTCCTTGCGCCCGAATTTGGCGAGGGAAATGTCCTTGACGACATGGTCGTTGAAAGCGGTTTCGGCCTGCGTCGCCACGGTGAGTCTCTCCGATGATGAAATGGTCGCGCGCATTCGCGCTGGTCGCTGCGCGCCCTAGCTGCGCTTCAGTCAAAAAGCAAATATAAAGAATTCTTTATATGTTGCGGTCAAGGTGGCGAGCGCAGGAGATAGCAAGGGACCGGCTGGGCTTAACCGAGTTTCCGAGCGATTGCCTTGATCGCCTTCAGCCCGGTTCCAAAACGGGCGATCGCTTCACGATTTCGTTCAAGCTCTCCGTAGGGAAGGTAAGAAAGATCGAGATCCGAAACCCGGCTGAAGGCGGGCCGTCGCAATTGTGCGCGGACATCTTCCTCTCTCGCGTCAGGAGCGACAAGGAACAGACCCGCGGCGGCATGAAGGTCGCCGCCGGAGAGAGCCAGATCGAGCATCCGCACGATTCCGGAATAGATCGACGTCGAATGCTCGACCTCAAACGCAGCAGCAGCTCCGCCATCTTTGGAAAACCACAGCACATCGATCAGGCGGATAGAGTCCGCGCCGCGCGACGAAGTGATCCCCACCGGCAAATGTTCGAGGCATCCTTGGGCGAGGGGCATGCCCTTGTGGAGACGGCCGCGGTCGTTGGCGGCGATCCACACGTCATAGCCGAGCGCTAGCCCAAGATCGCGCAGCCACGATTGAACTTCGGCATGAGTGCGATCGGTTTCGCCCTGCGCCAATTGCGCCTTGTCCAGCTGCTTCGCCACTTCGCGCGCCCGCTCAAGCCGCGCCAGCCAATTATTTTCGAGAGCCGCCTGTTCATCGAACGGCGGCGCCGGATAGCGCTCGCTGCCGATGTCGAACAACAATCCGCCAATCGCGCCGAGATCATTGGACAGCAGGTCGCGATAGCGGTCGTTAAGGTCGAGAACCCCGGCTCTCATGGCCAGGAAATGCTCCCAACTGCCCAGCTTGACCCGAGCGCCGGTGAGCGCATTATAGCCCTTCACTATCGCCGTATTGAATGGCGGCACCAGCGTCGGGTGCAGGAAGTATAGCAAGTTGGCGACGGCTGGACCGAGCCCTTTGATCTTTAGCCGATCGATCTCATGGATGTGACCGATGATCTCCTCGGCGGTGTCACAACAAGAACAATTGTGGAGCAAGCGGCCGAACGCCTCCTGGTTTTCGCGACACTCATAAATGTCGGGAATGCGAAGTTTCGGCTTCCACAAGAACGCGTGATCGGCCCCTTTGAAAATCTGCCGCTGCTCGGCGATCGAATGAACCACTGTTTCCAGCGACGAGCCGCGGTAAGCCACACCGAAGGTGCCCGCCACGATTTCGCTGACGACTTGTTGGAGTCCGCGACGGATTGACCGAAAGTTCTTCAGCCGTTCGTCCCACAAGAACCAGCTGTGATATGTTGCTCCAGGATCCACTCTCCACTGGGCAATCAGCTCGCGCGTGAGGTGCTCGTGGCGTCCGCCTCGTTCACAACTCGAAACAGTAGCCATGCTCTCAAGCCCCAAGATTCGTTTGAGCGTCTGATAGCGCCATTCAGGCCTCGCCGGTCTCGCCGACCAGCAGCCGGGGGTCGATCCCCTCCTTGCGAAAGGCCGCGTTCCAGCGCTCGTCGGTCGCCGTATCGAACAGGATGGTCGAGTCACCGCGCGCCGCGAACCAGCCGTGGCGGGTCATTTCCTCGTCGAGCTGGCCGTCGCCCCAGCCGGCATAGCCAAGCGCCGCGACCCACTGGCTCGGTCCGCGCCCTTCGGCGATCGCCCGGAGCACGTCGATGGTTCCGGTCATTGCGCAAAAGCCATCGACATGCAGCGTGTCCTGCCCGCCCCAGTCGGCCGAATGGAGAATGAAACCGCGACCCGGCTCAACCGGCCCGCCATGATGGACCGGGACATCGGGCGCGTCGCCCGGATCGATGTCGAGCTGGCGCAGCATTGCTCGAAAACTGATCCCGTCGCGCTTGGTCCCGATGCCGACCCCGATCGCGCCATGTTCGTCGTGGACGCAGACGAGGATGACCGCACGCTCGAAACGCGGATCGGACATTCCCGGCATTGCGAGCAGCAACTTGCCGGACAGGAAGCGCGGATCCTCCATCGCCGCCAACTATGAGCCGAGCAGCGCCGGACAGCAAGACTTGAGGACGCACCTCGGCGACCCTATCTGCCCTCCTAACCCAAAAACGCAGGAGATTTCCGAATGACCGTAAACGTCGGCGACAAATTGCCCCAGGCAGCACTGACCATCGCCACCCCCGACGGCCCGCAGCCGACCAATTCGGATGATTTCTTCGCCGGCAAGCGGGTCGCCCTGTTCGCGGTCCCGGGCGCGTTCACCCCAACCTGCTCGGCCCGGCATCTGCCCTCGTTCGTCGACAAGGCCGGTGACCTGAAGGCCAAGGGCATCGACGAAATCGCCTGCATTTCGGTCAACGATCCGTTCGTCATGTCCGCCTGGGGCGAGCGCGACGGTTCGGCCGACATCACCATGCTGTCCGACGGCAATGGTGCATTCACCGAAGCGGTCGGCCTCGATTTCGACGGCAGCAAGTTCGGCATGGGCAAGCGCAGCCAGCGCTATTCGATGGTCGTCAACGACGGCAAGATCGAACAGCTCAACGTCGAGGCCCCGGGCGACTACAAGGCGTCGAGTGCCGAACATATGCTCGAACAGCTGTAAATTCGCCCGGCCGGTCGGAATTTGCGGGGGTTGGTGACACTTTTCGCCGCCCCCGCCGTTACTACTCCACGATACAATTTTTTGTGAGGAGTAAACACACATGGCCACCACCCGCACGACGATCCGCAAACCCGCAGCCAAGCGCCGCTCGACCACCGCCTCGACCGCGGCTCCGAAAAGCGCAAAGTCGGCTTCGACCAAGACCAAGTCGAGCAAGTCGAAGACCAGCCCCTATGTGAAGGCCGCGGTCGCGACCGGCGCGGTTGCCGCCGCTGCTGTCGGTGCCGCCTATTTCATTCGCAAGAGCGACAAGTCGGTTGGCGAACTGGCCGAGGATTTCACGGCGACGGTCAAGGACGGTCTTGCGGATGCCAAAGCAGCGGCCCGCGGTAGCGCCCGCTCGATCAAGCACAAGGCCACTGCCTTGTTCGACAAGGGATCGGCCGAATTCGACATCGTCGCCGAGGAAGTCAGCGACGACATCAAGAAAGTCAGCGGACTGGTCATGAACGACCGCACCCGCTGAGCGTCAAACGTCAGCGGCGCAATCGGTTTCCCGATCTCGCCGCATTGAATGAAAGGGGGGCAGTCCGGCGCGGACTGCTCCCCTTTTTCATGCCAGTTAGGGGCGCTTCACCAGCCGCATTGCTTGCCGGCGTTCTGCTGCTCCAGCCAGACCTGCAGCGGAGCGAAATATTCGAGCATCGGCTTGCCCGAAATGTCGCGCGACCCGGTGAAGGCTTCGAGCGCGTCGGGCCACGGCTTTGACGCACCCATTGCGAGCATCTCATTGAGGCGCCGGCCGACTTCCTTATTGCCGTAGAAGCTGCAGCGGTGGAGCGGCCCCTTCCAGCCGGAAATATCGCACGCCGCCTTGTAGAACTGAAACTGCAGCAGCCGAGCGAGGAAATAGCGCGCATAAGGGGTGTTTCCGGGGATGTGGAATTTCGCGCCCGGATCGAAATCGGCCTCGCTCCGCGCGACCGGCGGGACGATGCCCTGATATTGCTGCTTCAGCGCCGCCCATGAGGCATTATAATTGGCCGGAGTGGTCGAGCCGTCGAACACGCCCCAGCGCCATTTGTCGACCATCAGTCCGAACGGCAAAAACGCGACCTTGTCCATCGCTTGGCGCAACAGCAGGCCGGTGTCCTTGTCGGCCGACGGCACCTTCGATTTATCGAGCAGTCCGATCTGCGTCAGATATTCGGGCGTGATCGAAAGCGCGACGAAATCGCCGATCGCTTCGTGGAAGCCGTCATTAGCGCCGTTGAGGTACAGATAGGGCTGCTGGTTGTAGGCGCGCTGATAATAATTATGCCCAAGCTCGTGGTGGATGGTGACGAAATCGTCGCCATTGACCTTGGTGCACATCTTGATCCGCAGATCGTCCTTGCTGTCCACGTCCCAGGCCGAGGCGTGGCAGATCACCTCGCGGTCGCGCGGGCGGACGATCTGACTGCGCTGGTAGAAACTCGCCGGGAGCGGCGCCAGTCCGAGCGAAGTGTAGAAACCCTCGCCGGTACGGACCATCTGCTCGGGCGTATACTTCTTTTTGACGAGCAAATCGGTGACGTCATAGCCGATGTCGCCGGCGCCCTTGGGCGCGACCAGGTCGTAGATATTGCCCCATTCCTGAGCCCACATATTGCCCAGCAGATCGGCGCGGATCGGGCCGGTCGCGGGCTGTACGGCACTGCCGTATTTTTGGTTGAGCTTGGTCCGCGTGTAGCAATGGAGTGCATTGTAGAGCGGCTTCACCTCGCTCCACAGCCGCTCGTACATCGCCGAAAATTCCTGCGGGCTCATGTCATATTGCGAGCGCCACATGGCGCCGGTGTCGTCGTAGCCGAGCTCCTTTGCCCCCTGGTTCGCCAGTTCGACCAGGCGAGTGTAATCGGACCGCATCGGGCGCCCGACATTCTCGTGCCATGTCTGCCACATTTCCGCGAGTTCGGCGGGGTTGCGGTTGGTGCCCATTAGCGCCTCGACATCGTCGCCGGTCAGAACCTTGCCGTGGAGCGAGGCGCGGCCCTTGCCGTAGGTCGATTGCAGTCGCGTCGCGATGGTGTTGAGCTCGGCCGCGGCGCCGGGCGTGGTCGGCGCCGGCAGGACCAGCCCACCGCGCAGAATATTGAGCTTGCGCGCAGTGTCGGGGTCGAGTCCGGGGACTTTCGCATATTGCGCGGCCTCAAGCGCATATTGGACGCCCTTTTCGGTCCCGATGGTGCCGAAATAGGCGGCCAGAGCGTCGGTATCGTCATTGATGTAGGTGGCGTTGACCCAGCCGGCGCGGCTGCCGATCACCGACAGGTCGAACAAATCCTTTTCAACCCGGGCGATGAAGTCGCGGGCGTCCTGCGCGGTCGGGGCGGCGGCAGCAGGCGGGACCGGCATCGCAGCTGGAGCGGGCGCTTCGGCCATTCCGGGCGCGGGGTTCATCGCGCAGCCGGCGAGCGCCATTGCGGCAAATGAAACAGTCGTAAAAAGCTTGGTCACGGCAGGCCCTCTCAAAATTTTTCCCTCAATCGGCCTAGTGGCTCGGCCACGCCGCTGCCGTCAAGTGACTAGGAAGTCCGCGATCGCGCGGCCCATTTCCGGCTTGGTCACGCAACTCATGTGAGTCCCGGGAATTTCCATATAGGTCGCGTCGGGCAGCGCTTCGGCCAGTTCGCGGGCCGATCCATTATCCTCGTCTTCCGCTCCGATCAGTACCAAAGTTGGCATGGCGAAGGCAGTGAGCGCGGCGCGCGGCGCATCGCCAAAGCTGTGCAGGACCAGCGCCGCCGCCACTCGGTCGACCTTCATCGTCTTCATGAACTGGATCGCCAGCCAATGCGGATCGCCGCGCTTGGCGGTCTCGAAATTGGCGATGACGTCGCGGAAGAACGACTGGCGCCTGTCCCAGTCGAGGATACCGCGCAGACCCATGCCGGCGAGGATCGCCTTTTGCGGTGCGAGCAAGCCCTCGCCGACCGCCTGGACAATCGTCCGCGCGCCGAGCGAGAAACCGCCGAGATCGTAATCGTCGAGCCCGAGATGCGCGATCAGCTCGCTCACGTCGCGGGCCAGAATCCCGCGTGGATAAAAAGCCGGATCATGGGGTTTGGCGCTGTCACCATGCCCGCGATGGTCGGGCATGATCACCCGGAAACCGGCGGCGGCGACCTGGGCTGCGGTGCCATATTTGATCCAATTGACCTCGGCGCTCGAAAAGAGCCCGTGGAGCAGGATCACCGGCCGCCCCTCGCCGGTCTGGCGGTACACGAGTTCGACTCCATCCGATGCGGTCCAGCGGGTGGTCGCAATCGCGCTCATTCCGGCATCGCCGCGCCCGACTGTGCCCAGCGCTCGACCAGCGGCTGATATTCGTCCGAGCGGACGCGCTTCAGTGCGGTCGTATCGAGCCACGCTTCGTGGATGCTCTCGGCCCCGAAATGGCTGGTGGGCTTGAAGCGCGACGGATCGTCGAAACTGGCGACGGTGAGGTCCATCTTGCTTGTCCCGTCGATGTAGCGGAAGCCGAGTGACGTCCCGCACCGGGCGCAGAACGGGCGTTCGGCGATGGCCGAGCTGCGATACCAGTCGGGTTCTCCGGCCCATTCGACAGCGGCCTGTTCGATCCCCATCATCGCCAGGCTGACATTGCCGCTCGAGCGCTGGCACATCCGGCAATGGCACAGATAGGCCTCGTCGCTGGCGACCTGCGCGGTGTAACGCACCTTCCCGCAGGCGCAGCCGCCGCTCATTGTCTCGCTCATCGCTCGCTCCTTCCCTTCGCTCCACATGCAAGGCTAAGGGGCGGCATGTCCAGCGCCCCCACCGCCGCCGAGATCGCGCACGACGCGCGCTGGCTGGCGCAGGCGCTCGATCCCGCCGCGGGGATCGTCCGACTGGTCGCGATGACGCCGGCGGATTATTGCGCCGCGGCATTCCTCGACGACCGGATGCTTCAGCAGGCGATCGACTCGCGGCCGGTGCCGTGGAGCCAGATTTCGGCGGCTGCGGCGCTGGTGGGCCGCGACGACGCCCGGTGGATTTTTCATATCGGCCATGTCGGATCGACGCTGGTGGCGCGGCTGCTTGGTGAATTGCCGACTGTGCTGGCGGTGCGCGAGCCGCGCTTCCTGCGCGATCTGTGCGCGGTCGATGGGCCGTCGCGCGCCGACTATATGCCGGCGACCCGAGCCTTGTTCTCACGCAGTTTCAGGTCCAGCCAGGCGGCCTTGGTCAAGGCGACCAGTTTTGTCAGCGAAATCGCGCCCGAGTTGGTCGGTCCGGACGGCCGGGCTGTGTTCCTCACCGCCTCACCGCGGCAGTACATCGCCACCATCCTGGCCGGCGAGAATAATGTCCGCGAACTTCATGCTTTGGCTCCAGCACGCGCCCAGCGAATGGCCAAGAGGGTCCGCGGCCTTGGCCCGACACGCAATTCGGCCGATCTCGCCGCCGCCGCCTGGGCGTGCGAAATGACGGCGCTCGAAGCGGCAGCCGAAGCGCTTCCGGGCGCCAATGTCATGTGGGTCGATTTCGACCGGCTGCTCGACGATGTCGACGGCCAGCTGCGGTTCATTGTCGAGGGACTGGCGCTCGACACGGCGGACGAAGAGCTTGCAGCACTCGCTCACAGCCCCTTGCTCAAGCAATATTCAAAGGCGCCGGAATATGATTATAGCCCCCGCCTCCGCAGCGACCTGATCGCCGAGGCCGCGGCCCATTTCGCCGCTGATATCGACGGCGCCCTTGCCATGCTCGACCGGGCGTCCGAAAAGTCGCCGGCACTGGCGCGCGCGCTGCAGCGCTGACGGGGGAGGAAGAATGTACCGGGTCCTGCAAATCCTGACCGGCGAAGAGGTCGCGCAATGCCGCCAGATCGCGGCCTCGACCCCGTTCGTCGACGGGCGCATCACCAACCCGCACAACAAAGCCAAGCAGAACGAGCAGCTGCACGACGCCAGTGCCTATCAGCAAAGCTCGGATTTGCTCGGCGCGGCGCTCGCGCGCTCGCCCGAATTCGCCGAATTCGCCTTTCCGGTGTCGCTCGCTCCGCCGCTCATCACCCGCTACAAGCCGGGCATGAAATATGGCGCTCACGCCGACGCCGCCTTCATCCAGCTACCCGGCGCGACCATCCGCAGCGATTTGAGCTGCACCATCTTCCTCAACGACCCGGCCGATTATGACGGCGGCGAGCTTCACATCCGGCTCGGCGACGGCGACCTCAAGTTCAAGCTCCAGCCGGGCGAGGCGATCGTCTATCCCTCCGACAGCCTGCACCAGGTGATGCCGGTGACCAAGGGCGAGCGATTGGTCGCGATCACTTTCATCCAAAGCCGGATCCCCGACCCGTTTCGCCGCAATACACTGTTCGAGCTGAACGAGGTCGCGGCGCTCGAGGGGCTGAAGATGGAGCATGACAATTTCAGCCGGCTGCAGTTGGTTCAGCAGAATCTGCTCCGTTATTGGAGCGACATGCCCTGAGCCTTAATTGGCGACCGCGGCTGCCGGCGGGCTCGACATATGTTCGTGGACGATCTTCCACGATCCGTCGGACTGGCGCTGGAAGACGTCGGTAAAGCGCGCCGATACGATTGGCCGAGCAACCCCCGCCTGAACGGTGAAGCTTTCGATCCCCGAACTGATGAAGGCATCGCCGCCGAGCAGCTGGATGCGGCGCTGGCTGACCTTGTAATCGGCCGGTTTCATGCTGTTGAAATTGCGCGCCCATCCGGTCTGGACCTTGCGATCGTCTGACGGCTCGGCGGTGCCGGCGTCGAACATCACCGCCTTGTCGGCATATTGGGCCATGATGCGGTTGACGTCCCCAGTGGTGAAACTGGCTTCGGCCGCGACGGCGATTTGCTCGGCCTGGGCTTCGGTCACCGGCGCTTGGCCGCTCGGCGCCTTCTGGCATGCGGCAAGGCCGGCTATCAGTGCAATCGCGGCGATTCTTTGCATCACTGGACCCCTTTGCTGGAGCAAGCGATGCTAAGGCCTAAGCCGCTTTCTGCAAGTGGCGGCGACCGAGCAATTCGGCGATCTGGACCGCGTTGAGCGCCGCGCCCTTGCGCAAATTGTCGCTGACGATCCACAGCGACAGGCCGTTGTCGACGGTCGAATCCTCGCGGATGCGGCTGACGAAGGTCGCATAATCGCCGACGCATTCGACCGGCGTCACATAGCCGCCGTCCTCGCGCTTATCGACCACCATCACGCCCGGCGATTCGCGCAGGATCGAGCGCGCCTGAGCGGCGCTGATTTCATTTTCGAACTCGATATTGACCGCTTCCGAATGGCCGACGAACACCGGCACCCGGACACAGGTTGCGGTGACCTTGATCTTGGGGTCGAGGATTTTCTTGGTCTCGACCACCATCTTCCATTCTTCCTTGGTCGAGCCGTCATCGAGGAAGACATCGATGTGCGGGATGACGTTGAACGCGATCTGCTTGGTGAAAAAGGCCGGAGTATTGGAATCGCCGACGAAGATGTTGCGGCTTTGCTCGAACAATTCGTCCATCCCGACCTTGCCCGCGCCAGACACCGATTGATAGGTTGCAACGACCACCCGCTTGATGGTCGCAGCGTCGTGCAGCGGCTTGAGCGCGACGACCAGCTGAGCGGTCGAACAATTGGGGTTGGCGATGATGTTCTTGGCGCGATAACCGGCGATTGCTTCGGGGTTCACCTCGGGCACGATCAGCGGAACGTCTGGGTCCATGCGGTAGAAGGATGAATTGTCGATCACCGTACAGCCCGCGGCAGCGCACTGGGGCGCGTACATCCCGCTGACCTTCGAACCGGCGGCGAACAGGGCCATATCCCAGCCCTCGAAATCGAAATGCTCGATGTTCTGGACCTTCAATTCCTTGCCGCTGTCGCCGAAATCGATCACGTCGCCGGTCGAGCGAGCGCTCGCCACTGCGGCGACCTCGTCGGCGGGAAATTGCCGCTCGGCGAGGATGTTGAGGATTTCGCGCCCGACATTGCCGGTCGCACCGACGACCGCGATCCGGTAGCCCACGTCTGCATACTCCTTTGAAAGCTGTGGCTTGCACCTAGGAGCGAAGCGCGCAAAGTCAATTGCAGGGGGATGCCGAACATGCGCAATTCACGCTTGGTCTTTGCCGTCATCGCGCTGCTCATGGCGGTGTTTGCGGCAAAGGGCGCACTGCTCATTCCGCCGGCGCCATCACCGGGCAGCGCCTTCGACACGGGCCGGGCGATCAGCCGATTGCAGCGCATCCTTGGCGATCAGCGCCCGCACCCGGTCGACAGCGATTCCAACGACGCGGTGCTCGGGCGGCTGGTGACGGAATTGCGCGCTCTGGATCTCGACCCGCAAGTGCGCGAGCGCGAAGACTGCCGCGGTATGCCCAAATCGCGCACGGTGAGCTGCAGCCGAACGCACAATGTCGTGGCGGTGATCGGCGGCGACAGGCCGGGCAAGGCGCTGCTGCTCAACGCCCATTATGACAGCACTCCGACCGGGCCAGGAGCGGCCGATGACGGGATCGGCGTCGCCACCCTGCTCGAAGTCGCGGCCAACCTCCAGGCGCAGCCGCCCGCGCATCCGGTCATCCTGCTGTTCAACGAAGGGGAGGAATATGGCCTCAACGGCGCCGGCGCGTTCGTCGATGGCGATCCGCTGGCGGCCCACGTCGGCGCGCTGATCAATATCGAGGCGCGCGGAGTCAGTGGACCGGCAGTGATGTTCGAAACCAGCGAACCCAATGGCGCCGCGCTCGGCGATTATCTCGGCGGTGCGACCCGCCCTTACGCCAATTCGCTGATGACCGATTTCGCCCGGCTCATTCCAAATTACACCGACGTCGTGGTGTTCAAGGACAAGGGCTGGCGGACCCTCAGCTTCGCCATCACCGGCAACGAAACCCGCTATCATTCGCCCGGCGATACCGTCCAGGCGCTGAACCGCGACAGTCTTTACCATATGGGCAGCGAAGTGCTTGGGGTCACCCGGGCGCTCTCCCCGGCACCGTCCGCCGGGGCCGCGCGCTGGGCCTATGCCGATATTGCCGGACGCGTGATGGTCCGCCTGCCGCTGTTGCTTGCGGCGTTGCTGCTGGGCGGGTTGGTGCTCGGCGGCGGCTTGCTGGCGTGGCGCGGCAAGGCGCTCGGGCGGCCGCTACTGACCGTGTCATGCGCGGTCGCAGCGGCGATCGCGATCGCGTGGGGGTCGAGCTTTCTCGCCGGACTGCTGCGCGCTGGCGATTATTGGCGCGCCACTCCGCTGGTCCCCTATCTGGCGCTTTATGCATCGCTGCTGGCGGCGGAGCTGGGCGTCTTGCGCTTGCTCGGCGGCCGAATCGAGACCGAGCGCCTGCGCCTCGCGAGCTGGCTCCTCGTGCTGCTGTTCGGCGGCGCGCTTTCGCTGGCCGTACCCGGAGCGACGATCTTCTTCCTGCTTGGACCCGCCTTGGCGCTTGCGGGCCTCGCCATCCCCAAAGTGCGCACTGCGTTGCTGTGGGCCGGGGCGCTGATCCAGCTGGTGATGTTCGCCGAGCTCCTCGCATCGCTCGAAATGCTGCTGATCGACGGGCCCTTGTGGTCGGTCGCGCCCTTGGCCGCGCTTGGCGCCTTGCCATTGCTGGTCGAAGTCGCTCATCGACCGGCCCGCGCCGCGGTCGTGGCGCTTGCCCTGGTGGCAGCGACCTTGTGGCTGGCGGCGCTGCTGATGCCGCGGTCGAGCGCCGAGCGGCCCCTCGCTTTCACCCTCGATTATGTTCGCGATGACAGCGCGCGCAAGGCGCATTGGGCGGTGGCGAGCAAGCAGGCTCCATTGCCGCCCGGCTGGGACCGGATCGGGCGTTGGGAGCGCGGCGTTCTGGCCTATAGCGGCCGCACGCGCTGGCTCGCCGACGCTCCGTCACTGGAGATCCCCGGCGGTTCGATCCGCAAGCTCGCCGAAACGCGCATCGGCAATGATCGGCTCGTTCGCCTCCAGCTCGATCGCGGCGGCGGCAACGCGCTGATGATCAAGTTCGACAAGGGCGTTGCGGTCGAGGCAATGGGACTTCCGGGGGCGATCCGGGCCATCGACGAAGACGCCGAGGTCGAGCCGAGCATTCTGCGCTGTAGCGGGCGCTCGTGCGACGGGCTGGTGATCGAACTGCGTCTTGGCAGCCGCCAGCCGGTCGCTGCCAAGCTGGTGACGACTCGCTTCACATTGCCCGCCGAGGGCGCTTCGATCGACGCCATGCGCCCACCCCATTCGAATCCGCAATATGCGCCCAACAGCAGTATCCGGATCGCCGACGTCACGCTCTGACCAAAAAAAGGGCGGCCTTGATAGACCGCCCTCGATATTTTTGGACAACAGCGCCGAGACTTATTCTTCGGTTGCTTTGGCCTTTTCCTTGGCCGGAGCCTTGGCTGCGGCTGCAGCCTTGGCAGCAGATGCTTCGGCGGCGCGGGCAGCCTTGGCTTCGGCCTTGGCGGCTTCGTGCTTGGGATCGCGGCGCTCGGCGATACGGGCCGATTTACCGGTCCGGCCGCGCAGATAATAAAGCTTGGCCCGGCGCACTGCACCGCGGCGAACGACCTCGATATGGTCGATGATCGGCGAGTAAAGCGGGAAGACGCGCTCGACGCCTTCGCCGAACGAAATCTTGCGCACGGTGAAGCTCGAGCCGACGCCGCGGTTGGAGCGTGCGATGCACACACCCTCGAAATTCTGGACCCGGCTGCGTTCGCCTTCGGTGACCTTGACGCCGATGCGCAAGGTATCGCCGGGGCGGAATTCGGGAACGGGATTGTCCTTGGTCAGCGCGTCAATTGCTTCGCGCTCCAGGGTTTCGATCAGATTCATTTCAAATTGCCTTCGTTGTCACGCTGCGCACCAGAGGGCGGTGCCTGCGATGCGCCCCCGTGGCGCAAGGTCAGGTCGGGCCGCCGTAGCCGTGTATCGCGAACCGCCATTTCGTGGCGCCACGCGGCGATTTTCGCATGATCCCCCGATCGCAGCACTTCGGGGATCGTGCGTCCTTCCCAGTCGACTGGTCGGGTATAATGCGGATATTCGAGCAGCCCCGTCTCGAAGCTCTCTTCCTCTCCGCTGGAGGCCGCGCCCATTACGCCGGGAAGCAACCGAACGCAAGTATCGAGCAGGACCATCGCCGCAAGCTCCCCGCCCGACAGCACATAATCGCCGATGCTGACCGGTTCGACCGGCCGCGCCTCGAAGATTCGTTCGTCAAAGCCCTCGAAGCGGCCGCACAGGATGATCGCTCCGTCGCCGCTTGCGAGGTCGCGCGCCCGGGCCTGGGTCAGCGGCGCACCGCGCGGAGTCATGGCCAGCATCGGCCGCCCGTCGGCAACCGCGTCCAGCGCCGCCGCCAGAATGTCACAACGCAACACCATGCCGGCACCGCCGCCCGCTGGCGTATCGTCGACGCTTTTGTGCCTGTCGCTCGCAAAGTCGCGGATGTTGCGGGTGTCGATCGACCAGATGCCGTCACCCGCGGCCTTGCCGGCGAGGCTGATTCCAAGCGGCCCCGGAAACATCTCGGGATAGAGTGTCAGGACGGTGGCGCGGAAACTCATCGGCGGCGCCGCGATCGCGCCAGCAGCGCTCCGGCAAGTCCGCCGACCAAGGCCAGAGCGGTGAACATTGCACCATAAGCCGCGACCGCCCGAAGCGCGAGATCGTGCATGTCGCCTCCACTGGCCGGCCGGGCCGATCGAATGACCAGCATCATCGCCACTGTCGCAATCACCGTGACCAGCGGCAGGAACGCCGCCGCGATGCCCAATCGCCGCGATTGCGGCCAGTCCGGCCGCAGCGACGCGAGCAGTGCGGCAATGCCTGCCCCCATCACCGCGGCGAGCAAAAATCCGATCAGCAGCATCTTTATGTCCATGGCGACGCCGCTTAGCCGCCACTCCCGATCTTCGCCAGACTGGAACAAGCAGCCGCGGCGTGCTTTGGGCGGCAATGGCCAATGACATTCTCGACTGCCTGGTAATCGGCGGCGGCCCGGCCGGGCTGACCGCGGCAATTTATTTGTCGCGCTACCATCTGACCATCATGGTCGTCGATGGTGGGAAAAGCCGCGCCAACTGGATTCCGACCAGCCACAATCACGCCGGCTTTCCAGCGGGCATCAACGGCAAGGAATTGCTGCGCCTGATGCGCGAACAGGCACAGCTTTACGGAACCCGCATCGAAACTGGCCAGGTGACCAGGATCGAACGCGGCGAAGACGGGCTGTTCACCGCCGATTACGGGTCGGGACCGATCGTCGCTCGAACCGTCCTGCTGGCGACCGGTGTAACCAACCGCCGGCCGCCGATGGACGAGGAATTGCACGATGCCGCTTTGGCCGAAGGATTGATCCGCTATTGCCCGATTTGCGACGGCTTTGAAGTCACCGACAAGAAGGTGGCGGTGATCGGCAATGCCGACTGCGGTCCGGGCGAAGCGATCTTCCTGCGCAGCTACACCGCCGATTTGACGCTGATCGATCCCGACGGCCCGATCGATGTCAGCGCGGAAGATCGCGAACGGCTCGGTCAGGCGGGCGTGAAGATGATCGACGGGCCGGTGACATTGATCGAACCGGGCGAGTGCGAAATTCACATCGAAACGCCGGCCGGACGTCAGGCGTTCGCAAGCATCTACCCGGCGCTGGGAAGCAACACCCACGTCCAGCTGGCCGAGATGCTCGGAGCGAAACTGAGCGCCGATTGCTGCATCGTCGTCGACAGCCATCAACGCGCCAGTGTGCCGGGCCTCTATGCCGCCGGGGATGTGGTCAAGGGTCTCGACCAGATCAGCCACGCCATGGGCGAAGGCGGGGTGGCGTCGACGACCATCCGCAATGACCTCGCTAAAGAACGGCCGATGCTGCGCGAAAGCAATGTCGCGGCCGATCCGGCGGGCGGCGGCGGCTAGGCGAGAAACTCCGGGTCGAGCATGATCCGCTCCCCTTCCCAATCGGCGATTCCGGGCCGGAACGGGATGAGCTGGCGCTTGCCGTCCTCACGTTCGATTTCCAGCAGGTCGCCAGCGCCGAAATTCTCGACCGCGACCACCCTTCCAACCGCGGTGCCATCGCGATCCACGCACTGGGTGCCGATCACGTCCGAATGATAATATTCGCCCGCTTCCAGCGGCGGCAAGGATTCGCGATCGACCTCCAATAGGGATCCGCGGAGGTTTTCCGCGGCGGAGCGGTCGTCGACGCCTTCGATTCGCGCAGTTGCATTCTTGCCCTGGTCACGAACCGCAAGCAGCCGGCGGCGCTCCCCACCGACAAACAGATAATCGTGAACGGCGAGGCTTTTCGCGCTGTCGCTGAACAATTTCAGGCGCAACTCGCCGTTCACTCCATGAGCGCCGGCGACCGCGGCAAGCGCGATCCGCTTATCCGAGGCCGCCGGCGGCATGGATTATTCGGCCTTCGCTTCCTCGGCGCCTTCCGCCGGAGCGTCGGCTGCGGGAGCGTCTTCGGCAGCGGCTTCGGTCGGCGCATCTTCAGCGACCGCGCCTTCGGCCGGTTCCTGGCTGCTTTCGCCGCTCACGGCCTCCGGCTCGTCGCCGGCATCGCTGTTCGGAGTGGCTTCGTTGGTGTCAGCTTCGGCTGCCGGAGCTTCCTCAGCAGCGGCTTCGGCGGTAGCTTCCTCAGCAGCGGGCGCTTCGGCGGGAGCTTCTTCAGCGGCGGGCGCTTCGGTGGCGGCTTCCTCAGCGGCGGGCGCTTCGGCGGCAGTTTCTTCAGCAGCGGGCACTTCGGCGGCGGCTTCCTCGGCGACGACTGCATCTTCGAGGGCGGCATCGGCCGGAGCTTCCTCGGCGACAGCCTCTGCGACCGGAGCGTTCTTGGCGTCTTCGGTGGCCTGCTTGGCTTCTTCGGCCTTGGTTGCGATCGAATCAGCGCGCTCCTTGGCCTTTTCGCCCGGAACCGCCTTGTTCGGATTGTTGCGCGCGGCGCGCTCCTTGATCCCGGCGGCATCGAGGAAGCGAAGGACCCGGTCCGACGGCTGCGCACCGACGCTCAGCCAATGCTTGATGCGGTCGGAATCGAGCTTCACCCGGTCGGGCGAATCCTTGGCCAGCAGCGGATTATAGGTGCCGACCTTCTCGATGAAGCGGCCATCGCGCGAATTGCGGCTGTCGGTGACCACGATGCGATAATAAGGACGCTTTTTCGCGCCACCGCGGGCGAGACGAATTGCAACTGCCATTTTGATATTCCTTTCAGTGGGTTTGATTATTTCTTTGAAAACTTGTCGAAACCGGGCGGAAGGTTGAATCCGGGGCCGCCGAGGCCGGGCAAGCCGCCGCCGAGCCCGCCGGAGGGCAATGCACCGGGCGGCGCCATTCCGCTGAGCGCGCCTTCGAGCCCGCCGCCGCCAAACATCGCCGCCAGCTTGCCGAATCCGCCCATCTTCTTGAGCCGCTTCATCATGCTGGCCATTTCCTGGTGCATCTTGAGCAGCTTGTTGACCTCCTGGACGCTGGTCCCGCTGCCCTTGGCGATGCGGATCTTGCGCTTGGCGTTGACCAGCTCGGGACGGGCGCGCTCCTTGGCCGTCATCGACGACAGCATCGCCTCCATATGGACCAGCGCCTTGCCGTCCTGGGCCTTGTCCATCGCGCCCTTCATGCCCTTCATCCCGGGCATCATCGCGGCCATCGCGCCAAGTCCGCCCATGCGCTGCATCTGCTTGAGCTGCGACCACAGATCGTCGAGGTCGAACTTGCCCTTGGCCATTTTGGCGGCGAGCTTTTCGGCATCCTCGATCTGGATTGTCTCGGCGGCCTTTTCAACCAACGAGACGACGTCGCCCATGCCGAGGATCCGGCCGGCGACGCGTTGCGGGTGAAACGCCTCGAGCGCATCGATCCCCTCGCCGACCCCGGCGAACTTGATCGGCTTGCCGGTGACCGAGCGCATCGACAGCGCCGCGCCGCCGCGGGCATCGCCGTCGAGCCGGGTCAGGATGACTCCGGTCAGCTCAACCTCGCCGGCAAAGCCCTTGGCGACATTGACCGCGTCCTGCCCGGTCAGGCTGTCGACCACCAGCAGGGTTTCTACCGGCGCGCTGGTGCCAGCGACGGCCTTCATTTCGGCCATTAGCGCATCGTCGACGTGAAGCCGCCCGGCGGTATCGAGCAGGACGACGTCATAGCCCTGGAGCTTGGCCGACTGAACCGCGCGCTGGGCAATTTCGACCGGTTGCTGGCCGTCAACGATCGGCAGCGTGTCGACCCCCGCCTGGACCCCGAGCACCGCGAGCTGCTCCTGCGCCGCGGGACGGGCGACGTCGAGCGAGGCCATCAGGACCTTTTTGCGCTCTTTCTCCTTGAGCCGTTTGCCGAGTTTGGCGGTAGTGGTGGTCTTGCCCGACCCCTGAAGGCCGACCATCATGATCACCGCCGGCGGGGCGGTGTTGAAATTGAGTTCGGCGGTGTCCGAGCCAAGCGTCTCGACCAGCGCATCGTGGACCAGCTTGACCACCATCTGACCCGGAGTGACCGAGCGCAGCACGTCCTGCCCGACCGCCTGTTCGGTGACCCGATCGACGAACTCGCGCGCCACCGGCAGAGCGACATCGGCCTCGAGCAACGCCACGCGCACTTCGCGCAGCGCCGCGCGCACGTCACTTTCGGTGAGCGCGCCGCGGCCGCGAAGCCGGTCGAATACGGTGCCGAGCCGGTCGCTCAACGTGTCGAACATGCATTTCTCCTCGATCGATGCCGGCGCCCCGGCGGGATGCAAAACGCAAATACGCCGGCGGACGAAACCTCGTCGGCCAGCGCGCACCCAGGAGCGCAAACATCAATGTTGTCGTAAAGACGGGCGCTCCCTAGCCGCAAAGCGCGACAAGTTCAACCGCTCGGAGGGCCGCCGCCTTTTGGACCGCCCCCGCCGCCGCCCTTTGGCGGGCGGCCGCCGCGCCGATGGCCGGTCGATGGCCCGCGCGGCGGACCGCGTCGATCGCCGTCGCGTCCACCTGGTCCCGTGCGCGGCCGCTCAGGGACCCGGTCCATCGGTCGCGACGCCTGCATCGCCTGCTTGGGGCCGACGGCATAGCCTTCCTTGAGCAATTGGGTGAAGGCGGTGCGGGTGCTGGCCGCGATCGCGTCCTGCAGGGCCTTCGGCAAATCGGCGAAGGTGACATTGGGATGGATCGCCTGGACGTCGCGCAGCAGATTGTTGGGCAGCCCGCCCGATCCCGCCTTCAGCGCGGCGACCGCGTCGAGGATCGCCGAGAACAGGATCGATTGCATGACGTCATTGGCGGCTCTGGGCATGATCTTCGGCTTTCGCGGCGGTGGACTTGGGCTCGGCCGCTCCCTAAGTCGCGGCGCATGCGACGTCACTTCCACAAGATGCATGGTCTGGGCAATGATTTCGTGATTATCGACGCGCGCCAGGAGGCGTTCGACATTACTCCGGCGCTTGCCCGCGCCATTGCCGACCGCCGCACCGGTGTCGGTTGCGACCAGCTGATCGTGCTCGACGACAGCGACCGCGCCGACCTCCGGATGCGCATCTGGAACCCCGATGGCGGCGAGGTCGAAAGCTGCGGCAATGCCACCCGCTGCGTCGTCGCGCTGACCGGCGCCAAAACGATCGAGACGGCCGGCGGAGTGCTTTGCGGTGACGCGATCGATAGCGAGGTCGAAGTGACTCTGGTCGAGCCGCGCTTCGGCTCGGCCGACATCCCGCTCGCCGACCCGATGGACACCAACCCGCTGCCGATGGCGTGGGACGATCTTGCCGGGCCGCTGGCGCTCAACGTCGGCAATCCGCATCTCGTGTTCTTCGTTGTGGATGCCGATGCGGTGCCGCTCGACACGCTTGGACCACGGATCGAAACCGACCCCGCCTTCCCCGAACGAATCAACGTCAATGTCGCCGAGGTCACCACCACCGGGCTCAAGCTTCGGACATGGGAGCGCGGCACTGGTCTCACGCTGGCGTGCGGGACCGGAGCCTGCGCCGCCGCGGTCGCTGCAATCGTCTCGAAACGCGCCGCCTCCCCGGTCCGGGTCGAGATGCCGGGCGGTTCGCTGACCATTGCCTGGGCGCCGGGCGAGGCGATCAGGATGCGCGGCCAGGCGACCCACGTGTTCGAAGGCGAACTCGACCTGGACGCGCTGGCATGAGCGTGGAGACGGTCAGTCTCGGCTGCAGGCTCAATTTCGCCGAGGTCGAAACCATTGGCCGGTCGATGCCCGCTGACGAGGACTGGACGATCGTCAACAGCTGCGCGGTGACCAATGAAGCGATCCGCCAGACCCGCCAGGCGATTCGCCGCGCCCATCGCGACCGTCCCGATTCAAAAATCCTCGTCACCGGATGCGCCGCCGAACTGGACCGAGCGGCGTTCGCTGCAATCGACGGCGTCACCCGGGTGGTCGGCAATCGCGACAAGCTGACCGCTTTCGCCACTGACGTCATGGCGCCAGTTGCGAGCGGGCTTCAGTCGCACATCAAGGCCTATGTCGCGGTGCAGGCCGGATGCGACCACCGCTGCACCTTCTGCTCGATCTGGCAGGCGCGCGGCGCAAGCCGATCCTTTCCGTTCGAAGGGGTGAGAGACGCAATCGCCCGCGAAATCGACCGCGGCGCCAGGGAAATCGTCCTTACCGGAGTCGATATAACCGACGTCGATGGCGGGCTTGGGACATTGTGCCAGCGACTGCTGGCCGCCGAGCCGCGGCTCCAGCGGCTGCGCTTGTCCTCGCTCGACAGTATTGAGATCGATGATGCCCTGTTTGAATTGATCGCCGGCGAACCGCGGCTGATGCCGCATTTCCACCTCTCGCTCCAGGCCGGGGACGACATGGTCCTCAAACGCATGAAGCGCCGCCACAGCCGCGCCCAGGCGGTCGCAACGGTCGATCGGATCAAGTCGGCGCGGGCCGACTCGACGATCGGCGCCGACCTCATCGCCGGCTTTCCCACCGAGACGGAAGAAATGGCTGTGAACAGTCTGAAATTACTCGATGATTGCGACATCGTGTCGGCCCACATCTTCCCTTTCTCGCCGCGCCCGAACACGCCCGCAGCGCGAATGCCGCAGGTCGACCGTGCAATCGTGAAAGCCCGGGCAGCGCGGTTGCGCGAGCAGGCTGCCGAGCGCCGCACACGCTGGCTCGACAGTCTGATCGGCACCGCTTTGCCCGTCCTCGTCGAAGGCGATGGTCTGGGCCACAGCGGCAATTTCGCGCCAGTCGCGATTGCTGGCGCCAAGCGCGGCGATAGCGGCCTGGCGCGGATCATCGCCAGCGATGGCGGCCAGCTGACGGCGCATTGGGCATGAGCTGGCTCGACCGCCTGCGCGGCGGCTTTTCCAAGACCGCCGAGAAAGTCGCCGAGAACCTGACCGGCCTGACGACCAAGGCCGCGCTCGATACGTCGACCCTGGATGATATTGAGGAGGCGCTGATCGCGTCCGACCTCGGCCCCGAAGCGTCGAAGCGGATCCGCGAGGCGATCGCCGCCCGCCGCTTCGATCAGCTCGATGAGCGCGGGCTTCGAACGATCCTTGCCGAAGAGATAGAAAACATCCTCACTCCGGTCGCCAAGCCCTTGATAATCGATGGCTTTCCCCGCCCCCACGTCATTTTGGTTATCGGCGTCAATGGGTCGGGCAAGACGACCACCATCGGCAAGCTCGCGCAATGGCTCAAGGAACAGGATTACGGGGTGCTTCTTGCCGCCGGTGACACCTTTCGCGCAGCGGCGATCGAGCAGTTGAAGATCTGGGGCGACCGGGTCGGAGTTCCGGTCATCACCGGCAAGGAAGGCGGCGATGCCGCCGGGATTGTCTTCGACGGGGTTAAACAAGCGACCGCCCAGGGCATTGACG
The DNA here is from genome assembly GCA_040390365.1 of Pseudomonadota bacterium. Taxonomy (GTDB): domain Bacteria; phylum Pseudomonadota; class Alphaproteobacteria; order Sphingomonadales; family Sphingomonadaceae; genus Sphingomicrobium. The sequence goes on along the minus strand of JAZJYM010000003.1, from coordinate 600,973 downwards.
TGCTCATCGTCGACACCGCCGGCCGCTTGCAGAACAAGACCCATTTGATGGAGGAATTGAGCAAGATCCGCCGCGTTCTTGGACGCCTCAATCCCGACGCTCCGCACGACATCCTGCTGGTGCTCGATGCGACAACGGGCCAGAATGCCCTTGCCCAGGTCGAGGTGTTCCGCGACACGGCGGGCGTGAGCGGCCTCATCATGACCAAATTGGACGGCACGGCGCGCGGCGGGGTGCTGGTCGCTGCAGCGGAGAAATTCGGGCTTCCGATCCATGCCATCGGGGTCGGCGAGCAGGCCGACGATCTGCGCCCGTTCGATCCGCGCGCCGTCGCCCGCGCCATCGCTGGCCTGCCCGCCGAATGAGCAATGCCAAGCCCAAGCCGCCCGGCACGTGGACGCTGCTGATCGATTACGGCCCGCTGCTGGTGTTTTTCCTTGCCTACAAGTTCGCTGGCGGCGGTCTCGGCGGGGCGCTGACCGCGACCATGGCCTTCATGGCCGCGATCGTGGTGTCGGTGATTGCCGGCCTGATCATCCTCAAGCGGGTGCCGCCGATGGTGTGGCTGTCGGCGATCCTCGTCCTCGGTTTCGGCGGAGTGACGCTGTACCTTCACGACACGCGCTTTATCCAGATGAAGCCGACGGTAATCTACGTCCTGCTGGCGGGAATATTGTTCGGCGGCCTAGCGCTTGGAAAGCCGCTTCTGCGCTGGCTGTTCGGACCGATCTTTCCCGGCCTCACCGACGCCGGCTGGCTCAAGCTGAGCCGCAATTGGGCCTTGTTCTTCCTCGCTCTGGCCGGCGCCAATGAAGTGATGCGGGCAACGCTCGATTTCGACACCTGGCTGACGGTCAAGGTGTGGGGCGTGACCATCGCCTCGTTCATTTTCGCGGCCGCCAACATGCCGATGTTGCTGCGCCACGGGCTCGATCCTGGGGAATCGACCGAAGCTTTGGAACGGACCCCGGTCGAATGAGCGAGCCGATCCTGTCGATCCGCGGCCTGACCAAGGAATATGCCGGCGGCGTCAAGGCGCTCAACGCGGTCGACCTCGACATTCGCAAGGGCGAGATTTTCGCTTTGCTTGGCCCCAATGGCGCGGGCAAGACGACGCTCATCAACATCACCTGCGGGATCGTCAGCCCGAGCGGCGGCGAAATTCTGGTCGAAGGCCGCAACTGGCAGACCGCGTTCCGCGAAGCGCGCACCCGAATCGGACTGGTGCCCCAGGAATTGACGACCGACGCCTTCGAAACGGTGTGGTCGACGGTCAGCTTCTCGCGCGGCCTGTTCGGCCGGCCGCGCGATCCCAAGCGGATCGAGGATTTGCTCAAGCGCCTGTCGCTATGGGACAAACGCAAGTCGATGATGATGCAACTTTCCGGCGGAATGAAGCGGCGGGTGATGATCGCCAAGGCGCTCAGCCACGACCCCGACATCCTGTTCCTCGACGAGCCGTCCGCGGGAGTCGATGTCGAGCTTCGCCGCGACATGTGGGAGATGGTGCGCAAGCTCCGCGACGATGGCGTGACCATCATCCTCACCACCCATTATATCGAGGAAGCGGAAGAAATGGCCGATCGCGTCGGAGTCATCAGCAAGGGCCAGCTGATCGCGGTCGACGACAAGGCCAGCCTGATGGCCAAGATGGGCAAGAAAACCCTCAAGATTTCGCTCAACGACCCGCTCGACACGGTTCCGGACGCGCTCGCCCAATGGGATGTCGCGCTCGAGGATCGGGGGAACGTGCTGTGTTACAGCTTCGACGCCCATGCCGAGCGGACCGGGATCGCCTCGCTGATGAGCGCCTTGAGTGCCAGCGGCATCAGCTACAATGATCTGTCGACCCACCAGTCGAGCCTCGAGGACATTTTCGTCGAGCTTGTCCACAGCGGCGGGAAGACATTATGAACTGGCATGGCATCGGCGCCATCTATCGGTTCGAGATGGCCCGCTGGAAGCGGACCTTGTGGCAGAGCCTGATCACGCCGGTGATCACCACCGCGCTGTACTTCGTCGTGTTCGGGACCGCGCTCGGATCGCGCATGAGCACGATGGACGGAGTCAGCTTCGGAAGCTTCATCGTGCCCGGACTGACCTTGCTCTCGGTCTTCATGCAATCGATCTTCAACGCGAGCTTCGGCATTTATTTTCCGAAGTTTACGGGCACCATCTACGAATTGCTCTCAGCTCCATTATCGAGTTTCGAGGCGGTCCTCGCTTATGTCGGCGCGGCGGTCACAAAGTCGGTCCTTCTGGCGGCGGTGACCCTGATTACCGCGACTCTGTTCGTTCACGTCGAACTCGATCACCCGCTGGCGATGATCTTCTTCCTGGTCGGAATTTCGAGCGGTTTTTGCCTGTTCGGCTTCGCCATCGGCATCTGGGCGAAGAATTTCGAGCAATTGCAGATCATCCCGATGCTGTTCATCACTCCGCTGACCTTCCTCGGCGGCGCCTTTTACTCGGTCAAGACGCTAGCCGAGCCCTGGCGCACGCTCACCATGTTCAACCCGATCGTCCATCTGATCAGCGGTTTCCGCTGGAGCTTCTATTCGGTCGCGGATGTGCCGGTGTGGTCGAGCGTCGCGGTGATGCTGGGGCTCAACGCACTGTGTCTGGCGGTCATCGCGTGGATGTTCCGAACCGGCTACCGGCTCAAGCAATAGTCTCCGGCTGGCGTGCTCCAGCGCCTTGCTGGTTCGCGCGATCGGCGCCCTTCCCGTCGAGGTTCGAGGCGACGAAATCCCAATTGACGATATTGTCGAGCACCGCGCCGGCGAACGTGGGCCGCGCATTGCGATAATCGATGTAATAGGCATGTTCCCAGACATCGAGCGTGAACAATGGCGCCATCCCGTCATGGGCGACCGGCGTGTCGGCATCGTGCAATGACGTAATCTTGAGCGAACCGCGGTCGAGCACGAGCCACGCCCAGCCGCTACCGAAATGTCCAACCGCTTCAGCGGTGAATTTCTCGACCATGGTTTCAACGCTGCCGAAACCGTCTTCGATCAGCTTGAGCAATTTCCCCTCCGGCTTTTGCCCTTCAGCCGGGGCCAGGCACTGCCAGAAGAAGCTGTGATTCCACAATTGCGCGCTGTTGTTGAACAGTTTCCTGTTATCCGCCTTCTTCGCCGCGCGAATGACCTGGTTGAGCGCGGCGCCGGACAATTCCGCTTCCTTGGCGGCCAGCTCGTTGGTCTTGTCGACATAGGCCTGGTGATGCTTGCCATAGTGATATTCCAGCGTCTCCGCCGACATGTGGGGATCGAGCGAACCCATCGCGAATGGCAGTTGCGGCAGCTGGAAGGTCATCATCACTCTCCTTGGCGGGAATATGTCGGCTATAAACGAGCGAGAGGCTCAGGGTGTCCTCTGTTCACCGCGCGGTCCTTGCGGTGGGTGGAATTTCAGCCTTATGGAGACGTCAGCCGGCGCGGTCGTCACCGGCGCTTTACAGGGGGAAGACGATGGGCAAGTTTTTTGATAATCTCGGGGCGGTTGTGGTCGCCGGAATCGCCTTGGCAATTCTGATCATGGTCCTTCCCGAAGGCGGCTATCGACCGCCGTCCGGGGACACCCTGAACGGTGTGCTGCAATGGTCGCACGTGTTCTTCGGAATCACCTGGATCGGCCTGCTCTATTATTTCAATTTCGTGCAGATCCCAACCATGCCGACGGTGCCGGCCGAGCTTAAGCCAGGGGTGACCAAGCATATCGCTCCGGTGGCATTATTCTATTTTCGGTGGGGGGCGCTGCTGACCGTTCTGAGCGGGTTGGGTCTGGCCTGGTCCTACGGCGAGTTGCGTCAGGCGATGGAGCTTCGACCCGCTTTCCGGCTGATCGGAATCGGCATGTGGCTGGCGCTGATCATGGCGTTCAACGTGTGGTTCATCATCTGGCCCAATCAGAAGCGCGCGCTGGGCATGGTCGAGGCGGACGACGCCACCAAGGCCAAATCGGCACGAACCGCGATGGTCACATCCCGGATCAACACCATGCTGTCGATCCCGATGCTGCTGGCAATGACCAACGCCCATTAGGGATAGGGCGTCAGGTTAGCGATACGGCCTCACCGCGGGCGGCGGACGGACCTAGGCGCTGTCCTGAAGCTTGTGGCGCTTCATGGCGTGGCGCAGCTGGTCGTAACTCAGGCCCAGCGCGGCCGCCGTCGCGCGCTGGTTGAAGCGATTCCGGTTGAGCGCTTCCTCCAGCAGCTGACGCTCATAGGCAGCAACCGCGCCGCGTAGATCGCTGGTCGAATCCGGTATCGCGAGCAGCGGCGAGGCCGATGCGCCGTTCTCGGCTTCGCCGTGATCGAACATTACCACTTCCGCCGCCTTGGTCGGTCCGACCCCAGGGGCGAAGGGCGAGGAGAAGGGATCGAACACAATCTCGTCGATCGGCCGTTCGGAATCTTCGTGACGATAGACCGCGCGCTCGACGGCATTACGCAATTCGCGAACATTCCCGGGCCACGGATAGGCTTCGAGCGCGGCCATTGCCCGAGCGGTGAAGCCGGGCCAGTTCGACCATTCCAGTTCCAGACCCATGCGCCGCCCGAAATGTTCGGCGAGCAGGCCGATGTCGCCGAGGCGCGCGCGCATCGGCGGCAAGGTGATGACCTCGAACGACAGGCGGTCGAGCAAATCGGCGCGGAACTTGCCCTTGTCGACCTGGGAGGGAAGGTTTTCGTTGGTCGCGGCGACGATCCGGACATCGACGGTAATCGGCCGCGACGCTCCGATCCGGGTGATTTCGCCATATTCGACCGCCCGCAGCAACCGATCCTGCGCCGGCATCGACAAAGTCCCCAGCTCGTCGAGGAACAAGGTGCCGCCATCGGCTTCCTCGAAGCGGCCGTGGCGGGTCTTGGCGGCGCCGGTGAAACTTCCGGCTTCATGACCGAAGAGCTCGGCCTCGATGAGGTTTTCGGGCAAAGCCGCGCAATTCATGACGATCAGCGGACCCGACCAGCGCGACGACAGATGGTGGAGGCGCTCGGCGATCAGCTCCTTGCCGGTGCCGCGCTCACCGATGACCAGCACCGGGCGGTTGAGCGGCGCGGCGCGGCTGGTCCGTTCGACCGCGTCGAGAAACGGCAGGCTTTGCCCGATAAATTGATCCGACCGCTCCAACCCCATGCCCTTCCCGAAATCTGGCCGACTGTTGGTGCGAATTCCCACCTTTTGGCAAGGAATTTCGTCGCAAAATCAACGTGGAAGTTGAGTTTATGACACTTTTTCGTCAATTGACGGGAACTGGCACGGAGTTTGTATGGGACTGAGTGTACAGGGCCCTAAATCCTATGGAGTTTCGTGAATGAGCATTTTCTCCCGAACCAGGGACATTTTCGCGGCCAATATCACCGAGCTGCTCGATCGCTCGGAAGATCCCGCGAAGATGATCCGCATGGTGATTCTGGAAATGGAGGAGACTCTGGTCGAGGTTCGCGCCTCGGCCGCGCGGTGCATTGCCGACGGCAAGGAAATGCGCCGAGCGCTGAATCGACTCGACGAATTGCAATCGAGCTGGACCGAAAAGGCCGAGCTGGCGCTGTCCAAGGACCGCGACGATCTCGCCAAGCAGGCGCTTCTGGAACGCCAGAAGGCGACCGACATGGCGGCTGGCCTCAACGACGAGATCAAGGTCATCGAGGACACGCTGCGCAGCTATGAGACCGACATCGCCAAGCTCCAGGCCAAATTGCGCGAAGCGCGGGCCCGGCAGAATGCGATCGCGGCGCGGTTCGAAAGCGCTCTGACCCGGGCCAAGGCGGGCGAGCTGCTCAACGGCAACCGCACCGAAGACGCCTTCTCGCGCTTCGAAGTGCTCGAACGCCGCGCCGATTTCGCCGAAGGCCGGGCCGATGCGCTGGGCATGACCGGGCCCAAGAGCCTGGAGGAGGAAATTTCCGATTTGCGAGCCTCGGAACAGGTCGATGCCGAATTACTCGCGATGAAAGCAGCAATGAAAGCGGCCAGCCAGGCCAAGGGAAAGTAAGCATTTATGGATGACATTCTGATTCCGCTGACGGTCGTGCCGGTCCTGTTCATCGGCTTTCCGTGGCTGATCTTTCACTACATAACCAAGTGGAAACAGGCCAAAACCCTGACCAGTTCCGACGAAAAATTGCTCGACGAACTTCACGACGTGGCGCGCCGGCTCGACGACCGGATGTGCACCATCGAACGGATCATGTCGGCCGAAAATCCCAACTGGCGCCAGCAGTGCCTGCCCGGCCGCGAAACCACCCACCTCCTGCCTGACGGAGACCGCTGATGGCCGACGAATATCAGTCAGAGCGCCGGTTGACCGAGCAGCCCGCAAGCCGCACCCGCTTCTACCGCGACAAACGCCACGGGAAGCTGATGGGGATTTGCGCTGGCCTCGCCGATTATACCGGCTTTGACGTCAGTCTGGTCCGGGTCTGCTTCGTCGCCGCGGTGTTCATGAGCGGCGGGTCGATCCTGCCCTTCTATTTCATCGCCGGCTTCGTCACGCCCAACCAGCCCGACAGTGCGGCCCGCGAAGACCGCCAGGACCAGAAGTTCTGGCAGGGTGTGCGCGCCTCGCCGACCCGCGCGGCAAGCGACATCAAGTCGCGGTTTCGCGACCTCGATCGCCGTCTCGCCGACATGGAAAGCTACGTCACCACCGAAAACCGCAGCCTGGCACGAGAAATCGAGCAATTGCGCTGATCCCGACTGAAGGGGAAACCGAATGAGTTTTGGGCCAGATTTCGTCCTTGCGATCATTCTTATCACGACCGTCGGTTGGGTCGTGACGACCGCAATTCGTGCCCGTCACGGATATCCCCTCGAAGGCGAATGGGGTGGGACCGTGCACAAGACGGGGCCGGAGGCCGATGAGCTCAAGGCCCAAAACCAGGATCTCAAGGCGGCCGTCGAGCGACTTGAGCAACGGCTGAAGGTGATCGAGCGGATCACGACCGACCCGTCGCGTCGGCTGGCCGACGACATTGAACACTTGCGTTAGACCTTAAAAGTAGTCGGAGTATTGACCAATGGATCCTGAAATTGCCCAGGTTTTCAACTTTGTCCTGCGAGTCATGCCGCTGGCCGTCGCGATCGTCGCCATCGGTGTTGGCGGGTCGCTTCTGCACACCTGGCTGAGAATCAAGAACGGCTATCCGCTGCAGAACAGCTGGGGAATGGCGATCCACCCGAAGAACGATCAGGAAGCGATCGAGCGGGTCAAGCTGCTCTCCAGCGAGAATGCTCAGCTCCGCGCCGAACTGGGGTCGATCAAGGACCGGCTCGAAACCATGGAACGGATCGTCACCGATCAACCATCGAAGCTCGCTCGGGAAATCGACGGGCTGACGCTTGGCCAGGGAGAGAATTCGTGATGGATGGTGCAACCAACGTCTTCCTCGCGCTGATCGTCATTGGACTGCCGGTGATGCTGCTGACCTACATGGCGCGCCGGTTCTTCACCTTCCGCGAAAAACAGCTCCATGCCGAAACCAGCCTGGCAGCGGAAAAGGCGGCCCAATATGCGGCCAGCAACGCCGAGCTTGAACAGCGCTTGCGCGTACTCGAGCAAATCGTCACTGACGGCGGCGTGCAGACCGCTGCCCAAATCGATGCCCTGCGTAAACCGCGCTTGCCGCGAGGACAGTCGCGATGAGCAATATTTCCGACTGGATCTGGGTCCTCATCCCGCTCGCTGCGATCGGCATTGCGCCGTTCAAGATGTGGCTCCGGATGAAAGAGCGGCAAATGTCCGTTCAGACCGCTCTGACCGCCGAGAAAAGCGCGCAATATGCATCGCATGTCGAACGCCTCGAGCAGCGCGTCAGGGTGCTTGAGCAGATCGCCACCGACAAGGGCGTCGAGACCGCGGCTCAGATCGAGGCCTTGCGCGAGCCCGCGCGCCTGCCGGCAAAGGAACAGCAAGTATGAACGGCCCCGAATTTGTTCTGATCCTGTTAGCGATGGTGTTCCTGTTCAGCATCGTGAAGCACAAGATGGGCATCCCGTCGCGGTCGATGCGCGAGATGAGGGGAGACCCGCCCGTGAATTCTCCTGAAACGCTCCGGCTGCGCGAGGAAGTGGCGCAGCTCAAGGAGCGGCTCAAGGTGCTCGAACGAATCGCGGTCGAGAAAGAAAACAGCCTGGCGCGCGAAATCGAGCAATTGCGCGACCGCTAGCCGGTTGGGGAACGCGGGTGTAGGGGCGGCTCATGCCCCTCCCCGCCGTGCGCGACATCCTTGAGGAATATCAGCTGGTCGAGGCGGAGGATCGCTATCGCCTGCTGATCGACCTTGGCGAGCAGCTCGAACCCATGCCCGAAGCGCTCAAGACCGACGCGACCAAGGTTCGCGGTTGTTCGGCCTCGGTATGGGTCTATCCGACCGAGGACGAGGGCCGGCTGACCTTCGTCGCCGACAGCAATGCGGCAATCACCAAGGGTGTTGTGGCGCTGGTCCTGACCGTCGTTCAGGGCAAGCCCGCCGCGGAAATCGCTGCGATGGACATCTCCGAGGCGCTCGCGCCGTTCGAACTTGGCAAGCATCTCAGCGCCAATCGCACCCAGGGCATTCCCAATATGATCGCATTGATCCGGACCACGGCCGAGCGCCTGGCAACGGCTTAAGCTTCGCGCTCGCTCCAGTTTTCCTCGACCTTGCCCAAGGCGAGGCGGCGTTCCTCGGCCTTGCTGAGCACGTCATAAGCGGCCTGGATCTGGGTGAACCGCTCGGCGGCGTCCTTGTCGCCGGGCTTCAAATCGGGGTGATTGGCCTTGGCCAGCCGGCGATAGGACGCCTTGATTGCGGCAAAGTCACAATCGACCTCGACCTCGAGAATCGACAATGCGCGCATTTCTTCGCGGCTTCGGCTGCCGTCGCCGGAACCGGCCCATTTCCATTGCGATGCCTGGCTGAACCCAGCGGAATCGCGTTCCTCATTGGCCGCTCGGCGGGCCGCTTCGGCCGGGTCGAGCCCGGCGAAATAGTCCCAGTTCTTATTATATTCGGCGGCATGGGATTCGCAGAAATACCAGCGTTCCGGGCTGTTCGGCGCCTTGGGCGCGGGCCGGTCGCCGGTGCTGGCGCAGCCATCACGGTCGCACAACCGCACCTTCGCGGCGGCGCGCGACCTGTCCCCGTAGGAACGCCAGCGGGGAAATCCCCAATCGTCTGATCGTCTGTGTCGAACCATGATTGCTATACGCTTTAAGCTGACGTTCGGCCCCTGACGAGGCGCTGAACGGAGAAATTTGCCAGGGGGCCTGTAAGCCGGGTTCTGTCCATCGCCGTTTGACCGGCAAATGGGCGACCATTCCTCTAGGACCGGAATTGCTCCCAGCCTCAAGCGACCAACCCGGGCGACGAGCCGGAAAAAGCTCATATGCCGCCCCTATTCGGTCTTGCACCCGGTGGGGTTTACCGTGCCGCTCCTGTTGCCAGTCGCGCGGTGCGCTCTTGCCGCACCCTTTCGCCCTTACCCGTCCAAGAACGGGCGGTATGTTTTCTGTGGCACTATCCCTGAAGCTTTGGCCCGAAAGCCGCGACCCCGCCGGGCGTTACCCGGCACCGTCATTCCGTGGAGCCCGGACTTTCCTCGCCCTCGCTTGCGCAAGGCCGCGGCCGCCCAGCCCCCTGACGAGGCGCCTTATAGCGCAGACTTTCTAGCGCGAGAAGACGGCACCGTGCGGAGTCCCCTCGCCGCTCCAGCCGTGCGGCCAGGTCCGGCTGGCAAAGCTGAAGCCGATCTTGCCGTCGGTGTCGCGGAATGCCTCGTCGATGCTCAGCGCGCCCGACGTCTGGTCGAGCTTGAGCAGATAGAGGCGGTCGCCCTTCTTCCCAGAGGTGACGACGAGCCGCTTCGCCTTTGCATCCCACCCCGTCCAGTGCGGGCTGAACGTGTCGCTGATCGTCAGCCGGGAAACTTCGCGGACCTGCTCCGGATGTGCGATGTCGAGCACCGCAAAGCCATTATAGGTCGGGACGCTCTGCACCAGATAATGTCCGACGATCGTCGGGACACCGCAGAAATCGCCGGGAAATTTGTGCACCAGCCGGGCTTTGGGTGTCGCGGTGTCGAGGCCGGTGATGCGCTGCACGCCGCACGACAGGGTTTGCACGTAAACCGAGCCGTCGGCGGCAACGCGGGCTTCCTCGGGCGCGACGTTGCCGTTTCCGGTCGGGCCGGGATCGAGCCGGTGAGTGCCGAGCAGCTTGAGATCGCTGAGGCGGAACAGCTGATAGGTGTTGCTGGACAGCAGATAGGGGTCCTGCATCGGACTGTTGGTCACCAGCACGCGATCGATCTTCGGCAGGATCGCAAGGCTGTAGGGCAACAGGCCGTCGTCGGGCAGCGCCGGATCGGCGTTGCTGACCGCGCGCACCAGTTTGCCATTGTCGTCGATCTCGACAAGCCCGCCGGTCTTTCCATTCATCATCGCCGAATGGTCGGCGTGGCCGCCGTGATCGGCGAACTGGAAGGACGCCAGGACATTGCCGTTGGGCAGCCGCAGGAAGCTGTGCGGCATGCCATATCCGCCCAGGCTCTGGAATCGCGCGGCGACCTTGGGCTTGAGCGGCTCGCGAAGGTCGAAAACCACCGACTGGTTGGGATCGTGGTCGTTGGCAAACAGCATGCCGCTATCCGGCATTTCATATTCGGTGTGATGGATTCGGGTGCTCTTGATGTCGGTGCCGACTCCCGAGACGAGTCTGCCGTAGGTCGGCGATTGCGGATCGGCGTCGATGACGGCGAGGAAGTCGTTGCCCTGCTTGGCCTGGTCGGCGGTCCACACGAACAGATAATGGGCCGTAGCGGCCGCGCTGGCGGGCACGCACATGCCAGTCGCAAGTGCGGCGGCAAGCGCGATTTTTGTCCGCTTCATTGATGCTCTCCCCCGATCGAAGCGGACGGATGCGCCGCTATTGCGGCCTTGGCAACAGCAATGCCAGCAGCTTCGCCCGGCACTCCCCATCGATAATCCCGTCGATCAAATCGGGGCGGAAGCGGCGCTGGAAGGCGATGACCGATTTTTGCGGGTCGCTCACGTCATAACCGAAACGCTCGAGCGCGAGGAGGAAGCCGGCGTCAGTCCAGAACGGGTCGATCAAGTCGCGGCTCGGGCTGGGCAGCGCCAGGCGCCGCTTGGCCAGCTCCCACCACGGGAATAGCTCGCCCGGATCGTCCTTGCGGTCGGGTGCGACGTCCGAATGGCCGACGATATTGCCGCGGCCGATGCCGTGGCGGGCCTTGATGTCGGCGATGAGTGGGATCAGCGCCGCGACCTGCTCGTCGGGAAAGGCGCGATAGCCGAACTCATGGCCCGGATTGACGATTTCAATCCCGATGCTGGCGCTGTTGACGTCGGTCGTTCCGCGCCAGCGCGATTTGCCGGCGTGCCACGCGCGCTTGTCCTCATCGACCAGCCGGTAAACGCAGCCGTCTTCGTCGACGAGATAATGGCACGACACCCTGGCCTCGGGCGAGGTGAGCCGGTCGAGCGCCCCCTGGCAGTCTGGCATTCCGGTATAATGGAGGACGATCATCGACACCGGCAGCTTGCGCTCGTCGAAATTGGGCGAAGGCAGGTCGATCGCGTCCATCGCCGCTTAAGGCACACAAGCCAGGGCCCCGGGTCAAGCCCCGAATGCGCTCGCCGGTAATGGAATCAAGCGGCGCTGGAGCGGCGGTCGGCGCTGCGCTTTTCGATCAGGCTGCCGTCGCCGGTCAGGCGGTAAAGGCCGCGAGCATTGATATCGGACCCAAGTTTGCTGGTCTGGCCGATGACCGTCTCACCAGCACCAAGCATCAGCCAGCCGTCCTTGGCCATCGACGAAGCTAGACGTTCGAAGGCGAGCGCCTTCTTGTCGGCGCTGAGATAGAGCAAAACGTTGCGGCACAGCACGATGTCGAACCCGCCCGGATGCGGCGGCGGTTCGAGCAGATTGTGGACCTGGAAGCGGATCGGCTTGCGCAAGGCTTCCACTGCGCGCCAGCCGTCGCCGCTTTCTTCGAAGAATTTGATCATCTGGTTGATGCCCAGTCCGCGCTGGACCTCAAACTGCGTATAGGTTCCGGCGCGCGCGCGATCGACACAATGGCTGGAAACGTCGGTGCCCAGAATGTCGATCGTCCACCCGGCCCAGCTTTGATGATCTTCGACGAACAGCATCGCCAGCGAATAGACTTCCTGGCCGGTCGAGCAGCCTGCCGACCAGATGCGCAGGCGGCGCGATTCGTGGCGGCGCTTGGCCAATTCCGGAAGCGCATGGCGCGCCAGCAGATCGAATGGCGCACGATCGCGAAAGAAATAGGTTTCGTTGTTGAGCAATGCTTCGACGACTTTTTCAGACAAGCTAGGCTCCCTGCCCATGACGAGAATGGTGATGAGTTCATCGAGCGTCGAAATGCCGCGTTCGCGAAGCAGTGCGCTGAGCGCGGTTTCGAGCCTCCAGCGCCGGCTCATCGTCAATTGCTGGCCGGTTCGGGCTTCGAGCAGGCCAGCGAGGATCCGGCTCGAGCTATCGCTTATTTGCATGAGGCCGGGTCCTCCACGCGGGCGGCGATGCGCCGGGCGATCTTGTCTGGGGCAAGGACGGCCGAGGCGAGCCCGGCGTCAATCACGGCACGCGGCATTCCCCACACCGCCGAGCTGGTTTCATCCTGCGCAATGACCGATCCGCCCGACGCGACCAGCCGTCGGGCACCTTCGACCCCGTCGCGACCCATGCCGGTCAGGACCACGCCCATTGCGGCCGGACCGTAGATTGCGGCGACCGCTCCAAACATCGGATCGACCGATGGCATGCACCCGCTTGCGCTGCGCCCGCCAAGCAGCCGGACAACGGCGCCCTTGCCGACCTTTTCCAGCGTCAAATGGTGATCGCCCGGGGCCAGAATGATACGATCGGGCCGAAGCGCCATGCCGTCTTCGGCGACCAGGGTTTCGCGGTGAGAAATCGCACTCAACTGGCGTGCGAACACCGCCATGAACGTGACCGGCAGGTGCTGGGTAATCAGGATTGGAACACCGATCTTGTGGGGCAAGGTGTGGAACATCACTCCAAGCGCATGAATTCCGCCGGTGGACGCCCCAATCGCGAGGATATCGATCGGATCGCTCGGCATCGGCCGGAGCGCAACCTCGCCGTCGAGACGGTGCGCCTTGTGGCGCAACGGCGCGCTCGAGCTTGCAAACCCAAGCGCCTTGAGCTTGCTCACGAGGACCTGCGAAAAACGGCCGTTGAAGCGGCTTGTCCCGGGCTTTGGCAACGTATCAGCAGCGCCCAGCGCGAGCGCTTTTAGGGTATTTTCGGCGCCTTCCTCGGCCAGGGTTGAAACGACCATGACCTTGGCCCCAGCGGCCGCGGCAATGATCCTTGGCAAAAGCTTGAGCCCGCCCTCCCCCGGCATTTCGAGGTCGAGAATCACAATGTCGACGCGGACTTCGCCGAGCGCTTCGATGGCGGCCTCGGCGGTGCCCGCGACAGCGGTGATTTCAAAGGCTGGATCGCTTTCGATCATCCGCGCCAAAACCGCCCTTGCGACCGTCGAATCATCGACGATCATCAGTCGCAGGCGACGGCGTATGGCGTGCGGTTCCTCGTAGCGGTCCCGCGTTCTGGCGAGTGCCCGCTCCATATCAGCGGGACTCAGGCGACGCCGACGAGCTGAAGCTTGATGTGGAGCGTCTCACGATCGAATGGCTTCATGACATATTCGTCGGCTCCGGCTTCGAGCGCCGCGCGAATATGCGCCATGTCGTTCTCGGTGGTGCAAAAGACGACCTTGGGCTGGTCCGAATGGCCGCGCTGGCGGAGCAGGCGGAGGAACTCCATGCCGCTCATGACGGGCATGTTCCAATCGAGCAGGACCACGTCCGGCATCTTTGATTCGCAGCGAGTCAGTGCCTCCTGCCCGTCGCCGGCTTCCTCGACCTCGAAATCGAGGGTTTCGAGGATATGCCGCGCAACCTTGCGGATCACCTTGCTGTCATCGACGATCAAACAACTCTTCATGCTACGACTTCCCACCTTTGGTTGCAGCGTGGATAAACGATAAGGGTAACGAAGACCTTAAGCCGCGGCCTTGGCTTCAAATCCCGCGACCAGAGCCGCGACGTCGACCAATAGCAGCGGGCCGGCCTCGCTTTCGACCATGCCCAAAGCGACCCGTTCCCAGCCGGGACCCATTGCAGCCCTCACCGGCACCGGCTCGGACAGGACTTCGACGACATCCTCGACCAAATCGACGATCAGCGCATAATGATGGCCATCCAGCTCGACCACCGCGGCTTCGCGGATACCGTCGGAGCAGTCGGTCATTCCAAGATCGAGCGAACGCATGCAGTCGATCACGGTCAGCACTCGGCTGCGCAGTGCCGAGAGGCCAGCAACATGGGGCGCGGCGCGCGGCACCGGGATCAAAGTGTCGAGTTCGACCACCGATTCGACCGCGTCGGCGGGAAGCGCGACCCGCTCTCCCGCGATGGTGACAACCAGCAGCAACATGCTCATTTCGAACTCCCCGCTCCGGCCTTGAGCGCCATCAGCAGCCCAGCCCGGTCATAGCGATAAATACTGTCGTCTTTCTTGCCCGCGGCTTCGGGTTCGGAGCGCAGCCAGATGACGCGCTTGCCGCTGCCGTCGATGTCGCTGCCCTGTGCGGCGATGACCAGGTCCGCGGGACTTTCGTCGGCGCTTTCGGCCAGAACGCGATAGCCCGCGGCCTCGACCATCGGGCGAAGGATATTCTGCATCCACGGATCGTCTGCTGGAAGGCGGCAGACCAAGGAAGTCGACGATTGTGTCGCGCCGGGGACGTGGTTGGCAAACAGCCAGTGAGCATCGACGATTTCCGCCGGCTCGCCGTTGATCAGCGATACGCCGCTGACCTCGCCAGGACATTCGGCGGTGATGATGTCGGCCTCGATCGCCGCGAAATCGATAATCTCGGCAAAGGCAAAAGCCATTTCATTGCGCCCGTCGTTCAGTCGGAACAGTCGGACCTTGTCGCCCAGCGGCGCATCATTGGTCCCGGCGAGCGGAAGGATGGCCTCGCCGAGCTGGACCCGGAGCTGGCCGGCGGCCCGAGTGATCGCGCTTGAATCGACTTCTTCGATCCGGTCGACCACCGCGAGGCGAAGCGCCCGGCGCGATCCGTCGAGGGCGCGGAACAGCAAGACCGAGGTCGCGGTCGCCGCAGCCACTACCGGCCCCTCGGCGATGCGCGCGGTCCGTTCGAGCGTTTCCAGCTTGATCCCGCCGACTTCCGCAAGGCCAGCCGGATCGAACAGCAGGATCGGGCTGCCATCGTCCGCCAGCGTGGTGCCGGCGTAAAGGCCGGTAGCCATCACCGCGGGAGCGGCAGGTTTGACGACCAGCTCTTCATGGTCGTGAATACGGTCGACCGACAAGGCATAGACATCGCCGCCAGCGGGGCGAAGAACGATCAGCTTGCGGTCGGCCTGGTCGACATCGCTGTCGAGGCCGAGGATGTGCGCCAGCGAGACTTCGGGGACCCGGCGGCCGCGAATGGTCGCAATCCCCGCGCCGCCGACATGTTCGAGGTGAACCGCCTCGCCATTGGAGCGGACAATTTCCTCGATCGCCGAGCGGGGAATGGCGAAATGCTGGTTGCCGATCGACACTGTCAGCGCCGGAATGATGGTCAAGGTCAGCGGGACTCGAAGGGTCATTCGAGTGCCTTCGCCGAGCCTGCTGTCGACTTCGACGATCCCGCCGATGCGTTCGATATTGGAGCGAACGACATCCATGCCGACTCCGCGGCCCGAGATGGCGGTGACTTCCTTGGCGGTCGACAGGCCGGCCTCGAAAATCAGCGCGAGTTGCTCGCGCGGGGCGAGCACCGCTGCGGCATCCTTGTCGATGGTTCCGGATGCGATTGCATTTTCGACGAGCTTCTTGCCGTCGATGCCGCGGCCATCGTCGTGAATGTCGATCAGGATCTGGTTGCCCGACTGGCGCGCCGACACCGCGAGGATGCCGATTTCGCGCTTGCCGGCCTTGAGCCGATCGGCGGGAGTCTCGATCCCGTGATCGACGGAATTGCGAATGATGTGGGTCAAGGGATCGCGAATCATCTCGATCATTTCGCGATCGAGCTCGACGTCGCCGCCCTCGATATCGACCAGGACTTGCTTGCCAAGTTCGGCCGACAGGTCGCGGACCATGCGCGGCAGGCCGACGAACAGGTTTTCGATCCGCTGCATGCGCGTTCGAGTGATGGCGTCGCGCATTTCGGCGATGATCGACGACAGGCGTTCGAAGGCGCCGTCGACCGGCACGTCGCTGGCCGATTCGCGCAACCGGCGGGAGAGCTCATTACGCGCCAGAACCATGTCGGAGACGGTGCTCATCACGCGGTCGAGCAATTCGACCGACAGCCGGATCGTGCGCGGTGCGGCACTGGCTTTGGACCCGCCTTCGTGGATCGTCGCCGCGGTCGCGATCGGGACGCCCTCGGCGCCCGGTTCGAGCGAGTCGATCAATGCGCTGTCATCACCGGCCGGGAATTCCTCGCCAGCATCGATCGCAGCAACCATTTCGCCGATCCGATCGATCACCGCCAAAACTCCACTGACCAGCGCCGGATCGGGCACCCGGCGACCGGCGCGAACGTCGGCCAGAGCATCCTCGGCGGCGTGGCTCAGAGCCTCCAGCCGCGGAAAGTCGAAAAAGCCGCAATTGCCTTTGACCGTGTGAACGAAGCGGAAAATGGAATCGAGCCGAGCGCGGTCGTCGGGCTCGGCTTCCCAGGCGACGATCTCCCCGCCCAAGGCTTCGAGCATTTCGCGGCATTCCGCGACGAAATCGGCAATCAGATCGTCCATTAGCGGTGTTCGCCCCTCACGCTGCGTCGTGGGGGTCTTATGCCGCCAAGGAGTTAACGCTGCGTTAGCCCTGACGGGAAATCGTTGCCCCGATCACCAACAGCTCATCGGCCGGGTCGGACAGCCGGATCGTTCCGCCGCCTTCCGCAGCCAGTGCATGGGCCAGCCACGCCCCGGCGGCGCGCGGCTCGACCGGCCCATTGCCAATGCCTCTGGTCAGCGTGTCGCGCAGCAACGGATCGATGATCACCCGCGGCCCTTCCGCCCTGATCACCAGTTCGATGGTCGCGCCGCTGGTTTCCGCGCCAACGTCGAGACGCCCGCCTCGGACCAATGCGTCGCCGGCGATCATCCCCAGGTTGAGCAGCAGTTTGACGGCCCCCTTGGGCAGCCTGCCGTTGCCGACCGCCCAGCCAAGCTCGATCCGCTTGTCGGCGCCGAAGAGGCCGCGCAGGACCGTTTCAGCCTCACCCGTGTCGATTTCGTCCCCGAACCCGCCGGCGGCGCCGAACGCGAGGCGGAAAAATTTGAGCTTGTTGGCGGTGGTCCGGGCACTGTCGGCGAGCAGCTCGAGACACTTTTCCTTCATCTCCGGATCATCTTCGTCGGCGAGCAGCTCGATGCCGTTGCTGAGCGCACCGACCGGTGACATCAGATCATGGCACAAGCGCGAGCAGAGCAGGCTGGCGAGGTCGACGGCGTTCATGGGCCGCTTGATGGGGCAGCTTGAATGCGGGTGCAAGCGTTGGGCAACCATTGAAACCGGCGCTTCGCGAACCATATTCCCAGCCGGATGGGGGCAATTCAAAGCATCGACGTTCGGCTTGAGCCAAGCCACGAGGGCTGGCGGCTCGATCGCGCTCTGGCGGCGGCCGTGCCGACTCTGTCGCGCGAACGGATCAAGGTGCTGATCAAGAGCGGCGCCGTGGCCCAGAACGGAACGCTGGTCCGCGATCCGGCGATCAAGGTGCGCGGTGACGAAGCGCTGACCCTCGCCATCCCCGAACCGGCCCAAGCGCATAATGAAGCGCAGGACATTCCGCTGACCATCATGTTCGAGGACGAGCATCTGCTGGTGGTGGACAAGCCGGCCGGCCTGGTCGTCCACCCCGCGGCGGGCAATTTCGACGGCACTTTGGTCAATGCCCTGCTCCATCATTGCCACGGCAGCCTGTCGGGGATCGGCGGCGTTGCGCGGCCGGGGATCGTCCACCGGATCGACAAGGACACGTCGGGATTGCTGGTCGTCGCCAAAACCGATGTCGCCCATGAAGGCCTCGCCCGGCAATTCGCCGACCATTCGATCGACCGGCGCTACAAAGCGATCGTATCCGGAACACCGGCGCGGTCCAAAGGCTCGGTCGATGCCCCGCTGGCGCGCTCGAGCCACGACCGCAAGAAGGTCGCGATTGTTAAGGATGGGCGTGGAAAGAGGGCCGTAACGCACTGGCGTGTCGAGAAAATATTTCGCGATTCGGCGATGGTCGAATGCCAGCTGGAAACCGGGCGAACGCATCAGGTGCGGGTTCATATGGCATCGATCGGCCACCCGTTGCTTGGCGATCAGGTTTATGGCCGGGCGCCGCATCAGCGGGTCCGCGAATTACTCCAGCGGCTCAATTTCAAGCGCCAGGCGCTGCACGCTGCCGAACTCGGGTTCATCCACCCGGTTACGAAGGCGCGAATGGCGTTCACATCGCCTTTGCCCGCGGACATGCAGCAACTGTTCAGCGCGCTTGGTGTACAGGGTTTAACACGCTAGGGCGGCAGACCGCCTGACGGCAAAAGGGAGTGACGACGACACATGGCTGCTAAACGAGGAATCGTCTCGATCCCCGCGTCCGGTGGGGAAGCCGGGCTCAATCGCTATCTGAGCGAAATCAAGAAATTCCCGATCCTCGCTCCCGAGGAAGAATATATGCTCGCCAAACGTTGGCGTGAGCATGAGGATACCGAAGCGGCCGCCAAGCTGGTCAATTCGCACCTCCGCCTCGTGGCCAAGATCGCCATGGGCTATCGCGGCTATGGACTGCCGGTCAGCGAACTGATCAGCGAGGGCAATATCGGCCTGATGCAGGGCGTGAAGAAGTTCGAGCCCGACCGCGGTTTCCGCCTCGCCACTTATGCGATGTGGTGGATCCGCGCCTCGATCCAGGAATTCATCCTGCGCAGCTGGAGCCTGGTCAAGATGGGCACTACCGCGGCGCAGAAGAAATTGTTCTTCAACCTGCGCCGGATGAAGAACCAGATCGACGCCTTTGAAGACGGCGACATGAAGCCCGCCGACGTGACCAAGATCGCGACCGATCTCGGGGTCACCGAAGCCGAAGTCATCAGCATGAACCGCCGCATGGCAATGGGCGGCGACACCAGCCTCAACGCTCCGCTGAAGGGCGACGAAGGGGCCGAGAACCAGTGGCAGGATTTCCTCGTCAGCGAAGCTCCGCTGCAGGACGAGATAATCGCCGAGGATGAGGAAAGCCGGGTCCGCCACGATTTGCTGGTATCGGCGATGGAATCCTTGAACGACCGCGAGAAGCACATCCTCGCCGAGCGCCGCCTGGCCGATGAGCCCAAGACGCTCGAGGAACTCAGCCAGGTCTATGGCGTCAGCCGCGAACGCATCCGCCAGATCGAAGTGCGCGCGTTCGAGAAGTTGCAGGCGGCGCTGCTGCGCCTCGCCGGCGAGCGGAGATTGCTCCCCGCGTCCTGACCATCCGAAGGTCGATTATCGGTCAAAGCGCGCAGGTCATCGCCGGCGCGCGCGGTGCCCCTTGCATAATCCGCAAAACCGTTCGACGGTGAAATCTTCAACCTGCGCGAGAGCGCACCTCCGCAGCGACTCGCGCGCCCGTTAACCGGACGAAGGAGAGTCGCACATGTCGGACAATGGCGCTGGAGCAACCAAGGGTACTCGAGTGATCGCGCTGGTGGGACCCGCCGGCGCGGGAAAGACCAGCCTGGCCGAAGCGATGTTGTATGCGGCCGGAAAGACCGACCGATTGGGCTCCACGGCAAATAATTCGAGCATTGGCGATTTCAGCCCCGAAGCGCGGGCGCGCGGCGGGTCGACCGAAACCAACCTCTATCATTTCGACTATCTCGGCGATCATTTCGCGATCCTCGACTGTCCCGGATCGATCGGCTTTGCCGCCGATGGCGCCCGGGCGCTGGCGATCGCCGATGTCGCGATCGTCGTCGTCGATCCCGACCCCGCCCGGGCGCCGCTTGCCGCACCGGCGCTGCGCGCGCTCGACGAGCTTGGCATCCCGCACATCATCTACGCCAACCGAATCGACCAGGCGCACGGCCGGATCCGCGATTTGCTCGCCGCGCTTCAGCCGATGAGCGTGTCGCCGCTGATCGCCCGCCAGGTGCCGATCCGCGAGGGCGAGAAAGTCACCGGATTTATCGATTTGGCACTCGAACGGGCGTTCAAATACCGCCCCGGCATGGAAAGCGAGCGGATCGACATTCCAAGCGATGCCCAGGGCCGCGAAGCCGAAGCGCGCACCCACATGCTCGAACAATTGGCCGACCATGACGACGAACTGCTCGAACAATTGTTGACGGACCAGGTCCCGGCCCCCGAAACAGTGTTCCACGATCTGGCCCGCGAAACCGGCGAGAATCTCGGCATTTCGGTGTTGTTCGGTTCGGCTAGCAGCTCGTGGGGCGTGCGCCGGCTGCTCAAGGCCTTGCGCCACGAAGTGCCCGGGCCCGACGCCGCCGCCCGCCGCCTCGATGTCACCAGCGCCGCACTGTACGTGTTCAAGGTCGTTCACGGCGCGATCGGGCGCCTCGCCATGACCCGAGTGCTCGGCGGGCCGATTCGCGAAGGCGCGGAGCTCACGGGCGCGGATGGCGGGATTGCCCGGCTTGCTGCGCTGTTCAGCGTCCAGGGAGAAAAGACCCAGAAGCTCAATGTCGCATGCCCCGGCGATATCGTCGCAGTGGCCAAGATCGACCACGCCAAAGCGGGCGAATGGCTGACCACCGGTGCGCTTCCGCCGCGAATCGAAATCGCCTTTCCGGCGCGCAATTGCGCCCAGGCGATCGAGCCCGCCGACCGCAAGGACGATGTCAAATTGTCCGGCGCCCTGCAGCGGCTTCAGGAGGAAGATTGCGCGCTGGTCATCGAACATGACGATGCCAATCACGAATTGCGGCTGCGCGGGGTCAATGATGAACATCTCAACACCGTGGTCGCGCGGTTGAAACGGCGCTTCGGGGTCGAGGTCAAAAGCCACGCGCCGGCGATCGGTTATCGCGAGTCGATCCGCCGTCCGGTCACCCAGAAGGGCCGCCACAAGAAGCAATCGGGCGGTCATGGCCAGTTCGGCGACGTGATCATCGAAGTCCGCCCGTTGGAGCGCGGCGAGGGCTTTCGTTTCGAGGAGAAAATCCACGGCGGCGCGATCCCCAAGCAATATATTCCGGCGGTCGAGGACGGCGTCAGGGAAGCCATGGTCAAGGGCCCGCTCGGGTTCGAGGTGGTCGATTGCGCGGTGACCCTGACCGACGGCAGCTATCATAGCGTCGACAGCTCCGAACTGGCGTTCCGGCTCGCCGGGCGAATGGCGATGCACGAAGCGCTCCAGGCGGCTCAACCGCATTTGCTTGAACCGATCCACAAGCTCACCGTCGTCTGCCCGTCGAGCGCGACCAGGCGGATCACGTCGGCGGTTGCGGGGCGGCGCGGCCAGATGCTCGGAATGACCCCGCGTGACGGCTGGAACGGCTGGGATCGGATCGAGGCTTTGTTGCCCGAGGCGGAACTGACCGGGCTCGAGGCGGAGCTTCGCTCGCAGAGCCAGGGCCTGGCCTCCTATGAGGCGGAATTCGACCATCTGTCCGAGCTCAACGGGGCGCTCGCCGACAAGGTCGTCCAGCCGCGGGTGTCCGAACCGGCATAAGCTCGAAGCGAACGAGGTTGGCGCTGGGGCAATCCGCCTCTAACGACGGCCAATGAGGCACTGGTTCAGGGACCAGCATTTCCGGTCGCTGCTCAAAAACAGCAGCTATCTCGCCATGTCGCGCGGGATCGCGGCGGTGTGTTCGCTGGCGACCCTGGCCTTCACCGGTCGCGGGCTCGGCGTGATGCTGTTCGGGACGTTGATCCTGATCACCAGCTATGTCCGGGCAGCGAGCGGAATCGCCAAATTCCAGTCGTGGCAACTGATCGTCCGCTACGGCGGACAAGGCCTCGCCGCGGGCAATCCCGAGCAATTCAAGTCCTCGACCGGCTTTGCCGCCGCGCTCGACATCGTCAGCGGCCTGATCGGCATGCTGCTGGCGGTCATGATCCTGCCGTTGGTCGCCGGCTGGGTCGGGATCGACCGCCAATATTGGTGGCTCGCAATCCTCTATTGCACCTTGCTTCCGACCATGGGTGCAGCAAGCCCCAATGGCGTCCTTCGAGCGCTCGACCGGTTCGATCTGATCAGCTGGTCGGGAACGCTGGCGCCGATCGCGCGCGCGATCCTCTCGGCAATCGCGTTCCTCAACGGCGCACCGCTAGCCGCCTATGTCGCAATCTGGTTCGTCAGCGACCTGGCCGGCGACATGTACCAATGGTTCCTGGCGTGGCGTGAATTGCGGCGTCATGATTTGCATGTCGGAATTCGCCCGACGCTCAACCCGACCACTCTCCCCGGGGCGTGGAAATTCGCCATCCAGATCAATCTTGCGGTCGGCGTCCAGACGGTCTGGGGACCGATCGCCCGGCTTGCGGTCGGGGGCCTGCTGGGGCCGACCGGAGCGGCCTTCTTCCGCATTGCCTCAAGCCTCGCCGATAGCGCTCAGAAGCCCGCCGACATGCTCGGCAAGGCATTTTATCCGCAGGTCGTGCGAATGGATTTCGCGACCAAGAAACCGTGGAAGCTGATGCTCCGCGGAAGTGCCTTCGCGATGGTCGTCGCGGTGATTGCGATCATCGGCCTGTTGCTCGGCGGAAAACCGCTCATCGGCGCCTTGTTCGGCAAGGATTTCCTTGGCGCCTACACCCCGCTCCTCGTCCTCATCCTGGTGCCCGTCCTTGGGGTGATCAGCTTTCCGCTCGGGCCGATGCTTTACGCGCTCGGGCGCGGCGGCGGGCCGCTCAAGGCGAAAGTCATTGCCAGCCTGGTGTTTTTCATCGTGCTTGTCCCCTTGTCCTGGAATTTCGGCGTGGTCGGCGCTGCAGTCGCGCTGGTGCTTGCCACTGCGGTCAATCTCGCGATCATGCTGATTCTGGTATTCGGTGAATATCGCCGGGTTCGAAAGGCGTGAGAAGCCCGCGCATTTGGCTGCTTCTGGGCAAAAGGCGCGGCGACAACAACCAGCTGCTGGCTTTGGGAGAAGCCTTGGGCGTCCCGTTCGAAACGCGGTCCATCCATTACCATTTGCTGGCGCGGCTGCGGATGAAGCTCTTCCCGGTCAGCCTGGGGCATGTCACCGCGGACAGCCGCTCCTGGCTGAAGCCGCCATGGCCCGATCTGGTGATCGGAATCGGCCGCCGAACGGTCCCCGTGGCACGCTGGATCAAACACCAGAACGACGGCCGCACCCGGATCGTCCGGCTGGGCCATCCGCGCGCGCCCAACCGGCTGTTCGACCTGGTCATCACCACCCGCCAATATCCCGTTCCAGATGGCGAAAATGTGCTTCGACTGCCGTTGGCGATGAACCGCTTTCACGCGCCGCCAATGCCGACCCCGGTCGAAACGGCGGTGATCGAGCGGTGGCCGCGCCCGCATTTGCTGCTGTCGCTCGGCGGGACCGCACCGATGTGGCGGCTCGACATGACCGCGCTTGGCGATGCTCTTCGGACGCTGACCGACCGCGTCCGGCACAGCGGCGGAACGGTGATCGCCATCGGCAGCCCGCGCACGCCCGACGTTGCGCTCGACCTGGTTCGAAGCACCGACGGCGTGGTTCTGATCGAGCCCGGCCAGCTGCGCTATCCGGTCGCTTTGGCCAGTGCCGACGAGCATTTTGTGACCGCCGACAGCGTTTCCATGATTTCCGAAGCCATCCTCACCGGCAAGCCCGTCGGCCTGATCCCGATCGAACCCGACGCCCGCGGCCGGCGCCGGCTTG
Source organism: Pseudomonadota bacterium (assembly GCA_040390365.1). GTDB lineage: Bacteria > Pseudomonadota > Alphaproteobacteria > Sphingomonadales > Sphingomonadaceae > Sphingomicrobium. The sequence continues at coordinate 577,042 of JAZJYM010000003.1, read as the reverse complement.
GGCCCGATCCGGAGACGACCAGGATTCGCGACCCGCGGCGCTTCTGGCGCGATGTCGAAGGGCGCGGACTGGTCGGTACTGTGGATAAACCCAAAAGCGGGAAGTTCGAGGCGCCGGTGGCAATGGCGGTCGCCGCGCTAAAACAGCGGCTAGGCAGCCTGTTCGATTAAGGCCCAGCCGCGATAGCGCTCGATCAACTCGAGGCTGTCGTGGCGGATATGGTTGGCGGCCATTTCGCTGACCAGTTCATCCTTGGTCAGAACGCCGCCATCGACCATCTCGGCCAGCAGCGCATAAATGAAAGCCTCCTGGCGCTGGTCGGGATGCGGTTCGTAGCGCCGATTGACGAAGCGGCGGAAGAGGTCGAGCGGGCCGCTTTCGCGCAAGGTGTAATCAACCGGAAGGCCGCTCTTCCACGGCTGCGTCCGGCGCTTGGTGGTGTGGAGAATCCCGGTGCCGGGTTCGAGCCGGTCGAAGCTGTTCCATCGCGGCGGCAGAGCGGCGATGGTCGAGCGATCCTCATATTTGAGCCGCATCCAGTCGACATAATCGAGGTCGCGCGCAAACAACCGGCCGAGCAAGGGCTCGAAATCCCAATGCTCAAGCTGCGCGCAATCGAGCAGCATCACCGAGGTCGCGATATAATCGGGATCCTTATTATGTCCCGGCCGCGGCACCGCTGCGATCGCCTTGCCACCAAGATCATGATCGAACAGCAATTCGGCGACATCGGCGACACCGAAACAATCCGGATCGGTGACCAGTGCCCGCCCCGCAAAGCCCATCAACGTTGGTGGGGCGAAGCGCAGCGGAGTGAAACTCTGGAGGTCGTCGGGATCCCAGCCACGGACATGACCGCCGCGCAGGATCGACTGGCCGGGCTGCATCAGCCGCGAATAATCCGCCGCATCCATGATGTGGATATCGAAGTCGCCGGCGCGCTTGCTGTTCCGGGCATAGCTGAAGGCGGAAATCTTCGCTCCCAGCATCTGCCGCGCATTGGCCTGAATGAAGACCACCGGCCTCATCCGGTCATTTCCTCGAACCCTGCCTCCTTCACCCGCCGGTCGATGTCGACCAGCGTCGTCAACAGGCTTTCCATCCGGTCGAGCGGCCACGCATTGGGTCCGTCGGACAGCGCATTGGCGGGATCGGGATGGGTTTCCATGAACAGGCCTGAAATACCGGTCGCGACCGCGGCCCGCGAAAGCACCGGAACAAACTCCCGCTGCCCCCCGCTCGAAGTCCCCTGCCCGCCCGGCAATTGCACCGAATGGGTTGCGTCGAACACCACGGGACAGTTGGTTTCGCGCATGATCGCAAGACTGCGCATATCGCTGACCAGATTGTTGTAGCCGAAGCTTGCGCCGCGCTCGCACACCATGATGTTGTCGCCGTCACCGCCGGCGGCGATCGCGGCGCCGCGGGCCTTGTCGACGACATTGACCATGTCGTGCGGGGCCATGAACTGACCCTTCTTGATGTTGACCGGCTTACCGGCGGTGGCGACGGCGTGGATGAAATCGGTCTGGCGGGCGAGGAACGCGGGGGTCTGGAGCACGTCGACGACCTCCGCCACCGGCTTGACCTGCGGGATGTCGTGGACGTCGGTCAGGATCGGCACCCCGAGCGCATCGCGGACTCGGGAAAGAATTTCGAGACCGCCGTCCATCCCGGGGCCGCGAAAGCTTTTGTCGCTCGAGCGATTGGCCTTGTCGAACGAGGATTTGAAGATGAACAATATGCCGAGCTTGTCGGTGATCGCCTTGAGCGTTTCTGCCGTGCGCACCTGCAAATCGTAGCTTTCGACCACGCACGGGCCGGCGATGAGGAAGAGTGGCTGGTCGAGCCCGACGTCGCGTCCGAGGAGTTTCATAACAACTGTTTAGGCGAGGCCGTCGACAACCGCCACCGGTTGCCAGTCGCCAAGGCCGTAAGTGACTGCGAATTCGGGCGGGAAATCGTCGCCGCGGTGGATTCCACTGGTCACGAAGACCGCGTCGAGCCCGTAGCGCGCGGCGCCGAGGATGTCGGTCGCAAGCGCATCGCCGACCGCGAGCACTCCACTACGCGCAGGAGATCCCGCGAGCCGAATGGCATGATCGTAGATTGCCGGGTCGGGCTTGCCGTAACGCACAACCGCGCCGCCCATCGCTTCGTACGAAAGCGCCAGCGCCCCGGCACAAGGTTCGGCGATGCCGCCGCGAATGACCATCAGGTCGGGGTTGAGGCAATGCATTCGGACACCCCGGGCGCAAGCTGCAGCCAGCTCCTCGCGATAGTCGCCGACCTCGCGCCGGACGCCGTCGATCCCGGTACAGGCGAGGTCGCTGAACGAGTCTCCGTCGGCAATTGTGACCCCGCGCGCTTCCAGGTCCGTGCGATCGCCGGGCGTGCCGATAAATCCAACCGGCTCACCCAGCGCGGCCAGCGCTGCAATGCCGGCCTCGCCGCTGGTCGCGATCCCGTCCCAGCAATCGCGAGAAAGGCCAATACGCTCGAGCTGGGCAGCGACCGCGCCTTCACTGCGCGGCGCATTGGTCAGAAGGATCACGGTCCGCCCCTCCTGGCGCCACTGGCGAAGGCGCTTCGCGGCATACGGATAAAGCGAGACGCCATCATGGATCACGCCCCAGACGTCACAGAAAATCGCGCGGTAGGTGGGATCGAGCGTCTCCCAGAAACTCATTCGAGTCCCGCCTCGGCGAGTGCATCCTCGATCGGCGCGACATCTTCCGGATTGTTGAGCTCGCGCAGCGTAAATGCCGGGGTCGCGACCTCGACCACGACCATTTTGACGCCTTCGACCAGGAAGCGCAGCTGTTCGAGCCCTTCGAGCTGCTCGAGCTCGCTCACCGGTGCCGCGACGTAACGGTGGAGCGCCTCCGGGCGGTAAGCATAGACCCCGACGTGGAGAAGCGACGGGGCCATTTCATGCGCCAGCGCCGCCTCGGGCAGATAGGGAATCAGCCGTTTCGAGAAATAGAGCGCATGGCCCTGGGAATCGACGGTGACGCTGGTCCCGCCGACCCGTCCGGCGGCTTCCTCGGCCTGCAAGGCGCGGACCTCGCTGCTGCGCCGGCGCATCGCCGGAGTCGCCACCAGTGCATCCCCATCGTCCGCCATGCGCGCGATCAGCGCCTCGACGAAACCCGGCGGGGTCAGCAGTGCGTCGCCCTGGAAATTGATCACCAAATCGGGATCGTGGAGCTTGGCCAGCGCCTCGGCGCAGCGCTCGGTCCCGTTGCGGCAATGGAGGGAGGTCATGATCACCCCGACCCCGAAGCCGGTGCAGCAATCGGCGATTCGCTCATCGTCGGTGACGACGAATATGCCGTCGATCCCGGATACCCGCCGCGCCGCCTCGACGCTGCGCTGGATGAGGGGCTTGGCGACGCCGCTACAGCCCTTGAGGTCGACCAGCGGCTTGCCCGGATAGCGGCTCGACTGGAAGCGCGCTGGGATGAGGATGGTCGCCTTCATCGCTTATGCTCAACGCGCGACGGGGCAATCGTGGATATGGAGCACTCCGACCGGCGTTGCGCCATCGACCACGAACAATGCGGTAATGCGATATTCGTCGAACAGGCCGAGCGCCTCGTCGATCAAAGCATCGGCGGCGATCGTCTTGGGATCGGCGGTCATGAAATCGCCCGCCTTATGGTCGAGTCCGCGCTCGATATTGCGGCGCAGATCGCCGTCGGTGATGATCCCGACAAGTGCGCCCGCCTCGGTCACGCCGACCAGGCCGAGCCGTTTGGCGCTCATCTCGACGATCGCATCGTGCATCGAGGCGCCGGCCTCGATCAACGGCATGGATGCGCCGCCGTGCATGACCCGGGCGACCGGCTTGAGGCGTGCGCCGAGCGATCCGCCGGGATGAAGCCGGCCAAAATCGGTCCGCGAGAATCCCTTTTGCCGCATGACCGTCATCGCCAGCGCATCGCCGAGCGCCAGAGTCATGGTCGTCGAGGTTGTTGGAGCAACCGCTTCCGGGCCCACTTCGCGCCAATGCGGAAGGACCAGCGGCGCGTCCGCTGCCTGCCCCAGACTCGATCCGGGGTTGGCGGTGATGGCGATGACCGGAATTTCCGTTGCCGCAAAATGGTCGATCACCGGTTCCAGCTCGGCGGTCTCGCCGCTGTGCGAAATCAACAGCGCGACATCGCCCTTCGCAGCCATTCCAAGGTCGCCGTGAATGGCTTCGGCGAGGTGGAGGAAAATCGCGGTCGTTCCGGTCGATGCGAAGGTCGCCGCGATCTTTCGCCCGACATGGCCCGATTTGCCCAGGCCGCAAACGATCAGCTTGCCGTCGCAGCGCAGGATCAGGTCGATCGCGCGTTCGAATTCGGCACCGAGGCTGTCGGCCAGGGCATCGAGAGCGCGCGCCTCGTCGTGGAGCACGTCGCGGCCGAAATTGACGATGTCGTCGCTCATGACATGGCCCTAGCGAGCGCAGCCGCCTGTGCGCAAGCGCTTGACGCGGAGCGGCGCTGCAGCTTCGATGGCCGCTCATGCAAAGGGGTGATTCATGGCCAAGCGATTGACGCGTTACATTTTGATCGCACTGGTGCTTGGAGTCATCGCCGGCTGGGTCCTCAATGCGACCTTGGACGACGGCAGCCCGGCCAGCGCCGAGCGGTTAAAATCCATCGCCGATTATCTATCGATCGTCACGGCCTTGTTCCTGCGCCTGATCAAGATGATCATCGCGCCCTTGGTGTTCGCGACGCTGGTGGCGGGGATCGCTCACATGGGCGATGTCGCAGCGCTCGGCCGGGTCGGAGCGCGGGCGCTGGGGTGGTTCATCCTCGCCAGCCTGGTCTCGCTCACCCTTGGCCTGCTGCTCGTGAATTTCCTCCAGCCGGGGGTTGGCCTCAATCTGCCGATCCCGCCGATCGACGCCGCGAGCGGGGTTGAAACCGCCGCCTTCAACCTCAAGGATTTCGTCACCCACCTGATCCCCGCCTCGATCTTCGAGGCCATGAGCGGCAATGAAATTCTGCCGATCGTGATCTTTTCGATCTTTTTCGGAGTCGCGCTGACCGCGATCGGAAAGGCCGGCGAACCGATCGTCAAGGGCGTGGATTCGCTCGTCAAAGTGATGCTTCAGGTGACCGATTACGTGATGCGTTTTGCACCGTTCGCGGTGTTCACCGCGGTCGCCAGCGCAATCGCCGAGCGCGGCCCCGAAATCATCATGACCTTCGGCAAGTTCGTCGGCGCTTTCTATCTTGGCCTGGCGATTTTGTGGGCGCTTCTGATTGGCGCGGCGTTCGCGATCGTCGGATCCCGAGCGCGCCATTTAATGCGCTATATCCGCGACCCGATCGTGCTCGCCTTCTCGACCGCATCGAGCGAGGCGGCTTATCCGCGAACACTCGAAGCGCTCGAGCGGTTCGGGGTCCCGCCGCGAATCGCCAGCTTCGTCTTGCCACTGGGCTATTCGTTCAATCTCGACGGGTCGATGATGTACATGACGTTCGCGTCGATCTTCATCGCCCAGGCCTATGGAATCGACCTGACGCTGGGTCAGGAAGTGACCATGCTGCTGGTGCTGATGATTACGTCCAAGGGCATGGCCGGGGTCCCGCGCGCAAGCCTGGTGGTGATCACCGCGACGCTCGCGATGTTCAAGATCCCCGAAGCCGGAATCCTCCTCATCCTCGCGGTCGACCATTTTCTCGACATGGGCCGGTCGGCGACCAACGTCGTCGGCAATGCCGTCGCCTCGACCGTTGTGGCGCGCTGGGAAGGCGCGCTCGACGCCGAATTGCCGGCGGACATCGAGCCGCCCCACGCGCCGTCCCACAATCACCCGGGAGCTGCGGCAGCAGGGGCCAAGCCCAAGCGCAAACCCGCCGCTAAGCGAACGGCTGGTCGATCGACGGCGGCGGGACGGTGAAGAATTTGGGGCCGGCCTCGGTGATGTGAAAACAATCCTCGAGGCGGATCCCGAACTTGCCGGGAAGGTAGATCCCGGGCTCGTTGGAAAAGCACATGCCGGGTGCCAGCGCGGTCATTTCGCCGTGGACCAAATTGACCGGCTCATGCCCTTCCATGCCGATGCCGTGGCCGGTGCGGTGCGGCGTTCCGGGAAGCTTGTAGCCCGGACCATAGCCCCAGCTTTCATAGACCGAGCGGACCGCGTCATCGACGCTCCCCGCCGGCGCCCCGACCCTGGCGGCGGCCATTGCGATGTCCTGACCGCGGCGCATCTGGCTGAAGACCTTGCGCTGTTCGGGCGAGGCGTCGGCGCCGAACACGAAGCTGCGCGAGATGTCGGACTGATAGCCGTGGACGCTGCAGCCACAATCGAACAGCACGACCCCGCCGCGCTCCACCACCTGCGGCTGATGCGAGCCGTGGGGATAGGCCGAGGCCTCATTGAGAAGCACGAGCCCGCCATCATAAACGCCGCCAAGCGTCTTGTGCGCCGCGGCGATCATCGAACCGAGTTGCTCGGGGGTCATTCCCTCCCTGGTGCGCTCGCCGGCGTAGCGCAACGCGGTCGCGGTGATGTCGGCCGCCGATTGCATCAGCGCCAGTTCGGCCGGTGACTTGCGCATCCGCAGCGTGCGGACGACCGGATTGGCGTTGACCACGCGCGCCTGGGGCAATTGCGCCTGAAGCCGGTCGACGATGAAGAAGCGGTCGGTTTCCTCGATTCCGATGCGAAGGCCGGCAAGATTGCGCTCGCGGATGAAGCCGGCGACCAGTTTCAGCGGCTCTTCATCCTCGTTCCAGCTACGGATTTCCGCGGGGATGGCGAGGCTTTCGGCGATCGAAGGCTGTTCGAAAAACGGCGTGACGATGATCGGATCGCCGCTCGCCGGGATGACCGCGGCGGTCAGCCGTTCCGAACGCCACCATTGGACACCGGTGAAATAATCGAGGCTCGCGCCCGGCTCGATGATCAGCGACCCAATCCCTTGCGCCCGCATCAGCGCCTGTGCCGCGCGGACTCGCGCCAGGCGTTCGGCCGGCGCGATCGGCGGCGGTAAGGTCATGGGTTTGAGCTCTTCTGCCGCAGCCCGAGCAATCCGGCTTGAACCGAGCAATGCAAGCGTCGCCGCGCCGGCGCTCGCTTGAAGAAAGCGGCGGCGATTGCCAACCAAAGCGCCCATCGACCGGCCTCCTAATTATTCGCGAACGCCACTGTTGCACGGCGGGCGTGCATGCGCCAGCAGGGCTTCCGATGTTCACCGGCGCAATCCCCAGCGGCACAACCAACCGCCCCGGAACGCGTGAGATGACCGCGCTGCTCGCGCTGTTGATGGCGCTCAACGCATTCGCGATCGATGCGATGATCCCGGCCCTGCCCGACATCGGCCGGTCGCTCAATGTCGCGGATGAAAATCGCCGCCAGCTGGTCGTGATTGCGTATTTTCTCGGCTTTGGGTCGACCCAGTTGCTGTGGGGTCCGCTGGCCGACCGCTTCGGCCGCAAGCCGATCCTGACGACCGGAATCGCGCTGTACGCCATATTCGCCTTGCTGTGCGCAACCGCCTCGACCTTCGCGCTGCTGATCGCGGGGCGAGTCGCAATGGGGGCTTCGGCGGCGGTCACCCGGGTGCTCGTCATTTCGATGGTTCGCGACCTGTTCGAGGCCGAGGCCATGGCCAAGGTCATGAGCCTGGTGTTCATGACCTTCATGCTGGTGCCGGTGCTCGCGCCCAATATCGGCCAGGCCATCCTGCTGGTCGCGCCGTGGCAGGCGATCTTCGTCGTCCTCGCAATCTATGCCGCGGCGATGCTCGCCTGGTCGTGGATCCGGCTGCCCGAAACCCTCCATCCCGAATATCGACGATCGCTTAAATGGCGCCAGATGAGCGGCGCGATGCTCGACACCATCCGCGAGCGCCAGTCGATCGGCTATACGCTGGCGATGACGGTGACGTTCGCCGGGCTGGTGGCGTACATCTCGTCGATCCAGCAGATCGTCTTCGAGGTGTTCGCCGCGCCGCAACTGATCGGGATCGTGTTCGCTGCAATCGCGGCGCCAATGGCCTTGGCATCCTGGGGCAATAGCCGGATCGTCGGGCGGTTCGGAATGCGCCGGGTCGGCCACACCAGCGCGGCGCTGCTGGTCGTGGTCACCGCGGTCCATGCCGGGATCGCGATCGCGGGGTATGAAAGCCTGATGGTGTTTATCGTCATGCAGGCGCTGACGATGTTCTGTTTCGCCTTCACCTCGTCGAACTTCGGCACTTTGGCGATGGAACATATGGCGCCGATCGCGGGGACGGCATCGTCGGTCCAGGGGGTCATCAACACGCTTGGTTCGGCGCTGATCGGCTTCGCTATCGGCCAGGCCTATAACGGCACCGCACTGCCGTTCCTGATCGGGATCGCGGTCTGCTCGGCGGTTGGCTTCGTGATCGTGGCGCTGACCGAGGGCCGCAACATGTTCAGCGCGATGACGGTCGACATGAGCGCCGATTCGACGCCGTGCATGCCCGACGATCTGTGCTGAAGCTCAGCCGGTGAACGCGAATGCGGGGCCCTTTCTCCGGACCCCGCACCCTGGGAAACGATTCAATCCCAATCCGCTCATTCCGCGGCCATGTCCTCGCCGCCATCGTCGTCCGGTCCGGCCATCAGGGCTTCGCCGACCTGCTCGGTGCGTCCGCGAATCGCATTTTCGATGCGCTTGGCGACGTCGGGATTTTCGGTCAGATAGACCTTCGCATTCTCGCGGCCCTGGCCAATCCGGATGCTGTCATAGCTGAACCAGCTGCCCGACTTCTCGACCAGTCCGGCCTTGACCCCGAGGTCGAGAATTTCGCCGACCTTGGAAATGCCGACCCCGTACATGATGTCGAATTCGACCTGCTTGAACGGCGGAGCGACCTTGTTCTTGACGACTTTGACGCGGGTCGCATTGCCGACGATCTCGTCGCGGTCCTTGACCTGGCCGGTGCGGCGGATGTCGAGCCGGACCGAGGCGTAGAATTTCAGCGCATTGCCGCCGGTCGTGGTTTCGGGATTGCCGTACATCACGCCGATCTTCATCCGCACCTGGTTGATGAAGATGACGGTGCAGCGCGAGCGGCTGATCGAGCCGGTCAGTTTGCGTAGCGCCTGGCTCATCAGCCGCGCCTGAAGCCCGACATGGGTATCGCCCATCTCGCCCTCGATTTCCGCGCGCGGGACCAGCGCCGCGACCGAATCGATCACCAGCACGTCGATCGCGTTCGACCGCACCAGCGTATCGACGATCTCGAGCGCCTGCTCGCCAGTGTCGGGCTGCGACACGATCAGCTCGTCGATATTGACCCCGAGCTTCTTGGCATAGCCCGGGTCGAGCGCATGCTCGGCATCGACGAAGGCGGCGGTCCCGCCCTCCTTCTGAGCTTCAGCGATGGCGTGCAGCGCGAGGGTCGTCTTGCCCGAGCTTTCGGGCCCGTAAATCTCGACCACCCGGCCGCGCGGCAGGCCGCCGACTCCAAGCGCGATGTCGAGCCCGAGGCTGCCGGTCGAAATCACGTCGATCTCGATCTTCTCGCGGCTGCCGAGCCGCATCGCCGAGCCCTTGCCGAAGGCGCGGTCGATCTGCGCCAACGCGGCTTCGAGGGCTTTTTGACGATCCATGCTCGGGGCTTCCAATCCGCTTGCGATGACTTTCAACTGCGTTGCCATGACCATTGTCTCCCAGTTTAATCAAGGCCAATCGGGCCTCGACAAACAGCGCCCGAGCCGCGCCGCCGGAAAGACATGTATCGTGTTTGTTCTACAAGAACAAGTAGGGAACATTGATCTTTATTTGACCCGCTTACCCTCCTTGATCACGCCGTCGATATGTTCGAGCACGCGGATGTCGGCCAGGGGGTCGCCTTTGACTGCGACCAGATCGCCATAGGCGCCGGGCGCGAGGCTTCCGACCTTGCCGTCCATGCGCAGCGCCCGCGCCGCTTCGCTGGTCGCTGCCTGGATCGCCTGCATCGGAGTCATTCCATAGCGCACCATGTAGGCGAATTGGCGCGCTCCAAGCCCGTAGGGATAGACCGCGGCGTCCGTCCCGAAGGTCAGTTTGACCTTGGCCTTGACCGCTGCCGCAAAGCCGCGCCGCTGAACGTCGGTGGTCTCGCGGTTCTTGCGCAGATATTCGGCCGGCCAATGCTCGCGCGTACCGACCTCATCGATCCAGTCGCCATCGTAAATGTCCATGTCGAGCCACACGCCATAGCGATTGGCCAGGGCGATGCCCTCAGCGTCGAGGTAGCTGGCGTGTTCGATGGTCCGCGCTCCGGCGGCGATGGCCTGCTTGATCCCCTCGGCGCCATGGGCATGGGCGATGCAATAGGAACCCCGCAGCTTGGCTTCGTCGCACGCCGCCTTCATCTCCTCGGGCGACAGTTCCAGGGCGCCGGGCTCGCTGCCAATCGCAAGCACCGCGCCGGTCGCGATGAGCTTGATGAAGTCGGCGCCATGGTCGAGCAGGTAGCGCGCCCGGTCGCGGGCATCGGCGACATTATGAACGACTCCGATGCGGAAGGTCGCGGGCAGCGCAATATCGGGCGCGAGCGCGTCGATCTCCCCGCCCCCGCCGGGCGTCGTGATATAGCCGCCGGCGACCCACATCCGCGGCCCTTCGACGTCACCGGCGGCGATCGCGTCGCGCAGCGCGACATCGGTCAGGCCGCGATAGACGCCGACGTCGCGCACGCTGGTGAACCCGGCATCAAGCATCACCTTGGCCGCCTTGACCGCCTTCAGGATGGTCGCGGATTCGCTGTGCTTGAGCGGCTCGGCCGGGTCGCTGCTCGAGATCGCACCGTCGGCGATGTGGGTATGAAGGTCGATCAGTCCGGGGAGAACGGTCTCGCCCGACCAGTCGACACCCGCCGGTCCGTCGGCATCGCGCCACGTGGTGACCGACACGATCTTGCCGTCGGTGATTCGGATTCGCTGATCGGTCAGCACGCGCGCTGACCCGGGGTCGATCAGCCGGCCGGCGCGGACGTCGAGGCTCTGAGCATTAGCAGTGGCAGCGAGGGTCAATAGAAGCGCGGCCAGTGATGTCCTGATCATCGCGCTTTCCCCCGCGTTCGAATTACGCCGGAGTGACGTCGCCAGCGCCGGTTCCGGCATCGTCGCCGGCATCCGGACGGGTGTCGAACACCTCGTCGATGATCCCGAACGTCTTGGCCTCGTCGGCCTCAAGGAACTTGTCGCGGTCCATTGCTTTTTCGATGTCGCCGATCTTCTGGCCGGTATATTTGGCGTATAGTTCGTTGAGCCGCTGGCGCATGCGCAGGATCTCGCGCGCCTGGATCTCGATGTCCGCGGCCATTCCCTGGGCGCCGCCCGAGGGCTGGTGAACCATGATCCGGCTGTTGGTCAGCGCAACCCGCATCCCGGGCTCTCCAGCGGCGAGCAGGAAGCTGCCCATCGACGCTGCCTGGCCGATGCACACGGTCGAAATCTTGGGCCGGATATATTGCATGGTATCGTGGATCGCGAGGCCGGCGGTAACCACGCCGCCGGGCGAATTGATGTACATGAAGATGTCCTTCTTCGGATTTTCCGATTCCAGGAACAGCAATTGGGCGGTGACCAGGCTGGCCATATGGTCCTCGATCGCCCCGGTGATGAAAATGATCCGCTCGCGCAGCAGGCGGGAGAAGATGTCGAAGCTGCGCTCGCCCCGGTTGGATTGCTCGATGACGATTGGGACGAGCTGAGAGACGATATCCTGGTGATCAATCACGTGGGCGAAATCCTTGTTGCTTGGCTGCGCCCCTACATCGGGCGGATCGCGGCCATGTTCAAGCCATGGTCCGGACAAAGCGGGCCGTTGCGGCAGAGGACAAAGAAAAAGGCGGCCCGCACGCGGACCGCCCTTCCCCGGTTAAGCCAGTCGATCGCCTTACTTAATCTTCACCGACACTCGGCCATAGAAGTAGCGGCCGGGGATGTCGTAGAGGTTGGGATCGTAATTGGGGATGCCGCAGGTGGTGCAGACCGGCGGATCCTTGTCGAAGATGTTGTTGACGCCGACCGCAAGGCCGAGATCCTTCATGAAGCCCGGCGCCCAGCGCAGCTGACCATCGACATAGATCCGCGAACTGATCGCATGTCCGTCGCTTTCCTTCATCGACGAGGTGTAGCGGCCGATCAGAGTCGCACCAAGCTGACCCTGGGTCCAATCGAGCGAGTCGACGACCTTGAGCCTCGGGAAGCCATTGTACGGGCTGCCGATTTCGGTGCCGCGACGCTTGATCCGCTGGGTTCCGGTGGCGGTCGGGATCAACTCGTCATAGCTCGACAGGAAGCTGTGATTGGCGGTGAACACGAACTGGCCAAACGGGGCCTTGGGCAAACGCGCCGAGAAGTTGATGTCGAAGCCATTGGTGCGGATTCCGCCGATGTTCTGGAGGACGCCCTGAACCTGGGTGATCTGCCCCGAAGCCGTACGCGGCACCGCTGCGCAGGCGGTCGGATCGCCGGCGACATAGCAATTGGCAAGGATGGTCGCGGCGTCGATCTGCTGGATCGCTCCATCGACCGCGATCCGGTAATAATTGAATTCCAGCGAAACCCGGCGATTGAGCGCCGACGGCACCCACACCGCACCAAGGACCAGACCCTTTGACGTTTCCGCCTTGAGGAGCGGATTTCCGCCCGTAACGACCGAGATCTGCGGGTTGTTCTGCTCATAGCCCGCAGGAACGCCGTTAGCCTGGCAGTTGGCCAGGACTGCGGGTGAAGGATTGGCGCTGGCCGAGCAGGGATCGAGCAGATTGGCGTCGAAGCGGGTCTTGCTGCCGAACAATTCGCCGATCGACGGAGCGCGGAACCCGGTGCCGTAGCTGGCCCGGAACTGGAAGTCGGGAAGCCCGGTGAAATTGGCCCCGACCTTCCACGTCGCCTTGCCGCCCGACGTCGAATAATCGGAATAGCGCGCGGCGCCGGTCAGCTCGAGCATCTTGAAGACGGGCGCGTTGATTTCGGCATAGACTTCCTTGACGTTGTATCCGCCCTTGGTCGGAAGCGCCGGAATGTCCGAGCTGAAGCCCGCGGCAGTGATCGGATCGGGGTCGAACCGGCCCTTGAGATTGCGATATTCGGCGCCCGCGGCAAGCCCGAGATCACCGCCCGAAAGAGCGAACAATTTGCCCGAGACGTTGGCCGAAGCGCCCCACATCTTCTGTTCCGAGCTGTCGCGTTCCAAATAGGTCACATAATCGAGCATCGGCTGGGTGATCGAACCCTCGCCGCCGAAAATGTTGAACGGAACGCAGCCGGGGGTGGCATTGCACGTCGCAACTGGCCCGAGCGCGATCGCCAGCTTTTGCGCGTTGACGTTGCCGGTGAAGCGCTGCTTGGCCTTGTTGCGGCCGACGAAGCCGTTGATGTCCCAGAACCAGTCGCTGTTGGCGAGGGCGAACTTGCCGTCGACCGTTGCAGTCCCATAAATCGTGTCGACCTTCTGCGCGTAGCGGCGCGGACCCGCCTCGACGAGACGGCGACCGATGAACGCATAGTTCGAAGAGTCGAGCGACACGCCGAATGGATTGAATGGATTGCTGGCATCGATCACGATGGTGTCGAGCAGATTGCCATTGCCCGCGTCCGGACCGACGAACAGCGGCAGCGGAGCGGCCTGGTTCTTCGACTCGCGGCGATTGGCGAGCACCTTGACGGTGAAATGCGTGTCCGGGTTCAATTCCTGACGGACATTTACGAAGCCACCAAAGCGGGTGAGCGGCGTAAGAATGTAATTGTAAGGCGCGAAATTGAACCGGTCAGCGGCAGTGAACGCTTTGAAATCGCTGTTTGGATCGGTTGGGTTCCCGGGATTGTATACCGGAACTCGGCCGATGACTGGACCACGCAGCGTGATGCTGTTCCCGAACACGATAAACCGAGCGAGCGGCGTGCCCGATGAGCAGCCGCCCTGCGTGCAGCTCGTCCCGTACGGCGTCGGGAAGGCGGAGATCGCGCGGTCGCCGGCGAACACCGAATCGTTCTTCACGAAATTGCCGCCGACCACGATCTGGGTCTTGCGGTCGCGGCCATTGCCCCAGCTCAGCTGGTAATTCTGGCTGAAGCCGTCGCCTTCGTCATATTGACCGATCTGGGCGCTTGCGTGGAAGCCTTCCTGCGACTGTTTGGTAATGATGTTGACCACGCCCGCGATCGCATCCGAACCGTAAATCGCCGAGGCGCCGTCCTGCAGGATTTCGACGCGCTCGATCATGCTTTCGGGGATGGCGTTGAGATCGACCGAGCCGGGAACGCCCGACGCCGAGGCGCCATTGACGAAGCGCAGGCCATCGACGAGCACCAAAGTGCGCTTCGAGCCCAAGTGCCGAAGATCGATTTCCGCGGCGCCAGCACCGACGCCCGCGCCGTCGGGCGGATTGCCGTTATTGCCCGAGGTGTTGAACTTTCCGTTCAGACCACCGCCGACGCTCGGCAGGCGCTGGAGAACTTCGCTGACGCTGTTGAGGCCGGTCTTCTCGATATCGCTCTTGTCGATGAAGGTGATCGGCGACTTTTCATCGAGCGGATTGTGGCGGATGCGCGAACCGGTGATGACGATATCGCCCTGGCGGTCCTTTTCTTCGCTCGGCGCAGCTTGCGAAGCGTCGCCAGCAACCACTTCGGGCGGCACTGTCGTGTCTTGCGCCTGAGCCGCTGAAGATGCTGAAATGATTGCAAATAAAGCCACGCCGGTGCGGAGCGTCACGTTCGATCGCATAAAAATTTCCCCGTTTTCTCCGCCTTCAAGCGGCGGAGTTACAAGGATTGCTTACTTGAGGGGTCCGCGCGACGGAATTGGAAAGTCACGGATGCGTCACAATTTCCGCGACCTGATGTATTTAATCTACACTGTGACCCGGCATTGGCCCCGGGACCGAAAGATAGGCCAGCCGGCGAACTTCGCGGCGCCCGCGGGTGACCGTGTCGAGGATCAGGCCGGCGAAGAAGCACAGCACCGCCACGATGGTGATTCCGGTGACCAGGATGGCGGTTGGAACGCGCGGCACCAGGCCGGTGTCGAGATAGGTCATGATCAGCGGTACGGCGAGGATCAGCGCCGCCACCAGCAGCAGCGCCCCCAGGGTCCCGAAATATAGCAACGGCCGTTCGATCCGGTACAAAGTGACGATGGTCTTGAGGATCTTCCAGCCGTCGCCGAACGTCGACAGCTTCGAATGCGATCCTTCGGGCCGGGCGCCATAAGCGGTCTCGACCTCGCCCACCGGCATTCGCAGCTCGAGCGCATGGACGCTCATCTCGGTTTCGATCTCGAAGCCCGAGGATAATACCGGGAAGCTTTTGACAAAGCGCCGCGAAAACACCCGGTAGCCGGAGAAAATATCGCTGAAGCTGTGTCCGAACAGCCCCGACAGCAGGCCGGTGAAGAGGCGATTGCCGAGCACATGGCCACCGCGATAGGCGTCCTTGCCTTCATGGCGGCGGGTGCCGACGACCATGTCGAGCTGATCCCCGAGCAGCAGTTCGACCATCGCCGGAGCAGCGCCGGGATCATAGGTCAGGTCGCCGTCGGCCATGACGTAAATGTCGGCGTCAACATCGGCGAACATCCGCCGGACGACATGGCCCTTGCCCTGCTGGCTCTCGGTCCGGACCACGGCACCGCCGGCCGCCGCGAGCGCGCAGGTCCGGTCGCTGCTATTATTGTCATAGGCGTAGATGGTCGCGGTCGGCAGCGCGGCACGGAAGCCGGCGACCGTGGCCGCAATCGCCGCTTCCTCATTGTAGCACGGCAAAAGGACGGCGATCTTCGGTGTTCGGTCAGCGGCCATCGATCCCCCTTGGTTCGGCTCGGCTATAACGGCGATGGCCGCGTGCTTGCTAGGCAATTTCTGCGGTCAGCTGCGCGGGCATTCGCGCAGTGGTTACGTGGAGCAACAGGAAATCGGCGGAAACGTCCGCCAGGCGCCACGCTTGATGCGGCGGGATGACGAAGGAGTCACTGGCGCCTAGCCGGTCCCCTTCTAGCATCGCCGAACCCGAGCGGACGAAGCCGAACACCAGTTCCCCGCCGTGCGCCGCGAAGTTCAGCTCGCCGCTGCCGGCGGGCCTGATGGTTCGGACATCGGCCAGTCCCCCGGTGACGTCGCTGACCGCGGTCTCCTGCGCCTCGCCGCCGGCGAACGGCACCCAGACGGCATCCGCTGCGACATGATGGACAAATCCTTGTCCGCCAAAGATCCGGCCCGGTTCGGCGGCGGCGCTCGGCAGCGCCAAATCGTGATCGGCAATGGTTTCGTGCAAGGCCGGACAGCCGATTTCGACCACCGACAGCCCGGCCGAACTCTCCAATACGCGATGGCGGATACCCGGCGGTTGAACCACGACATCGCCCGGCGACATGACGAACGGATTGCCCTGACCTTCATAGACGACCCGCACCCAGCCTTGGGTCACGCAGATCAGCTGGACCGCGACATGATGGTAATGGACCCAGTCGGCGACCAGCCCGCCCTCCGCGACCTGGATATGCGAGGCGATGTAGCGTCCGCCGAGACGGCCCGGGATGAGGTCGCGGTACAGCATCCCTGCCCGGCCGGCGCCGCCGCTGCTGAGCGCCTGGGTCAGGATCGTCGCCGGCACGAATGGCGGAAGCGTGAGCGACGGCGCCGGAGCATCGGGGCGCGTAGTGACCCGAAGCTGATCATCGCCGCGACTGAGGACGGCGCTATGCGGATCGTCGGCCGGATAGACGACATCCAGCCGCCAGCCCTCGCCGCGAAGGCGGTCGAGTTCGTCGTCGAGATTATCGCAGGCCCGCGCGCTGTCGCCCGTCAACCGCCTGCTCCCGGCCAATCAGCCCTTCTTGCCACCCTTGGCGGCAGGTTTTTTCGCGGCAACTTTTTGAGCCGGCTTGGGAACGGCCTTCGGAGCGGCTTTCTTGGCGGCGGCGGGCTTGGCTTCGACCTTTTTCGCAGCGGGCTTGGCTTCGGCCTTCTTCGCTGCCGGCTTGGGTTCAGCCTTCTTCGCGGCGGCGGGCTTGGGTTCGACCTTTTTCGCAGCGGGCTTGGGTTCAGCCATCTTCGCAGCGGGCTTCGCTTCGGCCTTCTTCGCTATCGGCTTCGGCTCGGCCTTCGCAGCCTTCTCTGCCTTGCCTTTGGCCGGCGCGGCATGGTCGTGTCCGCAGCCGGGGCCGTGAACATGCCCTTCTTCGGATTCGAGATCGGCCTCGAGCTGCTCGCGGCTCGCCTTGCGATCGGTCACATCGGCCAGAGTGAACAGGAAGTCGACGACCTTGTCCTCGTAGAGCGGGGCCCGAAGCTGCGCCTGCGCGGTCGGTTCCTGCTCGACATAGCGGAGGAACATTTCGCGGTCCTTGCCCTGATACTGACCAGCGGCATTGGAAATGATCGCGTTCATTTCTTCGCTGGTGATTTCGACACCATTGGCAGCGCCGATTTCCGACAGGAGCAGGCCAAGGCGAACGCGGCGCTCGGAAATGCGCTTATATTCGTCTGAATCGCGTTCGATTTCGGCCAAAGCCGCGTCCGGATCGGCTTCGTTCTGGGCTTCGTTGCGAAGCTGGTTGAGAATATTCTCATATTCCGCATCGACCATGCCCTGCGGGACCGCGAAATCATGGCGAGCGGCGAGCTGGTCGAGCAGCTGGCGCTTCATGTGGGTCCGGGTCAGCTCGAACAATTGCTGCTCGAACTGGCTTCTGACGAGGTCGCGCAACTGATCGATCCCGGTAAGTCCAAGAGTCTTGGCCAGCTCGTCGTCGATCCTGGTTTCGCCGGCGGTCTTGATCGCCTTGACCTTGACTGCGAATGTCGCGGCCTTGCCGCGCGTCTGGTCGGCCGGATAATCGTCCGGGAACTTGACCTCGACCGAGCGCTCGTCGCCCGCCTTGGCGCCGATCAACTGATCTTCGAAGCCGGGAATAAGACGCCCCGAGCCAAGTTCGACCGACATGTCCTGGCCGGCACCGCCATCGAACAATTTGCCGTCGATGCTGCCTTCGAAATCCACAACCACGAGATCGCCATTGGCGGCCGCATGCTTCTTGGGCGCATCGATCCAGCGTTTGCTGCCCTTGGCGATCGCCTCGAGCTGCGCCTCAACCGCCTTGTCGTCGGCCGGGACCGTCAGGCGTTCGATCTGGAGATTGTCGATATTCGGCACCGGGACATTGGGCAAAGCCTCGACCTCGACCGCGACCTCGGCATCCTTGCCCTGCTCGTAATTGTCGAGCTTGACCTCGGGACGGAGCGCCGGGCGGACGCCTTGTTCGGCGAGCATCTGTTCGACGCCCGACTGGACCACATTGTTGAGCGCATCCTGGTGGAGCGATTCGCCGTGCATCTTGCGGATGAGGTTGGCCGGCACCTTGCCCGGACGGAAGCCCGGCATCTGGACCTGCGGAGCGAGCCGCTTCACTTCCTCATTGACCCGCGCTTCGATGTCCGCGGCGGGAATAGTCAGCATGAATGCCCGCTTGAGGCCATCACGCTTGGTTTCGACAGTCTTGATGCTCACGTTTCCAATTCCCAACAAAATCTAGCGTCTGCGCGGCGTCCAATTCTTGCCGGCGTGGCGTACAGGTGGCGCGCCAGGATGGTGCGGGCGAAGGGACTCGAACCCCCACATCTTGCGATACTGGTACCTAAAACCAGCGCGTCTACCAATTCCGCCACGCCCGCGGACGCCTGAAAGGTGCGCGGCCTATAGCAAGCCTTGGCGATGGGGCAAGCCACGCGTGGTTGCAACCGGTCGCTGCAATCATGCGTTCCACCGTTATGGAAAACAAAACAATGCAACAACTTCCGCCCTTCGGTGCAATGCAGCAGGAACCCCCGGCCCAGCCCGAAACGCCCGAGCCATCGCAGCCCGGTCAGCCGAGCGAAGCCCCGGCCGAATCCCCGCAGCAAGCGCCCGATATCGACGTGCCGTCGCCGTCAGCGCCCGGAACCGAGGCGCCTGCAACGCCGATTTCTCCGGTCGGCTAGACCGCGCGCGGATCAGGCGCGCAGGCGCGCCGAGGTCACGATCGCTTCAAAGTCCGGCAGGGTTTCGGGGTAATAATGCGATTTCGCGGCATCGAGCAGGATCAGATAGAGGTGGCCGTTGATGACCGCTCCGACCATCCGGCCCTGACGCCACAATTCGTCGCTGTCGAGATGTTCGTAATCCATCTGGAAGCCGCCCGGAGCACCTAGAAACGGCCGCGGCTGAAGCGACAAAGTCTTGAACTCCACCGTCCCGCCGCGGACCCGGAACAAGGTTTCGATCATCGCCGCGATTTCGGGCGCGGTCATGTCGTCGCGAAACTTGGGCACCTGCTGGTCGGCGCTCTTGCGCTGGCGAATGAGGTAGCGCCCGCTTTTGAGGCCGGTGACATAGCTGATCCCGTCGAGCAGCGGCCCATTGAGCGTCCAATCCTCGGTCTCGGGGACATTTTCGAACCAGGTCGTCCGGTGACGGTTCCAGGGGCGCGGCGCGGCCACCGACAACGTTCCATTGCCGACCTCGACCCTTTTGACCCGGACCAGAGCATAATCGCTAATCCCATATTCGCTCCCGCCCAGCGACGAGCAGGCGCCGAGCGGCAGAGCGAGTGCGGCAAGCGCCACGGGCGCAAATTTCATCCTGGTCATCATCGCTCCACTCAACCCATCATCTGCCGGACCCAGGCCGCATCGGGAGCGTCGGGTTTCATCGTGAGATAGCGCGCAAAGGCCTGGTTCGCCTCAGCCGAGCGGCCGGCCTTCATCAGCGTTATGCCGTGCCAGCGCCAGGCATCGGCCGGTGCATCGGGATAGACTACGGCGGCGGCATAGCTTTGCGCGGCGCGGACATCGTCGCCCTTGCGATTGCGCAGCCGCCATACTTCGCCCTCGTTGAACCGAAGCAGGCCGTTCCAGCCATCCTGGGCGAGCGTCTCGATCAGATACTGGCTCGCACCGGGATCGTTCAACTTGACCTGGTCGTCGAGAAGCATCGGCCGGATCGCCGCGATCCGCTCGAGATATCTGGCGCGGTGGTCGTCATAGACCTTGCCCGCGACGGTGACTTCGGCGGCATCGGCGCGAAGGTCGGCCATCCGGGTTTCGGGTGCGGGGTGCGTTGCAAACAAGGAATAGCCACGATCGCGGCGCTTGCGGCGATAGGCCGCGCTGGCCTTTTCCTCGCCGATCAGCTGTTGCCACACCTCGGCCATTTGCATCGGCGGATAACCCGCCTGCTCGATCAGAGTGGCAGCGATCGCATCGGCCTCGGCCTCGATTTCGCGGCTGTAATGGAACAGCGACAGCATCGTGCCCAGCTGGGCCAGGCGGACATAATCGCCGGTATAGACGCCGACCCCGGCGCCGGCGACCCCGGCGACCATCGCGCCGATCGCGAAAATGTCGCTCTTGCGCCGCATGTCGCGCCATGACCGGATCATGTGGCGGCGCAAGAAGTGACCCGATTCGTGGGCGATCACGCCCGCCAGCTGGGCATCGTTGCGCATCCTCAGCAGCAGCCCCGAAAAGATCACCGCGAAGCCGGTCGGGAACATCACCGCGTTGAATTCGGGGATGTGCGCCAGATAGATCCGAAAATCCTGTGCCGCCGGGCCGCCAACCCGTCCGATCAGGTTCTTGAGATAGCGATTGAGCTTGGGATCGTCGATCAGCAGATTGGAGCCGGCAATTTCTTCCTCGACCCGCTCCATCTGCTGCCACAGTCCGATTTCGTCCTTGTCGGTGGGCTTGAAGCCGGGGCCGATCAGCGGAACCATGTCGGCCGGCTTGATCCGCGCCTGCGCCACTCCGGTGGCGAGCGAGGCCGCGGCGATCCCGCCCCCGGCGAGCAGCGACCGGCGGCTGAGCTGGTTACAGCGCCAGCACATCAGCGGACCTCCCTGGCCTGGCGGGCGACCGCTGCGCCGGGCTTCATCCGGTTGAGCAGCCGGTCGACCATCTGCGCCGCGCCGGCCGGAGTGCGCAAATCGCCGAACTTGATCCCCGGCACGGCGCTGCCGGCGCGGACGACGTTGAACCAGATCACTTCACCGGTCTTCAGATCGACCAGCGAGGCGTAATTGAGCTGGGTCGCGCCGCCGATATTGGGGGCGCAAAACCCGACCGCACAACCGGCCAGGCCAAGCACTCCAAGCGCGATCCGGCCGGTCGAGGCGACCTGATCCTCGGCATGAAGGAACAAGGCATAATCATAGCCCGATTTCTCGCCCAGGCTGACCGCCGCCTGGCCAATTGTCCAGTCGAGCCCCTTGCCCATCTTGGTCGGGAGATAGTCGCCGAGATATTTGTGGAGAACGATCGATTCATCGACGACCGCGTTGAGCCGTTCCATGTCGGCCAGTTCGTCGGCGGTGACTCCAGCCACCTCGTTACGGTGCTCGGCGATCGTCACCTGGCCGCCGCGGGCCGACTGCTGTGCGCGCAACGCCGCAACGATCGCGGTTCGCGCCTGGCCGGTCCAGTCGGCCCGCGGCTCGACCATTCCGCCGGTGGTCAGCGAGCCCACGGTCACGTCCGGTCGAAGCACGATCAATTTGTAATCGCCGCTCGGAACGGTGAATTGCTGGTCGGCATATTGCCGCGTCTGGACGCAGCCGCAGAGCGTTGCTCCGAACGCCAATCCCAACGCCAATGTCGATTTCCGGATCGCCATTTGTCTGTTCTCCATCAGCGGCCCGGTAACCGCCCGAGACGCCCGCCCAAAAGCTGGGCCTGGCGCCTTGTGCCTGAAGATCGAACGAAAGAAAAGCGCGCTTTTAGAAACGCTTAGCGTGTCGGACAGACAACATTCAAGATTCCCTGAAGGCATTTGCCGTCGACCTGCCCGGGCGCGATGTCGATGCCCATCAGCGCCGCCAGCGTCGGCATGATGTCGACCGTTTCGACCGCTTCGTCGCGCGGATCAGGAGACGCCAGGCCGCGCCAGAACAGGATCGGCACTCGGCGGTCGTAATCCCACGGGCTGCCGTGCGTAGCGACCGCTCCAATGGCATGGCCGATCGGGGTCACGTCATATTTCAGGATGACGGTGAAATCGCCCGAGCGCTCAGGGTCGAACGACGCGCGCGCGCGCTGGATGAGACTCCATTTGTCGGGAGTTGCCGGCGACATCGCGGTCCGGGCGATCTCGTCATGGGTGAACACGGCCTCGACCTGGGGATGCGCTCGATAGCGGCCGAGCGCTTCGTCGAGCACCTTGGCGCGGTCGGCGGCCGGGATCTTGCGATCGATCCACATATCCCCCGAAACGTCGCCGATCAGTGCCGGCCCGCTTATGCCCAGCTTGGCCGCAATGCCCTTGCCCATCTCCGCCGCGGCCAGGCCCGGGTCGACCCGCTGGGCGTCCTTCATGCCCTTGATCCGCGCCCGTTCGGGCAGATCGAGCCCGCCATGATCGGCGGTCACAACCACGGCATAATCGAGCCCGCTGGAATCGAGCAGGCCCATGAAATCGCCGAGATCGCGGTCGAGCGACATCAGCTGAAGGCACATTTCCTGCCCTTCGGTGCCGAAATAATGACCGACATAATCGGTCGCCGCCAGACCGATGCTGATCAGATCGGGGCTTGCCCCCTGCCCGAGCTTCATGTCCTGGATCAGCGCTGCCGACAAAGCGAGGATGGCGCCGTCGGCCTCGGGCGAGTTACGAAATGCCTTGGAATCGCCGGCCGCACGAGCGAAGGCACCGTTGCCGACCGAGGCATGTTCCGGAACCACGATCGGCGTGGCCTTGGCTACGCAAAATGGCGTCGGGGTGAGCGGCTCGCGCGCAATCGCGATCGATCTGGCAAGCACGGCGTTGGTCGCGGCAACACTCACCGGCGCCTTGGCCGGATCGAGGTTGGTGGCGAACTTCGTCCCGTCCCAATACCACAGTTGATCGGCGCTATGGCCGCTCATCATCACCGCCGAACGGTCCTTGCCGGCGACCGCGACATTGCGCGAATTCGGCCATCGCCGCTTCATCAGATCGCCCAGGGTCGGCACCCGCAAATGCTCGGCCGACAGTGAATATTTGGACGACGTGCTGCCCGCGACGCGCTCGTCCTCGGCGCAATAGACATTTTTGTCCGGCCGTCCGATCGACTGGTCGACCCACTGGTTGGCGATGATTCCGGAGCGCGCCGGGTGAACCCCGGTCAAGATCGTCGCATGGCCCGGACAGGTTTCGGTCGCGGCGTGGCTCTGGAAGCCGTTGCGAAACGCCGTTCCCGAGGCGATCCGCGCCAGTCCGCCGGTGAATTGCCCGCGATATTCATCGAACAAATCGGACGAATATTGATCGATCGAGATGACGATCAGGAGCTTGGGCGGGGCCGCGGCCTCGGCCATACCTGCGCTGACGGCAAAGGCGACGAGGGCCGCGGCGGCGGCGGACCCGCTTATGGCGCGGGCGGCGGCAAGGAGGAATTTGCGCATGATGACTCCATGGCCGTCACCCCGGCCTTGAGCCGGGGTCTGCCTGCCTTTCGGCCCAAAGAAAAGGCGGATCCCGGATTAAATCCGGGATGACGGACAATCAGTTCGCCAGTTTCGCTTTCAACCGCTGGTTGACGACGCCCGGATTGGCCTTCCCCTGCATCGCCTTCATCACCTGGCCGACGAAAAATCCGAACAAAGCCTCCTTGCCGGCGCGATATTGTTCGACCTTGTCGGCGTTGGCGGTAAGGATTTCATCGATCCTGGAATCGATCTCGCCGGTGTCGCTGGTCTGCTTCATTCCCTCACGCTCGACGATTTCGGCCGGGCTACCGCCAGTTTCGAGCAAAATCTCGAACACTTTTTTGGAGATCGTGCCCGAAATCGTCCCGTCGGCGACCAGGCCGAGCAGCTCGGCGGCGTGGGCCGGCGTGACCGGGCTGTCGTCGATCGAGCGGCCGAGCCGGTTGAGCGCGCCGAACAATTCCGCGACGACCCAATTCGCCGCCGGCTTGGGCTCGGCCCCGGCGTCGAGCAACTGGTCGAACCAGCGCGCGGTTTCGACTTCGGCGGTCAGGACCGCGGCATTGTACGGCGACATGCCCAAAGCCTCGAAGCGCTTGCGCTTGGCGTCGGGGAGTTCAGGCAGGCTGGCGCGGCAATCGGCGAGGAAGGCGTCGTCGAGCTCGAGCGGAAGCAGATCGGGATCGGGGAAATAGCGGTAGTCATGCGCGTCTTCCTTGGACCGCAGCGACCGCGTTTCATTCTTGTCGGGATCGTAGAGCCGCGTCTCCTGGGCCACCGCGCCGCCGCTTTCGATCAGCGCCACCTGGCGTTTCGCCTCGCCCTCGATCACCGCCATCACGAAGCGCACCGAATTGACGTTCTTGGTCTCGGTGCGGGTGCCATATTCGGCTTCTAGTTCGCCAGGCCCACCCACCCTGCGCACCGAAACATTGACGTCGGCGCGCATCGATCCTTCTTCCATATTGCCGTCGCAGCTGCCGACGTAGCGCAGGATCGCGCGCAATTTGCGCAAGTACGCCCCGGCTTCGGCGGGCGATCGCATGTCGGGCTTCGACACGATTTCCATCAACGCAACGCCGCAGCGGTTGAGATCGACATAGCTCATCGTCGGATGCTGATCGTGCATCAATTTGCCCGCATCCTGCTCGATGTGGATCCGCTCGACGCCGATTTTCTTGCCCGAACTCTCATCCTTGTCATCGAGCAGGATCTCGACATCGCCCTCACCGACCAGCGGGTGGTAGAGTTGCGAAATCTGATAGCCCTGGGGCAAATCGGCGTAGAAATAATTCTTGCGGTCGAAGCGCGACCAGGCGTTGATCCTGGCCCCGATCGCCATCCCCGTGCGCACCGCCTGGCGGATGCATTCGCGGTTGGGCACCGGCAACATCCCCGGCATCGCCGCATCGACCAGCGACACCTGGGTGTTGGGCTCTGCGCCGAATTTGGTCGAGGCGCCGGAGAACAGCTTGGCGTTGGAGGTCACCTGCGCGTGAACCTCAAGCCCGACCACGACCTCCCACTCGCCGGTGTCTCCTGTGATGCGATAGGGTGAAGAAACGTCAGGCATCGTGAAACTCCGTTCGTCCTGAGCGAAGTCGAAGGGCGCTGGCACGACCGTCGAGCTTACGCCCTTCGACACGCTCAGGACGAACGATCTCGGGCGCAGCACTCACCACCACTTGTCCGCCCGTGCCGTAAACCCGGCGCGTTCCTCGATCGCGAGGCCGGCGTTGAGCACGCCCTGCTCGTCAAGTTCGTTGCCGATCAGGTGAAGGCCGAGCGGAAGGCCCTGCGAGTCGAGCCCGCCCGGAACACTCATCGCGGGCAGCCCCGCCAGGCTCGCTGGGACCGCGAACACGTCGTTCAAATACATCGCCAGCGGGTCGGTGGTCTCGCCGATCCCAAACGCCGCGCTCGGCGCGGTCGGGGTGAGGATCAGATCGCACTGATCGAACGCAGCCGCGAAATCGCGCTTGATCAATGCCCGCACCTTTTGCGCCTTGGTGAAATAAGCGTCGTAGAAGCCGGCCGACAGCACGTAGGTGCCGATCATGATCCGCCTTTTGACCTCTTCGCCGAAGCCCGCGGCGCGGGTCGCGGCATACATGGCGTCGAGATTGCCGCCCGCGGGCGTCTCGCGCAGCCCGTAGCGGACGCCGTCATAGCGGGCGAGGTTGGACGAGGCCTCGGCCGGAGCGATGATATAGTAAGTCGGCAGTGCATATTTGGTGTGCGGCAGGCTGATCTCGACGATCTCGGCGCCCGCGTCCCGCAGCCATTCAATCCCCTGGTCCCACAAGGCATTGATTTCGGACGGCACCCCGTCGATCCGATATTCCTTGGGAATGCCGACGCGTTTGCCCTTGAGATTGCTCGACAAACCCGCTTCCCACTGCGGAACGGCCAAGTCGAGCGAGGTCGAGTCCTTCGGGTCGAACCCGGCCATGGCCCCGAGCAAAATCGCGCAATCGCGCACGTCCTTGGCCATTGGTCCGGCCTGGTCGAGCGAGCTTGC
The DNA here is from genome assembly GCA_040390365.1 of Pseudomonadota bacterium. GTDB lineage: Bacteria > Pseudomonadota > Alphaproteobacteria > Sphingomonadales > Sphingomonadaceae > Sphingomicrobium. The sequence continues at coordinate 551,101 of JAZJYM010000003.1, read as the reverse complement.
AAAAGCGATCACGCCCCAGCGGCTGCAGCGGCCATAGGTCGGCTTGATCCCGCAAATGCCGGTAAAGGCCGCGGGCTGGCGGATCGATCCGCCGGTGTCGGTCCCGGTAACCCCCGGCGCCAATCCCGCCGCCACCGCCGCCGCCGACCCGCCCGAGCTTCCGCCCGGCGTCAGCGCGACATTGCTGCCCTGCCGCCGCCACGGGCTTTTGACCGGGCCGTAATGGCTGGTCTCGTTGGACGAGCCCATGGCGAATTCGTCCATGTTGAGCTTGCCCAGCATCCCCGCTCCGGCGCGGCGCAAATTGGCGGTGACCGTGCTTTCATATTCGGGCTTGAAGCCCTTCAAAATGTGGCTTCCGGCGGTTGAATCGACGCCCTTGGTGGCGAACAGATCCTTGATCCCGAGCGGAATCCCGCTGAGCGGCCCAATGGCGTCGGTGCCTCGCGCCTTGTCGGCGATCTCGGCGCAAGCAATCGCGTCCTCGGGCGTTTCGACTGTGAATGCATTAAGCGAGCGGGCACCGGCCACAGCGGCGTTGAAACCCTCGGCGATCTCACGCGCAGTGAAATCCCCCTGCCGAAATCCATCGCGCAGCTGGGCGATGGTGAGAGACGTGAGATCAGTCATCCCGCACGTCTCCGTCATTGCGAGCATAGCGAAGCAATCCAGCTTCGGCGCAGGAATGGATTGCCGCGTCGCTCGCGCTCCTCGCAATGACGATCGCGCGGACCCTCATTCGATCACCTTGGGAACGGCGAAAAATCCGTGCTGCGCGTCGGGAGCATTGGCCAATATGTCGTCGCGGCAGCCGCCATCGGTCACGGCATCGTCGCGCAGTCGCAGCTTGAGGTCGATGACCGCCGTCAGCGGCTCGACCCCGTCGGTGTCGACTTCGCTCAATTGCTCGACCCAGCCGAGGATGTTGTTGAGTTCGGGCACCAGCCGGCCAAGCTCGTCGTCGCTCATCGCGATCCGGGCGAGCTTGGCGATATGCCGCACTTGTTCTGTGTTCACGCTCATTGCCGCTGCGCGATAGCGGCGGGCCGGAAAGGCGGCAAGCGCCCTCCCGGCCGAGGATTCATGAAAAGCTGGCGCTCAGTCGCGCATGCTTGCGGGAACGATGCCGCCGTTTTCGGCGAGCTTCTGCATCACCGCTTTGTGGAGCACGACATTCTGTTCGGCGCCGCCATTTTCACCGGCATGGACCCCAAGCTCGTCGGCCAGCTCCTTGCGTGCGTCCATGCTCGAATCGAGGTCGAGCAGCTTGAGCAGGTCGACGATCGAGGTCTTGTAATTGCCGCCGCCGTCATGAGCCTGAGCCAGATTGTCGAGCACCGCGCCGACATCGACGCTTTGCGGGGTCGGGTTGAACGTCGGGGCCGGCTGGATCGCCCCGCCTGCACCCGCTCCCGCGGCTGCGCCAGCGCTCTCGGGGATCGGCTGGGCCTCGGCCTTGCGGCCAAAAATCGCGTCCTTGATCTTGCTGAAAATGCTCATCGTCGCTCTCCTTGTTACTCGCACAACTGGCTCAACGCGCCGTGACGGTGCAATATCCCGCGAGCGAGACAAGCCGGCCTGATTCTCGCCGCCACCCCAATCCATGCGCGCTCACCCTGAGCATGTCGAAGGGCGCGCGCTCTCACTTCGACGGCTTAGTGGGAGCGCCCGGCTTGCCGCTCATGCTCCCTCACCCTAGTCCACTGCCCATGTGCGCCCGCCGATTCCTGATCATCATCTTCGTCCTCACCTTGCTGGTGGTCGCGGGCGCGTTCGCGATGTTCCAGTTCGGCGGCGACGTCCTGCTCAAAACCGCAACTCCCAAAGGCCATTTCCAGGCCACAGCGGCGGGCGACGATCCGGATTATGCCGATCTTTCAACCTGGATTGCGCACCCAGGCAAGGCCGATGATCCTTCGGCTTGGCACCCCGATCATTTCGTCCCCACCGCCGATCGCGGCGATGCTGCAATCTTCTACATTCATCCCACGACCTACCTCGAGCGAGACCGCTGGAACGCACCGCTGAAACTCGGCGGCAACAGCGATTTTCGGACTGGCTTGTTCGCCCGCAGCCAGGCCAGCGCGTTCAACGGCGCGGGCGAAATCTGGGCACCGCATTATCGCCAGGCGGCCTATGGCGCGTTCCTGCTCGACAGTCCCGATGCCCGAGCCGCGCTCGACCTCGCTTTTGGTGATGTCGCCGCCGCCTTCGACCGCTTCGTCGTCGAGAGCGGGGACCGGCCGATCATCCTCGCCGGCCACAGCCAGGGCTCGCTTCACCTGCTGCGCCTGCTCAAGGACAAGGTGGCGGGCCAGCCGATCGCCCGCCGCATCGTCGCCGCTTATGTCGTCGGCTGGCCGATCAGCCGCACCGCCGACCTCCCGGCGCTCGGACTACCCGCCTGCGCCGCTGCGGCGGATTCGCGCTGCATATTGTCGTGGATGAGCTTTGCCGCCCCGGCCAATGCCGACCTCCTCCTTTCCACCTATGAAGGAAGCGCCGGATTGGCCGGCGGCAAGCGCAAGCGCGACGACCTGTTGTGCGTCAATCCGGTCAGCGGGACGATCGACGGCGCGAGAGCGGCGGCCGACAATCCCGGGACTTTGGTGCCGACGTCCGATCTCCAGTCGGCGACGCTTGAAGCGCGTCAGGTCGGCGCGCATTGCGATCATGGCTTGCTGATGATCGACGGGACCATTCCGGCGCTCGGCCCTTATGTGCTCCCGGGCAATAATTACCATGTCTATGATTATGCGTTGTTCTGGGGCGCGATCCGCCGCGATGCCGAGCGCCGGCTGGCGAGCTGGAAGCCGTGATCACCGCCTCGCCGACCGATTTCGCAGCGGCTCTGGTCGATGGCGGCAAGCTTGCCGGGCTTGATGTCGGGACCAAGACCATCGGCCTCGCCATTTGCGATCCCGGCTGGCACTTCGCCGGGCCGGTCGAGACCATCACCCGGACCAAGTTCACCAAGGACCTTGAGGTTCTGCGCGCGTTCGTCGCCCGCGAAAGCATTGTCGCAATCGTCGTCGGCCTGCCGCTCAACATGGACGGCAGCGACAGCCCGCGCACCCAGTCGGTCCGCGCCTTCGCCAAAAACCTCGCGCCGCTCGGCCTGCCGCTGCTGCTGTGGGACGAGCGCTGGTCGACCCAGGCGGTCGAGCGGGCGATGATCGACGCCGATGTCAGCCGCGCGCGCCGCGCCGAAAAAGTCGACTCGCTTGCCGCCGCCCACATCCTGCAGGGCGCGATCGACGCGCTGGCCAATCAGCCTCCGCCGCAATAGGGACCGAGTTCGTGGACCTTCTTTCCATCGATTCGCTCAGCGACAGCCAGATCGCGACGATCCTGAAGCGGGCGCAGCATTTGTTCGCCGAGAATCGCGCCGGCCGGTCGAACCCGACGCTCGCCGGGCGGATCCTGTTCAACCTGTTCTATGAAAATTCGACGCGGACGTTGATGAGCTTCGCCACCGCGGCCCACCGTCTGGGCGCATCGGTCGTCACCCTCCCCGTTGAACAAAGCTCGGTCAAAAAAGGCGAAACGCTGGCCGATACCGCGCGCACGCTCAATGCGATGCGCCCCGACGTCCTGGTCATCCGCAATCGCGACAATGGATCGGCGGAGGCCGTCGCGGGAATCATGGACGCACCCGTGATCAATGCTGGCGACGGGACCAACGAGCATCCGACCCAGGCCTTGCTCGACGCCGCCACGCTGCAGCAGCGGCTGGGCTCGCTCGACGGGCTCAAGGTCGCGATTTGCGGCGACATTCGGCATAGCCGGGTCGCTCGGTCAAATGCCAAGCTCCTCCCCCGCCTTGGAGCCCAAGTGCGCTTGGCCGGACCGCCCGAATTGATTCCAAAAGATGCCCCGACGACCACGGTTGACGAGGCCATTTCGGGCGCCGACGTGGTGATGATGCTGCGCGTCCAGCGCGAGCGGCTGGACAGCGATTTCGGCGACGCTCCGGGCGAATATCTGCAGCTTTACGGATTGACCGAAAAACGGCTGGCGAGCGCCGCGCCCGGAGTGCTGGTGATGCACCCGGGGCCAATGAACCGCGGCGTTGAGATAGACGGCGCAATTGCCGACGATCCGCAACGATCGCTGATCACGCTCCAGGTCGAAATGGGCGTTGCAGCGCGGATGGCGTGCCTTGAGTTCGTGACCGGCCTTAAGAGCTAGCGCGAAGCGATCTCGACCGGACGGTCGCCGGCGACGCCGCGTACGAAGCACTTGCCGCCACGGCGTTGAAGCAGCTGGCAGCGGGCAATGGCTTGGCCCGGGTTATCGAAACCGCCGATCGACAGGCGCCAGAAGGTCCCCTTGGGCGAGACAAAGCGGGCGCGCACCGGCAAATGGGCGCGAAGCGCGGGATAGCTTTTGGTCAACCGCGACCAGGCCGCGCTGACCGCCTGCGGCGAGCGATACGCGCCAAGCTGGACGACGGTGCCCGACTTGCCGGTGCGGAGCATCGCCCGGTGCAGCGGCAGGCGGGCAGCCGGAGCCGAAGCAATGACCGGTTTGACCTTCTTGGCGTGGCGCTTGACCTCGACATAGGGAAAATCCTGAACCGGCAGTGGCGGCGCGACATAGGTCGGTGAAGCCTCGACGATCGCCGGTCTGGCCTCGGCGACCGGCGGCAGCGGCGGCAGTTTGACGCTCAGCGAGCCAATCGCTGGCTGGGGCGCGGCAGCAGCGACTTCGACCGCCGGAGCCGGTTCCGGAGCGGGCGCATCGACCGCTGGCAGCGGCGGCGGCGCATAATAAGGTTCGGGAGCGGGCGCCAGCGCCGATTGCGCTACCGGGACGGGCGCCTGAACCGGCGCTGCGGCCATTTGGGCGTCGGGTTTGACCAGCGCCAGCTGAACCGGCTCGCCGGGATCGACCGCAGCTGGGGTCACTCCAACCAGAGCAGCAACCTGCTGCGCCGGCTTCGAACCGTTGGCAAATTGCATCCAGCCCTGAATGCGGTCGTCCAATTCCCTCGGCGACACGTCCTGCGAGGCCACGATGCGCGAATTCACCCAGTCACCGGCGAGCGCATAAGCAAGCGCGAGATTCTGCCGCACTCGAGCGTCCGAACGGGTCGATCCAGCGGCTTCGCGAAGGACCGGAATGGCATCGGCGGGACGGCCGGCAAGCGCCAGCGCCAGGCCGTAATCGGCCGGATCGAGCGCCGAGCGCGCGAAATCGAGGAAGGCCAAGGCGTCGCTGGTCTTGCCCTGGGCGATTTCGACCAGCGCCAGCTTGAGCATCACCTGCGGCTGTTGCGGGTATAAGGACAGCGAATCCTTGAATGATTGTTCGGCCGACGCAAAGCGGCCGGCAGCGAAATAGGCATTGCCGAGCAAAGCCCGGAACCCGGCATCCGTCGGGGTCTGTGCAACCGCGCGCTCGGCAAGATCGATCGCGCCCGCGGTATCATTGGCGTTGAGCGCCGCCACGGCGCGCGTCGCGAGACCGGTATTGACGCTCTTGTTGCGGTAATCGGACGCCTTCGCGATCCTTCCGCTGCCCCCGTTTCCAGCGCAGGCGCTGAGCATGCTCGCCAGTGCAAGCGCGGAAATGGCGGCGTTGAGACGGAAGCGCGTAGACATCCTAGGATCCTTTGCGATTGGCTTTTTCGGCCATGGCGTCGAGTTCGGGCATTGCGGCAAGCAGTTGATCGAGCGCGTCGGTGACGATCATTTGTGCGGAACGGCCATGAACCGCACAGGCCAGCCGCAGTTTCAGATGGCGGGCCTGGTCGAGACGAAGCGTGAAAGCGGCCTTGTCCTTGAGACCGGGCGCAGAGCGTTGCTTGGTCGAGCGGCGCAGCGCAGTCGCAGCCACCGGCTGTTCGATCTTGACGACCGGCGCTTCGGGCGCTGGCTCGACGAGATCTTCGACCGGCGCGTCGGTGAACACCAGCGCCTGCTTCTTGACGGCAACCAGCGGTGTTTGAGCGATCGGCTCGGGCGCTTCGTCGTCAACCTGGTCGGGCTCGCTGTCGGGCTCGTAAACCTCGGCAGTGTCGTCATAATCTTCGTCGACCTCGTCATCGCCCTGATCGGCGCCGGCCCAGCGATCGGCAATTTGAGCCTGCTGGCCATGAACCGGCGATTCCACCGGGGTCAGGCCCGACGGATGGGCCGAGCGCGGATGCTCGACGATTTCCTCGCCAAAGGCGTCATGGTCGGTATCGCGCGACGCCGGGTTCGCCTTGGGCGCTTCGAAGCCCATGTCGTTCCAGCCGAGGTCCTCAAGCGCAGCCCCGCTTTGGCCGAAGCCTTGGGGCCGCATCGCCGGACGGGCCGCGCCCTTGCGAGCGAGCAATCCGGAAGACAGGGAAGCAAAAGGTTTGGGGTCGCTCACGGTCCGGCCCCCTTACTGGCCGGCGACGCGGCGGCCGAAGCCACCGACTGGACGCGGACTTGCGGGTTGGGCACCCTGCGACTGGCCGGGAGCCGAAAACACGGTCCGGCGGAAATTCTTTTCGAGGCGGTCGGAGATATATTCCCACAATTCGGTGACCTCACGCGCCGAGCGGCCCTGGGGGTCGATTTCCATCACCGTTCGGCCATCGATCATCGAGGCGGCGAAATCGGTGCGGTGGTGAAGCGTGACCGGAGCAACGGTGCCGTGCTGCGACAAGGCGACCGCGGCCTCATAGGTGATCTTGGCTTTCGGCGTCGCCGCATTGACGACGAAGATCAGCGGTTTGCCGGCGCGGTCGCACAGATCGACGGTGGCGCCGACGGCGCGAAGATCGTGCGGGCTTGGCCGGGTCGGGATGACGATCAATTCGGCGACCGCGATGACGCTCTGGATGGCCATGGTGATTGCCGGGGGTGTATCGACAACGGCGAGGCGGAAGCCCTGTTGGCGGAGGACTTCAAGGTCGCTCGCGAGCCGTGCAACGGTCGTCTGGGCGAAGGCCGGCATATCGGCTTCGCGTTCGTTCCACCAATCGGCCAGCGACCCTTGCGGATCGATGTCGATGAGGCACACCGGACCGGCACCTGCCAGTTGCGCCTGCACCGCCAGGTGACCTGACAAGGTGGTCTTGCCGGACCCTCCCTTTTGCGATGCCATAGCCAGTACGCGCATGCTTATCCCCCGCCGAGTGACGTCAATTGACCATCGCAATGCCGCTCAAGGCTCTAAAATCTGGTTAACGCTGCCCCGACCTTGTTTGCCTCGGCGCGGCTGTGGAATAAGGGGAAAGACCAACAGGATTGCGGATGATTCACAGACATTTGTTTCTGGCGGCGATTTTGGCCGCGACAGCAGCGCCGCTGGCGGCGCAAAACGTCCGTGCCGGGATCGAGGCATGGCAGCGCGCCGATTATGCCGCGGCGGTGGCGATCTGGCGCCCGCTGGCCGAAGCCGGCGATGCCGACGCCCAGTTCAACCTCGGGCAGTCCTATCGTCTTGGCCGCGGGCTGGCGATCAATCTGGCGGTTGCCAAAACCTGGTTCGAGCGCGCGGCCGACAAGGGCCACGTCGATGCCCAGACCACGCTCGGGCTGCTGCTGTTCCAGAATGGCGAACAGGCCGAGGGCTTGAAATGGCTCGGCAAGGCGGCCGAGCAGGGTGAAGCTCGGGCAATGCTGATTTACGGCACCGCTTTGGTCAATGGCGACACCGTCACCCAGGACCCGGTGCTCGGCTACGCTTACGTCAGCCGCGCCTCTGCCCAAGGCCTCGCGCCGGCCAAGGAGACGCTTCGCCAGCTCGATGAAATCCTGCCGATCACCGACCGCAAGAAGGGGCTTGCGCTGGCCAAGGCGAAAGCGAAGGCGGCGCCGCCGCCGGGTTCAAGAGCGGCCCGGATGGCGGCCAGAAAAAGCAAAGCCAGCCCGGTCCAGGCTTCTGAGCCCAAGCCAGTCGCAGTCGCCGCAGGGCCGCAACCGGTCGCCCCGCTCAAGCCCACGCCCACGAAGCCCACACCCGCCAAGCCTGCCGCCGTCCCGGCGACCGGCAATTGGCGGATCCAGCTCGGCGCCTTCGGGCAACGCGGCTCGGCCCAGGCATTATTTTCGAAACTGTCGGGTTCGCTTGGCGGGCGGCAGGCCTTTTATGTCCCCGCGGGCGCGGTCATCCGGCTTCAGGTCGGACCGTATGCGAGCCGGGCCGAAGCTGGCGCGGCCTGCGCCCGGCTCAAGGGACAGGCCTGCTTTCCGGTGGCTGCAAAATAAAGCCTAGCCGCGAAACCAGTCGCGGCGTCTGACCCCCTGGACCCACAATAATGCATCGAGGCCGTGATGGCGCAGCTCGGCGTCGGCGATTTTGGCAAGCGCGGGCTTGGCCTTGAACGCGACCCCAAGCCCGGCCTCCTCGATCATCAACCGGTCATTGGCCCCGTCCCCGACCGCGAGGACATCGGCGGCGGACAGTCCAAGTTCGTCGCGCACCTCGATCAGCGCATCGCGCTTGGCCTGAGCATCGACGATCGGATCGGCGACCTCGCCGCTGAGTTTCCCGCCGGTGACCAGCAGACGGTTCGCGCGCACCCGGTCGAAACCGACCATTTGCGCGACTGGGTTCGCGAACGCTAAAAATCCGCCCGACACCAGCAGGCACGTCGACCCGCCGGCGCGCATCGTCTGGACCAGGGTCCGGGCGCCGCTGGTCAGCGTAACGCGCTCGTCGAGACAGAGCTTGAGAGTCCCCTCCTCCATGCCCGCGAGCAGTCGCACTCGCTCGCGCAGCGCGCCCTTGAAATCGAGCTTGCCCTGCATCGCGCGCTCGGTGATGTCAGCGACCTGCGCCTTCAGTCCCGCATAATCGGCAAGTTCGTCGATACATTCCTGGCCGATGATCGTGCTGTCCATGTCGGCGACGAACAATCTGCGCCAGCGCGACTCGTCCGGCTGGACGACAATGTCGAGCCCCTCGAGTCCATCGAGCGCCCAGCGCGCGGCCGGGATATCTCCGGCGTAGCGCAGGTCGGCGGCATCGCCCTCGTCGATCCACACCGCAAACGCGGCCTTGGGATCGAGCTCGCGCAACAGGCCAAGCGCCCGATCGACCAGCCTGTCATCGAGCCTGCCTGCTGCTATCAGCGTCGCAATGGCCAAGAAGCGTCCTCCTGTCGCACTCATCGCCGGACCGACCGCAAGCGGCAAGTCGGCATTGGCGCTCGCGCTCGCTCAAGCAAGCGGCGGGGTGATCGTCAACGCCGATAGCGCGCAACTCTATCGCGACCTGCGGATTTTGAGCGCTTCGCCGGACGCTTCCGACCGCCGCCGCGCCGATCATCGTCTGTACGGCGTGGCCGACGGCGCAAGCGCCATGTCCGCCGCGGAATGGGCGGACCGGGCGCGGCACGAAATTGCCGGCATCCTCGCCAGCGGGCGGCTGCCAATCCTCGTCGGCGGGTCGGGACTGTATCTGCGCACCTTGATCGACGGGATCGCTCCAGTCCCGCCGATCAATCCGGCCATTCGCGAACAGGTGCGCGGCGCTCCGTTCGAGGACAATCGCGCCCGACTGGAGACGCTCGATCCGGAAGCTTCATCGCGGCTTGGGCCGAGCGACAAAACGCGGATCGCGCGCGCGCTCGAAGTGGTGTTGTCGACCGGCCAGCCGCTCAGCCATTGGCAAGGACAGCGCCAGGACGGGATCGGCGACACGATCAGCTTGAACTCGCTCATCCTCCTGCCCCCGCGCGACTGGCTCTATGCCCGCTGCGACGCCCGGTTCGTGGCGATGATCGACAGGGGAGCGATCGATGAAGTCGCGGCGCTGCTCAAGCGCGGGCTGTCACCATCCCTCCCGGTGATGCGGGCCATCGGGGTCCGGGAAATCGGAGCTCTTGTGTCGGGCGAAATGACCCGCTCCGAAGCCATCGCCGCCGGCAGCCGGGCGACCCGCAATTACGCCAAACGCCAATATACGTGGTTCGCTCACCAACCGCCCGCCGGCTGGCCGCGTTTCACCACGGCGCTCGACGACCTATCGATTGCTGAAGCGCTCGACCTGCTTGGCTCGACCGACTAGGCCAAAGACGATGACCGCCTTCCTCACCGACGCCGACATCGACCCCGCTCCGCTGGCTGGAAAGCGCGTTGCGATCATCGGTTTTGGCAATCAGGGCCGGGCCCAGGCGCTCAACCTCCACGACAGCGGAATCGACATTGTCGTCGGTCTGCGCGGCGGGTCGGGCAGCGCCAGCGAGGCTGAGGCTTCGGGGCTGACGATCGCCTTGCTTGAGGACGCCGTGGCCTCGGCCGATGTAGTCATGCTGCTCGCCCCCGACGAGATCCACGCCGACCTCTACCGCGAGATCGAGCCGCAATTGCGCGACGGCGCCGCGCTCGGCTTCAGCCACGGACTGTCGATCCGCTTCGGCTTCGTCGAACCTCGGGACGATCTCGATGTTTTCCTGGTCGCGCCGAAGGGACCGGGGACCGCGCTCCGCTCGCTCTACACCGAGGGCAAAGGGATGATCGCCTTGTGGGCGGTCGAGCGCGACGTCAGCGGCACCGCTGAAGCGATCGCGCTTGCTTATGCCAGGGCGCTGGGCTGCGGCCGCGCCGGGCTCATCAAGTCAAGCTTCGCCGAGGAAGCCGAAGCCGATCTGTTCAACGAACAAGCGGTCGTGTGGGGCGGTGTTCCGGCCCTGCTCGAAGCGGGGTTCGACACATTGGTCGCGGGCGGGGTGTCGCCCGCGGTCGCCTATCTCGAATGTGTTGGCGAATTGAAGCTCATCGCCGACCTCATCGAGGCGCGCGGGATCGCGGGCATGCGCGAGGCGATTTCAAACACCGCCGAGCTTGGAGCGGTGCTGGGCGGCCCCAAAATCGTCGACCAGGCGCTGCGCGGCCGGATGGCGGATATCTTGACCGAAGTTCGAGCGGGCAAGTTCGCCCAAGCGCTGCGCCGCGAAGGCGACGCCGGTTATCCGTTGCTCGACGAAGCGCGGTCCGAAGCACGCGCAAGCGCGGTCGAGAAAGCCCGGCTGCAGCTCAAGGGAGTTGAGCGCCGCTCCTGAAGAGCGCCAGGCCGAGAAACAAAGCGGCAATCCCGGCCACCACCGACCCGCCGACATAGACCGCGGCAAGGCCATATTGGTGACGCTCGACCAGCAGCGCGGATTCCAGCGAAAAGGCGGAAAAGGTGGTGAAGCCGCCGAGAATTCCAGTGGTCAGGAACAAGCGCAAATCCTGGCTCACTCCGGTTCGGACAAGGAAATAGCCGGCCAAAAGCCCCATGGCGAGCGAGCCGAGGATGTTGACGATCATCGTCCCCACCGGAAAACCCGTCCCGAACGCGCGCGCCGCGGCGACATTGACCCCGTGGCGAAGCGCCCCGCCGATCCCGGCGCCGAGGAAGATGATCAGATATGGCATCGCGTCCCCTATCGCCGGCCGAACAGCTTTTCGATGTCGCTATGGGCGAGTTTGACCCACGTCGGGCGGCCGTGGTTGCACTGGCCCGAGCGCGGGGTCGCTTCCATCTCGCGCAGCAACGCATTCATCTCGGCGACCGAGAGGATTCGCCCGGCGCGAACCGATCCGTGGCAGGCGATCGTCGCCTGGACCAGGTCGAGCCGGTCGCGCAGCCCGATCGCGCCGCCGAGCTCGGCGATTTCCGCGGCGAGGTCGGCGAGCAGCGACGCACTGTCGGTCTTGCCCAGCGCTGCGGGGACCGCCCGAACCATCATCGCGCCCTCGCCAAAGCGCTCGATCTCCAGCCCCAGACCGGCGAGTTCGGCAATGGCGCCTTCGAGGCGGTCGCAATCCACTTCGTCGAGCTCGACGACTTCGGCCACCAGCAAGGCCTGGCTGGCGGGGCGGCCACCCTCCCGCGCGGAACGCATCCGTTCGAGCACCAGACGTTCGTGAGCGGCATGCTGGTCGACGATCACCAGCCCGTCCTCGGCCTCGGCGACGATATAGGTCGCTGCGACCTGCCCCCGCGCAACCCCGAGCGGATAGTCCACGACCGGGGCGAGCGCTTCCTCGGCGCGGCCCGCGGGTGCGTGATCGAACAGTCGCTGATCTTCCCGCACAAGGTTCGTCACTCCCGCGAAAGCGGGAGCCCAGACTTCTTGCTGGGCTGGGTCCCCGCTTTCGCGGGGATGACGAACATCTTCTGAGCTCGTCCACCTCACCGCCGCCGCAACCTGCTCGCGCCCGGCGCTTCGCTGGCTTTCCGCATCGAGCGCGTGGCGAAGCCCGCCCACGATCATCCCGCGCACCCCTTGCGGATCGCGGAAGCGGACTTCGGTCTTGGCCGGGTGGACGTTGACGTCGACGTCCTCGAGCGGGACCGCCAGGAACAAGGCGGCGATCGGATGGCGGTCGCGGGCGATGAGGTCGCGATAGGCGGCGCGCAGCGCTCCAACCAGCAGCCGGTCCTTCACCGGCCGGTCGTTGACGAACAAAAATTGCTGGTCGGCCATTCCGCGATTGAAGGTTGGCAGGCTGATGACTCCGGTCAGGCGCATGCCCTCGCGCTCGAAATCGATTCCGATTCCGTGACGGTCGAGCTCATGGCTGAGCAATGCCGCGACCCGCGCCGGGGCACCTTGCGGTTGGAGCGAGAGGATCCGCCGTCCGTCATGTTCGAGGCTGAAGCCGACATCGCAGCGCGCCATCGCCAGCCGCTTCACCGAATCGAGACAGGCGGCATATTCGGACCGCGGGGTGCGCAGGAACTTGCGGCGCGCGGGGACTTTGGCGAACAGCTTTTCCACGCGGACCCGACTGCCCGGGGAAAGCGCCGCCGGTCCTTCCCCCGCGGCAACACCGTGATCGATCGTGATTCGCCAGCCGTCATTGCCCGCTATCCGGCTTTCCAGGGTGAGCAAAGCGACGCTTGCGATCGACGGCAAGGCCTCGCCGCGAAAGCCGAAGCTGGTCACCCGGTCAATCCCCTCGTCGGGCAATTTGGAGGTCGCGTGGCGTTCGAGGGCGAGGCGCATATCGCTCGGCGCCATGCCGCATCCGTCGTCGCTGACCTCGATCAAGTCGAGTCCGCCGAACGCCAGCCGCACAGCGACATTCGACGCTCCAGAGTCGAGCGCATTTTCGATCAGTTCCTTGAGCGCACTCGCCGGACGCTCGACCACCTCGCCCGCGGCGATGCGATTGATGAGTTCGGGAGGCAGCCTTCTTATTGACATGATGAGGGTCTTATCCCAATCCGGCCCGGCCAGCGAAGCACTGATTTTTCCTGAAAATTCAGACCGCGTTCAACCGGCGACCATGTAGTGAAAATTAAGGCGGCGGGCAAGCGGGCCCGGCGATCCCAAATAAAGTGAGGACAAGGAACTGATGTTCTGGACGCGGTGGTTTAAATGGATGTCCCACGACATGGCGATCGACCTCGGGACGGCCAACACGCTGGTCTACGTCCGCGGACGCGGGATCGTCCTCAACGAACCGTCGGTGGTGGCGATTGAAACCATCAACGGGGTCAAACGGGTCAAGGCGGTCGGCAACGATGCCAAATTGATGATGGGCAAGACCCCCGACCAGATCGAGGCCATCCGCCCGCTGCGCGACGGGGTCATCGCCGACATCGATGTCGCCGAACAGATGATCAAGCACTTCATTCACAAGGTCCATGGCGGCAAGATGCGCGCCTGGCGCTTCCCCGAAATCGTCATTTGCGTACCGTCGGGATCGACCAGCGTCGAGCGCCGAGCGATCCGCGACGCCGCCTCCAACGCCGGCGCCAGCCAGGTCTATCTGATCGAGGAGCCGATGGCGGCCGCGATCGGCGCCGACATGCCGGTGACCGAACCGATTGGATCGATGGTCGTCGATATCGGCGGCGGCACCACCGAAGTCGCGGTTCTGAGCTTGCGCGGCCTTGCCTACACCACCTCGGTGCGGGTCGGCGGCGACAAGATGGACGAAGCGATTTCATCCTACGTCCGGCGCAATCACAATCTGCTTATCGGTGAAGCCACGGCCGAGCGGATCAAGAAAGAGGTCGGGATCGCCAAGCCGCCGGCCGACGGCATCGGCAAGACGGTTCACATCAAGGGCCGCGACCTCGTCAACGGCGTGCCCAAGGAAATTTCGATCAACCAGGGCCAGATCGCCGAAGCCTTGTCGGAACCGGTCGGGACGATCGTCGAGGGCGTTCGCATCGCGCTCGAAAATACCGCTCCGGAACTGGCCGCCGATATTTGCGATCAGGGCATCGTCCTCACCGGCGGCGGGGCGTTGCTCCAGGCGCTCGACGAAGTCTTGCGCGATGAAACCGGCCTTCCAGTCACGGTCGCTGACGATCCTTTGACCTGCGTTGCGCTGGGCACCGGCCGCGCGCTTGAGGAAGAGCAGTTCCGCGGCGTGCTGCAGACGGCTTAAGGGGCATTGAGGGGTGGTGACGGAACGCCCCGGCTGGTCGCGCAAAGCTCAATATGGGCTGTTCTTCGGGCTGATAGCAGTGGTCGCCGGGATCATCGTCGGCCTCGTGCTGCTCGCCATGTCCCTGGTGTCCCCGGCCAGCTTCGAGCGCATTCGCGGCGGCGCGCTCGACGTCAACGCAAGCATTGCCGGTGCGCTTCATGAAGTGACCGCAACCGTCGGCGGTCTGGCCAGCGGCGCCGGCAATTATTGGGATGCCGCACGCCAGAATGGCGAGCTCAAACGCGAACGCCGGCTGATGCTCCAGCGGATGATCGAGGCCACTGCGATCCGCCAGGAAAATCGCCAGCTCAAGGAGGCGCTCCAGCTCCGCGAACGAAGCCCGACCGCGATTGCCGCGGGACGCGTCGTCGGCTCGTCGTTCAATAGTCCGCGGCGCTTCGCGATCCTCTCGGTCGGCGCTTCCGACGGCCTCAGGATCGGAATGCCGGTGCGCGCTGCTGAAGGGCTGGTCGGGCGGATCATCGATCTTGGCCAGCAATCGTCGCGCGTGCTCCTGATATCCGACCGGGCAAGCATCGTTCCGGCGCGGCTCCTGCGCGGTGGGCAGCCGGTCATCGCCCAGGGCCGCGGCGACGGCACCATCGACGTCCGCCCGCTCGAGGTCGGCCGCAATCCGTTCAAACGCGGCGACATCATCGTCACCTCGGGTACCGGTGGACTCTATCCGCCGCTGGTGCTGGTCGCCAAGGTGGTCAGGCTTGACGACGATGGCGCGGTCGCAATCCCGCTCGCCGATCCGGCCACGACCAGCTTTGCCATCGCCGAAGCCCCGTTCGAACCTCGGGCGCAGGAGATTTCCGCGGTTGCCGACATGGCGCCGGAGCGACGCTGATGGTCCGCTCGGCCCTCGGCAGCAAGCGCAGGATCGGCGAAAGCCCGCCTGGTTATGCACCATATATTCCGGCGCTGTCGGTGGTCGCTGCAAGCCTGTTGTCGGCACTCCCGATCATCTCGGTGAGCGGCTGGTATCCCGATTTCGCCTTCCTGATGCTGATCGCCTGGCGGCTCCTCCGGTCGGACCCGTTTCCGGCCTGGTGGGCCGCGCCTCTGGGCCTCGTCAATGACCTGTTCACTGGCGCTCCGATAGGTTTTTCGGTGGCCTTGTGGTCGGCTTCGGTCCTGGTCCTCGACCTTGCCGATCGCCGGACGATGTGGCGCGATTACTGGATCGAATGGGTGCTGGCGGCGGTGCTGATCGTGGTTTCGAAATGGTTCGAATGGCGCGTCGCCGCCTGGGGCGGAGCGGACGTTCCACTGGCCAACATGGTTCCGTCGCTGGCCATTTCCATCCTCCTGTTCCCGGTCGTCGCGTGGCTGGTCTTGCGGATCGACCGCTGGAGGCTCGCGCAATGAACGGCGCGAAACGGGTTACGACCGCGCATCAGTCGTTCACTTTCTCCCGCCGGATGATGTTGCTGAGCGGCGCCCAGGCGGCGGTCGGCGCAGTTCTGATCGGGCGCATGGGCTGGCTGTCGATCGCCGAAAACGCGAAATATCAACTGCTGTCGGAAAGTAACCGGGTCCAGCTGATCCCGGTGCCGCCGCGGCGCGGGTGGCTCATCGACCGCACGGGCAAGCCGATCGCGATCAACCGCTCGAGCTTCCGCGTCGACATCATCCCGCAGCAGCTCGAACGCCCCGAAAGTACCGTAAAGGCGCTCGTCAATCTGCTTCAGCTCAGCACCGACGATGTCGACCGGATCCTCACCGACCTCAAGCGCGATCGCGGGTTCAGGCCGGTGCAGGTCGCCGAAAACGTCAGCTATGAACAATATGCGGCGATCACGGTCCGCCTGCCCGATCTGCCTGGTGTCCAGGCGACCCGGGGCTATTCGCGTTATTACCCGGACGGGCCAGCGGTTGCTCACCTCGTCGGCTATGTCGGCACCGCCAATGCCAAGGAATATGAGGCCGAGGACAAGAACCCGCTGCTCATCATCCCCGGCTTCAAGATCGGCAAGCAGGGGCTCGAACAATCATTAGAGCCGCAATTGCGCGGAACGCCCGGCGGTCAGCGGATCGAGGTCACGGCCCGCGGCAAGCTGGTCAAGGAACTCGACCCCAAGCCGGACCGCAGCGGCAATACCGTTCAGCTGACGATCGATCAGGGGCTTCAGCAATATGCCGCCCGCCGAATGGGCGACCAATCGGGGGCGCTGGTCGCGATGGACGTCGCGAGCGGGGACATGCTCGCCTTCGTGTCCATGCCGGCCTTCGACCCCAACAGCTTCAGCGACGGCATCGGTCGGATGGAATGGCGGATGCTGTCCGACAACGACCATATCCCGTTGCTCAACAAGGTCGCGCAAGGGCTTTACCCGTCGGGCTCGACGATCAAGCCGGCAATGGCGCTGGGGTTCCTCAAACAGGGCGTGGATCCCAACCGGCGGGTGTATTGCGCCGGCGGCCTCAAGATCGGCAACCGCTATTTTCGCTGTGACGCCGCTCATGGGTCGATGGACATGCACCAGGCGGTCGAACGCAGCTGCAACACCTATTTCTGGGCTACTGGCCTCATCACCGATCCCGAGAAAACGACCGAAATGGTCAATTATCTCGGCTACGGCCAGAAGTTCGACCTGCCGATTCCGGCGCAGCGCTACGGCACCATGCCGAGCCCCGAATGGCTGGAGAACAAGTATAGGCGCAAATGGCAAGGCTATGATTCGGCCAATACGTCGATCGGCCAGGGCTATGTCCTGATCAACCCGATGCAGCTGGCGGTCATGCCCGCGCGCATCGCGTCCGGAAAATTGCTCCAGCCGCGGCTGCTGATGGCGGACGCGCGCAAACCGATTCCCGATCTCGACATCGATCCGGCGCATCTCGAATTTGTCCGCAAGGCGATGTCCGCGGTCGTCAACGATCACGGCACCGCGGTTGGTTCGAAATTGCCGCTCGACGGCATCCAAATGGCCGGCAAGACCGGCACCGCGCAGGTCTTCCGGCTTGGCGCGCGCGGTCACCAGGGATCGTGGGCGCTTCGTGACCACGCTTTGTTCGTGGCGTTCGCGCCGGTCGACAAGCCGCGTTATGCGATCGGCTGCATCATCGAACACGGCGGCTTCGGGGCGTCGGCCGCGGCGCCCATCGTGCGCGATTCGATGACCTATTTGTTCGACCAGCAGAAAGCGATGGACGCGCTCGCCCCGCTCGAACAGCAATGGGGTGGAACGCTCGCCGAGCGCAATGCGCGCCAGCTGTCCGCGATCAGATCGGCAGTACCGCTGGCAGAGGCATGATAACGTCGGCGATCATTCCGCGGCCGCTGGCGCGGCTGCCGTGGCGCTTGATCTTCCTCGTCACCGGGATTGCCGGATTCGGCCTGACCGTCCTCTATTCCGCGGCCGGCGGAGCGATCCAGCCGTGGGCGTTGAAGCAGGGCGCGATCTTCTTTTTCTTTCTTGCGGTGGCGATCGGCATGTCATGGCTCAAGGAATCGACCATCAAGGCGGTCACGTTCCCGCTTTATGCGGTGACCCTGGCGATGCTGATCGGGGTCGAGGCCTTGGGTTTCGTCAGCAAGGGCGCCCAGCGCTGGCTCGACATCGGCCCGATCCGCCTCCAGCCATCCGAATTCATGAAGCCGGCGATCGTCCTGACCCTCGCCCGCTTTTATGAGCTCGTGCCCCCCGGGCAGACGCGCTCGGCGCGGGCAATCTGGCCGGCGATGCTGCTGCTCGGCATTCCCGCCTTCCTGATTCTCGCCCAGCCCGATCTTGGGACGTGCATCATGGTGCTATTGTGCGGGGTTACCGTGATGTTCCTTGCCGGGCTTCCGATGTGGATTTTCATGGCCCCGGTGGTTGCCATCGGGATTGCGGCGCCGATCGCCTATCAGATGCTCCACGGCTATCAACGCAAGCGCATCGACGTCTTCCTCGACCCCGAAAGCGACCCGCTCGGCGCCGGCTATCACATCGCCCAGTCGAAAATCGCGATCGGCTCGGGCGGCTTCTGGGGCAAGGGTTTCCTCCGCGGCAGCCAGAGCCACCTCGATTACCTTCCCGAAGGCCACACCGATTTCGTCTTCGCCACCATGGCCGAGGAATGGGGCCTGGTCGGCGGGGTCATCCTGATCCTCGCTTTCGGCGCGGTCATCCGCTGGGGCATGCGGGTCAGCATCAACGCCCGCAGCCGCTTCGCCCAGCTGACCGCGGCCGGCCTGTCGGCGGCAATTTTCTTCTACGTCTCGATCAATTTGATGATGGTCATGGGCCTGGCCCCGGTGGTCGGCGTGCCCTTGCCCTTGGTCAGCTTCGGCGGCTCGGCGGTGATGACCGTGATGCTGTGCATCGGCCTGCTCATGGCGCTTGAGCGCCAGCAGCGGACTCACAGCCGGACGCTCGGCTAGGAAATTGCCCGCGGCGCCGGTTGCACGCCACCCAAGCCCATGCTACCGGCGCGCCGCGCATCGGGCGGTTCCGCCAGCGCATTGCCCTTGGCAGCCCAAGAAAATTGGGGACGCATAGCTCAGTTGGTAGAGCAGCTGACTCTTAATCAGCGGGTCCTAGGTTCGAGCCCTAGTGCGTCCACCATTTTTTCCTTAGTTTTATCCCGTTTTCCGGCCCGTCGGGCTGATACCCAGTCGTGGGCGGGTTACCACTGGGATACTGGCCCGCCGCCCGTTGCCTTTGTGGCCCGGCCAGTTAATGGTGCGCATCGAGAGGAGCAGCAATGTCGAACGCCGAGTTCGGAGTCGGGGCCTATACGCCCGCCGAGGCGGCGAAGTTGCTGCGCATGCAACCGAAGACGCTCCGCCGCTGGCTCTATGGCTACGAATACGACCACTGGGGAGAGCCACGCGAACAGCCGCCCCTATGGCAGCCGCAGTACGATCCTGAGGATGATGGTGCCCTCCTTGGGTTCCGGGACCTCGTTGAGGCGCGGATCGTCGATGGACTTCGCCGGTCGCGTATTGGCCTTCCCACCATCCGCCTGTGCATTGACCGGGCGAAGGAAATCCTTGGCGACCACCCATTCTCGACCCGCGCCTTCAAGACGGATGGGCGGCGCATTTTCCTTGAGATCACCGAAGGGGTCGAAGAGCCGCGCCTGATCGACCTCAAGGATCGCCAGCACGTATTTCGGGCATTCGTCCTGCCGACCCTGTCGGGCTTCGAGTTTGGCCAGTCTGCCGTCGAGCGATGGTGGCTTGTCCCGAACCGGAAGACGATAGTGGTCGATCCGGAGCGGTCGTTCGGTCAGCCGATCATTTCCGAAATTGGCTTGCTCACTTCCCGCGCCGCCCAAGAGGTGAAGGCCGAAGGGTCGATTGACCGCGTGGCGCGGCTGTATGGTGTGCCTGCCCGATCGATCCGGGATGCGGTCGACTTCGAGTCCGGCAAAGTTCTGGCTAAGGCGGCTTGAAGCTCTTCGTCGATAACAACCTACCACCCACGCTGGCGCGCGGCTTGAACGCGCTCTTCGACGGCGATCATGAAGTGATCTGCCACCGCGACAAGTTCGGAAAGACAAACCGACTGGACGAGGAGTGGATACCGGCCCTTGGCGCGGAGGGTGATTGGGTCGTACTATCCGGCGACCTCAACATCCCGAAAAAGCGGCCGACGCGGGAGCTCTTCTTGCGGGCAGGGTTAGTCGGCTTCTTCCCCCGGAAGGCGGTGATGGAACTGCCCCTTCACAGGAAGGCGTCGCGTGTCCTGTATGTGTGGCAGCGCATGGACGAGCTGGCGCAGACCGTTCGGCCTGGCGCCTTCGAGCTTCAGATCCGAGGCGAAAGGTTCAGCACGCTCTGAGCCGGTGAGCTAGCGGCACACAGACCACTAACTCACCGGCTGATCTTACGCGGCGACAGCGAGCGGCTCCAACCGCCGCTCCACAAGAGATAACACTGGTCTTCCGTTGACCAACGAGACCTCGAGCTTTCGAATTTTCTCACCTTCGAGGTGCCACTTCCTGCTTCCACCTGTCTCGATTTGCAGATCAATGTACTCGTGACCCTTGTACAGTCTCAGTAGATCAAGGACCCAAGGTTCGCCGACCGTGATGTGGAGATACGCGACCGGCCACGCGTAATCCGGCTCGTCTTCAGGATAGATGTCGATCTCGTCGACCGAAATTCGTCTGTCGAAGATTAGGTCAACCATGCGCATTTCGCGCCCCTTGAAGAAGACCGTCCCCTTCTTCGGCTCGGTCCTAAGGCAAAATGCCCCGCCACCGACTTCTTCCATGATCGTAAGTCGCATCTTACCCATTTCGAGTTCCTTCCAATTTCAAAGAAGCGCCTCAGGTGAAGCGCCACCGGAAAGCTCTCGTGAATGGGCATCACGGGCAACGAAGAAGGCTGGCGACTTAATCGGCCATCACCGGGATTAAGTCGTCAGGATCAGGCAGGGTCAAAGCCGGTTGGTGCGTGAGCCTACGTCGTCCAGCATTGCATAAAGTTCCGGCGGCCACACAACGCCCTTGTCGCGCGCTCTATCGACCGCCTTGCGAAGTTCAGGGACCGAGACCACCGACCCCGAGAGAAGATGATAAGTATCGCGCATCGCGCCATGCAGTTTCAGCATCCCCTTGCGCGGCCAGAGGTAGAGTAGAGCAAGGATGCCGGCGACGATCCCAAGGCCGACCGTTAGTCGGTGCCAGTTTACGGGCTCGCCCGTCAGAACCTGCCAAATTATGGCTGGCACCACGAAAGCTCCGAAGCACCCAAATTGGGTCAGGATCGCGCCGCGACCGGCCCTCTGATCAATGTAGGCGAATGTCTCTTGCGCAATGAGGGCGTCAATCAAGGCGCGGTCCATTTTTGGAACGCGAATTGCACCGTTGAGATATTCGTGCGCTGCGCCGCTCAACATCTCCGAACTCAAATAAGGCTCGCCGAGTTTCTTGCTTAGGCGAGCATCGCGAAAATGGTTGTGCCAGTGCCGCCACTTCGATGAGTCCGAACCAGAGTTGGTCCCATGCAGGAACGAACTGTAGGCCTCATAGAGCTTGTATAGCTGGCCGCTAAACTCATCTCGCGTGAGGCTCTCTTCGGACGCGACTGCCGCCGCCGCCTGCCCCATGTCCTTGAAAGGCTGGCAGTCCTCGTAAGACTCCCAAACTTTCTCCTTCGCGTATCGCCAATGTGCATAGGTTTCGCTCATGGCACCCCCTAGGTGAGGAGACTGGCATCGCGATCAAACAACCGCAACTGCACACAAAGAAAGGGACCGCAGCCCGCCCAGAGCTGCGGTCCCCGAGAGGCCACGAAAGGAGGGTAAAAGCGGCCCCTCTACTCCTTATGCGAACGAGCCATAGATCAGCGCCTCGGGACGCTTCACGGCGAGGCCGACCCGCTCTTCGGCAAGCAGGCTGACCATGTTCTTGACGAAGTCCTGACCCTCGAAGCCCGCCTCGATCCGGATCTTCCACCTGTCATAGAGCACTTGGCTCTTGAAGCTGCCGACTAGGAAGTTGCCCGGTGCGAGTGCCTCGGTCGCCGCCACCGGCAGACCGAACATGCGCGGCACCGCCTCGGTCTGCGGATCACCGAAGATGTATCGGCCGTTGTCGTCCTTGGTCAGCTTGAGCCGCCACCAGTCCGCCGGGTTCAAGGCGATGCCGTCCGGCGCCGTGCGTGTCAGGCTCGCTTGAAGGATCGCCGAACCGAGCGTGTCGATCTCGGTCGGCGTCGCAAGCGCAAGCGGGTCGGCAAACGCGGTCGCTTGAGGCACAAGGCCTTCGAGGTTGCCAGCACCACCAGCGCCGAACAGGATTTCTTCCTCTTCGGCCAGACCCACATCGTAGGTGAGCTCGGTGTCGATCAGCGCGCTAAGCTGAGGCGCGTCCGAGAGGATTTGCCTCGATGCCTTGAGCCACGTCGCGATCACGACCAGCGGCACCTGCCGAAGCTCGAACGTGGCCGAGCTTTCGGCCTTGAGGGTTCCTTCCGGCGCGACCGCCGCGTTGTTGGTGCGGTTCGTCTGAGCGGCGTATTCGGCGCTGCCACCACTGTTCACAGGAACCACCGTCAGCAAGTCGCGGATAAAGAGCCGCTGCTGTGGGAGGCCAGTGACCGTCGTATCGCGGAAGGGCGACCCGAGCGCACCACCGCTGGCAGGGTCCGTGGTGAGCGCGTTGCGGACAACCTCCATCGAGGTGCGGCCGCGTGTTTGCTCGACCTGGGCCAGATCAACCGTCTTCGAGTTGATGAACTGGCTACCCCAACTGTTGGTGATGCCATTGCTGCCACCGCCACCGTGGCGGGCCATCTTCTGCTGCATGTCGCTGATGTCGGCGCGGATGCCGTCCAGCGTCTCTTGGTTTTGGGTGCCGATCTGTTCGATCAGGTCTTCGATATTACGTGGCATGTCTCGTGACTCCAATCAGCCGCGGCCCTCAGGGACGCGGATCGTTTTAGGGATGGGTTGGAGACTTGGACCGCGACAGCGCTCGGCATGGTCGGCTTCGGTCTGTTCGGAGCAGCGCGCGGCCATGCTCCGCTTAGTCCCGTCCAGCGCTCGGCGTGAACGACACCTCAGATGTAAGTTATCTCGCTCGGAATGTTGACCACCAAAAACGGCCTAGCCCTTCATCTGGGCAAGAATGGCGTCACCGTGTTGCGCCATCTGGTCCGCCGTCTCTCTGAGCCAAGCGACGGTGTGCTGTGTGCCGAAGTTCAGAAGGGCGCGCTCGGCAATCGCGAGTTGGATCGCGGCGAGTGCGGCCCGCTCTTCGACGCCAGCGACGACAAGGTCGTTGAGCCATTCGTGGATGCGCGGGCGTAGGTCGAGCGCCTCGGCCTCGGCGGCGGTGAAGTGTGGCTGGTCCATTATTGCTTCTCCTTTCAATGTTGTGTTTGAGCATTCGCCGCCGCTTCAAGCGCGGCGCGAAGTTCTTTGGCTTTCGCCCAGTGAGCCTGTTGGTGCATCGGACCGTGGGGGCACTCACCCTCTGCTTCGAGCGGCGAGTATTCCCACGGCTTCTGTCCAAGCGCCCAAGACAGGGCCTCTTCGTCGTTGGCCTTGAAGGCGGCGACCGCCGCATCAGTGATGCGGTGATCGCGAACCTTCGAGACGCGTCGTTTCGCTGGCATGGGTCATCCTCTCCTGTTCGATGTGATGGCTGGCGGGCGGCTGGCACCGGGCGCGCCGGTATCCAGATCCAGTTCCCGGACGAGCCGAGCGAAAGCGATCCTCGCGTCCCGCTCGATTGCGACGGCTGGATGCGCCCGGATCGTCCCCTTCTGGTCGGTGAACGTGATTGAGCCGTGGTCCAACAGCGCCTGACGCGCCTGTTGCTGGCGGTCCCACGCCTCACAGGCGCATTGCAGAAGGCGCAAGTGGTGCGGTTCGAGCTCGTAGGCCTCGACAACGTCCTGCCACCACCCTGACGCCTGAGCGGAAAGGTGCTCGGGCGCCGTTGGAACGGGCAGGGTCACACTCGGGGGCGGTTCAGTCTGGATCAGCGCCAATTCTGGCGACTTCTTTCTGCCTCGTTGTTTCATAGTGTCGTCTCCTCACGTGCGGGTTGAACCGGGTCGGTTTTTTGATGAGCGTGATTACGAGGCCGATTTCCGTTCCGGAGGTCGTAAGGTTCTAGGTCACCCCCGCCCTCCTGATTGGTCGGGCCGAGCAGCGCGACGATGTGCCAGCGCTCGACTGCCTTGCTCAGGACCTTGCGCTGTGTCCGTGGGACGCCTCGCCCAACCATCGCCGCCTCGATCTCGCGGATGGTCATGGGCCTGCTGATGGCGTCGAGCGCCATGAGCGCCCCTTCCCTTTGCTCGGTCGTCATGGTCGCGATCTTGCGGAAGAGTTCATTCATGGCCTGTCCCCTTGGAGTTGTCGCACCTTGCCGCTCGTGTGCGCGGAGCGTGGAAAAAGGAGGGCTGGCAGGGTTGAGTTGGCTCCGACTGCCTCCCACTGCCTCCCACTGCCTCCCCACTGCCTCCCACTTACCCCGGGAGGTGGAGCGGAGTGGGTCGGAGGAGAGACCCCTAAGGTCTCCTCCGACCACTGCCTCCCACTTGTTTTTACAGCTAGGGGGAGGAGGTCAGTGGTGGAGGGGTTTCTGGAGGTGGTCACCCAACCCCTGCCCGGACCCTCAAATCGAGGCGCGGCCCTCACGACTGCCTCCCACTTCTGAGGCTGTCGAAAAAGACGTCGAAATCGACTTCAATTGGCAGGAAGATTTCGGGCGTTTGGCCGGAGGTCCTGAGGCCAGCCAATCTAAGTTCTTCCTTGCTCGGCCAGCGGGTGTGGATCGAACCCGCCTCAACCAGTCGGTCTACAGCGCCTCGCAGCAACTCCTCTTTGCCGGTGACCTCTGTGACGATCCGTCTCTTGGTGGCGACGGTCCCATTGGCCGCGCACTGTCGGATATAGGCGAAGACGCTCTCTTGCTTCTCTGTGCGCCCCTGCTCTTTCTGCTCTTCCTTCTTCGCTTCTTTGGCCTCAGCCTTGGCAGCCTTCCTCGTCGAGCCGTCTGACTTGGTGGGGACACCGTGCAAGAAGGACTTGGTTTGCGGATCGCCCCACGGCGTATCAACGACCGTGCTGCCCTTGCGTTCGCCGAAGTCGATTTCCCGGTAGGTCGGAGTGAACCGTGCCTTGCGGATCGCCATGAACCTAATGCCGGTCTCTTCGTCATGGACCATGTAAAAGGTGGCCGCCGCGTCAGCTTCCCACGCGCCAGCGCCCCGGAACGACATATCCTCAAGGCTCTTGCGGTTCATCTTCGGTGTGTGGCCGACTAAGATCAGTGGCAGGCCAGGCAGGGTTTGCTTGAGGGCCGCCATGGCCGCGCCGACCTGTGAGTTGTCGCTTTCGTTCTCGAGTTCGAGGTTCGCAGACGTTGTGTCGATCACGACGACCGGGCGAATTTGAAAGCCTACCTCATTCGTCCAAGCGGCGTCCGCTACCCACTCTTTCACATCGTTGGCTAGGTCCTTCGCCGGTTCGCGGAGCGCCGGGTAGAGGTGGAACCATGCATCGAATTCCTGCCAATCGGCTGCGCCTTCGATGTGGGCCAGAGAATAGAGGGTGTCTCGCGCCTGATCCGGGGCCTCTGTGACCCAGATGACCTTACGGCGAAGGGCGGGCCAGAAGCCCCAATCTTCGGGCGTTAGATGTGCCACCGACGCGAGAAGCGGAATGAGGTTCGTCGACTTCCCGGCGCCCCATGCGCCAGCGATCACCGACACGCCGGTTGGAATGAAGCCGTCGAGCACAAATTCGGTGGGGTGCAGTTCCATTGCACCCAAGGGGATGCGCTGGCGACGCTTCGGATCTTTGGTCTGGCTGGCGACCCGCTCGCGTTGTTTCTGAGACTTCCAACCGTGGCTGTACGCTTCCGAAAAGACTGCTTTGTAGCTGGTGCCGGTCGGCCTGAAACTGTCCCACTTCGCCAGTGCATCGGCCTTGTCGAACTTCTGACTCCGGGCCGACCATTCGAGCCAGAGCCGCTTGCCCTTGTCGTCCCGCAGCGTCTTGAGCGCGTGACCCATCGCCACCCATACGCTGCGCTCATCTGAGGGGATCGCGCTTAGCGCGTCACGGAGCTCGTCTATCGAGACGAGGGGTCCATCATCCTCCTCGTCCTCGTCTTGATCGCCTACGGCGCCCGTATGAGCGCCGAGCATTGGTTCTAATAGCCACTCGGGGCAGTCGGCTAGGTCGTAGATGTCCGGGTGGTTCTCCCACTCGTAGACGGAGCCGTCAGGATGAACCGAGCCGGGGGCGACGACGAACTTCCCATTCCATTGGAGGTCCATCCCCGGCGGAAAGCCCTTGGGCTTGCGAGGCGTCCGACCTGTTGGGCATTTGAAGTAATAGTGCCGACCCCTGCCAGTCCTTACCGTCATGGTGTCCGGTAGGCCGCGCCGCTTCGCTTCTTCCTCAGCCGCGGGCTTATCGAAATCCGGAACAACGAGGCCGCCGGAAACCTGACCTGTGACGACGCCCACATTGCAGTTGTTGTTCGCGGCCCAACGAGCGACGGTGTCCGTCTCCGCCGGATGAGTCATGAAGGCCTTCCATTCACCAAGCGGCTTCTTGCCGTTCGGCTCGACGGGAATGACCGAGAAGCCGAGGCTGAGCGGGATGGACCACTTTTCAGACAGAGTGGTCATGCAGGGTCGCCGCCGATCGGAGTGTAACGGTAGCTCTTCTGGTAATCGGGGCGACGATCGTCGCACCGTCCAAAGACAATCACGCCAGTGCCCCGGACGTTGCGCTCGATATAAGCGCCCACGGCTTCGGCGATCTCGACAGCCCACGCCTGAGGATGGCTTGCGATCAGCTGGCCCCGCTCATCGAGACAACCGTCGATCTCCAAAAGGCCGAGACCTCTTGGCGCTTGAAACCGGGGTCTTTTGGGGAACCAGCGGTCTAGGTCAGCAACGTTGTTGAACTCAGGCATTTCAGAATTCCTCTTGCGAAGATCGTCCTGAGCGTGGTGGCCTTGGAATTTATGTCGCCGGTGTTTCCTGAAGGCCGGGACCGCCGGTATGGAGGCCCCGCTGTTTCAGGCATGCAGCACTCATTGGCCTCTCGGGTTCGTCGCCCGGGGGGCCTTTTTGTATGGCCGCGCATGACGGCTAGGCGACCTTGCCGTCGAGGCGTTCTTGCAGCCACGCTTCTACTTCGTCCCGCTTCCACGCGATCCGCTGCGGCAGAAGCCGAACGGGTGAAGGAAAACGACCTTCTCGGGTAAGTCGGTGAACGCTTGAGCAGCTAATGCCGACGATCTGCGCGGCCTCTCTCGCGTTGAGCATTTGGGGTTGGTTCATTTGGTGTCTCCGAAAGATCACCAAAGTACATATGACCAACTTTGAACGGGTGACACCACCGCAGCTTGTTTTGTTGTCCGACTTATTCGGAGGAGAAAAAGACTAAGTCGACAATTGCTTGGCGGCGCGAAGTATAGCCCCAACTTTCTTTGGCGTTTCCCCCGCCGTCCTGAGCACGATGCCGACCGCGTACGCTAGGGCGCTATTGTCGCCCGTGGCGGTCGGCCACTCCCGCGCCTCGAACTCCTTGATGAACCACTGCGCGAGGGCGGTCTGACGGATTGGCTCTAGTCGCGGGCCGCTTCCTTCGCTCGGCTTGCCCACTTCGGCCTCAACGGCCTTGGTCGCTTCGACAAAGGCGTTGATGGCCTTCTCAAGGTCGCTACTTGGGGCCGGGTCCATTTCCCCGAGGATCAGGTGGCGAGTGCTATCCAAGGCGTCGGGTGAAATAAGGGATTTGAGGTTTGCGGCCGCACGCTCAACGCTTTCGGCGTAGTCGGCCACCTGCCCCGGTGTGACGCTCGTCTCGTCAGAGTCCTTGGTGAACCAATAGTCGATTATGGCCTCGATGATCAGCCGCCGGAATTCGATCTCTTGTTCTTCAAGGTTCCACCGCTTGAGGTCACGGGCGACGGTTCGCTCCCACCCGTCAATTGGGCCTCGTTGTGAACTGTGGACTGGTGGTGTGCCCCTGATCCTCTTCATGATGCCGGGCGTATCGGAACGACTTTGTCGTGGCTACGACCCTCGACAGCCCGGAAGACCTCGGCCGCCCAACGATCCAGCGCGTTTCGCTTTTCGGGTTCGTAACGATGCAGGGCGTAGATCTTGGCGGTGACGCCTTGCGGCGTGTGGTTGAGCACCTTCCCCACCACTTCTTCCAGAACGCCGAGCCGCACCATCTCGGTCGCGGCTGTGCGGCGGAAGTCGTGGAACACCCAAGGCTGTAGGTCGGGCAGGAACTTGTCCAGTTTCGCTTTCAGCTTCGCAAAGCCCGAGATCGGGGTCGTGCCATTGGTCGTGAAGACATACCCTGCCTGACCGAAGCGCGGCATCGCCTTCAGCATGGCGACGACCGGCGCCGATAGGGGCACGAGTTGCGCCCGTTTGTTCTTCGTTTCTGAGGCGGGCAGGGTGAGGGTCGCGTTTTCCAGATCGACCCAATCCCACTTGGCGCGCGACAATTCGGTTCGTCGCTGGGCGACGAGCAAGAGCACCCGGACATACTCAAAGAAGGGGTAGCCTAGGCGCTCGGTGGCGTTCCAGATCGCCACGACTTCGTCCATCGAAAGGACCCGGTCTCTTGGCTTGTCCAGCTTCGGTTTACGGATACCTTCGATAGGTGAGGCTTCGATCCAGTCGTTTTCCAACGCCCAGCGGAAGAGAGTCTTGAGCGAGGTCAAAACTCGGTTCGGAAGCACATCGCCTTCTAGATTGTCGATGAACTCGCGGACCTCTGCTCGCTTGATGTCCCTGACCTTCCTCGACCCGAACTTGGGGATGGCGTGAAGGTCGAGTTGCCGCTTCTGCTTCTCCCACGACTTGTTCTTCGGCTTGGCGTGGCGCTCGATCCACGCGGTCACCAATTCGTCGAAGGTGCGGTTCAGGCCCTCCCCCTTCCCGCCGGCCATCGCCTCCAGTTCGCCAAGGGCTGCTGTCCGCGCTTTGGACAACGACATGATGGGGTAGCGGCCAAGTGTCTTGGTCACCATCTTCTCGCCGGATCGGGCGCGGACGATCCACACCTTCCGGCCCGAGCCACTGACTCGAAGGCGAAGCCCTTGGACCTTCAAGTCGGGGAACTCTTCGCGGCCATCGGCCACCTTGGCACTTTCAACAAATCGGTCGGTGAGTAATCCTGGCTTCGCCATCCTGAAGTCCCCAAATTTGTATCCCAAGATGGGTCCTGGGATACGATCTGGGTATCATTTGACGGATATATATGTAACCCATAGCATCAGTGACACGAGGAGAATGGCCGAAAACAGCCGTTTTGGATACGTATGGCGACCCGGTCACAGAACTCTTAATCAGCGGGTCCTAGGTTCGAGCCCTAGTGCGTCCACCATTTTCGCAAAACCGCCCTACAGCACCACCAGGTGGCGGTTGTCGAAGACGGTGCCATAGTCCTTGCGGATGGCGACCTTGCGTTCGATCGATTCGATGATCGGCACCGAAAAATCGACCCTCGCCATGTCCGAGCAGCTTTTGAGATTACCGGGCGAAAATACGTTCGGTCAGACGAGCAGTGCCAGAAGCGCGAAACTCGCCAACCAATGCTCACCCATATAATCGCCGGACAGGTGCGGAAGCGCAGCCGCAAGGTGGGTTTGGGCAACGTCCCGGGCCATTGCGGCTTCGGCATCGGGAAGCACCGGCGCCAGCTTGCGCCAGCACCAGGCGCGGCTGAGGTTGAGCCCGTCGAGGTGGGCGATCTTGCCATCGCTTCGGTCGCTGACGCTGGCGGGCAAGAAGAGGGTCGCGGGCAGGCGCTGCTCCACCTGCGGCAGGAACGCGTCGAACCAGCCCGCAAACAGTGCCGCCCGGCATTCGGCGACGACCACGGCCTCGATCAATGCCGGCGAAAGAAAATCCTCGCCGCTTGGCTCCCATGCCTGGCAATCGCGGTCGTCGCCGAACCAGTCCCACACCCGTTCGCCGATCAACCCGCCCAAGGGGGGATCGAAGCGTTCCGACCATTCGCGCGCCAGGACCAGCGCGAACGCGCTGTTGAAATGCGTTCCGGAGCGGACGGGATAGGTCAGCAGCGGCAGGAATTTGCGCAAGCGATCGGCGAAGGCCTGAGCCAGCGGCGCGAGTTCATCGCCCCAATTCCGGTCCTCGTGCAGCGATGCTTCAAGGTGGAGGTAGAGCAGCCAGCCCCAGCCATAAGGCCGCTCGAACCCGCGGCTCGACGGACGCTGAAGATAAGCGAGTTCGGCCGCGACCTTGGCTGGGGTAAAGCTGGCATCCGCCAGCCGCTCGATCGCGTCGGCCTCGGCCAGGTCCGGGAACAGCCGCCTGAGCGTCAACAGGGTCCACCAGCCGTGGACGCAGCTGTGCCAGTCGAAGCTGCCATGGAAGATCGGGTGAAGCGCTTTGGGCCCCAACGCATCCTCGTCGCTGTCGAGTACATGGTCGAGCTTATGCGGATATTCGCGCGCGACATGGCCGAGCGTGATCCGCGCCATGTGGCTGGCGAGTTGGGGTGTAAGCTCGATCATGCGAAGGCCGCGAAATAGATGATCAGGACGTTGACCGCGAACAATGGGATCGCGGTCGGGACCTGGGCGCGGATCACCGCATATTGGTTTTTCAGCTCGAGCAACGCCGCGGGCACAATGTTGAAATTGGCCGCCATCGGGGTGCACAATGTCCCGCAGAAACCGGCCAGCATCCCGACCGCTCCGATCACCGCGGGATTGCCCCCGTCCTGGTGGATCAGGATCGGCACTCCGATCGCCGCGATCATCACCGGGAATGCGGCAAAGGCATTGCCCATGATCATCGTGAACACCGCCATTCCGCCCGCGTAAAGCAAGACCGCCAGGAAGGTGTTGCCGCTGGGCAGGATCGCGCCGGCGATGGCCCCGACGGTGGTTCCGACCCCGGCCGCGGCGAAGATCGCGCCGAGCGCCGCAAGCATTTGCGGAAGGACCGCTGCCCAACCGATCGACTCCATCAACCGGCGGCCCTCCTCGATCGGTGCGGTTGCCGGAGGCCGAAGCCAGGCATAACAAACCGCAAGCGCGATGATGACTCCAAGGCCGAGCAGCACCAGCGTTACCGACTTGGGGTCGACCAGCCCAAGGCCCTTGAGCGGGGTGTAGTTGAACGCCAGCGTGCCGACGAAGGCGGTCAGCGGGATGATCAGCGCGGGCAGGAACAGCCGGTTGCCGAAGCGCCGCGAATATTCTTCGCGCTCCTTGGGCGAGGTCGAACTCCCCTGCCCCTTGCCGAGCAGATGCGCGCCGGCAATTGCGACCAGCGCCAGGACCAGCACTCCATTGCCGAGGTCCCCGAAGAGGTCGCCGAACCAGAAGCTCGCCGCCAGCAGGCCCCAGAAGACGGCATTGGCGAGCCGCCTGGGATTGGTCCGGTCGCGGACGCTGGAGATCGCGAAGGCGGCGAATATTGCGCCGGCGAGGACGTAAAGCCAGTGCAGGTCGATCATGAGCGCGCCGTCTTCGCACTTCGGGCGAGCGAGCGTTCAAACCACGCCAATCGCGCCGAATGGATGATGAACGCCGCGATCGCGGTCGGGACCGCCCACACCGACAACTGGAACGGGGTCAGCTGAATGCCGAAACCCGCCAGCGATCCCTGGATGAGCAGGATGGAGGCGATGGCGAGGAAGATATCCTCGCCGAAGAACAGCCCGATATTGTCGGTCGCGGCGGCCATCGCCTTGACCCGCTCGCGCTCCTCGTCGCTGAGCGCGCCGTGGACTTTCTCCGCCGCGGCCTCGGCCATCGGCGCGACCAGCGGTCGAACCGTCTGCGGGTGGCCGGCAACCGATGTCAGTCCAAGCGCCGCGAAAATCTGCCTGAAGGCGAGATAGAAGATGAGGATCCGCCCTGCGCTCGCCCCGCGCATCCGTCCGATCAGCGCCCGTGCCCGCTGCTGCAGCCCATAACGTTCGAGCAGCCCGATGACCGGCAGAACGATGTAGATGATCGTCACATAGCGATTGTCGTTAAAGCCCTTGCCGAGCAGCGCGACGACCTTGCCAAGATCCATCCCGCCGAGCACACCGGTGGCGATCGCCGACACCGCCACCACCAGCAGCGGGTTGAAGCGCAGGGCGAACCCCGCGACCACCAGCAAAATCCCCAGCAGCGGCCAGTAATCGATCATCCGCCTCTCCTCGCGAAGCCGCCGCCGCCGGGCGTCTCGATCACGAAACAATCGCCGGCACTGACCTCCACCGCGGCGGTAGCACCAAAAAGCTCGATCCGCCCGTCGGCGCGCTCGACCCAATTGCGTCCGGGCGAGGCATTGCCGCCGCCCTTGATCCCGCGCGGCGCGACCTCGCGCCGGTTGGCCAGGATGTTGGCCCGCATCGGTTCGAGGAAGGTCACTGCGCGAACCACCCCATTGCCGCCGCGATGAGCACCCTCCCCGCCCGATCTGCGGCGGATGCAGAACCGCTCGAGCCGCACCGGAAAGCAGGTTTCGAGCACTTCGGGATCGGTCAGCCGGCTGTTGGTCATGTGGGTCTGGACGGCGTCGGTCCCGTCATGGTCCGGCCCGGCTCCGGAACCGCCGCAAATCGTCTCATAATATTGGTGGCGCGAATTGCCGAAGGTGAAATTGTTCATCGTTCCCTGCGCTGGCGCAAGCTCGCCGGTGGCAGCGAACAGGCAGTCGGTAACGACCTGGCTGGTTTCGACATTGCCGGCCACCACCGCGGCCGGAAATGCCGGCTTGAGCATCGATCCGTCGGGCACGACCAAGGTAATCGGGCGCAGGCAGCCATCGTTCATCGGGATGACCTCGTCGATGAGCGTCCGAACGACGTACAGCGAAGCCGCGCGAACGATCGCATAAGGGGCGTTGAAATTATCGCTCAGCTGCGGGCTGGTGCCGGTGAAATCGAAGGTCGCGGAGCGCGCCTTGCGGTCGACCCGGATCGCGACCTTGACGCTCGCTCCATTGTCCATCGCATAAGCGAATTCGCCATCGTCCAGCCGCCCGAGTAGCCGCCGGACCGATTCCTCGGCATTGGCAAGAACGTGATCCATATAGGCCGCGACCACCGCCGGTCCGGAATTGCGAGCGGTCGCTGCAAGCGCTTCGGCGCCGCGCGTGCAGGCCGCCAGCTGCGCTTTCAAATCGGAGATGTTGTGGTCAGGGCTTCGTGCCGGCCACATGCCCGATCCGAGCAGCTCGCGAATTTCGGCTTCGCGCAATCGCCCCTCGTCGACCAGCAGCATATTGTCGATCAGCACGCCTTCATCGGCGATGGTCCTGCTGTCGGGCGGCATCGAGCCCGGAGCGATCCCGCCGACATCCGCATGGTGCCCGCGCGCCGCGACAAAGGCGTCGGGCTCGTCGCCGCCGCTGCCGTAGAATACCGGCATGATGACGGTGATGTCGGGCAAGTGCGTTCCGCCGCGATAGGGATCGTTGAGGACATAGGCATCGCCGCGGCGAATGCCGCGCCCGTCGGCCTTCCCGCCGCGGGCCTCGATGATGGTCCGGATGCTTTCGCCCATCGACCCCAGATGCACTGGGATGTGCGGCGCATTGGCAATCAAAGCGCCGCTGGAATCGAACATCGCGCACGAGAAATCGAGCCGTTCCTTGATGTTGACCGAGGTCGCGGTCGCTTGCAGCGCGACCCCCATTTCCTCGGCGATGGCCATGAACAGATTGTTGAAAATTTCGAGCCGGACGGGATCGGCCTCGGTTCCGATCGCAGGCTTCCGCGGGACTGGTTCGGATCGGGTCAGGATCAGCGACCCGTCGCCACTGCGAACCGCGGCCCAGCCGGATTCGACGAAAACTGTCGATCCCGTCTCGTTGATCAGCGCCGGACCGGTCCAGCGCTCTCCCGGCTGGCCGCCAGCGGTCCCGGCCAGGCTCGCTCCGGTGCGGCCGATCGCTTCGACCGACAGTGCATCAACGATGATCGCGCTGTCCGCTTCGATATAGCCGAAACGCTGGCGGTGAAGCGTCAGGAAAGCGCCGCGCATCGTCTCCGCATCACTGACGTCCAGCTCCAGGGTCGTATCCGATCCCGAGGTGCGCAACCTCGCGCGGCGTTCGATCGCGATCTGCTCGGGAGCGACCCCCTGGTCGAGCAATGCTTGCCGTGCCTGCGCCTCCAATGCCGCCAGGGCCTCGCCGAAATCCTCGTCGAGCGGTTTGAGCCAGCTGCGATCGCGGATCGCTTTCACGTCGGCGATACCGATTCCATAAGCCGACAGCAGGCCCGCGAGCGGGTGGATGAGGATTCGCTCCATCCCCAAGGCGTCGGCGACGTTGCAGGCATGCTGGCCCCCGGCGCCGCCAAAACAGGCCAGCGTATAAAGGGTGACGTCGTGCCCGCGCGCGATGCTGATCTTGCGGATCGCGGCGGCCATATTGTCGACTGCAATGGCCAGGAAACCCTCGGCGATCAATTCCAGGCTCATGGTGCCGCCAAGGCTGTGCGCGACCTCGGCCAGACGCTCGCTGGCGGCCTCGCGATCGAGCGGTTGGTCGCCCTGGGGGCCGAACACCGCGGGGAACCGATCGGGATCGATCCGGCCGAGAAACAGGTTGCAGTCGGTGACGGTCAGCGGTCCGCCATTGCGGTAACAGGCGGGGCCCGGGTTCGCGCCCGCCGATTGCGGACCGACCCGAAAACGCATTCCATCGAAACGGCACACCGATCCGCCGCCGGCAGCGATGGTATGGATTTGCATCATCGGTGCTCGAATCCGCACTCCAGCGATGACATTCTCATCACCGAGTTCGAACTGGCCGGCAAAATGCGACACGTCGGTCGACGTTCCGCCCATGTCGAAGCCGATCATCCGAGGCGCATCATGTGATGCCCCGGTAGCGGCCATTCCAACTACCCCGCCCGCGGGACCCGACAGGATCGAATCCTTGCCGCGAAAGGCATGGCCCCCGGCAAGACCCCCGTTGGACTGCATGAAATGGAGCGCTGTTCCGTTCGGCAACCCCGCTTCGACCCGCTCCACGTAGCGGCGCAGGACGGGCGAGAGATAGCTGTCGGCCACCGTCGTATCGCCGCGCCCGACGAGCTTGATCAGCGGCGCGACCTCGTGACTGACCGAGATTTGGGTGAAGCCAAGCTCGGCCGCGATTTCCGCCACACGTTGCTCATTGGCGCTATATTTCCAGCCGTGCATCAGGACGATGGCGAGCGCTTCAATGCCGTGATCGCGCAGGGTCAGGAGCGCGCCATGGACTTGCTCTTCGTCGAGCGGGCGAATGCTTGTGCCGTCGGCGCCAACCCGCTCGTCAATCTCCGCGACCAGATCGTAGAGCATCGTTGGAAGGACGATGTGGCGCGCGAAAATGTCAGGTCTCGCCTGGGTCCCGATCCGCAGTGCGTCGCCAAGTCCGCTGGTGATCGCAAGTCCGCACCGCTCGCCCTTGCGTTCGAGCATGGCATTGGTCGCGACCGTCGTCCCCATTCGAACCTCGCCGATCGAACCGCCCTCGGCGCCGATGATCCGCGCAATCGCTTCCAGCGCCGCATCATCATAATGGCGCGGATTGTCCGACAGCAGCTTTTCGACCCGAACGCTGCCGTCCGAGGCGCTTGCGATCACGTCGGTAAACGTGCCGCCGCGATCGATCGCAAAGTTCCAGCGCCGCTCCACGCGACCATCAAGCAGATGCGGCGGTTGCGCTCAATCGGCAAACAATAGGGACTTTCGGCGCGCCGGGCTCCGCCGTAAGGGTTGGGCATGGCAATCATGGTCACTGGAGCGGCGGGATTCATCGGATCGGAGACCAGCCGCGCCTTGCTCGCGCGCGGCGAGCAGGTGGTCGGGATCGACAATCTCAACGATTATTACGACCCGGCACTGAAGCGGGCACGGCTCGACCGCATATCCGCCGAGTTCGGCTCGGCATTCGCGTTCGAGAAAATGGACTTCGCCGAGGACGAGGCCGTCGCGGATCTGGGCAATCGCCACAGGTTCGAGCGGATCGTCCATTTGGGCGCCCAGGCCGGCGTTCGCTACAGCCTCACCAACCCTGGGGCCTATGTCAGTTCCAACCTGGTCGGCCATTGCAACATGCTGGAGGTTGCGCGCAACCTCGGCATTCCGATGGTTTATGCCTCGTCGTCCTCGGTCTATGGCGGGAACAAGACCCTCCCTTTCCGGGTCGAGGATCGGGTCGATCATCCGATGTCGCTCTATGCGGCGACCAAAAAGGCGGACGAACTGCTCAGCGAATCCTATGCCAGCCTGTACCGGCTGCCGCTGACCGGACTGCGCTTTTTCACGGTTTACGGGCCGTGGGGACGACCCGACATGGCGATGTTCATCTTCACCAAGGCCCTGTTCGAAGGACGGCCGCTGCCGCTGTTCAATGGCGGGAAGATGCGCCGCGACTTCACCTATATCGACGATATCGTGAAGGGTGTCGTGTCCTGCTCGGATTCCCCACCCGCCGATGACGGCGCGGAAAAAGCCGGCGGCAGTACGACGCCGCATGCGCTCTATAATATCGGCAACAGCCGCAGCGAGGACCTCAGCCGGGTCATCGAACTGCTCGAGCAGGAAACCGGCAAGACGGCGATCCTCGACCCGCTGCCGATGCAGCAGGGCGACGTCGCCGAAACCTATGCCGACATCAGCGCGATCGAACGCGACCACGGGTTCAAGCCGTTGACCTCGATCGACCAGGGCATCCCCCGCCTTGTCGCCTGGTATCGCGACCATTACGGCGCCTGATCATGGCCCTTCCCGACATCCTCAAGCGCGTCCGTCTGCCCGTCATCGGCGCGCCATTGTTCATCATTTCCAACCCCAAATTGGTCATTGCCCAATGCACCGAGGGGATCATCGGTAGCTTCCCCGCACTCAACGCGCGGCCACAGGGCCAACTCGACGAATGGCTCCACGAAATCACCGAAGCGCTGGCCGCTCACGACCGCGACCATCCCGACCGGCCGGCGGCGCCCTATGCGGTCAATCAGATCGTCCACCGGTCCAACGACCGGCTCGAGGCCGATTTGGCGACGACCGCCAAATGGAAGGTGCCGATCACCATCACGTCCCTGGGCGCGCGTCCGGAACTCAATGATGCGGTTCACCAATGGGGCGGAATTACGCTTCACGACATCATCGACGACTTTTTCGCGCGCAAGGCGATCGACAAGGGGGCCGACGGCTTGATCGCGGTCGCCGCTGGCGCAGGCGGCCATGCCGGCCGCTGGTCGCCGTTTGCACTCATCCAGGAAATCCGGCGCTGGTTCGACGGGCCGCTGTGCCTGTCGGGGTCGATTGCCAGCGGACGTGCGGTGCTTGCAGCTCAGGCCGCTGGAGCCGATTTCGCTTATGTCGGATCGGCTTTCATCGCCACCGACGAAGCGCGCGCGAGCGATCAATATAAGCAAGGCATCGTCGCGGGCAGCGCGAAGGATATCATCTATTCGAGCCTGTTCACCGGGATCCACGGCAATTATCTGCGCCAGTCGATCGAAAATGCCGGGCTCGACCCCGATGCGCTTCAGCGCGGCGACTCCGAAGCGATGAAGTTCGGTTCCGACGATTCGGGCAAGGCCAAGGCGTGGAAGGACATTTGGGGTTCGGGCCAGGGGATCGGCGTCATCGACCAAATCGTTCCAGCGGCCGATCTGGTCGACCGTCTGGGCCGCGAATATCGGGAGGCCAAGGCGCTTCTGTGCGCCGGCTGAATCCTATTCGCCGCAGGCGAGGCCGCGTTCGAGCCGTCCCATCAATGCGCGCGCCGGGCTGATCGGCGCTTCTTCGCTTTCGATGCTGCCGTCGTCGATGCGCTTGATCCGTGCGTAAAGGTCGCTGCTGGCGTTGATCAATGCCCGCGCTGCGTCGGGCATTTGATCGACGACCACCGGATCGCTGTCCTGGGCATGGCCAAGGCGCCGTTCGGGGCGGCGGCCGTCGCGGGAATTGATCTCCCCGGTTTCGATCGCCTTTTGGGTCAGAAGCCAGGCGACGATGTGCATGATCCGGGTTGTGACCTTGAGCGATTCGCAGGCGAACCCGACCCGCGCGAACGGCTCCAGCCCGGAGCGCTCGTCGCGCCCCGCCTCATCGAAATAATGCCGCGCCTCATCGGCCAGCAGCATCGCCTCGGTATAGAGCGAATCGATCAGCCGCGCGGTGATCCGCGATTCCGGCGTTAAGCGGTTCGATTCGTCCATGGTGGTGAAAGTGCCATGCATCGCGGTGGATGAAAACGCCTGAAGCGGGGAAATGTCCATCGCGCATCACCCCGCTGTCTCTAATAGGGACGGTTCAGGCAGTGATATCGGGCGTGTTGAGGTCGCTGATTTGCTGGATGAGGTCCTTGAGCCGCAGCTTCCGTTTCTTGAGCCGGGCGATCTCGATCTGGTCGATCGCGCCCTCCGCGATCAATACGGAAATCTGCAGATCTAGCCGGCGGTGGTCGTCCCTGAGGCTGACAAGTTCCGCCGCGATCGGCAGGTCATCGTTCATGGTCCCGTCCCCTATCGCAAAGACGCCGCGACCGAAACTCCCAACCGCGGATCGCGGCGGAGCGACGGCGCTTATCGCCAAGCCGCCAAGGAAGGCCGAGACAAAAGCGCCGAATCGTGATTTATTGCACGGCGGTGACACTAGCTTTGCGAAAGGATTGGCACCGATGGAAAATGCAGTCGTCGAGGAATTGGAATCAAAGCATGCCGCGCTTCATGCGCTGATCGAAGAAGAAGAACATCGAACTGTCCCCGACGAAGACCTGCTTCACCGCCTCAAGAAGGAAAAACTGAGGCTCAAGGACGAACTAGCGGGCCATACTACCGAGCATTGATCCCAACCCTGATCGATTACGGTGAGCGCGGCGACTCAGTCGGCGCGCGAGTTTGCCACGCCCTGCTCACGTGGCTAGCCCACCTAGCGTGAGACATTTTCTCAACAATGAGCTGCTCGCGCCCAATGTCATGACCGCGCAGGTGGATCCGGCGATCATCGCGGAATTCGCCAGTCCGGACTTCGCCGCGGCTCCCGGCCTGACGACAATAGTTCCGAAACGCGATAAATGGCTCAGCGACATACGCTGGGTGTCGGCCGGAAACCCGGAAACCTTTGCGATATACTCTTCAGCCTTCGATCGCCTCAACCTTGCCGGACACGTTCGGCAATATATCGATGTCGACCAAGACGTCCGCCTTTATGCCGGTTTCCTGGTCATCCGGAGCATGTGCGACGAGCCCTATTTCCACGTCGACTGGCTGAACACCAACAACGAAGCCTTCACCGCGATGATGCCGGTCTCGACCCACGGCGACGGATTCGGATTGCTCTATGAAAACCTTGCCGGCGCCATTGGCGATTACGATTACCGGCCGGACGAGGCGATCATCTTTGGAGACTTGTTCAGCCATTCGACCAAGCCGGGACGCTCAGCCGAGCCGGTGGTTCTGCTGTGCTTTGAATTTGGAACAGACAAGATGGAGCATTGGGACAGCATTTACGCTTCGATCGGCGCCCAGGCGCAGATGCTGTGCCGGCCGGACGGCCAGTTCGTCGCCGGAAAAGGCGTACCTTCCGGTCATTGATGACTACGCAAAAAAGGTTCGACTAGCTTTTGATCATGGCGAAAGCATCGCCGGCAAGGTGCAGGACGCGGCAACCCACAGTTATTTAGACGGCGCCGATGAATCGGGGCGGCGGCCTTCTCAGTCGTCGCGCGAAACGCGTTCGACCCGTTCGTGCTGCTCCTGGGCTTCGAGCGTCATGGTCGCGATCGGGCGGGCTTCGAGCCGGGCCAGCGAAATCGAATCGCCGCTGACTTCGCAATAGCCATATTCGCCCTCGTAAAGCCGGCGGAT
This sequence comes from Pseudomonadota bacterium, assembly GCA_040390365.1. Taxonomy (GTDB): domain Bacteria; phylum Pseudomonadota; class Alphaproteobacteria; order Sphingomonadales; family Sphingomonadaceae; genus Sphingomicrobium. Next base: position 511,452 of record JAZJYM010000003.1, on the reverse strand, counting down.
CGCGCAATCGATCTTGGCGATGAGCTTGCGCTGGCGGTCGCGGGTGCGAAGCTCGATCGACCAGTCGGTCTCGCACGACGCACGATCGGCGAGGTCGGGTTCGCGCAGCGAATCGACCTGGAGCTGAGCCATGGTCGCGCGCGATTCTTCGATGATCGATTCTTTCCACGCTTTCAATTTGCGCAGGAAATAGGCGCGTTGCGCCGGACACATGAATTCCTCAGCGTCGCTCGGGCGATAGCCCTCGGCAAGGATCAAGCGATCGAACGGTTCAAGTCGTTTGCCGCCATAAAGGTCGACTAGCGCAGTTGCCATATTAGCCCTCCCCGCACTTGCGCTCGGAAACACTCGCCGAAGCGCGTTACGCAGCCACCAACCGGAACCGCGTCACCAGCCGATCGGAGGCAATTTAGGCAAATTTTCCAGCGACTTAATATCGCCGAAAATTCACCATCCCCACAACGCGCTATACTTAGGCAGCTTTTGCTTAACAAGGACTGACAAACGCATAGTGAAGAAATCGCGAAGCTGTTGCTGATTTGGCGCAATGCTTGGCGGTTGCGGCAATGCGCAGCCTACCCCATAGCCCCTCGTCATGCGGATTTTGCTGACCAATGACGATGGCGTCCACGCCCAGGGACTGAAGCTTCTGGAGACGGTCGCCCGGCGGCTATCGGATGACGTCTGGATCGTTGCCCCGTCCGACGAGCAATCGGGCGCCGGGCATTCGCTGACCCTGACCAGGCCGGTACGCCTTCGAACCCATGACGAACGCCGCTTTTCGGTCACCGGCACACCGACCGATGCGGTGATGCTGGCGCTGGCCCATGTGATGAAGGACAATCCGCCCGACATCATCCTGTCGGGCATCAACCGCGGCGCCAATCTGGCCGAGGACGTGACCTATTCGGGCACGGTGTCGGCGGCGATGGAGGGCGCGCTTGCCGGTGTTCGCTCGATCGCGCTCAGTCAGGCCTATTCGCGCGAAGGCATGGGCGACACGGTGCCTTTCGCCGCGGCGGAAGCCTGGGCGGAAAAGGTTCTTGCCCCGCTGATTGCGCAAAATGGCGATCCGACGGTCCTTCTGAACGTCAATTTCCCGGCTTTGAGGCCCGACGAGGTCAAGGGCATTCGCGTGTGCCGTCAAGGACTGCGCGATTACGGCCGGCTGCGGATCATCCAGCGCAAGGACCCGCGCGGCTATGATTATTACTGGTTCGGACTGGGGCCGATCATCCATACACCGAGCCATTCCACCGATCTGGAGGCGATCGCCGACGGGTTCGTCTCGGTCACTCCGCTGCACATGGACCTGACCCACGATCCGTCGATCGCTGGCCTGAGCCACTGCTTCGAGGACGGGAAATAGGTCGCCGCGACCCGCTGGAAATCAGCGGGCCAGGCCGGACTTAATTGCCGCTCTCACCCTTGAACTGCTGGCCGGGATTGTTGGTCGCCTGAGCCACCCAGGTCGAGGTCGTGCTGCACGAGCTGGTATAAGTGACCGGCTGCTGCGCCTGGAACGGTGAATTATAGGGCCAGCATTCCTGGGCCCCGCCCGCAGTGACGCACAGACTGCCCGGCGACATCGCCCAGGTCCCCTGAACCACATTGGAATTGGGGGTGAGGATGCGCACCGTGCCATTGGCGTCGAAATACAGGGTATTGGTGACCCCATCGGTGGTCACTTGAATCGGCTGTCCAATGACCTCGGCCATGGGCTGCTGAGCCTGGGCCACTGCGGCGCTTGAGAGCATCAATGCTCCGGCAAGCCCGGCCCCGCGAACGATCGATGAAATGGTCATGCTCACTCTCCGCTGCGCCGGATCAAGTTGGACTATTTGAACTATTGCCCTTGTTCAGGAGCAGATAGGCAAGTGCGCCGGCCGCAACCACGCCAAGCGCAATGATCAACGGGTTGAGGCCAAAGGATGGCGCTGCTCCGGGAAGCGGAACCGGCACTGGCTGATCGATGACCTGGGTCGTTACCGGCGGGGCGTCGACCTGGGGCAGAACGCAGCCGGTCCGGGCCTGCGCTGCTGCAGCTGCGCCGCAAAATGCGATGGCCGAAGCTCCGCCGTTCAGAACCGCAAGCGCCTGCCACGAATTGACCTGCGCCGGCACCGGCACAGGCGATGCCACGGCCATAGTCGACCCGAATGCCAAGGAAGCTGAAGCTGCAGCGCCAATCAAGCACCGTGTCGAAAAGCGCATAACAATCCCCAAACAAGTCTCTTGCGGTTCAAAAACGCGAACCTCCACACTGGACCTAAACAGGAAAATCATTTCAATTCAATGTAATTTCGGCATCCATTGAAAAGAAATTCGCTAACCGGGCGGTAGGTCCACCGTGTAGAATCAGCGCTTGGAGCCCCGACTTTGTTCCAGCCACGCCTGGAACATCAGGATCGACCAAATGGCCGCGGTTGAATCGCGCTTGCCCTCGACATGGGCGAGCCACCGCTGGCGAACCATCGTCGCATCGAAATAGCCCTCTCCCTCAAGCCGCGCCGATGACAGCAAACCCTCGGCCCAGTCGCGCAACGGTCCACGCAGCCATTCTCCGACTGGAATTGCGAAGCCCGCCTTGGGCCGGTCGATGAGCTGCCGAGGCACGTGACGATAAAGCAAGGTTCGAAGGATGGTCTTGCCGGTCCGCCCGGCGATCTTCATGTCGATCGGAATTCGCGCCGCCAACGCAGCCACACGGTGGTCGAGAAACGGGACCCGGGTCTCCAGGCTAACCGCCATCGATGCCCGGTCGACTTTGCATAATATGTCGTCGGGCAAATAGTCGATTGCGTCGCCGAACATCGTCTGGACGGCGTCGGAAGCCCCAGTGATCCGCGGCGGCCGGGCCACGGCACCTTCGGCATCGAGCACAGGCGATGCTTGAAACGCCCATTCATCGAGGAACGACGAAAGAACGTCGTCGTAGCTGTCGACGGTTGCGGCGAGTTTGAGGCCTTTGCTGACCTTGTGAGCGAAATCGGGATGCCGCTGTCCGCCGAAAGTTCGGGCCGCTCCCGACCAAATTTGCGGCGAGACCTTGCCCAATATGCTTCCGCCAGCGCGGCGAAGCGGCTTTGGCACACGCTCAAGACGGGACCAAAATGCTGGTGCCAGAATGTGGCGATTGTACCCGCCAAACAGTTCGTCGCCGCCATCGCCGGTCAGCGCGACAGTGACCTGCTGCCGTGCGAATTTACTCACCAAATAGGTCGGAATCTGCGAGGAATCGGCGAATGGCTCGTCGTACATCTGCGGCAGGAGCGGTATGACCTCGCTCGCGTCGCGATCCGAGACATAATGCTCGGCGTGGACCGTGCCGAGATGCGCTGCGACGGCCTTGGCGTGTTGCGCCTCGTTATAGCCAGCCTCCTCGAACCCAATCGAAAAGGTGCGGACCGGGGTCGATGAATGAATTTGATAAAGCGCTGTGATGAGCGAGCTGTCGGTCCCGCCCGACAGAAAGGCCCCGATTGGCACATCCGCAATCGATTGTCCGCGGATCGCCGTGGACAAGGCGTCCTCCAGCCTGGTCAGCGCCTCCTTCTCGTGGGCGATCGGAGAGGCCAGACCGTCCTCGACCACCTGTTGGTAGGACCAATAACGCCTGAGCTTCAGCCCTCCGGCCGCTGCGCCTTCCCCCGGCGCGTCGTCCCGAGGCGCCGAGCAGGCCGGCCGCTCAACCTCCAGGATCGTTCCGGGAAGCAGCTTGAATATCCGCCGGTAGATCGATCGCGGGGCCGGAACATAGGTTCGTGACGCGTAATCGCGGAGCGCCGACCGGTCGATGTCATTGGCGAAGCCGGGATGAGAGCGAAGCGCCTTGAGCTCGGAACCGAACAGGAAATCCTTGCCGACCCAGCCATAATAGAGGGGCTTCTCGCCGAACCGGTCGCGCACCAGGGACAAGGTCCGCGCCTTGCGATCCCACAACCCAAAGGCGAACATTCCAACCGCCTTTTCCAGCGATCGATCCAGGCCCCAGCAATCGATCGCCTGGAGGAAGGTTTCGATGTCGGAGTGGCCGCGCCAGCCGCCCTCCGGCGCAAGGCCGCCTGCTTCCAGTTCGAAACGAAGCGCCTGGTGGTTATAGATTTCGCCATTGTAGGTGACGACGAACCGGCCCGAAGCCGACACCATCGGTTCGTGGCCGGCGGGCGACAAATCGACGATCGACAGCCGGCGGTGCCCAAGTCCGACACCGGCGTCGCTGTCGAGCCATGTCCCTGCATCGTCCGGCCCGCGGTGAACGAGCGAGCCAATCATCCGCTCCACCGATCGCGCAGTCGGCGATCCCAGGGTCAGATACCCGGCTATCCCGCACATCGGCAGCCATCCGTCCGGCCGCGTTCACAGCCCAAATCCCGAGGTTCGCGATCGATCATCGCTTGTGGTTGTCCCTGTTCATACCGCGCTTGGCAAGGTGACCGCCGCGGTTGAAGTTGGGGCAGCAGCCAGTATGGATTGGGCCAGTCCGACCGCGGGCATCATCGAAGCGAGTAACAGCATGGGCCGAAGAATCCTGATCACTGGCGGAACCGGGTTTCGCTCGGTGCTTGGCTGATGACCCGTGACATTACCGTGACCCGTCCATCGCTTCCGCCGTTGGAAGAGTTAATACCGCATCTCGAACGAATTTGGTCGACCAGGATTTTGTCAAATCGCGGTCCCTATCATGAACAATTCGAGAGTCGGCTGGTCGATTGGTTTGGATCACCCAACGTGTCGCTCGTCGCCAATGGTTCACTGGCGCTGGATTGCGCAATTCGCTGCGCTGATCTGACGGGCGAAGTCATCACAACCCCCTATTCCTTCGTCGCGACGGCCCATTCGATCCAGCTGGCCGGCTTGACGCCTGTGTTCGCCGACATCCGCCGCCACGATTTCAACCTCGATCCGGCACGGGTTGAGGCGGCCATTACAGAGCAGACCTCGGCAATTCTCGCCGTCCATTGCTACGGCAGTCCTTGCGATCACGACGCGCTGGCGGCAATCGCCACGCGGCATAATCTCAAGCTAATTTACGACGCTGCACATTGCTTCGGGGTGACGCTGGGTGGCACGCCAATCGTCTCGTGGGGCGATTTCGCGACCTTGAGTTTCCACGCGACTAAGGCGTTCAACACATTGGAAGGCGGGGCTGTCGTGTGCGCGCACCCGGCAGGTAAGGAAGCGGTTGACCTGTTCCGCAACTTCGGCATCGCAAGCGAAGAAAGTATTCCCGGGGTCGGCACCAACGCCAAGATGAACGAAATAAGCGCGGCGATTGGCCTGCTTCAGCTCGACCGGTTCGAACAGGCTCGCGCTGCCCGTGGCGCCGTCGCCGCGCGATATCGCGACGAGCTCGCCGGAATTGCGGGGATCGAGGTTCCGGAGCACGATCCGCGGCTCAACTCCAACTATAGTTACTTTCCAATCTTCGTCACCGCCGATTACGGTAACTGCCGCGACGGGCTGCACAATGCGATGAAGCGCGCTAACATTTACACCCGGCGCTATTTCTACCCGCACATTGCAAGCCTGCCCGCCTACCGTGACCTGCCCAGCGCGCGGGCGGCAAATGTCCCAATCGCTGTCACTGCGGCTGCCGAAGTGCTGTGCCTGCCTATCTACGAGGGATTGCAGGACGGGGACATCGATCGCGTAATCGCTATCATCCGCGGTTAGGGGATCGGCCGGGCTGGATTGCCGACGACGGTCGTGCCGGGCTCGACATCCTTCACCACCACCGCGCCCATGCCGATAATGGCGCCGGCGCCGATCCGCACGCCGGGTTTCACGATTGCGCCGGTCCCCAGATACGCGCCATTGCCTATCGACACCCGGCCATTGCAGCCGACTTGCGGGGCGAAGGTGACAAAGTCGCCGATCACGCAATCATGGGCGACGTAGGAATAGACGTTGCAGTGGAAATGCCTCCCGATCGTAGCCGAGGCCGTGACCGACGAAAACGGGCAGAAAATCGAACCCTCCCCGATCCGGACGTCGGGTCCGATGAAGGACTGCCGGGCGACAAGCGTCGCGAAGTGAACTTGGAGTCGTTCAGCGATAGCCAGCCGGTCCGTTGTCGAACCGACGGCGATGACCATCTCGTCTTGCTCATCAAGGGCGGAGGAAGCCACCACGTCGGAGCCGAGGCATCGACCGCCGGGGCTATCAGTCACGAACACGATCGCGCGTGTTTCCTGAATCCGCGCGAATGCGAAGACCTCTCGCCCAAATCCGCCGCTGCCAAAAATCGCCAACCGAGACACTACGCTTCCCCTTTTCTCGCCGAGCAATGCGCACGATGGTCACGGCTGGCGTTGGTGCCGTCCAGCCTTCAAATTGTCGATCCGTTCGATCGTGTCCGCTCGATACGGCCGCATCTGCGTGATCGTAGGAGCCGGGCGGCCCAGCCTAGTTAGCACTCCCAGCGGCCAACACACCACCACCAGCGCCCGTATCACCGGGCGCTTGATCCAACGTAGGCATTCGAACCATCGGCCAAACACTAACTTCGAATAGCGCAGCATCGTTGCGATATAACGCAGCCAGAATCCGGGATTCGCTAAGCTCGATCGATCGATGCGGTCGGCCAGCATTGCGTAGGTGATCACGCTCTTGCGTGAAATGCGCTCGAAATTGGTTTGCGACTTCGGGTTGTCGCGGTGGTAGATGCGCACCGGCTTCTCACCGACGACCAGCATCGGCCGACCGCGCGTCAGATCCATCAAAACGACTCCGAACTGAGTCAACGGCTCCATCAACTCGAATGTCGCCGTCGCCCGCAGCAAGTCGCCGCGCGCCGCCCAGGTCGCATCGCTCGCTTTGGGAAAACGGCTGTGCCGCTCGGCGTAGGTCAAGCGCTCCCCCGGGGGCAGAATCTCGCCGTGAATCGTGCCGTCCGGGTTCGCGCTCTGGAACATCAGGCCGCTTAGACTCGGATCGTCAGCAACCGCACCCCAATTGGCCGCGATCCGGGAAAGAGCACCGCGCAACAGCTCGTCGTCGTGGTCAAGGATGATGACGATGTCACCGGTACTGCGCGCGATCGCCATTTGCACCGCTACCGAGCCGCCGCTGTTCTCCGGAAGCCTGAACACCTTCATCCCAAACTCGCCCGGCGCTTTCAGCCTAAGCAAAAGCTCGACTGTCGCGTCGGTCGAACAATCGTCGACGCAAATCCATTCGAACCGTCGATACTCCTGCTTCGCCAGCGAGGCGTGGATGCGATTCAGGAACGCCGTGCTGTTGTAGCAGGCGGTGATTATCGAGATAGTCGGCGGCGCGCTCATGCCGTGCGGCTTTTGCCGGCAATCCGTTCGCGGACTGCCCGCAGCTGGCTTCGCGCGACTGAGGAAGACAAAGCGGTTACGCCGAAAATCGCGACGCCGGCCACTGCCAGCGCGGCTACGGTCTCGATCCGCCCAAGGCCGACCGGGAAGAACATTCGGGCGAGTGCGCCAGATACAGTAGCGGCGAGCGCGATCGGCAGGACGTTGCGAATGAGCCAGGACCAGTGAGAGCCGTGATAGAAACGGTGATGCGCGATTGGTACGTAAAAGACGAACATTGCGGCATTGACCGCCAGCCACGTCCACGCCGCGCCGCGAATGCCGAAAGTCGGCACCAGCAGCGATAAACCTGCGATCACTGCGAATGTGAATAATATCGTCGCTGCGAGGTGAAGGCCGACCCGGCCCGTCGCGCTTTGCAACTGCAGCGGGCTGGCGCCGATAGCGAGGAGGGCATTGCCCGCCGCATAGCCCGCGAGCACCGGAGCCGCGAATACTGTCACGGCGGGATTATCGGCCCAGGCAAATAGCACATGACTGGCCAGCGCGCACAGAAAGGCCGCCGACGAACAGGCGAAGATCGCAATTAGCTGGGTCATCGAATCGTAAAACTGGTTGAACTCTGCCGTCCGCTCGGCTCCATAGAGAAATGTCAGGCGTGGCCCGAAAGCCAGTACGACGGGCTGCGCCACCATTTCCACTGCTGTGGCGGCCATGATCGCGACGCTGAAAACTGCGTAGGTCGATAGCGTCACCGCACCCGAAATGATTGCTTTGTCGGCGGTGGTGGCAATAACCCAAAGGGCTGCGGACAATCCCAGCGCGATCGAATAACGCCAGTGTCCCTTGAGCTCGGCAAAGCCCCGTCCCGCCCCGCCGCGCGGGGAACGCAGTCGCGCTCGCCATGCTAAATAGAAAGTTTCTCCTATCCCGACCGCCAGCACCCAGATGAAAAATACGGGCAGCTTCGCGCCGGCCAAGGCCATGACCGGAATGACCACCAAGGTCCGCAAAGTCGTGATCAGGATATTGAAGCCGCCAAGCCATCGCAGATCCTCGAACCCCGCCAGGATCGATCGATAAGGTGAGCCGAGGAAACGAACTGCGATGACCAACCCGGTCAGGCGCAGCGCGATGACCGCGTCGGCTGGGTCGAGGCGGGCGAGCTTCAGCCAATGACTGACCAGCCACGGCGCCAGCGCCGCAACCGCCACGGCCGAGGCGATGGCGACAAGAAGCATTATGCGCTCAATCGATCCCAGCAGCCGCCGCAACTGGGCGCTATCGATCGCCCCGGCCCGGAATCGCGATGCTGCCCGCGACAGAGTGGACGACAAGCCGAAATTCAGCAGGCCGATCCACGTGTTGAGCACGAGGTAGAGCGAGACGATCCCGAACGCTTCCAACCCCAGCATCCAGATGTAGGCCGGAACGATGAGGATCGCCGCCGCGCCCATGTAGATTTGGCTGACGTAAATCACTGACAGGTTGTGCGAGAGACGAGGTGATGCGTGCTGTTCCAAGGCCGCAGCTTGTTCCGGTGAGTGGGGGCGGCGTCAATTGAAAAAGCCCGCGAACAAGGTTCGCCGCCATCGAGAAGAAGGATGCGCCGGTCAGTGCGCCGAAAGATTTGAGAAAATTCATCGCGTGAGCTTGCTTTGCAACCTGCAATTGCGGTCATTTGAGTTAAAGGCAATCGAATGGCGATGGAATCCACCCTCCCCGGCCCGATGAAGCGCGCGGTGCGCGCCTCCAGCGCCGACGGCACCAATCGCCTGGCGGACAAGGCCGCGCGCCGCCGATGATCGAGTTCGTCGATCCCAACAGCGGTCGGCCCCTGCGATCCGCGGACGGATCGCTGGCCGGAGCGGACGGCGCGGTCTTCCCAATCGTCGCTGGCGTTCCGCGCTTCTGCGCCGCCGACAATTACGCCAGCAATTTCGGCAAGCAGTGGAACATCTTCGACACCACCCAGATCGACGGCGTCGGGGTCAAGGACAATATCAGCGAACGGCGCTTCTTCGCCGAAACCGGCTGGTCGCCAGAACGGCTTGCCGGCTTGGATATCCTCGAAGTCGGCTCCGGCGCCGGGCGGTTCAGCCGGGTCGTGCTCGAACGGACCACCGCCAATCTCTACAGCGTCGATTATTCGTCCGCGGTCGATGCCAATTGGAACCTCAACGGTGGTATCGCTCCCGAGCGCTTTCGCCTTGCCCAGGCGAGCGTGTACGAATTGCCCTTTCCCGATGACGCTTTCGACAAGGTGTTGTGCCTCGGGGTGCTCCAGCACACTCCGGACTTCGAAGCATCGGTCAAGGCGCTAGTCGCCAAGGCGAAAGTCGGTGCCGAGATCGTGGTCGATTTCTATCCCATCCGCGGCTGGTGGACGAAGATCCACGCCAAATATCTGCTGCGCCCTTTGACCAAGCGCATGGACCATGATCGATTGCTCGGCTTGGTCGAGCGCAACGTTGACTGGATGATCAAGCTCTCGGACCGGATGACCAGGGCCGGACTGGGCCCCCTCACCCGCTTCCTGCCGCTGGTCGACCAGAAGACACTGCCCGACAACATGAGCGCGGCGGAACGGCGCGAATGGTCAGTGCTCGACACGTTCGATCAATATTCGCCCGAGCACGACCATCCTCAACGGATCGCCGACGTGGCCGCGATGTTCGAACGGGCGGGCGCTCAAGTTAGCCACGCGGGGTTTGTTGATTTCGGCGCGGCGGTTGTCCGTGCCGTCCGTCGTCCCGACTAGTTCGTCAATAGCGCGGTATATCGTTCGATTTGCGCAGGCCCGGCAAGCGCTCGGGCACGGGCCTTCATTCGTTCGGGATCGCCGACTTCGTCCAGCGCCGCATCGATCGCATCGGCAAGCGCCTGCGGATCGCGGCACGGCACCAGACGCCCGAAGCGGCCGCCGTCGAGCAGCTCGACCGGTCCGCTCGGACAATCGGTGCTGACGACCTTCAGCCCCGCCGCCATCGCCTCGGCCAGGACCAGCGGAAAACCCTCATAATCGGACGACAGGACGAACAGATCGGCAGCCGCGAGATAGGGCCATTGGTCGATGTCGAAGCCAGCGAAGATGGTTCGCTCGGCGATGCCAAGTTCGCCCGCAAGCTCTTCCAAGGCTGCGCGAAGCTCCCCTTCGCCAAGGATCATCAACCGCGCCTTCGGTCGCTTCAGCCGGGCAAAGGCGCGCAACAGATTGGCCTGGTTTTTCTGATCCTTGAGCCGGCCGACATTGATGATCCGCTCGCCCTTGGGAACTTGCCACAGCGCTTCGATCCGCGCGTTGGACTTGAGGCTTTCGGGCGGTTCGACGGGATTGGTGATGACCTCGATCCGGTTCCGGGCGATCCCCGACAATTGCGCCAGATCGTCGGCCGCGACGGCGGAGCATTGGACCCGGATATCGGCCAGGGGATAGAGCAGCGCCGTCGACAAGCGCAGCGCCGCGCGCTGTCTGAAGGTCGTGACTTGCTGGCTCAGGGCTACCTGATCGCTGACCATCAAGCGGGCGCCGGACCGCGCGAGGCGATGCGCCGCGATCGCGATCACCGTCGATGGCCACATGGTCGCGTGAAGCGCATCGGGATTCTCGCGACGGAGATACTCTCGCAACGGCCGCAGCGCCGCGGACAATCGCCGCGCCTTGAATTCGATCACCCGGACTTGCGGTGGGAGCAACGCCAGGAGTTCGCCGCCGGCAAAGGCAAGGAGCAAGTCGACTTTGTGGCCCTGGCGAATGAGGTCGCGGGCTTCGGCAAGCACGACGCGCTCAGCTCCGCCACCGCCGAGGTCGGGGACGAACAAGGCGATTGTCTTCGCCCGGGCTGGCTTAGGCATGGGCGCGTTGGTGCCAGCGCCAGGCCGTCTCCACGATCGAACCGATGTCGCTGGTCCGCGCCTTCCAGCCGAGAATTTCCCGCGCTCGTGATGGGTCCGCGACCAGTGCCGGGGGATCGCCTTCGCGGCGTGGTCCAATCCGATGAGGTACGGATTTGCCGGTGACGTGCTCGATGGCGCTGATCACCTGGCGAATGCTGACGCCTTGCCCCGTCCCGAGGTTGAGAGCCGAAGGTTCACCGCCTTCCAGCAGCCGTTCAAGCGCCATGACATGCGCATCCGCCAAATCGGTGACGTGGATGTAATCCCGCAAGCAGGTCCCGTCGGGGGTTGGATAATCGTCGCCGTTGACGACCAGTTCGCCGCGGCCGGCGGCGGCGTCGAGCGCCAGCGGAATGAGGTGGGTTTCGGGCTCGTGGCATTCGCCGATGTCGCCGTCGGCATCGGCCCCGGCGGCGTTGAAATAGCGAAGCATGGTGGCATTGAGGCCGTGCGCACGGCCAAAATCGCCGATCATCCGCTCACCCATCAGCTTCGACTGGCCATAAGGATTGATCGGCGTCTGCGGCGTGTCTTCGTTCATCGAAACGCGATCGGGGACGCCGTAGGTCGCGCAACTGCTCGAAAAGATCAGCTTGTCGATGCCGCGGTCGCGCATCGTTTCGAGAAGACTGAGCGTGCCGAGCACATTGTTGCGGTAATATTTGCCCGGATCCGCAATCGATTCGCCAACAAAAGCGAAGGCCGCAAAATGCATGACGGCGGCGATATCGTGGGCGGCCAAGACCTCATCGAGCCGGGCCCGATCGGCGATATCGCCCACTTCCAGCGGACCCCATTGGACCGCCTCGCGATGACCGTAAACGAGATTGTCGAACGCGACCGGAAGGAAGCCGGCCGCCGCGATCGCCTTGCACGCATGGGCGCCAATATATCCAGCACCGCCAGTGACCAGGATCGCGGCCTTGCTCATTTGCCGAGCAGGTCGCGGAAAAAGGCGATGGTGTGGCCGAGCCCCTCGCGCAGTTCGATCGACGGTTTCCAGCCAAGCTCGCGACCGGCGAGCGCAATATCGGGCTGGCGCTGCCGCGGATCGTCCTGGGGCAGCGGTTCGCTGATCAGTTTCGAGGAGGAGCCGGTCAATTCGATGACTGCCGACGCAAGCTGCCGCATGGTGAATTCGACCGGATTGCCAAGGTTCACCGGACCGGTGAAGCCATCTTTGCTGTCCATCAGAGCGATCAGCCCGCCGACCAGGTCATCGACATAACAGAAGGAGCGGGTTTGCTCGCCGCTTCCGTAAATCGTGACCGGATCCCCCTTGAGCGCCTGGACGATGAAGTTGCTGACCACTCGGCCGTCGGCGGGATGCATGCGCGGGCCATAAGTGTTGAAGACGCGCGCGACCTTGATCTGGAGAGCATGCTGGCGGTAGTAGTCGAAGAACAGGGTTTCGGCGCAGCGCTTGCCTTCGTCGTAGCAGCTGCGCGGCCCGATCGGGTTGACGTTACCCCAATAGTCCTCGGTTTGGGGATGGACCGCGGGGTCACCGTAAACCTCGCTGGTCGATGCCTGAAGGATTCGCGCCCGCAATCGCTTGGCCAGCCCGAGCATGTTGATTGCCCCGTGAACCGACGTCTTGGTCGTCTGGACCGGGTCATGCTGGTAATGGACCGGGGAAGCCGGACAGGCGAGATTGTAGATTTCGTCGACCTCCACAAACAACGGGAAGGTCACGTCGTGGCGCAGGAATTCGAAGCGCGGATTACCCATCAGATGGGCAATGTTGGCCTTGGTCCCAGTGAACAGATTGTCGACGCACAGCACTTCGTGTCCGGCATCGATCAGGGCATCGCACAAGTGCGAACCGATGAACCCGGCTCCGCCGGTGATCATGATCCGTTTGCGATCGGAATATAGGCGGGCCATCGGGTCCATTCTCAATTGCAGTGGCGCCTGCGCGCAGGCGGAACGGGGGTCGTTCGGGTCAGTCGGCGGGCAGATAGCCGGAATAAGCGTCGGCAAGATAGTCGTCGAGACAGGTCCGCCAATCGCGCATGACGTTGAGCCCGCGAAGGTCGAGCTTCTTCGTGATCAGCCGTTCCGATGGCGGCCTGGCAGCAAAATATTCCGCAGCGAAATAGTCCGATGAAACCGGGGTGATCGCGATCGAATCCTTCCGTCCCAGTCGATCGACGAGATATTGCGCGACTTCCAACCTGCTCGTCACTCCCGAGCACACCATATTGTAAATGCCCCACAATGCCTTGCTCAGCACCAGCTCGACGTTGCGCGCGAAATCGACCGTATAGGTCGGCGTTCCAAGTTTATCGTCGACCACGAACAATTCGCTCGCTCCGCCTTTGATCTGGGCCATCAGCTTCTGAATGAATTTCTTGTCCTTGGCCGGCCCCCCGCCCATCATCCAGCCGGCGCGGCAGATCAGGTGCTGGCGGACATTTTCAGCGACGAACCGCTCGCCCATATACTTGCTTCGCGCATAATGGCCGAGCGGATGAGGCTGGTCCCAATCGTCGTAGGTTTCTTGTCGGCCGTCGAAGATTCCTGCCGTGCTGATATAGAGCAAAGGAATCCCAAGCTGGTTGGCGATGTGCGCTGCATGTTCGACGGCGAGCGTGTTGGTGGCATAAGCATCGTCGGGCTGCTGCTCGCAATATTCGAGGCTCGTATGGGCGCCGAGGTGAAACAGATAGTCGGGCTTGAACGCTTCGACATCGGCGCGATAGGCGTCGAAATCGCGGAAATCGAGCAATGACAGCCACTGCGAATTGAGGTCGATGTCGGTGCACCGCAGATCGTTGGATGCGCCGAAATGGTGGTAGAAAGCATCGCCCAGCATGCCGCCCGAGCCGGCCAGATAGATGCGTTTGCCGGTAATGGTCATGCCTTGCTCATCACGCTGTCCAAAACCCTACGATAGTCCGCCGCAATGGCCGTGGTCGAATATTTGGCGACCGCGTCGGCGCGCGCCTGCTGGCCCAGCCGCCGCCGCAGATCGGCGTCGTCGAGCAGTCGGCCCAAAGCGTCAACCCATTCTTCCGGAGTCCGGGCGAGAAGGCCGTTTTCGCCGTCCCTGATGATCATCGGCGTAGTCCCGACATCGGTCGCGACGCACGGGATGCCCATCGCCATGTAGGTGATCGCCTTCAGTCCGCTTTTGCCGATGACCCAATCGTCATTGGGCAAGGGATATACGCCAATGTCGATGCCCTGGAGGTCGCTTACCTCTTGCTCGGCGCTCCACCGAATGGCCTCCACCTCCATGCCTGCGAATTCATAATCGAAATTGCCGATCACGCGCAGCTTGAATTTGTGGGTCCTGGCCAAAGCCTCAAACACCGGCCGAAGCAGATCGAGATAGGGTCGCGAACTGAATGTCCCGGTCCAGCCGATGACCGGCTTGTCCGCACCCTCATAACTGCCGCGCGGAACGAACCGCGCCGTGTCCACCGACGATGAAATATACGTCGCCGCGTTCTTTCGGTTGAGCTCCCGGCAGCGGTCGTTGAGCATCGGCGAGCTGCTGATCACATGATCGGCCGTTCGAATGAGGTAGGTCGCCTTCCCCTTGCCCTTGAGCAGCCGGAGCAAGCGATTGGGATGATCGTTGAGACCGTCTGCCAGTTCGCCGATGACATTGTCCTCGACGTCAAACACCAGCCTTTTGGAAAGCCGCCGGACCAGGCGTTCCATGCCGCTCCCGCCGATCGGGGTGGCGTACATGAAACAATAGACGAGGTCGTACCTTCGGATCCTGAACAGATCGCGCATCCGAAGGCCGAAACCGCGAGCAACGCCAATCGCCTTTCGCGCCAGATGTCCCCGCTCATAGGCATGACGCCACAGGCTGTGCGACATGAAGGGCGAGGTCGTAACCGTCCAGCCGGCCGAGCGCCAATCGTCATAATATTGCTCGAACTTGAGACGCTGGCCGGCGGCGACGCCAATCGGATAGGGACAGAGCACAAGCATCGATCGGGATTGGGGATCGCGGCTCTTCATCGCTTCCGAAAACCCACCGCGCACCAAAAAGGTGCCCGATCGCTGAAACGAATGTCGACCAGACCCGCCTGGCCCATCATGTGTTCGACCTCGGCCTTGGTGAAGCGCTGCTCGAGCCGGGTGCCGAACCGGTCGAGCGCGTCGGTCCGCATTCGGTAGAAACTGCCATTTCTATACCAGGCCAAGGGCCAATGCCGGACGTCCTTCCCGGCCCGCTCGGCCAAAGCCGCGCCCCGGGCCACGGGCCAATAAACGGTTGCGGCGATCGCTTCGGCCAACACTTTCCTCACCCGGAATGGCTGGCGTGAGATGAATCGCCGGGCGAGATCGGTCGCTTTCCACAGCCTGCGAAACCAGGCCGGCCGGTCGTCGAGAGCATAATAGAGATAGAGCAGGAATGGAGCGCCCGGCTTCAGCTTGCCGGCGGCGTCCTTCAAACCCGCAAGCGTATCGGGAACGTGGTGAAGGACGCCGAGGCAATAGCCGAAATCCTGGCTTTGATCGGCCAAGGGGATCGAATCGACCGATGCCTGGTGGAAGCGAACGTTCGCCGCCGCGGCCAGTTTCCGCCGGGCCACGCCAAGCGCCTTTTCCGACGGGTCGATGCAATGGAGCAAGCCGACTCGCGGCGCCATTTCGAGCGCCCAACGGCCCGACCCGCAGCCCAGATCGAATCCGACTGCCCCAGCGCCCAGGCGATCGAACGGAAAGATGTGGAAATAGTCGTCAAACTGGTCGGTGAGATCGTCGGTGGGGAGCGATTCCTGGTCGAAGGCCACCCATTCCTCGCCAAAGCCGGCGACGGTTTCAGGGTCGATGTTGCTGGGCCTGGTGGGCTTGATCACGGCGTTCCTGCCCCCGGCCCCATCGAGCGATAGATGGACGCATAGCTATTCACTCCGTCATCGAGCGAAAACAGCGTCTCGGCAACCGCCCGACATCGCTTCTGAAGCCCATCCTCTGCCACCAATGCGATGACGTCGCGGGCGGCTTTGGCATAGCCCTTGCCAGAAAAGTCACGGATGATGACCCCGACCTTATTGTCTTCGAGCTGCGGCGCCATATCGCCGATGTCGGTCCCAACGCAGGGTACGCCGCAGCCAAGCAATTCGGCGAGCTTGGTCGCGGCGCTCGCCATCTTCGAATAGGCCGGCTTGATGATCGCAAGGCCGGCGCTCATGCGCGCAATCTGCGCCGGGACCGCGCCATGGTCGGCTGATACGAGTTCGACCGCCTCCATTGGGACATCAAGCGCGGACAAGCGATCGCGAATGAAGGCATGTTCGTTACGATTGACGATCAAAAGCCGCGCGTCGGCGCGTTCGTTGCGCACTGCGCGGAACAGCTGCAGCGCCTCATCGAACAGATACCAGGTGCCGGCCGCGCCAAGATAGCCGAGCACCAAGGGTGTGCGTTGCGGCGGTCCCTGAATCCCGAACCGCTCGAGGTCGGCGCAGGTCGGGATGACGGTGATCGGCGTGGTCACCTCCGCCAGATAATCAAACCGCTTGAGCTCAGCCTTCGAAGCCTGGGTCAGAGTGACGATATGATCGGCCGCCAGGAGCAGGCTTCGCTCGACCCGTTTCGCGGCCCGGTACAGCCGTCCACCGCGCGGCCACAGCCCCCCGTCGACCCGTTCGTCAGCCCAGAAGCCGCGCATGTCGAACAGGAATTTCGCGCCGGTGGATCGCTTTGCGGCAAGCGCCATGAGGCCGGCAACGTAGCTCCGGGCATGGACGATAGTGATCGAGTGCGACCGCGCGATCCCGATCGCCTGAATCGAACCGACGATCACGTCAAAGGCGGTTGCCGGGGCCGAGGGGCTTTTGTGATAGCGCCGCGGATACCAGCGGATGTCGCTGGCCTTGAGGCGCTCTTTCATCAGCCGACGGCGGTCCTGATCGGCCCAGTCGGCCGGCTTTTCAAAGCTCATGAGGTGGATCGATCGGCCCGGTGCGAGCTTTTCGAGATAGGCCAGGACCTGGCTCTGCCCGAGCGGCTCGAGCATCCCGTCATAACTGATGTAGAGGATCGATTGCATCAGCGCTGGGCCAGGATCCGTTCGACCACGAGTGCGGCGGATTCGCGCCATTCGGGCAGGCTGAAACCGAACTCGGCAATGAACGCCTGATTGTCGAGGATCGAATATGATGGCCGCGCGGCCGGCGACGGGAATTCGGCCGATGCGATCGGGATCACACTTGCCGACGGCCCGCCAAGGCGCTTGCTGGCGGCAAAGATTTCGGTCGCGAAATCCGCCCAGCTGCAGCTTCCCGAACCCGAAAGGTGAAAGGTCTGGCCCAGGCTGCGGCTGTCGCCGGTACCGATTCGGCGGGCGACTGCAAGCAAGGCGTCGGCGAGGTCGAGAGCACTGGTAGGCGAGCCATGCTGGTCGCAGATCACCCGAATTTCGTCTCGGTTCTCGGCGAGCCCGAGCATATTGGCGACGAAATTGCGGCCGAACGGACTGAACACCCACGACGTTCGGACAATCAAATGGTCGGGATTGGCGGCGCGGACGGCCGCTTCCCCGCCAAGCTTGGATCGCCCATATTCGTTGATCGGTCCGGTGGGGTCGTCCTCGCGATAGGGTCGCCGCGATCGCCCGTCGAAAACATAGTCGGTGGAAAGCTGGATCACCGGCGCGCCAAGGGCGTGGGCCGCACCCGCCACTTCCCCGGCGCCGACCGCGTTGATTTGCCAGGCATGATCGGCCTCGGCCTCGGCCTGATCGACGGCGGTAAAGGCCGCGGCGTTGATCACCAGATCGGGGCGAACGGCCGCAACGATTTCGGAAGCGCTTCCCGGCGTTTCCAGCGCCAGTTCTGGCCTGCCGACACATCGAACGTCCAAATCCGCACGGGACGAAGCGGCCTGCGACAGCGATCTTGCCAATTGCCCGGTCGCGCCGGTCACCAGGACTTTCAACGCTTTATGCCCAGCCGCGAGCCGCCATAATGAAGCTCGCGGATCGGGCGCCACCATCGGTCATTGGCGATGTACCAATCGACGGTCTTGGCGAGACCGCTGTCAAAATCCTCTTGCGCCCGCCAGCCAAGGTCGCGTTCGACCTTGCCGGTATCGATGGCATAGCGGCGATCGTGGCCGGGCCGGTCGGCAACGAAGCGGATGAGATCGCGGCGGCTCCCGCTTGCGAGGCGCGCAACGCGCTCATCGACCAGGTCGCAAATCGCCTCGACCACTTCGAGGTTGGTGCGCTCGGCACCGCCGCCGACATTGTAGCTTTCGCCAATAGCGCCCTTGGCAAGAATGAGTTCGAGCGCCCGGGCGTGATCGTCGACGTACAGCCAGTCGCGGACATTCGCGCCCTGGCCATAGACCGACAGCGGCCTGCCTTCGATCGCATTGAGGATCGTCAACGGGATCAGCTTTTCGGGATATTGGTGCGAGCCATAATTGTTCGAGCAGTTCGACAGCACGACCGGCAAGTCATAGGTCGAATTCCACGCGCGGACGAAATGATCCGCCGCCGCTTTCGATGCGGAATAAGGCGAAGAAGGTGCGTAAGCGGTCGTTTCGCTGAACTTGCCGCCATCGAAAGGAAGGTCGCCGAACACCTCGTCGGTCGAGACCTGATGAAAGCGAAATTGCGACCGATCCGCCCCGTCCAGCCCGTGCCAATATTCGAGCGCCGCGTTGAGCAGCCGGAACGTGCCGACAACATTGGCTTCCAGAAAGTCGGACGGACCGTCGATCGACCGATCAACATGCGTTTCGGCGGCCAGGTTCATGATCGCATCCGGGCGCTCCGCCGAAAGGATCGCAGCGATTGCAGCCTGGTCGCAAATGTCCGCCCGATGAAACCGATAATTGGGCGAGGTCGCGACCTCGCGAACCGATTCAAGGTTGCCCGAATAGGTCAGCTTGTCGACATTGATGACCTCATGGCCATTGCTGACGAAGTGCCTGACGACGGCGCTGCCGATGAACCCGGCGCCGCCAGTGACCAGTATCTTGCGCGGGCGGGTCATCTATCTGCGCCAAACAGGTCAGCGAAGGACGGCGCGGAACGATCCTTATCGGAAACAATGATCTTGCCGCTAATGGCCGGCCATAAGATGCCCAGCTGCGGATCGTCGAACTTGATCGTCCGCTCATGCTCAGGGCTATAGGCGTTGCTGACCTTGTAGAGCACCTCGGTATCCGGCTCCAGGGTGACAAAACCATGGGCGAAGCCGCGCGGCACGAACAGTTGATTCCAGAGCGGCGCCGAAAGGGTCAGTCCGGCCCATTGCCCGAAGGTCGCCGACTGCGGCCGGACGTCCACCGCAACGTCGAAAATCGATCCTCGGACGACCCGCACCAGCTTGTCCTGGGCCGCGGGCTCGTCCTGGAAATGGAGGCCCCGCAACACTCCGGCCGCGACCGAATACGAATGATTGTCCTGAACGAACGACGTTTCGACGCCAGCTTCGCGAAGCACGTCCTCGCGCCATACTTCGGAGAAGAATCCGCGCTCATCGCACTGCCTTTTGGGGATGATCTCCAACAGGCCGTCCAGCTCGAGTTGGCGGATCTCAACCATTGTCATGCTCGTTCGCGCGGCGCCGCAAATAGGCCGCATAATCGGTCGATCCGAGCGCGTCGGCCCGGGCGCGAACCTGGTCCGCGCTGAGATAGCCGAGGTCGAGGCCGATTTCCTCCAGGCACATGACTTTCACGCCCTGCCGGTTTTCGATTGCGCGAACGAACGAACTGGCATCGTGGAGGCTGTCGTGCGTACCGGTGTCGAGCCAGGCGTAGCCCCGGCCAAGCTTTTCGACCTGGAGCTGGCCGGAGCGCAGATATTCCCGATTGACGTCGGTAATCTCGATTTCGCCGCGCCCGGACGGTTCGAGCGAAGCGGCGATATCGACTACGCGATTGTCGTAAAAATAGAGGCCGGTTACCGCCCAATTTGATCGGGCCTGGCTCGGCTTCTCCTCGATCGAGATTGCTGTACCGGTCGACGCGTCGAATTCGACGACTCCGTAGCGCTCGGGCTCGCTGACCTCATAAGCGAAGACGGTCGCGCCTTCGACCTGCTCGGCTGCCCGAAGGCACAATGTGCCGAGGCCGGCACCGTAAAAAATATTGTCGCCAAGGATCAAAGCGACTCCGTCATCGCCAATGAAATCGCGCCCCAGAATGAAGGCGTCGGCGATTCCGCGCGGTTCATCCTGAACGGCGTAACTGATCGAAATACCGAAGGCCAAGCCATCGCCGAGGAGCAGTTGAAACCGGGGTATGTCGAGCGCTGTCGAAATCAATAGGATGTCGCGGATGCCGCTCATCATCAGGACGCCCAAAGGGTAGAAGATCAGCGGCTTGTCGAACACTGGAAGCAGCTGCTTGGAAACCGCAATGGTCACCGGATACAGTCGGCTGCCATGGCCGCCAGCAAGCACGATTCCCTTCATCGATCTCTCCACGTCGTCAGCCGCGCCTCACGAGCCAAGGATCCAGTGATAGGGTGCGAAATAGCGCGCGTGGGTCCCGAAACTGAAATAAGCGACCATCGTGAGCGCGCTGTAGAGCACCAGTGCGGCAGTATTTCCAAAGCGATCGCCTGCCTCTCGATTCATATAGGGGAACGCGCTCAAAACGAGCAGCTGGAGGGGGATAGCGTACATTGACGCCCGGTCAATCGAGGTCGTGGAATGGACGAAAAATGGCAGCGGAAGCAGACACAATGAGAGAAGCGAAAGGTTGCGCCAGAGCGCATATTCCCCCGGTGGCGAGATGCCTTTCTTGCGCCAGATGAGAAAAATGACCGCCGGGACCGCATTGATGATCAACCGGAAATAGACCCCGCCGGAATCAATCGTCTGATGACTGTAACGCTGAAAATATTCGTCGAAGGTCGAAAACAGGACGTAATAGACGGGCAAGGCGGAAATCAAGACAAGCGAAAATGCCGCCAACCTATTTTTTGTATACGAAATCGCGATCAACAATGTGGTGATGATCGCACTTGCGTGGAACAATGATGCCACGAGCGACCAGGCAATGCTTCTCCAAAGGGGTTTAGACCCGACATAGCGAAAAGCCAGGAAGACGAACCCCATTGCCGCCGCTTGTCGGATCAAATTCATTCCGACGACGATGATCAAATACGGAACAGCGATGGTAATCGCCAGCCACGGATTGGGCAGAGTCCGGGCAAATGCCGTCAGCCCCGTGATGAATATTGCGGCCATCACGAAGTTTAGAACCCAGAATGGCTGTCCGTTGGAAGAAAGAAGCCATGCCACGAAGTAAAATGCCGGATCATGCCGCCGGATGACCTCGTCAAAACTGATCCGGACAAGTGATTTGTAGATATTGGAATAGGATTCCCAGTCTGGCCCGATCTGCCACCGCAGCCCGACAATCAGAACCACCACGATCATCGCGAGACGGAGTGCCAGACCCGCCTTCCTGTTCCGACCGCCTTTCCAGCCGAGCGCTCCGACCGCGAAGGTCGAAAACATTCCCCAGTAAATCAGCATTGGGCGGCGCTCTCCTGCATATTGAGCAGAAGATCAGGCTTTCGGCGCATCATGTTGTATTCTTTAAGAAAAAATGTTGACCAGCCGACCCTAGCCGCAAAGAACGAGGGACAGCTACCGAAAAATCGCGCTAGAGATGCCGGACATGAGCATTTTCGACCGGCCGCCTCTCCCGCCGCATCATCTCTACCACGATTTTTTCGAGGAGGCGGAGGCCGCTGGCCTGATCGACTGGGCGCTGTCGAACGAACTCCGGTTTTCGCCTGCGCCGGTGGCCGACGGCAGCGTCGATCACGAGCGCCGCAATGCCCTTCGTCTCTCCGATCTTGGCCCCAATCGCTCTTGGTTCGAACGCAAGGTGATGGCAAGATCGGCGGAGCTAATCGCGGAAATCGGCGCGACCCCGTTTGAAACGCAACACCTCGAGCTCGAAATCGTGGCTTATGGCGACGGCGCCCACTTTCATGCCCACACCGACATTCCGATCGGCGTCGGCCGCAAGCCTCTGGGTGGTGATTCCAGCGGGCGCCAGGATCGGCTGTTGAGCGCGGTCTATTACTTCCATTCCAGCCCGAAGAACTTCACTGGAGGGCACCTGAGGCTGTTCCCGATCGGCGCGGACAAGGCGGCGAATGATCACGTCGATGTCGAACCGGAGCAAAATATGATGGTCGTATTTCCCTCCTGGGCGAAGCATCAGGTGCTTCGCGTCAGCTGCCCGAGCGGTCGCTTCCAGGACAGTCGTTTCGCCGTCAATTGCTGGTTTTGCGGGGTCGCATTCCACGACTCCGCCATGTTAGGAAGCAGCCTGAAGCGCTGAGCATTACGGAGAGGAAATCGAATTGGCTGGTTTACGATACAGGCGCGCCCTTGACCTGATGGAAGCGGAGATTGGCGACGAACTGGTCGCTCTCGATCCGCACATGGGTTCGTGCTTCGGCTTCAATTCGGTGGCCACCCGGGTGTGGGGAGCGCTCGCACAGCCGCAGGATGTCGAGGCTCTCGAAAAAATCCTCAGCGAAGAATATGACGTCGACCCCGACGTTTGCTCGCGCGAACTCGCCGTACTTCTCAAGGACATGGATGCGAAGGGCCTGATTACCCAGGATCGTTGATAATTGCCGTGGCGGAAGCTCATTTCTCCTAGCGCTCGCCATCCTAACTTGCTAACAAGTCGTGTCTTTTTGTACGGAGATTACCGTGACCGAACCTAAGAAGCCTTGGCGTACGCCTGAAGTGAAGGTCATCGAGGCTGGATCCGCGGAAAAGAACAAGAATGTGAACGCCGACGGCCCGGGCGCTTCGAAGTCCTAACTCAAGCTTACGGATTGCGCGGCTGGTAAGCCGAAGTGGCCGCTCTCGCCGGCTGGCTAGAGAGCCAATCGTCGGAGCAGCTTCGTCGAAGCTGCGGCATCATGATGAACCGCCAGCAGCGCTACACCACCGCTGCAGCCGATTTCCTCGATTCGAATGGAATTTGCGTCGGCGCCGCGGCCGGAGCGATCCTTCGCGGCGACCGTCCTTCATTGCCGGTAGCGGTTGAAGATGAACGGTTCGTCCTCGCCGCCGACATCCAGATCGACAATCGGGCGGCGCTTGCCGACGAGCTTCGAATCGACGCGCGGGACCTTTCAGGTCTCAGCGACAGCGCCCTTCTCCTCCTTCTGTGGAATAAGCGCGAAGACGGGGCGCTAGATCGGCTCGTTGGCGATTTCGCGATTGCCGTTTGGGACCGTAACCTTCGACGTCTGGTGTTGGCGCGCGACCCTTCCGGGCAAAGGCCGCTGTTCACTTCGCTAAGCGGAAAGCGGCTGGCCTTTGCTTCCATGCCCAGCGGCTTGGTCGCGCATCGAGCCATCAACCAGGGTTTCGATCCTACTGGCTTTGCGTCAAAACTGAGTGACGAACTGGGACAGACCTCGACCTATTTCACCGGGGTCGAGCGCCTGCAGCCTGGTCACTGCGCTTTCTATTCCAATGGCCGACTGGACGTCCGGCGATGGTGGAACCCGTCGTTCGATCGGCATGAACTCGGCATCGACGAAGCCGTCGATCGCTACCGAAGCCTGCTCGACCAGGCCGTCCGGGCCCGAACCGGCTACGATCAGCAGGTTGTCGCCTGTCAGCTAAGCGCCGGCTGGGATAGCAGCGCGGTGACCGCAACCGCATCGCGCGTTGCCGACCGACCCGTGGTGGCGTTCACCTCCGCACCGGCGAAGGGGTTTGCCGGGCCCGTGCCGCGCGGCCGTTTGGCCGACGAAAGCGAGATCGCGGCCGCGACCGCGAAATATTGCGGGATCGATCACCACGTCCTTCGGCAATCACCGCTGACCCTGAAGTTCCTCGAGCAGCAGGCGCAAGATTTTCAGGAGCCATCGCGCAACCTCATCAACGCGGTGTGGGACCGGGACATCCAGACCATGACCGCCAAGATGGGCGGAAAAGTCCTGCTTAATGCACTGCTTGGCAATCTGACATTGCACTTTGGCGGGCTTCCGGTTCTGCGTTTATGGCTCGGGGGCGGGCACCCAGCGACCTGGCTCGATCAGGCCCGGGCCGTTGCCAGGCGCGGTGATGTCAGCTGGCGCGGAATTCTGTTCAACAGCTTCGATCCGTTGCTTCCAGCCGCGCTGTCGCGCAATCTTCGCCGCATCGGTCTCGGGACCGACCGCTGGACGGGCTGGTTTCTGAATGAAGACCTCCGCGCGCAAAGGCGGGCGTCGATCGACGATCGCGCGGCCTGGAACCCGAACGTCGACCGCGTCAAATTGATCACGAATCTGGATCACGGGATGCTTGGCAAGGGCGCGCTTGCAAGCACCGGGATCCTTCCGTCCGATCCGCTGTCTGATCGGCGAATCATGGAATTCAGTCTTCGCCTACCGCCGGAAATGATGCTCGACAAAGGGGTCTACCGGCCCCTCGCCCGCCGTGCCCTTGCCGACCGTTTGCCGGTCGAGATGTTCGATTCGCCATTGCGCGGAGTCCAGTCGGCCGACTGGCAAACGCGCTTTCCCCGATCGGAGGCGGTCCGCATCTTCGACGCCATTCGCGGCGATCCAAACGTTTCGGAGTTCCTCGATCTAAAGCGCATCAAATCGTGCCTCGATCGCTGGCCCACCACCGACGCCGGCGTGCTGGATGGCTGGGAACTCTATGGCCGGATGCTTCCGATCGCGCTTGCAACCGGCGTGTTTATCAAGACATTTCAGTCTGGGGTTACCGAGCTTTCGGCTTGCCCGACCTGATCTCCGTCTTTGCGGAACCAGGTGTCCAGGTAGGTGTCGAGGGCGACGAACTTCAGCAGTTTTTCCAATGCTTTTTGCCGCTCCTCGCCAAACAGCGTGGGCAATGCACCCTCGATCTCCAACCGGCTCTTGTAGCGTGAAGCATAAATTGCGTCTTTGGGTGAAACGGCGAATATTTTTGCCTTGAGTGTCTTAGCGACTGCGATTCTGGCCTGCGCATCATCGGAAGAAATGGCGCCATTTTCAAAGGATTGCAGAAGCGCGCAGCGATATGCACGGCACACGCTAAAGCGCGTCTCATAGGTTGAGCACAGGTTGTCGCGCAAATAGGGGCACGGCTGTCGGAAATATTGTTTTCCGTTGTTTTCGGTAATCCGTTCCAACCCTCCAGCCTCAAGCAATCGATCGTCTTTTTGAGTTTGCAACCTTGCCTTGGTGTGGAGCGTCCCATCGCAACATAAACCGCAGCCCGCGCAGAAATCGTCGGTCGGGACACGGTTTTTCGCCATGGTCATGCAGCGGATTTTTCGATTGCTGCCACATTCGAATGAACGTGATCGAGGATCATCTTGCCGACCTCCGACTTGAGGCCATGATCCAGCGGCCGGGCGAGGACGAACATCGGAACCCTGTCCAGCAGATCAAGCGCCTTGCCCATATGCGCTTTCTCCGATCGCAACATCGCCACCATATTGCCGCGATACGTATTGGCCCAAATGGCCTCGGCGCTGGCCACGCCGTCGAGCGCGCGGATTGAAAAGCAATCGCTGCGTTCAAGCAGGTAAATCCCTCCGAGTTCGGTCCCGGAATTGCGACCGTCCGCACTCACCGGAACGTCGAATTTGTCCGGCGTATCGTGCTCATAGGATCGTTCATACTGGTCCGCGTCGCGGCCGCTTTCCTCAAGCGCGTCTTGCCACAGTCGCAACCGCGAGAGGCCCGGGTAAACCATCGCTCGCCCATCGTCGGGATCGAAACTGACCACGCAAACGTCGTCCGAAAGTACCCTATGACCATGGTCATGGAACCACGCCGCAAGCGTTGACTTGCCGGCGCCGGATTCGCCCATGAATGCATAGGCTTTGCCGCCAATGTCGATCGCATTGGCGTGAAGCGGCAACATGCCGCGCTGGTGAAGCAAAATTCCAAAGGCCGATCCAAGCAGGTACAGGCGCACGTTCTTGGGCGGCACCGCCGCGTCGGCGTCGATCAGGATTTCACGCCCGC
Source organism: Pseudomonadota bacterium (assembly GCA_040390365.1). Classification (GTDB taxonomy): domain Bacteria; phylum Pseudomonadota; class Alphaproteobacteria; order Sphingomonadales; family Sphingomonadaceae; genus Sphingomicrobium. The sequence continues at coordinate 485,322 of JAZJYM010000003.1, read as the reverse complement.
CGGTGATCAGGAAACGGCCGACCGATTCAACGATGAGAATGATAGTATCGCCCTGGCGGTGGATTCCGGCGGGCAGTCCAGTGGCTTGAAACTGACCGATACTGACGACGACGTCGGGCGCGCCCGAACCATCGCTGGCGGGCAATTCCGGAAGCTCGATGGCAGAGCGCAGCTGAAGCCCAAACACGCTGTAGTCGTGCAAATCGATGCTCTCCATCTCAAGGATAGCTCGCAATTTCGGCATAGTCGCCGGCGCATTCTCCGCCGATCACGGGCTGATCATTCACCGTCACCCAGACGTGGGCCTGAAGCGACTGGTCGACCGGCTCGTGCCGTGCACCATAATGAAGCCGGGCATCGACCCCGGACTGGCGCAGCAGGCGCTGAACGGCGATGCCCTGCTCGATACATTTGGTGCGCAGCGGAAGCCGCCGTGACGCGGCCTCCACGGCCCACAGGATTTTGGCGAGCGAATTGGGCCTCGACGTCCGGCCGATCGGGACACTGCCGAAAAGGACGGCACGCCGAAATGGCGCGATCGCTACTGCCACGCTTGCAACACTCAAGATGCACGCCGCATGGGCCAGAGCAGCCCATTGGCGTGCACTCAAGTCCCGGGCGCGCGCGATTGAACCGGCAAACCTTTGCACGTCAGCTTTCGCATTCGCGGTTGAAGCGTTGACCATTCATGAGATTGGCTTTCTATCGTATGATGCTCAAAGGCAAAGCAAATTGAGATGGAGCCGAGCTCCGAATTCACCTTTCTTGCCGCTTGCTGCCGAAGGACCTTTACGGCGAATTCCGGCGCGCTTCGCCTTCCCGATGCCGACGCCCTGAATTGGGATCGACTGCTTCGGCTTGCCCGTTACCACCGCGTCCAGGGCCTTTTGTGGAAGGGTCTTGGTTCCGCCAGCAGCCGAATTCCCCCGAAAATTGCTGACGAGCTGGCGAGCGATGCTCGAATGATTGCGGCTTATAATCTTCGCGTGGCGGCCGAGTGCGGCGAGCTTGCACAAGGGTTTGCGGAGCGCGGGATCGACGTTCTGTTCATCAAGGGCCTGACCTTGGCCAAGCTCGCCTATGGCGACTGCATGGCGAAGTCAGGCTCCGACATCGACATCCTGATCGACCCCGATCGCCTGCGCGAAACCACCGATCTCCTGGCCAAGCGCGGCTATCGCTCGATCGAACCGGGGCCCGCCACTCCACCCGCGGCGCTCAGCGCCTGGCATGAATTTTGTAAGGAGTCGCTGTGGGGCAATGCGGCTGGCCTGAAAGTCGATCTCCACACGCAACTGGCCGACAGCCCCAGGCTGATTCCCGCGATCGGCCCGAACTCTTCGCGCCAATCCGTGGAGATTGCGGGCGGTGCGCACCTTCCGACGCTGGGCGATGAAGAGCTATTTGCCTATCTGGTCGTTCATGGAGCGTCATGCGCCTGGTTCAGGCTCAAATGGCTGACCGACTTCGCGGCGTTCGCGAACCGCCTTGGTCCCGCGAAGTTAGACGCCTTCTATCGACGCTCGGTTGAACTTGGTGCCGGCCGGGCAGCCGCCCAGGCACTGCTCCTCGCCGACCGAGTTTACGATTTGCTCGAACAGGCGCCGGATCTGGCGGCGAAACTGGCAAAGGACGGGGTCAATCAATGGCTCGCTGATGCTGCGTTTGATCAGGTTGCGGGCGAGCGGGAGCCGGTTGAACCGACCGAGCGGCGCTTGGGCACCGCGCGCATGCACTACACGCAATTGGCCCTGATCCCCGGACCCAGGTTCGTGATTTCAGAGGTGATCCGCAAAGCTGGCGCCTTCATCAGACGAATCCGATTCTAGGATCGGCCGGACATGCGCTCGACGATCGTCCCCCCTTCCAGGGTGACGATCCGGTCGGCGAGCGCAAGGGTGGCCGGTCGATGGGTGACGACGATTACAGTCCTTCCCGCCAAAGCTTCGGCGGAAGAAGCGATGAAGTCGCGCTCGCCTTCATCATCGAACATCGATGTCGCTTCATCGAACACCAGGATCGGGGGGTCTTTGATCAAGGCCCGGGCAAGCGAGATGCGCTGGCGCTGACCGCCCGAAAGGCGGACTCCGGCGTCGCCGATCACGGTGTCCATTCCAAGCCTGAGGCCAGCGATGAACTCGGCGGCCTGAGCAATCCTTGCCGCTTTGTCGATCACCGCCGGCGAGGGGTCGTGAGCGCCGAAGCTTATGTTGTCGCGGATCGTCCCGTTGAACAGCAGCGGGCTCTGTGGCACCAGCCCGACCTGGCGCCGGACCGCCGCGACGTCGAGCGTCGCAATATCCTTTCCGTCGATCAGGATCGCCCCGCCATTGGGTTCGTAATAGCGCAGGAGAAGATTGATCATTGCGGTTTTACCAGCGCCATTGGCACCGACCAGGGCGAGGATTTCCCCAGGCTCGATATCGAGGGTGACGCCAGTCAGTACGTCCTCCCGGCCGGGATAAGCGAATTCCACCGCCTCAAAGCGGATTGCACCCTTGGCCCGGGCAATATGCTTGCCCCGCGGAGCAAGATTTTCGACCGGCTGGTCGAGTACTTCGCGCAATCGCGCAAGTGTCCCGCGAGCCGACTGGGTTTGTCCGTAAACATGGGCCAAAGCGCTGACTGGCCGGGTCAGCAAGGCGCTGTAAAACAGGAAGCTGAACAGGCCCTGCGGGCTTAGGCTCCCGGTCTCGATCCCATGGCCGGCAAGGATCAGCACGAACAATGCCGCGACCGCCGCGAGCAGCCCGATCAACGGCTCGAGCAGGGCGTAGATCCGTCCTTCCCGGCTTGCCAGTTCGGCAGCGAAATCGGTCGCCTCGTGATAGCGTAAGCTGGCGATTCGTTCGCGCGTAAATGCCTTGGTTGCCGGCAACATCGCCAGCGACTCTTCCGCGATTTCGACGATTTGCGCTTCGGCATGCTGGATCGACCCGGCAAGTCCGCGAAGGCTTCGGCCGAGAAGCTTGAGGATAAGATAGAAAATCGGGATGAGGATCGGCACGAACAGCGCCAGCTGGGCATCGATCCGGAACATCAGCACAACCGCCCCGACCGTCATCATCACACGCGCCGGCAGAACGACCAGAGTCTGGGTGAGAAAATCGCTCAAGCGGCGTATTTCGTAGGTCATGAGGGCGAGCGTGTCGCCTTTGCCCCGGCTTTCGTGAAAGCCGAGCGGAAGATACTGGACATGCTCGAACACCTGCTGCCGCAAGTCCGCGAGCAGGCGCGAACCGATGCGCGCCGACAAAAAAGCGATTCCGAAATTGAATATGGCCGTGCCGGTGAGGCACAAAAGGAGGACTGCGACGATGAAGTCGCGATGCACTGCGACTCCGCCGACCAGACCGCCCAGAAGCTGGCCTGCAAACCACGGCACGGCGAGCGTCAGCCCGGCGCTCGCGATTGCCAGAATGACAAGGATCGAAAGCGGCCCCCGGAACGGCCAGGCCAGGTCCAACAGGTCGCGAATCCCGATCGGTTTCCGCCCGGCCAGCGATTGCTCGTCGGTTTTTGAGCCTTCATTTGACGAGCGCCGGTTCATTGCCCAGCTTCCTAGGGGAAACGTCGGGAAGCGGCAAAATGCCGCGCTCGCCTGATCACGGCTTCACCTCGCACGTTCCATCCCTATAGTCGCCAACCGATGACCGATGCCCCCGAAATTGCGATCATTGGCCTCGGCTATGTCGGCCTTCCGCTGGCAATCGCTTTGGCGCGGAAATTTTCGGTCATTGGGCTTGATCTGGATGCCGGCCGGATCGACGAATTGCGCCGGGGCGTGGATCGCACCAACGAGGTGGATAATGACGCGCTTGAACGATCGTCGCTGAAGTTGACCAGCGAGCCGGCCGATTGCAGCAGCCCGGACCTGATCATCGTTGCCGTCCCGACCCCGGTCGATGACCGCAATCAGCCCGACCTTACTGCCCTCATCGCCGCAACGCGAACCGCTGCGGGGCTGATCGATCCTGCGCGGCGGCCAACAATTGTTTACGAAAGCACGGTCTATCCCGGGGTCACTGAAGACATTTGTGGCCCCGAGCTCGAGCGCGCCTCGGGATTTCAGCGCGGTCGCGATTTCCGTCTTGGCTACAGCCCCGAACGGATCAATCCGGGCGATCGCGACCATCGCATCGAGACCATTACCAAGGTCATTTCCGGCGAAGATCCCGAGGTCGTCGACCTGCTTGCGGCGGTCTATGGGGCGATCACCTCGGGCGGCGTATTCCGGGCGGCGTCGATCAAGGCCGCGGAGGCCGCCAAGGTCATCGAAAACGCCCAGCGCGACATCAACATCGCCTTCATGAATGAAGTCGCAAAGATCGTTTCGGGGATCGGCCTATCGGCCTGGGACGTGCTCGAAGCAGCCCGCACCAAATGGAATTTCCTGCCGTTCGAGCCGGGGCTGGTCGGCGGACACTGCATCGGCGTCGACCCTTATTACCTCAGCCATCTGGCGCATCAATTGGGTCATAATCCGCAAGTCATCCTGGCGGGACGGGAAACCAACGACACGATGGGATCGTGGATCGCCGACTGCCTCCACCGGCGCCGCGGCAAGCCCGGATCGGTGCTGGTGATGGGTTTGACGTTCAAGGAAAATGTGCCCGATTTGCGCAACAGCCGCAGTTTCGACCTCGTCCACCGGCTGCGCGAACTGGGCCATGAAGTCGCGGTGGCCGACCCCAAGGCTTCCGCGGAGGAACTCCAGCGCGATCATGGCCTGAGCCTGAGCGAGCCGGCCAGTTCGAGTTACGACTTGGTCGTCGCCGCGGTCGCCCATCAGGATTATCGCGATCTGGACGACTCAGCGATTGCCGGGCTGGTTGCGGAGCATGGCACGTTGGCGGACCTGAAGGGCATCTGGCGTGATCGCCCAATCGTCCGCTCGCTCGATTATTGGACGTTGTAACGCTCAGTCGCCGAAGTGCCCGTGGCTCGGATCCTGAATCCAGCGCTCGAGCCAGGCGCGCTCGGCGAGGGTCAGCTTATGGTTTCTAAGGCCGGGACGCTTATACGCATCCGGATCAGGCTCTACGACCGGCGCCGGCCGCGTGATATGACGCAGCAGTTCGTCCGTATTCAGCTGGCGATCGAACTGAATTCCGGCGAGCCGCCCGTTGACCCACGCGACCACCCCACCGACCGTTGTCGATTGGCGGTGGAACACGACGGCGCTGCACACGCGCGGCAGGAAATCGGATTCGACCAGCGCCCCGCCTTCGGAAATATTGCGCAGTTTGACGTCGATGACGGCCTCGCCCGCCTCGAGCGAGGCCGTCAGCAGGACTGGCGAGCGATGGGGCCGCTGATCAATGTCTGAAGCTTCGCCTAACATAGGCTGCACAGTAGTATGCGGCTGGTGACCCTCGCCTAAAGATTAGCTCCGATTCGGTGCAATCTCAGCATGAGGTTGTTCGCCGGCATGGCTCGTGTTTCGGCCAGTTCCAGTCCGCGTTCGTTCGCCGCCGCGGCCAGATCCTCGACCCGGCGGAGGCCCCATTCCGGGTCGCGGCGCTTGAGGTCGAGATCAAACGCCAGGTTGCTCGGTGCGGTCTCGATGGAATCGGCCAGCCATGGTCCGTAGAGAATCAAGACGCCGTCCTGGGCAAGAATCCGCGCCGCGCCGTCGAGCAACCCCAGCGCGGCCGACCACGGGCTGATGTGAACCATGTTGAGGCTGAGGATGGCATCGGCGGCGGTCACCGGCCAGTCGGGGACCGCCGAGTCCAGAACTACCGGCGCGCGAACATTGGCAAGACCAGACGTCGCCCGCCACGCCGCGATCGAGCTCAGCGCTTCCGGATTGATATCGCTCGGCTGCCAGTCGAGATTGGGGAAACGTCCGGCGAAATGAATTACGTGCTCGCCGGTCCCGCTCGCAATTTCGAGCACCAGCCCCGACGCCGGCAGCCATTCGGCGAGCACGTCGGCGATGGGCTGGCGGTTTCGCAATGCCGCCGGGGCCGAGCGCCGCGCGCCATCCGCTGGCGCTTCGTAAAAGCGGCGGTCAGTCACTGCTTGGCTTGGCGCCGTCATTCGCTGACAGAATGGCGCGCGCACGAATGCCCATTTCGACCCGGGTCATCGCGATCATGGCGACGGCGAAAGACAATAAGACGTCGGTCACCAGAAGCGTGTTTTCGTCGAGCTTGCCCGGCGTTGGCTGTCCTTCAAAATAACGCCGCGCGACGAAGCGGACGGCGATGATCGCGACGAGCAGGATCATTGCTGCGGGCGACGCCGACTGGGTCAGTTGCCCGGTTTCGGGATCGCGTTCGATGCGCATCATCTTGCCGCGATGCCAGCCCAACAGTCCACCGAAGATCAGCGCCATGAAGCACAGCGAAAGACCGAGGATCCCGGGCGGATGGGCGATGATCGTCACCAGTGCAATTCCAACCAGGATCGCCGGAGCAATCCACAACCGCGACGCATTCAGCGGCCGCCTTTTGCTCATCGATCGGAACCGGAACGCGAGGACCAGACCGATTATCAATATCGGCAGCACGGTCTGGAGCAATTTCGACGTATCCATCAGCCTCCCCCGACCATGGCCGTGGCCTCGCCGCCGCCTTCCGCGCCATCGGGCGCCGGGGTCCTGTAGGCCAGCACCGGTTTGCGCGCCGCCAGCGTTTCATCGAGCCGGCGGCGCGGCGCGTAAATTGGTGCGGCCTTGAGGCTCTCGTCCCCGGCCCGCGCCCGCTCCGCGATCGAGCGCAATGCGGTGATGAACTGGTCGAGCCCGGCTTTGCTCTCGGTTTCGGTCGGCTCGATCAGCATCGCTCCGTGAACGACCAGCGGAAAATACATCGTCATCGGGTGATAGCCCTCGTCGATCAGCCCCTTGGCGACATCGATGGTAGTGAGGCCGCCCGCGAATCCCTTATCGCTGAACAGAGCCTCGTGCATGCACGGCCCCGAGTGGCCGAACGGCGCGTCGAGCACGTCCTCGAGACTGCGCAAGATGTAATTGGCGTTGAGCACCGCGTCTTCGGCGACCTGCTTGAGGCCATCAGCGCCGTGGCTGAGGATATAGCTGAGCGCCCGGCTGAACATTCCCATCTGGCCGTGAAATGCGACCATGCGGCCGAAGCTCTCGCTGGCTTGCTCGATCGCGGCCTCCTCCTCGACCAGACGCAATCCGTCGGCGGTCTTCTCGACATAGGGCAGCGGGGCGAACCGGGTCAGCGCTTCGGACAGCACCACCGGCCCCGACCCTGGCCCGCCGCCGCCGTGGGGGGTGGAAAAGGTCTTGTGGAGGTTGATGTGCATGGCGTCGATTCCAAGGTCGCCGGGGCGGACCTTGCCGACGATCGCGTTGAAATTGGCACCGTCGCAATAGACCAGAGCGCCGGCCGCGTGGACCGCGTCGGAAATGGCCTTCATCTCGGGCTCGAACAAGCCGCAGGTATTGGGGTTGGTGATCATCACCGCTGCCACGTCCGGAGCCAAACGGGCCTTCAAGGCGTCGAGGTCGACCCGCCCAGCGGCGGTCGCCGGAATATTCTCGACCCGGTAACCGCAAAAGGCCGCGGTCGCGGGGTTGGTGCCGTGGGCGCTTTCGGGGACCAGAACGACTTCGCGCTTGTCGCCGCGTGCTTCGAGCGCAGCGCGGATGCTGAGGAGCCCGCACAATTCGCCATGCGCGCCAGCCTTGGGGCTCATCGCCACGCTGTGCATTCCGGTCAGCGTGATCAGCCAGTGGGCGAGGCTGTCGATGACTTCGAGCGCGCCCTGCACCGTTTCCTGCGGCTGCAGCGGGTGGATGTCGGCAAAGCCCGGCAGCCGCGCCAGTTTCTCGTTGAGCCGCGGATTATGCTTCATCGTGCAGCTGCCGAGTGGGAACAGTCCGAGGTCGATGGCGTAATTCTGCCGCGACAGCCGGGTATAATGGCGCATCGTTTCGGGTTCGGAGAGGCCGGCCAGGCCGATTTCACCGGTCCGCTCAAGGCCGGCCAATTTATGTCCCGTTGAAGAGGGAGCGTCGAAATCCACTCCGGTCTGCTCGATCGATCCAATCTCGAACAGCAGCGGCTCTTCGAGCATCAGAGCCCGGTTGCCGGTGACGGTCGGCGTCTCTGCTGATTGGTTGGCGGGAGCCGAGGGTCGCCAGCCCGACGGATTGGCGCTCATTGGACAGCCTCCTTCAGCGCCGCTTCGAATGCGTCAATGTCCCCGTCGGTGGCGGTTTCGGTGACCGCGACGACCAGACCGTTCTCGAGCGCCTTCGCATCGGGATAGAGCCGGCCGAGCGAAACCCCGCCAAGCACCCCCGCCGCGACCATTCGGTGGACCGCGGGCCGCGCCTCGACCGGAAGCCGGAGCGTGAATTCGTTGAAGAAGCTGTCGTTGACCAGTTTGACCCCGGGGATCGCCGCCAGCCGCTCGGCGACCTCGCTCGCGCGCGCGTGATTCAGCGAAGCGAGTTGCCGCAGCCCCTTCTCCCCCAGCAACGTCATGTGGACGCTGAAGGCCAAAGCGCACAGTCCGCTGTTGGTGCAGATGTTACTCGTGGCCTTCTCCCGCCGGATATGCTGTTCGCGGGTCGACAAGGTCAGGACGAAGCCGCGTTTTCCCTCCGCGTCGACGGTCTCGCCGGCCAATCGCCCGGGCATTTGGCGGACAAACTTCTCGCGCGTCGCGAACAGGCCGACGTAAGGTCCGCCGAACTGCAGGCCGACGCCGATCGACTGACCCTCGCCGACGACGATGTCCGCGCCCATTTCGCCGGGCGACTTAATCAGTCCGAGCGCCACCGGCTCGGTCACTACTGCGATCAGCAAGGCGCCCTTGGCGTGAGCGGCTTCGGCGACCGGGGTGAGGTCCGCGATCCGGCCGAGAATGTCGGGATATTGGACGACGACCGCGCTGGTCTCGTCCGTGATCGACGCAATCAGCGCCTCGGCATCGGTCGCTGCGGACAGTTCGGGCAGCGAGGTTTCGAGCGTGTCGCCGGTGAATTTGGCCATCGTCCTGGCGACGCTGACATAATGCGGGTGGACGCCCGCAGAGATGATCGTCCGCGAGCGGCGGGTGATCCGGTGGGCCATTCCGATCGCTTCCCACATCGCGGTCGAACCGTCGTACATCGAGGCATTGGCGACCTCGCACCCCAGCAGCCGCGCGACCTGGGTCTGGAATTCGAACAGCATCTGCAACGTGCCCTGGGCGATTTCGGGCTGGTAAGGCGTGTAAGCAGTGAGGAATTCGCCGCGTTGGATCAGATGATCGACGCTGGCCGGGACATGGTGCCGGTACGCCCCGCAGCCGAGGAAGAACGGCACGTCGCCGGCGACCATGTTCTTGCCGGCCATGGCCTTGAGCTGGCGCTCGACGTCCATTTCGGTCGCATGATCGGGCAGGCCGCGGATGGCACCGGTCAGCCGCGCCTCTTCCGGCACGTCCTGGAACAGATCGTCGATCGATCCGGCACCGATAACCTTGAGCATCGCGCTCCGGTCTGAGTCGGACAAGGGCAAATAACGCATCAGCTGGGCTTCCTCATCCAGAACCGGAGGCGGACATAGTCGGCGGTAGTGGTGCCGACGCGGTCGGCGACCTGGTCGGCAATGGACTGGCGCTGGTCGAGCGGAACACCGGCTCGGTCGAGCCAGCCGGCGCGGAACGTCGTCACCCACGCGGCGACGCCATGATCGAGCGGGGTCGGCCGTTCGATCAGCCGCGCATCGACGTCCTTGAACCCGGCCTGTTCATAGACCGCGACGAAATCTTCGACCGATGGATACCAGTTCGAGGCAAAGGTGGGCGGTCCAAACCCGCGTAAAACCAGGACGTCGTCGAGCGCTTCGCGGAGCAGATCGAGATTGCCCTCACCGCCCATTTCGCCCGCAAATCGCCCGCCCGGCTTGAGCGCGAACCAGATTGCGCGCGCCGCCCGGTTCTTGGCCAGGATCCAGTGCAAAGTGGCGTTTGAGAAGGCCGCGTCAAAGGCCTCGGTAAACTTGAGTTCGGCGGCATCCATGAGCCGCGCGTCGAGGCCTTTGGAGCGCGCTGCGGCGATCATGCTTTCGCTATTGTCGATGCCCACGACCGAGGCCCCCGAATCGCGGATTTTCAGAGTCAGCGTGCCGTCGCCGCAACCGATGTCGAGAATTTCCTCGCCCGGATGCGGGTCGAGCAGGTCGAACGCGGCCTCGCCCAGCGCGGCGACGAAGCCGCCGACCCGCGCGTAATCCGCAGCATCCCATTGGCTGGTCGAAGACGGCAGTGCAGTCAAAGCGTCTTGCACCATTCGCGATAGGCCGCTTCGTCCATCAAGCCGCCGAGTTCACCGGGGTCGGCGAGCTTGAGCTTGAAGAACCAGCCATCGCCTTCAGGGTCGCGATTGATCAGCGACGGATCGTCGCCGAGCGCTGAATTGCCTTCGGTCACCTCGCCCGACACCGGGGCATAGACGTCCGATGCGGCCTTGACCGATTCGACTACAGCGGCCTCGTCGCCCTTGCTGACCCGGCGCCCGGCATCGGGAACTTCGGCGAAGACGATATCGCCGAGCGCCTGCTGCGCATGGTCGGAGATTCCGACGGTCGCGTGATCGCCGTCGACGTTGACCCATTCATGGTCCTTGGTGAAATACAGGCTCATTGCTCAGGCTCCTGCTGGCTTGCGGTGATATTTGTGGGGAACGAACGGCATTGCGGTGACGGTCGCGTCGAACAATTTGCCGCGCTGCTCGATCTTGAGCGCAGTGCCTTCCTCGGCGAGGGCGGCGGCGACATAGCCCATTGCGATCGGCCGCTGGAGCGAGGGCGAATGCCCGCCGCTGGTGATCCGGCCGATTTCGCTGCCTTCACCGTCGAGAATGACCGCACCTTCGCGCACCGGCTGGCGGCCCTCGATGGTAAGACCGATGCGTTTCTGCACCGGGCCCTGGTCGAGTTCGCCAAGGATTCGAACCGCGCCGGGAAAGCCGCCTTCGGCCCGGCGGCGCTTGTTGATCGCGAAATTGAGGCCGGCCATGACCGGAGTCGTCGAGCGATCGATGTCGTGGCCGTAGAGCGGAAGGCCGGCTTCGAGGCGGAGCGAGTCGCGCGCACCAAGCCCGATCGGCCGGGCCAAGGGATTGGCGATGATCGCGTCGGCCAGCGCGGCGGCGCCTGGCCCCGGAACCGAAATCTCGAACCCGTCCTCACCGGTGTAGCCCGAACGGCTGATCCACAAGGTCTGGCCGAGCGCATGGAAGGCGCGACACTCCATGAAGGTCAGCTCGGCGACGCCCGGAACGATCGCATCGAGCACGTCAACCGCGCGCGGCCCCTGCAGCGCGAGCAGCGCCTGCTGCTTCATGTGATCGACCACGATTTGGCGCGGCAATCCGTGCTCGAACACGTCGATATCGCCAAACTTGGTGGCACCGTTGACGACGACATAGAAATCGTCGCCGCGGCGCGTCGCCATCAAATCGTCGATGATCCCGCCATCATCGGCCAGGAGCAGCGAATATTTGAGCTTCATGTCCTTCTGGGCCGAGAAATCTCCCGGCATCAGGGTCTCCAGCGCGCGGTCCGAATCCTTGCCGTGGATCAGCAGCTGACCCATGTGGCTGACGTCGAACAGACCCGCATTCTCGCGGGTCCACAGATGCTCGGCCATGATGCCGTCATACTGAACCGGCATCGCATAGCCGGCGAAGGCGACCATCCGGCCACCGCGGTCGCGGTGCCACTGGTCGAGCGGCAGGCTGGCTTGCACTTGTCCGGTTTGATCCATTTCCAGGCCCTTTCGATGCGACCAACGACGATCCGCCGCTGGTCGAGCGGCATAACGTCATTGCACCCCCGTCTGTCGCTAGGACCTGAGAGCTTTCCCCCGGGAATCAATCCCGGAGTTACCCCTTCGGCGGCCCGCTTCACATCGCGCGAAGCGGGCGCTTTCCAGACTGTCAGGCAGGCGCGGTCCGTGGGCCTGAGAGATTCCGGGGGCGGTTGCTCCTTCGGCGCTGCACCGAGGTGCAAACTCTCCCGCGCTGCCTTCCGGAAGCATTGCCGCCGGTGACAGTGGCGAGCCTTGGCTTCCTCACGCGCGCGAGTCAATTATGCAGATCGTCCGCCCGGCAAGCTGGAGCGCGCGACGCCCCGGCCTAGCGCGTGGCGTTGTAGCGCAACTGCTCTTCGGTCAGCTGGAAGCCGATCAGATGCTCGAACGTCGCCTGGGCGACGGCGCTGCGAATCGCCGGATCGCTCAACGGATCGACCGCTGCATCGGCGCCTCCGGGCTTGCGTTCGCGGGTCAGTTCGCGGCGCACATTCTCCGGCAAGGTCGCCGCTGCCCGGCTGACCCGGACGGTGGCCCGGACGTCGGCCGATGCGTGGGGGTTGCCGGCCGGGAAATTGAGCACAATCTGTCCAATTTGCTTCGCCACCACGGTCTGGCCGCCCTGCAATGCAACGTCGAAGTAGGGCAGAACGACCTGCCGTGCCCGGGTCGCGTCGGAGCGCAGGCCAAGCACCAGGAAGGTCGCGGTCGAGACCAGTTCCGTTCCTGAATCGGCGCAAGTTGCATGGACGTGGGTGATCGTCGCGGTGACGTCGATACTGCGCGAATCGGCAGCACCCGCCGGACCGAACAGGGTGATGTCACCGGTCGCCGCTGGAACACCCGCCACCGGACAGGAATCGCGGACGGAATAAACGCCCCGTTGGTCTTCCATCAAGTCGCCGGATGTGCGGCAGGCGCTGAGCAGAAGCAACGGCAGGAGGGCGGCGAGACGGAGATTCACGGGCGGTCGATCCTTTGCGCTGCGCGACACGATATTGCCGGGTGTCATAGGTAGGCCCTACCAAGGCTGCAAGCGATGCCTTACATCGCCCCACGTGAACGCCACCAAACCACCACTCGACGTGATCGTCGCTGCGCCGCGCGGATTCTGCGCCGGGGTCGACCGGGCGATCCAGATCGTCGAACTCGCGCTCCAGCGGTTCGGCCCCCCGGTCTATGTGCGCCACGAAATCGTCCACAACCGCTTCGTCGTCGACCGGCTCGCCGCGATGGGCGCGGTGTTCGTCGATGAACTCGACGAAGTGCCCGACGACCGCCCGGTGATCTTTTCCGCCCACGGAGTCCCCAAGTCGGTACCAGCGGCAGCGCAGGACCGCGGCCTGACCTATGTCGACGCCACCTGCCCCTTGGTCTCGAAGGTCCACCGCCAGGCCGAGCGACTGAGCGCCGATGGCCGCCACATCCTGTTCATCGGCCACGGTGGCCACCCCGAGGTTATCGGCACGTTCGGCCAGGTCCCGGCGGGATCGATCACGTTGGTCGAGACGGTCGAGGATGTCGCGGCGCTCGACGTCGCCGATCCCGCCAACCTGACCTTCCTCACCCAGACCACATTGTCGGTCGACGACACCGCGGCCATCGTCGACGCGCTGAAGGCCCGTTTTCCCGACATCAAGGTCCCGCGCAGCGAGGATATTTGCTACGCCACCTCCAACCGCCAGGCGGCGGTGAAGGCCATTGCCAGCGAATGCGAGCGGATGCTGGTCATCGGCTCACCCAATAGCAGCAACTCGCTTCGGCTGGCCGAAGTCGCGATTCGAATGGGCTGCCCGGCGCGGCTGATCGAGCGTGCCAGCGATATCGACTGGGCGTGGCTCGGCGAACCTCGAGCGATCGGAGTGACCGCCGGAGCCTCGGCACCCGAGGTGCTGGTGCGCGAGGTGGTCGATGCCTTGGCGATGCGGTTCGCGGTCACCGAAACCAACGCCGACCACGCGCCCGAACGAATGATCTTCAAACTGCCCCGCGAACTGGTCGATCAGCCCGCGTGACCGGACTGCCGCTCGTCGAAATGTTCACCGACGGCGCCTGCCGCGGCAATCCCGGTCCCGGGGGCTGGGCGGCCTTGCTGCGTATGGGCGACAAGGAACGCGAAATTGCCGGGGGCGAGTCTCTCACGACGAACAACCGGATGGAATTGACGGCTGCGATCGCCGGACTGAATACGCTCAAGCGCCCGTGCCGTGTCGAAATTCACACCGACAGCAATTATGTTCGCGACGGTATTACCCGCTGGATCCATGGCTGGCTCAAGAACGGCTGGCGGACCGCCGACCGAAAGCCGGTCAAGAACGCCGATCTATGGCAGCAATTGCTCGACGCGGTCGAACCGCATCGGGTCGAATGGCATTGGGTCAAGGGTCATAGCGGCCACCCCGAAAATGACCGCGTCGACGCTTTGGCCTGCGCCGAAGCCGACCTTATGCGGGGCGCGTAGACCAGCGCGATTTGTGATGGGAAGGGCCGCATGGCCTGCCCCGAATGATTGATCGATTAGCGAAACCGGTCGGGCGCGAAGATCCGTGGATCGATCCCCGCCAGTTGGGGATTCGTTCGCTCGCCAACCAGTTCATCGGCGGCGAGCAGCGAGGCCGCGACCGAACTCTGGATTCCGAACCCGCCCTGCCCCGCGCACCAGAAGAAACGGTCGCCACCCGGCTCAAACCCGTAGACCGGCAGGCGATCGGGAGCGAAGCTGCGCAATCCGGCCCAGCGCCGTTCGACCGCTTCGACCGGCCAGTCGACGACCTGCTGGAAACGATCGACCGCCAGTGCGACATCATATTCTTCAGCGGCTGCATCGCCCGGCGGGCAATCACTTTCGTCATTGGGGCTGAGCCAGATCGTGCGCTCGCCCTCTCCCTTGAAATAGAAAAGCTCGTCGGCGTCGATGACCAGCGGCAAGTCCTTGAGTCCGGACTGGCCGACGCGCAGCTGAACGACCGTCCGCCGCTTGGGCTGGATCCCGACCGGCTCGATGCCCGAGCGAATCGCGACTTCGTCCGCCCAGGCGCCGGCGGCATTGACCAGGATTCGCGAATAGATCGTCGTTCCGTTGTCCAGCCTGATGTCCCAATGGTCCGCGGTCGAATTTGCCGAAGCAAGGCGGGAGCCGGTCCGGACCTGACCGCCGAGCGTCTGAAACGAGCGCAGGAAATCGCCATGCAGGCGAGCGACGTCGATGTCGGCACAACCCGGCTCGAAACGGCCGAAACGCCATTGCGGACGCAGTCCCGGAAGCCGCTCCGCAAGCGCCGCCTGGCCAAGCGGTTGCGATTCGACTCCGTCGGGTAGCTCGATCGCCGTGCCCTTCGAAATATGGAGCGCGCCGCGCCGACGAAGATATCCTCGATCGGAAAATTCAGGTGGCGGTCGATCGAGAAAATCCTCCGACGCGCGATTGAGCCTGGCGACATCAGGGCCGCCATAGCTTTCCAGGTAAAACGCCGCCGAACGGCCGGTCGAATGATAGCCGCAGCGGTCCTCGGCTTCGATGATGAGCATGCGCCCGCGCTGCCCCAGCGCCCAGCCCAGACTGGCCCCGGCGATCCCGCCGCCGACGATGACGATATCATATTCCACGGCGCTGGTTACGAATTCGAAAGCCCATGCGTCTAGGTGTCCAGCCCATGATTGATGGGGCATTGCCGCTTTTTCTGGAGATCGTTCTCGCGCTGCTGCTGGTGGTCGCGGCGGTCATCGACGTGCGCACCTTTACCATCTCGAACCGCCTCAACCTGACCGTTGCCGGGCTTGCACCGCTCTATTGGTTGGCGACGGGATTGCCGCTGTGGCCGCAAATTGCGGTCCAGGTGGCGATTGCAGCGGGCGTGTTCCTGCTGCTCGCTGGTGCCTTTTACGCCGGCATGATGGGCGGCGGTGACGTCAAGCTCGCGGCGGCTCTGGCTTTGTGGTTTTCGCCTGCTTCGACATTGAGATTTCTCGTTTTTATGTCGCTGGCCGGCGGACTTCTGACGATCGGAATCGTCGCTTTTCACCGGTTTCGAAAGAAGCCCGGCAAGCCTGAAATTCCTTACGGCGTGGCGATCGCCGCCGGTGGTCTGGCGATTCTCGCCCAACGGTTTCTTAACCAATTTGTCTGATGTGTGGTGCCGTGGATTTTAAAGCCCGGCGAGGGGAGGCGATTGCGCCATGAATGCTAAGAAGATTGCGCTGCTCTGTGGAGCGTTGGTCATTGCGGTGATCACCGCGGTCATGGCCAAGAACATGTTCGCCGGTGCCGGCGCACAGCAAGCTGCTGCCGCTCCCGCCAATCTTGGCCCACGGGTGCTGGTGGCGCGCAAGGCGCTTCCGGTTGGCACCATCATCGATGCCGAAAGCCTGTCGTTCCAGCCGTGGCCCAAGGAATTGATCGAAAGCGCTTATTATGTCGATGGCCAGGGCAGCAACGCCCAAAGCCTGATCGGAACGGTCGTGCGCTACAATGTTACCGCCGGCCAGCCGGTCACTCGCGGATCGCTGGTCGGTCCGCAGGATCGTGGCTTCCTCGCCGCTGCGCTTGGCTCGGGAATGCGCGCGATCACGGTTCCGGTGAATGCGTCGACCGGGGTTGCCGGGTTCGTCTTCCCGGGCGATCACGTCGATATCGTCATGACCCAGGATGTCGCCGGTGGCGGCGACGGCCCCCCGCTCAAAGTTTCGGAAACGATCGTTCGCAACATTCGCGTGCTCGCCACCGACCAACGGTTCAGCGACAAGGACGATGAAGGCAAGACCCTGGTCAAGACCTTCACCAACGTCACGCTCGAAGTGACCCCGCGGATCGCCGAGAAGATCGCGGTCGGCCAAAGCGTCGGGACGCTATCGCTGTCGCTGCGCTCGATCGCCGACAATGCGTCCGAACTCGAACGCGCGGTTGCCTCGGGTGAAGTCAAGGTTCCGGCGGATGCCGATCCGGCCAAGGAGAAGTCGCTCCTGCTGGCGATCGCCAACCGTCCCAACGACCATAATACCACGTTCACGACCGGTGGCGACGTGTCGCGCTTCCAGCGCCGCACCGTGCCGTCGAAGCCGCAGAAAGAAAATCTCGGCGATGCCATGGCCGCGCTCGGCAAGGGCATCGGCCAGGGGATCACCGGTCAAGGCGGTGGTTCTGTCCCGTCGGGTCCGACGGTCAAGGTGGCGCGTGGCAATGATGTTTCACTCGTCCCGGTGGGGAGTCGCTAAGATGTACTCGATCAAGAAGAAAACCCGGGCCCATTTGGGAACTGCCGTCGCTGCCGCAGCGCTCGCGCTTGGCGCCTTCGGCTCGGCCGTCCCGGCTCTGGCCCAGCCCGCCGCTTATGCGTCCGGCACCTATCGCCCGTCGACCCGGGTCCAGCTGTCGGTCGGTGAAGGCCAGATGGTCAACCTGCCGCGCAACGTCGCCAATGTGTGGACATCAAATCCCAAGGTCGCCGACCTTTATGTCAACGGCCCGCGCCAGCTCAACGTGTTCGGCAAGGAAATGGGCGATGCAACGGTCATCGCCACCGCCGCCGACGGAAGCGTCGTCTATGGTGCCAATGTCCGGGTCAGCCAGAACCTTGGCTCGATCGACGCGATGATGCGCCAGGCGATGCCGGAATCGAATGTCAGCGTGACCACGATCGGCCAGGTGGCGATCATCAACGGCACCGTTGCGACCCCGGAAGATGCCGCCCAGGCCCAGCAGCTGGTTCGTGCCATGCTCAACCCTGGCGTCAAGGAAGGCGATCCCCTGCTGGTCGTCCCGATCAACCGGCTCAAGGTGGCAACGCCGCTGCAGGTCACGCTCAAGGTGCGGATTGCCGAAATCAACCGTTCGGTGCTCAAGAAATTCGGCGTAAACCTGCTTGCGACAGACCCGACCAGCGGCTTCAAATTTGGTGTCGCCCAGGGTCAAGGCATCTATTTGCCAAATCCCGCCGACCCCAGTTCTGGCCAGGTCCCGGCGGTGCTCCGAAGCATCCTTGGCTCGACCTTCTCGGGTAGCGGCAAATTGTTCGGGCTCGACATTTTGAGTTCGCTCGACATCGCCGCGAACGACGGCCTCGTGACCCTGCTTGCGGAACCCAATCTGACCGCGGTGTCAGGCGAAACCGCGAGCTTCCTCGCCGGCGGCGAATTCCCGATCCCGGTCGCCCAAGCGCTCGGCTCGGTGGTCATCGAATATAAGCAATATGGTGTCGGCCTCGCCTTCACCCCGATCGTCCTCGGCGACGGCCGCATTTCGATGCGCGTGCGTCCCGAGGTCAGCGAATTGTCCAACGAAGGATCGATCACGCTCAACGGTTTCAACGTTCCGGCGCTGACGACGCGCCGCGCCGAAACCACGGTTGAGCTCGGATCGGGCCAGTCGTTCATGATCGCCGGACTGCTTCGCAACACCGCGACCAATAGTATCGACAAGGCGCCATTCCTGGGCGACATCCCGATCCTCGGCGCACTCTTCCGCTCGACCAATTTCAAGAAGCAGGAAACAGAGCTGGTGGTGATCGTCACCCCTTATCTCGTGCGCCCTGTCTCGGGTCAAATGGCGACTCCGGTCGATGGTTATCGAGTGCCCGACGATGGTGCTCGCGACTTCATGGGCCAGACCTACCAGGGTGTCAGCGGATCGACCCAGCCAACTGCGCTCAGCGCTCCTGCAACCGTCGCTCCGGCCAATGCCGGTCCCGCCGCCGCTCCGGGCTTCAAGCTGTGAACCGCGCCGCTCCCAAGAAGGATATGAAGATGCGCAACATTCTCATCCTCGCCGCTCTCGCCTCGACGGCAACAGCGTGCAACACGCCCAAGCCCGCTGAGCAAGGCCTGGCCTCGCTCCACGTACCCGTCGTGACGTCGACGGATTATGTCTTTGACGCCGAGACACCGTCAGGCTCGCTGGCGGCGGAAGACGCGGGCCGCCTCGACGGCTGGTTCGCGGGTCTCGCCCTCGATTATGGCGACACGATCTACGTCAATGGCGATTATGCGCCTTTGGCCCGTGCCCAGGTCGCGGAAATCGCCGGCCGCTACGGCATGCTGGTCACCGCCGGTGCGCCGGCCAGCGCCGGCGTTGCACAAGCGGGCGCGCTCCGCGTCGTCGTCAGCCGCAAGAAGGCGTTCGTTCCGGGTTGCCCCGACTGGAGCAGCACGTCCAACCCCAACTTCAGCAATTCGACATTCTCGAATTACGGTTGCGGCGTGAACGTCAATCTTGCCGCCCAGATCGCCAACCCCGAAGACCTGCTTCACGGCCGGCCGGGCAAGGCCGCCGAAGATGCGGAAACCGCGGCCAAGGCGATCATCATGTATCGCAACTGGCCGCTTACCGCAGTGCTTCCGGGGCAGATCCTGCGGCCGTTCAAGAACACGATCAATAATACGAAGGACAAGTAAGTGATGAACGCACCGTTTCAGGCACGCGCGGGTCTGCGCGATCCCTTCACCGCCTTCGTCTGCGACGATGCTACCGCCGACATGCTTCGGCCGGTTGCGGTCGAGCACGGCTGGTCGCCGGAAAAGGTCAACAAGGGCGGATTGCGCAATGCGGTCCAGTCGCTGTCGGTCTCGGCCAGTCCGAACATCCTGTTTGTCGATTTGAGCGAATCCGCCGATCCGCTGAGCGATATCAATGCGCTGGCCGAAGTGTGCGAGCCGGGCACGATCGTAATCGCAGCGGGCACCGTCAACGACGTGCGCCTGTACCGCGACCTCGTCGCCAGCGGGATTCACGATTATCTGCTCAAGCCGTTCACGGTCGACCAGCTGCGCGATTCGTTCGTCCACGCGCAGATGATCCTGTCCGGACCGCGGGGTGAGTCGCAAGCCGACAAGCCGCACGTCATGGCGGTCGTCGTCGGCGTTCGCGGCGGAGTCGGCGCTTCGACCCTGGCGACTTCGCTGGCCTGGTCGATGGGCGAAAAGGCGCATCGTTCGACCGCTCTTCTCGACCTTGACGTTCATTTCGGCACCGGCGCTCTGGCGCTCGACCTCGAGCCTGGCCGCGGACTGACCGATGCGATTGAAAATCCGAGCCGGATCGACGGTTTGTTCATCGAGCGGGCGATGGTTCGCGCCAATGAACGCCTGTCAGTCCTGTCGGCCGAAGCCCCGATCCACCAACCGCTGGTAACCGACGGGACCGCTTTCTTCCAACTCCAGGAGGAAATGCGCAACGCCTTTGAATCGACGGTTCTGGATCTGCCGCGGCACATGCTGATTCAGCATCCGCATCTGGTTCACGACGCTCATATCGCGGTCGTGGTTGCCGAACTCACTTTGGCGGCGACGCGCGATACCATCCGCATTCTCGCCTGGCTGAAATCCAATGCGCCGCAGACCAAGGTGCTGGTGGTCGCCAATGGCGTTCCCAATGGCGGAGCGCTGGAAATCAGCCGCAAGGATTTCGAACAGTCGATCGAACGCCCAGTCGACATCGTCTTTCCGTACGACGCCAAGCTCGCCGCCCAGGCGGCCAAGCTGGGCAAGCCAATGGCCGAAGTCGCGACCGGAAAACTGACGGCGTCGTTCAACACGCTGTCGAACATGGTCCTCAGTCATGCCACCGAAGAAGGCGTGGCCGAGGCAAGCAGCTCGCCGGGGCCGAACAAATCCCTGGTCAACAATCTGATGTCGCGTCTGTCGCGGCCGAAAGCAAAAGCGGCGGCATAACCATCGGCCGAAGGTCCGCCGACGCAATCGCGTCCGGCACAAGTGAGTGAGAGGCAAGAGCTCCAATGCTGATAATCGTCCTCATGGCTGGAATCTTTCTGACCCTGGGCATGGGTGTGCTCGCGTTCAGCGGACCGTCCACAGGCAAGGCGATGAAGCGCCGCCGGGAGGCGATCAAGGAACGCCACGGCGATATCGTCGCGGGCAAGGCCGAGGCTCAGATCCGCAAGCTCATGCAGGCCCGCAACAGCCGCATCGAAGGCCTGGCGTCGTCGCTGATCCCCAAACCCGCCCTCCTGCGCAAACGGCTCGAGCAGACCGGCAAGCAAATCAGCCTGGGCAGATATGCGACGATCTGCAGCGCGATCTTTTTGGTCATCGGCGGGCTTGCGATGTCGCGCGGAGCGCCGCTTTATCTGGCGCTGTTCGTCGGCCTGTTTTTCGGTGTCGGCGGGCCCCATTGGTTCATCGGCAAGATGATCAAGCGGCGGATCAACAAATTCACCGCCAATTTCCCCGATGCCATCGACCTGATGGTTCGCGGCCTGCGTTCGGGACTCCCGATCACCGAGACCCTTGGCATCGTGTCGAGCGAAATCCCGGGCCCGGTCGGAATCGAGTTCCGCACCGTATCCGACAAGATGAAAATCGGCCGGACGATGGAAGGCGCGCTGCAGGATACCGCCGACCGCCTCGGGACGCCCGAATTCCAGTTCTTCGTCATCACGCTGGCGATCCAGCGCGAAACCGGCGGTAATCTTGCCGAAACGCTGTCGAACCTGTCCGACGTGCTGCGCAAGCGCGCGCAAATGAAGCTCAAGATCCGGGCGATGAGCTCGGAATCCAAGGCCTCGGCCTATATCGTCGGCTCGTTGCCATTCATCGTGTTCACGCTCGTGTGGATGATCAACCCCGGATATATGGCCGGATTTTTCGTCGACCAGCGGCTGATCGCCACTGGGATCGGCGGGATGGTGTGGATGGGCCTTGGCGTGTTCATCATGTCCAAGATGGTCAATTTCGAAATCTGATGGGGCGGAAATAGTCATGCAGCAGGTGCCCGCAGGCCCAACCCTTCTCGGTTTCGACGTCATTTGGGTGGCGACCGTGCTCAGCGCGGTGGCGACGTTCGCAGTGCTCACCGCAATCTATGCCGCGACCACCGCCCGCGATCCGATGGCGCGGCGGGTCAAGGCGCTCAACGAACGCCGCGAGCAATTGAAGGCGGGCATCGTCGCCTCGACCAACAAGCGCAAGAAGCTGACCAACCGCAACGAAGCCGCGGACCGGGTCCGCTCGATCCTGACCCAGTTCAAGATGCTCCAGGACGACCAGCTCAAGAAAACCCAGCAGAAGCTGATGCAGGCGGGTATCCGGTCGAAAGATCTGGCTTTCTTTGTCATCGGCGCGCGCTTCCTGCTGCCGGTCGCGCTGGGCGGGATCGCGGTGCTCTGCCTCTATGGGTTCGACTGGTATCCCGGCTGGTCGTGGCTGCGCCGCTACCTCACCGTCGCTGGCATTGTCGGGCTTGGCTACAAGGGTCCGGACATCTGGCTCAAGAACAAGATCAACAAGCGCAGCGCGGCGGTCCGCAAGGGCCTTCCCGACGCGCTCGATCTGCTCGTCATCTGCGCCGAAGCCGGCCTGACCGTCGACGCCGCGTTCGGCCGGGTCAGCCGCGAACTGGGCAAGGCCTATCCCGAATTGGGCGACGAATTCGGCCTGACCGCGATCGAATTGGGCTTCCTCAACGAGCGCCGCCAGGCGTTCGAAAATCTTTCCAACCGGGTCGATCTCGATGCCGTTCGCGGGGTTGTCACGACCATGATCCAGACCGAGAAATACGGTACTCCATTGGCCTCCGCGCTGCGCGTCCTGTCGGCCGAATTCCGCAACGAGCGGATGATGCGCGCCGAGGAGAAGGCCGCGCGGCTGCCGGCGATCATGACCGTGCCGCTGATCCTGTTCATCCTGCCGACCTTGTTCATCGTCATTCTCGGGCCCGCGGCCTGTTCGATCAAGGACAGCTTCGTCAACAGCTGACGCCCGCAGCGCGCTTGCCGTGGAACGCGGTGGCGCGCTCAAGCGTAGAGGGACTGTAACCACAGCAATGCGGGGCAGATCATGCAAATTTCCAACGATCCCAATGTCTGGATCATCTACGGACTGGTATTCCTCCTGGGAATTCTAGTCGGCCTGTTCATGACTGCCGGCGGGCGGAAAAAATGGAAAACGCGCTATCAGGACGAGGTCACCCGGCGCGAGACGCTGGAACGCGATCATGCGGCGAATGAACGCGAATGGCGCGAACGCGACAGCCTGCGCGGCGCGGCGCTGAAGGACCGCCCGGTCGAAGCCAAGACCCCGGCCAAGGTCGACCGCAACGATGACGGGATCGACGACCGCGACCAGGCGATTGTCACCAAGGTCGACCGCGATCGCGACGGGATCGACGATCGCAACGAAACCTAGCCGTTCCCCGGCGGATGCCGGTGCCAATTCTGAGCACGAAAGGCGCGCGAGCACGTCTGGATGAGCGCTTGCGCGCAACTGGACCCCGGCCTTCGCCGGGGAACAGGAACTAGCCCTCGATTTTCGAAAAGTCCGCGACTGCATGCACGGTGTCGCGGAAGCGGGCGAGCAGATTCAGGCGCCGCGCTCGAGTGCCGGGGTCGTCGACATTCACCGTGACCTTTTCGAAGAAGGCATCGATGGGTGCGCGAAGTGACGCGAGCGCCGTCATAGCCGTAGCGAAATCTTCCTTTTCGATCGCCTTCAACGATTTCGGTTCCGCGGCGCCTAGGGCATCGATGAGATCCTGTTCCTGACGTTCTATTTCAAGCCGTGCTGGAGCCGACGGATTTGAGCCGTCATCGCCTTCCTTCTTGAGGATATTCGCGGCGCGCTTGTAGCCGGCGAGAAGGTTCGTCCCCTCCCCGGTTTCGAAAAAGACCTGCAGGGCCTGCGCTCGCCTGCGTACGCGCCAAAGATCACCATCAAAGCGCTCTCCGACCAAACCTGCAATATTTGCGGAGGCCATGACTGTATCAGCTCGAAATCCGCTGTCCCTCATCATCACTGCAAGCCGGTCGTGAAGGAAGTCTTCAACGGCCAAGCCAGGACCAACCGTGTGATCGGCATTCCAACTACGAGCGGCTTCGCTGATCAAGAGCCGAAGGGAATTGCGCTCGATTGTGCGAATCACGCCTATAGCTGCGCGACGTAATGCAAATGGATCTTTCGAGCCGGTTGGAAGCATCCCCGCCGCGAAGAACGCGAAGAGAGTATCAAGCTTGTCGGCGAGCGCCACAGCCACGCTTACAGGCATTGACGACTCGCCATCCCAGAGGCCCGTCGGTTTATAATGGTCGCGAATGGCTTCGGCGACCGCTTTGGGCTCGCCCTGCGCTTCGGCGAGATAGCCGCCGATGACGCCCTGCAATTCGGGAAATTCGCCGACCATTCCGGTGACGAGGTCGGCCTTGGCCAGCCGTGCGGCGCGCTCGGCGAGGTCTGCTAATTTCCCCTTCTCCCCGGCGGGGAGAAGGCCGGGATGAGGGGGTTCTGCCTTGGTCGCAGAGCCCTGGCCCCCCTGACCCTGCCCTCTCCCCCCAGGGGAGAGGGTTCCAACGATCCCTTCCTCGACCAGCCAACGCGCCAACTTGGCCACCCGCTCGACCTTGTCAGCGACGGTTCCGAGTTTCTCGTGGAAAACGATTCCGTCGAGTTTCTTGGCCTGCTCCTCGAGCGGGATTTTGAGGTCCTGTTCCCAGAAGAAACGCGCATCGGATAGCCGCGCGGCGAGGACCCGGCGGTTGCCCTCGACAATGCTTTCGCCGCCGTCCTTGGCATCGATATTGGCGACGCACACGAACGCCGGGGCAAGCCCGCCATCCTCACCCGCGCAGGCGAAATATTTCTGGTTGGTGCGCATGGTCAGAACGATCACCTCGCGCGGGACATCGAGGAAGTCGGGATCGAACTGGCCCGCGAGCGGCACCGGCCATTCGGTCAGACCGGCATTTTCGACCACCAGCCCTTCGTCCTCGATCAAAGCGAAACCCGCCGCTTTGGCAGCGCTTGCGGCGCCGTCGCGGATCAGCGCCTCGCGTTCGGCCTGGTCGACCAGAACATGGCAGGCGCGCAATTTTTCGACATAATCGCTTGCGCCACCGATGGTGATCGGGCCCGGGTGGTGGAAGCGGTGGCCGAGCGTGGCCGCGCCAGCGATGATGCCGGCGACGTCAACCGGCACAATGTCTTCGCCGAGCAGCGCAATGATCGAATGGAGCGGTCGCACCCATTTGAGGTCGCCCTCCCCCCAGCGCATCGACTTGGGCCAGGGGAAGTCGGCGATGATCTGCTGCACGGCTTCGGCGATGACGGCGGCCGCGCTCCTCCCCGGCTTGTCGATGACCGCGAACCAGGTGCCGTCGCGGTCCTCAAGCTGGTCCTGCGTCAGACCGGTCTTGCGCAGGAATCCGTCGAGCGCCTGGGGCGGTGCGCTGGTCCGCGGGCCCTTCAATTCTTCGTTCACAGCCGCGGTCGAGGAAGCGACGTCGCGGACGATCAGAGCGAGGCGGCGCGGGGTCGAAAAAGCCGTAATCGCGCCGTGGCTCAGCGCTGCACGCTGAAGCGCCTCGGCCATCATCCGCTGGAGGTCGGCGCGCGCCCGCGCCTGCATCCGCGCCGGGATTTCCTCGCTCAGCAGTTCGAGCAGAAAGTCGCTCATGCCGAGCGCTCCAGCCATACGGCGCAGGCGGCCTTGGCCAGGTCGCGGACCCGGCCGATGTAAGCTGCACGCTCGGCGACCGAGATCACGCCGCGCGCCTGAAGCGTGTTGAAAATGTGGCTGGCCTTGATCGCTTGTTCATAGGCGGGGATCGGCAGCTTGGCGTCGAGACAGCGCTGGCATTCGGCAGCCGATTTCTTGAACAGGTCGAACAACGCCTCGGTATCGGCGATTTCGAAATGATATTCGCTCATTTCGCGCTCATTTTCGAGGAACACGTCGCCGTAGGTGACGCCGTGATCGTTGAACGCCAGGTCGAAGACATTGTCGACGCCCTGGATATACATCGCCAGCCGCTCGAGCCCGTAGGTCAGTTCGCCGGTCACCGGCCGGCATTCGAACCCGCCGACCTGCTGGAAGTAGGTGAATTGGGTGACTTCCATCCCGTCGCACCATACTTCCCAGCCAAGGCCCCAGGCGCCGAGCGTGGGGCTTTCCCAATCGTCCTCGACGAAACGGATGTCGTGTTTGAGCGGATCGATGCCGATCGCCGCGAGGCTTCCGAGATACAGTCGCTGAAGATCATCCGGGCTGGGCTTGAGGACCACCTGATACTGGCAATAAGCGCCGAGCCGGTTGGGATTTTCGCCGTAGCGGCCGTCGGTCGGCCGGCGGCACGGCTGGACATAGGCCGCGCGCCACCGATCGGGGCCCAATGCGCGCAGGACCGTCGCCGGGTGGAATGTGCCCGCCCCCATCTCCATGTCATAGGGCTGGAGGATGACGCAGCCATGCTTGCCCCAATATTGGTGCAGCGTGAGGATAAGGTCCTGGAAGCTCAACATGCCGCGGGGCTTTGGCTCATGGGCGCGCATGGGGCAAGTGGAGGTTCAGCTTGGACCGCATAGTGCGGCTGCTGTCCGGTGGTCGGGAAGGAAGGCGAAAGCGTGAAGTTCAAGCAGTTCATCGGGCGCATTGGCGCCGCTCTGGCCGTTCTGTCGGCCGGCGGAACCGCAGTTGCCAAGGCCCCGGCCCAGGCGAGCCCCGCCCTGTGGGCGGTCAGCGATGCCGACACGACCGTCTATCTGTTCGGGACGATCCATTTGCTGCCCGCTGGTTTCAAGTGGCGGTCGGACAGGTTCGACCGTGCGGTTGGCGGATCGCAGCAATTGGTTGTGGAAACCATTGTCGATGACAAGGACCCGACCAAGATCATGAGCGCGCTCGCCAGCCTCGCTTTCACCAAGGGTCTTCCACCGCTCAGCGAACGGGTTTCAAAAGCCAAGCGCCCGGCGCTTGCGAAAGCGGTGAAAAAGAGCGGTTTCCCGCCCGCCGCGCTCGACCAGATGGAGAGCTGGGCGGCGGCGTTCATGTTGCTCGGCACCCAGTTCAAGGACCTCGACCTGAAATCGGGCGAAGGCGTGGAAATGGTCCTGCGCAAAGAATTCACCGGGACCAGCCGGCCGATTGGCGAGCTCGAAACGAATGTCGAACAATTCGGCTTTTTCGATCGCCTGTCGGAGAAAGCCCAACGCAATCTCCTCGAAGGAGCACTCGAGGGTGGTCCCGAAGTCAAAAAGGTGTTCGACTCGATGCTCAGCGCGTGGTCGCGCGGCGACGTCAAATCGATCGCCCGGGCATTCAACCGCGACCTCGCCGATTCGCCCGAACTGGCCAATGCCATCATCGCTCAGCGCAACGCCAATTGGGTCAAGTGGATCGATGCCCGAATGGCCCAGCCGGGGACGGTCATGATCGCGGTCGGCGCCGGCCACCTGGCTGGCAAGGGTTCGGTCGTCGAACGGCTCAAGCAGGAAGGTCTGACGGTCCGCCGCATCCAGTGACGGGCTGCGCCCGCTCCAAGCTTGCTTTTGCGCGCCCGCTCGACTAGTGGGCGCGCTCCCCCGAGCCATGGTCATCCCTGGAGGCGTGGCGGGGTAATTTTTATCGGAGACTATGCGAGATGAGCGAACAGCTAACGCTGCCCGCCGAAACGCGCGACCGGGCTGGCAAGGGAGCCTCCCGTGCATTGCGTCGTGATGGACGGGTACCCGCCGTGGTGTACGGCGAAAAGAAAGAGCCGCTTTCGATTCACGTCGAAGAGAAGTTGCTCAGCAAGATTCTGTCGAGCGGCCACTTCATGAACTCGGTGATCATGATCGACCTCGGCGGCAAGAACCACCGGACATTGCCCAAAGCGGTCGATTTCCACCCGGTTTCGAGCCGTCCGATCCACGTCGATTTCCTGCGCATCGGCGAGCACACCAAGGTCACCGTCGCGGTGCCGGTGCGCTTCCTCAACGAAGATGCTTCGCCGGGCCTCAAGCGCGGCGGCGTTCTCAACGTCGTCCAGCATGAAATCGAGATCATGTGCGACGCTGCGCATATCCCGGAAGAACTGCACGTCGAGCTCGAAGGCCTCGAAATCGGCGATTCGATCCACATCAGCCAGATCAAGCTGCCGGAAGGCGTCAAGCCGGCGATCGACGACCGTGACTTTACCGTCGCGACGATCGTTGCTCCGTCGGCGATGAAGTCGGAAGAATCGGACGAAGCCGAAACGGCCGAAGGCGATGTCCCGACTGTCGGCGACGAAGGTGGCGAAGGCGAAGGCGATGGCGAAACCGAAGCCAAGGACGGCGGCGAGGAATAATCCTCTCCTCTTTCTGCCTCGATTCAAAGGAACCGCTCGCCCGAAATGGTGGGCGGTTTCTTTTTGTCTTCCGCCCGGGCTAGGGGTGAACCATGCAAATCTGGGTCGGTCTTGGCAATCCGGGCGATAAATATGCGCTCCAGCGGCACAATGCCGGATTCATGGCCGCCGACATCATCGCCGCAACCCACGGCTTCGCCCCGTGGACGAAGAAATTCCGAAGCCTGGTCGTCGAAGGCCGGGTGGGCCGCAATCGCGTGCTTCTGGTCAAACCCCAGACCTTCATGAACGACAGTGGCGACGCGGTTCAGCAGGCGCTCAATTTCTACAAACTCGACGAGGAGTCGCTGACCGTCTTCCACGACGAGCTCGATCTCGCCCCGTTCAAGGTCAAGGTGCGCACCGGCGGCGGGCTTGCCGGCCATAATGGCCTGCGCTCGATCGATGCCAGCCTCGGCCCCGATTTCCGCCGCGTGCGCATTGGCATCGGCCATCCCGGCGACAAGGACCGGGTCACCGGCTACGTGCTTGGCAATTACGCCAAAAGCGAGATGGAGCCGCTCAGCGACCTCCTCGCCGCAATCGCCGGTGAAGCCGAGTGGCTGGCGGACGGTGATGACGTACGATTCATGAGCGAGGTCGCTCTGCGCTTGCAGCAGGAGTAGCGGCCCCGCGCTCCTTCGCGATCCGCTCCTTGGCAGCGGCAAGTATTTGCTGGAACCTGGGATCGTTGCGGAACGGATCGAGATTTCGATCCACTTCGGCCAGGCTGATCAAGGTTTGGCCGGCTTTGGACAATGCCGGCTCGAGCAATTCAAGCGCGGCTTCCTTGTCCTTAAAAAAGCCGAGCACTGGCCAGGCAAGATTGTATCGCATGTACAAATTGTCTGGGTCGAGCAGCAGCGCGCGATCAATCCACTCACGGGCACGCTCAAGGTTCCCGACCGCGGCAAAGCTCAAGGCGCCATAGGCAAGCGCAGCACCATTGTCCGGGTCACGAGCAAGCGCCCCCTCCACTTGGTGAATGACCTTTACTGCACATTCCCGTGCGCGGTCGATGTCACCCTGCGCCAGATACAAGGCCGACAACATGCCCCGACTATGGAAGTCACCCTCAGCAATTGAAGTCGCCTTCTCCAGATGTAGCGCCGCCTGCTGCAGGTTGCCCTGCCGGTAAAATATCCGCGCTGCTTCCTTGTTGACTTCCCACGAGTCTGGATTCAGCCGGACAGCCGTTTCGAGCTCCGCTAGCGCTTCCACTTGGTGGCCAAGCATCGCCAGATGCCAAGCCCTCGGCAGATAAGCCTCGGCAATGCTGGAATCGAGATCAAGCGCGCGATTGGCCGCCGTCAGGCCATCGTCCAGTTCGTCATCATTTCCGGTGTAGGCGTAGCGCAAATTTGCTTGGGCGAGTCCCATCAGTGCCCAGGCTTGCGCATAGGCCGGATCGATTTTTGTGGCACGCGCACAAATGCGAATCACGCGCCGTTCCCGGCCACTTTCACCGAAATCGCCGTCAATCCAAGACTGCCGCGCCATCAGGAACAGGTTGTACGCTTCCACATTGGTCGTGCCGCGGCTCGCAATGGC
Organism: Pseudomonadota bacterium; assembly: GCA_040390365.1. Lineage (GTDB taxonomy): Bacteria > Pseudomonadota > Alphaproteobacteria > Sphingomonadales > Sphingomonadaceae > Sphingomicrobium. The sequence goes on along the minus strand of JAZJYM010000003.1, from coordinate 455,902 downwards.
CTTCTTTTCCTCGGGCAGCAGCTTGGCCTTCAAAGCGGCGACGATCGCCTGACTGATCTCGTCCTGGATGGCGAAAATGTCGGTCAGGTCGCGGTCGTAGCGCTCGGCCCAGACATGGTCGCCGGTCTCGCCGTTGATCAGCTGGGCGGTGATCCGCACCCGCCCGCCTGCTTTGCGTACGCTGCCTTCGAGAACATGACTGACGCCAAGCTTGCCCGCGACCTCGCCAACGTCGACGGCCTTGCCTTTGAATTGAAAGGCGGTGTTGCGGGCAACGACCGAAAGTGCCGAGACCTTCGACAGGTCCGTCGTGATGTCCTCACTGATCCCGTCGCTGAAATATTCCTGTTCGGCCTCGCCGCTCATATTGGCGAATGGGAGGACGCAGATCGAACGCGAACGCGGCGGCGGCTTGGCCGAAGGTTTTGGTGAGCCGGCAAGCGCTGCAACGCTGGCTTCTACCTTGCGCCAGCCCGGCGCGCTGACCTCTCCCTCCCAGCCCTTCAGGTCCGCACATTGGATTTGATTGAAGGGCAACGGCGGAACCGTGCCATCGATGCTTGCCTGGATGAGTGTGCCGGCAGTGCGCGCAGTGTCGGCTTCGGCGCGGACCCACTGCGATTGCGCCGCTTCTGCGGACCACAGAACTATTACCGCCTTGGCGGTTTTCAGGCGTTCTTCAATGACCTCCGAATAGGCGCGGTGGGCGGGTAATTGGTCGTCGCGCCACACTTGATGGCCGGCCGCTCGAAGCGCGTCGGAAACCCCTTCCGCGATCGGCCCATCAGTCCGCGCATAGGATATGAAGATATGGTTCATCCTGCCCTATCGCGACTGGTATCAAGACTTTACCAGAGTGTCATGATGCGCCGCCTTTTTGCAACGCCTCTTCAAGAGAGTGAAATCGGGTCGCAGGACCTGCGCGATGCGCTCGCGCATTCGATTCGCACCTTCGCCCGCGAAGATCGCGCCGGCCGGCGCTGGAGCAAGGATCGCGCTTATCCTGGCTACACGAGCTATGCCTCGCTCAACGACCTGACCAAACGCGATCCGGCCTTTGCCGATTTTGCCCAACTGCTCACTCGCCAAGCGGCGAAATTCGCCGGAGAATGCGCGTTCGACCTGGGGCGAAGGCCGAAACTCGACAGTCTGTGGGTAAATCTGTTGAAAAACGGTGGGCAGCATAGTGGACATATTCACCCGCACAGCATCATTTCCGGGACCTATTATGTCGAGGTTCCGACGAATTCGGGGGCGATCCGCTTCGAAGATCCGCGCCTCGGGCTGATGATGGCCGCTCCAACCCGCCGCGACGATGCTGCGGAAGATTTGCGGTCGTTTGTGACCATCGAGCCGAGCCCTGGCCTGCTGCTGATGTGGGAGAGCTGGCTGCGCCATGAGGTTCTTGCCGGAGCCGGTCGCGGCGAACGCCTGTCGGTCAGCTTCAACTTCGCCTGAACGTCCGCTCAGTCAGCCAGGTTGAAGCGATTCCGGCCCCCGTTTTTCGCTTCGTAAAGCGCGATGTCGGCGCGCTTGATCGCATCATCAAGACCGCGCTTGGTGACGCGCGCAACGCCGCCACTGAGGGTAATCATGACGGCGCCCGCGCTGGTTTGGCAGGGCGTCGCGGCGATCTCGGTCCGGACCCGATCGCACACCTTCAAAGCGCCAATTGGATCGAGATTGGGGAATAGAATCGCGAACTCTTCGCCCCCCACGCGCGTCAGGACGTCTTTGTCGCGGAGCATTCCGCCGACCAACCGAGCGAAGCTGTTGAGGACTTCATCGCCCGCGTCGTGACCATATTGATCGTTGATCGACTTGAAATGGTCGATGTCGATGATTGCGACCGTGACTTGCCGGTTGCGCTTGTCGGATGTCATTTGTTCGGCCGCCGCGATAAATGCCCGGCGATTGCCAAGCCCGGTCAGCGGATCGGTCGTGGCCGCCTCCGTCAATTGGTTTTCGACTTCCTTGCGAGCGGTGATGTCGCGGATCACGCTGAGTACGCCTTCAACCTGCCCGTTGCGATCCACGATCGCCCGCGTGTGGGTTTCGAACCAGCGGATTTCGCCATCCTTGGTCATCCCGCGATAATCGAAACTGCGTGCTTCCCCCGGTTCCTGGATGGTGAGTTTATGTTCCGCGCGAACCCGCTCGAAATCATCGGGGTGGATCAGTTCGGACGTTTTGTGGCCGATCAGATCTTCGGGATCGAACCCGCCAATATTTTTCACCGACGGACTGACGAAGCGGATTTCGCCCGACACGTCGAGATGCATCAGGATGTCAGAGGAATGATCGGCCATCATCCGATAGCGTGCTTCGCTCAGGCGCAGTTCGCGGTGGAGGCGCGAGCGATGCTTGAGATCGGCGGAGATCGGCAACACCGTAAGCACATATGCCGCAAGGCAGAACTGGAAGAACTGCATCCGCCCGCCCGGCGACAAATCGGTCATCATTAGCGGCCCGTGACCGGTCATGGTCAGCACTCCACCGATCGCCGCGAACAAAATGATCGACGCTGCCGCGCCAATCTGCCGGCTGCGGAAAATGGCCACGATGATCGGTCCCGCCGGAAGGAACAGCAAGGGCAGCCCCTCGATCCAGAAAGCGCCGAAAACGGTTGCTGCAACAAGCATGAGGATAACCAGCATTTCAACCGAGCGCCGCCGGTCGAACTGTCGCACCGCGGCGGCGAGCTCGCCGCTGACAAACAGGCTGAAAATGGGGATGAAACTAATCGCGCCGAGGGCGTGACCGACAAAGAACTGGGCTGCTGTCGGGATGAAGGGATGGCCGAATGAAGCGACGCTCGCACCAGCCAGCAGGGCAGCCCCCAAAGGCGCGACGATTCCGACTGCGAACAGAAACCGGATTAGCGATCGAAGCGATTCAAATGGGCTGTTGCTGTTGCCGGCCGAACCCAGCAACATTGCACCGATTCCGGCCTCGGCGACATTGGCCAGAGCAAGCGGAACGGCAAGCGTCCAGCCAAGGCCGAACAGGCCGGTCGCGAGCATGCTCGCCACGCCGCACAGGGCAAGCGGATTGAGCCATTCCCGCCGCGGCCGCTGAATCAATGACGGAACGAGAATCGCCGTCGCAATCCACACGAATGCGACTCCCCCTTCGAAGCGCGTGGTCGCAACCATCAGGCTGGCGGCAGCAAAATACGCTAATGCCAGCAAGTAGTCGGCGGATCGAGGCCAGGAAAAGGTCATCAAGGGTGCCAAGGCGGACGTAACTGCACGCGCCACCCTTTGCAAAGCCATTGCCGATCAAGCGGCGAGGGCCATCCGGTCACGCCCGGCCGCTTTGGCGACATAGAGCGCGGTATCAGCGCGTTTGAGCGCGGCTTCCATCCCGTCGGATTCCAGGCTTGTGACGCCACCGCTGATCGTGATCTGGAGCGGGCCAGCGAGTGCGGGGAATTTAGTCGCTGCGACGCTTGCCCGAATGCGCTCACACACCCGGGCGGCCCCGGCACAGTCCAGGCCGGGGAAAAGGATCGCAAACTCCTCCCCGCCAACGCGCGCCAGCAAATCGCCTCCGCGGAGCGATTTCTGGGCGATAAGCGCAAAGCCCTGGAGGACCCGGTCACCAATGTCGTGGCCATGTTCATCATTGACCAATTTGAAATGATCGATGTCGAGCAAGGCGATCGACGTCTTGTGCACACGGCGCTCAAAGCATTGTTTCGTGACCGCTTCGCGGAATGTTCGGCGATTGGCGAGCCCGGTGAGAGAATCGGTCATCGCGGCTGTCTCGAGCTCGTCCTCCCGGCTTTTGCGGTCCGAAACGTCGCGAACCACGCTGACCAGGCTTTCGACCTTGTCGTCCGCGCCGAGCACGCCGCGGCAGACGCTTTCAAACCAATGGGTCTTGCCGTCCTTGCCAAGCGCTCGATATTCGAAACTAACCGCCTCACCGCGCGCCCTGATTGCCTCGGCGTAGCGAACCTGCGCCAAAGCGTGGTCGCGCGGGTCGATCAATTCAAGGATCTTCCGTCCGACCAAGGCAGACGATTCGAAGCCGATAAAACGCGAAATCGACGGGGACACGAATAACGCTCGGCCATCCAGATCGGTGTGGGAGATTATGTCGTGACTGTGGTCGGAGAGCATCCGGTACCGTGCTTCGCTATCCTTGACCCTTTGCACCAGTCGCGCGCGGCTGCGCATTTGCGCGGCGATCGGGACGATCGTCAGCACCGTCGCTAGCAAGTAGAGTTGCAGGAACTGGAGTTCCAAGCCGCGCCCGATGTTGATCAACTGCACCGGGCCGCGGCCGAACATCGTCAAGGTGATGCCGATGACCGACAGGAGGAAAAGCGACAGCGCACTTTGCCTGCTGGTGCCACTGAAGACGATCGCAACGATCGGCAGGATCGGAAGAAATAGCAATGGAAAGGATTGCTGACCGAAGACGATGATTGTGACCGCCATTTGGATCGCAAACAGCGAGGCAACTTTAGTCAGCGACAAAGTCGCTTGATTTCGCCACTGCTTTTGGCCGCCGCTGAAAAACAATTTGATGATCGGGATGAACGTCATGTTCGACAGTCCGTGACCCAGAACGACACGGAAGATGGTTGTCGACGGATCAAGACCGCCCGTGATCCACAGGGGAAGAGCAATGATTAGGGCCATGGCCAAAGGACCAGCGATGCCGGCGGTCCACGCCAATGCCGTTAACCATTTGTACGAGCCGAAACCGATCAATCCCGAATGGGCGCGGCGCAAAAGATATGCTGCAACCAGCGCTTCGGCACTGTTCGCGACCACGCCAAACGGTGCCATTGCCCAACCCATTCCGAACAAGCCGGTGGCGACGGCGCCGCCAACCGCGCTCCACAACACTGCCGGCGCCCAGGTGCGACGCGGTCGAGCGATAAGAATGGCGATAAGCAAGGCCGAGGGCGGCCATAAGAAGGCGAGCCCGCGATCAAAGCGCGAGCATAGGATCGCGGTAGTGGCCAAGGCGAAATAGCCCACGCCAATCCATGCATCCGCTGTCCAACGTGGCCGATCCCCCATGTGTCCAGAATACCGACGTCACTGTTAAACGAACGGTAGTTTTTGGTCCAAATTGAACCCAATCGCTGCCGATCGATCGCCTCCGCAGGTTCGCTGATAATCGCCCGACGCGAGCACTCCCCTTCAATTTTCAGGCAAGCCCGGCTAAGCGGCTCGTCAATCCCCAAATCGGAGTTTCCATGGGCTTTAAATGCGGCATCGTCGGCCTGCCAAATGTGGGCAAGTCGACCCTCTTCAACGCGTTGACCGAAACGCAGGCGGCGCAAGCGGCCAATTATCCATTTTGCACGATCGAGCCCAATGTCGGCCAGGTCGAGGTCCCCGACCAACGGCTCGACAAGCTCGCTGCGATCGCCGGATCGGCCAAGATCATCCCTACGCAGCTGGCCTTCGTCGACATTGCCGGCCTGGTGAAAGGCGCATCGCAGGGCGAAGGGCTGGGCAATCAGTTTCTCGGCAATATCCGCGAAGTCGACGCTATCATCCACGTTCTGCGCTGCTTCGAAAATGACGACATCCAGCATGTCGCGGGCAAGGTCGATCCGATCGCCGATGCCGAGGTGGTCGAGACCGAACTCTTGCTCAGCGACCTCGAGAGCCTCGAAAAGCGAGTTCCCAATTTGGTCAAGAAGGGCCAGCAAGGCGACAAGGAATCGAAAATCGCCGCAAGCGTGCTCGGCCAGGCGCTCGAACTGTTGCGCGAAGGCAAGCCGGCGCGGCTGACGGTGCCCAGGGACGAGGAAGAAGTGCGCCTGTTCGGCCAGGCCCAGCTGATCACCGCCAAGCCCGTTCTCTACGTCTGCAATGTGAACGAGGATGATGCCGCGAACGGCAATGCCCAATCGGCAGCGGTATTCGCCAGGGCCAAAGCCGAGGGCGCCAATGCGGTGATCGTTTCAGCAGCGATCGAAAGCGAACTCGTGACCATGGAGATGGACGAGCGGATCGCCTTCCTTGAGGAAATGGGTCTTCATGAAACCGGCCTCGCGCGGATCATCCGCTCGGGCGATGATTTACTCCATCTCATCACCTTTTTCACCGTAGGGCCCAAGGAAGCGCGCGCCTGGACCGTCGCCACCGGTTCGCGCGCGCCGCAGGCCGCGGGCGAAATCCACAGCGACTTCGAACGCGGGTTCATTCGCGCCGAAACTATCGCCTATGACGATTATATCGCCTTGAACGGCGAAGCCGGGGCACGCGACGCGGGTAAGCTACGCCAGGAAGGAAAGGACTATGTCGTGAAGGACGGTGATGTCCTCCACTTCAAGTTCAACGTCTGACGCGGTTCAGCGCCGCGCTTCCCGCCACAGGCCCCAGGCCAGGATCAACGGGACGACCAGCCCAACCCAACTGACCCATTGCGGGATGACATGGCTCCCCATCACCACCTGAAAATGGGTCGCGAGTCGATATGCATGGACCAGCGCCATCGCCAGGAAGATCAGCGCCGCGACGGTCGTGAACGGCCTTGAATTGTTCATTGTCCCCTCCACTGCCTCGGCTCATCGTAGCGCATTTTAGCGGCGACGGGAATCGGCACCGAGGAGATGCTCGGCGATGCGCAGGGTCAAAAGCACCCACAATAGTCCGTAGCTCCAGCCGGCAATGACGTCGCTCGGCCAATGGACACCAAGCATGACCCGGCTGGTACCGATGAGCAGCGTGGCGCAAATCGCTCCGGCCGCCGCCAGCGGACGCCACCGGCTGCGGTGGGTCAGGACCAGCGCCAGGGTTAGGTAAAAGATCATCGAGCTCGAAGCGTGGCCGCTTGGAAACGACCAGCTGTTGATCACGGCGAGATGCGGTTCGAGCTCGGGCCGGGGCCTTACCACGGCGATTTTCTGAAGCTCGCTGAACAGGCGGCCGATCATTGTCACTGCGACGAGTTCCAGGCCGGTTCGCAAATGCCCGCGCCGCCACATGATCACCGCGAACACGATTCCAGCGAGGACCAGGATCGTTGGCTCGCCAAAAAAGGTGATCGTTCGAGCGACCCCCACCAATGCGGGTTTGCCGCCGACGTAAAGCGCTTCATAGATTCGCTGGTCGAGCGGCCCGGTGCCCCACAACAGCATCGCCAGCCAGATCCCAGCGAGAACGCCGACCAATCCCCAGCGCCACCACAACGCCACGGGTGAATGGGCGGACCCATTAACCCGCTTCGCTGGCGTCAGAACTTGATGCCCGCGCGAACGCCGATCGTGCGCGGCGTTCCCGGAACGACCAGCGTGCGGAAGCAGCTGCCGCAATTGACGAAGCGCGAAATCTCGTTGCGGCTATTGAGCAAATTGGTCGCGAAGGCCTCGATGTTCCACCGCGGCCAATCGAGCCCGGCGAACAAATCGACCGAGGTAGAAGACCGGATCTTCCCGAGATAATCATTGGGATTGACGATCTGGAACGTTCCGACTTGAACGACCGCCTGACGAAGCGAAGCGGGCGCCGAACCCTGATGGGCTAAGGTGCCCTGGACGTGCGCCTTGACATTGGCGAACGCGGGCCAGCTGTAGCGCGCAGTCGCTGCCGCCTTGAACTTGGGCGTGACCGGCAATCTTGTGCCGCTTGGCGCTGAAATGAAATCGCCGGGCGCACTGCAATCGGCGGTGGTGTCTTCACCCAAGGTACAAATATTGCCCTTGGTTTTGGCATTGGTATAGGCCGCGGCCGCGTTCAGGGTCAGTCCGCCACGCACATAATTGACGTCGCTTTCAATGCCGTTGATGGTCGCGTCGCGCCCATTCTGAATGACGGTGAAGCTGTTGGCGCCGAGATAGCTGAACTGGAACTTCTTCCACAGCTGGTGATAAATGGCGCCGTTCCAGCGCACCGGGCCGAACGTGGTCTTCCAGCCAAGTTCCCAATTGGACAGATAATCGGGCGCGTAAGGCTCGACATCGCCGCGCCGGTTGATCCCGCCCGGCCTGAAGCCGCGCGACCAGGTCGCGTAGAACATCATATTCTCGCGCGGCTTCCATTGTGCATTAAGCTTGTGCGTGAAGCCGTCACCCTTGGCGCGCTTGGGCTTGACCTTGCCATTCTCGAACACACCCAGGTTGGTGCACGGGCTCCCCGGCACTTCGGCCGGCGCGAAACCGATGGCGTTGATGTCGAGACCGGCGAGATAGGCCTCGCGCAAGGTCATGCCATTGGCCAGATAACAGCCGGCGACGCCGGTTCGGCTGCTGCCTGCGCCATTGAACGGCCGCGCGGTGAAATCGTCGGTCGGGTTCCGCCCGAAGCCGAAGAACCCGATCAGGCTATTGTCATATTTGAACAATCGTCCGCCGGCGGTCAGGGTAATCTTTGGGCTGAGATCGAAACTGGCTTCGCCGAAGATCGCATAATCCTTGTCGGCCCGCTTCTGCTGGGTCAGCCACAGCGTGCCCGGGAAGCCATTGACCGACAGGTTCGGATCGAGATTGTCGATCTTGTAATCCTGATGGATCTCATTTGTCTGGCGCTGGTAGAACAAGCCGGCGATGACCCGGAAGCGGTTTTCCGCCGGCGAGGCGATGCGCACTTCCTGGCTCAGCTTTTTGAAACGATCGGTGCCGATAATGTACTGCTGTGGATTGATATAATTGCCCGCGGCATCCTGGTAATAGAAATAGGCCAGGCCCGCATAGTCCGGATTGTAATTGGCGTAGAGGACATCATAGGCGTCGGCATAATCGGCATAGTCGCTGACGGTATAGGTCGGACGGTCCATATAGGCACCGGCATAAGTCAGGTCGAAATTGCCGATCTTGCCCTGGACGGTCAGCGCTGCCTGCCAGAAGCGGTCACGGCGCTTGTCGCCGCGGAACCGGTCGATCTTGTTCTCGCCCAGTTCGGGATCGAAGAAGAATACCCCGTTGGCCGACATCTGCTGGAACATGAAGGTCGGGGTCGCGGTCCAATTGTCGTTGAGATCGACCTTGAGCGCCGCGCGTCCGCCATAGACTTCCTGGGCGTTAAAGTTCTTCTTGACCTGATTGGCGTTGGTCACCGTCACATCGGGAACGTCCGGATCATAAACATAATAGGTCCGGCTGCCGAAAATGTTGTCGATATAGCCGGCGTCGCGCTGGTAGAAGGCGACCCCGCGAAAGGCGATATTGGTGCCGAGAGGAATGTTGATCATCCCCTCGACCTTGCCGCCGACACCGCCGCCGGAAACCTTGTTGATCTCGCCATCGACGCGGCCGCTGGTCACTCCAAGCTCGGGCTTGTTGGTGATGAGTCTGATCGTGCCGGCTTCGCTCGATGCGCCGTAAAGCGTGCCCTGCGGACCGGCGAGGCTTTCGATCCGGGCGAGATCGTAGATGTGGACATCGAGTGTCCCGCCGATCGTGGTCACCGGCTGCTCGTCGAGATAGGTCCCGACCGATGGCAATGATCCGGAGTGGTTGCCGTCACCACCAGTTGCGACACCGCGCATATAGACCACGGTAATGCCCGGCTGCGACGACTGATAACTGACCGATGGCAGCTGCTTGGTATATTCCTCGAAATTGGAGATGTTGAGTTGGTCGAGACGGCGGGTTCCAATCGCAACCACGCTGATCGGAACGTTTTGGAGATTCTCCTCGCGCTTGGTCGCGGTGATGACGATTTCGGTTTCGTCGGGAACGACTCCATCCTGGGCGACCTGAACCGGCGGCGGCGGCGCAGTTACATCGGTGGCATTGGTGCCCGGAGCCGGCGAATCGGCCGTCGTTTGAGGCTGCGCGTCCTGGGCAAAAGCCGGTGTGGTCGCCAATGCGGTGGTCGCCAGCAGCGCCAGACCAAGAGTGCGTAGAGTGCGATCGGCCATCGAATCCCCCAATCCGAGTTAAGGTGCCATAGCGTCATTCGGCGACCGATTTGTCAACGGACCGTCACAGGGTTTGGAGATTTATTTCGCGGGCGTGTCGATTAAGTCGCGCGGCGCCTGTGGATAAGCATCGAGCGCCGGGCCCAGTGCTTCCACCAAGAGCCCCAGATTCGCTTCATAGGCCCGCCATTCTTCGGTCGAGTCGCGATAGATCGGCTGGCGGACCTGTTCCGAACTAGGCGTCCGGACGGCGCGCTCGGTCTTGTGAAATTCGAGGCAAGCGGGTTCGAAGTCGAGCTCAAGATAGTCGAGCAGGGCCCGAACTTCGCTTTCCGTATCATCGACCATCCGTTCATAGATCACCCGGTGGACCCGCCCCGGCAGAACCGCGTCGACATGCGCCATCAGCCGCACATAATCGGCATAATATTGTCCGACATCGCCAAGGTCGTAGGTGAACGGCTGGCCGCGCGCGAAATGCTGGCGGAAGTTGCTCAGACAACAGGCCAATGGATGACGCCGCGCATCGATAATCCTGGCGTTGGGCAGGATCAGATGGATCAGCGGAACGAACAGCCAATTATTCGGCAGCTTGTCGATGAACAAGGGCCGGTCGGTGCGCCGCTGCACGGAGGTCCGCTTGAGATAGTCTTCGCCATAGTCGCGGCGTTCGTCGGCGCTGAGGTCGAGCGCAGCCTTGGGGTACACGCCGGCCTTTCGCGCGAGGGCTGGAATGTCGTTGAGCTCCGACGTCCCCTCGATCTTGCTATGACTGGCGAGGATCTGCTCGATCAGGGTCGATCCCGCACGCGGCATTCCGACGATGAAAATCGGATCCGGCGCCGGACAGCCGCCGCTCCGCTCGGCAAATGCCGAAGCCGTGAACTTGTCGACACAGCGGCTGACCGTTTCGCTCAGCAGTCGCGCATCATAGGGCTGGGTTTTGCGCCGCCGCGCGTTGCCGTCCCGGTAAAATTCGAACGCCTGATCGGCGCGGCCAAGGTCGTGCATCGCCTTGCCCAGCGCGAAATCGAGGTGGAAGCGGTCCTCGTCGCTCAGCTCGCCGGCGCCGCGCGCCGCAATCATCGCGTCAATGTCCTGCTCGCCGAACTTGACCGTCTTGAGGTTGGCGAGGCTCCACCACGCTTCGCCCAGTTCGGGTTTCAGCGCGATTGCCCGGCGGTAGGCAGAAACGCCGTCGTCGAGCCGGCCGACGGTTTTGAGCATATGGCCGTAGCTGAGCCAAACCCGCGGCTGGTCGGGCGCCCTGGCGAGGACATTTTCATAGAGTTCGATCGCTTCTTCGAAATCGCCGAGCCGGCCCAGAGTCGCCGCCTTCAGGTTCCAGTGTCCGACAAAGTCGGGCTCCTCGGCGAAAATATCGTCGAGCAGTTCGAGCGCTTCGGCCGGACGCCCCATCCGCCCCAGGACCAGCGCCAAATTGGCCTTTGCGGCGGTCCATGAGGGCGCGAGCTCGATCGCCCGCAGGAGCAGGTTTTCGCTATCCTTCCAGCGCCCGATCCGCGCTGCCAGCTCGGCCAGCATGCGAATCGCGAAGACGTCATGCGGGTCCTCGCTGAGATGCGGCTTGAGGATCCGCTCCGCCACATCCAGGCGATTGTCGTTCATCGCCATCGCCGCCTCGATCAGGCGGGGGTGCCAGCGGCCGGTCTGTGGAGCAATGCTCGCCATTGCCGTTCCGTAGCGCTAACCGGGGCGGATGATCTACTTCGAAGATTTGATCGTTGGGGCCGAGACCGAATTCGGCAGCTATGACGTCACCCGCGAGGAAGTCATCGACTTCGCCCGTAAATATGACCCCCAACCGTTCCATCTGTCCGACGAAGCGGCGGCCAAGACCCATTTCGGGCGCATTGCGGCATCCGGCTGGCACACAGCGGCAATGACCATGGGCGTGATCTCGCGGCGATTGGTCGAGGAAGACCAAGCCGGCCTCGGCTCACCAGGAATCGACGAATTGCGCTGGAAAAAGCCGGTTTATCCCGGCGACACAATCACCGTTCGCGGGAAAGTTTTGGAGAAAACTCCGTCGCGCTCGAAGCCGGAAATAGGCTCGATCCGAACCGAAACCACGGTCACCAACCAGAATAGGGAGTTGGTGATGAGCTATACGTCGATCATCCTGATGCGCCGGCGCCCGGCCTGAGCCGCGCAACGCTCCGGCGCAAGTCCGCTCAGGCGCCGATCATTCCTTGATCCCGGCCTTTGCCGTTGCGCGCTTGCGGCGGGCAGCGTTGGCCGAATCGAGCGGTCCCTTGGGCGCCACCTTGCGCTTCGCCTCGGCCCACAATTGGGTGTAAGCGAGATAGCCGAGCACGGTCGCGAACAGCAGGAAGATCACCACCGCGACCCCGGCCGCGTGGCGGCGCGCCAAATTCGGCTCCGCTGTCCACACCAGGAACGCCGCAACGTCCTTGGCCATCTGATCGACGGTCGGCGCCGGATTGCCTGCCGCATAGGTCACCTGGCCATTGGTCGTCAGCGGCGGCGGCATCGCGAGGTTCAGATTCGCGAAATAGGGATTGTAGTGAAGTCCGTTGGGGGTCTTCACATCCGGGAATTGCTTGAGCAGCGCCGCCGGCTGGTTCTGGTATCCGGTCAGTAGCGAATAGACATAAGCAGCGCCGCCTTCGCGGGCCTTGGTGATCAGCGACAAATCGGGCGGAAGCGCGTTGTTATTGGCCGCGCGCGCCGCGACTTCATTGGCGAACGGCGCCGGGAACGTGTCCGACATGATCGCCTTGCGGGTCGCCGCTTCGCCGGTCTGCTCGTTGATCGTCGGCACCTGGATCTTCCAGTCCGACGCGATCTTCTTCACTTCGGGCTCGTTATAGCCCAGCCGCTCGAGGTCGCGGAACGCGACCATCTTGAGGCTGTGGCAGGCCGCGCAAACCTCGGAATAAACCTGGAAACCGCGTTGCAATTGCTGATTGTCGAACTTGCCGAACGGGCCGTTGCTGGCCAGCGCCAGATGCTTGTGTTCCTTGTGCCAGACCTCGGACGCGAGCTGTTCGGGCGGGTCGGCGAAATATGTCGCGACTCCGCTGATCAGCGAAATCAGCAGGACGCCCGCAAAGACGATCCCGACCAGAAAGGCGAACACTCGGATCATGACTGTGCCTGCCCCTTTATTGCGCAGCTTTGGTGGTCTTGGAGCGCGCTGCCGGCGTCTTTGCGATCGCTGCGGGCGCGGCCTCGGCATCTTCACCGTGAAGGACCGATGACGAAATCGAATCCGGCACCGGAAGCGGCGTTTCGATGCGGCCGATGATCGGCAAGATCACGAGGAAATGAAGGAAATAATAGATCGTCGCCGCCTGACCGATGGCGACCCGCATCGGGGTCGGTGCGAAGCCGCCCGCCCAGCCAAGGACGATGACGTCGATCACCAGCAGCCAGAAGAAGCGCTTGAACAACGGCCGGTAATTGCCTGAGCGGACCGGCGAGGTGTCGAGCCACGGCAGCAGGAACAAAAGCAGGATCGAGCTAAACATCGCCAGCACTCCCCACAATTTTGCGGGCAGGATGAAGTCGACGGTGAAGCTCTTCAAAATCGCGTAAAACGGCCAGAAATACCATTCGGGGACGATATGCGCCGGGGTCGAAAGCGGGTTCGCGGGAATGTAATTGTCGGGATGGCCGAGGTAGTCGGGAGCGAAATAGGTCACGGCCATGAACAAGGTCAGGAAGGCACCCGCGAACCAGCCGTCCTTGGCGGTGTAGAACGGGTGGAAGGGCAAGGTGTCCTTCTCGTTCTTGACGCTGACCCCGGTCGGGTTGTTCGATCCGGGGATGTGGAGCGCCCAGATGTGGAGAACCACGACGCCGGCGATCACGAACGGCAGCAAATAGTGAAGCGAGAAGAAGCGGGTCAGAGTCGCCTGGTCAGGGGCATAGCCGCCGAGCAGCCACACTCGGATCGGCTCACCGACCAGCGGGAAGGCCGAGAAGAAGCTGGTGATGACCTGCGCCCCCCAGTAGCTCATCTGGCCCCACGGCAGGACGTAGCCCATGAACGAGGTCGCCATCATCAGCAGATAGATGACCAGCCCAAGCATCCACACCAGCTCGCGCGGGGCCTTGTACGACCCGTAATAGAGGCCGCGGAAGATGTGGATGTAGGTGACGATGAAGAAGAAGCTGGCACCGTTCATATGGGCGTAGCGCAGCAGCCAGCCGGCATTGACGTCGCGCATGATCAGCTGATTGACCGACGTGAACGCACCGCCATCGGCCGAAGCCATGAAGTGCATCGCAAGCACGATTCCAGTGATGATCTGGATGGTCAGGAAGATTCCGGCGAGGACCCCGAAGTTCCAGAAATAATTGAGGTTGCGCGGTACCGGATAGCCGCCGCCAATGGCGCCATAGACCAGCCGCGGAAGCGGCAGCCGGTCATCGATCCAGCGCGACAGCGCGGTCTTCGGCTCGTAGGGCCTGGCCCAGGAAAAGCTCATTCCACTAAGTCCCCTCAGCCGATCTGGACGACGGTTGGCGATTTGAACGAATATTCGGGCACCTGCAGGTTGAGCGGAGCCGGACCCTGGCGGATGCGCGCCGCAGTGTCATAGGCGCTGCCGTGGCAGGGGCAGAAATAGCCGCCATAGGGGCCACGGTTTTCGCCTTCGCTGATACCCAGTGGAACGCAGCCAAGATGGGTGCATACGCCCATCGTGATGAGCCAGTTCTGCTTGCCCGGCTTGGTCCGCTGGGCGAGTGTCTGGGGATCGCGCAGGCTGGCCACATCGACCGCATTGGCCTCGGCGATTTCCTTGGGCATCAGATTGCGCACGAACACCGGCTGCTTGCGCCAGGCAACCTTGATTCCCTGCCCCGGAACGACCTTGGAAATATCGACTTCGATCGAGGCCATCGCCAGAACGTCGGCCGACGGCGACATCTGGACCACCAGCGGAGCGATCGCGATCACTCCGCCGACCCCGGCGAAGCTCACCGCCGCGACGTTGAGGAAGTCGCGGCGCCGGACCCCGTCGCCATGTTGCTGATCGACTGCTGCGGACTTTGCCTGCGTGGCCATGCTCACCCTTTTAAGACGCTCATACCCCCCGGCCTCTAGCGACGGTCCGGAAGGCGCTGTGACGACGCCGCGCCAGGCCGCTGCCCGGTGCGATTGGCGGGCCTGATAGCGGGGGGTTTTGAGTCTGTGAAGGCCTTGCGAAAATCTGCCGCACAGACTGGTCCCCCCGTTGAAATGTTCACCGCCCCCCTGACTCCTTGGCCAAGTTGGGGAATCCCTGCCCGCGAAGCCCGAATCATGCCGCCGCCCGGCGCGTCCCGTCCCTTTTGGGGGCGGCGCTGAGGCAGTGGAATCGCGGGCATGAAGTGAATTGGCCCTTCGAACATAAGGAAATTGGCACAATGGCGAGCGAGGCAAACAAGATCTTGTCGCGGATCAAGGACGAGGAGATCGAGTGGGTCGACCTTCGTTTCACCGATCCCAAGGGCAAGTGGCATCATCTGACCATGGCCTCGGGCGTGATCGACGATGACATGCTCAATGACGGTTTCATGTTCGACGGCAGCTCGATCGCCGGGTGGAAGGCGATCAACGAAAGCGACATGATTTTGAAGCCGGACTTGAACGCGGTCTATGTCGATCCGTTTTCGGCGACCCCGATGATGATCCTGTTCTGCAATATCGTCGAGCCGTCGACCGGGGAGCTCTACGGCCGCGACCCGCGCTCGACCGCGACCCGGGCCGAGGCCTATCTCAAGGCCAGCGGAGTCGGCGAGACCGTGTTCGTCGGGCCCGAAGCCGAGTTTTTCATGTTCGACGATGTCCGCTTCGAGGACAGCTATAACGCCAGCGGCTTCAAGATCGACGACATCGAATTGCCGACCAACACAATGCGCGATTATGACGGCGGCAACCAGGCCCACCGGCCGCGCGCCAAAGGTGGATACTTCCCCGTCGCACCGGTCGACAGCGCGATGGACATTCGCGGCGAAATGGTCGCGACGATGCTCGAAATGGGGCTGCCGATGGACAAGCACCACCATGAGGTCGCGGCCGCTCAGCACGAGCTCGGCCTCACCTATGGCGGGCTGGTCGAAACCGCCGACCGCATGCAGATTTACAAATATGTCGTCCACATGGTCGCCCACGCCTACGGCAAGACCGCGACCTTCATGCCCAAGCCGATTGCCCAGGATAATGGCAGCGGAATGCACACCCACATGTCGATCTGGAGCAAAAACAAGCCGTTGTTCGCGGGCAATGGTTATGCGGGCTTGAGCGACATGGCGCTGTATTTCATCGGCGGGGTGATCAAGCATGCGCGCGCCTTGAACGCCTTCACCAACCCGAGCACCAACAGCTACAAGCGCCTGGTGCCGGGCTTCGAAGCGCCGGTGCTGCTGGCCTATTCGAGCCGCAACCGCTCGGCCAGCTGCCGCATTCCCTATGGCGCTGGCGAGAAATCGAAGCGGGTCGAATTCCGCTTCCCCGACGCGCTTGCCAATCCCTATCTCGCTTATTCGGCCTTGCTCATGGCCGGGCTCGATGGAATCCAGAACCGGATTCATCCCGGCGACCCGATGGACAAGAATTTGTACGACCTTCCGCCGCAGGAGTTGGTCAATGTCCCGACCGTTTGCGGAAGCCTGCGCGAAGCCTTGGTCAGCCTGACCAACGACCGCGCCTTCCTGACCAAGGGCGACGTCTTCAGCGACGATCAGATCGAAGCCTATATCGAGCTCAAATGGGAAGAAGTCATGCGCTGGGAAACCACGCCCAGCCCGGTCGAGTTCGACATGTATTATAGCGGTTAATCAGTAGCTTACGGAAGATTGCAAAGGGCGATCCTCGGCATCGGGAAGCGCTCTTTCGCGACTTATCCACAGGCACTAGCGTAATGCGCGAGTCGTGATATGCTGCGGTTCAAGGCGGCAATGCCGCCCCTGAGTCGGCCGGCGGAAGGCATCCCCACCTCCCATAAGTCCTTCCGCCGGCTGGCTTCCTTTTCCGCCGCCGCAAAGGCGCGCCTTCAGCCTCGAACGTAGATCACTCCTGATTGCGTATCCGCGATCTTGCGCCAGCCGGGCGTGCGGTCGAGCAGCGCCAACAATCGGGTGTAGCGATGCGGCAGGATCGCCCAGCGAATGCCCCAGCGGCGGGTCACCGCATCGAGCTCGGCGGCATCGCCAAGGGTGATCTTCTTATAGCCGACGACCAGTTCATCGCCGTACATATCGCCGCGCCCATCGACGTAGGGGCGAATGCCCGCAAGCACCAACGGCCCGCCCATCGAATAGCCGTTGAGGACCGGCAGAGCGCGAAGCTCGGCCGGAACCGCGGCGATCAGCAGCCACGGGTTGGTCTCGCTTTCGGGCGGCTGGAGCGGAAGGCTCGCTCGAACCAGTGCAAGCACGCCGATTGCCGCTGCGGCGACTCCGGCCAGGCGGCGATCGACCTTGGCGACTTCTCCACTCGACTCAAAACCCGTCGGAAGAACCATCGCCGCGACGATCGCCAGCACCGCCTGGTGCCGGACCTGAATCATCGCCAGCACCAGCAAGGCGCCGAGCAGCAGCCAGCGCATTGCGCTGAGGCGCGGCCGCCGGCGCCATAACAGCACCGCAACCGCGACCAGGACCGCGAAGAAGAACGGAGTCACTGCCGGGCTCGAGGGCTTCCACTCGTCGATCAGCGGAAGCATTGCCAGATTGGCGATGCGCAGCGGATGGAGCACGCCTTCGACGCCATTGGCGTTGATGAAAATCGCGGCCAGGCAAGCGAGGCCGAACAGGCCCCATTGGCGCAGCACCTTGGCTTTGTCGGGATCGCTCAACAACGCATCGAGCCCGAACGCAGCGGCGATTGCGAGCCCCATGACGAAGCTGCCGTGAAGATTGGCCCAGACGACCATCAGCAGCGCCGCGGCGAATGGCGGCGCCCTGCCCTTTTCCCGCGCGCGCAGCATCACCAGCGTCCAGAGCGCGATCAGCGGCCACGCCAGCAGATGCGGCCGAACCAGCGTCATCGGCACCAGCACCAGGTCCATGGCGACGACCGCGCCGAGCGCCACCCACGGCCGGACGAAGCGGATGGCGTTGAAATAGACCAGCCCGCTCAGCGCTCCGAGCACCAGTGTCGCAAGCGCTGCAAGCCCGGCATAAGCCGCGGCCCGATACACGCCCGCCATGATGACTTCCGCGCCCCATTCGATCGGCACCCACGGTTTGCCCGCCCAGGTGAAGGAGAAGGGATCGGTGTGAGGCACCGATTGGTGAGCGATGATCCACTGGCCGGTGGCGATGTGCCAGCTGACGTCGCCGTCGTTGAAGATCGTGGCCGAACTGCCCAACAAAACGGGAATCAAAATCACCGCCAGGAGCATCGGCAACAGCGAAGCGAGCGGACTTTGTTCGGTGGCGGCGCTCATCGTTCGGTAATCAGGCTGGTGTTTTTCCCCTCGGGCATCAATAGGAAGCCGATCGTTGCCATCCCGATGACCGCGGTCAGATACCAATAGAAAGCGCTTTCGACCCCGGCTTGCTTGAACCACAAAGCGGCATATTCGGCGGTGCCGCCGAACAAGGAATTGCCGATCGCATAAGGCAAAGCGACGCCGAGCGTGCGGATGTGCGCGGGGAACAGCTCGGCTTTGATGAGTCCGCTGATCGCAGTGTACGAGCCGAGCGTCAGCAACAACACCATCACCAGGCCGAATGCGATGGTGAGGCTAGTCGCATGGCTGAGCGCGGTGAACACCGGCACCGAGGTGGCCATCCCGCCAAAGCCGAAAATCAGCAGCATGGGCTTGCGCCCGAAGCGGTCGGCGGCAAGGCCCCATAGCGGCTGGACAGCCATAAACACGATCAGCGCCAGAGTCATTAGCCGCGTCGCGTCGGGTCGCGAGAAGCCGCTCGTATTGACCAGGAATTTCTGCATGTAAGTGGTGTAGGCGTAGAAGGCGATTGATCCGCCGGCGCTGATCGCGGCGACGATCAGGAACTCGCGCGGATGATCGCGCCATAATTGGACGAGTGAGGATTTGGCGCGGCCGGGCTTCAATTTGGCGAAGGCTTCGGTCTCCGCCAACCGCCGCCGCAACCAATAGACGAACAGCGCCAGCAGCGACCCCACCGCGAAGGCAATGCGCCAGCCCCACGCCTGAAGATCAGCTTCGGACATCACCACCTGCAGGATGAGCACGACGCCGAGCGCAAGCAGCTGGCCGCCGATCAACGTGACATATTGAAAGCTTGCCCAGAAAGCGCGGCGGTCCTTGAGCGCCATTTCCGAGAGATAGGTTGCGCTGGCGCCATATTCACCGCCGACAGACAGCCCCTGGATCAGCCGCGCGACCAACAGCACCGCCGGCGCGAGCCAGCCCGCAGCGGCATAAGTTGGCGCTGCGGCGATCATCAGCGACCCGCCGGCCATCAGCCCCACCGATAGCGTCAGTCCCGACTTACGGCCGTGACGGTCCGAATATATGCCCATAGCCCAAGCGCCGATCGGGCGCATGAGAAAGCCGACGGCAAAAATCAGCGCCGCGCTGAGCAGTTCGGTCGTGCGGTCGTGACCGGGCAGCAAGACCGGTGCGAAATAGATGGTCAAGACCGAATAAGCGTACCAGTCGAACCATTCGACGAGGTTGCCCGCCGAACCGCCCATGACGTTGCGCACCCGGCGGCGGTCGGATTGGGCCTGTTCGCTCGCCATTTGCTGCCCCCCCCTCGCGGCCGCGGCTGAATGTCTAATGCGCCGCGCGGCTGCGTTTGGCTGCCCCTGCCGACCACAGGAAATAGAGCAGGAAACCGGCCGCGTTCCAGATCAGGAACCATTGCTGGGTGTACCACGGCAAGCTGTAAAACAGATAGGCGCAACCAAGGATTCCGACCGGCCCGATGATCCACGGCAGCGGGGTTCGGAACGTCCGCTTCGCATCCGGATCGCGGCGGCGCAGAACCAGCATCGCAGCGCACACCGCGATGAACGCGGTCAAGGTTCCGGCATTGGCCAAAGCGACGAGGTCGTTGAGCGGAACCAGCCCGGCGAGAATCCCGGTGACGACCGCGGTGAACAAGGTGATTCGCACCGGGTTGCGGCGGCCGGAGAGCAGGGCCAGCGGCTTGGGCAGCAAGCCATCGCGCGACATTGCGAGGAAGATCCTGCTCTGCCCGTAGAAAAACGCCAGGATCACAGTCGGCAACCCAATCGAGGCCGACAGCGCCAGCACCTTGCCCGCGAACGGCTGGCCGATATCGCGCAGAATCTGCGCCAGCGGATCGGCGCCGGCCGCGAATTTGGAAAAATGTTCGGCCCCGATCGCGGCTGCGGCGACCGCCATATAGATGACCACGCACAGCGCCATCGAACCGACGATGCCGATGGCGAGATCGCGCGACGGGTCCTTGGCTTCCTCGGCCGCGGTCGCGATGGCATCGAAACCGTAAAAAGCGAAGAAGATGATCGCCGCGGCGGCCATCACGCCGACCTCCTGCCCCGGGGGGCCATGCTTGGCCAAGCCATAGGGCATGAAGGGATGGAAATTGTCGGCGTTGAAGACCGTCAGTGCGACCACCACGAACATCGCCAGGGCAAGCATCTTCACCGCCACCAAAGCGGAATTGAGGTTCGCGCTTTCCTTGAGTCCATAAACCAGTGCACCGGCGATGACGGCGATGATCAGGACCGCTGGAAAATTGAACATCCCGCCGAGCAAGGGTGCCGTGGCGAACTGCTGGGGAATGCCGACAAGGGGCGAAAAATACCCCGACCAGCCGACCGAGACCGCGCTCACCACCAGGCTATATTCCAGGATCAGCGACCAGCCGACGAACCACGCCAGCAATTCGCCGAATACGACGTAAGAATAAGTATAAGCCGAGCCCGACGCCGGGATCATCGTCGCCACTTCGGCATAAGCCAGCGCGGCCGCGGCGCAGATCACGCCGGCAATGGCGAAGCTGAGCATCATCGCCGGGCCGGCCTTGCCCGCGGCAGTGCCGATCAGAACCAGGATGCCGGTGCCGACGATCGCTCCGACGCCGAGAAAAATGAGATGCGGCCAGCTCAAGGTCCGCTTGAGCCGATGGTGTTCGGGAACGTCATCGTGCGCGACGATCGTCTTGCGATGCATATACTTCATTGTTCGTGTCCCCTCGTCACCCGGCCTTGAGCCGGGGTCTGCCTGTCCTTTTCGCCTGCTTCAAGAAGATTAGGCGGATCCCGGATCAAGTCCGGGATGACGGCTGGGCCGGTTCGTCAATAATCTTTGCTCACCCGGACCGAAGCGCTCGACCGGCCAACCGTCGACACCGTCGACAGCAATGAGAGCCAGCGGGTGATCTGATATTCGATCCGGGTGGCGGAATAACCGTGGCCGTCGGTCACCACCTCAACGAACAGTTTGCGGGTGATAAATTTGCCCGCGGCGATGGCCGTCTTCTGGCCGGTCGCGATGTCCGCCGGAACGATTCTCAGCCGGTCGAGCCCGATCGCCTTGCGCAGCGCGTTGATCGGATCGAGATTGCCCGATCCCGACTGGAGCGCGGCCACCGCCGACGCCAGTTGCAGGGCTTCCGGCGCCGACAGATTGGTGATCGAGGTGCCGAACAGGATCCGCGACAGGAGTTCGTCCTGCGGCAGTGCCGGATTGCTTGCGAAGGTGATTTCCGGGCGAAGGCCGGTGCCCTGGACGAGAACGCTCGCATTGAGCCCCTGGACCTGAGCGATGGCGCGAATATCGAGCTGCGGGTTGACCGGGCTTTCACCGGCGAAGCGGATCGTCCCGCGGTCGAGCCTGAAATTGCGGCCGGCGAAATCATAGTCGCCGCGGACCAGTTCGGCACGGCCGGTGAACCGCGGCGAATCCGCCTGCCCGCCGATCTGCAGGCTCGTCCCCCATTGGCTCGAAATGCCGAGGCCGGTGACTCGCAGGTCGTTGCCGCTGACCGCGATATCGAGGTTCCAAGGATGGAGCTGTTTGATGTCGATGACGTCGTCCGAGTCGAGCCCGACATTGCGGACCTGCAATTGCGGGACCGACGCCGCGGAGCTCGCCCGGCCAAGCCGAAACTGGCCCTTGTCGAGATGGAGCTTGCCGCCGATGGTGCCGGCCTTGCCGTCCGAGCGAATAGTCAGCGGGCCGGTGACCCGTGCTGCAATGTCGTCGCGGTTGAGGAGCAACGCCTGGGCCGCGGTGAAATTGAGGTTGAGCGCGGTTCGACCGTTGGCGAACGTCACCGATCCGGTGCCGTTGATCGTGCCGCCGCCCGACGTGGTGCCGGCCAGCCTGGAGAAAATCAGCTGCGGACCGGAAAAGCGCGCTTCGGTCGCAAGGCCGTCGATGACCATTCCGGTAACCGCGCTTTCGAGCCGCGCATTCTGGGTCTTGAGCGAGCCGCGCAATTGCGGATCGGAAAGGCGGCCGGTGATATCAGCGCCAATCGCCAGCGGACCCGACAGGTCGAACACCTCGGTTCCGGACAATCGCCACAGCGCGTCCGCCGGTCCGGTATAGCGAAGCTGGGCGAACATCGGTGCGTTCATCAGCGCGGCCACCAGCGGGCCGTTTGTCATCGGCGAAAAGCGCGCCTGCGCCCGGCCTACGACCTTGCCGTCGCTTGCCGCCACCGCGCGCATCGCGGCAACATTGTCGCTGACCACCGCGGCGATGCCGACATCGATCGGCTTTGACGCGAGCACCAGGCCCGAGCGGCTGAGGCCGCGCACCTTGAGGTCGAGTTTGCCGTTGCGCTTGCCCTTCCACGCATAATCGAGCCGTCCGGTGGCCGATCCCGAAAGATCGAGGCCAGGCCAGAACAGGTCGAGCACCTCGATCGGCATGGCGGCGACATTGGCGTGGACTTCGGGGCGCGATCCGCTGCTCCCCGACACCGTTGCCGAGCCGCCGGCGAAGGTCAGAGCGGTCGGCGCCAGCTGCCAGCCGTCGCCCGAGCGGGTCAGCACCGCTTCCTGCTTGAGCACCAACGGCGTGCGCTCGATCCGGCCGCCGCCGCTCAGGCGCACCGAATCCGGAGTGACATTGGCCAAAGTCGTGAACGAAAAAGCAGCGCCTCGACGGCCGGCGAACGCGGCTCGGACCTGGCCCGACCCATCGACCAATTTGGCATTGGCGCTGAGCCGGGCGAGGCTGATTCCGCTAACCTCCACCCCGCGCGCATCGACCACTCCGTCGACCGTGATGTGATTGTCGTCGAGGATGATCGAGCCATCGACCCGGCCGCTGCGCACCGCGAACAAGGGGAAGCTCGCGCCATTAGCGGTGAGATGGGCGTCGATCCGCTGCGCTCCATTGACCGGAGCGAAGCCGAGCGTGCCCTGAAGGCTGCTTCCGGTGAGGTTGAGCTGGCCGGTAAAGCCACCGGGATCGGAGCGAAGCCGGCCGCTGGCATGGGCGCCGCCGGCATCGAGCGCGGCAATCGCAATCACCGTCGGCTGGTTGTGCGGCAACAGGATCTGGCCGTTGCTTGTGAACGGTCCGAGCTTCGACCCGCCGCTGGCCCGATAATCGAAGCCCGATGCACTTGGGATGAGCAGCAAGTGCATCGCCCGAATGCCAAGCGCGTCATTGGGCCGGTCGAGCAGGAGATCGATCCGGGGACGCTCGATATGTCCGTCGAGAACCAGCTTGAGCGGGCCATATTTCGACTGCCGCCCGCTGGCGACGATGTGGAAGGTGCCGTCGCGGAAGCGCTGACCGGAGCCCGACAGCCGCAGCTTGGGCGAGTAGACCTGCAAATTGGTGAAATGCACGATCCCGTCATTGCCCCGCTCCAGGTTCGTCGTCAGGCTGGGCAAGCCGCCGGTGAGGTCGCGGAAGAAACTGTTGTCGAGCCGGCGGACCCAGGCTTTGGCGGTTCCGACGACATGACTGCCCTTGCCGTTGGGTCCGGGCACGACCTTGAGGTCGGTGATGACGTCGACGATCCCCAGACCCGGAATCAAATAGCGATTGAGCGCGCCCGAAAGCGTCACTTCAAAGCGCCCGGTGACGAGATCGATCAACAGCGAAATCTTGCCGTTGATGCGCGCGCTGGTCAGTTTGAGGTTATCGCCGCGGACAAGCTTCGGAGTAACGCTGAGCCAGCCCTCGATCCTGGGGTTGGCGAGGATTGATCCGGCGAGATCGCCGATCCCGGTGATCGCCTTGGCGCTGAGCCGGATCGGAACGCGCATCGGCCACGGCGACATCCGCCCCCGCCCTTCCGCGCGCAAATCGACGAACCCATTATTGTCGAATTTCACGCCCTGCGAGGTCAGCCGATACGAATAATCGGCGCTGTCGAATGCTCCGTCGAGGGTCGCCACCAGACGCACGTTCCGCCCGCTCATGTTCGTGAACAAGGCCTCGGGCTTGAGCAGGTCGATGCCGAGACGGACTTTGCGGAATTGGTTGGCGCCGAGGTCGAGCGCGCCGCGCGTGACGACTCGGATTTCCGGGGTTGCGGCGGACAATTGGCCATCGAGCACGCGCTCGACCAGTGTCGCGTCGCCGCGGATCGTTACGATCGGCGTTGTCAGGCGATGAAAGCGGCCTTTGAGGAATTGCGCCGGCGCCCATTTGCCAGCGAGCCGGTAGCGGCCGCCATCCACGCCCAGCGTCAGCCGCGCGGCCGGCCGTCCGGCAAGATCGACGGCGCCGTGCCCGCGCCACCGGCTCCAGCTGCCGGCACCGGAAATATCGAGGTCGATCGAGCGCTTGGTGCCGACGATCGCGGGCAGCACTCCGTCACCCGGAGAGCGCACCCGGGCGTCGATGTCGAAGCGGTCGCGGTCCGGCTCGGCGTCAAGTTTGAAGTGAACCCGGTCTCCGCCATTGTGGATGAAGGCATCAAGTTCGACCAGCGCCCGGCCCGAATGAATATCCGCGCTGCCTTGGACCCGGCCGCTGCGCGCGGTTCCAGCCACTGCCGAGCCGATATCCAGCCGGTCGATCCTCAATTCTCCGATGTGAATATCGAAATTGGGGAGGATCGGTCCCTTTTTGGTGCTCGGTTTGAGATGCGGGGCCCGGACCAAGGTGACCCGCGCGGCGGTCAGGCTGTCGATCGACAATTTGTTCGTCAGCCAGGCTGCGGGAGACCAATCCAGGACCAGGCTCGGTGCGGTCAGGAACACGCCTTGCTGGTCGGAGACGGCAACGTTGCGAAGTTCCGACTTGCCGAACACCGATCCGTCGATCCGGCCGATGCGGAACTTGAGGCCCGAGCTGGTCTCGATCCCAGCGATCCGGTCGACGATGAAGCGATGGCCGGGCGCGGTGTCGAGCAGGATCAGCGCTGCCGCGAGAATGACGAGCAAGGCGACGAACAGCGCCAGTAGCTCATTGAGCAGTCGCCGCGGCCAGTCTCTCGTCACCACGATCCGTTGCGGCTCGCTGTCCGGTACGACGATGGTGGTTTCAACCATCGCCTAGAACGCCTGACCGAGCGACACCGAGACCGCGACCGGGCCGTCGCCCTGTTCGCGGTTGAGCGGGACCCCGACATCGATCCGGATCGGCCCAAAGCTCGAATAATAGCGCAGCCCGAGCCCGACGGCGTAGCGCAAGTCCTTGATCCGCGGCAGCGTCGCAGTGCTGAGCGAGCCAGCATCGACGAACGGCACGATTCCGAAATTGCCGCCAAAGCGCTGCAGCCGGATGCGCGCTTCGAGCGAGAATTCGGCCAGGCCGCGACCGCCGGTCGGGTCGCCATCGACATCCTTGGGACCAAGCCGCTGATAGCCATAGCCGCGCACCGACCCGCCGCCGCCGGAATAGAATCGACGCGATGGCGCAATGTCGTAAACCCCGGTGCCGAAGATGGTGCCGAGCCGGATCCGTCCGGCAACCACGACGCGGTCGGACACCGGGCGATAGGCGCTGGCATCGAACTGGGCGCGGGCATAAGTGAATTGCCCGCCATGGGCGGAGATCTCCGGGCTGAGCCAGCCGCTGAGCCGAAAGCCGCGGGTCGGATCGAGCAGACTGTCGCTTCCGTCATAGCCGATGCCCGAGGGGAGCGCCGCGATCAGAAAGGTTCGCGTGTCCTTGATCCCCGAGGTGTTGAAAGCGCCGCGCTCGTCGGTTGCAAGCACTTCGGCGCCGACATTCCAGGTCCATTTCTTGTGCCAGATGAAATTGCTCTGGCGCTCGATATTGCCGCCGATCTTGGCGGTTTTCGCCTCATAGGCAGAGAATTTCTGATGGCTTGCGAGGATCTGGAGGTTGAGAATCTGATCGCGCTGGAGGAAATTGCTCCGGCGAATCTGGACCGCGGCCAGTTGCTCCGCGGTCCCAAGCACTCCGCGAACGGTCAGCGCCCCTTCCGGGTTGAAGAAATTGCGGTCGGTCCAGCTGCCTTCGACCCTGACCCCCTGGCCAGTACCGTAGCCCAATTCGCCGGCGATGGTGTGCGACGGGGCCGGTTCCAGCTTGACCAGGACATCGACCGTCTTTCCGCCATCGACGGGAACGGTCGAGACGGTGGCGTTGGAGACCAGGCCTGTCGCAATCAGCGCCCGGCGGAGGTCGTCGATCCGCGAGCGGCGATATTGGTCGCCGGCCTTGAACCGGGCGATGAGCGCGACATGACGAACACTGAACGGCGGCTTGCCGCTGACGGTGATGGCTCCGAAATGCGCGACTGGGCCGGGATCGACCGGCAATGTCAGCGTGGCGAGCCGGGTCTGGTGATTGACCACGATCTCCTGGTCGCCAATCGTGGCTCCGGCAAAGCCTTGCTCGCCCAGCTTACGCTTGAGCTCGACGCCGCCGGCAATGACGTCCTGGGCGATGACCGGGTCGCCCGGCTTGACCGCGAACGCAGCGCGCAATTTGGACGCGTCTTCTGGTCCCGCGGCATCGAGGCCGGGAAGTTCGACCGACGTGAAATGATATTGGCCGCCGGGCTCGGCGGTCAGCACTACCTGAAGCGCGTCACCCGAGCCTTCGATCCGGGGATCGACCATCGCATCATAATAGCCCTGGCTGCGGAGGATTTCCGCAAGGAGGTCGGCATCGCCCTGGGAGCGGCGGCTGATCTGGGCGACGTTGCCGGCTTTCTTGCGTCCCGCCTCGAGCGCGGATTGTTTGCGAAAGGAAGCCAGCAATAGCTCGCTGTCGCCAATCCCCGCCAACCCCTCAACTCTTACCGTGTAGCGCCGCTCGCCGATGGAATCCTCGATCTTGGATTGTCCATTGGGATCGACTGGCGCCGCAGCTTCGCCCGGATCGGGCGTAGTGACATCGGGCCAGTCGACGCCGAGATCAGGCAGCGGATCGAGCGGCGCTGACGGGTCGAGCTCGGCCGGGTCGGTGATCGGGTCGTTGCTGGTCGAAGGCGCGTCCTGCTGGGCCAGACCGGCGGACGCCCACGCCAGGCCAATCGCCGCCCCGCATAGCAGCCGCGCCGCCCTGCTCTTCATTCCCCGCCCAATGTTCACGTCGCTTAGCCTAGCCACGCGACCTGAACAGCGCCAGTATCAATGAGCCGGAGCGGCGACCTTGTCCGCCGGACCGATTTGCCTTGGATTCAAGGAATTAGTGGATCGTACCGAGCACTTCGTCGCAGCCGAGCGTCGCGACCACCCGTTCGATCTGGCGCCAATGGCAGAAGCGAAGGACATTGCCAGCATCGCGGCTCTGCTCGGCGCGAACCGCCGCTTCCAGCCCGGCATCGTCGCCAAAGCGGTTGAGCAGGTCGGCGGCGTCGGCCAAAGCCGAGCGGCCATGAATGAACGGCGTTTCCATCGTCGGGCCTATAATCCCGGCCCCGTTTCCACTCTGCCGACAAATGCGGTCAACGACTCATTGACCATGTCGCGGCGAACCCACTGGCTTCGTCCGGCCGCGTCTGGCAGTGGGCGCCGATGACCCAACCCAATCCCGTCGCTGGCGGCTGCTTCCTGACCCTGTTCATCCTCGCCGGCTTCATCGCCGGACTGGCGATTGGCAATCCGATGGCGGGCGTGATCGGTGGAACCGCGGTCGGCGCTTCGCTTGCAACGGCCCTGTGGTTGCTTGACCGCCGCCGCCGCGGCTAGACCAATCGCCGCCCCGACCAGATCACCCGGCCGATGCAGTTGATCTGGTCCAGCCCGCAATCGGGCCAGTCGGAATAAGCCGGATTATCGGACTGTACCGTCACCCTTTTGCCGATCGGGTTGAGCGCGAGGCGTTTGACCACCACGCGATCGTCGGTCCTTAGCACATAGATGCCGTCGCGCAGCCGCTCCATGCAATCGCGCAGATCGACCAGGATATCGTCTCCGGCATTGAGCGTCGGCGCCATCGAATCTCCCTCGACCCGAACGATCGATAATTGTGACGCGGGGGTCGGGGTAAGCGCCTTGAGCCAGCGCTCGTCGAACGCGAGATAGGGTTTACCAAGTTCTTCAAACACGACCGCTCCCGGACCGGCCGAAACGCGCACTGGATGGCGGCTTACGCTAAGCAGCCCGCCAAGCGTCTTGGAATCGTCCGGCGGCCCGCCGAGAAGGGCTTCGGAAATCCCGAAATAGCGCGCCAGTTTGCCCCGCTCCTCCTCCTTCAGTCTTCTGGGTACGCCGCGCCGGACGAACTGCTGGATATAGGCGGGATTGCGGCCGAGCATCCGCGACAATCCGGCGAAATCCTCGCCTCGCTGCAGGCACAGCTGTTCGATCAGTTTTCGAGGGTTATTCGGCATGGTTTCATCATAGTTATAGGTAAATGCCTAGACAAGTAGGAATTGCGTTGGGAATAAATATGCAGCCGAGTCGCAAGACCAAGGAAATTAATGTGTATCTGTTGAGAGAGGTCGAGAAATTTCTACGCCATAGTGACGTAGCACCAACCCGATTTGGACGAGATGCGCTTGGCGACCCGCGGTTCGTATACGATTTGCGCAATGGCCGGGATCCCCGCCCGGGCACCGTCGCTCGGGTCATCGCATATCTGGAATCGACCCAATGATGCGGGTTCCGATGTCCCCGGCCGCGGCGGCGCTGTACCGGGCGCTGGTGGTTCGAGCGAACGTCCCGCGTGACCAAGCTTTGCTGACCTCGATCCACTCGGTCGACTGGCAGTCATTAACCCTGAGCGGTGAACGGCACGAAATCGCAATCCGGCTGGCCGGTCCCGACGCCGCTTATGCCGCGCGTTCACTTTGCCACGAACTGGCCGATGCCGAGTTCGCGATTTCCGGTCTGATCGTTGCCGACATCGAACTCGCCGGAAGGCCAATAACCGCGAGCGACGGCTCAATCGAAGTCAGGATCGAAGCCCTGACCATTGAGGAATGATCAGCGCAAGCTTCGGCGGAGCTGCTCGAGCGAATCGAACATCGCCGCCGAATCGTCTGGCGCGGCCGCCTCTCCCTTGCGCGCGACATGGTCGTCGATTCTTGCGGCCAGCTCGCCGGCGCTCGGGCGCGGCTGCGACGGGCCGAACATCTGCACAATCCGCGAATCCGGGGCGGGCTGACCGAGCATGTCGTCGAGGACCAGCGGTTCGCCATCGTCGCCCGCGGTCGAGGGTAGAGCTGCTCCGACCGGAGCTCCAACATTCGCGAAATCCGACAGCGACAGCGCCGGAAATGCTTGCTCAGCGGCTTGAGGCAAGCTGGAAGCCGAACCGATCCGGGCAAGCGCGGTCCGGGTCGCGGTGAAGGCAATTGCGGCGGCCGCCATTCCGGGGACCAGCGGCAGATAATAGATGCCATCCATGAGCGATGTGACCGAATAGCCGAGTGCCGCAGCCATGGCCGCGGCGGCGGCAGTCTCGATGAAGCTTTCGATCCGAGGTTTGCGCTTGTGGTCCATGCCCTCCCGCTTAACAGCAAAACCTTGCCGGAACGTTAGGCCCCCGCTTCGACGCAGCTGATCAGCGCCTGCGTAAAAGCGGGAACGTCGCCCGGATTGCGGCTGGTGACGATGTTGCCGCAGGTCACCGCCGCCTCATCGACCACCACGGCACCGGCGTTTCTGAGGTCGGTGCGGATCGAGGGCCAGCTGGTTGCTTTTTGCCCGCGCAGCAGGTCCGCTTCGACCAGCAGCCACGGCCCATGACAGATGGCACCGATCGGCTTGCCTGCCTGGGCGAACGCCCGGATCAGGCTGATCGTCGCTGGATCGGTCCGCAATGTGTCGGGATTGCCGACACCGCCGGGCAAGATCAGCGCATCGAAATCCTCGACCTGGGCATCGGCGATCAACAGATCGGGCCGGATGGTTTTGCCCGGATCGTCATGCACTGTCGCCTGGATCGGATTGAGCGAAAGCGACGCGAGCCTGACCTGAGCTCCTTTGCCGGTGAGGATTTGCAGCGGTCCGAACAGCTCCGATTCTTCGAACCGGTCGGTGGCGACGATGAGGAATTTGGAATCGCGGATTCGCGGCACGGATACGGTCCTTTGGCTTGGGTAGGGAACTTGCGGGACCAAAGTCTCTTATCTGAACCATGGTTCCCAACGCGAAGAGTTTGTGATGCGACATAGCAGTGACAGCGAACCGGGGATCACCCGCGAACGCAAGGGCAAGGCCTGGGCCTATTTCGACCCCGCGGGCAAACGGATCACCGACCGCGACGAAATCGACCGGCTCAATGCCGTCGGCCTTCCCCCCGCTTATACCAAGGCCTGGTTCTGCACCGATCCCGAGGGCCATTTGCAGGCGACCGGGATCGATGCTCGCGAGCGCAAGCAATATCGCTACCACCCCGATTTCACGGCCAAGAAGTCGGCATCCAAATTCGACGGACTCAAGGATTTCGGCAAGGCCTTGCCCAAGCTTCGCCGCCACGTCGAACAGGATCTCAAGCGGCGCAAGATCGAGCGCGACACGGTGCTCGCAGCGATCATCCGCTTGCTCGACACCGAGCATATCCGGGTCGGAAACGAGCAATATGCGCAGTCGAACAAGAGTTTCGGAGCAACCACCTTGCGCACGCGTCACCTGCGGCGGCGCGGAAGCAAGCTGGTGATGCGCTTCACCGGAAAGCACGGCATCGTCCGCGAACTGTCGCTGACCGACGGCCATTTGAAACGGGTCATCAATCGCTGCCAGGAATTGCCGGGCCAGATGCTGTTCCAATATGTCAACGGCGACGGCGAGCCGCGACCGGTCTCTTCGAGCGACGTCAACGCTTATATCAAGGAGAAGAC
The DNA here is from genome assembly GCA_040390365.1 of Pseudomonadota bacterium. GTDB lineage: Bacteria > Pseudomonadota > Alphaproteobacteria > Sphingomonadales > Sphingomonadaceae > Sphingomicrobium. Next base: position 424,927 of record JAZJYM010000003.1, on the reverse strand, counting down.
CGGCGGCGAGTTTACCGCCAAGCACTTCCGTACCTGGGGTGCCAGCGTCATCGCGCTCGACGGATTGCTCAAGAAACGGGACGACGCCCGGATCACGGTCAAGACGATGATCGAGCCAGTCGCCGAAGCGCTCGGCAACACGGTCGCGGTCAGCCGCAAGGCCTACGTCCACCCCGCATTGGTCGACGCGATCGCTCAAAGCGCGCGCGACCCGCTTGGCGGAATGGAACGGCCGCGCGCCAGGAAGCGGCTGTCCTCGACCGAAGTCGCATTGCTTATATTCCTGTCCCCGAAGTCGCGCCGCCGCCGTTCGAAAGCGGCTGCTTAGGGTTGATCCGGCCGCCGCCGAACGCCACTAGGGCGCGATGACCGCTCCTATCGACCCCTTTCAAACCACCCACAGCCTGGTCGAATGGCTGGCCGACAATCGCGGCGGGTTGACCCTCGGCGGTCTCGTCGCGGCGGGAATCGTCGCGCTGATGCTGATCCTGCGCATGGTTGGCGCAAGGATCGTCGAGCGGCACCCCAATTGTGTCAACTGGAAGGGTATAATCGGAGCGGTCCTGGCCAAGACCGGGATCGTCTTCATGATCGCCGCCGCGCTCGAGATCGTCGCCAGTTACGCCGCGATTCCACGTCCGATCGACCGCTCGGTCAACATCATCTTCATCATCGCCTTCGCGATCCAGATGGCGGTTTGGGTGCGCGAACTGGTGATGGGCAGCCTGCGCCACCGGGTCGGCGACGAACCGGGCGAGACCACGCTCGGCAATGCGATGTCGATCGTGCGGGTCCTCGTCAGCGTTACCGCCTTTGCCCTTGCCGCCATCTTCATCCTCGACAATCTCGGGGTCAACGTCACCACGCTGGTCGCGGGACTGGGCATTGGCGGAATTGCCATCGGCCTTGCCGCCCAGGGTATTTTTTCGGACCTGTTCGCGGCGCTGAGCATCGTCTTTGACCGGCCGTTCCGGCGCGGCGACACGATCCGCTTCGGCGACACCACCGGAACCGTCGAGCAGATCGGACTCAAGACCACGCGAGTCCGCGCCCAGGGCGGCGAGCAAGTGATCATGTCGAACAAGAATTTGCTCGACCTGCAGATCCACAATCTCGCCAGCGCCCGTGCCCGGCGCACCTGGCTGACATTCGCAATCGTCTTTCGAACCCCGCCCGAAAAGCTCAATCTGATGCCCGAAATCGCCGAGGATTCGGTAAAGGCGGTCAGCAGCTGCCGGTTGGTCCGCTGCTGCATCAAGGCGCTTGGTGCCAGCGGCCTCGAATATGAACTGGTCTATGATGATCGCTCGATCGATTTCGATACGCTCGCCAGGCACCGGTCCGACATCTGCCTTGGGCTGGTGACGTTGTTCGCGCAGTACGGCATTGATCTGGCCTACCCGACCCAGACGACCTTCACCCCGGCCCCCGACGGAACCATGGTCATGCCCTATGCGACCCCTGCCGCCGCGCCCGCCGCGCCCGCCGCGCCTTCTAAAAAACGCAAGACCAGGGCCTGATGCCAGTCGCGTCTCTCGACGACATCCGCGCCCGGATCGGGCAGGAAGTCGGCGTGTCGTCGTGGATTGCGATCGATCAGGACCGGATCGACGCCTTCGCCGAGGCCACCGACGACCGCCAGTTCATCCATATCGACCCGGCGGCCGCCGCAGCAACTCCGTTCGGCGGCACCATTGCCCATGGCTTTCTGACCCTGTCGCTGCTGTCGCGCATGGGGGCCGAGGCGATGCTTCTGCCCGACAGCCTCAAGATGGCGATCAATTATGGGCTTGAGGAGGTTCGCTTCCTCGCTCCGGTGAGGGCCGGAAAACGGGTCCGCGGGCGCTTCGCGCTTGACTCGGTCGATGAGAAAGGGCCGGGAAGAATCTTGATGCGCCACCGGGTTACGGTCGAGATCGAGGGCGAGGACAAGCCCGCCTTGACCGCTTTGTGGCTCGGCCTGATGGTCATCTGAGGGAGTATTTCGAATGCGCGACGCAGTCATTGTTTCCACCGCCCGAACCCCGATTGGCCGCGCTTATAAAGGCGCGTTCAACGCCACTGCGGGTGCCACCCTGGGCGCCTTTTCGCTAACCCCGGCGATCGAACGCGCGGGCATCGAAGCCGGCGAGATTGACGATGTCGTATGGGGCGCGGTGCTCACCCAAGGCACGCAATTTGGCAATATCGGGCGTCAGGTCGCACTCCGCGCCGGCTGCCCCGTCACGGTTTCGGGAATGACGATCGACCGGCAATGCTCGTCCGGGCTGATGGCCATCGCCACCGCTGCCAAGCAGATCATCACCGACCGCATGGACATCGTCGCCGCGGGCGGACAGGATTCGGTCTCGATGGTCCAGACGCCGGAGATGCGCATCGCCATGGATCCGGCGCTCCTGGCCATGCACAAGGATGTTTACATGCCGATGCTTCAGACCGCCGAAACGGTCACCCGCCGCTACGGCATCAGCCGCGAGCGGCAGGACGAATATGCCTTGCGCTCGCAGCAACGCACGGCCGCGGCGCAGGCCGCCGGCCGCTTCGATGACGAGATTGTGCCAGTCACCACCACGATGATGGTCAAGGACAAGGAAAGCGGCAAAGTTTCGCAGCGCGAGATCACGTTGAGCAAGGATGAAGGCAATCGCGCCGACACCACCCTCGAAGGCCTGGCGTCGCTCAACCCCGTGCTCGGCCCCGACACCTCGATCACCGCGGGCAATGCCAGCCAGTTGTCGGACGGAAGCTCGGCCTCGATCCTGATGGAAGCCAAAGTGGCCGAGCAGCGCGGACTGGCCCCGATGGGCCGCTACGTCGGCATGGCGGTGGCCGGGACCGAGCCGGACGAAATGGGCATTGGCCCGGTTGCAGCGGTGACCGAGCTGCTCGATCGGTTCGACCTCACGGTCGACGACATCGGACTGTGGGAATTGAACGAGGCGTTCGCAGTGCAGGTCATCTACAGCGCCGAGCAGCTCGGCATTCCCGATGACCGCCTCAACGTCAACGGCGGCTCGATTTCGATCGGCCATCCCTACGGCATGAGCGGCGCGCGTATGACGGGCCATGCGCTGATCGAAGGCAAGCGCCGCGGCGTCAAATACGTCGTCGTCACCATGTGCGTCGGCGGCGGCATGGGCGCGGCGGGCCTGTTCGAGGTCTTATAACCAGGGAGTTGGCTGATGACGGCATGCGCGACACTGTCGAAACTGTACGATGCCTTTGCTGCTGGCGACGGCGATGCTCTTGGCGAATTGATTGGTGATACCCACTGGGTCGAGGCGGCTGGCGGGCCCTATGGAGGCACTTATCGCGGGCTTGGCGAAGTGGCTGACAAGGTCTTCGGGCCAATCGGCCGCGACGTGCAGGACTTCACCGCTGTTCCGGATGAAATCCTGCCGGTCGGCGACAATCGCGCAATCGCACTCGGCTTCTATCGCGGGCGGACCGCGGCGGGTCCCTTAAAAACCCGCTTCGCCCATCTCGCCACCGTGGACGGCGACCACATCACCCATTTCGAACAATTCACCGACACGCATGAGTGGCAAAAAGCGGTCGGCGGCTGATGGGCGCGACCGAACTCATTGCACTGGCCAGCACCACCAGCCTGCTCGCGGGGTGGCGGCTCTATCTTGTCACGCTCGTGACGGGCCTGGCGATGCACTTCGGCTGGATCGCCTTGCCCGACCATCTCCACCAGCTCGACGTGATCGGCAGCTGGTGGGTGATCGGCGCCGCGGGGATCGGCACCCTCGCCGAATTCTTCGCCGACAAGATCGCCTGGGTCGATAGCGCCTGGGACGCGATCCACAGCTTCATCCGTCCGCTCGGCGGGGCGCTTCTCAGCCTTGCCATCGTCGATAGCAGCGACACCGGATGGCAGGTCGCAAGCTTCCTCTTGGGTGGCGGCGCGGCCTTCCTCGCCCATGCCGGAAAAGCCGGCGCTCGGACCTTGGTCAATGCCAGCCCCGAACCGTTCAGCAACGTCATTGTCTCGACCGCCGAGGACGTGACTACCGGCGGCCTGCTCGCGCTCGCCATCGCCAACCCGATCGCCGCCGCGCTGATCGCAGCTATGCTGGTGCTGCTGTCGCTGTGGCTGGTGTGGAAAGCACGACGTTTCATCGGCCGTGTGATGGACCGGATCGCTCCGCCGCAGCCGATGAAGAATGTCACCCCGATGAAGGACGGGGCGCCGCCGAATTAGGCGTTCTTGGCGATGAATTCCTCGACCACCGGGGCAATCATCTCGCGCCATTTGCGACCGTTGAAGATGCCGTAATGGCCGACGTCCTTGGCCATCAGATAGTGCTTTTTGCCCGGCGGCAGCTTGGTCGCCAGGGTCAGTCCCGCCTTGGTCTGGCCGATCCCCGAAATATCGTCGCGTTCGCCTTCGATCGCCAGGATCGCGGTGTCGCGGATCGCCGTCGGATCGACCAGCTTGCCGCGATGCTTGAGTTTGCCCTTGGGCAGCAAGTGGCGCTGAAAAACCACATCGACCGTCTGCAGATAGAATTCCGCGGTCATGTCGCACACCGACCGATATTCGTCATAGAAATCGCGGGTCGCGTCGGCGCCATCATCATCGCCAACCACGAGGTGCTTGAACATCTCCCAATGGCTGATGAGGTGCGATCCAAGGTTCATGGTCATGAAGCCGGCGAGCTGGAGGAAGCCCGGATAGACCTTCCGTCCGGCACCGGCGTAGATCATCGGCACCGTGGCGATGACATTGCGCTGGAACCAGCTGTGCGGGCGCTGGGTGGCAAGGGTGTTGACCGCGGTCGGTGCCTGGCGCGTATCGATCGGCCCGCCCATCATGGTCAGGGTCGCGGGTCGCCACTGATCCTCGTTCGCGGCCATGATCGCGGTCGCCGCGAAGGCCGGGACCGACGGTTGGCACACCGCGAGCAGATTCGGGCGCTGACCGGTGGACTGACCGACATGGTCGAGGAATTCGATCAGATAATCGATATAATCGTCGAGATCGAAGCGGCCCTTTGACAATGGCACCAGCTTGGCGTCGGCCCAGTCGGTGATGTAGACATCCTGGTTCGGTAAAAGCCGCTCGACGGTCCCGCGCAACAAGGTCGCATAATGACCGCTCATCGGCGCGACGATGACCAGCGGCGGTCCGGCAGCGACTCCGGCTTTCACGAAATGCTTGAGGTTGCCGAACGGCTTGGCGACCGCGATTCGCTCGCGGACCGCAACCGACTTGCGGCCGACCTTGACGCTATCGATGCCGAATTTGGGCTTGCCGCGCGGCGCTGCGGCATGAGCGAAGACCTCGAGGCTGGCCGAGACCAGCGGCCCGGCGGATGAATAAGCGAACGGATTGGCGGGATTGCTGAGCCAGCCCGCCCCGAACCCGGCGAGCCTGCTCGCCCCGGTCAGGAGTGAGCGCTGAACTTCATATGCGTCGTAGAGCATTCAAATCCACCACCAGTTTCGGGAAGAAACCAATGTGGCCATGGTTGGGGTCCATGACAAGCAGATGTTGCAGTGCAAAGCCGCATTGCCGCAATTGAGACGCGCGAGCCACACTGCTAGGCCCATCAACCATGGCCAACGTCCCCAACCGCCCCAAGGGCAAGTCACTCAAGAACCTGCGCATGGTGTGGTCGTTCGCGCTCGCCTATCCGGGCCGGATCGCGATTGCCGGACTGGCGCTGGTCGTCGCCGCGGGCGCAACCTCGGGCGTTCCTTATGCCTTCAAGCTGATCATCGACAAGGGCTTCGGCAATGACGGCGGGAGCGGCGCGAGCATCGCGCGCTGGTTCGAATATCTGCTCTTGCTGGTCGGGGTGATGGCGATCGCCACCGCGACTCGTTTCTATTTCGTCTCCTGGCTTGGCGAGCGCACCGTTGCCGACATCAGGCTTGCAGTGCATCGCAACCTGCTTCGCCTCTCGCCCGGTTTCTTCGAGGAAAACCGCCCCGCCGAAATCACCAGCCGGATCACGGTCGACACGACGATCATCGAACAGGTTGTCGGAACCACCTTGTCGGTCGCTCTGCGCAATCTGGTCATGGGCACGGCGTGCATCGTCATTCTGTTCGCGCTCTCGCCCAAGCTCGCCGCAATGCTCCTGCTCGGAGTGCCGCTGGTCGTGATCCCGATCACCATCCTCGGGCGCAAGGTGCGTGGAATCTCGACCCAGAGCCAGGACCGCATCGCCGATGTCGGAGCGGTGACAAGCGAAGTGCTCGGCGCGATGAAGATCGTCCAGGCATTCAATCAGCAAGGCCGCGAGACGGCGCGTTTCACCGATTCGGTCGAACGCGTTTTCGCAACCGCCAAGAAGCGCATGTTCCTTCGAGCAATCATGACCGCGATCGTCATCTTCCTGCTGTTCGGGGCGATCATCATGATCATCTGGCAGGGCGCGATCGACGTTTCCGCCGGACGGATGAGCGGCGGGACGATCGCCGCGTTCGTGCTCTATGGCGGACTGCTTGCCGGTGCGTTCGGGGCCTTGTCCGAAGTGTATGGCGACCTGCTTCGTGCGTCGGGCGCGTCCGAACGGCTCGGCGAATTGCTCGACGCGAAGCCCGATATCGAGGCTCCGACCAACCCCGCTTCACTCCCTGATCCGCCGCGCGGCGAATTATCGTTCGACCATGTCACCTTCCATTATCCGACCCGCAAGGAGACTTCGGCGCTGGACGATTTCAGCCTCTCGGTACGGCCGCGCGAACGGCTCGCACTGGTCGGTCCGTCGGGTGCCGGCAAGACCACCCTGTTCCAGCTCGCCGAGCGCTTTTACGATCCGCAGCACGGCCGGGTGATGATGGACGGAGTCGATCTCAAAGACGCCGATCCGGCCGACATCCGTCAGCGCATCGCGATGGTCCCGCAGGACACCACATTGTTCGCCGGAACCGCGCGCGACAATTTGCGCTACGGCAATTGGGACGCCAGCGACGACCAATTGTGGCAGGCGGCGAGCGACGCCCATGCCGAGGAATTTTTGCGTAAGCTCCCCGACGGACTCGACACCGTCATGGGCGAAGGCGGGGCGCGCCTGTCGGGCGGCCAGCGCCAGCGCATCGCCATCGCCCGGGCGCTGCTCCGCGATGCGCCCTTGCTGTTGCTCGACGAAGCAACGTCAGCGCTCGATGCCGAAAGCGAGCGCCTGGTCCAGGACGCGCTCGACCGGCTGATGGCCGACCGGACCACGATCGTCATCGCCCACCGCCTGGCGACGGTCCGGGCCGCCGACCGGATCGTGGTCATGGACCACGGCAAGATCGTCGAGGAAGGAACGCATTCCAGCCTCAGCGCCGAAGGCGGGCTCTACGCGCGGCTCGCTCGGCTCCAGTTCGAGCATCGCGCCGCGTAACGACTCTACGGCTTTTTAGGAGCCGCTTTGCGCGCTGCCGGCTTGCGCGCGGTCGAACGCCTTTTCTTCGGTGATTTCCTGGCCGTCGACGCGGTTCCGGTTTTGGCCGCCGCCTTTCGCGCCGCCGGCTTTTTGCGAGTCGCGGTTTTCTTGCGCGCCGCGGGCTTCTTGGCGGCGCTGCTGCTCTTTGCGGCTTTCGGCATTCCGGGCAGATCTTCGGCCCATTTGCCCGACATCACGCGCTGGGCGGCATCGGCCACCGCCTCGGCGATCAGCGACCCCAATTTGGTGGCGCTCGACATCATGCTCGATGCAGCACTCGAAGCGGTATCCGCGGCATCCATGCCGGCGTCGCGAATGGCTTTGCGGGCCTTGGGGCTTGCTGCGATCGCCGCCGCCGCAGCGGTCAGCCCGGCGGCGAGCATTTCCTTGCTCATCGCGGCCTTGGCGATCTTGTCGACGGTGCTGGTCTTTTTCGCCTTGGCGCCGCCTGGTTTCGGTTTGGCTTTCGAAGCCGATTTTTTGGTCGCCGTCCTGGTCGTCCGTTTGGTCGTGGTTTTCGCCATGAATTCGCTCCCTGTTGCGCAAGAAAGAACAGTTCAAAACCGTAACAAACCCCCTAATGCCCGTTGCGACGCGCAAAAACCAGACATGTTAAAGGGCACCGCTGCTCAGCAGCGATGCCCTTCGACATGGTCAGCGGAAGGAGGTGCCAACCATTCGCCGGCGCCTAGCGCCTACGAACGACCTCCTCCGACCTCTCTGCTGAACCATGAGACATCGGATCACCTCCTTTCGCTGCGTGATTGCGGATTGCATGATGAGTCGAATCGGCCGCAGTTTCAAGACTTGAAATGAGGTGAAGATTCGGCAATTCTCTTGCGCTTGCCCGCGACAGCGGCCTCTCCGGTCATCGTCAATGACTGAAAATCAGCTGCGGCAATCCTCGATCACCCGGATGATGTCGGGCCACACCGGCGCCACCAATGCGCCGGCATTGCTTGGCCCGATTGCCAATCGGCCGCGGCTGAAGGCGAGCGAATCGAACAACCGGTCATAGGCGCCAAGATCGGCGCTGATGAGGCCGGTCGCGGGATTGAAGCTGGCCGGGAGGTTGCGCCGTTCGGCGCTGGTCCAGACCATCAAATATGGCGCCGCGCCTAGCGCCGGGCGAGCGATGCTGATCCGCCGGGCCGACCGAACGCAGGTCAGGGTCAACAGCGGGCGCGCCACGCCATCGCCAAAGCTGGCCGCGCTGCCGCTGCTGGTCGCTGCATAGCGCCAGCTTCCGGCAACCGGATTGGCAATGCTGTAATCATAAGCGGGCTGGACGCTGGGTGGTGCCGGCGCGGTCGCTTGCGCGAACGCCGAGCACGGAAGGACGAGAGCGGCAATCACCGCGCAGCATAAACGCATCATCAGCGGCCCAGCTTGTCGACTTTGGCCTGCAGCGCTGCAAGCTCGGCACGAAGCGCGCCCATGTCGTCACTGGGTGCGGCCGCGGGCTCGGATTTGGGATCGGGATGGACCATTGCTTTACCGCTGAGCGCCTGGGCCGCTTCCTCGAACATCGCCATATTCTTCTTGGCGATTTCGGCGAACATGCTGGCACCGAACGCGTCGCGCGCGGCGCTTTGGTTGCGCTTCAACGCGTCCATTGCGGCCTCGAGATATTGAGGCACGAAATTCTGCATCGAATTGCCGTACAGCCCGATGATCTGTTTGAGGAAATTGAGCGGCAGCATGGTCGAGCCGCGCGCTTCCTCGTCGACGATGATCTGGGTCAGCACGTGACGGGTGATGTCGTCGCCGCTCTTGGCATCGACAACCTCGAACTCGCGCCCGTCGCGGACCATTTGCGCCAATCGGTCGAGCGTGATGTATGCCGAACTTTCCGTGTCATAAAGGCGCCGGTTGGCGTATTTCTTGATTGTCACCTTGTCCGATGATTTGGCCATGAACCGCTCCAGCAATACGAAAGGCAATCTAATAGCAGACAAGTGTGCGCTGCAACATGAACCGGACAGCGAGCGCGCGCCGCGCCCGTTGCCGCTGTTCCTTGAGCTCGTCCGAAAGGCCGGCGAAGATGACCCCCAACTGGCGCGCAAGGCGCTTGCCGGCTTGCGCGCTTACGAACAAGCCGAACGCGGCCCGGCCCGGCCGACGCTGCCCGAAGCCGCGCGAATCGGCGGCGCGTGCCTTCGCGACCACGGAGGCAGCGGGCCGGTCGCGATTCTCGTACCGTCGCTGATCAATCCACCGCGGATCCTCGATCTCGACGATGAAACCTCGCTCGCCGCAGCCGTCACCGGAATGGGGCGGCGCGTGTTGCTGCTCGATTGGGGCACCGCCGACGACCGCCGTGAGCTGAGCGTTTCAAGCCATGTCGAGCAGCTATTGGTGCCGTTGATCGAAGCGATCGGCGAGCCTCCGGCGCTGATTGGTTATTGTCTTGGCGGGACGATGGCGATGGCCGCCGCCAATCTGGTTCCGGCCGAGCGCGTCGCGAACCTCGCCGGACCGTGGCATTTTGGCGCTTATCCCGCGGAATCGCGCAATGGGCTGCAAAATCTGTGGGCGCACAGCCGGGCCAGCGCGCAAGCGCTCGGCGCCTTGCCGATGGAGTTGCTGCAAGCGGCCTTCTGGTCGCTCGACCCGTTGCGCACCGTCGCCAAATTCGCCGATTTCGACGATCTCGAGCCCGGCAGCGCCCAGGCCCGGCGCTTTGTCGCTCTGGAAGATTGGGCGAATGAGGGCGAAGCGCTCCCCCTCCCCGCCGCCGAAGAGTTGATCGAGCGAATGTTCGGCGCCGATCTGCCGGGGAAAGGCCAATGGCGCGTCGGCGGCAAGCCGATGAGCGAGCAGTTGGCGGTGCCGCTTCTCAACCTCACCGCCGGCACGGATCGAATCGCGCCCGCGGCCACCGCGCCAGCGGGTCCGAGCGAGTCGATTCTCTCGGGCCATGTCGGAATGCTGGTCGGATCGAAGCGGCTCCAGCTTCACCGGGCGCTGGCCCGCTTTGTCGACCCGTCTTGCCGCTCCGGCTAGTCACGGCTAAGCCGCGCGCACTTTCTGCGCACCCGTAGCTCAGCTGGATAGAGCGCTGCCCTCCGAAGGCAGAGGCCACAGGTTCGAATCCTGTCGGGTGCGCCATTGCCGCGACGGCCGAAGGTTCAGGCCGCGGGCCAGGTCTCCAGGATTTCGACGAAGCGGGTCAGCCAGGCATTGGTCTGGTGGCCATCGACGACCCGGTGATCGATGGTCAAGGTGACATAGGCCATCGGCCGGATGACGATCGCATCCTTGCCATCGACCGGGCGCACCACCGCGCGCTTCTCAAGCTTGCCGACGCCGAGGATCGCGGCCTGCCCCTGGTGGATGATGATCGGCGCCGCGAGCAGGCTGCCCGACACGCCATGGTTGGAAATGGTGAAGCTTCCGCCCGCCACATCGGCGCCGGTCAATTTGCCGTCGCGGGCGCGCGTCGTGAGGTCGTCGAGCTTCGCGCCAATCTGCGCGAGGCTGAGCGCGCCGGCGTCCTTGACCACCGGCACGACCAGCCCTTTGTCGCCAAGCGCGGTGCCGACCCCGATGTCGATCGTCGGCGAGACCGCGATCCGGTCGTCCTCCCACCGTCCGTTGATCGCCGGAGCGGCGGCCATCGCGTCGGCGGCGGCTTTGACGAAATAGGCGGTGTAGCTGAGCTTGGTGCCCGAGGCCGCAAGCGCCGCCTTATGCGCTGCGATGGCGGAGAAATCGGCTTCGAACAGCGCCGTGACATGCGGCGCGTCGGTGACTGCGCGGACCATATTCTCGGCGATCTTCAGCCGCATCCGATCGTGCGGGATGTCGGTCGAGGACGTCGGTTGCCGAGAAACAGTCTCGCCGCCGGTCACTGCGCGGTCAACGTCGTCTCGCGTAATCCGGCCGTTGCGGCCGGTGCCCGTGATCCGCGCGGGATCGATCCCGTTCTGCTGACAGGCGCGGCGCACCGAGGGCGATAGGCGGCTTTCATGAACTTCGTTCGTCCTGAGCGAAGTCGAAGGGCGCACCTCCAAAGCAAGTGCCTCGCGCCCTTCGACTGCGCGCTGCGCGCTCCGCTCAGGACGAACGGATGTTCGGGTCGTACTAATCCGCCCCAGCAGCGCCCCCGGAACCGCTTCCGCGTCAGTCTCAAGCAAAATCTCGCACAGCACCCCGGCCGCCGGAGACGGCACTTCCTGAGTGACCTTGTCGGTTTCGAGCTCGACCAAAGGATCGTTGAGCGCGACCGTATCGCCGACCCGCTTGAGCCAGGCGCGAACCACCGCCTTGGTGCCTTCCTGCTCGTCGGGGACTCGGACGTCGATCAATGCCACTGCCCCACACCGTCATTGCGAGGAGCGCAGCGACGCGGCAATCCAGCCGCGCGTGCCAGGATGGATTGCTTCGCTCCGCTCGCAATGACGGTGTCCATCAAAACCCCACCAGCCGGTCGATCTCGGCGCGGATGCTCCTGGGGGAGGGCAACGCCCACTCCATCAATTTGGGATGATGCGGGCTGGGAATGTCGGGCATGGTCACTCGGGCGACCGGAGCGTCGAGATCGAGGAAGGCCTCGTCGGCGACGACCGCGGCGATCTCCGCGCCAAACCCGCCGGTGCGCAAATCCTCATGGACGATCAGGCAGCGCCGAGTCCGTCGCACGCTGTCGAGCACCATCTCGCGGTCCCACGGCATCAGGGTCCGCAGGTCGATGACGTCGGCCGAAACGCCCTCCGCGGCGGCCTCGCAGCGCGGCACCATCGCGCCCCAGGTGACGATGGTGATCGAATCGCCCTCGCGCACCTTCTTCGCCTTGCCGAATTCGAGCACATAAGAGTCGCCGGGCCACGGCCGCCGCGCCCAGGCGTCGTCGAGCATCGCGCGATGTTCGAAGAACAGCACCGGGTCGTGGCCGCGAAGACCCGCGCGGAGCAGCCCAACCGCGTCCTCGGCATTGCTTGGAACCGCAACCTTCCAGCCGGGGTTGTGGACGAACTCGACCTCATTGGTCATCGAATGCCAGGGGTCGCCGCATTTGAAGAAACCGCCCGGCACGCGCAGCACCATCGGCGCGGAAAAGCGGTTGGCGGTGCGCCAGCGCATCGTCCCGGTATCGTGGATCTGCTCGGTCGCCGGCTCGGCATATTTGCGGAACTGGATTTCGGGGACCGGCAACAGGCCCGCGAGCGCCATTCCGACCGCCCGCCCGACAATTCCCTCCTCGTTGAGCGACGTATCGAACACGCGTTCGACTCCAAACTTGTCCTGCAGCCCGAGCGTGACCGCATGGACCCCGCCCTTGGGTCCAACGTCCTCGCCGAACACGAGCATTTTGGGATTGGCCTGAAGCTCCTGCTCGATCACCCGGCGGATCGCGGTGACCATGTTGATGCGCTGGCCGTCGGGCGCGGGATCGCTTCTAGTGCCGTCGAGCGACAGGCCGGCATTGCCGCCGATCTGGCTCATTTCGCCATCGAAAAAGACGTGGCGCTCGACCTGCTCGGGGTCGGCGATTCCCCGCCCTTCGGCCTCGGCCCGGGCGGCATCGACTTCCCATTCGACCCGGCGCTCGATCTCGCCCCATTGCTCCTCGCCGAGCTGGAGGGCGGCGCAAAACGCCTTCAGCTTGGGCAGTGGATCGCGCGCCCATTCCGCTGCGATTTCGGCTTCGGACTTATAGGTTTGCGTATCCTGGAAGCTGTGACCTTCAAGCCGCGGCACGGTTACGCGCAGCAGCAGCGGAGCGCGCTTGGTCCTGACATAGGTCACCGCTTCCTCGACCAGCCGAGCGGCTTCCTGCGGGTCGGTGCCGTCGCCATTGAGGATTTTCAAGCCGCTGAAGCTGGCGAGATTGGCGGCGATGTCGCGGCCCGGAGTCTGATAATCCGACGTCACCGAAATGCCGTAACCATTATCCTCGATATAGATGAGCAACGGCAATTGTTGTGTCGTCGCAATTGTTAGAGCAGACCAAAATCCGCCCGTGGCGCAGCTCGCATCGCCGCCAAGCACGACCGCAATGGCATCATCGGGGCCCTCGCCCAGCACCCTGGTCTTGTAATCGATCGCCTGCGCCCAACCCGCGGCGGGCGTATATTGCGCGCCAACCCCGCCGCACATCGGAAGCGCGTGAGCGCCGCCGGGGTTCGGGTAATTGAACACCACGCCGATGTCGCGCCCGTCGGAATAGCCGCCGGCCAGACCCATCCCGCTGCCGAGCGCGTCGGCCAATGAAACCCCGAGCGCGAGCAGCAACGGCCGCGAGCGATAATAGCCGCAGGCCGCATCGCCATCCCGAAGCTGGAGGCCGAGGAGCACTTGCGCCAGGTCATGGCCGCGCGCGGAAAACTGGTAGAGCACCTTCTTGGCCGGAACGAGCTCTTCTTCCTCGATCCGGTCCATTTCGCGGCTGGTGAGGACGAGCCGCGCCACTTCGCGCCAATCAACCTTCGCGGTCACCTTGCCCGGATCGCGCTCCGCCATGGCTCAGGCGTCCAACGCCTCGACCACGGCGGCGGTAAATCGATCGATGTCGCCGTCAGCCATTCCGACAACGTTGAAGCGACCGCTATCGGCCATGTAGATCGAATGGTCCTCGCGCAGCTTGAGCACCTGGTCCTTGCTCAGTGGAAGCAATGAAAACATTCCGAACTGACGGCCAATATAGTCGAGCCGCGGTTCGGCCGAAGCGATCCGCTGGCGCACCGCGTTGATTCGGTCGCGCATCGCTGCGAGCTCGACCAGCCAGCGCGCTCGGAGCTCGCCGTCGTCGAGGATGATGTGGACGCAGGCAGCGCCGTGGTCGGGCGGCATCGACCACATTTCGCGCGCATCCTGGAGCACGTGAGCCATTGCCGTCCGGGTCGATTCCTCGCTTGCGGTCTTGAGCCACAACGACCCGACCCGGTCGCGATAAACACTGAAATTCTTGTCGCAGCTATGCGCCGCAATGACTTCGTCGCACGCCGTGAGCAGGCCGCGCAGGCCGCGCGCATCCTCATCGAGCCCGCGCCCGAAGCCCTGATAGGCGATATCCACGAACGGCAGCAGCCCGCGCCGGGCAACGACCTGAGTCACCTGGTCCCATTGGGCATCATCAAGGTCAGCGCCGGTAGGATTGTGGCAACAACCGTGAAGCAGGACGACGTCGCCCGGAGCCGCGGCCTCAAGCGCTTCGATCATTTTGGCGAAGCTGATCGCGCCGCTGGAGCGGTCGTAATAAGGATATTCGACGATCTCGATCCCGACTCCGTCGATGATCGGCGCGTGATTGGGCCAGGTTGGGGTGCCGACCAGCACGCGGGCCTTGGGATTGGCCTTGGCGATAAGCTGAAACCCGAGCCGGAGCGCACCGCAACCGCCCGGCGTCTGGACCCCGGCGATGCGCGAATCCGTTTCATGGGCGCCGAGCACGATCGGGCGCAGCAAGGCGGCATATTGCTTGTCGCCGGCACCGCCGAGATAGGCCTTGGTGACCTGGGTATCGAGCAACCGCTGCTCGGCTTCCTTCATCACCTTGAGGATCGGGGTATTGCCTGCGCCATCGCGGAACACGCCGACCCCGACGTCGATCTTGTCGGCGCGCGGGTCGGCGGCGGCGAGCGCGATCAGCGCCAGCAACGAGTCGCTTTGAACAAGCGGAAGATCGGCGAGTCCCCGCGCTTTGGTGTCGGTCAGCATGGGCCGCGTCTAACCCAGCGCTCCACGTTCGTCATCCCCAACGAACATTGGGTCACGAGTCATAATCCACCGCCACTCCGTCGCCGACCGGGACCGACTGGCAGGTCAGGATATAGCCCGCCGCGACCTCTTCATCGCTGAGCCCGTAATGGACCGCCATTTCGACCTTGCCGCGGGTGACTTTGGCGCGGCAGGTCGCGCAGACCCCGGCCTTGCACGCAAACGGCGCCGGAAGTCCGGCCTCGCGCGCGCTGTCGAGGATATTCTCGCCTTTGAAGTCGACCTTTCGGGTCCGCCCGTCGAGAGTCACCGAAACGCTGACGCCAGCGGCCTCGGCCTGCGCCTGTTGCAACGCCGCCGCGACCGCCGCGGACGGCCGGCCGACGGTGAAGCGCTCGATATGGACCCGGACCTTGTCGACCCCGCGCTCGAGGATTGCGGCTTCGGCTGAATCCATCATCGGGCCGGGACCGCAAATGAACCATTCGTCGACGCTTCCCGGATCATCGACCAGCTGGTCGATTGCCGCCGCGCAGGTGGTCTGGTCGAGCATGCCGTTGAACAGCTCGATATCCTGCTCCTCCTCGGCCAGGAAATGATAGAGTTCGAACCGGCTCAAGAAGCTGTCCTTGAGGTCGGCCAAAGCGTCGAGGAAGATCACCGAGGCGCTGTCGCGATTGCCGTAGAAAAGGGTGAAGCGGCTGCCGGTCTCGGTGCTCAAAGCGGTCCGGATCAAGGAAATGATCGGCGTAATCCCCGACCCGCCGGCAAAGCCGACATAGCGTTTCGCCGAACCCTCGGCGAAAGGCACGGTAAAGCTGCCGTGCGGAGCCATGACATCGAGCCTGTCCCCGGCCTTCAGATTGTCCGCTGCCCAATTGGAGAACAGGCCGCCGGCGATGCGCTTGACCGTGACCATCACATCATTGTCGGCGGGCGCTGTGCAGAGCGAATAATTGCGCCGTACTTCCACGCCTTCAATGTCGGCTTTCAAGGTCAGATGCTGGCCCGCCCTGAAGCTGAACGCCTCGGCCAGCGCAAGCGGGATATGGAAGCGGATCGAGACCGCTTCTTCGGTCTCGGGCACGATTTCGGCGATTTCGAGCGCATGGAAATGCTCGGCCATTACCAGGTGGCGTCCGGATAGGTCCTCGGCAGATATTGCATCGCTGCCAGAAGATGGCCGAGATGCTCGCTGTGGTGACCTCGGCGGCCGCCGAGTATCGGCCGCTGGTCGGCTGGAATTGCAAGCGCCGCTTGCCCCAGCACGTCTTCGATCGCGGCATAATATTCGGCCTCGAACCCGCGCGGATCGGGCACCGTCTGGCGCGCGATCATTTCTTCGAGGTCTTCGTCCACTTCGAACAATTCGGGAATGAAGCGCCAGCACCAGTCGAGCCCTTCGGCCATGCGCCGGGCGCTTTCCTCGGTGCCGTCGCCGAGCCGGATCGTCCATTCGCTGGCGAGTTCGCGGTGATAGGCGACTTCCTTGACCGCCTTGGCCGCGAATTCGCGGAGGAATTTGTCGGGGCTTTCGGTCAGTTCGCGATAGAGAATGTGCTGCCAGGTCGAAAACAACAATTGGCGGGCGATGGTCCGGGCGAAATCGCCATTGGGCTGTTCGACCAGCAGGCAATTGCGGAAATCGAGCACGTCGCGGTGAAAGGCAAGCTCGTCGCCATCGCCATTATTGGCGTGACCGAGCGCCAGCGTCGCCTGGCCGATCAGGTCGAGCGCGAGATTGGCGAGGCTGAGGTCGACCTCCAGCACCGGGGCGTGGCCGCACCATTCGCCGAGCCGCTGGCCAAGGACCAGCGCATCATCGCCCAGGCGGCACAGATAATCGTAATAAGCGTCCTCGAGCGGGTCCGATCCGGCTTCGGGCGTCTGCTCGTCGAACGCTCCGCTATCGGGCGCGCGCTTGGCCTTTTCCTCGGCGTCTTTTTCAAAGGCGGGAGGCGACGGCATCTAGATGTGCTTCACTTCGTCGGGGATGTCGTAAAATGTCGGATGGCGATAAACCTTGTCGGCCGCCGGTTCGAACAATTCGCCGGCGTCCGCCGGGTCGGATGCAACGATGTCGGTCGATTTGACGACCCACAGCGAGACCCCCTCCTGGCGCCGCGTATAGGTGTCGCGGGCATGGGCGAGCGCGAGCTTTGGGTCGGGGGCGTGGACGCTCCCGACATGGCGGTGCGAAAGACCGCCCTTGGCGCGAACGAACACTTCCCATAGTGGCCAATCGTGACCGTCACTCACTCATGCTCTCCCAAAGCGCTCACGTTGAGCTTGTCGAAACGCGAGCGCTACGCTGGAGAAAACCCTTCGACAAGCTCAGGGTGAGCGCGGGGTTCAAGCAGCGAGCCGTTGCTGTCGCTTCGCCTCATAAGCGGCCGCCGCGTCACGGACCCAGGCGCCGTCGTCCCAGGCATCGCGCCGCGCCTTCATCCGTTCCTTCGCGACCGGCCCCTCGCCGCGCACCACAGCGTAAAATTCTTCCCAGTCGACCGCTCCGAAATCATAGCCGCCGCGACCCTGCTCCTTGGCCTCGTTCCACTGCAGGTCGGGATCGGGAACGGTCAGCCCAAGAAACTCCGCCTGCGGGACGGTGATGTCGACGAACTTCTGGCGTAGCTCATCGTTGGTTTCGCGCTTGATCCGCCAGCGCATCGATTGCGCGGTGTTGGGCGAATTGTCGTCGGGCGGGCCGAACATCATCAGGCTTGGCCACCACCAGCGGTTCAATGCGTCCTGAGCCATCCGCTTTTGCTGCGCCGTTCCACTGGCCAGAGCGATCATGATTTCATAGCCTTGGCGCTGGTGAAAGCTTTCTTCCTTGCAGATCCGGACCATGGCCCGGGCATAAGGGCCGTAACTGGTCCTTTGCAGCGGCACCTGGTTCATGATTGCAGCGCCATCGACCAGCCAGCCGATCGCACCGATGTCGGCCCAGGTCAGGGTCGGATAATTGAAGATGGTCGAATATTTGGCCTTGCCGCTGTGCAGCGCCAGGATCATGTCCTCGCGGCTCGTGCCCAGCGTTTCCGCCGCGCAATACAGGTAGAGGCCGTGGCCAGCCTCATCCTGGACCTTGGCGAGCAGGATCGCCTTGCGCCGCAGGCTCGGCGCGCGGCTGATCCAGTTTCCCTCGGGTAGCATGCCGACGATTTCCGAATGGGCGTGCTGGCTGATCTGCCGGGTCAGGGTCCGCCGATAGGCCTCGGGCATCCAGTCCTTGGGCTCGATGAACTCGTCGGCCGCGACCCGCGCCTCGAACGCCTCGAGCAATTCGGGGTCTTCGAGATTTTGAATCGTGGCGGTCTTGCTGAGTTCGGTGGTGTACATCGGCCCTATCTAATGGTTGTGGCTCGAAGCTACAAACGCGCGCACGGCGACTAGGTCGCGAATGCCGTCCGCAGCCGGTCCAGCAGCACCTTGTCGGCGGCACTGAGGTCCATCGTCGCCGCCTTTTCGAAATGCGCGCGCGCCTGCTTTTTGTTGCCGAGACGGATGGCGGCAATGCCCCAATCGATCTGCAGCCGCCCCCAGCGCGGCGCGGCTCTTTCCGCCGTGGCGTAGTCGGCGACCGCTTCGTCCAGCCGGCCCAATTTACGCAGCGCGTCGCCGCGCGCCTTTCGGGCATCGCCGAATCTCGGGCCGAGGGCGACGGCCCGCTGCGCCGCCGCCAGGGCCTGAGCGTACCGACCGACCCCGAGATAAAGACGTGCCAAATCGAGCGCGATCCACGGTCGGTGCCGGTTCATCGCCTCCGCCAGCGTCGCCCATCGTTCAGCCCCGGCGATATCGCCGCCGGCCCCCGCCACCGCCATCCGCGCCCTCAAGCAGGAGAAGCAATCTTGCGGCAGCGTATCGACAATCGCGCGGGCTTCCGCGATCCGCCCGGCGCGGCTCAGCGCGATGGCCAGGCGCGGCAGGGCATTGCGGTCGCGCCCCGCCCTTGCCAGCTCAGGGCCCTCCGGCGCGAGCGCGAGGACGGCAAGTTGCTGACGGGCGAACTCGGCGGCCGCGTCCCAGTCGTCGAGTACCGCCGCCGCCGCATATTGCGGCGCGTTGAGACCCCCTGAATTTTCGATGTGCGCAGCGAAATAACGGTCGGGCCTGACATTGACGATTTTTCGACTGCCGGTGAGATCGTGCATGGCTACCAACGCGGCCGCGCGGCGGACCGGAATCAGATCCTCCGTTCCCGGGTAGCCGGCGCCGCTCAGCCGATCGAGGCGGCGCAGGCTTTCGGCGTAATCGCCCTCGAAGGTTGGCTCGTTGGCCAGGTTCGCGCGCGATGTATTGACACCAATCTCGCTGAGCCCGCCCAGGCCGCGAACGCCCAGCGCGTCGGCCTTTCGTGACAATTCGACCGATTCTCCGCCCCGCCCGAGCAGGCTCACCGCGATGTTGGCGTTAAGATAAGCCAGGGCATTGTTCGGGTCTTCGCGAATTCCGCGATAACCGGCCTCGGCTGCTTTCACGAGATCGGTGTGGATAAAAAGGTTCGAAATCTGCGCCCAGGCCCAGGCGCGTTCCTTCGGATCGGTCGAGGTTGCGGCCAGCCGTCGCGCAACCACCATCGCTTCGTCGCGTCGCCCCGTGAACTCCAGATATTTGGAATAACGGTAAGGCTGGGTCTTCTCGAACACCCCCTCGGCCGCTTTCTGCACCATCGCGTCAAGCGTTGCGTCGCTGCCCGTCTGGTCGATCGCGCCATGCGCCCCGGCGCGTACCGTCAGCCTCAGGCCGGTGGGCGTGCGATAGACGCTTCCGCCGATGATCGTCTGGCCACCTAGCTGCCGCCGCAGGAAACTATTGAGTTCGCCGATCGACACGCCGGTTGACGGGATGACGATCCTGATGTCGTCGCCCCAATTGACCTTCATCGTCTCCGCCGACCGAAAGCTCTGCGCGATCCGATCGATCGTGCCCAGCCGGTCCGCCAGTTCGGCCGCGACCGTCTCGCCGGTCAGTCCCCGCGCCGCCAGGTCGGGCGGCACGCTCAGGGCCTCGATCACCAGCCCGCGATCACTCCGCGCGTTGACCACCATCCACGCCAGCGCCAGGACGATCGCCAGCGCGCCGGCCGCCAGCACCGACCGGAACAGGATCATCGCGCGCTTGTTGAAGTGCTCGAGCCGCTCGCTCGCGATCTGCGCGTCGATCAGCTCGGTGTGCCGCGCGAGCAGCTTGCGCGCGAGATCGTCGTCGCCGACCGCATCCATCGCGACATCGACCGCGTCGGGCGTCGCCGGAAGCCGCGCGCGGCCGCGTGTTTTCCCCTCCCCCATGCGCATTTGCTAACAATCGTCAGGACGATTGGCTAGCCCTTCCCTCGATCACCGCCCCGCCGACCGTCCGCGAATAGCCGGTGAATTCGGCGACCGCGCGGCCATCCGCCGTGCGCACCGCGACGCGGGTCACGCCCGCCCTGCCCTCACGCGCAACTTCCTGGGCTTCGGCGACCAGGGTTTCGCCCGCCTTCGCCTGACCAAGGAAGACGATCCCGGCCTGGGCGGCGACGCTGGCGTGATTGGCGCCATTGCAGACATAGGCGAAGGCGCTGTCGGCAAGCGCGAAAATCATCCCGCCGTGGGCGATACCGTGACCGTTGAGCATGTCGGCGCGAACCACCATCGACACGCGCGCATAGCCCGCGCGCGCTTCCTCGATGATGATGCCCCAGGCCGGTCCGGTGCCCTCGGCGGCGAGCATCGCATGGGCGACTTTGCCCGCAAGTTGGTCAGAGTCCATCGCTTCGCCCTACCGTCATGCCGGGCTTGACCCGGCATCCGCCTTATACTTTGAGCATAGTAGGAACAGGCGGGCCCCGGCTCAAGCCTGTCCTTAGCGACGCCGCAGGCAGCGTCGAAGGGGCCGGGGTGACGGGAGCGCGCATGGATTACGAGACAATCGACTTCAAGCGCGACGGCGCCATCGCCCGCATCACGCTCAACCGGCCCGACCGGCTCAACGCCTTTACCAAAGCGATGCACGGCGAACTGCGCGATGCCCTTGCCGACCTGGGCGATGCGCGGGTGGTAGTGCTGACCGGCGCCGGGCGCGGCTTCTGCGCCGGCCAGGACCTCAACGATCGCGCCGCCGCTCCGGGCCAGACGGTCGATCTCGGCGAGACGGTCGAAGACAGCTGGAATCCGCTCATTCGCACTTTGACCTCGATTCCGCAGCCGGTGATCGCCAGGGTCAATGGCGTTGCGGCCGGCGCCGGCGCCAATATTGCCTTGGCCTGCGACATTGTCGTCGCCGCGCAATCCGCGAAATTCATCCAGAGCTTCTCCGCCCTCGGCCTGATCCCCGACAGCGGCGGGACGTGGATCCTGCCGCGCCTTGCCGGCCAGGCGCGGGCGCTCGGCCTGGCGCTGACCGGCGAGCCGCTAAGCGCGCAACAGGCAGCCGACTGGGGCCTGATCTGGAAATGCGTCGATGACGAATCGCTGGACGGCGAGGTGGATGCTCTGGCGAACAGATTGGCGGGTCTTCCGCCACTCGGACTCGCCGCGATCAAGCAGATGATCCGCGCCTCGTGGTTGCACAGTCTGGACGAGGAACTCGACCTTCAGGCGGGCGCGATGCGCCGGCTCGGATTCACCGACGATTATCGCGAGGGCGTCGCCGCGTTTCTCGAGAAGCGCGCGCCCAGGTTCACGGGGACATGACGATGGCCATCGACCGCCGCAAATTCATGCTTCTTGCCGGAGCGAGCTGCACTGTTCCGCTGGCGGGGCCAGCACTGGCGAAATCCGGACGGGCGCCGTGGGGCGAGCTTGCGCGGCGGCTCGGAGCCCGGTTCCAGCCGGTGCGCTCGCCGCTCGTTGCGTGCCGGGATTCGGGTGGCAAGGGCGCCGACGCGCTCTTCGCCAGCCTCAAGAACCCCTATCGGATCAGCGACGACCCGGCGCTCACCCAGACGCTCGGCTGGACCGACGGCTGGACCAGCGAGCCAAGCCGCTACGTCGTCTCCGCTCAAAGCGCAGCGGATGTCGCCGTGGCCGTCGACTTCGCCCGCCGTCACAACGTCCGTCTCGTCACCAAGGGTGGCGGGCACAGCTATTTCGGCAACAGCAACGCCGCCAACTCATTGCTCCTTTGGACCAGGAACATGGACCGCATCGAACAGCATGATGCGTTCGTCCCGGCCGGAGCGCCGGCGGGCAGCGAGGCGCATCGCGCGGTGTCGGTCGGAACCGGCTGCCTGTGGGGCCGCATCTATCGCGAAACCGCGGTCAAGCATGGCCGCTACGTCCAGGGCGGCGGGTGCCTGACCGTCGGTGTCGGCGGCTTTGTCCTTGGCGGCGGGTTCGGCAGTTTCTCCAAGGGCTTCGGCACCGGCGCCGCCAATCTGCTCGAGGCCGAAGTCGTCACCGCCGACGGCAAAATCCGGATCGCCAACCGGTGGCGGGACCCCGACCTGTTCTTCGCTATTCGCGGCGGCGGCGGCGGAACGTTCGGGATCGTCACCCGGCTGACCTTGCGCACCTTCGATTTGCCAGCGACCATCGGCGCCGTCCTGTTCGACGTCACCGCGCGCGACGACCAGGCGTGGCGGGCGCTGGTCGACCAGATCACGGCCTTTTACGCGACCAGCCTGTTCAACCCGAATTGGGGTGAGCAGATACGGTTCAGCCCCGGACGAAAAATGTCCGTTGCACTGACTGCCCACGGCCTCGACAAGGCGCAGATCGAGGCCGTCTGGAAGCCGTTCTTCGACTGGCTTTCGAACCGCAAGGATTCCTATTCAATGGGCGGCGATCCGCTGATCGTCGCATTGCCTGCCCGCGATTTCTGGAATCCCGAATTTCTCAAGCAGATGCCGGGCATTGTCCTGCCCGACGATCGTCCTGGGGCGAGCCCGGACAATGTCTTTTGGGCCGGCAACCTCAGTGAGACCGGCCAGGTCCTCCATGCCTATATGTCGCGCTGGCTGCCGCAGTCGCTGCTGTCTTCCGGCGGCCGCGCCCGGCTGGTCGATGCAATCATCGCCGGCGCCAGCGAATGGATGATTGCGCTGCACACCAACAAGGGCCTGGCCGGCGGCGACGCAGCAGCGCTTGCGCGGTCGGCCGAAACCGCGACCAGCAAGCAGATGCTCGATGCATTCGCATTGCTTATCGTCGCCGCCGAAGGACCGCCGGCATGGCCTGGAATAACCGCCCACACGCCTGACAATGCGCTTGGCCGGAAAGAAGCGGCGAGCGTCGGCCGCGCCTTCGCACCGTTCGTCAAGCTGGTGCCCGATGGCGGCTGCTACATGTCCGAAGCCGATTATTTCGGCCGCGACTGGCGAACCGCATATTGGGGCGGCAATTATCCGCGATTGCTACGCGCAAAACGCAAATATGACCCGGCAAACCTGTTCCGGGGCCACAACACCGTCGGCACCTGATCCGGCCTGGAGTCAGACGGCGATGAGCTCGCTGAACTTGGCCAAATCGATGTTTCCGCCCGAAACGATGCACACGATCGGGCCTTCGCCGGCCTTTCCGCTGAGCGCCGCGGCGACGGACAATGCGCCCGCTCCTTCGGCAATCGCCCGCGCCTTGTCCGCCATCAGGCGCATCGCCTGGCGCGTCTCCTCCAGCGAGACAATGATCGTCCGGTCGACGACCGGCTGCATCCGCTCCCACATGCGCTTGCTCACGCTCTGCCCGCCGGCACCATCGACGAACGACGCAGTCCAGTCGGTAAAGCGGCTCGGACCGCCCTGCTTCAGCGACAGCGCATAAGGCGCCGCGGTTTCGGGCTCGGCACCGATCACCTCGACCGCCGGATCGATCGCTTTGACCGCGCTTCCAACGCCGGTGATCAGCCCGCCGCCGCCAATCGCCGCGATCACCGTTCGGACCGCTGGCAAATCCTCCATGATCTCGATCCCCATCGTGCCATGGCCGGCGATGAAATCGTGATTGTCGAACGGATGGATGAAGGTCCCGTCCATACCCTCGAACGCATGGGCTTCGGCGGCGCGCCACGCATCCTCATAGGACACCGGCACGATCGTCGCTCCCAAGGCGCGCATCCGGTCGAGCTTGGTCAGCGGCGCCGTTTCGATTGCGACCACCGAACAGGGCACGCCGAGCGCGCGCGCCGCATAAGCGACGCCTTGCCCGGCATTGCCGGCGCTGATCGTCCACACGCCCCGTGAACGCTGCTTGTCGGACAATCGAGCGACGGCATTGGCGGCACCGCGAATTTTATACGCATTGGTCGGCTGCAGATTCTCGAGCTTGAGATAGATTTCGGCGCTGCCCGGGCCGGCGTCGAGTTTGACCAGCGGAGTTCTGATTACAGTCCCGGCGATGCGCGCGCGGGCTTGCTCGATGTCGCTAAGCGCGATCGGCCGGACGGGATCCATGATCATTTTCCCCTAAATTTCATCATCACGCCCCGGCCGCCTGCGCACAGCGCCATGCGGCGGCCGACAATTCGGGCACGCGTTTCGCCATTTCCGCTGCCTTGCTACTCGATGCGGTGCCGTCGATCACCCGCTTCTTGATCCCCTGGACGATGCCCGCGAGGCGGAACAGATTATATGCGAAATACCAGTCGAGCCGGGCCGCGACTTCGACCCCGGAGCGCGCCGAATAGCGCCCCGCAATCTCGTCCAGGGTCGGAATCCCGAGCGCCGGAAGGTCGAGCCCGCTTAGGCCCGACGCACCGTCCGCGGGCATCACCCATTGCATCGCGAGATAGGAGAAATCCGCGACCGGGTCGCCCAGGGTCGCAAGCTCCCAATCGAGGATCGCGGTCAGCGTTCCGTCACCGTCGAACAGGACATTGTCGATGCGATAGTCGCCGTGGACGATCGCAACCCGCGATTGCTGCGGCAGGTTTTCGGGCAGGAAGGCGATCAGCCGCTCCATGTCGGGCAGATAATCGGTTTCCGAATCGCGATACTGGCGGGTCCAGCGCGCGACCTGCCGTTCGAAATAATTGCCCGGCTTGCCGAATTCTTCGAGGCCGGCCGCGGCCGGGTCGATATTGTGAAGGTCGGCCAAAGTATCGACCAATTGCCCATAGATCCGTCCCCGCGTCGCGGGGTCGAATTGGGGCAGTGCGCCATTGGCGTAGGACTGCCCGGGCGCCAGTTCCATGATGTAGAAAATCGACCCGATGACGTCTTCATCGTCGCACAATGCAAACGGCCTCGGCACTGGAAAACCAAGCGGGAACAGTCCGCCGAGCAGGCGATATTCGCGATCGACGGCGTGGGCCGATGGGAGCAAGCGCCCCGACGGCTTGCGGCGCAGCACATAATCGCCCGACGCCGCGCGCACGCGGTAGGTCGGGTTGGACTGGCCAAAATCGAATTTCGTCAGGCTGAACGGCGGCGTGAAGCCTGCCACATTCGCTTCGAGCCAGGCGCCGAGCGCCGGACTGTCGATCGCAGCTTCGCTCACTGGTGCTTCTTATACTCTTGGCGGGCGATGGCGCGGCGGTGGACCTCATCGGGCCCGTCGGCCAGCCGCAATGTCCGGATCGACGCATAGGCCCGCGCCAGTCCCGTGTCCTCCGATACCCCGGCCCCGCCAAAGGCCTGGATGGCATCGTCGATGACCTTCAACGCCATTAGCGGGGCGGCGACCTTGATCATCGCGATTTCGCGCTGCGCGGCCTTGTTGCCCGAACGATCCATCATGTCCGCCGCCTTGAGGCACAACAGGCGCGTCATTTCGATATTGATCCGAGCGTCGGCGACCCGCTCCTCCCACACCGACTGTTCGGCCAGGGTCTTGCCGAACGCGACCCGCGATTGAAGCCGCCTGACCATCAGCTCCATCGCCTCTTCCGCGGCGCCGATGACCCGCATGCAATGGTGGATCCGCCCGGGGCCAAGCCGTCCCTGCGCGATCTCGAACCCGCGCCCTTCGCCGAGCAGCATGTTCGAATGCGGCACCGCGACCTCGTCGAGCGCGATTTCCATGTGGCCGTGGGGCGCGTCGTCATAACCGAACACCGGCAAGTGACGAACGACCTTCACTCCCTCAGCGTCGAGCGGCATGAGAATCATCGACTGCTGCTTATGCTTTTCCGCTGCCGGATCGGTCTTGCCCATGATAATCGCGATCTTGCAGCGCGGATCGCCGGCTCCGCTCGACCACCATTTGCGGCCGTTGATGACATAGCCATTGCCCTTGGCCGCGATGCTGCACTGGATATTGGTCGCGTCGGACGAGGCGACGTCGGGCTCGGTCATCAGGAAGGCCGAGCGAATCTCGCCGTTCATCAGCGGCCGCAGCCACTGCTCCTTTTGCTCGCGCGTCCCGTAGCGGTGGAGCACCTCCATATTGCCGGTGTCGGGCGCCGAGCAGTTGAACGCTTCCGACGCCCACAGGAAACGCCCCATTTCCTCGGCGCAAAAGGCATATTGGAGGTTGCTCAGGCCGGGCCCTTCAAATTCGAACGTCTCGTCGATATGGGCGGCGGCAGGGGCTGGCGGCATGAACAGGTTCCACAGCCCTTGCGCCCGCGCCTTGGCCTTCAATTCCTCGATGATCGGAAGGACTTTCCAGCGCTCGCCCTCGCGCTGCTGCTGGTCATAGATGGGAGCCGCCGGCCTAACATGCGTCTCCATGAAGGCGCGGACTCGGTCGCGCCATTCGGTTTCCTGGGGCTGGGGGCTGAAATCCATGGCCGCGGCTATAACAGCCGCCTTTGCCAGTTACAGCCCCGTGGCTATGAGGGTCGCCATGGGAACACGTCTCCAAGGCAAGATCGCGATCGTCACCGGGGCTGCGTCGGGCATCGGCAAGGCCACCGCCGAGCTCTTTCGAAGCGAGGGCGCGATCGTCGTCGGCTCCGATATCGGCGCCGGCACCGACGTTGCGATGGACGCCGGCAATGAAGCCGCGGTCAAGGCGCTGGTCGAGCACACGGTCGCGACCCACGGCGGGCTCGACATCCTGTTCGCCAATGCCGGCGTATCGGGCGGCTTCGCCTCGATCGCCGAGCAGAGCGAAGACGATTGGGCGGAAATCCTGCGCGTCAATCTGATCGGCCCGTTCCTCGCCATCAAGCATGGCGCGCCGCATCTGAAAGCGCGCGGCGGCGGCTCGATCATCTGCACCGCGAGCGTCGCCGGCCTCCGCTCGGGTGCCGGCGGAGCGGCCTATTCGGCGTCCAAGGCCGGAGTCATCAACCTCGTCCAGTCGGCCGCGCAGCAGCTTTCGGGGACCGGTATCCGGGTCAATGCCATCTGCCCCGGCCTCATTGAAACCGGAATGACCAAGCCGATCTACGACCTCGCCCGCGACCGCGGAAAGGTCGACCGCCTGGGTGAGCTCAACCCGCTCAATCGCGGCGGCGAGCCCGAAGAAATCGCTAAGGCCGCGCTGTTCCTGGCGTCGGACGATTCCAGCTACGTCAACGGCGCCGCTTTGGTCGTCGACGGCGGCCTCTCGTCGAGCCACCCGACGTCCAGGCGATTCGATATCCGGATGCCGTGAAAATTCGTCATTCCCGCGCAAGCGGGAACCCAGCTAAACAAAGCAGGTGAGCGAGGATTCTCAACCCGCGGTCTATCTACTGCGCTAAAGTGTCGTCATCCCCGACTTGATCGGCGATCACTGCACCAAAGTGTCGTCATCCCCGACTTGATCGGGGACCCAGCGCAACAAAGAAACTGGGTTCCCGCTTTCGCGGGAATGACGAATTAGCGAACCGAATGTCCGGAAAGGGTGGTCGGCCACTGCGACCGTCCCGACCCATTCCATATTCCTTGAGTTCAATCCTCCAGGTGCCGGTTACGACCGACCCAATTCGCTATTCTTCACTGGGACTGCTAAGCGACTGTCATCACCTGCATTTTTTTCCGCAAGCGTTCTGTGACGGGGGCCATCCTGCCCTCGCTTGCCATCGCAAGGTCCATCCGATGGAACAGACTTATTGGCTCAAGCGCAAGCGATCATCGCTCGCCAAAGCACTGACCGCCGCCAGCGCCGAAGCGCGGCTGGTGCATTTCGATCTCGCCGGTCGCTACAGCCTCAAGGCGGCCCATGCCGCGCCGCCGCGTACGGAGACTAACAATGACCAATAAAATCCTTGCACCCGACGCGCGTGGCCTAGCCGAGGAACATGATGCACTGCCGACGGTGCATCACCAGCCCGAAGGCTTTTCGGATCGCTTTGCGCTAAGCTTCACAAAATTGCTTCGCTTTTGCGCGGACACGTTTTTCGCCAAGCGCTACGGTCACCGCGCAATCGTGCTTGAAACCGTCGCCGCGGTTCCGGGCATGGTCGGTGCGATGTTCACCCATCTGAGTTCGCTCCGGCGTATGAAGGACGACGAGGGCTGGATACGAACCTTGCTTGAGGAAGCCGAGAATGAGCGGATGCATCTGATGACGTTCATCGAAATTGCCCAGCCGACGGTGTTTGAGCGGCTGGTGATCCTGATGGCGCAATGGGTTTTCCTGATGATGTTCTCGGTTCTTTATCTGATCAGCTCGAAAACTGCGCACCGCGTCGTTGGCTATTTCGAGGAGGAGGCGGTGATCAGTTACACGCTCTACCTTAAAGAAATCGACGAGGGCCGATCGCCCAACGTGCCCGCACCAGCGATCGCGCGCCATTATTGGAAGATGGCCGACGATGCGTCGCTACGCGACGTAGTGCTGCTGGTGCGCGCGGACGAAGCGCATCATCGCGACGTCAATCATGGCTACTCGAGCAAGCTAGGCGGCACCAAGCCAGATCGAGCCACGGTCGCTCCTTATCCGGCCCATGCGCAGGATATTCGGGTGAATGCCTGAGGCGCCGTCACTGTCGGCCGAGCGTGATCGATAAGACCGAAGGCGCTCACGATGCTGCCAGGTCGACATGACCCCAGAAAAGCCCTCGCAATGTAGGATTTCATCTGTCAGGCTGGATTCGTGACGCGCGTTCGGCCTTGGCTCATCCTCCTGCCAGCCGAACCGCTTAAGTTCGCGGGAAATGCGCCAAAGCGCGTGACATTAGCGACTTTAGGACGCGCTTCTTTCTATCAGCGTCATTGCGAGGAGAGCAGCGACGCGGCAATCCAGCACCGGTTGCTCAAATTTGGGCGTATTTGACGGAAAAAAGTGCATGAAAACGCTGCATTTGCTCAATTACGAACGCGATCGCTGGATCGCCGGCGACGGCAACCTTGCCGATATCGCAAGCGCGATCGACGGCAAAGTGATCGCCCGCACCGGCTCCTCCGGTCTCGATTTCGGCGCAATGCTGACCCACGCCCGCGACGTCGGCGGTCCGGCGTTACGCGCCATGACCTTCCACCAGCGCGCTCGGATCATCAAAGGCCTCGGCCTCGCCATCATGGAGCGCAAGGAAGAGCTGTACGCGCTCAACCCGCTCAGCGGAGCAACCCGCAAGGATGGCTGGATCGACATCGAGGGCGGGGCCATGACCCTCCTCTCCTTCTCCTCCAAGGGCCGGCGCGAGCTGCCCGATGCGCACGTCCTGCTCGATGGCGATGTCGAGCCATTGAGCAAAAGCGGAAGCTTCATCGGCCAGCATATCTACACCCCGCTGAACGGCACCGCGGTCCACATCAACGCCTTCAACTTTCCGGTCTGGGGAATGCTCGAGAAGCTCGCCCCGACCTTGCTCGCGGGGATGCCGGCGATCGTCAAACCGGCCAGCTCGACCGCTTATCTGTGCGAAGCGGCCTTCCGGGTGATGGTCGAGACCGGCCTCCTGCCGCCGGGCGCGATCCAGCTGATCGTCGGCGGGGTCGGCGATCTGTTCGACCATCTCGGCGGGCAGGACGTGGTCAGCTTCACCGGCTCGGCGGCGACCGCGCTCAAGCTCAAGAGCCATCCGGTGGTGCAGCGCGAATCGGTCCGGTTCGTCGCCGAGCAGGACAGCCTCAACGCCTCGGTGCTCGGACCCGATGCCGGGCCCGGAACCCCCGAGTTCGACCTCTTCGTCAAGGAAGTGGTCAATGAAATGACCGTCAAGGCGGGGCAGAAATGCACCGCCATCCGCCGCGCCATCGCGCCCGCGAAATTCCTCGACGCACTCGAGGGCGCGATCCGCGACCGGCTTGCAGCGACCATCGTCGGCGACCCGCGCGAGGAATCGAGCCGGATGGGGGCGCTGGTCAGCTGCGCCCAGCGCGACGACGTCCGCGGCCAGGTGCAGAAACTGGTCGCTTCGGGCGCCCGCATCGTCGCCGGCGATCCCGATGCGTCGGCGGGGCCCGAAGGCGGCGCATTCATGCAGCCGATCCTGCTTCGCGCCGACGATCCGTGGGCGAGCGACGCGGTTCATGACGTCGAAGCCTTTGGCCCGGTCAGCACGATCATGCCCTATCGCGACCTCGCCGACGCGGTCGCGCTTGCCAATCGCGGAATGGGCAGCCTGGCGCTGTCCTTGTTCACTCATTCCCCCGAAGCCGCGCATGACTTCATCGGCGGAGCGGCCGCGTTCCACGGCCGGATGCTGGTCATCAATCGCGACAATTTCAAGGAATCGACCGGCCATGGCAGCCCGCTTCCGGTGCTCGTCCACGGCGGCCCCGGCCGCGCTGGCGGAAGCGAGGAGATGGGCGGCATTCGCGGCGTCAAACATTATATGCAGCGCACCGCGATCCAGTCGACCCCGGCGATGATCGCCGCGATCTCCGAACAATATATCCCCGGCGCTCCCAAACATTTCATCACCGACGCTCATCCCTTCCGCAAGCGGATGAGCGAACTTGCCATCGGCGACACGCTCAAGACCGCAAGCCGCACCGTCACGATTCCCGACATCGAACATTTTGCCGACTTCACCGGCGATAATTTCTACGCCCATATGGACGAGGAAGCGGCCAGGGCCTCGCCGATCTTCGAAGGCCGGGTCGCCCACGGCTATCTCATCCTGAGCTTCGCCGCGGGCCTGTTCGTCGATCCCGATCCGGGTCCGGTGCTGGCCAATACGGGCCTTGAAAATCTGCGCTTCCTGACCCCGCTCTACCCCGGCGATGCGATGCGGGTCGAGCTCACCGTGCGCTCGAAAAGCCTCAAGAGCGAAGACACTGGCGTGGTCCGCTGGGCGGTCGAAATCTTCAACCAGAAGGATGAGCTGGTCGCCACCTACGACCTGCTGACCGAGAACCTGCCCTGATCGGGCTGGCCGGGTTCGGGGAAATCAGCGGCCGATGTCGCCGATCGCCTGGTCGATCAGCCGGGCATCGGTCGCCGGATCGTTGCGCTCGGCGATCAGCTTGGCGGCGGCATTGGTCGCCGCAGTGGCCGCGGCATTGCGGAGCTGGTTGATCGCCGAGCGTTCTTCGGCGGCGATCTTGTCCTCCGCCATCCGCCCGCGGCGCTCGATCAGCGCTTCGGCATCGGCCTGCGCCTTGGCGACGATCTCGTCGGCTTCTTTGCGGGCGCGCTCGAGCATTGCCTTGCGCTCCTTGTCGACCGATTTCGCCTTGGCCTCATATTCGGAGCGGAGCGCCTCGGCGTCTTTGCGCAGGCCCTCAGCTTCGGCGAGCTGGTTGCGAATCGTCGCGATCTTTTCATCAAGCGCCGAAGCGAGCTTTCGATGCGCCTTCCCCCACAGCAATATTCCGATCACCACCAGCATCGCCAGCGCGATCCAGCCGCTAGCGTTGATACCGAAGGCGGTCGGCTCCTTGGCTTCGGGACCGGGCTGCTCGACGGTCGCCTGAAGGAGAAGCAGGTTAGCCATTTATTTCCGCCTTTACCGCCGCGGCGGCGTCCTTCGCTGCCACTTCCAGCCCGGTTAGCCGGGCGACCATGTCGTGCGCGGCCTCGGCCGCAACCGTTTCGATTTCCCCGTGGGCTGACGCTAGCGCATCGCGGATCTTGGCTTCGGCGGCATCGACTTTCTTGGCGAGCTTATCGACCGATTTCTTGACCTTGACCTCGGTATCTCGAGCCGCGCTTTGCTTGGCCTCGAGCATAACCCCGGCAGCTTCGGCACGCGCTTCATTCATTCGAGTACGCCAGTCAGCCTCGGTGCGGTCGGCCTCTTCGCGCGCCGCCTGGGCGCGCTCGAGATCGCTCGCGATCCGTGCTTCGCGCGCATCGACCGTGGTCCGAACCTTCGGCACCATCCCTCGCCCGATAACGAAGTAAATGACGCCGAACACTACCGCCAGCCAGAATAGCTGGGAGAAGAAGATCGCCGAAAGCTGAGTGATCTGAGGCATTGGTTTCCTGCTTCAGCGCGGGGCCGCGATCAGGCGGCCGGCGGCGCGTAGAGGATGATCATCGCCACGACGAAGGCGATCAGCCCGAGCAGTTCGGCGAGCGCGAAGCCGATCAGAACGCGGGTGAACTGGCCGTCCGAGGCCGCCGGGTTGCGCACCGCGCTGGCGAGGAACGGGCCCCACACGTTGCCGACGCCAATGGCGGCGGCGCCGACACCGATTGCGGCAAGGCCGGCACCGATAACTTGAGCTGCAGCGAGATCCATGATGAGACTCCTTGGTTTGAAAATCAGTGAAGATTGACCGCGTCGTTGAGATAGACGGCGGTCAGCAGGGTGAAGACATAAGCCTGAATAAGGGCAACGAGAATTTCGAGAATGCCGATGAAGACGACGAATAGGAAGCTGAGCGTTCCAACGCCGATGCCAAGCGCGCCGCCGTTCAGTCCGTTGACGATGAAACTGCCGAACACTTCCATCAACACATGCCCGGCGAAGATCGCGACGAACAGTCGAAGGCCAAGGCTGAACGGGCGGACGATGAAGCTGATCAGCTCGATCGGAAACAGGAACACCTGCATGTACCACGGCACGCCGGGCGGCAGGAACAATTTGAAGAAATGCAGTCCGTGCTTGGCGAAGCCGACAATCAGCACGGTCGAGAAACTGAGGATCGCAAGCACGCCGGTGACCGAGAAATGGCTGGTCGAGGCGAACGGATGCACTCCGGGGACAATCGCGAACGGCATGATGCCGAGGAAATTCGCGACCAGGATGAAGGTGAAGAGCGAGAACAGGAGCGGCTCGAACTTCTTGCCTTCGGGTCCGATCGTCGTTCCCGCCATTTTGTCGATCATGCCGGTCAATTCCTCGACCGCCATTTGCCAGCGACCGGGCACCAGTTCGCGCTTCATGCCGCGCCCGATGAAGACCACGATAACGCCCAGCGCCAGCAGCATCCACAAGGCGCTGTTGGTCAGGCTGATGTCATAGCCACCGATATGCATGGGAACGATCGGGTGCACCTGAAACTGGTGCATCGGATCGAATTTGGCTCCGCCCGCCACTATTGGTCCTTACCTCTTTCCGGCCGTTCGTCGATCGATGACGGCGTATTCTTGGTCCAGTAATATACGTTCCTGATGCCGACCGCGAAGCCGATTAGCATCAGCACGATCATCCACAGCGGCTTGGTGCTGAACAATGTGTCCAACCCCCAGCCCAGCAACAATCCGCCGGCCGGAGCGCCGATCATCTGCCCCGCCATTCGTTGACCAAATTGGCGCACGCGGCGGGACTGCTCCTTCTCCGCATCATCCGCTTCCTCCTGCTGCGCCTGGTCCAATCGCCGATCGAGCGATTCGAGCCGTGCATCGGGAGAGAGCTTGGAACTCTGCCCGGATTCGTCTTCGACCATGCCTCTTCCCTTGTGCGTCGCCCCGGCCAGTGAGTGGGGCAGGCAAAGGCGAGGAGCATGGCGGAGATGATTCCGCCAAGGCGCCGACCCTTTATGAACCGCACTGGCGATAGTCAACCGCGGCACCTTTCGCAGACCGTTGATCGCTGTCATATCCAGGCCATGCGCAAGCCCATGCTCGCAATGCTCATGCTGGTTGCCGCGGCCACCGCGATCGGGCGGCCCGCGGCCAAGGCTGGCGAGCTCAATTTCAAGAACAGCCTGCTCGAGTGGCACGTTGCCTGGCCGGCCGAGGTCAGCGCAATCCCGCTGTTGCTTGCGACCGTTCGCTCGGTCGCCATCAAGAGCCGCCAGGAGCTGCTGACAGCCGCGGCGACTGACAAGGCCGAGCGGGGCAAGCAGGACTATTCGTTCAACGCTTATGAAAGCTCGGCCGAGGTTTCGAGCGCCGGCCAGACCGCGCGACTGCTTAGCCTGTCCAACGAATGGTACGAATTCACCGGCGGCGCTCATCCCAATCACGGCACCTCGGCGATGCTGTGGGACCGCGCGCTCAACCGAAAGATCGCGTTCGACAGTCTGTTTACTAACGGCGCCGCGGGCAGCGCTGCGGTTTTGCGCAAAATCTATTGTGCAGCGCTCGACAACGAACGGCTGAAGCGCCGCGGGCCCGAGGATGCGCCGGACGGCGATGTCGCCGACGATCCTTTTTACCAATGTCCGAAATTTGCCGAGCTGGCGATCATTCCGGAGGGTAAAGCGGGCCGTCCGTTCGCCAAGGTCACGATCCATGCCGACCCTTATGTCGCCGGCCCTTATGTCGAGGCCGATTACGACATCGGCCTGCCGGTGACTTCGGCGTTCGTCGCAGCGCTCAAGCCGCAATATCGGGCCAGCTTCGCTCCGGCCGCGCGCTAGCGGCAGTAATCGGGGACCACAGTCCGTCCGGCTTCGCGCCGGCGCCACACGCCGTCGGCGAGCATATAAGCCTGGCCGATTTCGAGCCGGTCGAGCAGCTGGCAGCCGGCCGTTATGCCGACGTCCTGGGCCGAGGCGCCCTTGCTTGCGGCGAGCCGCGAATATAGCGCCCGGCGGCGGATATTGATGATCGAAACCTGGCTTTTGACCGTTGCGCTGGGGGTCGCCGCAAAGCCCAGATAGCCATCGAACCGTTCGCCCACCACGCCACTTGCGCGGGCGTGGTCGACCGCCGGCGTTTGGGCATCCGCGGTGGCCGCTGCGGTAATCACGAATGCGGCCACGACAAGCAATTTGCGGCTCATTGCTTGGGCTGCTGGGGGAAGGCTTCGGGGTTCTGGTTGATCAATTGCTCGACATCCTTCTGGAGTCGAACGACCACTTCCTGGCGGATCGTGACATTGAGGTTGATCTCGATCGGCTTGTCCGGCGTCTTGACCGAAATACAGCCGCCGAGCGGTGCGCTGAGCGCCGCCAGCGCGATCAGGCCGGTCCCGTATTTGCTTGGTTTCATTGCTCGGTCCTTCATTGGGGCGGGGTCGTGGTGGTGGTGATCTCCGGCGCTCCGGGCGGAGTTTGGGTCTGGGTCTGATGTTCCTCGCTGCGCCGGATTTCGGTGACGATTCCGGGAATCGAATCGAGCGGGCGCGTGAGGACCTTGTCGACCTGCGGGCGCGGATCGCGATAATATTTGGCGGTCTGAATCAGCGACCGGAACGGGCCGCGGATATTGATATTGAACCGGAACGGGACCTTGCGGAACGCACTTCGGAGCAGTTTGGCGCCGCCCGACGAACCGCTCAGCCCCAATTGGTCGATCGTGATTTTGGTCGCGAATTCGCCGGACAATTCGCCGTCAAGGCGGACGACCATGGCTTTGTAGCGCAGGTCCTTGAGCGCATCGAATGCGGTCTTGGCGGCCAGTCCAAGGTTGGCGCGGTTGATTGCGCCGACATAGGACAGGGTTCCGCCTTCGGGCCGGGCATCGAGCCGTCCGCCGACAATCCGGCCGCCGTTTTCATCGAAGATCATCGGCAGGAATCCGTCGAAGCGCCCGCTGGCATTTATCTCCTTGAAGCCCAAGCTGCTGACGAAGACATTGGCGTCGAGACCGATGACTTCGAACGTCAGCCTTTTATCGGTCGGGCGGGCGAAATTGATCACGGTTTCGTGGAGCACCAAAGTGCCGCCCATGAACGGCCATTCGCCGCGTTCGATCTTGACCAGCTGATGCGGCAGCAATTGGTAATGAATGGCTCCGTTTTCGACCAGGATACCGGGGTTGATCGACTGCGTGGTCAACAGTTGCCCTGGAGCGGTGGTCAGGCCGAGCAGGTCGTTGAAATGGATCGTCCCCTTGATTCCGCCGACCGGCCCGAACGGTGCCGCGAGGTCGAGGCTGGCGGTCGAGAAGTCGCCGCTGGACGTCACTTTTCCCTGGTTGTTCCAGTCGATCCGTCCGGATCCGCTGATCGTCCCGTTGACGAGCGCGATGACGCCTTGGGTCAGCCGGGTGAGGTCATCGGGCTGCAAGCCGGCGCCAAAGGTCAATCCCGGAACATCGAGGTTGGCGTGGCCCAAACCGCTCGCCAGCAGATGTTCGAGACTGACGTTCATTACCTTCACGCCCGAGCCTGGCTGGCGGATCGATCCGGTGGCGCGAACCGCGTCGCCGGCGATAGTCAGGTGAAGGTCGTCGCTGGCCAGCGGATAGAAACGCGGATTGTCGAGGCGGTCGGAAATGGTCGCCTGGGCATCGACGGCGAGGTCGCCGTGATAGAGCCGCCACTTGCCCGCCGACTTGCTCAGCAGCAGCGGGACCTTGCCGATGACCGCATTGCCGCCGGCAAAAGTGCCCGAGATCCCGCTGCCCGCGAAATTGCCGTCGAGCCGATTGGCGTCAAAACGGATCGGAGACTCACTCTTGCCGAGCCGCGCCTTAATGCTGTCGAGGGTGAAACGCTGGCCCATGAACCGCCCGGCGGACGCGTTGAGCTGGAATGGCGCCCTGCCCAGCCGTCCATTGAGTGTGGTCGGGCCGATGCGCGCGCTGGTCATCAATGGCCCGCGGCCATTCTTGGCGATGATCGAGCCCCCCAGCGGACAGACCGGAAGCCGCGTCCGTTCGAGCGCGAGCGCTCCGAACTGGGCATAATCGAAGCTGACCACTGCGCAAGACGATCCAAAGGCGAACGCACCGCCGCGCCCGAGCCGCCCCTCGATCGGCAGCCTGAGCGCTTTTACTCGGCCTTCGGGAAAGGGTCCGTCGAGTTGCGCGATGGTGCTGACCCGGGTCGAACCATCGGCTGAACCGGTGAAGCGGATCGGGGTTAGCGTCAACCGCGATCCGTTGACCGTGTAGGGCGCAAAGGTCGCGAGCCCGCTCATC
The DNA here is from genome assembly GCA_040390365.1 of Pseudomonadota bacterium. Lineage (GTDB taxonomy): Bacteria > Pseudomonadota > Alphaproteobacteria > Sphingomonadales > Sphingomonadaceae > Sphingomicrobium. Next base: position 387,927 of record JAZJYM010000003.1, on the reverse strand, counting down.
GGAGCGCCCGGCCTGGGCTGCGACAGGACCACCGTGCCTTGCGGCAGTCCGCCGCCGCCGGTTGCGATCGTTCCGTCGATCCGCAGGCGCGCTTCGGGCCAGTAATAGGTCACCCCGGTGCCGCCGGAAATATGCGCGCGCGCGCCGTTCGGGCCAAGGATATCGGCGTCGTTGATCCGGGCCCCGCCACCGCCGGGAAAATTGACCACCCTTATGGCCCCGGCGATTCGAAAATTGTCGGATGTCCGTTTGATCGCATTGCCGATCGCGGTGGCGACCGGCCCGATCGGTGTCCTGGCGGCGGCGGCCAAGGGTCCAGACACACTTGCAAGCATCTGGTCGTCGAGCTTGGCGCTGTCGGCGCTGAACTGGCCGACCAGCGCCAGCTTGCCGCTGGCGATGCCGAGGCCATAGCGCGCGTCGAGCCGGGTTCGGTCGGCGGTGATGGTCGCCAGCCGCGACCGTTGAGCGGCCAGCTTTACATGGCCGCGAACGTCGCTCAGCGGCCCTTTGTAGGTGAGGTCGCCGACCGCCGAAGCGAGTCCGTTGGCGCCAGCGACAAAGGTCGCCATCGCCATTCGCCCGGACCCATCGACGCTGGTGAAACTCTCGTTGAAGCTGGCCTTGGCATCGAACCGCGGCTGGTTGATCGCAAGGCGGCTCGAAGGGCAACGGAAACTGGCAAGCGTGACCGGGCCAGCGACGTGCGGGCGCCGAGCCTCAACCGCGACCGCGAGATTGGCGCGCAGCTGATCGGCGACGCAGCGGCCGGGCGCGAGGCGTGGGCTGACCACGGCCGCCCGGCCCTTGAACCCGCCGCTCAGCTGGCCCGAGCCGGAAAGCGCGATTCCGACCGGCCCGAACGGCGTTTTGAGAGCGATCGTGGAATCGGCGATGTCGAGCGCAAAATTGGGCAGAGTGAACGGCTTGTCGCTTGGCGGTGGAAGCAATTTGTCGATCTGCCCCCAGTGAACCTTGCCGCCGACCAGCGCGCCGCGCAGGCGCACCCCGCGCGCGACGATGCGATAGACCTCGAAGCTTCCGGTCCAGGTCAGCCGGGTCTGGATTTCGGCATGGCGGGCCGTCAGATCGGGGTGCTTGGGGTCGCCGATGACGAGGTTGCTGACCTGCTGTGAGCGAAATCCGACGCGGTCGAGCGTATAGCTTGCCTCGACCCCGCGCCGGTCGAGCTCGTTCTGGACGAAGTGAGTGGCCAGCGGCCGCCGTTCGATCCACACCAGGGCAATGATCCCCAGCAGCCCCACAAGCACGGCGAGCGCGATCACGCTTGCAAGCCGTCGCCATGACCAGCGGTGCACGGCCAGGCCGTCGCCAGCGTCAGCCGGCGTGCCGCGCGCAGATTCGCTTCGCCTTGCAACCATCGAAGTCTTCAAACCCTCGCCACGCGCCACCGTTCCAGCAACGCCACGACCCTTCACATGACAAAGCTTATATGGTCTAGTGCGCAACGCTCGGAAAAGTCGCGAAAGGGGCGGCGTGCACGGGCGTATCCACGACGATGACAAGATTGCGGGATCGGGCGGGCATCGGGCCCGGCTGCGCGCCCGTCTTATCGAATCGGGGCCAGCCGGCTTTCACGATTATGAGCTCATCGAATATCTGCTCGCGCTGACCATCCCACGGATCGACACCAAGCCGCTGGCCAAGCGCCTGATCCACGATTTCGGGGGGATTGGGCCGTTGTTGACCGCATCGCCCGATGCGCTTCGCCGCGAGGGCCTGAGCGATGCAACGATCGCCGCAGTGAAAATCGCCGAGGCGAGTGCGCTCCGGCTGCTCGAGAGCCGGATCGAGGATGCGCCGATCCTGTCGAGCTGGAACGCGCTCGAGGACTATCTCCACGCCGCAATGGCCCACCGCCGGACCGAGGAAGTGCGGGTGCTGTTCCTCAATGCCAAGAATATGCTGATCGCCAATGAAGCTTTGTGGCAGGGCAGCGTCGACGAAGCCTCGGTCCACGTCCGCGAAGTCATTGCCCGCGCCATGGCACTCGGAGCGACCGCGCTGATCATCGTCCACAATCACCCCAGCGGCGACCCGAGTCCGTCGAGCCAGGACATCCGCCTGACCCGCGACCTGGTCGAAGCCGGCCGCCACATGAAGATCGCGGTCCACGACCATGTGATCGTCGGGGCGAGCGGGCGCACCAGCATGAAGGCAATGGGGCTGATTTAAGCGTGCGCGGCCAGGCGCTGCGGCGCGAATGAGCAAGCAATTGCGGATGCGCCTTACGATTGGGCGGGTCGAGCGAAGGATCGGACTTCGCCTGGTTGCTGACTTACTCGTCCGCCGCGACGAAGCGGCCGCGCTTCCACGCTAGCCAAAGAAATACACCACTACCGAGAAGCGAAACGATCAAGGCCGACAGCGACGATTCCGGTCCAAATCCGCCGCCGCTCAGAAAGCTCGAGACACCGGCAACTGGACGAGTCTGGAGTGGCCCTCCAGGGAAATAGGCGAGTCCCGAAACGACGCAGCCAAACACCCAGCCCTGCACGAAATTCCAGCTGGCATGCATCCCGATCGACATCCAGATCCGACCCGATAACAGATAAAGCCCGATGCCGACCCCTTCGCCGGCGGTCAGGCACAAGGCCGCAAACCAAGTCGCGTCCGGATTGGTTAAGTGCAGCGCGCCAAATAATAGACCGGTCAAAACGAGCGCCGGGACGGCGCCGGCGGCACGCCACAGCAAGCGGAAAACGATCAGCCGCATGAGGACTTCCTCGATGACCCCGGACTGGATCGCCTGTTTGACCGCTTCGCCAATCCTGGTGATTGGCGTGGCGCTGATCGTTAGCCAGCCGGCGGTCCACATGGGCAGGATGATGGCCACGATCAACAGCCCGCCCACGGTCAATCCAATGGCGAGATCCGGGATCATCGGACGAAGCGCGATCTCCGGGGTTGGCCGGCGCTCGACCAGCCGAACGCCAAGGGCATAAGTGGCGAGCATCGCGATCGACCCGACGATCACCGCGATCAGCCGCGCTCCGGTCGGAGCGGCGGCCCGGGTCGTGAATTCACCGCCGGAAAGGATTGCGGCGAGCCACAGGCTGGCATCCGCCGTCACATTGAAGGCAGCTATGCACAAAGCTGCAAGCAACAGCAGCCACAGGATTGCGCGCAGCCAGCGATAGCGCCCAGGCGCCAGCCAAGCCGAACTGCCGAGCAGAATATTGGATGCCATGGCGAAGCCTTTCTCGAGTGGCATTGGCATTAGTGTATTATAAAAGCAATACAGCGAGTGGATAAGCGCACCAGTTGATGCACAGGCCCTCGCCTGCTAGCCGCCGCGCCATGGTCCCACGTTATTCCCGCCCCGCAATGACCGCCATCTGGTCGGCCGAAAACCGCTTTCGCATCTGGTGGCAGATCGAAGTCTTCGCCGCCGAGGCGATGGGCAAGGTGGGGATGATCCCGGCGGCCGACGCGGCGACCATTCGCACGGCCTATGACGAGGGCGCGCTTGGGCAAATCGACGTGTCCGCGATCGACGCGATCGAGGCGGTGACCAGGCACGACGTCATCGCCTTCCTCACCTGGGCGGGCGAGAAATTGGGCCCGGAGCGGCGCTGGCTTCATCAGGGCATGACCAGTTCCGATGTGCTCGACACCGCGCTGGCGGTGCAATTGAAGCAGTCGGCGGACCTCCTGATCGACGATCTCGACGCCTTGCTTGCGGTGCTCAAGCGGCGCGCGATCGAACACAAGCTGACCCCGACCATGGGCCGAAGCCATGGCATCCACGCCGAGCCGACCACCTTCGGTTTGAAACTGGCCCAGGCTTTTGCCGAGTTCGCCCGCAACCGCGACCGGCTCACGGCTGCGCGCGACGATATCGCCACCTGCGCGATTTCCGGCGCGGTCGGGACCTTCGCCAACATCGACCCGGCGATCGAAGCCCATGTCGCGGCCGAGCTTGGCCTGACGCCCGAGCCGGTTTCGACCCAGATCATCCCGCGCGACCGCCACGCGATGTTCTTCGCGACGCTCGGCGTTATCGCCAGTTCGATCGAGCGGCTGGCGGTCGAAATCCGCCACCTCCAGCGGACCGAAGTGCTCGAAGCCGAGGAATATTTCGCTCCTGGCCAAAAAGGCAGTTCGGCAATGCCGCACAAGCGCAATCCGGTGCTGACCGAAAACCTCACCGGCCTCGCCCGGGTCATCCGCTCGGCCGCGCTTCCGGCGATGGAGAATGTCGCTCTGTGGCACGAGCGCGATATCTCGCATTCCTCGGTCGAGCGGTTCATCGGCCCCGACGCCACGATTACGCTCGATTTCGCGCTCGCAAGGCTGACCAATGTGATCGACAAATTGCTCGTCTATCCCGAACGGATGCGCAAGAATCTCGACCGCATGGGCGGGCTGATCCACTCGCAGCGCGTGCTTCTGGCGCTGACCCAGGCCGGAATGAGCCGCGAAGACAGCTATTCCCTCGTCCAGCGCAACGCGATGAAAGTGTGGGATTCCGACGGCCAGATGTCGCTGCTCGATTTGCTCAAGGACGATCCCGAAGTGACCGCCAAATTGCCAGCGGCCGAGCTCGAAGGTCTGTTCGATCTCGATTATCATTTCAAGCATGTCGACACAATTTTCGAGCGCGTATTCGGTCCGTCCGAATGATGAGCGCGCGGTTCGCGCTCAAGGCGGAAACGGATGCGGCGCATGAGCGGCTGGACCAGCGCATGGCGCGCCTCAACCTCTCCGACCGGGCCGATTATTCAACCTTTCTCGCCGTCCACGGCGCCGTCCTGCCGGGGCTTGAAAAGCAGCTTGAAGCCGGCGGGCTGGGCGCGGTCGTTCCGCTCTGGTTGGCGCACAAAAGAGCCGGCCCGCTCGCCCTCGACCTTGCCGCTATGGGCATTGTCCCGCCCGAACCGGTAGCGGTGCCAGCGTTTGCGAGCCCGGAAGCGATGCTCGGCGCGGCTTATGTTCTCGAAGGCTCCCGCCTCGGCGGTCAGCTTCTCGCCAAACAGGTTCCCGACAATTTCCCCACAGCTTTTCTCCGCGACCAAGGCAACATTGCGCCGTGGCGGGAGTTGGTTGCGGCACTGGACGGCCTTCTCACCTCGCCGGGAAAGCTCAGCCAGGCCAAGGCCGCGGCGCTTGACGTGTTCGATGCCTATTCTGACGCGGCGAGCAGGAACGGGCTGGATTGAATGGCACGGAAGCCGCCGCCGACGGTCGATCTGACCAATTGCGACCGTGAGCCAATTCACGAGCTTGGAGCGATTCAGCCGATCGGGTTCCTGATTGCCTTGACCTCCGACTGGCTGGTGAGCCGGGTGTCGTCCAACATCAGCCAGTTTCTGGCGGTCGTCGCAGACGACGTGATCGGCCGCCCGGCAACCGACATCCTGACCAGCGAAGCGATCCACACGCTGCGCAACCGCCTGGCGTTGCTGCGCGGCGCCGATGGGGTCGAGCGGGTGTTTCGGATGAAGCTTGACGAGCGCGGACAGGATTTCGATGTCGCGGTTCATTTCAGCGGGCACTGGGTAATCGTCGAGGCTGAACCGTCGACCGAACATGATTATGGCGATGTCACAGGGACCGTGCGCGGGATGCTCGGCCGGCTCGACAGCATGGCCGACGACGACGCTTTCTATAATGAAGGAGCGCGCCAGGTGCGCGCACTGACCGGGTTCGACCGGGTCATGGTCTACCGGTTCGACGACGACGGTTCGGGCGAAGTCATCGCCGAGACCGCGAAAAGCGGGATCGGGTCGTTCCTCGGGCTTCATTATCCGGCATCCGACATTCCCCGCCAGGCGCGCGAATTATACAAGCGCAGCTTGCTTCGAGTGATCACCGACATCGAAGCAGCGCCGGTTCCGGTCGTTCCGGCGCTCGACGAACATGGCAAGCCGCTCGACCTGTCGATGTCGGTGCTTCGATCGGTATCCCCGATCCACCTCGAATATTTGCGCAACATGGGGGTGCGCGCGTCGATGTCGATCTCGCTCATTGTCAACGGCGAATTGTGGGGATTGGTCGCGTGCCACCATTACAGCCCCAAATGCCCAAGCTTCGAACGGCGTTCGGTCGGCGAATTATTCGCCCAGCTGTTTTCGATGCGGATCGAAGGCCGCGACCGTCAGCATATCGTCGATTATGAGCGGCGCGGGCGCGATATTTCGGACAAATTGCTCGGCGCGGTGGCGTCGGACGATACGCTTCTGCGCGATCCCGAATGGTTGTCGGCAATCCTTACCAGCGCGATTCCGGCCGATGGCGTCGCGGCGTGGATCAACGGAAATTACGCCTTTACCGGCCGTACCCCGTCCACCGCCAGCTTCGCCACTATCGTCCAGACCCTCAATCGTGCAGCCGCCGGCAAGGTGTTCGCGACCGACGAGATCGGAAAGCTGGTCACGAATTACTCGGTTGCCGAGAATGACAGCGCGGGCATGCTTGCGATCCCGATTTCGCGGACTCCGCGGGATTATGTGATCCTGTTCCGCGAGGAGCGCATTCGTTCGGTGCGCTGGGCCGGAGACCCCCACAAGCTGGCCCAATATGGACCCAATGGCCCGCGGCTGTCGCCGCGCGAGAGCTTCGATTTGTGGAAGGAAACCGTCAAAGGCCGGTCTCTTGCCTTCACCAAATCGGAAGTCCGGGTGGCCGAGACACTTCGCGCAACTTTGATCGAGGTCGTGTTGAGGCTCGCCGATGAGGCGACTGAGGAGCGCAAGGTGGCGAGCGACCGGCAGGAATTGCTGATCGCCGAACTCAATCACCGCGTCCGCAATATCCTCAGTCTCATCCGCGGCCTGATCCGCCAGTCGATCCCGCCGGAAGGGGGGCAGCTCCAGGACTTCGTCGGCATGATCGACGGGCGTATCCACGCCCTCGCCCGCGCGCACAACCAGATTACCCAGGACCATTGGAACCCGGCTCCGATCAAGTCATTGGTCGACGCCGAAGCCGCGGAGTTCCTTCGCGACAGCAAGGAACGCATTCACATGACGGGCGGGCTCGTCCTGCTCAAACCGCAGGCTTATGCGGCGCTCGCATTGGTGATGCACGAGCTGTTCACCAACTCGGTCAAATATGGTGCTTTGTCGACCGACGGACAGGTCAGTGTGGAGTGGCGGCAGGGGAATGACGGCGATCTGACCATCGAGTGGATCGAGGATGGCGGGCCCAAGGTTTCGCCACCGACGCGCAAGGGCTTTGGCACCTCGATCATCGAGCATAGCGTACCCTATGACCTCGGCGGCAAGGTCGTGACGGACTTTGCGCGCGACGGCTTTCGCGCGAGCTTCGTCATTCCAGGGCGCCACATTGCCGAACTTGCCAATTATAGCAGCAAGCCGTTCGAACTGCCCGAACCCGTCCCCGCGCCGATGGCGGTCCAGCTCGACGACGTTCAGCTCAACGGCAAGATCGTCTTGCTGGTCGAAGACAGCCTGATCATCGCGCTCGATGCTGAAGACATCTTGCGCCGGCTGGGCGCTGACCAGGTCGTTTCAGAAGCGACTGTTGCCGGGGCAATCGAGGCAATTGGCCCAAACAAGATCAATTTCGCAGTGCTCGACATGAACCTTGGCGACCACAATAGTTTTGCTGTCGCCGATGAGCTCGAACGGCTGCAAATTCCGTTCCTGTTCGCGACTGGCTATGGCGAGCAGGCCAAGCTTCCCGATCGGCATCGCGGACGGCTGGTCGTCCAAAAGCCCTATACGTTCAAATCCATCGCCCGGGCCTTGGCCAGCCTCCTCAAAAGCGACTCGAGCGTCTCGGCCTAAGCCGCGAAAATATCCTTCACTCGGGCAAAGAAGCCTTTCACTGCAGGGCATTCGTCGCCGGTTTCGGACTCGCGGAACTGGTCCAGCAATTTCTTCTGAGCCGCGCTCATCCGGGTCGGTGTTTCGACCAGTATCCGGGCGACCATATCACCGCGCCCACGGCCGTTGAGTACGCTCATCCCCGATCCGCGATGGCGCAATTGCTCGCCCGATTGAAGACCGGCGGGAATCTTGATCTCGACCGATTTGCCGTCGATCCCGGGAAGAGCGATCGATCCGCCGAGCGCGGCAGTCGTGAAACTGACCGGGCATTCGGCGACGAGGTTGGTGCCCTCGCGCTCGTAAATGGCGTGGCGCTTCATATGGACGAACAGATAAAGATCGCCGCTGGCTGCCCCGCGAATTCCCGCTTCGCCTTCACCGGCAACGCGGATTCGGGTGCCTTCGTCGACCCCGGCGGGGATGTTGACCGACAGTTTGCGCTGGTTGAGCGCACGCCCTTCGCCGCCGCAATTGGCGCAGGGGTCGGAAATCACCTGGCCGCTTCCGCGACAGGTCGGACAGCCGCGCTCGACCACGAAAAATCCCTGCTGGGCGCGAACCTTGCCGGCACCGCCGCAGGTGCCGCAGGTTTCGGCGCAATGATCGGCCTTGGCGCAGCCCCGGCCCTTGCAGGTGTCACAGGTGCCGAGCGCGTCCAGCGTGACGGTCTTTTCAACGCCGTTGAACGCATCCTCCAGGCTGAGTTCGATATCGTAGCGCAAATCGGCCCCGCGCGCGGCGTTCTGCCGTTGTCCGCGCGGATCCATGAACTCGCCGAAAATCGACGAAAAAATATCCGAAAAGCCTTCGAAGCCCTGCTCGCCGCCAAACGGGTTCCCGCCGCCGCCGCCATTCTGAAAGGCGGCGTGGCCGAAGCGATCGTAGGCGGCCCGCTTTTGCGGATCCTTGAGCACGTCATAGGCCTGGCTGATGGCCTTGAACCGCGCTTCCTGGTCAGTGCAGCCGCCGTGGCGGTCGGGATGGCATTCCTTCGCCATCCGCCGATAGGCGGCCTTGATCGCGGCATCATCGGCGCCGCGCTGGATTCCCAGCAGCTCGTAATAATCGGTGTCAGCCACGCTTACTCGCCCCTCCCGTTCGGGCCGAGCTTGTCGAAGTCCCGCCATTCCTCGCTATTCGTAAGAGGAGAACGGCGGTCCTTCGACGGGCTCAGGACGAACGGTGTCACTTCTGCTTACGACTTGTTCTCGTCGTCGACCTCGGAGAATTCGGCGTCGACCACGTCTTCCTGCGGCGCTTCTTCGCCAGCGCCCGGCGTTTCGCCGCCCGCAGCCTCGCCAGCGGCAGCGTCGCCGCCAGCCGCCTGCTGCTGCTCGTACATCGCCTGGCCAAGCTTCATCGCCGCCTGGGTCAAGGCGTTGGTCTTCTCGGTCATCTGCTCGGGATCGCCGCTTTCGACCGCGGCCTTGGCCTCGGCCAGAGCGGTCTCGATCTCGGTCTTGATCTCGGCCGAAACCTTGTCGCCATGTTCGGCAAGCTGCTTTTCGGTCGAGTGAATCAGGCTCTCGGCGTTGTTTTTGGCCTCGGCCTCGGCGCGGCGCTTCTTGTCCTCGTCGGCGAATTGCTCGGCCTCCTTGACCATCTTGTCGATGTCTTCGTCCTTGAGCCCTCCCGAAGCCTGGATTCGGATCTGCTGCTCCTTGCCGGTGCCCTTGTCCTTGGCGCTGACGTTGACGATGCCGTTGGCGTCGATGTCGAACGTGACCTCGATCTGCGGCACGCCGCGCGGCGCTGGTGGAATGCCGACCAGGTCAAACTGGCCGAGCACCTTATTGTCGGCGGCCATTTCGCGCTCGCCCTGGAAGACCCGGATCGTCACCGCATTCTGATTATCGTCGGCGGTCGAGAACACCTGGCTCTTCTTAGTCGGAATGGTGGTGTTGCGGTCGATCATCCGCGTGAACACGCCGCCAAGCGTCTCGATGCCGAGCGACAGCGGAGTGACGTCGAGCAGCAGCACGTCCTTGACGTCGCCCTGAAGAACGCCGGCCTGGATCGCCGCGCCCATCGCAACGACCTCATCCGGGTTGACTCCGGTGTGCGGTTCCTTGCCGAAGAACTCCTTCACCACTTCGCGGACGCGCGGCATTCGGGTCATTCCCCCGACCAGCACCACTTCGGCGATGTCCTTGGCTTCGAGCCCGGCGTCCTTGAGCGCTTTCTTGCACGGATCGAGTGTGCGCTTGATCAAATCGTCGACCAATTTCTCGAGGTCGGCGCGGGTGATGGTTTCGACCAGATGGAGCGGAGTGGTCGCCCCGCCTTCCATCCGAGCGGTGATGAACGGCTGGTTGATTTCAGTCGTCTGAGCGCTCGACAGCTCGATCTTGGCTTTTTCGGCGGCTTCCTTGAGCCGCTGAAGCGCGAGCCGGTCGGTGCGCAGGTCGATGCCTTCCTTGGCCTTGAACTTGTCGGCCAGGAACTCCACGATCTTGGCGTCGAAATCCTCGCCGCCGAGGAAGGTGTCGCCGTTGGTCGACTTCACTTCGAACACACCGTCGCCGATTTCCAGCACCGAGACGTCGAACGTGCCGCCGCCAAGATCATAAACCGCGATCGTCTTGCCGTCGTCCTTGTCGAGGCCATAAGCGAGCGCCGCGGCGGTCGGCTCGTTGATGATGCGCAGAACTTCAAGCCCGGCGATCTGGCCGGCGTCCTTGGTCGCCTGACGCTGGGCATCGTTGAAATAGGCGGGGACGGTGATCACCGCCTGGGTGACGGTCTCACCCAGGAACGCCTCGGCGGTTTCCTTCATCTTCTGAAGGATGAAGGCCGAGATTTGCGACGGCGAATAATCCTTGCCGCCGGCCTGGACCCAGGCGTCGCCATTGGCGCCCTTGACGATCTTGTAGGGCACCAATTTGGTGTCCTTCTTGGTGATCGGATCGTCGAAGCGGCGGCCGATCAGGCGCTTGACCGCGAAAATCGTGTTGTCGGGATTGGTCACCGCCTGGCGCTTGGCCGGCTGCCCGATCAGGCGTTCGCCTTCCTTGGTGAAAGCGACAGTCGACGGAGTCGTGCGCGCGCCTTCCGCATTCTCGATAACCTTGGGTTTTCCGCCTTCCATGACGGCGACGCAGCTATTGGTCGTGCCCAAGTCGATCCCAATGACCTTGGCCATAAATTCGTCCTCTCTAATGCCCCGTTCCAACTGCTTGCAAAGCCGTCGGAATGTGTTGATTTCGGAGGCGATATAGGGGGCGTTGGAGCCACTACAAGGACGTGAAAGGCAATCGAATTGGCGTTTTTTTCCTTACAGCATCGCCATCCCGCCATTGACGTGGAGAGTCTGGCCGGTGACGTAGCCCGCTTCCCTCGATGCCAGATAGACGCAAGCCGCGCCGATATCCGCGCCCTGGCCCATCGCGCCGAGCGGAATTTTCGAGAGGATCGCGCTGCGTTGCTGGTCGTTGAGAGCGTCGGTCATGACCGAGTTCATGAACCCCGGAGCAACCGCATTGACGGTGATGCCGCGGCTGGCCAGCTCCTGGGCCACCGACTTGGTCATCCCGATCAATCCCGCTTTCGAGGCGACATAATTGGCCTGGCCGGGATTGCCGGTGACACCGACCACCGAGGTGATCGAAATCATCCGTCCAAAACGCGCCTTCATCATCGGCTTGGCCGCCGCCCGCATCAGCCGGAACGCGGCCTCGAGATTGATTCGAATAACCTCGTCGAATTCCTCGTCCTTCATTCGCATCAGCAAATTGTCGCGCGTGACCCCGGCGTTGTTGATCAGGATATCGAGCCTGCCGCCAAGCGCCTCGACCGCTTGCGGCACCAATTGGTCGACCGCGGCGCCGTCGGAAAGGTTGCACTGCAACGCCACATGGTCACCGCCAAGCGTTCCCCGAAATGCCTCGAGCTTGTCGGCATTGCTCCCCGACACCGCCAGCCGCGCGCCCTGCCCGGCAAGCGCCGTGGCTATGGCGCTGCCGAGTCCGCCGCTGGCGCCGGTCACCAATGCCGTCATTCCCGATAGATCGAACATGTCTTGCCTCTCGTCATGCTGAACTTGTTTCAGCATCCATGCCGCCACGGGCATCGACCTTCAACAAGATGGATCCTGAAACAAGTTCAGGATGACGGCTAATGCAATATCTTCGCCAGCGCTTCGACATCGCCGATCGAGATCACGCTTATCACCTCGGCTTCGGGCGCGATCCTTTTGACCATCGGGCCGAGCACCTTGCCCCCCAGTTCGACGAATTGCTCGACCCCGGCAGCCGCCATGTTGGCGACCGATTCGCGCCAGCGAACCATTGCGGTGACCTGTTCGACCAGCTGGTTGCGGATGGTGTCGGGATCGGTCGTCGGTTCCGCGGTGACATTGGCGAACAAGGGAACCGCCGGCGCTTCCAGGACGATGTAGCTCAGCGCATCCTGCATCGCCTCGGCGGCCGGTTGCATGAGCGGACAATGGAACGGCGCGCTGACCAGCAGCAGAATTGCCCGCTTGGCGCCCATGTCCTTGGCGATTTCCACCGCCCGGTCGATCGCGCCCTTGTCCCCGGAAATGACGACCTGGCTGGGGTCATTGTCGTTGGCGACGGTGCAGATTTCGCCTTCGGCCGCGGCATTGGCGATGCGCGTCGCAAGCTCGATATCGGCACCAAGCAGCGCCGCCATGGCGCCTTTACCGACCGGCACCGCGGCCTGCATCGCCTGCCCGCGCAACTTCAGCAGCTTGGCGGCGGTCGCGAGATCGAACGATCCCGCCGCGCACAGCGCCGAATATTCGCCGAGCGAATGACCGGCGACAAAATTGGCGGCCTTGTTGAGATCGACCCCGCCGTCGCGGGTCAGCGCACGAAACACCGCCAGCGAATGAGCCATGATCGCCGGCTGGGCATTTTCGGTCAGCCGCAGTTCCTCGTCCGGCCCGTCCGTCATCAGCTTGAACAAATTCTGCCCGAGCGCCTCGTCGACCTCGGCAAAGGTGTCGCGCGCCGTCCGGCTGGCCTCGGCCAGAGCCGCGCCCATGCCGACCGACTGGCTGCCCTGCCCCGGAAAAATAAATGCCCGCATCGAAATTCCTGTCCGACTGTGCTTTGTTGGTCGGCGGACTAAGCTGCCATCACCGCAAAGCCAAGTCCGGGGGACCACATCATGGCCGAACGAAGCGACCAATCAGCGATGATCGGCCTGTGGATGACCAGCGCGCTGGTCGTCGGGACGATCATCGGGGCGGGCATATTCATGCTCCCGGTCAGCCTCGCGCCGCTCGGCCGCAACGCCATCTGGGGCTGGGTTATCAGCGGCGTCGGAGTGATGTGCATCGCCTTCGCCTTTGCGCAGGTATCGAAGCTTGGCGGCGAGGGCATCCAGGCCAATATCGAGCGCGAGTTCGGCCCGACCACCGCCTTCGTCGTGGCGTGGATGTTCTGGGTGTCGAACTGGACCGCGCAGGCGTCGGTGGCACTGGCGATCGGATCGACCCTGTCGTTTATCGCGCCCGGAGTCATCGGCGAAAGCCTGCGCGTTCCCGTCGGCCTCGCCTTCGTCGTGCTGCTGACCGCGATCAACGCCATTGGCGTGCGCGCATCGGGCGGATTTTCGCTGGTCACCGTGGCGATCAAAATCATTCCCCTGTTCGCGGTTGTCTGGATTTTCCTCCAGCGCGGCGCGAGCGGCGGCGAATTCGTGCCGCTGGCCGACGCGCCCATCAACCTTGGCAACCTCGCCGCCGCATCGGCCTTGACCTTCTTCGCCTTGACCGGGTTCGAGGCCGCGACCGCGCCGGTTGGCAAGGTCCGCGACGCGGCCCGAACGGTTCCGCGCGCGCTCATCGGCGGCACCTTGTTCGTCGTGATTCTCTACATGCTGGCGGGCACGGGCGTGCAAATGCTTGCGCCCGCCAAAGCCGTCGCCGCATCCTCGGCCCCCTTCGCCGACGTCATTACGGCCAAATGGGGTCGCGACGCCGCCGCTTTGGCGGCTGTCGCCATTACGATCAGCGCGATCGGCTGCCTCAACGGACTGATGCTGGCGACTGGCGAACTTGGCTATTCGATGGCGATACGCGGCGACCTGCCGGCCGCGATGAAAGTGACCCGCCGCGGCGGCACGCCGATCGTCGCCCAGCTCGTCTCAATGGTTCTGACGATCCTGATTCTGCTCGCCAACTCCAGCCGCGCGACCGCCAACCTCTACACCTTCATTATCCTGCTTTCGACGGCGGCGATCGTCATCCTCTATTTCATTGGCAGCCTTGCCGCGTGGAAGGCGGTGCGCGGCGCTCCGGCGCGCGTGGTCATCGCTCTGGCGCTGGCGTTCGTCCTGTTCGCAGCGTTCGGGACCGGGCTGGAGGCCTGTTTGTGGTCGCTGGCGCTGCTCGCCGCGGGCCTTGCGACCCGCTGGGTGATGCGGCGGCTCAATGCGCGGGCTGGCTCCACCCCGGCGGCGGGGACGCGCCAAGCCTAGCCTCGGGAATGAAGCCGCGCAGCTTCCTGGCGAAACTGCGCAGGCAGACTTCGCTCTTCCCCAGCGGCCCGGCTTCGTAAGCTGCGCTTTCCATGCCGCGCTGGACGCGGGTGATGAGCACCGTGTCCTCGGCATTGACTCGCCGGTTGATGCGCCAGTTGAGCTTGCGCGCAGCCTTCATCTCACGCCGGTCGTCGGGCAGCGCGTAGCTGATCTCGCGGATCACGCTGTGGGTCGCACTGACCGGCAGCCACTGCATGAAATCGACCTGGTCGGGGTAGATGTCGAAAGCGACGCATGGGAACAGCTTGTAATAAAGCCACTTGCGCTGGTGGCTGTCGGGGAGGTGTTCGACCCGCGGCAACAGCGCCTGATACGCCCGCTCGGACGGGTTCGCGGACGGGGTGTCGCGAAGCTCGCCCTCCATCCGGTCGACCCATTCCGCCGCTTCGATCTTGTAGCTCTTGCCGAACAATCGGGTCAGCCCGGGATGGCCGATGGGGATGTGGAGGTGATCGGAATAATTGTCGGCGATGGTCTTCCAGTTGAGATCGCGCGGGCGAAGCACCACCTGCCCAGTAGCGCGCAGATCTTCGAACCGGTAAGGTGCCACTTCCGAGTCATATGGCGCCATCATCTCGGCGACGCTGGGCAGGCCTTCTTCAAGGCGCACGAACAGGAACCCGCGCCATTGCTCGAGCGCGACCGGCTTGAGGCCATGGGCGGCGGTGTCGAGCCCCGGATATTCATGGCGCTGCGGCACCCCGACCAGCGCGCCGCGTCGGTCATAGCTCCAGGCGTGATAGGGGCAGGTCAGCACTTTGGCGCAGCCGGCCTCGCCATCGACCAGCCGCGATCCGCGGTGGCGGCAGACATTGTGGAACGCGCGCACCGCGCCGTCGTCGCCGCGCATGACGATCACGCTTTCGCCCAAGAAGTCGATCGACCGCCATTCGCCGGCTTGGCCGATCTCGCTTTCGTGACACACGATTTGCGGTGCGGCGCGCAAAAACGCCCGTTCCTCCGCCGCGAAAAACTCCGCGTCGTGGTAGAGCCAGCCCGGCAGGCTCATGTCGTCGAGCGGATCAACCGCCGGAAGAACCGAATGAAGCTTGGTTGCCATGACCGCCATACTTGCCATTTCGGGCGAATTGCGGCAATGGGCGCGTCACTGGCGCTATGGGCTCGTCCCTGGCGCCGGTTTTACTTGAGACGACAGCCGGAGGGGCGCGCGCACGGTGCGGCGTCAGCGATCGGCCAATATGGAAGTTTACGCATGCCGCTTTACGAGCATGTTTTCCTCGCTCGACAGGACCTTGCCCAGGCCCAGGTCGACGCGCTCGCGGAAAACGCCACCAAGATCATCACCGACAATAAGGGCAAGGTCGCCAAGACCGAGACCTGGGGCCTCAAGAGCCTCGCTTACCGCATCGCCAAGAACCGCAAGGCGCATTACGTCATGCTCGACGTCGATGCCCCGCCGGCCGCGATCGCCGAACTCGAGCGCCAGTCGAACATCAATGAAGACATCATCCGCTTCCTCACCATCCGCGTCGACGGCCATGAAAAGGGTCCCTCGGCGATGATGCGCCGGAGCGATCGCAGCGACAAGGACCGCTCGCGCGGTCCCGGCGACCGTGGCGACCGTGGTGATCGCGGCGATCGCGGCGAGCGCAGCGAATTTCGCCCCCGCGAAGACCGTGAAGAGGAGGTCGGATAATGGCCCGCGCATTCTTCCGCCGCCGCAAGTCGTGCCCGTTTTCGGGCAAGGACGCCCCGACCATCGATTATAAGGACATCCGGCTGCTCCAGGGCTTCGTCTCGGAGCGAGGCAAGATCGTCCCCAGCCGGATTACCGCGGTCAGCACCAAGAAGCAGCGCGAGCTGGCGAAGGCGATCAAGCGCGCCCGCCACATCGGCCTGCTTCCCTACGTCGTGAAATAAGGAGCGATCGACATGGAAATCATTCTGCTCGAGCGCGTCGAAAAGCTCGGCGCCATTGGCGATGTGGTGAAGGTGAAGGACGGCTTTGCCCGCAACTTCCTCTTGCCCAACAAGAAGGCGCTGCGCGCCAATGAGGCCAATCGCAAGCTGTTCGAAAGCAACCGCTCCAAGATCGTCGCCGACAATGAAAGCAAGCGCGGTGACGCTGAAAAGGCGGCCAAGGACGTCGACGGCAAGACCGTCAAGCTCATCCGCCAGGCATCGAACACCGGTCAGCTCTACGGCTCGGTTTCGGCGCGCGACATGATCGAGGCGCTCGACGTCGACGGGGTCAAGCTGGTCAAGAGCCAGATCGTCCTCGATCGTCCGATCAAGACCATCGGAATGCACGACGTGAAGGTTGTCCTTCACCCCGAAGTGACCTCGATGATCAAGGTCAACGTCGCCCGTTCGCCCGAGGAGGCCGACCTCCAGGCCCAGGGTATCGACGTCATGGCGCAGATGTTCGAACGCGATACCGCGACCTTCACCGAGGATGTGGTTCCGGGTTCGGCAGCCAATGAGGATAGCGAACCGCTCAAGGGCGACAAGGCTGGCGAAGGATCCGCCCCAGCCGCGGAAGCCGCGGCCGAAGCGCCTGCTGATGCCGAACCTTCGGCTGAGCCCGCTGGCGACGCAGAGGACGAAGAGGGCAAGAGCGCGTAAGCTCCGATCTCCTCACTCAAGACAGAAAAATGGGCTGTCGGTTTCCGGACCGGCAGCCCTTTTTTGTGCGACGAGCCGTTCGTCGAATTTGTCCGGCGGCGCCGGAACGCACTGGCGGCCATGACGGTTTAACCATGCAGAGCACGCGGGGGCGTTGTAACCAAGGAGTACGCCATGACCACCGAACGCGACGACAAGCAGTCCAACCCGGCCGAAACCTCCAGCCACAGCCAGCAGCCGACTGGCCAGCAGTCGCAGCAACCGACCGGTCAGAACCAGGCCGAGCAGCCGAATTCCGACTCGCAGCCCACGGCGAGCGATTCTGAAGCGGGCGGCCAGGCCGCGACCGGCCAGGGCCAGGCCAGCGATACGATGACCCAGCGGACGTCCACCACCGGCAACGCCGACAGCGCCAAGACGACCGGCGAGGAAAGCAGCCAGCCGGCGGGCGGCTTTGTCGGCTCGGAAAGCAAGGACGACAGCGGTTACCTGCAGGAAAAAGGCCAGTCCGACAGCGATATCGAAGGCACGTCGGACAAGTCGCAGCTCGACGGACAATAAGCCGGGCTGAGCATTGAAACGGCCGCGTCCCCAGCTGGGGCGCGGCCTTTCTTATGCCGCCGGGGCCAGCATCGCCTGCTCGCGCCTGACCGATTCGGCAAAGCTTGGGCGATCGAGGATCGAATCGACATAAGCGAAGGTCCGCGGGAAGCGGCTTTCGTCCAGGGCGCGTGCCGCGTGGCGGAAATTGACGAACACGCTGGCGACCGAAATATCGGCGATGGTCAGTGAATCCCCGACCAGATATCCGCCAGGATCGGGCACCAGTCCCTCCAGATATGCAAGCAATGGCGGAAGCTCTTCGCACTCCGCCGCGGCCGCCGCCGCTTCATCGCCCTCGCGGCCCATGAACCGCGGAGCGACGATCCGGTTGAAGAACATCTTGCCGCCGCAGACCATCAGGACGGTATCGGCGAATTCATCATACCAGATGGCCTTGCCGCGCAGCTGCGGATCGCTCGGGATCAGCTGCGGCGCGGGATATTGAGCGTCGAGGTAATGGGCGATCGCACTGGAATCGGCGAGCATGAAGCCATTGTCGTCGATGGCCGGCATCTTCTTCAGCGGACTGGCCGCGATGAAGCCTGGACTGTGATTGCCTAGGGTGCCGAATTCGAGGGTGAACGGCAGGTCTTTTTCAACGCAGATCGCGACGACCTTGCGGACGAATGGCGACAAGGTCGAACCGTAAATGATCATATGTGCCTCCGGTGAAGGAACGATCGATAACAACCCAAGTCCCATCATCCTAGCGAATGCGATAATAATCGGCGAGCCGGTCGAGCGCGATGGTCAGCACCAGCTTGCCCGACCGCGCCGGCCAGCCAAGCGCGGTTTCGGCAATGCGCATGCCCTCCCCAGCGCAGACCACGCGCCATAATATGTCGGACAAACCAGCGCCGGCAAAAGCGATCGCATCGTCGAACCGCCGTTTGGCGTCGATTTGTGTGCCGCTGGGGTCGGGGGTTGAGGCGGCGCCGCCGCGGCCCCGAGCGATCGGTGCCGAATCCCACGTCATTGTGACGTTCGGCGCCAATTGGGCCCGCTCCCAGTCGGCCCGAAGTCGTTCTCCGGCGTCGAACTGGCGATTGCTGAGCAGCCCGCGCGAAAACAGCCACCCGAGCGGCGATTCGGCCAGATTGACCATTACCGATCGCGCTGGCCGGCCCGGCCCGCGGACTTCGTCAGCGCTCTCGGACCTGATTGCCCGCTCGACCAGCAGACGCCTTCCGTCATATCCCTTCAAACGCATCCCTTCGCCATGATCCGGCGCCGATCACTTGGCACAATGGCAAAACTGTAGGAAAGCGATTAACCGCATAGGTTATGTAATTGGGAGGCTCGTGCCATGTTCACCCGCATTCGCGACGTTCGCCGCGCCCGCTTGATGACTCTCGACGATGTCGCTCGCGCGTGCCGCCCGCCGACTACGCCGCAGACCGTCGGCCGGCTTGAAACGGGCACCAGGACGGTGTCGATCGCTTGGCTCAACCGGATCGCCGACGCGCTTGGAGTCGATGCTTCGGATCTCGTCGGCGGCAACGACGATCAGGCCGAGCTCAGCGTTGCCGCCGTGATCGGCCCCAACGGCGCAACCGCACCGCGCACCGCGCGCATCGTGGTCCCGCCCAAGGCTGGCGCCGATCAACTCGCCTTGCTCGTCAGCGGCGGGATCGGCGATTATCGCGCCGGCGACGAAATCTGGTGCGAGCGCCTTGGCCCCGACGAGTTCGGCCGGGCGCTCAATCGCGACGTGCTTGTCCCCCGCCCCGCCGGGCGCTTCCTGTTCGGGCGGCTGATCGATCGCGATCCCGAGCGCCTGCAACTGCTTCCGCTGGGCAGCGGTGCGCGCCAGCAGATCGTCGCCAACCCACCGTGGATCGCAATGGCGGTGCGGCTAGTGCGGAACTTGTAGTCGCAGCCATGCAAGGGCTCACATGGGATCGAATTAGGCGCTTCTTCTTCACCCGCTCACCAGCCGCGCCTCTTCCGCTTGTTGATTCATACGATCAATCGCAAATCGACCTTATCGCAGCGATGGCGCAGCGCATTGTGGATGTCGTGAACGAATCCATTCAAATCGCGAATGACTCAACGAATATTGAGACACGCCGTTCGCGTGTTCTTGTCGCGCGAGAGAAGATTCAACAGCTCGAAGAGCTGGCGGAGCAATACCCGTTCTTGAAGATCACGCGTGTGGCCGACATCGAAAGAAACTTGACGATAATCGACCACGAGACTGATCAGCTTCCCGAAGGAGTGGATAAACGCCGGAAGCAGCCGGACCACAACGCCTTTCTTAAGGCATCGCTATTGAAACAATGCCAGGACCTAGGGATTCCGATTGATGTGGTCAGCATGGAACGGACAGATGGTTATTGGATCGTCTCGGGCAAAGAATATAAGCGGCCAGAGGATGCCGCATTTGCATATTTTCAAGAGCAAGGATGGGAAGGAGCGGCATGCGAGGGTTCAGCGGTATTAATGCTGATGAAGGCAGCTTGCCTCGATTACCTTGCCGCCGTGAACACGTTCGGGAGCCGGCAAGACGCGTGCACGAGATATTTTGAGGCACAGTGCATAATTCATCGTGAACGATCGAGCACGATCTTGCGAGAGATTGAGCACGCCCAAGAGTTAACCCTTCGCTCCAATATTACAGAGATTATGGCCCAATCTACATATGCCATCCTTTATCCGCGGATGAGCATTGAAGCGCTGCTCGCAATCTGGCGAATTCTCACAGCTCCTAGATTAGCGACCCTTGCCAGCCATATCTTTGCCGATCCAAGCTATCGAGCTGGATGGCCCGACCTAACGCTAGTCCGCGACAACGAGCTTTTGTTTGTCGAAGTGAAGACTACCGACAAACTACACATTTCTCAGCGCGACGTGATTCTCGATATTTTGAAACGAAACAATTTTGCGGTTAGCGTTTTGAGGCTCAAGCCCTCACGTCCGTAGGAAACATGGTGGGCGCTGACGGGCTCGAACCGCCGACCCTCTCGGTGTAAACGAGATGCTCTACCAACTGAGCTAAGCGCCCCCAGGGACCATCCCCCAGGCCCGGGCCTCGTGCCACGCGCGCGGCCGGGCGGCAAGCGCTCGCTAAATCACCGCCGCTTGGCTGACCTCGGCGAAATAGCAATGAAGCGCGCGGCTGGTGGCGGGCGCCAGTTCGACGAATACGCGGCGGCCATCGTGAGGATCGGCGCGGCGGATGAACAGGCCCTGGTCGACCAATGACTTGAGCCAGCGCAAGGCGGTGGTCGCCGGAACCGCGGCGGCGATGCACAGGCTGGAGACCGGAACCCGCAAATGCGACACCTCAGCCTGGAGCAGGTCGAGCAGCATGTCCCACGCCGGGTCGGCGAACAATTCTTCGGAGAAAAAGCGGCCGCGCAGCCGCCGCGCGCGAATGATCGAGCGCACGGTCTCGGGCGCGACCGACGGAATTTCGGCTGCTTCATTGCCACCGCTCGGCAGGAATGCCGAGACTGCCGGCGCTGATGACAGCCGGGCCAGGGTTGCGGCGATCCGGTTGACCTCGTCGCTGAGCTGACGAAGGCGGACACCGGTGCCATCGTTCGCGACGTCCGCTACGCGCAACGCGTCCGATGAGCTGCTGGTCGCGATGGCCAGCGCCGCGGCCCGTTCGGCCTCGCCGGCGTCGATCAACAGCGCGATGTCGCTGTCGCCAAGCCCGGCCATGACCGGATCCAGAAGAGCGCCGGTGGTCGATACCACTGCAGTGTAACGGCCAGCGGAAACGTCTTTGCTTATCTGCGCCAGCAAGGCATCCATGGCGCCGCCGGTGTCTTCGTCAATCTCGAGCCATACGGCAGAAGCCGAAGCCTGGCGTTCGATCCGCTCGCTCGCTTCGTCGAGCAAGGTGGAGGCGCCGATCCGCCGGCCCGACGCTTCGATGGCGCCCATGGCTCGCGCCAAACACGCGACGCTGCTCCCAGCAACCAGGATTGGCGGTTCGTCCGAATAGGACATGTCGGTGGATGGGCTCGAACGATCAAACATTAGGGGTTTCCCCGTGTGAAATACGGACCGAGCATCCCCTGATAACGCGCAGAATGGAGAAAAGTGAGCCGAATCTGGCTCCAAAATGGAGAAAGTTGGCCGCGACAGCCGCTGGCCGACGGGCAATCCTTTGGCCGAAGCGCGATGACCACCGGGAAAAGACATGATGATGCCGCCGGTGCGCGGTCGGTCGGGCGGGCGCAGACGCTCGCCGACCTTGCGGATGCCTTGGCAAAGGCGGAAACCAACCTTGAATCGATTGATCCCGACGTCGCTCCAGCGATCCTTGCTCAACTCACAAGCCGCATCGCTGCCGCACGGCGGGAACTGGAATCGCTGCGATCCGGGGACCAACCTGACGCCTTCGAACATATTCCTCCATTGTGGAGGAGGTTGTTTCAAACTGGCGACAATGATGAGGACGATTCGCCGTAACGCCCGCAGCGTCATGCCGGATGATCAGGCGGCGTCGAAAAATGGTCTCAGTGCGGGCGGCTTCCAACCCGCGGTCGCGACAAAGCCGGGATTGAAAAATTTGGGCTTGCCATAAGCCAGGACCGACCCGTCGATCCCATCGACCAGCCCGCCCGCCGCGATCAGCACCGCATGGCCAGCAGCCGTATCCCATTCGCAGGTCGGACCGAGTCGCGGGTAAATGTCCGCTTTGCCCTCGGCGACAATGCAGAATTTCAGGCTCGATCCGATCGACACATACTCGCTTGCGCCGACCGCCTCCAGATAGGCCGCGGTCGGCTTCGAGAAATGCGATTTGGAGGCGACTGCAGTCACTCGCGCGCCGCGCTCGCGGCAGTGGATGGCGCTGCGGCCGGCGGCATCTTCACGCCACGCGCCGACCTCGGCGATGCCGGCGTACAAAGTCCCGGTCGCGGGCGCAAAAACGACGCCGAGGACCGGGCTGCCGTGCTCGATCAGCCCGATATTCACGGTGTAGTCGTCGCCGCCACCGACGAATTCCTTGGTGCCGTCGAGGGGGTCAACCAGGAAATAGGTCTTGCCGTGGGCCGGAATTCGGCCGGCGGCGACCTCTTCCTCGGCGATGATTGGTACCCCGGGAGCGAGCCGGGCAAGCACCGCGAGGATGATTGTCTCCGCGGCTCGGTCGGCCTCGGTTACCGGCGAGGAATCGCCTTTTGCCTCGACATCGAAGCCGCGCGCAACGATGTCCAGAATCGCCGCTCCGGCTTCGCGCGCGGCGACCGCCAGCGCTTCGACCAGGGCTTTCCTTTCGCCGATCAACGCGGCGCCATCCGGATTCCGCCGTCAAGCCGGATCGACGCCGCATTGAGATACGGATTTTCGACCATGAAGCAGGCGAGGCGCGCATATTCCTCGGCTTGGCCGAGGCGCTTCGGGAACGGCACCTGGGCGCCGAGCGCGTCCTGAACATTTGGCGGCATCATCGCCACCATCGGCGTCTTGAATACGCCCGGCAGGATAGTGTTGACCCGGATTCCGTCATTCATCAGGTCGCGAGCGATCGGCAGCGCCATCGCCAGCACCCCGCCCTTGGACGCCGAATAGGCCGCCTGGCCGATCTGACCGTCCTCGGCCGCGACCGACGCGGTATTGATGATGATTCCGCGCTCGCCGTCGTCGAGCGGGTCGAGCCCGACCATCCCCAGTGCCGCCTGGCTGAGGCAGCGGAAGCTGCCGATCAGATTGATCTGAATGGCCAGTTCGAACTGGGCCATCGGATAGGGCCTGGGCTCGCCGGTCTCCTTGTTCTTGCCGACGGTCTTGGCGGCATTGGCGACGCCGGCGCAATTGATCAGTACCCGCTCCTGGCCGTGAGCGGCGCGGGCCTTGGCGAATGCCGCCGCGACCTTTTCGTCAGACGTCACATCGACTTCGCAAAACACGCCGCCAATCTCGGCCGCGACCTTTTCGCCGCGATCGGTATCGCGGTCGAAGATCGCGACCTTGGCGCCGCGCGCTGCAAGTTCGCGAGCGCTTGCCTCGCCCAGTCCCGATGCCCCGCCGGTGACGACGGCCGCGATATTCCTGATGTCCATGTCGGCCCCTTCGATTGCCCTTTGGCCGCCCGCCTAGCGTCCGACGCGGGTCCAGCACAAGCCGCGAGAGCGCCCAGGCCGTGTCGCGCTGGTCACAATGGGGCGCGGAACCACCGGTTCATCGCAAATGCATGTTGGACCCGGCAAAAGCGTGGTTAAACAGGCACTCACTTCAACGGCTTGTCCGGGGGGATTTGCACAACATGATGGGTTGGACTCGGGGACTGGCGACGGCGGCGGCTGTGACGGCATTTTCGCCGCCTGTGGCGCTCGCCCAGCAAGTGGTTGCACCCGCGCCGCCGAGCGCGCTTTTCCCGACCACTCCAGCGGCGGCCGGCATCGCGTCCTTTTATCAGCGCTGGAACAACCCGGTGTGGTTTCGCGCCGGTGCCGACAGCCCGGCCGTCAATCAGCTGATCGCGATCCTCGACCGTGCGCAATTCGATGGTCTTGCCGAAGGGCCGCAGCTCGCGACCCAGGTTCGGGCGGCTCAAGCGCAGGCGCGCAGCGGAAATCCCAATGACATTGCAACAGCCGACCGAATGCTGTCGACCGCCTGGGTCGCCTATGTCCAGCGGATGAAGCAGGCGACGCCGGGAATGACCTATATCTTCCCCTATCTGGCGCCGCAGGGCGTGCGTTCCGACCAGATCTTGCTTACCGCGGCGGCGGCACCGTCGCTCGAAGCCTATCTGACCGCGGCGTCGAACCCCAATTATCTCTATAGCCAATTGCGCGATACGGCGATGGCCCAAGCCTTGGCCAAGGGCGCCACGGCACCCGATCCGCGGGTCATTGCCAATCTCGATCGATTGCGGTCGATCCCCGCCAACGGACGTTTCATGGTTGTCGATTCCGGCAATCAGAAATTGACCTTGTTCGAAAACGGCAAGCCCTATGATTCGATGAAGGTAGTTGCCGGCAAGACCGAATATCCGACGCCGATGATCGCCAGCATCATGTATTACATGGTTTACAATCCCTATTGGAACGCGCCCGACCATCTGGTTCGCAAGATCGCCCAGAATTATCTCACCATGGGCAATAGCTACCTCAAGGGCCGCGGCTATCAGGTGATGAAGGATTGGACTTCGGCATCGGAGGTGCTGCCGTCCGAACAGGTTGATTGGAAAGCGGTCGCCGCGGGCAAGGTGAAGATTCGCATCCGGCAAAAGCCGAGCGACGACAACAGCATGGGCGATCTCAAATTTCCGTTCCCCAACGGACTCGACATCTTCCTGCACGACACGCCGCACAAGGAATATTTCGCCAAGTCGGACCGGATGTTGAGCAATGGCTGTGTCCGCCTCGAAGATGCGCGCCGCCTCGGCCGCTGGTTGCTCGGGACGGAACCGGCGTCGCCTGGCGATGGCGCGGAAATTCAGGTCAAGCTGCCCCAAGGCGTGCCGATTTTTCTGACCTACATCACGGTCCAGGCCAAGGACGGGCAATTATCCTATCTGCCCGACCCCTATGGCTGGGATCGCGTGTCTCCGGGTTCAATAAAGGCCGGCCAATAAGGTTTGGCTGTCGGCGTCGTTGCGGGCGCTCAGGGTTTCAAGACTTCATGACAAGCCCCCGCTCGGCACGCGGCATGGTCCGAGCTGCAAAGCCTGCTTGCCTTTTTTGTCAGCGCATCCCGGCCAGCGTTCCCGACCACGGCGTAGTCAGCCGAACCCTGCTCCTGGCCGCGGACAGTTTGAAAGAAGCCAAGTCCCGCGCCTGACCATGTGGCTACGCCTGACCATAGTTGCGCGCGTCCTCGACGGACAAAAGAAAACCGGCCCGGGTTTGTGATCCGGGCCGGCGTTTCTTTCGGTCGCTGCCTTAGAGGCCGCGTTCCGGCGCCGGAGGCGGCGGAGGAGGCGGAGGCGGCGGGGCCGGACATGCGTCGGTCGCCAGGATCACCGAACCGTCCGGGCACGTCTGCGTCGCGGGAGGCGGCGGAGGCGGCGGGGGCGGCGGCGGCGGCGGCGGAGGCGGAGGCGGCGGAGCCCAGAAGTTGTAGTTCAGGCTCAGCATCACGCTGTGCGAACGGAAATTGCTCTTCACGTCGAAAGGAATGCCGCTCAGATCGCCGCTGTACTTCGTGTTCGGCACGTTGAAGTAGCGATACTTCATACCGAGATCAAAGTTCGGGCTGACGGCATAACGCACGCCGAGAATGCCCTGCCATGCAAGTCCGCTATAGCTGTCGGAGAGCGAGAAGTCGCCCGACGGGAACGATGTAAACGCGCGATACTTGACGTCGGCCAGACCGACACCGACCCCAGCATAGCCGCTGAGAGCGTCTTCGTTGCCGAAGTCGAGTAGTGCGTTGAGCATTCCGGACGTGACGTTGGCACGACCGCTGGTGTCGAAATTGTTACCAGCGCTACCGCCGGAAACGAGAAGCGCCGCAACGGTCTGGTTGAGGCTTGCACGCTTGTAGCCAAGTTCGCCTTCGAGGCGAATCATGCCGAAATCGTAACCGGCAATGAGGTCAATGTCGAAGCCCGACTTGTGACGGAGAATGACACCATCTTTGACCGAGACGAACGGATCCTGATAATCAAGACTGAGATCCTCGACCCACAGGACGCCACCTTCGACGCCAGCATAAAATGATTTGTCCCGAGCGACAGCCGGGGTTGCCATGGCTGTCGATGCGAGCGCCGCCGCAATGGCCAGCTTGCGCATAATATTCCCCTTTCGAATACGTTCTGAAGTTTGAACCGATGACACACATTATGACCGGGCTGGTTGCGGCGCAAGAGCGAGAACAGGGGTTCGCTGTTGCCGAAATGCCGCAGTTTTGGCGCAAGCGCTGAGGAGATTCGGCGCGATCCGCAAAGTTTTGCCGCGCCTGACCGCGTTGACCCGCGCCTGGCTTCAGGCGAGTAGGTCTCGTCTCGACCTTATGGGAAGCGGATAGCCATGACTCGGCAGATGGTCGAAACCTCGGACCCCAAGGACGTCGTCCGATGCTTCTATGCGGAGGCAATCAATGGCCGCGATCTCGGTGCGGTCGATTGCCGACTAACCGATGATTTCCGCCACAATGGCGAGCTTCGCGGGCGCCCTGCTCAGCGCGCCGCGATCGCGGCCTTCCTCGACGGATTTTCCGACCTTCACCACGAAATACTCATCATCCTGGCCGAAGGCGAATTCGTCAGCGCCTACCAGTGTTGGACGGGAACCCACGACGGCCCGTTCCTCGGCTCCGCCCCGAGCGGGCGTTTCGTCTCGTTCACCTCGACCGCAATTCTGCGCGTCCGCGGCGGTCAAATCGCCGAGGCCTGGGATGTCGTCGATATCGCGCTCTCGGCCCAGCTCTAGCTATCAATCAGCCCGTGGGTTCGAAGCGCTGCGAGGATTTGATCGATCGCACTTCGCGCCCCGCTATCGACCGTCGCTCCTCCGCTTGGCGAGGCGATCGCTGCGCCCCGCGCCGATACGACCGGGTTGCCGCCGATCATCAGCGAGCCCGTCCGGACAATTCCGAATTCCCACGCACCGGCGCGATATTCCCCGCGCAACCCAGTGCTTTTGACGAACAAACTCAGTCCCTCGACCGGGGCCTGAAACCGCCACCCCCCGGCGCTATAACAGGCCAGCTGATTGGCCTTGCCCGCCCATTCTCCAGTCGGCGCCGACCCTACGACATAGCATTTGCCGACCGCCGGCGCGGTTGGAGGTGCGGCTTGGGGCAAGGTCTCGATCGCTGGCGCGACCAGCGCATCGAGCGCCTGGAGCGCTTCATTATGAAAATATTCCTTTTGCGCCTGGCCTGGCGTTAGAAACGGAAAGGCAAGCCGCGGCGTGCTGCTCATGGGTCGAACTCCTGGTCAAAGGGTGATTGCGAGGGTTGCCGGGCGCGACAGCGCGCGGTCGCCAATCTGGCGTAAATCCACGGTCGCCGGCCCGCTCCCCAACGGCGCGAGCGCGGCCGCGCTGATGGTCAGTTGGGGCGCGCTGCAAACAAAGGTCGCGGTTGCAGTACTTGCGCTGATGGTCACTCGATATTGCTCGCTCGCCTCGCCCAGCGGCGCGTCGATCTCATCGATCCAGGCAAATCCGTCACGGCTTCGGCGGACCCAGTTCAGAGTCAGGTCGCCATTGGCTGCGGTCGCGGCAGTAAGCGTCACCGCGGCCGGCGGCCGGATGATCTCGCCGGTGATGACGACCGTGCCGCTTGTCACTACGCTGCCCGGTCCAACGACGCGCGCCTCGGCGCTTGCTCCGATCATGCTCGCTGGAAGATCGATCCGCGCCAGCCGCGCTCGATCGAGCAGGACAAAGGTGTCGCCGGCGGCGTGGCTGGCCATCGCCCATTCGCTGCCGCCGCGCCCACGCAATAGTCCCGACAGGTTGAAGCGCCCGCCACCGAGAGAAACGGCGGCTAAAAACTGGACCAGCTCATTGCCGATCGCCGCCAGATTGACGCCTGCCGCGAGGGCATCGGCATCGCAGCTTTCAAGCCACTGGTCGGGATCGATCAGCGCAACGATCACCGATGCCGACTTATCGAGGATATAGGGCTGCCCACCAAGGAGCGCGGTTTCCGCCGTCCCGAGCACGGATTTCAGCCGCGGGGTGGCGCTTTGAAACTCGCGCCCGCCGGCGCTGACCGTTACTGCTTGCGACCGCCACGCCGGTGCCGGGCTCGATGCGGCGAGCATCAGCGTAGCTCCGCCGCCGCTTTGCGTCCCGCTCTCGGCCGGCACCTCGATCAGGGCCAAGGTTGCCGGCGCTGCGACCAGATCGGGGCTGGACAATACTCGGCCCGGATCGCCCGCGAGCGCCGGGCTGGGCTGCCACCATGGCTTGAGCTCGGCGATCGCGACAAGACCGTCGATCGAGATCTTGTCGACAGTCCAAAGTGACGGGCTCAAGCCAAGCGAAAGGCTGCTCCCCGGTTCGATGTTGATAAAGGCCGGTGGCAGGCGCAGCGTCAACCGGTCGCGACCGGCCCAGCTTCGAGCGATCATTTGATGCGCAAGCGATTTGGCGTCGTCGGCGGTCATCACCGCGGCCAGTTCGCGCCGCTCCTCGCCGCCCGCCTGTTCGCCGGCGCTCGCCCGCGCCTCGCCCGATTGATAGTCGCGCTCCGGTTCGTAATAGCTGAGCCTGAGCGCTGCCGGAAGCGAGCGCGCCGGGGCCATTTCGCGCTCGAATTTCGCGGCTTGCTCGTGGTCCGCTCTATTGCCGAAATCGTCGTCCGCGACCGCCATCGTTGCAGCATTCGCCGCGACCCGGACCAGCGCTCCATCGTCGAATAGATCGATCCCGTGGGCTTCGATCAGCGGCTTTACCGCAGCTCTGACATTCGCCCCATAAGCGGCATAACCGATCACCGTCTTTGCGGCCGCGACCGCCACCGATCCCCGTGAAGAATCTGAAATGATGGTTCCAATGTCGGGTGCCTGGGCATCGGCGATGAGCTCGAACGTCAGGAACGGAATGCGATTGCCATATTCGGCGAGTTCCAGGGTTTCGAACACGGCGAGCGCCAGGCCGCGATAGGCCGGGGTCAGCGCAATTCCCTCGATCGACGCAATCAGCGGATCGACGATCTGGTCCTCGCTCCCGTCGTAGAACCGAAACACGGTGCTGACCTTGAAGACGCCGTCGGCCCCGCGCAGCAATTTGCCATCGGCCCAGATCCGGCCAATCGACAGCGCCGGGCGGGACGACAAAGCGACCGCGAACGACACTTGATAGCTGGTGACCTCGCTCGACTGGCCCTTGGCGCCGCTGGTCTGCTCGCTGGCGATCAAATCGGTCGCCCAGATCACGCTTCCGGCGACCCGCATCCGCCCATAGACCCGCGGCATTTGGGTGCCGTAATCCGACGATTGGACCTTGAGGTCGCCGAGCTTGGGACCGCGCGGGCCGAGCAGTTCCTGGTCGATCGACTGGCCGATGAGCGCACCGATGGCGCCACCGACCGGCCCGCCGAGAATAGTCCCGACGGTGCTGAACACCAAAGTCGCCATGTCTAGCCTTTCTTCGCCAGGCCGCGGCGGCGATAGGTGCCGGCCACCGGCCATTCGGGCACGCCCGGATGCTCGACGACCTTGCCGATGCCGGCATGGGCGTGGATGAAGCCGCGTTCGGTCTTTACCGCGAAGTGGAACTGGTCTTCGGCGATCCGGAACAGCACTGCATCCCCGGCCCTTGCCGCGCCCGCCGCGACCGTTCGGAAATAAGGCTTCAGCCCGGACGTAATCTCGCATCCGTGGTCGCCGCGCAGCCGATAATCCCGGCGCACCTGGTCGCCGGGAATCGCATAAACTTCGATCATCAGCCCAAGGCAATCGAACGCCCCTTCGCCCCGCCCTTGCGGCCGAAAGCGCGTTCCGATCAACGCTATTGCGCGGGCCTCATGATCAATCCTTTTGCTCATCTCATGCCCCCGGATAGCGGGTCAGCAAATCATTGCCGGGAAGGTGCGGCTCGCCGCGGAAATTCACCGCATTCGCAAAGCGCGCCGAACAGGTCGCGAACCTCTTGTCGCAACCGTGGCGCAGTTCGACCTTGCAGCCCGCCTCGATTGCCGCGCGCGGCAGGTCGCGGACTTCGACGTTCGTTCCGCTAACCCCGATGACCACGGTCTGGATTCCGCCCTTGGCGCTTCCAAGATAGACCAGCCGCCCAAGCAGGAAGCGATCGTCGACCGCGGTGTCGAGGGTCAGGGTCCCGTCGCTCGAAGCAATGACATGGGCAACGATTGTCCGTCCTTCGAGGTCGATCCGGCACTGCTTGTCGCCGAAACTGGCGCGGCATTCGGCGGACGTCGCCGGGCATACCGGCTCATCGAGCTTGGCGGTCGCTCCGATCAGCTCGGCGGTGAATTCGTTGCCAGCAACCGCCACCGCGCCAAGTTCCCCGCCAAGCAACGCGATCGGGTCGAGCTGCGGGCTTGCCCAGTCGATTGCGGCGAGCGAAATCCGCGCCTTATTCCACCGGCCGAGCGCCAGATCGGCTTCGTCGAGCGCGTCGCTGCTCAATGCGCCGCCGGCTTCACCGTCATTGGGATCGAGCCCAAGCGAACGCTTGATTGCCGCCGGGACCATGCCGGGCTGCGGGCGATAGACGATTCCATCGCGCTCGACCGGTTGGTCGTGGCTGGTCAACGCCAGTCCCGCGCCGTCGGAGCGCTCGATTTTCCAGCAAAACGATAGGCTGGTCAGTTCGCTTGTCGCGATGCTCGTCATCGCTTCACCCCTCGCGCACTTCGGTCAGCGGCACCGACGGCGCTTCACCGGCCAGGAATGTTGCGCGGTTGATCTCGATCCGGTCTTCGGCGAAGCGCACCGGCGTATCGAACTGGAAACCGGCGTTGATCGCCGAGCCGCTGGCGGGGGCGGTCGCGAACTGGATCACGCCTTTGTCTTCCAGCGTCCAGCCCGCGCTGGTCTCGGTCCCGCTGACGGACACGCGGACGCTTCCGGCGACCGGCCGAGTGATCCGCCTGACCTCGCCCGTGCCGTAACTCTTGATCAGCTCGAAGCGGTCGGTAACGCCGTCACCGGTTCCAATTCGCTGGTCGCTTGCACCCGGCGTTCCGCTCATTCCGCTGGAGCTGAAATCATAAGGGTCGCGAAATCGAAACGCGACCGCCGGCCCGCGCCGCGCGCGGAAAAATGCGATCAGCGTTTCCAGCTCGCCGTCGCCGCGAACTCCTGGCCCGGCGTCGAAGCGAAGCCGCGCCTGGGCCCAATTGGCGTTGCGCGCTTCAAAGCCGCTCGCGCTCGTCACGATGTTGGTCGAAAATGTTGGAGCAACGCTGGCTTCGGCACCGATCTCGATCGGGAACTGGACATCGTCGAACGGGATCACTTCATTTTCCTTTCCGAACAGGGTCAGGCCGTCGCGCAGGACTTGCGGAAGCGCCCATAGGAACACTTCGGCGCAGCCACGCTCCTGCGCTTCAATCGCGGCGTCGATGATCTGCCGCCATTGTTCGCGGTCGGCGGCGTCGAGGATGAACCCCGACAGATAATGCTGCTCGCTCCGCGCATAGCCGAGCCGCGCGTCGATCTGCTGGTATCCCGCCTCGCGCAGGCTGATGCGCTGGTCGGTGACCCATTCATAATCTTCGGTCTGGAGGACATCGAATGCCGGCCTTGCCCAGCCCGTCGGAACATTGGCTCGGCGCACGTCGGGCGCCGCCGGGTCAAGCACCGTCGGCAGATACACCAGCAGCAGCGTCTTGGCATTGGCCGCGGCCGCCTTGACCGCCGCCGCAATCGTCGCGGTCGATTGCGCGAGCAGCGCTCCTGCCTGGTCGAGCAGGCTCTTCTGGGCCGCGCTCAGGCTGGTTGAACGGACGGTCGGAATATTGATCGGACTGCCGCCAAGTGCCGCCTTGGCGGCGTCGTCGTAAAGGCAGATCGCCCCGTCGCTTCGCACCCACCACCAGGGTTCGCCAAGCTGCAGCTGCGGGTCCAGCGCTGCTGCGCTCGCCAAAGTCGCACAGTGCACCGCAACCCGCTTGAGGAAATCCACCGCGCTGGCATTGGCCGGCGACAGCAATGCCGACGGCGGATCCCAGCCCGTCGCCGCGCTGGTCCCATCATAGGCGCGCTGCTTCCACGCATCGGGGCAAAACATGTCGAGAATTTCGTAGGAAATCGACCAGATCAGCGCATAGCCATGGGCCTTGACTGAGCGCGCGAACTCCTGGTGCCAGGCCAGCGCTGCGCTGTTGAAGGTCTTCGCCGGATCGAGCTTTCCGGTCCCGTCGAGCGCGAAGAAATGGCTCATTCCGATGTAGTGGTTGAGCGTTCCGCGATATCCCAGGCGCTCGACCATCCGAACGATCCGCTCGGGCGGCAAATTGTACATGTCGTCGTAGGCGGTCGCGATCCGCAGACTATGCTCCGGTGCCACCGCGTCGTTGATCTGGAGGACGCTGCCCGACCCGTCGCAGCGGACGTTTGAAACCGTGGCGCTCCCGGCGACGGGCGCGGCGAACAGCACCTCCGACTGGTCGATATAGCCCGGAGCGACGAGGCTGATGAACATCCGGTCGATCGATGTCGGGTCGACCCGGTCGGCGTCGGCGGGCAGCGAATAGCCCCCGTCGAGTGCGTCGAAGTCGAGGATGATGTCCGCGCTCGTGCCGCTCCCGGCCGCGTAATTGAACAAACGCACGAACCAGTATCGCGGGTCGCCGTTGGAGTCCTTGCCTTCGATGGTCAGTGTCGGCCCGTTGATCTGGTCGAGCGCGATGATCCCGCTCGACTGCCAGTGAAAGCTGAGGACGCAGCCCGAATAATCGCGGCTCTCCTCGCGGGCGTGGGCCGGATGGGCGAGCCGGTCCTTGCTCTCCCAGATCAATCCGACGAGGTCGCCCTGACGCAGGAATTCGCAGGTCACGGTCATCGCGTGTCCGTCCGCGCTGGTGACCAGGCTGGCGATCGTTCCGCGCGGGAAATCGACCGACCAATGGAGCGGGTCGAAACGCTTGACGAACGTCCGCGTGATCGGCGCGTTCGCTTGGGTGAACCAATAGTTCAACGCCCTTATCCCCGGCCCTTGATCGCGGAGCGCACCGCACGCGCGATTTGCCGGCTCGACTGGCGCAGCACTTGCGGATCGCCCGGCGTCGGCGAGTGGATGGCGATGGCAATGCGAACATCGCGCCCGCCGTCGTGCCCGCCGCGCTCGATCCGGCCAGCGCCCGGCGGAACGAACAACTCGGGCCCGTTCTCGCCGACCAGATAGGGCCGTCCGGCGCTCACCGGCCCGCCGGTCGCTCGCCCTGGAGCGCCAAGCAATCCAGCGATCAGGCTGGTCAGTCCGCTCGTCAGTCCGGCCCCGATCCCGCCCACGCCATTCCCCCGGAACAGCCCGCGCAGCGACGCCTGGGCAATCTCGCTCATCGCCGCCAGCGCCACCCGCTTCAGATCGTCAAAGCCGAACTTGCCGCTGGCGATGGCCTTGCCCAGCGCATTGTCGATGATCCGCCCGGCGCGCCCGGCGCCCTGCGCCAATGGTCCTTCCAATTCGCCGCGCATCGCCGCGACGTCGCGCGCGAAACTCGCGGTGTCGGCGCGGACGCTGACGACCAGCCGGTCGATTTCTTCATCCATGATATTTGGTCATTTCATTGGTCGGGGAAGCGCTCGCTGAGCGCCTCGAGGATGGTTCGGTCGACGGGCGTTTGGCCGCCGTCGTCGGCACCGTTCAATGCGGTCGCCAGCTCGGCCGGAGTCGCCGCCCAGAAGTCGTCCGGCCGCCAGCCAAGCAACAAGCTCGCGGCCCCGCTCAGTCTGGCGGCAGCGGCTCCGAAGCCCCTCTCCCTCAGGGAGAGGGGTTGGGGTGAGGGCGATTTCACCGCCCCTGCAAAATCTGGCCGAACAGCGTCCGAAGCAACGGAGTCACCCCCGCGATCCCGCGCTCGACCACCGCTTCGCCGATCCGCTCGCGGCTGATCGCCGGCGCTCGATCCTTCGACAAATGGTCGAACAAGGCCGCGATCTCGGTCAGCTTGAGCGCCCCCGCAGCGGCGCGCTCGATCAGCTCGAACAGCGATCCCAGTTCTTCTTCCGCCGCGACCAGCGCTCCAAAGGTCGGGCGCAGCACCAGGGTTTCGCCGCCGACCGCCAGGCTGGCCTCCCCCCGATGCGGATTTGCGCTCACAGTGCAGCGACCGCGCCCGAGCTTTCCAGCGTCAGCGTGTAATTGCGCTCGCCGTTGAAATCACCGGCATATTCCAGCCGCGTGACCAGGAACTTGCCCTGCATCTTCTCGCCGCTTTCGAAGCTCAATTGATAGGTCTCGAGCCCACCGCTCAGCGCCAGCCCGCGCACCTGGATTTCGGCATTGCCGCCGGTGAAGATCCCGCTCGCCGCCACCGATACCGATCTTACGCCTGCGCCGGAGAGCAATTCGCGCCACCCGCCGCTGCCCTTGTTGGTGATCGCCACCGCATCGCCGTTGACCGACAATTGCGTGGTCTTGAGTCCCGCCACCGTGGTGAAGGCCGGGGTCGCCGCGCCATCGCCGATCTTGAGCAGGAATGCGCTTCCGCGTTCCGCAGCCATGTAAATCTCCTTTGCTTTAATCCCTCTCCCCGCTGAGGGAGAGGAAGGGGCCCGCCGCGAAGCGGTGGGAAGGTGAGGGCGAGAAAGGGGCCCGCCGCGAAGCGGTGGGAAGGTGACGGCGAGGCCGGTCAGTCGAGCGCCAGCATTCGCGCCCGGAAATCGACCGCCGCGGCCCACGGCCCGGCGACGTCGCGAATGACCCGCCGCCGCACCAGGCGCAGGGTCACCAGCTGCCACCCGTCGATGACCGGAAGCGCGTCCATCGCGCTCTCGATGACATCGGCCAGAGCGTGCAATCGAACCGGCTGGTCGTCCCACAAGGTGATCGCGACCAGCACCTCGCGGCCAAGGCCATTCTTGTGGCTCCAGTCGTTTTCGGTCGATGCGTCGAGCGTCACATAGGGAAAGGCGGCCCGCGCCGGTGGGCCGTCGAACACGCCGCTCAGTTGCGCGACCGCGTTCAGCGCTCCGGCGATCGCGGTCTGGATGGCACCGCCGGCGCTCACTTATGATCTCCGCTCAGGAACCGCAGCTCGGGATCGATCAGCCACCGTTTGATCAGCCCCCGCCCGCGAACGACAACCCGCGTTTCCTCGACGGTCACGCTTGCGCCCTTGATCGTGCTCGACAGCCGCTCCGCCAGACGTGCCGCAAGCAAGTGCTGCCGTGCCCTGGCCAATTGGTCGGCCAGTCGAATCAGTTTTGTCATCATGTCCGCACTTCCTCGCAACGCAGGATGATTCGGTCGCGGCGGCGCGGATCGTCGCGCTGCTGGCGAATGACCATGGTCTTGCCGCGCCACACGATGCGCTGGTCGAGCGCGACGCCCTCGCGCCAGCGGATCGCGACGGTGTAGCGCGGCATTGCGCTCAGCGCCTGGCCCTCGGCTTCGGCGCCGACGCTTTCCAGAACCACGCTCGCCAGGCATCGGCACACTTGCTCCCAGCCCGGCTGCTGCAGCCCCATTGCGTTGCGCAAAGAGATTGGCCGCTCGATCACGATCCGCTCGCGCAGCAGGCCGCTGAATTCTTGGCTCATGACCGCCGCCCACGGTTGGGTTGGATGGGGGCGGCCATCAGAAAAGCCGCCCACGGTTGGAGTGGATGGGGGCGGCCATCAGAAAAGCCGCCCACGGTTGGGTTGGATGGGGGCGGCCATCAGGAAAGCCTCATCCGCCGGTATGGCCGCCACAGCGCAGTAACCGCCGCGGGCGGCTCGCCGCCATCGTCGTCGCGGCTTGCGAACAGATGCGCGACCAGCCGCAGGACTCCGTGGCGGATCGGCTCGGGCACGCCATTTTCCTGTTCGGCCATTCCGGCGCGCCCGCTGACCCGCACCCGCGATGTCCCCGGGTCGGCA
The DNA here is from genome assembly GCA_040390365.1 of Pseudomonadota bacterium. Classification (GTDB taxonomy): domain Bacteria; phylum Pseudomonadota; class Alphaproteobacteria; order Sphingomonadales; family Sphingomonadaceae; genus Sphingomicrobium. The sequence goes on along the minus strand of JAZJYM010000003.1, from coordinate 351,993 downwards.
TTCATCCGCACCCAGCCGTCGCCATGGCCGTCGATGTCGATCTGATAGGCGCCGCTGGCAAGCACGCTCGTCGTCCCGTCGGGGGCAAGCGCAGCGACGCTCGCAATCGCCGTCACCGGGCACAACGGGATCCGCGTCCATTGCCCCTTGGCGGGAAGGTCGATCGTGAAGTCGCGCGCCACCAGCACCTGGTTGATGAACGCCTCGCAGATCGCGCTTGCCGAGCGCACCATCGCCGCCAGCAGCGCTTCTTCCTCGCCGGTCTCGATGCGGACAAAGGCTTGCGCCTCGCTCAGGCTGACGGCCGGTTCGGCGATCCCGATGCTCATCACCGTTTCTCCACGCGCAGCACGATTGAACGGCTGTCGATGCGCCCGCTGTCGAGCGTCACCTGGTTGACCAGCCGGTAGAGTTTTCCGGGGTTGCCCCCGCCCGCCTTGACCGAGGCGACGGTCGCGGAAAAATCGTCGCCGACAACGTCGACTCCGCCCGCTTCGATGGGGGTCACGCTCCACGCGCTTCCCGCCAGCAAGTCGCCGTCGAGATAATCGGCGCCCCAGTCGATCGAATAATCGAGGACCGCATCGGGGTCCTTCAGCAGCAATGTCATTGGCTACCTTCTTGTTGGATGTGGCTCAGCGCGGTTCGGGCGCATCGATCTGGTCGGCGCGAGAGACGATCTGGCGCTTGCGCGGGGTCTTGGTGGTGCCCGTCACCGCGCTTGGCTGGGCGGCGATTGGCAATTCCCCAATTGGACTGGCGGCAATGCTCATTTCTGCTTACTCATGCGTATGTTCTCCATCATCGCGAAGCTGGTCCGTGACTAAGAAGACCTATGCTTTTCATGCTGTTGAGCAGTGCAATATGTGCGGATCGGAAGACTCACGCCTTCTCGGCCTGCGCCTCAACGCGAGCCAGGGGCGGCGGCCGAAAGCCGCTCAAGGCATCGCTGTTACCGTCAAACAATGTTCGTCCTGCGGACTGATATATTCCGACCCGCTGCCGATCCCCGAGAACGTCGCCGATCATTACGGTATGCCGCCCGAGGACTATTGGGGCACGGTCCAGGACCATGGGCCGGCAATCACCGCCGAAATCGAGACTGCGAAACGCTTGCTGAAATTCAGCCCGGGAATGACCGCGCTCGACATTGGCGCCGGCTTGGGCCGGGCCCTTGGCGATCTTCGCGAAGCGGGCTTCACGGCTTCGGGAATCGAACCTTCCGAGCCCTTCTTCCGGCGCATCCCCGACAAAACGAACGTCCAGCTAAGCACGCTTGAGGACGCGACCTTCGCCGACGACAGCTTCGACTTCATCACCTTCGGCGCAGTCCTCGAACATCTTTACGATCCCTCGGCCGCGCTCGCCAAAGCGCTCAAATGGCTCAAGCCGGGCGGCATCATCCAGGCGGAAGTGCCATCGACCGATTACCTCATCGCCAAGCTGGTCAATGTCTATTTCCGGCTTTGCGGCACGAATTACGTGACCAACCTCAGCCCCATGCACCCGCCCTTCCATCTCTATGAGTTCACGCTCGAATCGCTCGCCCGCAACGGAGCGCTCCAGAATTTCGAGATCGCCGAGTATTTTTATTCCGCGCCCCACGTGTTTCATTTGCCGCGCATCCTTCATCCACCGCTGCGGTGGTGGATGATAAAGCGAAATCGGCCGCTTCAGCTCACCGTCTATCTGCGAAAGAAGGCCGAATGCTGAAATCCGCCGCAATGATCCTTGACCGGTTCGGCCTTCGCCGCCTCGTCGCGAAAGCTGCTAACTTTGCCTATTCAGGTCATTCATTCTCCGTGGATATCGATGGCGACTGGATTCACTCGCAACCCGAATGCACGATTGCTAGCCCGGTCCCCCACACGTCGCCGTTCGCGCATTTCCGCGACTGGGTGACCGACAATTGGCTGTGGTCCTATGTCCCCAAATCGGGCGACGTGATCGTCGATCTTGGTACCGGAGTGGGCGAGGAGGCGATCATCTTTTCCCCACTGATCGGCCCGGACGGCCTGATGATTGCGGTCGAGGCGCATCCGGTGGTCTTCCGCTGCCTCTCCAAGACGGTCGCCGCGTCCGGCCTGCAAAATGTTCGGCCCGTCCACACCGCGGTTGGCGGCGAAGACGGTACGGTTCAGATCGACGATGGCCCCAGCTTTCTTACCGGCTCGGTGTTCGGGAAAGGCGCCGAAGTCCCGATGGTCACGCTCGATACGCTGACTCGGGACCTGGATCGGATCGACTTCTTCCGGACCAATATCGAGGGCGCTGAAAAACTGATGCTTCCGGGAATGACTGAATCGGTGAAGAAAATTCGCCATCTTTGCATTTCGTGCCACGATTTCCTGGGCAAGCCCGAAGCAAGGTCGCGCGCGGAGATCGTCGCTTTCCTCGAGAAACATGGCTTCGAACTTTCGTTTCGTCGAGGCACGCCAGCGCCAATGTGCGACTACGTCTATGCGGTCCGTCCGGCGAAGGCCGGTTGATCGCCACCTCACGCTGCAACCGCCTTCACCACCGCGAAGTTGAGCACCAGCGCCTCGCTCAATGATCCCGCCGAGCGGTTCTCGACGCAGACCTTGAACGATCCCGCCGCGACCGCGCTGACCCAGTAACGATAGGCCGTGCTGGTCGCCGCGCCCGAGGCGAGGTTGAGGTTGATGGTGTCGGTCGCCGCGACCGCGCTGCTGGTGACGGTGAACTCGACGATGGCCGCCGCCGCCAGCGCCGCGGCGTTCATCGTCACCTGCCCGCTGGCCTTGTTGAGCGTGACCCCGGTGGCCTTGCTCGTCGCCTGGGTCACCGCGCCGCCGGCCCCGGTCGCATAGCCCATTCCGCCGGTCGCGGCCGAGCTTGTCACCGCGCCGCTCGAAGCGACGCTGGTCGGGGTCAGAGCGCCCGCCGCGGTCAGTGTCGATCCGCTGAACGCCAGGCCGCCGGCCAGGCTGATTTCGCTCGCCGCCGCGCTTGCCCCGCCGGGGTTGCCGATCAACCGGCTGGCCGCGACATTCTGGATCTTGGCATAGGTCACCGCGCCCGCCGCAATCGCCGTCGCCGCGGAACCCGCGCTAGTCGTCACATCGCCGGTCAACGCCGGCAGCCGCGCCGCCGGCAAGGTGCCGCTCGCCAGGTCCGCCGCGCTTCCGCTCGATGCGACCGCCGACAGGCCTGAAACGTCGCTTGCGCCGATCGCCAGCAACGCCTTGGCCTGCGCCGCCGTCAGCGCCGCCGGGGCCGCCGCCGACCCTGTATTATTGCCGATGATGCTATTGGCGGCGAGATTGGCCATCTTGGTCAGGCCGACCGCGCCCGCCGCAATCGCCGTCGCCGCCGATCCCGTGCTCGAGGTGACGTCGCCGCTCAGCGCCGGCAGCCGCGCCGGGGGCAAGGTGCCGCTCGCCAGGTCCACCGCGCTTCCGCTCGATGCGACCGCCGACAGGCCCGAAACATCGCTTGCGCCGATCGCCAGCAACGCCTTGGCCTGCGCCGCCGTCAGCGCCGCCGGGGCCGCCGCCGACCCTGTATTATTGCCGATGATGCTATTGGCGGCGAGATTGGCCATCTTGGTCAGGCCGACCGCGCCCGCCGCGATGCTCGCCGCGAATGACCCCGATCCCGATCCGGTCACGTCGCCGGTCAGGCTGATCACCTGATCGCCGCTGTTGGTCCCGGTCAGCCCGAGGTCGGTCTTGAGCGTCGCCAGGGTCTGGACTTCCGGCGCTCCGCTTCCGGCCGTTTTGCGATAAATCAGGCTGGCGCTCGCCATATTGGCCATCTTGGCCAGCGACACCGCGCCGCTTGCGATGGTCGCGGACAGCGAACCCGCCGCGGTCGTAACGTCGCCCGAAAGCGCTGGAAAAGCCGCCGCCTGGAGCAGGCCGGCGCTGCTGATGACGCTGGTTCCGTTGACCTTGTAGGCGCCAATCTTGAGGTCGAAGCCGATGCTGCTGTCGAGCACGGCCGCCATCGCCCCATTGGTGTAGAAAATATGCGATCCCGCGGTTTGCAGGATGTAATACATGCTCCCCAGGCCATATTGGACGACCGCCTTGCTGGCGCCGTTCACTTCATATTGCAGCGTCGCATAAGCGTTAGTGGTGTTGATGTGGAGCGTCGGGTCATAGGCCGGATATTGGTTGTTGAGGTTGATGTAGATGTCCTTGCCACTCATCAGCGAACCGTCGAGCGACAGCGAACCGGTGATGTTGGTGCCGGCCGTACCACCCGTGATCACGCCGCCGTAGCGATCGCCGTTTTCTAGGACCGGATGCCCGCACATCGACCCCAAAAAGAGCATCTGCGGCCCGCCAACCATCTGGATCGGGGCCTGGTCGCCCTCGACGTAATAAGCGACCGAGACGTTTTGCTCGAAGGCGCCTTCGAACCGTGCGGCGCCACCAGATCGGAAAGTTTGCGTACCCGTGACCCACGCCGGAAATTCGGTCGAAGCGCCGCCGCTGCCCCAAAATCCCCACACGCTATTGTTCGCGCTCGTTCCCGAAGGCGCGATCGTCGAAGCCGCAACGTCCTGGTTGGGCAGGACGTAATAACGGTTGCCCGAATAAGAGCACATCGTGAACGGGATCGTCCCGCCGATGCCCAAGGCACCGTTGGTCGAACTGTCGCCGCCGATCAGCGCGCTTCCAAGGGTCAGCTTCTGCCACTGGCCGTACCGGCGGTTGGCGATGGTGACGGGGTTGATGACGGTCAGCGCGTTGGTGTCCTCGCCCTTCAAATAAAGCCCGTTGCGGCACGACTGGATGAACGGATTGTCGATGACCGCGCCATTGGCGTTAAAGCCGGTGCCATTGGTGTCGCAGAAGATGCCGTCGCCCTGGAAATTGAACACCTTAGCGTTCTCGATCCGGCACGCGGTCTGGAATTCGATGCCGTGAAATTCGCCTTCGGTGGTGGAAAAGCCGCCGTTGAGCTGGGGGTTCTTGACGATGCTGCCCGCGCCGCCGCCGGTGGTCCCGTCATACTTGATCAGGATTCCGCCCTGGCCAGCGGGAAAACGCAGTTCCGCCGCCCCTCCAGTCGCTCCGGCGCCAATCTCGAACTCCATCACCAGCGAGTGCTGAATGACCAGCTTTTGCGAGCAATAATAAGCGTCGGTCGTCGCCGGGACGAACAGGCTCGCCGATCCCCGGCCATAGCCATGCTGCACCGCGCGCAGTGCGAACAATGTGTCGATCGCCCCTTGCAGCGCGGCATGATTGTCGGTCGCATTGTCACCGGTGAGGCCGAACCATTTGGCGTTGACCGATCCGTCAAACTTGCGGACCCAGGCGCCCGATGCGCCGGTCGGGGCCGCGGCCGGCGCGACATATATGCCCTGCCTCGGATCGGCCGTGACCATCGCCGAAAGGTTGGCGGCGGTCCACACGAACAGGCCCTCGCGCCCGGCTTCGCGGAGCATCGCCAGGCTGTTCGATGCGGTGTTCAGCCCCGCCATTTCAGCGCGGTCGGCGACGCTCTTGGTCCCGCCGCTGCCCAGGGACGCAACCTGGTCGGCGAGGGTCGCCAGCGCCGTGTACCATTCGGCCGCCGCGACCAAGGCAATGGCCTTGTTGCCGGTGGTGAAACTGGTCTTGGTGCCAGTGACCGGCTCGCGCACGATTGTGCCGCCAGCGGTCAATGTCCCGCGTCCGACCTCGCGCTCGGCCGGTTTGTCGATACCGACGCAGGCATAATAGAATCGGTCGCCAGCGCTCAGCGCCGCGGCCAGGCCGGTGAAACCGTTGACTGCCGGCCCAAGCGCGAAATCGCCGGTGCCGACGGTCGTCGTGTAATTGCGGACCAGGTCCACGAATTTGGGATTGAACGGGTCCGCCATTGCGGCTCCTCATGATGTTTCCCTCTCCCTTCAAGGGAGAGGGCGACCCGCGCTAAGCGCGAGCGGGGTGAGGGGAGTTTGGTGGAGGGGGCGGGCCACAAGGGGATAGCGGCCCGCCCCCGGCCGGCGTCAGGCGAATTTCAGAAGCTTGATGCTCTCCGAATTCATGACCTGTCCGCCGACGCGCTTGGTGGCGTAGAAATGGACGTAGGGCTTGTGGCTGTAGGGATCGCGCAGGATCATCGTCTCGCCCCGCTCGGCGATCACATAGCCGGCCTTGAAATTGCCGAATGCGATCGACAGGCTGTTGGCCGCGATGTCGGGCATGTCTTCGGCCTCGATCAGCGGATAGCCGAGCAACGTCGCCGGCGTTCCCGCCTGCAGGCTCGGCTGGAACAGGAACGCTCCATCGGCGGTCTTGAACTTGCGGATCGCGGCCGCGGTCGCGCTGTTCATCACGAACACCGCGCCCTGCCGGTATGGCGATCGCAGCGACTGGACCAGGTCGATCAATTTGTCCGCCGGGTTGGCCGCCGGAAATGCCCCCGCGGTTCCAGTGCCCAGGAACTGCAGCGTTCCCATCGCCCGGGTGCCGTCGGCGGTCGTTGCGGTCGGCGACGACAGAAAGCCCAGGGGCTGGTTGGTCCCGGTGCCCTTGACGAACGCATAGCCCTCGGCGCGTGCGAATTCGGTCGCGATTTCATCGGCCAGCCACGCTTCGACATCGAACATCGCATCGTCAAGCATTTGCTGCGTCGCCGCCGGATTGGCGTACAGCTCGCCTGCCGCCGGAACGATTTCGGTAAAGCTGGGCGTGCTCGTCTCCGGCCGCGCCGCTTCATAAGCGACCCAGCCCGACGGGGTCCCGCCATTGGCGACCAATTTGCGATAGCCGGCGCTTCCGACCCGGACCACATTGGCGATCGACCGGATCGGCGAAATTGCCAGCAAGGTTTCGCTGATCACCTCGTCGATATCCTTGGGCACGGCATAGCCGCCGATCGCGTTGGTCGAACTTTCGATGGCCTTCAATTCGAGCCCGCTGGTCGCGCCGCGGCGCAGATAATTGTCGACAAAGCCGCTTGCGGCCCCGGCGCTCACCGCCTCCAGCGCCGGTCGCTGCGAAGCATTCGCCGCTTTGGCCTTGAGCCCGTCGACTTCACCGCGCAGCGCGGCGGCCTCGTCCTGCTCCTGCTCGATCGCCTCGAACGACTGCTCGAGCGAATCCGCTTTCACTTCCACCATTCCCATTCACTCCTTGCGAAAAAACCCAAAAAAAAGGCCGCGAAAACTCGCGACCCTTGCTCTAATGCGGCCGGTTGCCCGGTCGACTTTCTTTAGACTAAGCTGAAGTCCTTAATTGATAGTTCCGAAGCTCCCACTCAGCTAACGGCTCCTCTTTCGCCTCTGCCTTCAGCAGGTCGATTATTCTTCGATAATTTTCGAGGCTATCAAGCTTGGTCCAACTCACCGGAATTTTCTGTATCAGCCTATCGACAGGTGCGAGTGGTGGCATCTTACACAAACCAAAAATCCAATTGAATTTTAGGTAAACGCTCAGCACCTTCTGGGCTGTTCCAATGTTGAACGCATGGTCGAGTATGTCAGCGAAATCCCGCGACGCCGCGCACGCAAGCAAGTTTACTTCGTCGACGAATTGGTCTTCGCCAATTTCCTCATCTCGACAACGCTCGCAAACAGCTTCCACCTTCAGTCGCACCAACTCGCGTAAAGCCTCTTTTCGATCAGGCTCCGCACCCGCACGGTAAAGCCGGTTGCGTCTGACCGCCGCGCTCCAGCTGTTTTGCCAAGCCACGGTTTTAAGAAAGTTGTTTCTAATCAAGTCTGCGTTATCGCCCATTAGTAATGGATAGAGCGATTTGCTGGTCTATTCCACCGCATGCACCCGCGCCTTCGGCTGCATCGGCTTCGCCACCAAACTCACCTCGACCAGATCGACTTCGATCAGCGCGCGCCTGCCGCCCCCCACCACCGCCTCGCGCACGCGGTAACCGAAGCTCAAGCCGTCGAGTTTGCCGCTGCTCAGCAACCCGCTCGCACGCCGCGCATCATTGCCCTCGCCAAGCGCGGCGATGACCCTGAGGCCGCGGCTATCCTCGCTCAGATGTTCGATCCGCCCGATCACGTGGCCCGGCTGGTGTTGCCACAGCAGTGGAATCTCCACGGCCCGCTTGAGCGCCCGTTGAAAAGCGCCCCTACGCACCACATCGCCGCCGCGATCGACCGCGTCGAACACCGCTGCATAACCCGCAAACCGGACGGGGCTCTTGACCCGTTCGTCCCGAGCGAAGTCGAGGGGCACACTCACGGCATCACCAGATCGGTCAGCCGAAGCCGCACTGCGATCCCGATCAGGAGCAGCGCCAGCGCCACCCTGGTCAGCCACGCCACCACCGCCCGCCGGGCGCTGCGTTTGGCGTCGCGCCACGCGCCGAGCAGTTCGCGCAATTCATCCATGTCGCGCCGGGCGCGGTCGTCGTCCAGGCCGAGCTGTGCGAGCGCCCGCCGAGCCCCGGCCTGGCTCGATTCCTCGACCAAAGCGCGCAACGTCACCAACTCGGTCCCGCGCCCTTCGGCCTGCGCCATCAGGCTCGCCAGCAGCGCATCCGCCGCAACACCCGTCCCGATCATTGCTCCGCGCGCTCCGCCGGAAAGCCGAGCATCTCGCGCTTTTCGCTTTCGCTCAGGAACTCGGCTCCATTGACCATCTGCCACAGCAGGCTGCGGTCCTCGGCGAGCTCGCTCAGCTGGTCGGTGTCGACCGCGAAGGCGACAGGCCCAAGCCATGTGCTCAACAGCGCTCCCAATCCGTCCAGGATCCGCCCCGCCAGCGGCAGGATCGTTTGCCGGTACAGCGCCCGCCCGGCCTCGCGCGCATTGGCATAAGTGGCGTCGCCGGGCAGCCCGACCAGCACCGGCGGCACCCCGAACGCAAGCGCGATATCCCGCGCCGCGCCTTCCTTCAAAGCGACGAAATCCATGTCCGCCGGGGTCAGGCTCAGCGCCTGCCATCTGAGGCCGCCCTCAAGCAGCAACGGCCGCCCAACATTCATGCCGCCGGAAAATTGCTCGATAAGCTCCTCCTTGAGCCGCTTGAACTGTTCGCCCGAAAGCACGCTCCCGTCCGCCGGATCGTAGGTCAGCGCACCGCTCGGCCGAGCCGCATTGTCGAGCAGCGACTTGTTCCACTTGGCCGCCTGGTTGTGCACCGTCGCCGGAGCGCACGCCGCCTCCAGGCAGCCCATTCCATAATGGTCGTCGCGCGGGTTGAGCGCTTTGATATGCGCCATCTGGCGGCGCCCGAACGGGTCGCTCTGGGCGATCCGCAGCGGGTCTCCCGCGACCTTGTAGATATAGCCCACCGGCCAGCCGCGATCGTCGGCGATGACGCTCATCCGCTCGGGCCGGAGCGCGATCAGTTCGCTCGGGGCCTCGCCGTCCTCGCTCACCGCCTGGACATAGGCATTGCCGCCCAGCAGCAGGCTCGCCGACACGCTCTCGAGCAAGCCCTCGCTTCGGATCAGTCCGAGCGCGCGCCCGTCGCCAGCGCCATCGCCGGCGGCATCGATCGTCAGGCTTCCGAGCATCCCCGCGACCAGCCGAACCGCGCGCTGCCCGACCGGGTTCTTGCGGAACACCTCGTCATATTGCGCCTCATAGGAGCGAGCGAACCCCTCCCCTGCGTCGGCGGCACAAAGCCCCGGCGTCAGCCAGCTCGGCACATACGGCCTCGCTGTGCCGGGCGCGCTCTTGCGCCCGAACCACCACATTCCCATGCTCGCTCCTAAAGAAAAGGGCTGCCAGCAGGGGCAGCCCGGAAAATGCCGATTAGCGACGGTCGAAGAGAAGCCTAGCCTCTAGGCTCCTCATCCGAGGCACTTTGTTTAGCCCTCCATTCCATGTATTTTTGTTGCAGGTAGCTGATCTGCATCTGCAGTTTGCGCACCTCGTATTCAGGCATATGCCCGATTATCGGCGACGGCTTCCCCGGAAGGCAGGCAAAAAATTCTTGGCTCCACGGAAGCGTCATCTCTCGGTCCAATCGGAATCGAGTGGCGCACTTGAGACCGCAAACATTCATCTCTGGAATGGTTAGGATCGAAAAGTCGGTTATTGCAGCTCGGTAAGGATCCTTGGAAGTGCCGTAAACCACCTTCACCCAAGCATTCCCATCCTGATCTTGGAATGCTTGCCTTACGAGCGCTGGCCTAGGCTTAGGACCAGGAATGTGAGGATTTTCGATTGTAGGAAACACGCTCCATACGATGTCATATGGAGCGGGAGCCGTGGAATAAGGGTAAAAGGTATTCTCTACCAACCCGGTTCGGAAATCGGAGTCAGAGTAAAATCCTTCGGCTTTGCGGAATCGACGTGATTCGTCAGCGCCTCGAGATACTCGTTCGACACTTCGGTGTCGTAGTTTGGCTGCTGCCGGACGGCACGCGAGACAGTCTCCAAGCCGCGTGCAGTGGCTTCACGGAGTCGACGCATTTAATCTCCCTTGGTGAATGAACTGGCCGAAACCATATATTCACAACGTGCAAATGGCCTTATTGAGCCATTGAATCAAGCTGTTTGATTACGCAGTCAATGCTTTAGCAGAGCTTAACTCAATTTAAGATATTGAAATTACATGTAATTTCTTTTGGCACTAGGTGCCAAAGTTTCACAACCTTCTCACCCGCGGGACCCCGCTGCGGCTCTCGCTCAGCACCGTCAGCGCCCACACCATTGCATCGGCGCGATCGGGCGATCGCCCTGGCCCGCAATAAGCCACGCTCGCGCTCAGCCCGAGCAATTCCGCCTCCAATGCCGCAAAGTGCCCGAGCAACCGCGCCCGGCCATTCTCGAACATCAAGGCGATCGGTTCGGCTCGCGCCACCTTGCCTTTGGAGGCATGGACCAGCCGCACCTTCAATCCGCTGTCGGCGGCCTTGAGCACGCTGTCGACCATCGCCCCGCCATTATTCGCTTCGGCCACCACCAAGCTGGTGTTCCACCGCTCCGCGGTCGCAGCGACCCGGCTCGCCCAGCCGTCGGGGCTCATTCCCTGGCAGCTGGCATCCTCGATCACGAACAAGCGCCGGCCGGCGCTCGCCGCAACGATGATCCCGCAGGCGTCCGACCCGCTGCCGGCGCCCCCTGGCGGGTCGACCCCGACCACCACCCGCTCGAAATTGGGCATCGGCCCATCCCACCGCGCCTCCTTGATTCCGGCCCGGGTCCACAAAGCACCCTCGACTTCGCTCAGCAACTCGCCGTCGAGCTCCTGCCGGCCGAGCCTGGTCCCGCCATAGGTCGCGGTCATCACGTCGATGAACCGCTGGTCGAGGTTGATATTGTCGCACGTCCGGCCGCGCGTAATGACCGTCCATTCCGCGGCCGAAATGCGATCGATCACCGGGATCGGCCGCGGCGTCGTCGTCACCAGCGCGCGCGGTCTCCGCCCGGCCCGCAAGCTCATCTGCAAATTGTCCCACGTCTCGTCGGCCTCACGCCATTTGGCCAGTTCGTCGCACCACGCAAAATGATGTTCCGGCCCGCGCAGGCCGTCGGCACTGTCGCCCGAAAACAGATTCGCCTCGCTTCCGTTGGGCCAGATCAGGCGGCCCAGGCTGGGCTCCCATCGGACCCGCCGCCGCCGCCGCCTGGCAACGCTCAGCACGCCGCTGACGCCTTCGACCATCACGCTTCGCGCTTCGGCCATCGATGCCCCGACCAGCGCGATCCGCAGGTTCGGCTTGCCGGTGGCAAGCGCGTGGACCCATTCGGCTCCGGCCCTGGTTTTGCCAAAGCCCCGGCCCGCCATCATCAGCCAGCTGCGCCAGCCCTCGCCCTCTGGCGGCAATTGGCTTTCATGGGCCCAGCTTTCGAAATCGGCATCGATCATCACCATGTCGAACAGGGTCGTCTTGGCGATCACCTTCGCCCGATCTTCCGGGTCGGCGCGCATCAATCGCCGCATCTGGCTGCGGCCCAGTGCAAAACTCATCGGTCGGTGCGCGCGCTCAATTTGCGGAACGCTCTCGCGCGCCATTCCTCGTCGGCCTTGGTTTCGACCTCGGGCTCGTCGCAGCCATCGCGCTTGCGCATCCGCTCCAGCTTGTCGATCAGCCGGGCGCGCAATTCGTTGATGTCATCGGGTTCGAACTCGGTGTCGGCCTCGACCGCGCTGTCGCGGTGGAGCTTGAGCAGCGACAGGCCGAGCGAGTTGGAATATTCCATCATCACTTCCTCGCTCCCGTCCCTGCGCTTGATCAGTTTCTCGGTGCCGTTGAAGGCGCGGTTCAGCAACACCAGCTCAAGCCGTTGATAGGCCACTGCGATCGCTTCCAGCCACGATGCCCGGAACGCCGCGTCGCTCTTGCGGCGGCGGTAAGCGACGGTCATTGGAACGCCGCTTTGCCGGCACGCCTCGCTGACGTTGCAGGTCTCGGCCAAAATGCTCACAAATTCCTTGGCCTTGCTCGCCGTCCAATCGGATTTGCGCCACGGCCGAAGTTTCGGATTGTCCCCGCCAACCAGCTCAAGACGCGGCCCGCGCTTGGCGCGCGGTTTCGCCTTGGGCTTGGGCTTGGGCTTGGGCTTGGGCTTGGGCTTGGGCTTGGGCTTGGGCTTGGGC
>JAZJYM010000003.1:0-339411 GCA_040390365.1 Pseudomonadota bacterium | reverse complement strand
TTGGATTTCGACTTGGCTTTGGACTTACGCTTGCGCTTGACGCGCGGCTTGGCCTTGCTCCCGCTCGTCCCGTCCAAATCCCTGTTCTCTACCGCATCCGTTTCCCCTGCCGCACCTGTCTCGTCAGACTTCGCCAAAGCCACCCGTATCTCCCACCCCGAAAATCCAAAATCCCGGACAAGTCCGGCACCCGTCAGAACAGCAAAAAGGCCGCGCCCCCTCGTGGAGGCCCGGCCCGACTCGCAATTCGTCACTGTTCCCAAGTTGTACCGAATGAACGTGACGATGTCAAGCGGTTTTTACCTATTTGGTTGTTTTTAGGTCAGAGCGTGAACGGACGAGCGCGAGATCGGGGAGCCAGAGTTCGACAAATGCGCCACCGTTCGAGAATTGAGCGATCTCATTGCTGCCAGAGTGCAAGAGCATCTAGCGCAAGAATAATAAGCGTCTTCGAGCATTCATTGATTTTCCCTTCTAGGCGCTCCAGGTCGTCGAAGGTGAAGCTGTTTTCGAGCAGCATTTCTTCGGGTGGGCGAAGGTTTGCCATAACCTCTGGAAATTGAAGAAAGAGTGTCGAGTCTTTCACGGCTCCGGCGTAACCGTGCGCGATGCGCCCGCGCTTGCGTTCGAGCGCCACAAGATTGGCGCAGGCCTTGTCAAATCTGCGCTCGAACTGTTTATCGTTCCGAACGAGGCGCATACATAACCGGCGAAAGATCTTTCGCCTTTCTGCGAAACGGCCTTCGATGGAATGGTTCTCGCCAAGGGCGCCTTCAAGCCCCCTGATAGCAACATGAAGTTGCTGATCGAGGCGACCCCAAGCCAAGATGATTTTGCCCACCGAAAGTGCTAGGCGGTCGCTCATGACAGAAACCGATCAAAAGAAAGAGGACGAGGTTCTCAAGCGGATGCTGGCACGGAGCGGCCCGCACAAGTGAGAAGGAGTGAAGTCGCCTCCACTTCCTCGTAAGTCTAGGTCATCAAACTCAGGCTAATTCTGCCTCCCGAGCCTCAACTCGCGCATGAAGGTCCACAGCGAAATCTCCACCACATTCTAAGGCGTCATTTGCCGCACTGACAATCACGGCGTTCAGCGCAACCTCGCGCGCCACACGTTCCTTTTGGTAAAGCCAAATGGCAACGTCGGCCCAATCCCACATCGGGGACTTTGTGGTTACGCGTAGCCGCGGCGGCGGAAATCCGTCCTGTCGAAGACCTTGAACATAATTAGTCATTGCGCCCCGCGACATATCAGCCCGACTGGCTATGTCTGCCAGACTTACCAACGGATCTGGCTCAATTCGCTCTACAGTTGCGCCGGCTTCCTGGGCGTCTAGAACGGCTGTGCTTATGGCTTGCTCAAGGCTGTCGGCATCGCGAGCAAAGTCCAAAAGAATATGCCCTTTTTGAAATGATACCGAAGCATCGTTGCACGCCCCGTCATAGAACCTACTTTCAAAGTTATTCGCTTCCGGATCGAGGCCGGTTGCGATGATTGTGAACTCAAACGTCGTCATCGTTTTCCTCCTCGTTAGCTTGATGCGGGCACCTCTCTACCGCTCGGCGAAGCTGCATGGCGTGGCTTTCCGGCTTGCCAGGTGTACCGTTGATGCCGAACTGGCATCCTTCGCGGTCGGCTTGAGGACAAAAGATGCGGCCCCAATGGCCCATTTTGCGGAACCGCCAGCCTTTTTCCTCGGCCTCGGAAAGAGCCTCCTCGACCTCCTTGTTCGGGTGTCTGGATCTAGGCATATACCAGACTGTGAACAAATGTCAACGGCATCGGCTCTCCCTCTTTAAAAAGCGCCGAGCAAACTCGTTTTAACTTTGATCAACTGCGAGTCCAGCGCTTGCTCCGCTCGCCGAAAAAAACGGGCAGCGCCACTTATAGGAACTCGCTTGCCGGCGAACCTTGAGGGCAATCTCAGCGCGTTCTCTGCCGTTGATATCGTCGGTCGAATATCGACCGCGCCCCTCCGCTAAGCCACCTGTTCGCTATGCGCGTAGATCAGCACCGTCATATAGCCCGAGGTTGCCGGCGCTGCGGCGCTTGCGGTGAAGCTTTCGCTCGCCGCCTGGTCGCAGCCATATTCGGGCTTGAGGTCGCCCGCGGTCGACACGATGGCGCAGCTTGCGACCTTGCCGTGACCGTCGATCGCCAGCTTGAGCACCTGCCCGCCAAGCAGCATTTCGCCCGCGGCGAGCTCGGCATGGCCGGGTTCGACCGCTCCGGGCTCGAACCTGCGCTCGAACACGATCTTGGTCATCCGGCCCTGTTCGGGGCCGGCACCGGCCAGCGCTCCCGGGCCGGCGTCGATGCTGCACGCCTTGGCCGCTTCATGGCTCGACGAAAATGTGCAGGTCGGCTGCTGGTCTTCGGAGGCGACGGTAACGGTGACTTTTTCCCACCATTTGATGCTCGGCAATGCGCCGCTTGCCTTAGGCGCGGTGGTGGCGGCGATCGACGACGCGGCAATGATGGACAAGGCAAACAGGCGGGCGATCATCTTGGGTACTCCATTGGCCCGATTGCGGATTTCGCCGTCCGGGCACACTAGCCTCAACAACGCGCGGCGCCGGATTAGGTCCCCCGGAAATTTACCAATCGCTGGCTCTGTCAAGCCGGTCGCCGGCGGCTTTAGATCGATCCGCAGTCGCTTGGCGCGGCCTTGCCGGCAAAGCGGTCGGCGATCCACGCCATGGTCGCTGCCGAACTGTCTTCGGCACTCGTCGGATGGCCCTTGCCGACGATGTCGATCCACTTGACCGTCTTGCCCGCGGCGCACGCCGCCCGCGCATAAGTGCGCGTGACCGGCGGCGACACGATCACGTCATTGGGATTTTGCGCGACCAGCATCGGGACGGTGATGGCCGCGGGGTTGAGGCTGTTCATCCGGGCGATTCCCGACCACGGCTGGATCTTTCCCAGATCGACTCCTTGCAGCCGGTTTTTCAGCAGGACCATTCCGATCATCGCTCCAAGCTTGGGCTTTGAGTCGATGCCGACGCAATTGTTCTGCGCCAGCCGGGTGATGATCATCTGGGTTTGCGGACCGCCAAGGCTCGCCAGCGGCGCTCCATAATAGCCCGACCAGCTGTAAGCGGTAAAAGCGGTCAGGAAGGCGCGGATCGACGGATCGTCGCCGCCTTGCAAATTGGCGATGAGGTCGGTTGGCGGTGCCGCCGCCGCGACCCCGACCAGCTTGAGTTCCGGAGCGTAACTCGGGCTTAGCTGAGCGGTCCACAATGCCGCATGGCCGCCCTGGCTCGCGCCCCACAATGCGTATTGCGGTCCAGCGGCTGCTTCGGGGATCGAGCGCGCGGCGCGGATCGCATCCAGGGTCGATCGCGCTGCCGGGATCCCGCCCAGATAGGGATGGACTCCAGCGCTTCCGAGACCGGGATAGTCGGGCGCGACGACGACATAGCCTTGGGCCACGCCGGCCAGCCCCGCGGTGGCGGTGAAGAAGGCCGGCGACAGCGATGGCGCGCATTGGGTCGCCACTCCCCAGGTGCCGTGGGTCCATGCCAGCACCGGACGCTGAATTCGCGGTGCCGGGCCGATCGGTGCGGCCACCATTCCGCTCAGATCCTGCATCCGGCCCTGCTCGTCCGGCGACCAGTAATGGATCGACCAGGCCTGCATTCCAGCTGGAACTCCGGCGGCCGGCGTGGCCGAGATCAGCGAGCCCGCGGCCTGCGCCTGGAGCGCGGCGGGAGAAAACAGCGCCATCGTTGCCGCCACTGCGGTCGCGACCAGGTTGAACCGCATCACATTGCTCCTCGCCATTACCCGGCGACTTGCACGCGCGGCAATCACAAGCAACCGCGCCGCGTGCTTGCCCGACTCCGTTGAGCGGCGCTGATGTGATGCTGCCGGCCGTGTCCAGGCACGGAGCTAACTCGCTCCGTCCCAGTGCCGCGCTTGCGGCTGCGCCGCGCTTGCGGCTGCGCTGCGCTGGGCTGCGCTCCTGCCCCGAACGCAAACGCGGCGAAGCGATGTCCGACGCGCCTGCCCCAAACGGAAATGGGGACCGGCATTGCTGCCAGTCCCCACTGCGCCGAGCAAAGGATATGCCGGTGTTCGTAACCTTGGATCCGCCGAGCCGAAGCTCCTTGGTCCCCGTTTTCGATCCTTGCGCACCCGCTCAGGCGTCGCTTCCGAAACCGCGATCCCAATTCCCTGGACTTGCATCCCGGGACGGGCTCGCTGCCCTTTCACGGCCCTTCTTGGGGCAATCACTCTCGCGTCCTGCT
The DNA here is from genome assembly GCA_040390365.1 of Pseudomonadota bacterium. Classification (GTDB taxonomy): domain Bacteria; phylum Pseudomonadota; class Alphaproteobacteria; order Sphingomonadales; family Sphingomonadaceae; genus Sphingomicrobium. The sequence goes on along the minus strand of JAZJYM010000003.1, from coordinate 335,154 downwards.
TCGTCTCCATTTTCCCGAAGGAAAACCAAGACCGCATCGCGCTAGAGACGAATGCCTCTTCCGGCGCCTCGTACCGGCTGACTACCGGGTCGCTCCCGAAAGAACTTCCCAACTGCCTGCCGGCAGGAGATCGGTGTTTCTGCCTCTTCCTCCTCGCCGGGTTGCCCCTCGTTGGAGACTGAGGCGTCCGCCCCGATCACCTGATGACTATGCTCGGCCCAACCGATTCGCGAAAGCGGATTCGGTAACCCCAAGCCTGTGGATAACGGGGATATGGCGCATAAGTGAGGAACATCATGGCATCGGCCGCGGTTGCCCGAATCGCCGCCCGCTCCTACCTCCGACCTAGTGCCCGAATCCCCCGCCCTCTCGCCCGAACCCGCTTACCTCGCCGGCCTCAACCCGCCGCAGCGCGAGGCGGTGCTGACCACCGACGGCCCGGTGCTGGTCCTCGCCGGCGCCGGCACCGGCAAGACCGCGGCTCTGACCGCGCGCCTCGCCCACCTCATCGCCAGCCGCCTGGCATGGCCGAGCCAGATCCTCAGCGTCACCTTCACCAACAAGGCCGCGCGCGAAATGCGCGATCGCGTCGGCAAGCTGTCCGGCGGCGCCCTGGAAGGAATGCCGTGGCTCGGCACCTTCCATTCGGTCGCCGCCAAGATGCTGCGTTCGCACGCCGAGCTGGTCGGGCTGCACAGCAATTTCACGATCCTCGACATCGACGATCAACTGCGGGTGATGAAACAGCTGATCATCGCCGCCGATCTCGACGAAAAACGCTGGCCCGCGCGCCAGCTCGCCAACCTCATCGACCGCTGGAAGAACCGCGGCTGGACCCCGCAGCAGATCGACGCGTCAGAATCCGAAGCCTTCGCCGCCGGCCGCGGCGCCGAGCTTTACGCCGCTTATCAGGCGCGGCTCAAAACCCTCAACGCCTGCGACTTCGGCGATCTGTTGCTGCACATGCTGGTGATCTTCCGCACCCAGCCCGAAATCCTGGCATCGTATCGCGATCGCTTCCGCTACATCCTGGTCGACGAATATCAGGACACCAACGCGTCGCAGTACGAATGGCTCAAGCTCCTCGCGGCCCCGCGCAACAATTTGTGCTGCGTCGGCGACGACGATCAGTCGATCTATTCGTGGCGCGGCGCGGAGGTCGCCAACATCCTTCGCTTCGGCCAGGATTTCCCCGGTGCCGCGATTATCCGGCTGGAACAGAATTACCGCTCGACCAGCCATATATTGAGCGCCGCCGACGGCCTCATCGCGCATAATGAAGGGCGCCTCGGCAAGTCGTTGTGGACCGACCGCGGCAACGGCGAGCCGGTCAAGGTCATCGGCGTCTGGGACGGACCCGAGGAAGCGCGCCGCATCGGCGAGGAAGCCGAGCGCCACGAAAGCGACGGCAAGTCGCTCGACGACATCGCCATCCTCGTCCGCGCCCAGTTCCAGACCCGCGAGTTCGAGGAGCGGTTCATCGCCATCGGCCTCAGCTACCAGATCATCGGCGGCTTCCGGTTCTACGAACGCGCCGAGATCCGCGACGCCATCGCTTATTTGCGCCTCATCGCCCAGCCGGCCGACGACCTCGCCTTCGAACGCATCGTCAACGTTCCCAAGCGCGGCCTCGGCGACAAGGCGCTGGCGACCATCCACCGCCACGCCCGCTCGACCGGCCAGCCCTTGCTGTTCGCCGCCGCGACCCTGCTCGACAGCGACGAGCTCACTCCCCAGGCGCGGCGAAGCCTTGGCCGCTTCGTCGCCGACATTGCCCGCTGGCGTTCGCAGGCGGCAACCCTGCCCCACCCCGAACTCGCCCGGCTGCTGCTCGACGAAAGCGGCTACACCGCAGCGCTCCAGGCCGACCGCTCGGCCGAAAGCGCCGGCCGCCTCGAAAACCTGACCGAACTGACCCGCGCGATGGAGGAATATGAAACGCTCGGCGCGTTCCTCGAGCACGTCAGCCTGGTCATGGACAATGACAGCGCGGCCAAAGGCGAGCGCGTGACGATTATGACCATCCACGCCGCCAAGGGGCTGGAATTCGACACCGTCTATCTTCCGGGGTGGGAGGAAGGCGTCTTCCCGTCGCAGCGGGCGATGGATGAAGGCGGGCTTGCAAGCCTCGAGGAGGAGCGCCGATTGGCCTATGTCGCGCTCACCCGGGCGCGCCGCAAAGCGACCATCCTCCACGCCGCCAACCGCCGCATCTATGGCCAGTGGACCAGCTCGATCCCGTCGCGCTTCGTCGGCGAATTGCCCGATGCCCATATCAACCAGGAAACGACCATGACCGGCGGCGAAAGCCTGTGGCGCGCGCAATGGAGCGAGCGGGCCGATCCCTTCGCTCACCTCGGCCCCGCCCAGTCGCACCGCGCCAGCACCCGCGGCCCCGGCTTCCAGCGCGCGCTAAACCCTCTCCCGCGAGCGGGAGAGGGCGACTCGCGCTCCAGCGCGAGCGGGGTGAGGGCAAGACGCTGGGACCAGACGCCCCCGATCGAAGTCCGCGCCAGCGCGGTCAGCCTCGGCAACAAGGGCCGCGACGACCTCGCGCTCGGCCAACGGGTCTTCCACGGCAAATTCGGCTACGGCACGATCACCGCGATCGAAGGCAATAAGCTGGAGATTGATTTCGAGAAGGCGGGACAAAAGCGGGTGCTGGATAGTTTTGTGAGCGGGGGGTTAGAAAATAGCAATTAAGGAACAAGACATCAAACTGCTCTGGGGCCGCGCGGCCGGACGTTGCTCGAATCCCGCTTGTAACGCCGATCTAACCGTCATCCTTGAGAACGATCCGGCCTATCATGTCGGAGAGATGGCCCACATGATTGCACAGTCTCCAGGTGGCCCGAGAGGCCGTCCAGGCGGTGGTAGCGACACCTTTGAGAATCTTATTTTGCTGTGCCCGACTTGCCATAGACATGTCGATAAGGCGCCAGAAGGCACTTACACGGAAGAGCGGCTACACGATTGGAAGGGCCGAGCTGAGGAACGCCGACGGAAGGAAACAGAAGCGCCTAAGTATTCCTCCTTCGATGATCTCAAGTCTGCGGTCGCTCGACGCCTACTGGAGAATGGGCAAGTCGCTCGAACAATCGGTCCCAAGTCGGAAATCGCGGACCGTGATCCCGGGTCAAACGTATCGCAGTTGTGGGATCTGCGGAAGCTCTCAACCATTGTACCGAACAATGCGTTCATAGTGAGCGCCATAGCATCCAACGCCGATTTGGTGCCCGACGCCGCATATAAGACTTTCCTCGAGTTTAAGGATCACGCCGAGGCGTTTGAGCGTAATCAGTACGGGCGCTTGGACTTTTATCCCTTGTTTCCTGTGATGTTTGAGAAGGAGTTTGGAATTGTCGAACGGACAGAATGAGTGGGGCGTGACGTTCGGCCGCATCGGCTTCCTTGATGACATCCTAACTACGCATAAGAATCTGCTCTCCGTCACCCGTGATCAGGATATCCTCTTCACGGTGGAGCGAGAGAAACCCAACGACCAGCTACGAATTCTCTGCGCTGATGAATATGCGTTTGGCCTGCTCCTAGTTCGACGAGCGCTCGCCGAGTTCAAGCCCCTGCACGTAATTTATGTCGGCGGCGCTTGGAATGGATACACCCCCGAGGCAAAAGAATACTGTCTCGACAGCAAAATTGGGTTGTACAATGCAGGAGAGATCGGCGGCGGGTTGTGGCAACCAGAATACTGGAAATATGCAAAGCGCGATGAAAAAGGAAATCGCGTCTATTCGTACAAGGCTGCCTGAGGTTCGACTTTTCGGCTTTGGTTCGTTTTTCCGGGATGCGCCTTATGAGGACATTGATGTCCTTGCTGTTTTCCCGGATGACGGCAAAGGCGCAATGCGCTCCTATCAAATGTTGCGGCATTTTGTTCGTGAGATCTCGACGCGGAATAACGTGACCATCGATCTGACCGTCCTCACAAATGCTGAGTTTGAAGGCCAACCACTCCGTGACAAGGAAAGCTTGATTCCGATCCAGTGAAGGAATGATCAGGCCGCCACCCGCTCCACCTCGATCTCATCCTCACGCACTCGCGCAACCGCTAGTTCATGCGCCGCTTCCATCCGCATCAGCGTCTCCGCCTTCAGCCCAAACGCCTTCTCGAACCGGATCGCCATTTCGCCGGTCAGTCCCTGGTGGCCATTGAGCAGCTTGCTCATCGTCTGGCGGCTGACGTTGAGCCGATCTGCAACGTCGGTCACCGACAGCGCGAAATGATCGACCACGTTCCGCTTGAGCCACGGCCCCGGATGGACGGCAATGGACGGATGAAGTTGAATCGCCATCAGTGATAATCCTCCAGGTCGAGGTCGGCGATCGCCTGGTCGCCGGCCTTCAGAAACGTCAGTCGCCAATTCCTCGTCACCGTCATTGCAAAGACTCCAGCGCGATCGCCGCTCAATGCGTGGAAGCCGAAATTCGGTGGCGTCGAGAGATCATCAAACGCGGTCGCGGCATCGATGAAGGCCAACATGTCGATCAAGCGATCGGCTTCCATGACACGGCGGTCGCCCTTCATCGCGAGCCGGCGCAACGCCTTGTGCCGAATGCTTTCGATCTGCATCGGCTCTTGTACGGGATTGTCTGTAAAGTGTCAAGCGACACTTGTCGCCCAGTCTAGCCCTAAACCCTCGTCTGCTCCATCGTCGTCAGCGTGGGCGTCGGCACCCCGCTGGCCTCGAACCGCCGGGTCAGCTCGGCCTTGCGCGCCGCCATCTTCTCGCCGAGCGCGTCCATGTCGAGCCCGGCCTTGCGCGCCTGGGCGAACAGGCCTTCCATGCGCTTTTCCTCCTCGCCGACATGGTGCTCGATTTCCTCGCTCAGCACCTTGACCTTGCTGTCGTAAAATTCGTCGCTTGGGGTCCCGCCGAGGATTTCGGCGATCATCACCTTGGCGCCGTCATGCTCGACATAGCTTTCCTTGAGCAGGTCTTCCTCGACCTTGCCTTCGCACGCGGGGTAGAAGATTTCCTCCTCGATCATCGCGTGGACCGATAGTTCGAGGCAGATTTTCTCGGCGATCGATTGCTTGCGCCCGTCGCCGCTGGCCTTCTCATATTGCGCGAACAATTCCTCGACCTTGCGATGGTCGTTCTTGAGCAGTGCGATTGCATCGAGTTTTTCGGTGTCGGCCATGACGGACTCCCTTGTTTTGCTTCGTCATGCACAACGCTGGGCGAAAGATTTGTTCCGTCGCCAAACCGACATTAAGCGGCGTTTTTTTGCGTCGGTCGTGCGCCTAATTGCCCTGGCGGCGGAGGTTGTCGCGGATCCACGGCATGATCGACGACCAGCTCAATTCGTCGAGGAACTCGATCCCCGCCAGTCTGCCCTTTTGCCACACGACCTCACCGCTGCGCACGTTGAGGCCGTCGATGAACAGCGACACGAGGGTGTCGCGCGGCGGCAGGCCGTCGCCTTCGACCTGGAGCCCGCGGGCAGAGATGTTGCGCAAATTGCCCGCCGCCAGGTTGATTCCCCATTTGATCCCGACCGGGCAGCGCAATTCGACCCGCGGCATCGTCCGCCGCTCGCCCGGCTGGCTGACCAGCTTGCGGTTGAGCAGCGAGATCATGTCGATCGGCCGGTCGAAGCGCACTCCGGCCTCCCCGCAATCGGCCCAGTCGACCGTCCCGCCGGCGCGCTGACCGGTGTCGAGCTCAACCGCGACGGGCTCGCCATCGGCCTTGAGTCCGGCCCCGCGAAGGGTCGCACCGAGCGCCGAAATCTTGCGAATGGAACAAGCGCGGGGCTGGCCCGCCTTGTGGTGAAGCGATGCCGGATCGAGCGCTCCGAGCGCGTCGGCGGCGGGCGAATCGTCGGGCCACGGCAGCTCGGCCGACATGACATAAGTGGTTACTGACAGGCTGTCCGGCATTGCAGGTTCCGCGATTACGCCAGTCCAGCCTGCGCCCGCGAAAGCTAAGAAGTCGCTAACGCCAGTGGCCGCGGAACCTCCTCCGCCGCCGTTCGTCGGGCGCTGCAAAAGGAGACATCATCATGACCAAGACCGCACATTTGACCCGGATGGTCCAGCCCGAGCACGAATGCCCGTTCGGCCTGCGCGCCAGGCACATGCTCGAACAGGCCGGCTATGACATCGAGGAAGTGATCCTCAAGACCCGCGCGGAAGTCGATGCTTATGAGGCCGAGCTCGGAGTCGACACCACACCTCAAATGTCGATCGACGGCAAGCATATCGGCGGCAGCCACGCGCTCGAACAATATCTCGCCGAACATGCGGACTGATCGCGCCAATATTCGCGCTCGGGGTCGCTTCGCCCTTTAGCCGACCTTAACTAGCCAGGGACAGATCAGGCGGCGAGGCGCAGGCCGGGGTCTTCGTCACCACCGTCGTCGCCGCCACCGTCGTCGTCGCCGCCATCGTCCTGGTAGTCGGCCTGATCGTCGTCGCCATCGTCCTGATTATCGGCCTGATCGTCGCCGCCATCGTCCGGGTCGTCCGCCTGATCGCCGGTGTCATCGTCCTGATTGCCCGTTTGATCCTCGTCGCCGTCGTCCTGACCGTTGGCCTGGTCGCCGCCGCCGTCATCGTCGATCGGCATCATAACCGTCGTTGGCGTCGTCGGCGACGTTGAAGTCGCCATCCTCGCTGTCATAATCGGCGACATCGTCGACATCCACATCCGCGGCGTCGTCGATGGTCCCATCAAGATAGGATTCCTCATAGCTTTCGTTCTGGGTTTCGTAGGTCGATTCCCAGGTCGTCGCCTGGCTCATCTCGTACGATTCCTCGGAATATGAGGTCGAAATTTCCGTGCCGTTATAATCGTAGACGTCGTAGATCGGGCTACCGAGATCGGTCGTCGCGAAGGTCGAGTAACTGTACCCGCCATAGCCCGGGCGGATGCTGTTATAGGGAACCGCGAAACGATATCCGCCGCCGCTCCACACCGCGGGCACATATTCGGTGGTAAAGACATCCCAGATGCTCGGCGTGAACGACACCCAGCGGGTCTGGTAAATGTCGGGGATGATGATCCCGAACGGGTGGCTGTCGTCGATATAGCGCGTGCCCTTGCCCGATTTGACGATGGCCGCGATCACCGACAGCAGGTTGGGCGCCGCCTGGAGCACCGCGAGCCCGACGATATCGCCACTTCGGCCATCGACGGTCATCTGTACCTTGTTGCGGCTCTTGCTGGTCGCGGTGACCGAATAGGTCGTGCCGTTGCGCTTCATTTTTTCGATCGCATAGCCGCGCTGCTTGAGGCTTTTGGCGACCGCCCCGGGAGAGAGGATTTGGTTTTTCGGAGCCTTTGGCGGCGGCAGCCGGAACTTCGCCGCGTTGGCGGCCATGGCCGGGCTCGATGACAAACCCGCGATCGCAACCGCGGCGGACAGCATGAAAATCGATTTGCGCATGTTCATTCCCCCAGTGCCCGCCACTCGCGAATCTCGCTCCGGGCGGCGGAAAGATGACAGTTAACTGACGATTGTAAATCACATTTCTCCGTCACGGCCCGAGCGCAGCGGGCAGAGACCGCTGGGCAATCGATGGAACTTTTGTTCCTCTTTTGGCATTTAAGCTGCAAAAGTGATCGAATTTCAAAGGTGTTAAAATGATCAAGCAGCTGGCGATTGCGCTCGCGCTGACGGGGACTTGTGCCCTGTCATTTACCCCGGCTCCGGCAGGAGCGCTCGAAACCTATGAAGCCATTGTCGCGGCCAGCGATGCTGCCGCGCAGGCACGGTCGGATCGGATCGACGCCTTTGGCCCCGATGCGCTCGCGCCCGGCAAATATCTGTGGCGCGACGTGCCGGCAAGCGCCGGCTCCGAACGCGTCGTCGTCAGCCTCAGCGACCAAATGGCCTATTTGTACCGCGGCAATACGCTGATGGCGGTTTCGACCATCTCCAGCGGTAAGCCGGGCAAGGATACGCCGACCGGGATCTTTTCGGTCCTCGACAAGCAGGAGCTGGCGCATTCGAAAAAATACGACAATGCGCCGATGCCATTCATGCAGCGCATCGACAATTATGGAATCGCACTCCACGCCGGGTTCAACCCGGGCCGTCCGGCCAGCCACGGCTGCGTCCGACTGCCGAAGGATTTCGCGAAAAAGCTTTTCAGCACCACTGAGGTGGGGACGCCGGTTTATATCGGAGCGTGACCATCGGATGCCGACGTTCGGCCTGGATGCGATCCCCCTTGCGTCCAGGTCGAACGTCTGTGTTTAAAACCGGCACAAGAAACTGAAATCACGAACTTAATTTAGCGCGAAATGAACTTCGCGGGTGCTTGCTCGTTGAACGTTCAAACCGAACAAAAAAGAGTTTCAGTCGTGAAAACCAGGATCCTGGCCGGTGCCGCTTGTGCGGCGCTGATCGCCCTCCCTCACGCTGCGTTTGCCGCAGCACTCAGCCCGGAATTGCCCGTCGCGACGGTTGGTGCTTCGTCACCTTCCGCTGATGCGGTGGCGCAATTTTATGCGTCGCGCGCCAATGCCCCGCTGTGGCTGTCCTCGGGTTCGCCCACTCCCGCCGCTACAGCCTTTCTTGAGGTCCTCGATCACTCCGCGCTCGACGGTCTTGCAAGCGGTCCGCAGCTCGCCGCCCGCGCCCGCGCCATGATTGCTCGCGAAGCCGTCGGCGAAGCCGAACAAACGCTGTCCAATGCGCTGGTGATGTACGGTCAGGCCATTCAGTCGCCGCCGCCGGGCATGGCGATTGGCGATGCCTGGGCAGCCGCGCCCCGCGCGTCTTCGGCCCAGATTCTCGCCGCTGCCGCTGCAGCGCCGTCGCTGAGCGACTATGTTCGCAAGCTCAGCGCGCCCAATCCCGTCTATACCCAGCTGCGCGACGCCGCCTTTGCCGATATGTCCGCCAATGCCGGGGCCGACGAGCGCATCGCGTCGAGCCTCGCCCGGGTTCGCACCGCGCCGTTCCAACGGCGCTACATCATCGTCGATGCCGCATCGGCCAATCTGTGGATGATCGAGGATGGCAAGATTGCCGGCTCGATGAAGGTCATTGTCGGCAAGGCCGAAGCCCCGACCCCGATGCTTGCAAGCACCATCTATTACGCGACCCTCAACCCTTATTGGAATGTCCCGGGCGATCTCGTTCAGAGCCTCATCGCTCCGCGCGTCGCCGCCCAGGGCGTCCAGTACATCACCGATCACAATTATGATGTGCTGTCGGATTACAGTGCCAACGCTCAGCCGATCGATCCGAAATCGGTCGATTGGTCGGCCGTCGCCGCAGGCAAGACATTGGTCAAATTGCGCCAGCGCCCGAACCCGGCCAATTCGATGGGCAAGATGAAATTCGGCTTCCCCAATGCCTCGGATATCTTTTTGCACGACAGCCCCAACAAGGATCTGTTTGCCCAGGACGATCGTAGCCTGAGCCACGGCTGCATCCGATTGTCGGATGCGCCGCGCCTCGCGCGCTGGTTGCTTGGCCGCGACCCGACGACCGAGGATCAGAAGCCGGAACAGCATGTTCTACTGCCGACTCCGGTACCGATTTACGTCACCTATCTCACCGCTCAGGTAGCCGACGGCAGGATCGCGTTCGTCGCTGACGTTTATGGCCGCGACCGGTTAAGCTCGGCGGCGGTCGCGTCACTGAAATAAAGCCTTCAGGATCTAACCATTGCCCTGCGAGACGCTGTCCGCGGCTTCGGCGACCGGACCCGCCGGGGCGGAGTCGCGAGCGCCTAGCTTGAGCCAGTCGCGGAATGGCAGATGATAGAGCTGATCGACCACTTCGAATTCGAGTCCACCGGGTTGCGCGGCGTTGCTGTTCCACAATGCCACAACCCCGCTTTTCCGCGCGGGGTCGAACAGGATCAATGACCGGTAACCGTTGATCCCGCCGCGGTGACCGATCAGCCTGTGTCCGGCATAATCGTAGCTGCGCCAGCCAAAGCCGTACCAGGCGTCGCCGAGCCGCTCGAGATACTGGCGCAGGCGGCCGCGCTCGGTCGGGGTCTTCACATAAGGAGCGTGGATGGTCGCAAGCAATTTGTCGTCGAGCACGTCGGGCATCTCACCCATTTGGGCCAGCATCCACAGGCTCATGTCCTTGATGTTGCTGTTGACCCCGCCCGCGCCCGGCACCTTGTAATAGGTATCGACCATCGGCAGTTCCTTGCCGCCATTGCCATGCGGCCGGGCCCAGCTGCGGTTGGCCATGAGCGCACCCATCGAGGCGCTGGCGTGAGTCATTCCAAGCGGATTGAAGAGGTTGCGCTGGAGCGCGATCTCATACGGCAGGCCGGTGACCTTGGACACGATTTCGCTCGACGCGTCGAACGCGACATTCTGGTAGGACCAGCAGGTTCCGGGCGCGCAAATCGAATTGAGTACTCCGAGGTTGCGCCGCAGGAAGCTCGGATCCATCCCTTCCTCGAGCTTGTTGTCGAATGCGTTGCGATACAGGCCGAGGCGGTGCGACAGCAGGTCCGCAACCGTCGCGCGCTGCTCGTTGCCGGCCGGCAGTTTGAGGTCCGCGGCATATTTGGCGACCGGCGCGTTGAGATTGACCTTGCCCTCCTCGGCGAGCTTGGCGACCATCGTTGCAGCAACGCCCTTCGACACCGAAGCCCAGCGGAACACGGTTTCAGACGTCACCGGATCGCCCGAGCCGGCGTGGGTTTCGCCATAGCCCTTGAGGAACGTGATTCGGCCGTTTTCGACCACTCCGACCGCAAGCCCGACCATTCCGGGCCGGGCGATGAGCTGCCCCAGCCGAGCATCGAGCGCTGCATAATCGACGTCGCGCCGGGCCGCCGGAAGAAGCGACGCGAGCCGCACGTGCGAGGCCGCGACCGCATTATTGTCGACGATCGGCTGGCGTGGCTGCATCGCCAGCAACGATCCTGTCACCAGCAGCGCGCCCAGACCAAGGCCGATCTTCTGCATGTTGTTCAAGCTGCGCTTACTCCCACCCGCTGACAGCTGTGGCGCTGGGCCGCGGGGCGCTCAACGGGCGATGGCGATGGTTGCGGCGAAGCGAGTCATGGACGCGACGAGCGGCGAATTCTGGCAATCGCCGCGGCGCTGGCCTAAACGCCCAATCGGAAACTCGAATCGATGCAATTCCTCAAAACACTTTTCTGGGTACTGGTCGCGGTCCTCGTCGCCCTGTTCGCCAGCCGCAACTGGTCGCCGGTGACGCTCAGCCTGTGGGGCGACATCCAGGCCGACATCAAGATCCCGGTCCTGCTCCTGCTGATGTTCCTGCTCGGGCTGGTGCCGACGTGGCTGGTGATGCAGACCAGATTGTGGACGATGACCCGCCGTCTTGAAGCGGTCGAGCGCAACAACGCGCCGGCGCCGGTCGCGATCGATGACCCTGAGGACAATGTAGCAGTCGAGTCCGCGGAGAGAGCGATTTGAACCCGCTGTTTGTGGCCATCGACACGCCCGAGCTGGAGCGAGCGCTCGCCATCGCCCAAGCGGTCAAGGACGATGTCGGCGGATTCAAACTCGGCCTTGAGTTTTTCGCTGCCAACGGCCCCGAGGGCGTCCGCGAGGTCGCGGCGCTCGGACTGCCGATTTTCCTCGACCTCAAACTTCACGACATCCCCAATACCGTCGCCAGGGCGGTGGCCACGCTGGCGACGCTCGAGCCGGCGCTGATGACGGTCCACGCCGCCGGCGGCAAAGCGATGCTTAAGGCCGCCAAGGCCGCCGCCCCCGCCGGCACCCGGATCGTTGCAGTAACCGTTCTGACGAGCCTTGATGGCGATGACTTGTCGGCGGCGGGCGTCAGCGGCTCGCCGGCCGACCAGGTTGCGCGGCTGGCGCGGCTTGCGAAATCCGCCGGACTCGACGGGATTGTCTGCTCCGGCGCCGAAGTCGCAAGCGTTCGCGAACATTGGCCCGACGGCTTTTTCGTCGTCCCCGGGGTCCGCCCCGAAGGCGGCGACAGCGGCGACCAGAAGCGCGTCGTGACCCCGGCCAAGGCGCTTGGCGATGGCGCCTCGATCCTCGTCATCGGCCGTCCGATCACTGCGGCTGACAATCCCGCCAGCGCGGCGAGCGCGATCGCCAATAGTTTGAAGAGGCATGTTCTATGAGTTGGCTGAGCCGAGTCCGCAGCGGAATTCCATTCCTGCCAAAGCGCCAGAGCAGCGAGAATCTGTGGCACAAGTGCAAGAAGTGCGAGACCATGATCTTCACCAAGGAATGGGAAGAGAATTATTGCGTCTGCCCGCGCTGCGATTTCCACGACCGGATCGGCCCGCAGCTGCGCTTCGAGCAGCTGTTCGACGCCGCCAAATGGGCCGTTCTGGACGCCCCGCAAGTGCGCGAAGACCCGCTCAAATTCCGCGATACCAAGCGCTATACCGAGCGGCTCAAGGCGGCCCGGAGCGCCAATGGCGAACGCGACGCTTTGGTCAATGCGCGCGGCAAGATCGGCGGCCGCAAGGCGATCGTCGGGGTCCAGGATTTCGCTTTCATGGGCGGGTCGATGGGGATTGCGGTCGGTGCCTCGTTCGTCGCCGGGGTCAAGGCCGCGATCAAGGACAATTGCCCATATGTGCTGTTCACCGCGGCCGGCGGGGCGCGGATGCAGGAGGGCATTTTGAGCCTGATGCAGATGCCGCGCACGACCGTCGCGCGCGCCGAGCTCAGGGAAGCCGGTCTGCCCTATATCGTAGTGCTCACCGATCCGACCACCGGCGGAGTCACCGCATCCTATGCGATGCTCGGCGACGTCCAGCTGGCCGAACCGGGCGCCCTCATCGGTTTCGCGGGGCAGCGGGTGATCGAACAGACCATCCGCGAGAAATTGCCCGATGGCTTTCAGCGCGCCGAATATCTGCTCGAACATGGAATGATCGACATGGTCGTTCCGCGCAGCCAGTTGCGCGAGCGTCTGGCATTGCTCATCGCCTATCTCGCACCGGAGAAGAAGGCGGCGGCGTGACATTCCCCCTCTACCCAGCGGGGAGAGGGTCGGGGTGAGGGGGCTCCGCGGTCGTGAGTTCGCTCATCGGTCGAACCCCCTCACCCATCCCTCTCCCCTCAGGGGAGAGGGCTAAGTGGACTTCGCACGCTCAACCCACCCCGGAATCCAGGCGCAGCTCGATCGCTTGCAGATGATCTCGCCCGCCGGCGACCGGCTCGGGCTCGAACGCATCTTTATCCTCCTCGACCGGCTTGGCCGCCCGCAGGATCGACTGCCGCCGCTGTTCCACGTTGCCGGAACCAACGGCAAAGGCTCGACCGTCGCCATCCTCCGCGCCGCTCTGGAGGGTGCCGGCCAAAAGGTTCACGCCTTCACCAGCCCGCACCTCGTCCGCTTCAACGAGCGCATCCGTATCGCCGGGCGCTTGATCGACGATCGTGCGCTCGAAGCTCTTCTAAGCGAAGTCCTCGACGTCGCGAACGGCGACGAGCCGAGCTTCTTCGAGGTCGCGACCGCCGCCGCGATCCTGGCGTTCGCCCGCACCCCGGCCGATTTTTGCCTGCTCGAGGTCGGGCTCGGCGGACGGCTCGATGCGACCAATATCATCGACCGGCCAGCGGTGAGCGGGATTGCCAGCATCGGCATCGACCACCAGCAATTCCTGGGGTCAACCATCGCCCAGATCGCCGCCGAGAAAGCGGCCATCGCGCGCGCCGGCGTGCCGCTGGTCGCGCTCGCCCAGCCGCCCGAGGCCGAGGCCGCGATCATTGCCGCCGCCGCCGCCGCCGGCGCGGACTTGCGGCTCGAAGGCCGCGACTGGGCGATCGACCCGGCACTGGTCCCGGCGCTTCCCGGCGCTCACCAGGTCCGCAACGCCAACCTCGCCTGGCAAATGCTCGAAGCGCAGCAGCTGGCGGCGATCTCGCGGGACGATTTTGTCGCTTCGATCAAGCGGGTGGATTGGCCGGCGCGGCTCCAGCGGCTAGTTCGCGGCCCGCTGACGGGGGGCGTCGAAACCTGGATCGACGGAGCGCATAACGGCGATGCCGCCGCCGCCCTCGCCCGCCATCTTGCCGCCGCGGGGCCGATGCACCTGGTGCTCGGCATACTCGCCAACAAGAACTCCGCGGAGATCGTCGGACTGCTTGAGCCGCATTCGCTGTCGCTGACCTTCGTGGCGGTGCCCGATCACGACCATCACGACCCGGCGACGCTTGCCAAGCGCTTTGGCGGCACTGCGGCGGCGGGCATCGCCGAAGCGCTAAGCCGCCTCCCCGCCCCGCGCCTGATCGCGGGTTCGCTCTACCTCGCCGGTGCCGCTCTGGCCGCGAACGGCGAGCTGCCGGACTAGGGCCTTTTCTTCGCCCGGGGTTTCTTGCGCGCCGGTGACTTGCGTTCCTTGGCCGCGGCTTCCCTCGGCGTGTCGCTGACGCTCGGCGCGGTGTCCGCGACCAAAGCCGGAGTCTCCGTAGCCTTGACCCGAATCCATTCGAGGATAACGAACAGGATCGCAAAGGCGCCCGCGGCGGCGGTCCAGCGGAACACCGTCGCATAGCCATACGTATCGAATGCCTCGCCGGCGATGCCGCGCCCCAATGAGCCGATCAGGAAGGTCAGCGACGACAGCAAGGCATATTGGACCGCGGTGAAGCGCTTGCTGACGATGCCCGAGAGGAAGGCGACGAACGCTGCTCCCGCGATTCCGGTCGAGATATTCTCATAGCTGATCGCTAGCAGCAGCCGGACCATGCGCTCGTCCGAGCCCATCGCCACCGCCAGCGCGTCAAGCCGGAGCAGATGCGCGACGGCATCGATATTGGCACCGCCTTCGGCCAGATCGGCATAAACGAAATTGCCCATCACCGGCAGAATTGCGCCCAACAGGACCGTTGGCAGGCGGCCGATGCGCAGGAACAGATAGCCGCCGAGCGCGATCCCGATCATCGTCATGAAGATGCCGAACACCTTCGACGCAAACGCGACCTCGTCCTTCGAATAATGGAGGAAATCGAGGTAGAAGGGGAAGGCGAAACTCGACCAGATATTGTAGCACAAGGTGTAGGTCAGGATCAGGCCGAGCACGATCAGCACGCCCCAGCCGAGGCGCGCCGACAATTCGCCCAGGGGCGCGACCAGCGAGACATAGAGATGGTTGACCGCCGTGCGAACCGGCCGGTGGTTGGTATCGGCCTTGGTCAAGGTGAAGCGATGGCGCGACTTGAGCCAGTTCAAGGTCGCCGCAACAATCAGCGGAACGATCACCGTCGCGACAATGATCCACGGGCCGTAATGCTTGGTGAAATCGGCGACCGAAGGCAGCGGTGCCTGGGGATCGGCCGGGTGGAGCATGAGCACCATGAAGCGGCCAATGTTGAAGATCGCCCACAGCCAGCCAAGCCCGACGATCGCCAACGCCAAGCCGCGCACCTTCGGCTCGATCGCTCCGGGCTCGTCGAGCGCCTTGTGCAGCAAGTCATTATCGGGCCGGTCGGTGTCGGGCGCCTGGAGAGCGACGATCGACATCACGCCGATCAGTCCGGCCATGACCAAATAGACCGCCGGCCAGCTCATCCGCGCGGCAAGCACAAGGGCGAGTGCGCCGCCGACGATCGAGGCGATCCGATAGCCGAACTGGTACACCGCCGACAGCAGTTCGACGCTCGTCTTTTCATCGGCGACGTCGATCCGCCATGCGTCGACCGCGACATCCTGGGTGGCGGAGGCCAGCGCGGCGATGACCGCGAAAATCGCGAAGGTGCCGATATCGGTCGCGGGATTGGTCGAGGCAAGGCCGGCGAATGCGGCGATCATTACCGCCTGGCACATCACGATCCAGCTCTTGCGCCGGCCAATGCGTTCGAGGACCGGCAGTTTGAAGCGGTCGACGACCGGCGACCACAGGAATTTGAAGCTGTAGCTGAGCCCGATCCACGACAGCACGCCGATGGTCGCGAGATTGACCCCGACTTCGCCGAGCCAGGCGTTGAGCGTACCGATCAGAAGTGCGAACGGGAGGCCCGACGAAAATCCGAACGCCAGCATCGTCGACGATTTGCGCGTGGCGAGCGCAGCCCGAAGCAATTGAAACCCCTTGGGCCGCTTAGCTGCCACCATCTACCTCCCCACTCGAAAACCGTGCGGCGACTGTAACCAGCTTTGCCGGTGTGCCTAGCCCCAGTTCAGCCGGACGACGGTTTCTCGTCGCGATGGGCGAACAGTTCGAGGCCTTTCGACGGTTTGACCCGGCGCCGCTGCAAATGCTGGTCGACGCATTCGATCGCGCTTTTCAGCTGGAGGTCGGAATAAGGCTTGAGCAGGCATCCGACCGCCACTTCGGTCGCTCCGGGATAGGGATGGCCGGTCGCGAACAGGGTCGGGATGCCGCGCTCCTTGGCCGCCCGCGCAAGGTCGATTCCGGTTTCCTGGCTGCGCAGCCGGACATCGCTGAGGATCAAATCGACCTGTTCGCGATCGAGCACTTCCAATGCCTGGCTGAAGTCGTCGATCGTCGCCACGATCACATAGCCGCAATCGCCAAGCATGTTTTCATTCTCGAACGCGGTCAACGGTTCGTCCTCGACAATCAGGATCCGCTTGACCATTTGCTTGCGTCTGCCGAACAGCATTCTAGCGACCCCATATGACAACTTCATCGAAACGAACGACTCGGCCGCCTGTGCCGAAAGCCCGAAGCGGGCACCATAAGGCGTCAGCCCAGCCGGTGGAAAGCGCCGACAAGCCACAGCGAATCGCCAAATTGCTGGCGCGCGCGGGCATTGCCTCGCGCCGCGAGATCGAGCGCATGATCGCCGACGGCCGGATCGCCATCAACGGCGAGAAAGTGACGACCCCCGCGACCCTGCTCAAGGACCTCGACGGAGTGACCTATGACGGGCGCGCGGTGCGGGCCGCGGCCGCCACCCGGCTCTATCGTTTCAACAAGCCCGCGGGCTGCCTGACCGCAGCCAACGATCCCAAGGGGCGGGCGACGATCTACGACAAATTGCCCGCCGGGCTGCCGCGCCTGATGCCGGTTGGCCGCCTCGATTATACGACCGAGGGGCTGCTTTTGATGACCAATGACGGCGAATTGAAACGTCAGCTCGAATTGCCCAGCAGCGGGGTCCGCCGGACTTATCGCGCGCGTGCGTTCGGAACGGTCAGCCAGAGCCAGCTCGAAGATCTTGCCGAGGGCATCACCATCGAGGGCATCCGCTACGGCTCGATCGACGCCAATCTGGAACGCCGCACCGGACGCAATTGCTGGATCGAACTGTCGCTGACCGAGGGCAAGAACCGCGAAGTGCGCCGCGTGCTCGAACATCTGGGGATGCAGGTGTCGCGCCTGATCCGGACCGCATACGGGCCGTTCACTGTCGCCGACCTGCCGATTGGAGCAGTCGAACAGGTCGAAAGCGGCGCCCTGGCCGAGTTTCGCAAGAGCCTGAAATGAGGATCATTGCCGGACGCTGGCGCGGTCGGCTGCTCGACGCGCCGGCCGGAAGCTCGACCCGGCCCACCGCCGATCGCGTCCGCGAAGCGCTGTTTTCGATGCTGATCAGCCGAATCGGGTCATTCGAAAACCTGGCCGTCGCCGATCTTTTCGCCGGCACCGGAGCGCTCGGCTTCGAGGCTTTGTCGCGCGGCGCGGCCCACGTCACCTTCGTCGAACGCGACAGCATCGCGCTTGCTGCAATCCGCGCCAATGCCGCCAAGCTGGGCGCGAGCGACCGCATTTCGGTCAGCGCTTCAAGCGCCTTGTCACTGCCGCGCGGCGGGCCGTTCGACCTCATTTTCGCCGACCCGCCATACGAGCCGGGATCCGGCAGCGCCGCCGCTGCCGCAGTCGTTGCTTCGAGCTGGCTCGCGCCCGGCGGCTGGCTGAGCGTTGAAAGCGCCGCGCGCGACCCGGTCACCGCCCTTGGCCTGGCGGTCGCGGCCGAGCGCGATGTCGGACGCGCCCGGCTGACCCTGATGCAGCCTAGCGTTTAGGCTTGGCCGACTTGCGGATTGCCGTAACCTCGGTGGTCAGCCGCTGACCAATGGCCGAGGCCGCGGCGAGGCCCGCCGCCTTGACGACTTTGGAGGCGCTGTTTTTCGACTTGGACGCGCCGGCCGCGGCGAAGGACCCGATCGCCGCGGCGGCAGCGGTCGCCGCAAGCTCCGCCACCAGCGGGCTCTGAAGCAAGTGGAAGAAGGCATCGCTGGCGGTGGATTTGGCGCCCGACTTGGCCTTGGTCGACTTGGCCTTGCTTGCCTTGGCTTTGGTCGCCTTGCTCTTGGCCGGCTTGGCCGTGGTCTTGGGTTTCGCCCGCCGGGTCGAAGTCGCGGTCTTGGCCATGATGTTCTCCTGAAAACTGCTGTCGAAGCTTTTAACTCACGCGGCGCATATCAGTATCCGCGAACGGCACCGCAAGGGCGCAGGCATCGGGCCGCTCGGCGCTGAGCCAGCGCTCGGTATCGGCGCCGGGCCGCAGCAGCACCGGCATTGCCTTGGGATGGACCGCTCCGACCACCTCATTGGCGCCGCAGGTCAGGAAGGCCATGAACGGGCCATCGCTGCCGTCGGCCGTGCCCGGCCGCCACAGCCCGGCGAAGGCGAACAACGGGTGCGAACCCTCATTCAGTCCGAACCAGCATTTCGCCTTGCGCTTCGTGACCGGGTCCGGGTCCTGGGTCCATTCGCAAAAGCTGGTCGCCGGAACGATGCAGCGGCGCAGCGGGTCATTGAGCGCCCCGCGCCAGAACGGGCTGTCGAGGTTGCGGACGTTGGTCACCGGCCTGCCCCCCGCCGCGGCCGGGCCAGGAAATCCCCAGGTCATGCTGTCGAGCTGGAGGCCACCAGTGTCCGATCGCCGAAGCACCGGCGCCGTCCGGCCCGGGTAAATCTCGTCGAACGGCGGCAAATTCGCAGTGTCCCCGGCGAACGGGCCGAATATCCGGCGAAGTTCGTCGACGGTCGCGGTCATCGAATAGAGGTTGCACATCGCGCTCCTGCTTCGCCGCGGGCGAAACCTGGGTCAACAGCTTGGTGTATTGACACTATAATACACTAAACGCTATGACGTTGGCGATTCAACAGGGAGTCTTTCATGTATAGCCAACAGGAACTCGATGACGCGGTTGCGGCCGGGGTCATCTCGGCGCAGGCGGCAGACGCCCTTCGCGCTCACGTCTCGGGCCAGCGGTCGATGGCGATTCCGGACGAAGAACAGTTTCGGCTGATTACCGGGTTCAACGATATTTTCGTGTCCATCGCCGCTGCGATCATGCTGTTCGCGGTCGGCTGGATCGGGGTTACCGTCGGCCAATATGCCGGTCTTGCAATCGACCCCAACGGTCCGTCGTTCCTCGGCCCGCTGGCGGTTGCCGCAACGGCCTGGGGACTGGCGATGTTCTTCACCGCCAAACGGCGCATGGCGCTGCCTTCGATCCTGTTGCTGCTGGCATTTGTCGGCGGCACGTTCGCGACGGTCGCCTTCGGACTGATCAGCGTCATCGGGCCCGACAGTTTCAACAATAATGAAGTCGGCAACGCGCTGGTTGCCGCAGCCGCCGGAGTCGCGGCCGCGGGCGCGGCTTGGATTCACTGGCGCACGTTCCGGGTGCCGATCACCATCGCCGCCGGTGCCGCTTCGATCGCCGCGATCATGGTTTCGCTGGTGGTTGCCGCAATCGGCCCCGATGCTGCCAATCTGCGCGACATCATGCTCGGCAGCACGCTTGTGCTTGGCATTGGCGTGTTCCTACTCGCGATGTGGTGGGACGGATCGGACCGCGAGCGCGTCACCCGCCGAAGCGACGTCGCATTCTGGCTCCATCTGCTCGCGGCGCCGATGATCGTCCACCCGATCTTCACCTTGCTCGGGCTCAACGACGGCAATGCCAGTATCGGCGAAGCCTTGGTCGTGGTCGCGCTTTACGTCGCAATGGGAGTCACCGCTCTGGCGATCGATCGCCGAGCACTGCTGGTTTCGGCCTTGGCCTATGTGCTGTGGGCGCTGGCCGATCTGTTCAAGCGCTTTGGAGCGGTCGAACTCAACGTCGCGCTGACCGCTTTGGTCATCGGTTCGGCTTTGCTTCTGTTGTCGGCTTTCTGGCACCAGGCGCGCGCCGCGGTGGTCCGGCCATTGCCCGAATCGCTCAAGGACAAGCTGCCCGTTCTTGGCCGAACCCCCATCCCACTAGCCGCATGAAGCGACGTTCCAGCGGGGCCAGGACTCCAGCGAGTTCGTGGTCCCGCCGGAGCACCACGCCGTGGTCGGAAATTAGCGCGAACGCCCCCTGCTTCAGTCGAAGCTGGGGGCGTTTCTCGATTCGCACATCGGGCCGCTCGCTGTGGCGGCGGAAGGCGGCGAACACCGCCACGTCAGGATCGAAGCGAAGCGCATAATCGCGCCAGTGCCCGGCGGCCACCATGCGTCCGTAAAGGTCGAGGATGCGGTTCCACTCAAGCCGGTCGAACGTGGCGGTCGAGCGCCGGTCCCAAGGTGCCGGGAACGGCGCAACCACGCTCAAGCGCTTTTGACCTTGGGCCGGTCCGAACCCGCCGCCCGGGCAGCGCGCAATTCCTTGATTTCACGTTCCAGCTCGCACAACCGGGCCAGCACCGGATCGGCGATTTCGCTGCACGGCGTGCCATAAGGGACGAAGCCGTGGGCGGCATCGGCCGCGTCCATCAGCACCGCCTTGGCGGGAATTCCGACCATCGTCGCTCCGGGAACGACATCGCGAGTGACGACCGCATTGGCGCCGATTCGAGCGCCGGCCCCAATTTCGATCGGCCCCAGCACCTGGGCACCCGACCCGACGACCACGCCGTCGCGCAACGTCGGGTGGCGCTTTCCGCCTATTCCATCGGACGGGTTGGTCCCGCCCAATGTCACGCATTGGTAAATGGTGACGTCGTCGCCGATTACCGCGGTTTCGCCGATCACGCTGAACCCGTGATCGAGGAAGAAGCGTTCGCCGATGCGGGCGCCGGGATGAATGTCGATGGCGGTCAGAAAGCGCGCGAAATGATTGACCATCCGCGCCGAAAAAGTCAGCTCCCCGACCCACATCCAATGCGCCAGCCGGTGAAGGCCAAGCGCGAGCGTCCCGGGATAAAACAGAACGTCCCAGCGCGATCTGGCCGCGGGATCGCGCGATTTGACGGAATCGAGATAGGCAAAGAAGCCGGAATTCAAGCGATCAACCCTCGGTCGTTTCCGGCTTAATCTAATGCACGCAGCGACAATTTCCAGCCGAGCGGAGTGTTTTGCGCGAGCGCGGGTCTTGCCCAAAGCGGAAGGCTCCGGCAAATCGCGGCCACGACCGGGGCCAATTGCAATGATTCCACGCCCTTCCAGCGGTCGATCTTAGCGGGGGCCCGGATCATCACTGCATTCAATCCCATGTATTCGCTGGCCGGGCTGTTCGTCGGGATATTGGTCGGAATGACGGGGGTCGGCGGCGGATCGCTGATGACCCCGCTGCTGGTCTTGCTGTTCGGTTTTCACCCGGCGACCGCGGTCGGCACCGATTTGCTCTATGCGTCGGTTACCAAGACCGTCGGCACCGCGGTCCACGGATCGCGCAAGACGGTCGACTGGCACATCGTCGCCGGCCTCGCGCTGGGCAGCGTTCCAGCCGCAATCGTCACCTTGTTCGCGATGAACTACTGGGGAGCGACCGGCACCAAGGGGCCAAGCGTCCTCAACATCCTCCTTGGCATTTCGCTGTTGATGACCTCGCTCGCGATTTTCTTCCGGCCGTGGATCCTCAAATGGGCGGGGCCGCGTTTCGACCATCTTGCCGAAGCGCGGATCAACCGCTGGACCGTCTTGCTCGGAGCGCTGCTTGGAGTGCTGGTGTCGCTGACCTCGGTCGGCGCCGGAGCGCTTGGCACCACCGCCTTGCTCATTCTCTACCCGCGGCTGCCGATCGCACGTATCGCCGGAAGCGACATCGCCCATGCGGTGCCGCTGACATTGATCGCCGGCATCGGCCACTGGATGATGGGCGCGGTCGATTTCGGACTGATGGGTTCGCTTCTGGTCGGTTCGATCCCGGGCATTATCGTCGGCAGCCTGCTTGCCACGCGGTCCTCGGACAAGGTCTTGCGCCCGATACTCGCGATCACCTTGCTGGTGGTGTCGATCCGGCTGTTGCTGAGCTGAGCTGAGCTGAGCTGAGCTGAGCTGAGCTGAGCTGAGCTGGGCTCAGAACCATCCGCCAAACGAAAAAGGGGCGGGCATTTTGGGGACGCCCGCCCCCTTCCACTCAGGCCGGCAAGGGGGCAGCCGACCTGTATTCATAGGTTGGGATGCGCGGGCGCGGCGTCAAGAGGGTGCGCGCGACAATAGTGGAAACAATCGCCCGAACCGATTACGCATCCACTAATGATCGGATGAATCGATGATCGCCCGCCTGCCCACCATCAAGCAATTGCAATATCTCGTCGCGCTTCGCGAGCATGGCCATTTCGGCCGCGCCGCCGAATCCTGCTTCGTCACCCAATCGACATTGTCGGCCGGACTGCGCGAACTCGAGACCTTGCTCGGAACGATGCTGGTCGAGCGGACCAAGCGAGTCGTCCGCTTCACGCCGCTTGGCATCGGCATCGCCGACCAGGCCAATCGCATCCTGCGCGAGAGCGAGGAGCTGGCCGACATGGCCCGCGCCCAGGGCCAGCCGCTGGCTGGCGAATTACGGATGGGCGTGATTCCGACCATCGCTCCGTTCCTGTTGCCCGCAATGCTGCCCGAGCTGCGCCGCGAACTGCCCAAGCTCAAGCTGTTCCTGCGCGAGGAGCCCAGCGCCGCGGCATGCGATGCATTACACCGCGGCCAGCTCGATTGCGTGCTTCTGGCGATGCCTTACGCCTGCGGCGACATCGACCGCGCCGATCTGTTCGACGATCGCTTGTTCATCGCCTTTCCGAAAGGCGAGGCACCGGACCGCGACACCGTCGCTGCAAGCACCATCGATGAACGTCGGCTGCTTCTGCTTGAGGATGGCCACTGCCTCAAGGACCATGCGCTGTCGGCGTGCAACCGGCCCGACATCCGCGCCGGAGCCGCGATGCTCGGCACTTCGCTCCATACCTTGGTGCAGATGGTCGATAATGGCCTTGGCCTGACCTTTGTGCCCGAAATGGCGATTGCCGCCGGGCTGCTCGAAGGCACCGCGATCGTCGCCCGCCCGCTGGCATCAGCGAACAACAGCCGCCGCATCGCTTTGGTCTGGCGCCGCTCGTCACCGCGCGAAAAGGAGTTCCGGATGCTCGCCGACACGCTTCGCTCAATCGCCGGCAAGGTGCTTCCCGGATTGGTGCTGTGCCGCTGAGCAAGCACGGTCAATCCATGTGCTTGAGGCCGATCCGGAGATAATCATAGCCGGTGATGAGGGTCAGTGCCGCCGCCGCCCACAGGCAGGCGAGGCCGACGACGTGCATCCACGGTTGTTCCGGGAAGGCGCCGGCAATGATCAACGCGCCAAGCGCGACCAGCTGAAGCGTCGTCTTCCACTTGGCGAGCGCGCTGACCGGCATCGAGACATTGAGCGGAGCGAGGAATTCGCGCAGGCCCGAGACGATGATTTCGCGTAGCAAGATGATCAGCGCGGCGATGATATGAAGGCCCTCGATCTCCGGCACCGGATTGGCCTTGCGGCTGGAAATCAGCATGACCAGAACGGCCGCGACCATGATCTTGTCGGCGATCGGGTCGAGAAACTGGCCAAGCCTGGAAATCTGGCCCTGCGCCCGCGCCACATAGCCGTCGAAATAATCGGTAATCCCGACGAGGCAGTAAAGGACGAAGGTGATCCCGTAATCGATCGGGGTCGGGCGCCACAGCAGGAACACCAGGATCGGCACCGCAAGGATCCGCGACAGGGTCAGAAGGTTGGGAACAGTCAGCATCGCGGGCCTCGTTATAAGGTTTGGCGGCGCGCGCAAAGCTGGCTATGTCGACAGCCCTCTTCCCACAGACTAGGCGCCCCTTTCCGTTGATCCAGAACGTCACCCATTTGCTGCGCGCGCGACGGTTTGTCCCGTTGTTCACGACCCAGGCGCTGGGTGCCTTCAACGACAGCCTGTTCAAGCAGGCGGTGGTGCTGTTCGTAACCTACCAGCTCTATTCCGACGCCGCCCGCGAAACCCAGTTCAGCGCCGTCGCCCAGGGACTTTTCATCCTGCCGTTCTTCCTGTTGTCCGCGACCGCCGGGCAATTGGCCGACATCCGCGACAAGGCCAAGCTGATCCGGATCATCAAGGCCGCCGAAATCGGGATCATGATCGTCGGCGGCATCGGACTGGCGATCGCCAGCGTGCCGCTGATGCTCGCCGCGGTGTTCGCGATGGGCGTCCACTCGACCTTCTTCGGGCCGATCAAATATGCCATCCTGCCCCAACATTTGCACAAGGACGAAGTGCTTGGCGGAACCGGTTTGGTCGAAGCCGGGACCTATTTGTCGATCCTTGGCGGGACGATTGCCGCCGGAGCTCTCGCCGCGTCGCCGCAATGGGCGGCGGTCGCCTGCGTCACCATCGCGATCATCGGATTTTTCGCCGGGCGTCAGGTTCCGCCGGCCCCGCCGCACAGCCACGCCGCACCGCCCGACTGGCATATCCTTCGGGCCTCGGTGACGCTGGTCAACGCCACCATGCACATCCCGCGGCTGTTCCTGGCGATTTGCGCGATCAGCTTTTTCTGGACCATCGGAGCGGTCCTGATCATTATCTTCCCGCCCCTGGTCAAGAATGTGCTCGGCGCCAATGAGCAGGTCGCGAGCCTGTTCATCGCCATCTTTTCGATCGGCATCGCAATCGGCTCGGTGGCCATCAACCGGCTGCTCAAGAGCAAGGTCTCGGCCCGCTTCGCGCCCGGTTCGGTGCTCGCCATGGGATTGTTCGTGATCCTGCTCTATTTCGTCAGCCAGAGCTGGGCCAATCATGCCGATGGCGCCCTCATCACGCTCGGCAATTTCCTCTACCAGCCGAGCGCTGCGCTACTGATCCTGACCCTGCTCGGCATTTCGGTGACCGGCGGAATGTTCGTCGTTCCGCTTTATGCCTTCCTCACCACCACGGTCGAACAATCACAGACCGCGCGCACGGTCGCGGCCAATAATATCGTCAATTCTGGCGCGATGGTGATCGGATCGTTGATGGCGCTGGGGCTGAGCAGTCTCGGCTTCGGCCCGGGGTCGCAATTATTGCTGGTCGCTGCGATGTGCGTGGTCAGCGCCTGGCTTGGCTGGAAACTCCACCTCGCCTGCGACTGATTTTCAGGTCAGGCGAGAAGGCAGCTCACAAACACAAAGCCCGCGGCAAAGGTCGTCGCGAATAATTTGACGTCCGCGCTGATCGCCGGAGCCACAACCGGCGGGTCGATGAAATCGATTCGCACCGGGCCACGGCCGAAGCGGCGCGGAGCGGTTGCAAGTCGGGCATGGGCAAGCTGCATGGCAAATCCTTAACGCGATTTTTACCATGCTCAAACACCTTTCATTAAGCATAAGATCCCGCTGTCCCAGGGTGGGACAAAAGGCAATTCGACAACCCTTCACTGAGGAAAATTAGGCGCGGGCGGCCGTACTTGCGGGGGCGAGATCGCCCGTATCCGGCTCCGCGCCGGGAGGCCCGGCTTCGCCGTCATCGACGCGGGCGCGGGCGAGCAACAGCTCGCGGGCATCGTCGGCCGAGGTTGGCTTGCCCAGATACCAGCCCTGGCCGAGCGCACAGCCAAACGACCGCACGGCGTTGAAGGCGGCTTCGTTTTCGATCCCTTCGATGCACACAGGCACCGACAAAGCGTTGGCCAAAGCCGTGACCGCGCGGACGATCGCCGCGCTTTCGCGCTTTTCGTGGAGGTTGGTGACGAAACTGCGGTCGATCTTGATGAGGTCGAACGGCAGCGAGCGCAGATGCGCAAGCGACGAAAATCCGGTGCCGAAATCGTCGAGCGCGAGGCGGATGCCCTGATTCTTGAGGCTGGTCACGACCGAGCGCGCGAATTCCATGTCGGCGAACAGCGAGCTTTCGGTGATTTCGACCACCAGCCGGTTGGCGGGAAAGCCGGTCTCGGCGAGGATCTTGACGATCCGCTGGGCGAACCAGCCATCGGCCAGCTGCGATGGCGAGATATTGACCGCGATCCTGATCCCCGGATCCCAGCTCGCCGCGGCGTGGAGCGCGGCGGTAATGACCTGTTCCGACAATCGCCCGATGAGGTCCGCTTCTTCCGCTACCGGGATGAAGACGTCGGGGCCGATCAGGCCCGACAGCGGGTGGTTCCACCGGGCGAGCATTTCAAACCCGACAATGGCCCCGGTCGAAAGGTCGATCTGGGGTTCGAAATAGGGCACGAACTGGCCATGTTCGAGGCCGTGGCGAATGCCTTGCTCGATCTCGCTATGGGCGATCAGGGCGCGTTCCATGCCGTCATCGAACCACACTGGCCGCGACAGCCGGCCGCTGCGCGCGCGGTCCATCGCCATGTCGGCGCGGCGCAGCAAATCGGGAATATGGCCTTGCGCATCGCCCGAGGCGATCCCGGCAAAGGCGCTGACCTGGACGATCCGGTCTTCGATCATGAACGGGCGAGTCACCGACCCCATCATCTTGTCGACCAGCTGATCGATGGCCTTGCGGTCACCCGGCGGCTTGCCGACCGCGACCGCGAATTCGTCGCTGCTCAGCCGGCCGATGCAACCCTGGCCGGCAATGTCCCGGCGCAGCAATGCGGCAATATTCTTGAGCAGCTGCTCGCCGACTTCGAAGCCATGCTGGTCGTTGATCGCCTTGAACCGGTGGATGTGGAGCGAGACGATCGCCAATCGCTGGCCGCTGGAGCGCGCGTCCGCGGCGAGTTCATCGGCGCGGTCGGAAAAACCCTTGCGGTTGTAAAGCCCGCTGACCGGATCGGTGCTTGCGAGCACCGCGGCGCGTTGTTCATGCTCGGCGCGGCTCTCGGCTTCGTGCTGGAGGTCGACGTAGCGCCGCCAGCCGAACAGGATGAGCGCGACATTGAGCGTCAGCGCTGTGCTGGCG
Source organism: Pseudomonadota bacterium (assembly GCA_040390365.1). Taxonomy (GTDB): domain Bacteria; phylum Pseudomonadota; class Alphaproteobacteria; order Sphingomonadales; family Sphingomonadaceae; genus Sphingomicrobium. The sequence continues at coordinate 308,201 of JAZJYM010000003.1, read as the reverse complement.
AGCTGGATCTCGCGGCCGAACTGCGCGCCGGCGATCCGCATGTTGTGAAAAAAGGCGCTCCCGTTCCACACCAGCAACATGACCGCCGTGATCAGCACTGCGAGCACCACGGCCTCGCGCCGGGCATTCATCAACCGCGATTTCGCCGAGTCCAAATGAATTACCTGCGCTGATGCCCCACCAGACATCGGCCCTAAGCGGCAACCTTTAAGATTTCCCCAAACGCGCCCCTCGGCGCTGATCCGCGATTTGATGGTGCGGACGGCGGGACTTGAACCCGCACGCCCATGGGGCAGAAGATTTTAAGTCTCCAGCGTCTACCGGTTCCGCCACGTCCGCACGATTGCGGCGGCCTCAATCACTCGGCAGTGACTTCCTGGAGATTGAGCCGCTCGCGCATTTCCTTGCCCGGCTTGAAATAGGGCACGCGCTTTTCATCGACCGAAACCGCCGCTCCGGTGCGCGGATTGCGGCCGACCCGGGCATCGCGCTTGCGCGTCGAAAAAGCGCCGAAGCCGCGCAGTTCGACCCGCCCGCCCTGGGCTAATTGCTCGGTGATCGAATCGAAAATCGCGCTGACCACGCTTTCGACCTCGCGCTGGGTGAGGTCGGGGAAGTCGGCACAAAGCTTCTGCACCAGTTCGGATCGGATCATCTTAACCCCGCAAAGATTGTTCGGTCGGACCGGATGCCGGAGCCGCCAGGCCATATGAACTCAACGCTGTCAGGAAAAATTCCCCGACGCAAGACAGATCGGCGGCGCTCCCCCGTGGAAACGCCGCCGATCGGCTTACTTCTTCTTGGTCGCCTTGGTCGCCTTGGGTTCCTTGGCGGCCGCGGGTTCCTTGGCGGCCTTGGGCTCCTTGGCGGCCTTGGCTGGCTTGGCTTCGGCCGCGTCGCCGTCGGCAGCGGCAGTTTCAGCGGTTTCCGACTTGGCCGGCTTGTCCGCCTTTTCGGATTTGACTTCCTTGGCCGGCTTGTCCGCCTTTTCGGCCTTTTCAGCCCCGGCCTTTTCAGCCTCGGGCTCCTTGGCGGCGGCCTTGGCTTCCTTGGCCGGCTTGGCTTCCTTGGCCGGCTTGTCCGCCTTGGCGGTTCCGGCTGCTGCAGCCTTTTCCTTCAGCGCGGCACCGAGGATGTCGCCAAGCGATGCGCCGCTGTCGGACGAACCATATTGCGCGACCGCCTGCTTCTCCTCGGCGATCTGCATCGCCTTGATCGAGAAGGTCGGCTTTTTCGAGCGGTCGGTACCGGTCACCAGAGCATCGAACTTCTGCCCGACCTGGAAGCGTTCGGGACGCTGCTCGTCGCGGTCGCGGCCAAGATCGATGCGCTTGATGAAGCCGGTCGCGCCATCGTCGCCGATCTGGACTTCAAGCCCGCCGTCCATGACCGCGCGAACGGTAACGGTGGCGGTTTCACCCTTGCGCGAGCCAGCGCCCGCCGAGGCGCGTCCGGCACCAGCCGACTTGCCCGCGCCAGCGCCAGCTCCGGCACCGGCGCCAGCGCCGCCGCCTTCAAGCTGCTTGATGCCAAGGCTGATGCGTTCCTTTTCGACATCGACGTCGAGCACCTGGGCCTTGACCGTCTCACCCTTGTGATGGAGCGCCAATGCTTCTTCGCCCGACACGCCCCAGGCGATGTCCGACATGTGGACCATTCCATCGACATCGCCTTCGAGGCCGATGAACAGCCCGAATTCGGTCGAATTCTTGACTTCGCCTTCGACCGCGGAGCCGACCGGATGCTGTTCGGCAAAGGCCGCCCACGGATTGGCCTGGGCCTGTTTGAGGCCGAGCGAAATGCGGCGCTTTTCCTGGTCGACTTCGAGGACCTTGACGTCGACTTCCTGGCTCGTGCTGACGATCTTGCCGGGGTGGACGTTCTTCTTGGTCCAGCTCATCTCCGACACGTGGACCAGGCCTTCGATGCCGGCTTCGAGTTCGACGAATGCACCATATTCGGTGATGTTGGTGACCCGGCCCTGGAACACTCCATCGACCGGATATTTGGCCGCGGCGCCGTCCCACGGATCGCTTTCAAGCTGCTTCATGCCCAGCGAAATGCGCTGCGTCTCGCGGTTGATGCGGATGATCTGCACCTTCACCGTATCGCCGATGTTGAGCACTTCCGAGGGGTGGTTGACGCGCTTGTAGCTGACGTCGGTGACGTGGAGCAGGCCATCGATCCCGCCCAAGTCGACGAAGGCGCCGTAATCGGTGATGTTCTTGACGATGCCGTCGATCACCTGGCCTTCCGCCAGACTGAGGATGAGGCCGCTGCGCTGTTCGGCGCGGGTTTCCTCGAGGATCGCACGGCGCGACACGACGATATTGCCGCGACGGCGGTCCATCTTGAGCACCTGGAACGGCTGCGGCATGTCCATCAGCGGCTGGACGTCGCGGACCGGGCGGATATCGACCTGGCTTCCCGGAAGGAACGCCACGGCGCCGCCAAGATCGACCGTGAAGCCGCCCTTGACGCGGCCGAAGATCACGCCGTCGACGCGGTTGCCGGCCTCGAATTCCTTTTCGAGCGTATCCCACGCGGCTTCGCGGCGGGCGCGGTCGCGCGACAGCATCGCTTCGCCGGCGCTGTTCTCGACCCGGTCGACATAGACTTCGACTTCATCGCCGACGCTCAGTTCGGCCTTCTGGCCCGGCATTGCGAATTCGCGCAGCGGCACCCGGCCTTCGGACTTCAGCCCGACGTCGATGACCGCGAGATCGTTTTCGATCGCCGTGACAATGCCCTTGACGACCTTGCCTTCAAAGGTTTCGTTTTCGCCGCCGAGGCTTTCGTTGAGCATGGCCGCGAAATCGTCGCGGCTGGGGAATGCGGTAGTCGCCATGAAATTGGTTTTCCGTTCGTCTCTTCAGGTTCGGCCGCCGAACCGGTCACCGTGACCGGTTACTCAAGGCGGGCTTGGTCAAACCTTTGCCGCCAAACGCGGGACCATCCCGGATCGGCATCCTTGGCGCTCGGGCATTTCGCGGAGGCTTCACGGGCGCCGCGGGCTGGGCCAAGGGCAGAACCCTCGAACAGCCGTTGCGGTGCGCCTGGAGACGGGCCGCCGCGAGCAACTCAAGCCCGCTGGACGACGCGCCCTCTACGCTAGGAGGGACAAAAGGACAAGGCACGGTCCCGCTCATTCTTCCTAGCCGTGAAAAAATCTTCCCGTTCAACAATCCGTTAGGTTAAACCTGTAGATATCGAGCGGAATTAATCACTTCGGAGTGCGTAGATGGTTCGGCGGCTGATCTGGGCAGCGTTGGCAGGAGTGGCTTTGGCCGCCTCCGCGAGCGCCGACGCGCGCAAGAAACCGCCGCCACCGCCAGCGCCAGCGCCAGCGCCGGTCATCCCGCAAGTGCGCTCCGGCGATGCAGCGGTCGACGCTTATTATTTCTACGATCGCGCCGGGTCGCCGATCTGGACCCGCGACGCAGCCTCGCGTCAGGCCGCCGCGCGCGTTGCCGAAATCCTCAGGCGCGCGCCGATCGACGGGCTCGCCGAAGGGCCGGCGCTTGCGGCAACGGTCGAATCCGCTCTGGCCGCTGGGACCCTCAACGACGATGCGCTGATTTCGCTCGCCTGGCTCAAATATGTGAAGGCGCTGCGGGCCCCGGTCGGCGGGGTCGAATATGGCGATCCGGCGCTGATGCTGAAGCTTCCGACCGCCAAGGACGTGCTTGGCGCGGTGGTTGCCGCCCCGTCCCCGCTCGCCCATGTCGACGCGGTCGCGGCGGTCAATTCCTTTTATTCGGCGCTGAGAGATTCCGCGCTTGCCAACAACGCCGCGTCCGACCCGCACGTCCGGGCGACGCTCGACCGGCTCCGGCTGATCCCGGCCAAGGGCAAGATCATTATCGTCGATACCGCCAACCAGCGCCTGATGATGGTCGAGGACGGAATCGTCGCGGGATCGATGAAGACCATCGTCGGCAAGGTGAAATCGCCGACCCCGCTGATCGCCGGCAAGGTCCATTATGTCACCCTCAATCCCTATTGGAACATCCCGATGGACGTGGTCCAGAGGCGGGTCGCTCCGACCGTCGTCAAGCGCGGAGTCTCCTACCTCAAGTCGGCGCGCTACGTCACGATCAACAAATGGGGGGCCGATGCCGAGCTGGTCGATCCGGCGACGATCGACTGGAAAGCCGTCGCGGCGGGTACCGAAAAAGCCTATCTTCGCCAGCTGCCGGGCTTGAACAACATGATGGGCCATATGAAGTTCGGCTTCGCCAACCGCTTCGACATCTTCCTCCACGACACGCCGCACCGGGATTTGTTCACCAAGGCGACGCGCAATCTGAGCATGGGCTGCGTCCGCCTCGAACATGCGCCCGACCTCGCCCGCTGGCTGCTCGGCACGGAACCGGTCACCTCGGACGACGCTCCCGAACAGCAGGTCGCGCTGAGCGCCGGAGTGCCGGTCTACACCGTCTATCTGACCGCCAATGTCGACGGCGATAAACTGGTTTATGCCAATGACGTCTATGGCTTCGACCAGCCCGCCCAGGCGCAGGCCCACGCAGTGGTTCCGGCCGCCGGGCCGGTCGCCGACGACGGCACCCGCTAGCGCGGGTTGAGCTTGTCCTCGACCAGTCGGATCGCGGCGGCGATCGCCGAATCGCGGTCGAGATCGCTGGTATCGAGCAGGATCGCGTCTTCGGCCTGAACCAGCGGTGCGGCCGACCGTTCGCTGTCGCGGGCATCGCGCGCCGCGATGTCCGCCAAAACCTCCGCCAGTGTCGCTTTCATCCCGCGCCCGACCAACTCGGCAAGGCGGCGCCTGGCCCGTTGCTCGAGCGAGGCGGTGACGAACAATTTCACCGTTGCAGCGGGGGCGATAACGGTTCCGATATCGCGCCCGTCGAGCACCGCTCCGCCCGGCCGCGCGGCGAAATCGCGCTGCCGATCGAGTAAGGCTGAGCGCACCACTGGATAGGCCGAAATCGCCGAGGCTATTCTAGACACTGCTTCGCTGCGCAGTTCGGGATCGTCGGGCGTAATGCCCAATTCGCTGCACGCGCGAACGGCTTCGAACGGATTGCCGGGGTCGCCGCCCCAGCGCCACAGGGTCAGCGCGACCGAGCGGTAGAGCAGCCCGGTGTCCATGTGGGGTAATCCGAAATGCTCGGCGAGCGCCTTGGCGATGGTGCCCTTGCCGCTTGCCGCGGGGCCATCGACGGCGATGACGAGGTTGGGTTGAGCAGTCACTGAGCCGCGAGCTTTGACAGTGCTCAATCGCTATGGCAATGCGCGCCGCCGACCGCTGCCGCGCCATTTGCCGGCGGCCATACCAATTGGAGTGACCATCGATGGTGAAGCCCGAATGGGGCACCAAGCGCATTTGTCCCAAGTGCGCGACCCGCTTTTACGATCTTGCCAATGACAATCCCGTCCACTGCATCGAATGCGGTACCGAATGGGTGCCCGAACCCGTGCTCAAGTCGAAGCAGCCGATGGCGTTCGAAGTCACTCCGGCCAAGGAAAAGGCCAAGGACATCGAAGCCGACGAGGATCTGGCGGTCGACGAGGACGAAGAAGTCAGCGCCGACGAGGAAGTCGACCTGGAAACCGGCGACAACGATCTTGGCGTCGAAGCGACCAAGGAAGACGACGAGAATTAAGGGTGCGATTTAAGCTTTGCGCGCGCTTGGCCATTCGCTAAAGGCGCGCCGGAAGAAGGGGCCGTAGCTCAGCTGGGAGAGCGCTGCAATGGCATTGCAGAGGTCAGGGGTTCGATCCCCCTCGGCTCCACCAACACCAAATCAGCCCGCTGTAAATGGCGGGCTTTTTTGTGGGTTGGTGGAACCGGCGGCAGTGCCGATGATTTGGTCGATCATGAGAAAGCTTCCGCCAATCTTCAGCCTCGCCGCATTGGTCCTGACCATCGGCGCCTGTTCCGCCCGAACCGCGCCCGACCCCGCCCCGAGCGCTCCCGTCACCGCCACCGCGCCGCTCGATCTGTCGGTCGCGTCGACTCCGGCCGCTGGAAGCGTCGTCGCCGGTCCGGTCAATGTGATCGCGCTCGATTTCAGCGCCCCGGTCGCGCTTGGCGAAGTGCTGGTCACCGGCCCCGACGGCAAAATGCCGATGATGCTCAGCTCAGCGGGCCAGCAACGGCATTTCGAAATCCCACTGCCTGGCCTCACCGCGGGCGCCTATCGCGTCGACTGGCGCGCGAGCCGCAACGGAATCGAACAAGCCGGAACGTTCGCGTTCACTGTAAAGTAAGGCATTAGCCGCTCAGATAGGCCGGTCCACCAATCCGGCGGTGGCCGCGCTTTCTTGATCGGGTCGGCATGTCTGCTAAGGGTGAAGTGAAATTCCAGTCTTTCGAGGGGGTTGGGGCGGTTTTGCTGAAGTTCGAACATTGCCTGCGAGCGATCGTGCTGGCGCTCTGCGTCGCGCCCGCTGGAATCGCGACTCCCGCGGTTGCGGCGCAAGGCTCGGGCCTGCGCGCGACCTCGACCGTCCAGGACGTGCTGGTCATCGCCGAAAGTCCCGACCAGGTCATTTTCCGGGTCAACATCTCGCCCAAGGTCGGAAGCTATTCAGCGGTCAATACGGAGTCGACCAAGCCCGCTTTGGCCTTGCTAGGTGCGGCGCGATCCACCAGCCTGCCCAACAAGCGCGAATATAATAGCTTCGTCCGATCGGTCGAATTCGAACGCACCGATACCGGGCTCGCAATCCGCTTTGCGACCGCCGCCCCGGCCAAGGTCGTCGCCGAACAGGGCGGCATGGACCGGCTGCTGGTCACCGTCAGCAAATTGACCGGGGCCGAAGCGCTGGGCAGCCGGCCGGTTGGATCGCAAGGCGACGCGCTCGGCACCGCCAACGTCACTGCGCCGGGATATAGTTTCAATCCCTATGACAGTTACGAAATGGTCATGCTCAAATATGCCGACGTCAGCGAAATCGTCGGGCTGCTGTCCTCATCGGGTGTCACGGTCAAGCCGAACAATGTCTTCATCCGGCGCGAGCCCGGCTTCGGGTCGATGTCGACGACGAGCGGAACGAGCTATGTTTCGCCCAGCAGCCAGGGCGTTTCCGAAGCCCAGCCGCTGGGCGAACCGGTCGATTCGAACTTGGCGATCGACCGCCGCCTGAATGCCATCTGGCTGCGCGGATCGCCGGATACGATCGCCCGGATGAAGGCGCAGATCGATCTGATCGACCAGCCGGTCGACAGCGTCGTGCTTGAAACCCAGTTCGTCGAACTGACCGAAACGGGCACCCGCAACATCGGCATCGACCTCAATAATGCGAGCGGCCAGATCGGGCTCGCGACGGTTCAGCGCGGCGGCTTCGTCCCGTTCGGCGCCGACCCCAGCAAGACTCTTGCAAGCGTCTCGGTTCAGGCCGCACTCTACGCCCAGGTGGCCAAGGGCAATGGCCGGATCGTGTCCTCCCCGCGAATTGCTGCGCAAAGCGGCGACACCGCCAAGATTCTGACCGGCGACGCGCTTCCGATTCTGACCTCGATCACCTTGTCTGGGGTCAATGGCGTGTCGCAGCAGGTGCAATATGTGAACGTCGGGGTGACCTTGCAGATCGCACCGCGGGTCAGCACCGACGGCTTTGTCACCTCACACATTTACGCCGTGGTCTCGAGCGTGACCGGTTTCCAGCAGGGCTATCCGACCATCAGCCAGCGCGAGGCGGAAACGTCGGCATCGGTCCGCGACGGCGAAACCTTCGTCATCGGCGGCCTGACGATCGACAATAATTTATCGACCAAGTCGAAAGTGCCCCTGTTCGGCGATATTCCGCTGGTCGGTGAGTTGTTCAAGCTCGACAAGACCTCGCGCAATAAAACCGACCTTTATGTCGTGATCACTCCCCACATCGTTCGCCACCGCCGCGCCGGCGATTTCGACCAGCCGAGCGGGTCCGCGCCAGCGGATGTCGGGACAACGCCGCAGCGCTCGACCGATTTTCCGCTGATTCCGCCGCAGGGTCTGCCCGACCTGCCACAGGAACCGGGCCAGCCGCCCAAATATTAACTTAGCGTAAACTATTCACTTGCATGGATTTTTTCATTCTGGGCAGCAAAATTATTATTGACCGGTCTGATGATTTAATTCACGTTCCTTCATTCGCACCGGGCGGGGTTTTACTGGGCTTCTGGAAAAGCAGGATATTTGCTGGCCCAACGCGAATTTATTTTTGGGAGGGATTATCATGAAGACTTTGTTCAAGGGGGCGCTTGCCCTGGGTGTTGCCGCGGCCGCGCTCACTACGCCGGCTTCGGCGACCCATAGCTGGGGTGGCTATCACTGGGCCCGCACCAGTAATCCGTTCACGCTCAAGCTCGGCGATAATGTCGATTCGTCATGGGATGCGTATCTTGCGACCACCAGCGTCGATTGGACCGCATCGGCCGTTCTCAACACCGTGATCGTTACTGGCGGAGCCAAGCCGCGCAGCTGCCGCGCCACCACTGGCCGGGTCGAAGTCTGCAACGCTGCTTATGGCAATACCGGGTGGCTCGGAATCGCCAGCATCTCGATCGCCAGCGGCAATCACATTTCGTCGGGCACCGTCAAGCAGAACGACACCTACTTCAACACCAGTTCCTACAACACGCCGGCATGGCGCAACATGGTGATGTGCCAGGAAGTCGGTCACACGCTCGGCCTCGACCACCAGGACGAAGCGTTCGACAATCCGAACCTCGGTACCTGCATGGATTACACCAACGATCCGAGCACCAACCAGCATCCCAACACGCACGATTATGACATGCTGTTGTCGATTTACGGTCACAACGATTCGTCGACCACGGTCGGCGCTGCGGGCCCCACCGGCAATCGTGCCGAGATCGGCAATTCGCCCAAGTCGTGGGGCCGTCCGGTCCATTACCTTCGCGATGGCCGTCCTGACCAATATGTCCGTCTTGACGGTCCGGGTCAGATGACCGTTACCTACGTCTACTGGGCGCGCGGCAAGGGTCCCAAGGACAGCCTGGTCGATTAATCCTTAGATCGACTGGCAGAAAATTTGGGCGCGGGAGCAATCCCGCGCCCTTTTTTCGTGCTCGGGGTGACCCGCGATTGTGTCTTCAGCGGGCAAAGAAAAAGCGGCGGCGCAATGCGCGCCGCCGCTTTCCCCCGTTACACTGAACGCGCTTCAATTAGAGCGAGTTCGAAACGTTATTGAAGGTCGTGCCGAGCTTCGTGCCGATGCTTTGCATCGCGCCGATCGCCGCAACAGCGATAAGGGCAGCAATCAGACCATATTCGATCGCGGTCGCGCCCTTTGAGTCCTTCAGAAGCTTAATGAACTTAGCCATCTCTGGTCTCCCAATAAGGCGATGCCAAACGGGCATCTCCCACCTGCGCATAGCCGCGTAGGTTGAGCCGAGGGTTAGTGCCGAGAGATTGATAAAGTTTTAAACCGCCACTCGATTATTTTCCGTTGATCGCCTTGTCGAGCTCCTTGACCACATCGCGCAATGCCTTGGTGGCGTCGCTCCATTCGGGCGGAAGCGGGCTTTGTGACGGCTTGGGCGGACGTTTCTCGAGCGGAGCCTTGCGCGGAGCCCTGAATTCCGCTGGCAAGTCGGGCCTCCGGCGGTGGTCGATCGCCAAAGCCGAAGTCATGAAATTGCGCCACACCGCCGCCGGCACTGTGCCGCCGCTGATCTTGCCGAGCGAGCCATCATCGTCACGCCCAACCCACACCCCGACTACCAGGTCGCCGGCAAAACCGATGAACAAGGCGTCGCGATTGTCCTGGGTGGTGCCGGTCTTGCCGAAGGTCGCGACCGGCAAGGCCGCGCGCTTGCCGGTGCCGCTGTTGGCGGCGGCGTAGAGCAGATCGAGCATCGGCGCCCAGTCGCGCTTGCGATCGAGCGTCCGGCTTTCCGAAAACCACGCCGCAAAGCCCTGCGCCTGGGACGGATCGGGAGCGATCCCGTGCGCACCCACCGGATAGCGGCCGCTGGCGACCGCTGCATAGGCCGAGGTCAGTTCGAGCAGGCTCATCCCCGCGGTGCCGAGCGCAAGGCTGGGCTTGTCCGGCATCGGAGTCGACACGCCCAGGTCGCGCGCGGCGCGAATGACATTGCCCCGCCCGACCGCCTGCGACAGCCGCACCGTGGCCGCGTTGCTCGACCGGGCGAAGGCTTCGCGCAATGTGATCCGGCCGCGGTAGACGCCGTCGCTGTTCACTGGGGTCCAGCCGTCGATGGTGACGGGCTCATCGTCGATCATGCTGTCGGGCGTCCACCCCGCCCGCATTACCGCCAGATAGACGAACAGTTTGAATGCCGAGCCGGGTTGGCGCCGCGCCTGAGTAGCGCGGTTGAACGGCGACTGGCGGTAGCTTTTGCCGCCGACCATGGCCACGACTTCGCCGGTCGGGCGCATCGCGACGAGCGCCGCCTGGGCATCGCCGATGCCGGCGTTGGAGACTGCCCGGACGGCAAGCCGCTGCATTCGGCTGTCGAGCGTGGTCGGAACCTTGATTTCGCCGAAGTCGGCTTCGAACCGCTGCTGAGCGAACGGAGTCACCCAATCGGCGAAATAGGTGCCGCTCGGAAGCTTGGCCGGATGGCGGACCGCGCTGGCCATGATCGCGCCGCGAGCCCGCGCCGGACTGATCACCTTGGTGTCGGCCATCGCTGCAAGGACGAGCTTGCTGCGCTTGCGCGCACCGGCCAGGTTGCGCGTCGGCGCCAGCCGCGATGGAGCCTGGACCAGACCGGCCAGCATCGCCGACTGGCCAAGGCTCAGTTTGCCCGGATCGCGGTCGAAATAATGATGCGATGCGGCGCGCAGGCCATAGACCCCGTCGCCGAAATAGACGCTCGAGAGATAGCGCGACAGGATTTCATCCTTGGTCAGCCACGATTCGAGCCAGAAGGCGATGATCACCTCCTGCGCCTTGCGCTTGTAGCTTCGGTCGCTCGACAGGAAGTTGGTCTTGGCCAGCTGCTGGGTGATCGTGCTCCCGCCCTGACGGACCCCATTGGCACGGACGTTGGCGACCATCGCCCGGCCGATTGCGCGCGGGTCGATGCCCCAGTGGCGGTAGAAGCGGCGGTCCTCTATCGCAACGAACGCCGCGGGCGTCACGGGATCGAGCTGTGCGACCTCGACCGGAGCTTCCTTGATCGCACCGCGCCGCGCGATCGCCTGCCCGTCCGCGCTGACCAGCAGCATCGCCGGATCGTCGAGCGGTTCGAGTGCCCGCGACAACGGCGCGGTAATCACCAGCCACAATATCACCGCCAGCATCAGTCCGCCGAGCGCATAGAGAACCAGCGGCCAGCGCCGCTTGCGCGGCGGTTCGGCAAGCGGGCCGCCATCGGGCGCAGGGTTCAGCACCGGCGGCGCAAACGGATCGGGCAAGTGCTCGACCGGTACCCCGCCACGGCTCCAGATTGAATCGCTGTCCGCCAAGTCCTCGCCTTGCGCTCTGCCTCAACTGACTTACATTAGTAAAACAGTCGATGGCAACTATCCAGACGCTTGCTGAACGGGTCATTGCGGTTAAACCCGTAGCCATGATTCCGACCTTCACCCGGCGCGCTTTGATGGTGCTTGCGGCACCGCTGTTGATACTCGCGCCGTCCGCCTGCCGCGATCAGCGGGCCGGGGAATCGCACGTCGTGGTGATCGGCGCCCAGCCGCAATTGCGCGATCCGGCGCAGACATCGCTCAACGAAGGCGATTCGGTTCTTCTGGAAAATGTCGCTCGCGGGCTCGTTTCGTTCGATCCGAGCGGCAATATCGTCGGCGGCCTGGCCGAACGCTGGAACGTCAGCGACGACGGCTTGAGCTACATCTTTCGGCTGACCGCGGCCAAATGGGGCAATGGCCGGAAGGTCACCGCCGAGCAGGTTGCGCGCGCGCTCAAGGCGAGTCTCGGCGCAACGGGCAATAGCCGCCTCCACGATGCGCTGGGCGCGGTCGAGGATGTCGTCGCGATGACCGACCGGGTGATCGAAATCAGGCTCAGCGCGCCACGCCCCAACCTTCTCAACCTGCTTGCCCAGCCCGAATTCGCGATCATCCGCCGCGGTTCCGGGACCGGGCCGTTCACGCTTGAGCCGAACCACGGCGAAGGCGGCGCGCTCAGCCTGACCCGCGCGATCCTCGCGAATGACGATGAGCAGGAACGCAAGGAACATATCCTGCTTAAGGGCGGAAAAGCCGAACAGGCGATCGCCGATTTCGCCGGCGGCAAGACCGACCTCGTGCTGGGCGGGCGCTTCGCCGATTTGCCACTCACCAAGCGCGCCGAACTGGCTCGGGGAACGCTCCGCTTCGACCCGGCATCGGGCCTGTTCGGATTGGTGCCGATGCGCCGCGACGGTCCATTCGCAACCGCCGAGGCGCGCGCGTTGTTGAGCCGGGCGATCGACCGCGACGCGTTCGTTGCCGCGCTTGGGGTTCCCGGCCTGGCGCCGCGCGCAACCGTGCTCGAAGCCGGGCTCGACGGGATCGCCGCACCGGTCGCTCCGGCCTGGTTCGGGACCGCCATCGCCGACCGGCGAGCCGCTTTGGCGAACGACGCCGGCTTCGTGTTTGGCAGCGGCGAGCGCCCCGCGGTCACGGTCTATCTGCCCACGGGTCCGGGCGCCGATCTGCTGTTGCAGCGTCTCCAGGTCGACTGGGGCGCGATCGGTCTGAAGGTCGAGCGTGCGCGGTCGCCTCGAGAATCCGATTTCGCCCTCATCGACGAGGTCGCGCCATCGTTTTCGCCGGCCTGGTTCGTCCGCCATTTCCGCTGCGATTCGACCCCGGTGTGCAACCCCGATGCGGATACATTGCTCGACGCCGCGCGCGCCGCCCAGATCCCCGGTCAACGCTATGCGCTGATTGCCCAGGCCGCGAGCCTGGTTGACAGCAAGACCCTGTTCATCCCGCTGATCGCACCGGTGCGCTGGTCGCTGGTATCCACCGAAATGACCGGTTTTCGCGGGAACCGCTTCGCCCGCCACACGCTAAGCGGACTGCAGGACGTACGCAGCGGCCGGGAGTGACACGATGACCTTTGACGACCAGGCCCAGGCGATCATCGCCAAGCTCCAGAAAGACCCGCAGTCGGTGCGCCAGCGGGTCGAAGTGATGGAGCGGTTGCTCGAGCGCAGCTTCACCTTGCCCGGCACCAAGCAGCAATTCGGCCTCGATATCATTCTGGAATTAATCCCGGTGGTCGGCGACGTCGCCGCCGCGGCGCTCGGCAGCTACATGATCTGGGAAGCGCGCAACCTCAACATGTCAAAGTGGCAGGTGAGCCGGATGGCGGGCAATGTCGGGGTCGACTTCCTGCTCGGACTGATCCCGTTCGTCGGCCTCATCCCCGACTTCCTGTTCCGCTCCAACAGCCGCAACCTCAAGATCATCAAGCGCCACCTCGACAAGCATCACTCGGCGGGCGCGACGATCGATGCCGCGGCGACTCCCGCAGCAGCGGTGAAACAGCTCCCTAGCCGCGCTCGGCGCGGATGAAACCCAGGGTTCGACCGTTGATATTGCCCTTTGGCGAATAGCGGCACACCAAATAGTCCGAGCTTCGACCGGTGGCCCAGGCGCAGCCGATGCGCGTGGTCGTCGGCCAGATCACCTGAGTGTAATGCGACACGCTCATCCAATTGCCGTCGCTGCTGTTGTTGGGGAAGATGCCGGGCACGAAATAGCGCTTCTCCCCAAGCCATCCGCCGACCGCCGATTCAACCGAATAATAGCCGCGCGTTCCCGCCCACAGATTCTCGCCAATGCCCGGACGGGCGGCGCGGTCGCTGTGAACGAAATTGCCGCTCGAAGCGATTTGCGCCGCATATTGCGCTGCCCCTGCGGCAAGCACCGGATCCCAGGCGAGCGGCACAGCGCCAACCCTGACCCGCTCGGCATTGTGGACGGCGACAATCCGGCCCCCAAGGTCGGGCGAGGCCGGCGCGGACGATGATCCGGAGGCAATCGCCGACAGGATCGCGGCGGCGGCAAACAACGCAATTCGATCAGTCCGGAAAATCACTACACGGCCCCCAGATGCCCGCGAATTCAGTAATTGATGCCGAGCGGCCCGTCCATCGTCTCCACAGACAGCCGCACGGCGGCCCGCCGTTGGTCGAAAAGCCGGTAGCGCCACCGTGCCAATGACATTAGGCACGGCGAAATTCGAACGGGAGATAATTCATGAGTTTGCGTACCTTCGTGCTCGCCCTTGCGGGGGCTGCAAGTGTCCCGGCGTTCGCCCAAGCCCAGGCTCCGGCGGCGACCGCGACGCCCGGTGCGAGTGAAAACGCCGCGCCCAAGCCGCAAATGATCAAGAAGACCGTCTGCCGCCGGGTCGACGATGAAGAGAATACCGGTTCGCGGCTTGGTGCCGCTCCCAAAATCTGCAAGGTGATCGAGGTTCCAGCACCCGCCGGCGGCGCGCCCAAACCTGAGCTCGGTTCGCGCTGATCGAGTGCCGCCGCTCGCTCTTGGCGCTTTGGTCCTGCTTCCATGCTAGCTTGGCGGCAGAATCGAGGGGCGGTGATGGCTCGGAGGTTTGCACTCATTGCCGGGGCCGTGAGCCTCGCGCTCACGGCGCCATCGGCTTCGGCGGCGGCGGACACTCCACGTGCGCTCGCGGTGCAGGGAGTGTGGCAGGGAACGCTCGCTACCCAGCCGATCCAGGCCTGCTTCAACAATCGTGAAACCGACTCCTTTGGAGCATATTTCTACCTCTCCAAGCTCGTCACGATTCCCCTCGTCAAGGACGACAAAGGCGAATTGCTGTTCAGCGAGGGCTGGCCCGACGATCCGAAGGCTCCCCGCTGGGCGCTGACTCCGATCGGTGCGAACGAGCTTGCGGGAACGTGGAAGCAGGGCTCGAAGAACCTTGCGCTTCGGCTGACCAGGGTTCCGCTGGGCAAGCTCGGCGAGGATGATTCGCCCTGTGGCAGCCTGGCGTTCGAGCAGCCGCGGCTGAACGGCATTCACATCGTCCGAACTCGGGCGGCGAAGGACGGCGTGGGCTACGCCAAGCTCACGCTCGAACTTCGCGGCCATTTTCCGTCCGTCAGTGTCGAAAGTTTCCAGCTCGACGGCCACGGTAGCGCCGTGGAGCGGATCAACCGCGTTTTGGACAAACCGTTTGCCAAGGACAATGAGGAAAGCTGGCTCGGCTGCGTCCGATCGTCCTTCAACTCCAGCCCATGGGGAGCCGAGCACAATGAGAGTTTCGAGCCGCAGGTGATCACCCGCAAATGGTTGGCCGTGAACCACCATTGGGACGGCTTTTGCGGCGGCGCGCACCCGGATTCGTCGAACAGCCCGCGGTTGTTCGACCTCACCAGCGGTGCCGAGATCAACCTGTTCGACTGGTTCAACGACAAAGCGGTCAAGCGCGAGCATTTGGGCGGCGAGGCCGGGAATGTCGTCACGATCCGGCCGGCTTTTCAGAAAATGCTGATGGCGGGCTGGAAAGGCGATGATGAATGCCGCGACGCGATCGCCGGCCAGGACTTTTGGTCGGTCGCGCTGACTCGGTCTGGCTTTTCTCTAACCCCCAGTCTGCCCCACGTCGTCCAGGCCTGCACCGAAGACTTCAACCTGTCGTTCGCCCGGGCCGCGCCCTATTTGAATGCAACCGGCAAACGGGAAGTCGAAGCCTTTAATCGCCGCTGAGTTTCGGCCTCCCGACGTCGCCCTGACCAACCGTATGCCCGGCCATGTCGAGCATCCGCTGAAGCGGCACCCGGGCGCGGTCCATCAGCTCCGGCGCAAGGTCGATCTGCGGCGTCAGATCGCGCAGCGCGACGTACAGCTTCTCGAGCGTATTGAGCGCCATGTACGGACACATGTTGCAGTTGCAATTGCCGTCGCCGCCGGGGACCCCGATGAACGTCTTGCCCGGCGCGGCCTTCTCCATCTGGTGGATGATGTGCGGTTCGGTCGCGACGAGGATGATCTGGGCCGGGCTTTCGGTGGCGAATTTGAGGATCGCGCTGGTCGATCCGACCATGTCGCTATGATCGATGATGTGCGGCGGGCATTCGGGGTGCGCGGCCACTGGAGCGCCCGGATATTGCGCTTTCAATTTGAGCAGTTCGGTTTCGCTGAACGCCTGGTGGACGATGCAGATGCCGGGCCACAGCAGCATGTCGCGGTCGAACCGCCGGGAGAGGTAGCCGCCGAGATGGCGGTCGGGGCCGAAGATGATTTTCTGGTCCCTTGGGATCTGGTCGAGGATCGCCTCGGCCGAGGACGAGGTGACGATGATGTCGCTCAAGGCTTTCACCGCAGCCGAGCAATTGATGTAGGTCAGCGCAATATGGTCGGGGTGAGCCTCGCGGAACGCCTTGAACTGGTCGGGCGGGCATGAATCCTCAAGGCTGCAGCCGGCGTCCATGTCGGGCAGGATGACGATCTTTTCGGGCGACAGAATTTTCGCGGTTTCGGCCATGAAGCGGACCCCGCAAAAGGCGATCACATCGGCATCGGTCGCAGCCGCCTTGCGCGACAGGTCGAGGCTGTCGCCGACGAAATCGGCGAGGTCCTGGATTTCCGGCTTCTGGTAATAATGAGCGAGGATCACCGCGTTGCGCTCGGTTTTCAGGCGAGCGATTTCGGCGAGCAGGTCGAGGCCCTTGAGGCTTGCGGTGGGTGCGGTCATTGTCGTCCTTCGGCGGCGCGGCGCTCGTGATACTGCTTGATCGCCTCCGCATATGGGACCGATGCCGTGATGCGAGAGCCGTCGCTAGTGCCCTCCGTCGGGTATCGCGCCACCACCTTCACGTCGTCGAGTCCAGCGGCAGCTAGCGGCTTTTCAAGCAAGTCTTCGATGCGATCACGTCCCTCGTTTCGCGCTTTGTTCAAATTCTCGGGGGTATTTGCCGTCTCGTCCGCCTTCTGTTTGGTCAACCTAACCGCACGATTCACTAAGTTCTTGCTTGCCTCACGTGAAACCCAAAAGCCTTCCGCGTCACCAACCTTGCCTCTGGTCAAATCGATGTTGGGTGAGGCCACGCGGACATCCGGAATCTCGACGGTGAGTGTGCGCGACTTCTCATCGAAGCTCGAATCTCGCAAGTTGAGCTTCGAAAGGTCCACGAAGTAGTCGACTGAATATGGCAAGGTAGCTTTGAGTTTGGAGTTGAAGACTCTGCCATGGTTGACGCTTGTCACGTCGATCCAGCCGTCAATGTTTGATACCTTCAAATCAGTTTGGCCCGAGAAGGTCGTTGAAACGACCCGAGCCAGGCCTTCTGCAGTCGCGATTTCTTCGTCGCGCCGTTTTTCCTCCGCAGCGCGCCAGCTACATGTCGCAACCATCAGGATCAGAATTATTACAACCGCTGCCATGGCCAGCTGTTTCGCAGAGACCCTCAAAGCCTTCTCCATTTCTCTTCCTCGCGTTCAACGAGCCCGCGCGCCTCAAGGTCCAGCAAATGCGCGAGGACCGATCCGCCGGCGGCGACGACCAGTCGCGGGTCGAGGCCGGGATAGGCCAGCGAAACGATATCGGGAATATTGCGCGGCTGTTCCTCCACCAATTTCAGGATCTGCTGTTCGCGGCTCTTGCGGTGACCCACCAGGTGGCGAAGATATTGCTTGGGATTGGTGACCGCTGGGCCATGGGCCGGAAAGAAAATCCGGTCGTCGCGGGCGCGAAGCTTTGCAAGGCTCGCCATGTACGCGGCCATGTCGCCGTCGGGCGGGAAGACGACCGTGGTCGACCAGCCCATGACATGATCGCCGCTGAACAATGCATCGCCATAAGCGAAGCACAGATGATTGGAGGTGTGACCAGGCGTGGCAACCGCGATCAGCGCCTGGCCATCGACCGCGACCGGATCGCCGTCGGCAAGCACCCGGTCGGGCGCATAGGTCGCGTCGAACGCTTCGTCGGCGCGCGGGCCGATATCCGCCAGCACCAGCGGCGCGCAACCGATCACCGGCGCACCGGTCGCTGCCGCTAGCGGCGTAGCCGCCGGGCTGTGGTCGCGGTGGGTGTGGGTGCACAGGATCGCGACCAGCGGGCGCTCGCCGATCGCTTCCATCAGCGCATCGTGATGCTCGGGCAAATCGGGTCCGGGGTCGATCACCGCGACCTCGCGGGTCCCAACGACATAGGTCTGGGTGCCATAATAAGTGAAAGCCGAGGGGTTGTGCGCAAGCACCCGCGCGATGGCGGGTTCGATTTGTTCGAGCTTGGCGTAAGGGGCGTTCACGGCCTGCCTTTGCCATGGACGCCCCTGAGGCGCAAAGCGTCCGTTCGAACGCTCCCTCGCCTGTTCGTTAGCGGCGGTCGAGCTGGTCGAGCTTGAGGTTGATATCGTCGAGCGATTTCGCGGCGTTCATGACTTCCGCGCGAATCTTGTCCGGATCGATCGAGGCCAGTGCTTCGCGGACCACCTTGTCGATATCCATATTTTCCATCGTGCTCATCGAGCGGCGGATTTCCGCCTTCAATTTTTCAGGATCGACGCCATTGGCGCGAAGGTCGGACGCGTCGCCGTCGATCTCGGCGATGGCCTGCTGCATGTCCGTTCGCGCGGATTCCATTTCGCGCCTGAATTCACCGTTGCGGAATTTCTCGGTCTCGCGCTTGGCCTGGACCATTTCCTGCGGAAGCCGCGCCATCTGTTCGTTCAATTGCTGGCGGGCCTTGACGGTTTCGGTGCGGATCCGGGCGCGCTCCGACGGGGTCAGGTCCGACCATTTCTTGGTCACTCCATTGATGTGGACGCTATCGTTGGCGATGAACGAAATGTCGCCGGGTCCAACGCTGACGCCGGGCGCGAGCGCGGCCAGCTTGACTGGCGCAATTGACGCTGCCGGGGAAGCGGGCGCCATCGGTTCCGCCGGACTGGCCGGAGCAATTGCTCCAACCGATGCAGTCGGTGTCTGCGGCGCCGGCGGGACGGCGACATCGACATAATTGATGGCCGAGGTCGCGGTCAGTGGGAGCGCCACGAGCACCCCCGCGACAACGGCTGCAAAGCCAAGCGTTCGGCGGCGCGGATCGATATGGTAGGTCATCAGTGTCAGCCTCTTCGACAAAGTGGATGGACGGTCGAGCGCTCCTGAAAACAGCAGCGTCCGGCCAGATGCGGCCTTGGCGATTGCTTCCCCATAGGAGGCGCGATCGAGGCCATCGGATTTGTCGAGCACCCGGGCATCGCACGCCGCTTCCTGGTCGAACCGGAAAGCAGCATGCGCCGCCCAGGCCAGCGGGTTGAACCACTGGAGGCAGAGCAGGACAAAGGCGATGTGGTTCGCCACCAGGTCGCCGGCGCGGTGGTGAGCGAGTTCATGGTCGAGCGCCAGCCGCCGCTGGCATTCGGAAAAACGTTGATCGAAATCGAACGGAACGACGATGATTGGGTCGAAGATGCCAAAGGCCATCGGGCCCCGAACGCGTTCGGACCGGACCAGCCGGATGCGGCCGATCCGCGCTAGCTGGACGCCATCGCACATGATCAGCCGGCGCTGCTCCCTGTAAATCGCGAGCCCGCGGACGAGGAACACGGCCGCTCCAGCAAGCCACAGCGAGACAAGGATGGCCGGCCATCCGCCGAATAGTTCAACCAGTCCGGGCTCGCCAGCGGTGATCGGCGCTCCGGTCGATCCAGCGGATAAGCTCATTGTGGTGGCCGAGGTCGCCGGAATGGCCCGTTCGACCGTCCGGATCAGCGATGGCATCGCCATTCGCGCTGCTGGCAAAAGCCACAAGGAATAGGCAATCGCGGCCCCGCAATGCCGGCGCACCGGCTCCCGAATGGACATCACCAGCACCATCAGGCCGCTGGTCGCCACAAAAGTTCCGATCAGCCAGTCGATCATGATTTCAGCCGCGCCAGAAGCGCCTCGATTTCGGCGACATCGTCGTCGCCAAGCGCTTCTTCACCAGCCAGCTGGGCGATCAGCGGGGACAGCTTGCCGCCGTACATCCGGCCGACGAACCGGCGCGATTCCGCGCCGACATAGGAATCGCGATCGATCAGCGGCGAATAGAGGAACCGGCGACCATCCTTGGCCGGAGCGATCGCCTGTTTCGCGAGCAAACGCGAAAGCAAGGACTTGACCGTTGCAAGCGACCATTGGCGTTCACCGCCGACCCCATCGGCGACGTCGGTCGCGGTCAGTGGCGACGTGGTCGCCCACAGCACTTCCATCACGTCCAGTTCGGCATCGCTGAGGCGGATTTCCATCGACTCGCACCCTTTCGATTACAGACGTAATCGTATCGATTACAGTTGTAAACGAAAAATTTTCATCGACTGGGCACCGGTCGTAAGGGGCTCCGCGTTAACGACCGGTGCGGGCGATCTCGGCGTCGAATTCGGCGAGGATTCTGGCTTTGAGGCCGGCCGGCGCTGCCATCTTCGCGACATCGCCGCGGGCGTCGGTAAGCTTCTTTGCCCAGGCGGCATCGGTTTCACCCTTTTCGCCGCAGATCACCATCCGGATCTTGTTTTCCTTACCGTCGGTGCTGTCATTGCCGACGGCTTCGAAGCGGCGGCCTTCGCCGCATGATGCCGAAGCATCACCGACCACGACCCGCTCTTCGTGACCCGTGGCGTCGCCGCCCTTGATGATCTTCGTCTCTACGATGACCGTGGAACTGCCGTCTTGCTGCGGGTGCGCGGCAACGGCCGCGGCGTTGATCAGCATCAACCCAATCATCGAGAACATGGCTTTCCTCCTCTTGCGTCGCACTGGCAACGTTACGCCGCCGGTCTGAACGCCCGTTGAACCAGCGCGGTCAGCAGCGGAGGATGAAGGGACCTTCGCTATCGGCCAGTTGCGCCTGCGCCTTGGCGATCTTTGGAACAACCATCGTTTCGATCTTGAGCTGGCCACCATTGACGCCCTTGCACACCGGCGCCGGAAGGGCGAGCCGACGCCGCTGGCCCTTTTTCATCGCTCCAAGCTCGACTTGTGCAAGCTGTTCGCCGTCGCGCAGGAACCGCAGGCTCGCGCCGGGTTCGACCCGCGATCTGGCCGATACGATCATCACCGTGAAGCGGTCGAAGTCGACGCATGGGCCCTCGCCGACGCTCGTCGTCGAGAAACATTCGAAGCGCAGGTCGGGCCGCACGATCGGCGGCGGCGGGACATAGTCCTTGGCCGCGATTTGCCGGCTTTCCTCGGCCACCGACACCGGCGGCGGCAAGGGCGGCAAGCTGGAATAGGCCGCCAGGCCATTGTCCCTTGCACCGCCCGGCGACGTGCCGCGTGGTTTCAGCGTGAATTCGCCGGATTTTGCGCCCGTGGCTCCGGTCGCGGCGTCGGGCTGGGCAGCAAGCAAGGTGCGCATCGCGATTTCGGCATTGATCGCTTTGACCATTTGATCGCGCATCGGCTTGGCCATCGCCTGATTGGCGGCGATCTTCACCGCCGAATCCTTGAGCGTGCGAAGCCAGTCGGAATCGCTCTGGCCGGTGGTTCCGCATAATTTCATTTTCGAGCGCTTGGTCTGGCCGTCGACCTCGGCGCTGATCACCGCCTCGAACCGGTGGGCGCTGCAATCCTGGATCACTTCGCGCATTGCCGCGCTTTGCGGCGTGGAGTCAGCCGCGCTCGATGGAACGGCGCCCTGCGCTGCGGCCAGGGCAAGGATCGGGATCATCATCATCACGCTCACCTTTACTCCTCGGGCACCAGTCTAGCGCGCTTCCACAGCGGCCGTGAACCCGGATTGAACCGCACTCAACCCGCCGCCAGCAATCGGCGCCGCTCGAGCGCCCGCGGATAAACGCCGTCGAAGATAATTTCCATGCTCCTCTGCCAGCTATATTGGAGCGCATTGGCCCGGGCCGCCGTCGCCATGGCCGGCCGGTCATTGTTCCACACGTCCAATATATTCGCCGCCATCGCGGCTCCGTCGCCGACCGCTCCGAGCCGACCGGTCGCCGCGCTGACCCGGTCGATCATCGCCCCGGCGGCAACGCCGACCACCGGAAGCCCTGACGCCTGAGCTTCGACGATCGACACTCCGAAGGTCTCGTCTGCCATTGCGGAAACATAGATGTCGGCACTCGCCAGCAAGCGCGCCAGCTCGGCGCGGCCGGAGACGAAACCGGGCAAATGGATGCGCTTGTCGCCAAGCTCGGCGATGGTCCGGCGCAGCGGCCCGTCGCCGATCAGCACCAACTGCGCGCCCAGCTCAACCGGAAGCCGGCGAAAGGCGTCGACCACCACGTCGGGCTTCTTCTCGCCATCCAGCCGCCCGGCGTAAATCAGCAGCGGCTGCCCATCGCTTAGGCCGAACTCGCGACGCAGCTGGGGATCGCGCCTGGCGGGCGAAAATTCGTCGAGCTCAACCCCCAAAGGCGTGACTTCGACCCGCTCCACGCCCAGCGCCCGAAGCTTGGCGGCGCCGCCCGCTTCGCTCAACGCGCAGGTCGCGTCGAAGTGATTGTAGAGCCGGGCGAGGTAGGAATAACCGATCTTGCCAAGCGCAGCCGAAGCCGTTTGTCCCACCAGCCGCGCCAGCGGGCGGGCGACATAGACGGTCGGGAAATCGGTCATGTACGATGCGACCAGCGCGGTCGCCGGATAATGGTTGCGAAAGGCAATCGCCGCCCACGGCAGATTATAGGCGTCCTGGCATTCGATCAGGTCGGGCTTGAACCGCTCGAGCGCGGCGCGAACGGCAGCGCTTCGCAGCAGCAGCCGGTAATTGGGGCTTCCGGGGACCCGGCGCGAGGCGATGGTGACCTTGATTGATCGCCCGTCCTCGACGACTTCGTCGATGGCGCCGGGAACGATCAGCAAATGGCGGTCGCGGCCGCGCTCGATGATGTGGTCGCGTTTGTTGACGAGATAGGTGCGGACGCCGCCGCCCTGCTCCGACCAGCTTTGCGTCAGGTCGCAAAACAGACGTCCGGCGGAATCGTCCTTTAACTGTCGGGAATTTTTACGCATTCGCCGACGTCTCCATTTACGGTGGTCAAATTTGTCGCAGAAATACGCCAAAAAGCGGAATTGGCACGCTGATTGCTACATTAAGCGGGTCCACTTGGTTCCACAAACCAACACGGGGCGGTTGAGCGGCTACTCTGGTCCTTCTCAACCGCCCCTTTTTCTTGTCAGGCCCGTTCGAACAAAGTCTGAAGCTCGCCGCTTTCGAACATTTCCATCATGATGTCGGATCCGCCGACAAATTCGCCGCGCACGTAAAGCTGCGGGACCGTCGGCCAGTCGCTATACTCCTTGATGCCTTGGCGGATTTCCGCATCCTGGAGGACGTCGACCGTCTCGAACGTCTGGCCGAGCCGCTCGAGGATCGCCACCGCGCGGCTCGAAAAGCCGCATTGCGGGAACAGCACAGTGCCCTTCATGAACAGGACGACGTCATTGGCTTTCACCAGCGCGTCGATGCGGTCCGTGGAATCGCTCATTGATGATCTCCCGACGGGACGATTGTCTCCAGCTGCAATGCGTGGAGGTCGGTGCCCATTTTGCCTTTGAGTGCGGCGTAGATCGCCTGGTGCTGGCGGACCCTGCTCATGCCCGCGAACGACGGGCTGATGACCCGCGCCGAATAATGATCGCCGTCGCCGGCAAGGTCGCGGATTTCGACCACCGAATCGGGAAATGCATCGAGGATCATGGCCTCGATCTCCTCCGCGCGCATCGCCATCAGCGGGGCCGGTCGGTCACAGGTTGGTGGCCTCGATGATCTGGCGGCGGGCGTCGATTTCCTTGTTGCGCAACGCTTCGGCGATGGCCTCCTCGCTGGTGTCGATACCCGCGGTGGTGAGGTCGCCAAGCACCTTGCGGACGACATCATGGTCGCCGGCTTCCTCGAAATCGGAGCGGACCACGTCCTTGGCATAGGATTCGGTTTCTTCCGCGCTCAGCCCCATCTGCCGCGCCGCCCATTCGCCGAGCAGCCGGTTGCGCCGCGCGGTGATTCGGAACTTCATCTCCTCATCATGCGCGAACTTGGTCTCGAATGCCCGTTCGCGGTCGTCGAATCTGCTCATTTCAGCTCCTTGGTGGATGCGGAGGAGAGATAGGCAGCAAACGCGCTTGCGTCCAGCGCAGGGCTTGCCCAAAGTTGCGGTCTGGGCCGGGAACAAGGGGACAAGAAATGCAGTTCGTGAGCTTGTTGGCGGCATTGCTGGCCATCGCGGCGCCGGCCCTCGCGGCCGCGCATCCGGCCGCGCATCATCCGGCCGCGTCGGTCACCGTCGATCCGCCGCGCGACGTTCGCTTCCCGGCGCGCAACCAGCAATTGATCATCCAGTCGGGCGGGTCGGACATGAACGCCTTGCTGTTCGTGGCGCAGGGCGAGGGATCCAAGCCGACCATCATCCTGCTCCACGGACTGCCCGGCAACGAGCGCAACCTCGACCTCGCCCAGGCGCTGCGCCGCGTCGGCTGGAACGTGCTGACCTTCACCTATCGCGGCGCGTGGGGATCGGCGGGCGATTTTTCGCTGGCCAATGCGGTGGCCGATGCGCAGGCGGCGCTCGATTTTGCCCGCTCGCCCGAAGGCGCCAAACTGGGCATCGACCGGCGGCGGCTGGTCATCGGCGGCCATTCGATGGGCGGCGGGGTGGCGACCCTGATCGCGGCCCGCAACGAGGGTCTGGCCGGGCTGGTCCTGCTCGACGCCTGGAACATCGGCGCCACCGGCAAGGAGATCGCCACGGGCGGAGCCAAGGCGCGCGACGCATTTATCGCCGATGCGGACGATTTCGGCCACGCCCTCGCCGGCGCAACCCCGGCCAGCCTGGCCGACGAGCTAGCGGCCATGGACGGGCGCTGGAACCTGCTGTCGACGACCGAAAACCTGCGCGCGATGCCAGTGCTCGATATCTACGCCAAATACGGGATAGCAGCGGACAATGTAGCGCTGGTCGCGGCGCTCGAGCGGGCCGGCAATTTGCGCGTGACGGGGATCGAGTTCGACAGCGACCACGCCTTCGCCGACCAGCGGATCAAATTAGCCGAGACGATCGCTGCATGGCTCTCCGTGCTGCCGCGCTGATCAGCGCCTCCGCACCAGGCGCAACAGGCCGAGTACCGCAATCACCGCCAGCGTGTCCGCGATCCAGTCGACGATATCGCCATCGCGATTGAGCGCCGGAATTGTCTGAACCATTTCGATCAACGCACCGAACAGCGACAGCCCGGCGATAAGCCGCAAGGCCGGAACCTCGCGAAACGCGAAGTGCCCGAGCAAGCTTAGGGTCGCGAAGGCGACAATATGCTGGATCTTGTCGCCGGGATCGCCGGGAAGGCGCGGCGGGTGCGGAAGCACCGCCATGACAAAGGCAAAAATGAGGGCCGCCCAGAACAGCAGGCGCCAGCGCGCTGGGGTCAAAGAGTGACCACCAGCTTGCCCACCGCCTTGCGGTCGCCGAGCGCGGCGATTGCTTCGCCCGCTCGGGCCAGCGGATAGGTGGCGGTGACCTGAGGCTTGATCCGCCCCTCCCCCCACCAGCGCAGGAGCTGGGCGACATGGGCGCGGTGGGCCTCGGGCTCATGGGCGATCCACACGCCCCAGATCACGCCGCAAATCTCGCAGCCCTTCAGAAGCGGCAAATTGAGCGGGATTTTCGCGATTCCAGCGGGGAAGCCGACCACCAGGAAGCGCCCTTCCCACGCGATGCTGCGCAGCGCCGCTTCGCTATAATCGCCGCCGACCGGGTCGAGGATGACGTCCGCTCCGTCGGACCCGACCCCAGCCTTGAACGCAGCGCTCAGGGCCTTGCGGGAACCATCATCGAACGGGCCGGCCGGATAGACCAGGCATTCGTCCGCGCCCGCCGCTCGGGCGGCATTGGCCTTGTCCTGCGACGACACCGCAGCGATGACCCGCGCCCCCAGTGCCTTGCCGATTTCCACCGCTGCCAGTCCGACCCCGCCGGCGGCACCGAGCACGAGCAGGGTTTCGCCCGGCTGGAGCCGGCCGCGATCGACCAATGCATGGATCGCGGTGCCGTAGGTCAGGAGCAGTGCCGAGCCTTCGGCAAAACCGCGGCCGGCGGGCAGGCGGATCGCCTGGCGCTCGTCGATCACGATCTTTTCCGACAGCCCGCCATAGAAATTCGCGGCGATCAGCTGGTCGCCCGGCGCCCAGCCGGAGACTCCTTCGCCGACCGCTTCGACTTCACCGGCGATCTCGCTGCCCGGCGCGAACGGGCGCGGCGGCTTCAATTGATATTTGTCCTCGATGATGAGGACGTCGGGATAATTGATCGCGCAGGCGCGCACCCTGACCAGCAATTGACCCGGCCCGGCGACCGGATCGGGCACATTGTCGAGGCTGAGCGTCTCGGGACCGCCCGGAGCATGGGAACGAAGCGATTTCATCCGGTCCTCCCTCGGGTCCAAGCCCCAGCCATTAGCGCTGCTCCGGCAAAAGGAATATAGCAGCAGCGACTCTCGCCGGCTCAACCGGCCGTGGCAACGACAGGAGTGCGTGATGACCGGTATCGGAATGCTCTATTTCTCAGCCCTTGCGGCAGCTTCGCCGACCACTCCAGTGCCGTGGTTGAGCATGGACGATTACCCGGTTCGGGCGTTCGAGCGCCATCAGGAAGGTGTGACAATATTCGATGTGGTGGTTACTCCGGAGGGACGGCCTGCCCAATGCCGGATCACCAAGTCGAGCGGCCATTATCTGTTGGACGACCAGGCGTGCATGATTGCCTCGAAGCGCATTCGCTTCGCCCCCGCTTTGGATTCCAACGGCCGTCCGACCTATGGCGTCTATACCAGCCGGATAAGTTGGGCGCTCGACCCCGAAAACTGGTCGCAGAGCGAGGTCGGCCCCGATTTCGAGCTCAGCCTCAACAAACTCCCCGACGGCGCCACCGCCCCGATCTCGGTCAAATATGCGGTATTTGTCGATGCGTCCGGCAAGGCGCTGGATTGCCGCGCGATTACCACGCGCTTTGGTGCCGCGCTCGGCGATGTTGGATGCGCCAAGATCAAGCAGGATTACCACCAGCTCGTGGCGGTTGCGCCGGCATCGCCGGTCAGCGGCGTTCGGACGACCTGGATCACCTTCACCGAATAAGCGCGAAAAACCCTAGTCGACGTAATGCGCGGTGGTTTTCCCGCGCACGTCCGTGGCAGTCACCCCGGGCGCCAGTTCGATCAGCTTGAACGGGCTGTCATGGTCGGGCCGCTGGAACACCGCGAGGTCGGTGATGATCATGTCGACGACGTTCTTGCCGGTCAACGGAAGCGTGCATTCGGGGATGAACTTGGGGTCGCCGTTTTTCGACACATGCTCCATCACGACGATGATCTTCTTGACCCCCGCGACCAGGTCCATCGCCCCGCCCATGCCTTTGATCATCTTGCCCGGGATCATCCAATTGGCGATGTCGCCGCCCTCATCGACCTCCATCGCGCCAAGCACGGTCAAGTCGATATGCCCGCCGCGGATCATCGCGAAGCTGTCCGACGACGAGAAATAGGATGAGCTGTCGAGCTCGCTGATGGTCTGCTTGCCGGCGTTGATGAGGTCGGCGTCGACCTCGTCCGGAAACGGAAACGGCCCGATCCCGAGCATCCCGTTTTCCGACTGCAGAGTGACCTCCATCGCGTCCGGGATATTGTTCGCCACCAGGGTCGGGATGCCGATTCCGAGGTTGACGTAATAACCGTCGCGCAGCTCCTTGGCCGCGCGCCCCGCCATCTGGTTACGATCCCAAGGCATCAGCTGTTTCCTTGATTGCTAAGGTGCGGCCATTGCAAGAAAGTGCCGAGGGCAAAAGCCATGCCCATGACCAGAACGATTCCCGACGAGATGACCAGAAATGCTGGCGACAGGTCGGGTCGGCGAAGGAGGTTCGGCGCAAACAATGCCATGCCCCGAGCCAGATAGACCGCGCTCGCGGCGATCAGCACGACGCGGGTAAATGGGATCGGCCGAATGAGCCCGGCGCCCGCAAAGGCAGCAAGCGCGATGACCAGCAGCGCGGCCGCAATGCCGATGGTCAGGATGATCGGCGCCTTATGGCCCATTTCCACCCCGCGAGCGATGCGTTCGCCAGCGCCGAGCCACCGAAACCAGCTCGGCCCGCCCGCGATTGCCGCGAGGTGGACGAGGGATGCGGCAAGGCTCATCGCCCCACCGGCGGCCAGCAGCAGACGTCCGGTAGTCACGCCGCCTCCCGCTCGCGCGTGGTCACGAATTCGATCTTCTTGTCATAGGGGCCACCCAGCACCAGCCGCTTCACGTAGATGCTCGGGACGTGGATGCAGTCGCCGTCGAGCGCTCCGACCGCGACGATTTCCTCGACCTCGGCGACGCAGATTTTGGCGCAGGTCGCGGCCGGCTGGTTGAAATTGCGCGCGGTCTTGCGGAAGACGAGGTTGCCGGCCTCGTCCGACTTCCAGCCCTTGATGATCGACAGGTCCGCGCGAATGCCGCGCTCGAGGATATAATCCTCGCCGTCGAAATTCTTGACCTCCTTGCCCTCGGCAACCTGCGTCCCGACCCCGGTCTTGGTGTAAAAACCGGGAATGCCCGCGCCGCCCGCGCGCATCCGCTCGGCGAGCGTGCCTTGCGGGCAGAATTCGACCTCGAGCTCGCCCGCCAGATATTGCCGCTCGAACTCCTTATTCTCACCGACGTAGGAGCTGATCATCTTCTTGACCTGGCGCGTGCGCAGCAATTTGCCGAGCCCTTCATTGTCGATCCCGGCATTGTTGCTGGCGATGGTCAAATCCTTGACCCCGCTGGCGACGATCGCATCGATCAGCCGCTCGGGGATGCCGCACAAGCCAAACCCGCCGGCGGCGATGGTCATTCCGTCGTGGAGCAAACCGTCGAGCGCACTCTGCGCATTGGGGTAGATTTTCTGCATAGGCCCTCCAAAAGGTCGTTCGATGGCAATAGAAAGGTAGCGTCGGTGGTCAAGCTGCGCGGTCGAGATTAGGCTCAGCGCGATGGCCGACCACGCAACTCCCAATCTCCCGTCGCGCGATTTCGAAGCAACCGCGCGCTTTTACGGCGCATTGGGCTTCGTCGAGGGCTGGCGCGACAGCGGCTGGATGATCCTCAAACGCGGCGGCCTGACCATCGAATTCTTTCCTTTTGCCGACCTCGATCCGCTTCAGAGTTTGTTTAGCTGCTGCTTGCGGCTCGACGAGCTCGATCGTTTTTACGACACGTGCAAGGCCGCCGGCCTACTCGAAAAACCGAGCGGACAGCCGCGCCTCGACCCACCGCGAATCGAGACTTCGGGGATGCGTATCGCCTATCTGGTCGATCCCGACGGATCGCTGATCCGCCTTATCCAGAACGGCTGAGCTCAGCCCTTCAGCTTAGCCAATACCCCCTGCAATTGCATCGCGTTGGACATGTCGCCCTCGACCTTCAATTTGCCCATCATGAACGCGGTCATGCCGTCGAGCTGACCCGAAGCGAGCTGCTGCCAATCGTCCCAGCCGACCTTGATAATGGTGTCGGCAGTGCCGTCGGCCTCGGTTACCGCGCCCGCTACGCCGTCGAGCATGATCAAGCCCTGGTCGCCGAAATCGATCTTGACCGTCTTGCCCGGGATCCACGCCTGGGCGTCCTGCATTTTCGCAACCAGTTCCTGCTTGGTCATCTGTCTCTCCTGTTCTGCCAATCGACTAGCCGCCCGTTGCAGGTCCATCAAGCCGGGCCTATCTGGCTCCCCATGGGCTATGAAACAGATCTCAAACTCTTCATCGACGGCGCGTGGAAATCGGGCGAAGGCCGCGACAGCCACCGGCTCGTCAATCCCGTCAACGCCGAGGGCATCGCCGACGTTCCTTACGCCACCGCGGCCGACCTTGAAGAAGCGCTTGCGGCAAGCGCCCGGGCGTGGCCCGAATGGCGCTCGACCGACGTCGAGAAGCGCGGCGCGATTCTCCACAAAGCCGCCAAACTGCTGCGCGAACGCGCCGACCTCATTGCCCGGACCCTGACCCAGGAACAAGGCAAGGTCCTCGCCGAGGCTAAGGCCGAAGTGCTTGGTTCGGCCCAATTGTTCGACTGGTACGCCGAAGACGCCAAGCGCGATTACGGCCGCACTCTGGTGCGCCCCGCGGGCCAGCTGAGCCGGGTCATCCGTCAGCCGGTCGGCCCGACCGCGACCTTCACGCCGTGGAATTTCCCAATCTATCTGCTGGCCAAGAAGGTCTCGGCCGCCTTGGCCGCGGGCTGCACCGTAATATCGCGCCCGCCGCATGAAACGCCGGGCTGCACCACCGAAATGTTCCGCGCGCTGGCCGATGCCGGAATCCCGGCCGGGGTCGCCCAATTGGTCCACGGCGACAGCGACCTCGTCAGTCGCACCCTCATCGCCAGCCGGGTCATTCGCAAGGTCAGCTTCACCGGATCGACCAATGTCGGCAAGCATCTGATGAAATTATGCGCCGACAGCATGACCCGGGTGACGATGGAATTGGGCGGCCACGCGCCGGTTCTGATTTTCGACGATTGCGACCTTGAAAAGACGCTCGACATGGTCGTTCCCCAGAAATTCCGAAACGCCGGCCAGGTCTGCGTGTCCCCCACCCGCTTTTACGTCCAGAGCGGGATTTACGAGGCCTTCCTCAAGGGCTTTGCGGCGCGCACCGAACTGGTCAAGGTCGGCGACGGCATGGATTCCGACAGCCGCATGGGCCCGCTCGCCAACGCCCGCCGCCCCGACGCGGTCGAGGCACTGGTCGAGGACGCCCGCAAGAAGGGCGCCCGCGTCCTCGCCGGGGGTAAGCGCGGCAATCAGGGGTTCTTCTTCCAGCCGACGCTGCTCGCCGATGTCAGCAATGAAGCCGACATCATGAACGACGAGCCGTTCGGCCCGGTGGCGGTGTCGCGATCGTTCGAAACGTTCGATGAAGTGATTGGTGAGGCCAATCGCCTGCCGTTCGGGCTCGCCGCCTTCGCCTTCACCGAAAATGGCCGCCGCTCCAACCTGATCGGCGATCTGGTCGAAAGCGGGATGGTCGGGATCAACACCTTCGCCATTTCGGTTGCCGACGCGCCGTTCGGCGGGGTCAAGGATTCGGGCTTCGGCTCCGAAGGCGGCAAGGAAGGCCTCGAAAGCTATCAGGTGGTCAAAGCGATCCACCAGGCGTGATAGGACCACCGCGTCACCCCCCGCGGAAGCGGGGATCCCGGTTCTCCGCTATTGCAACGGGCATTTTCTTGTTACCGTGAACCCATGTCCAGTTTCTGGTGGGGCGTCATTGGGACAACTGTCGGCAGCGCGTTGACGTTGCTCGGCCAGTGGGTCAAATACCTGTGGGAAACGCACCAAACACGAGAGTTTGACGACGACCGGAAGACTCTCTTGCGGCAAATGCTCGACAAACCGGGTCCGACCGGCTGGCGAAAGATGAGCACCCTGTCAGGAGTAATTGGAGCAAGTCGTGACGACACGGCCCGGATGCTGATTGCGCTGGGTGCGCGTGCAAGCGAAACTGGCGAGGACGTCTGGGCCTACATCAAGGACAAGCCGCTACCGGAAGCTGACTAGGGGACATTCGCATGACAATCTTGCCTTGGATTCTATTCGCTGCAGCCGTGGTTTGGTTTTTCGCGAGTCAGCGCTTGAACCATCGTAAGCGCAATCAGCTGGAGAACTACACCGTTCTTCTATTGTTGGACGACGAGCTCCGAACGCACCATCAGAAAGCGTTACACGACTGGCTTCGGGACCGAGAAGCGTCGAATGCGCTCGAACTCTCGCTGGCATCACATCGGGTCATCGACAACATGGCTGAGCAGCTTGCAGTCGGAGACAAAACAGACCCCGCCACCTCCTCAGCCATGGGGGCGCATGCCGCGCTTTGGGTGGTGAAACAAAGGCTGGCTGGCAATACCAATTCACCCGAATCAACCAATTGCTAGAGCCACACGTGTCAGTGCTGCGGAAGCCAACATAATTCCCGCTCTCGCGGGAATCACGGAACCCGCTACTTATACGCCCCTTCGCGCAGATTGATGCCGTGTTCGGCCCAGGCCTTGAGCATCGCCAGCATCTGCGACCAGCTTCGCACCCGCTGATTCTGTCATTCCCGCGAACGCGGGAATCCCGCTAGGCTTCTCCGCGGCCGAATCATGCACAACAGCGGGACCCCCGCTTTCGCGGGGGTGATGCGTGGAAGGACGCGCATGCGGGGGCTGGGTTTATATCATGGCCGACCGGCTATCGAGGCACGCTCTACATCGGTGTGACCGCAAGTATCGCGGCGCGCGTATTCGCTCATCGAGAAGGGCGTGGCTCGTCGTTCTGCGCTCGATATGAGTTGAATCGGCTTGTCTGTGCGGAGGAAGCTCCGACCATCGAGGAAGCGATCGCGCGCGAAAAGGCGATGAAGAAGTGGCGGCGGGCGTGGAAGATCACGCTGATCGAGGAGGCAAATCCCGATTGGCTTGATCTGTTCGACACCATGAATGCCTCAACAACAGCGGGACCCCGCTTCGACCGGGTGACGAATCGGAGAATTCCTCCGCTGTTTGCAGCGCGCCTAGCGGACGTGCAGCCAGCCTGCTCCTGATCGCCGCGGCCTGGGGTCCGGTCTAAATTTCAGCCGGCGGTGTAAGCGCTTGCGGCCGCTTGCAGGTCGGTCGCGCAGTCCGCTCCGGATTGGTCTACCCCTGGCGTATAGCTCATCCGCTGGCCCTTGGCCGGGGATGAGGTGCGGTGCCATTTCACTTCGCTGCTCTTGAACTGCAGTCGGTCGCCATCGTCGTTCTTGATGACCCCGAACCCCTTGCTGTCGGAAAAAGTGCTGACAGTGCCATTGACGCGCACCCTGCTTGCTTGCGGGGCTGGATTGATTGCTCGCTGTTTCAATATCGTTCTCCGCTTGGTGATCGCCATGTCGCGACTAAAAGGCGTCATTGAAGGAGAAAGGAGCGACTTGGCGCCAAGGACCGTCGATTACGACTGGTAGCCATTCCCAAATGGGGATGAACGCTGAAAAATCAACTCGAATATTGCGCCCGCGACAAGCTTGGGCGCGCTCGATTTCACTTCAACCGATCAGCGATCTTGACCGAAATTTGTGGCGTTTGGAGCAATTCGTTCCTTACCACAAAGGCTTGGTCGGACGGTGGCGCTGGCGCACCATGTCGCCCTTGACCAGCTTCGATTTCAAGGATTTGCGCGCGCGCTCGGCGCCATCGACGCTCATGCACACCAGCCGGATCGCGCCCGATGGCAGGGTCTCGACCGCGGACACGCCGATCTTCTTGTCGGTGCAATATTGGGTGGCGTCGGCCTGGCTCATCTGCAGGTGAAGGACTCGGGACACTGAATAGACTCCTGGCTAAAGCGAGAGCGCATTCGGTCTCTCAGTCACAGGAAGCTTGGGGCTGGAATTCGAGTGATGCGGGCACCATAGCACAAGTCAGGCGGTACGTCTGCCCGCGTCTGCATCGGGGTCTCGGGCAAGCATTTTTCCAGCTTTCGCGCGGCTTGCTTGCGGGATAGAGCGCGCAATGACCAAAATTCCTTCGCGCACCGGCGGCCAGATCCTCGTCGATCAGCTCAAGCTCCAGGGTTGCGACCGCATTTTCACCGTCCCCGGCGAAAGCTTCCTTAGCGTGCTCGACGCGCTCCACGATGCGCCCGAAATCGACCTAGTGGTGTGCCGCCAGGAAGGCGGAGTGACCTATATGGCCGATGCCGACGGCAAGATGACCGGCCGTCCCGGAATCGCTTTCGTCACCCGCGGCCCCGGCGCGACCAACGCCAGCGGCGGTGTCCATGTCGCTTTCCAGGATTCGACTCCGATGATCCTGTTCATCGGCGATGTCGCTCGCTCCGACCGCGACCGCGAAGGCTTTCAGGAAATCGACTTCCCCGCCTTCTTCGGCCCGATCGCCAAATGGGCGGCGCGGATCGAGGATGCCCGGCGGATCCCCGAATATGTCGCCCGCGCCTGGCGCGTTGCCACCGCCGGGCGCCCCGGGCCGGTGGTGCTCGCTCTGCCCGAGGATATGCTTCGCGATTGTGTCGAGACCGCCGACCGCCCGGCCATCGCGCCGCTCGCCGAAGCGCCCGATCCGGGCGCGATCCAGGCCCTGTTCGAATTATTGAAGGACTGCGCCGCGCCGGTTGCGATCGTCGGCGGCGCCGACTGGAGCCCGCGCGCGGCGCACCATTTCGCCAATTTCGCCTATCGCCACGGAATTCCCGTCGCTGCAGCCTTCCGCCGCCAGGATGCGATCGACAATGCGTGCGCCGTCTATGCCGGCCAATTGGGCTACGGCCCCAACCCCAAATTGCAGCAGCGCGTCCGCGACTCCGATCTGGTTATCGCGGTCGGCGCCCGGCTTGGGGAATCGACCACCGATGGCTATTCGCTGATCACAACGGACCATCCCGGCCAAATCCTGGTCCATGTTCACCCCGACCCCAATGAACTCGACCACGTCTATCGCGCCGATCTGCCGATTTGCGCCGACATGGGCGAATTCGCCGAGATGGTCGACGAATGGGCCGACCCCGATTGCGTCCGCTTTTCGGCCGGCGAGGAGGCCCACCGCGAATGGCTCGACTGGTCCACTCCAGCGCCGCGAGACGGCGTTGCCCTCGATCTTGGCCCGTGCGTCGCCGCAATGCGCGACAAGCTCCCCGCCAGCACCATCATCTGCAACGGCGCCGGCAATTTTTCCGGCTGGTGGCATCGCTACTGGCGCTACGGCCCGGCCCCAACCCAGCTTGCACCGACCAGCGGAACGATGGGCTATGGCCTCCCCGCCGCGGTCGCCGCCGCGCTGCGCTTCAAGGATCGCCCGGTGGTGTGCGTCGCTGGCGATGGCGATTTCCTGATGAATGGGCAGGAGCTTGCGACCGCCGCGCAATATGGCGCGGACCTGATCGTCATCCTGGTCGATAACGGCAGCTACGGCACTATCCGGATGCACCAGGAGCGCGACTATCCAAAGCGTCTGTCGGGCACCGCCCTCGCCAATCCCGATTTTGCGGCGTTCGCGCGCGCCTTTGGCGGCTGGGCGGAAACGGTTGCGAAGACCGCCGACTTCGCCCCCGCGCTCGACCGAGCGATGGAGCGCACGGGCATCCGCCTCATCCACTGCACGACCGACGTCGAAGTCATCACCAACGCGACCACGATCAGTCAGCTGCACAAACGCTGACATGGCCACGATCCGGATCGTCGACGTTGCCCCGGCCAGCGCGGATGCGGAATATTGCCTCGGGCGCTATTTCGAGGAACTTGGAGCGCGCTTCGACGGCGGCTTCGACC
The DNA here is from genome assembly GCA_040390365.1 of Pseudomonadota bacterium. GTDB lineage: Bacteria > Pseudomonadota > Alphaproteobacteria > Sphingomonadales > Sphingomonadaceae > Sphingomicrobium. The sequence goes on along the minus strand of JAZJYM010000003.1, from coordinate 273,018 downwards.
CCCGGTTGAGCGAAGCTCCAACGCTCGCCGACTTCGCTCCGCCCGGCGGCGCGTTCCTCGTCATCTACCTCGGAAAACGGCCGGTCGGTTGTGGCGGGCTCAAGCGCCATTCGCCCGACACCGCCTATCTCAAACGCATGTGGATCGATCAGGGGGTGCGTGGCCGCGGGCTGGGCCGGACTTTATTGACCGAGCTCGAACAGCGCACCCGGCGGCTCGGCTATCGCAAGGTCTGCCTCGAAACCCACGCCAGCCTGGCCGAAGCGCGAAAGCTCTATCGCTCCAGCGGTTATGGCGAAGTCGCGGCGTTCAACGCCGAGCGCTACGCCGATCATTGGTTCGAAAAAACGCTCGCGGTTTAATGTTCGGCGTCGCGAGCGAAATAATCGTTCAGCTGGCGCGCAATGTCGAGATTGTCTCTCCACTCGAATTGGGGGCGGCCGACGACCGCCGGCACCGGGGCCGCGGTTTCGAGGCACAACCAGCTGATCGCCCCGGGTCTGGCGATCGCTTGAATCTGCTCGGCGGAAATGGTCGGGACGCGCTTGCCAGCCGTGGCTGGTCGTGAAGGCTTTACCCGAGCGGACATTGTCATACCCTTCCAGAAAAAGTGATGTAATTCATAGACGTAACGTTAGGGTCGATGATTCGGACCATGCAATCGCATCCGAAACGGACCGACCCCATGCTGGGGGTTCGCCGCTTCCTGCCGCGACTCCGCGCCTCGCCATCGCCCGTCCGTTCTGGCATTGCCGAGCGATGCTTCCGCAACGCCCCCAGCGACTATCCGCCGACTCCGCGATCCGCGTCCGATGAGCGCGACCGATAGTGTTTTCGCCGGCTCGATCCCGGCTCTGTACGAGCGTTACATGGTGCCGATGCTGTTCGCTCCTTATGCCGCGCTGATCGCACAGCGGGCACAGGCGCTGGAGCCGCGGCGGATCATCGAGACCGCTGCTGGCACCGGCGTCGTGACCGAGGCCCTGCACAGCGCTCTGCCCGATGCCGGGATTGTCGCCACCGACCTCAATCAGCCGATGCTCGACATCGCCGCTCTGAAAGTCCGCTCACCCAAGGTGAGCTTCGCCGCCGCCGACGCTTTGGCCTTGCCGTTCGACGATCAATTCTTCGACCTCGCTGTCTGCCAGTTCGGGATCATGTTCTTCCCCGACAAGGTCCAGGGCAATATTGAGGCGCGGCGCGTGCTTCGCGACGGCGGCACTTATTTGCTGGCGATCTGGGACTCGATCGAGCGCAACCCGGCGACCAGCGCCGCCGGCCGAGCGGTGGCGGAACTGTTCCCGGGCAAAGCCGCCGCATTCTACGAGCGCATCCCGTTTCGCTATCACGAGGTCGCGGGAATTGAGCGGGACCTGCGCGCCGCCGGATTCACCGACTTCGCCATTGAGACCATCGAACTGCGCAGCCGCGCAAAATCTGCCGCCGAAGCCGCACTGGGCTTCGTTCAGGGCTCGCCAATGCGGACCGAGATCGAGTCGCTCAACCCGGCAATGCTCGCTCCAGCGACCGAGGCCGCGGCCCGGGCGCTGGTTCAATTCGAGGGATCGGACGGACTCGATGCGCCAATGTCCGCGCATATCGTTCGCGCCACCCGCTGATGCCCAGCCCGCCGAATGCGCTTCGCCGTTTGAACAGGCGGTTTGACTGAAACGAAAAGGGCCGCCCTTTCGGACGGCCCTCGATTTGAATTGGGAGCGACCGTTAAATGTCGTTGCCCAGAGCGCCTTCGACTTCGCCCTTGTCTTCTTGCATTTCGCCCTTCGTTTCCTGAGCTTCGCCTTCGGCGCGGGTATCGGGATTGCCCGACTCCTGCTTGACCTTGCCGATGGCCTCGTTGGCGTTGCCTTTTACCTTCTCGGTGAATTCGCCCATTTTCATTCTCCCTTTCGCTTGGGTTACAAGGGCATAACCAGCGAAGGCGCTTCGCGTTGCTCGGCTTGGCGCAAGCAAAAACAGTTCGTCGCGCGCGGCCGAATCGTTGCCGCCCGCTAGATAAGCCCGGCCAGCGGACTTGAGGGATCGGCGTAGCGGCGCTTCTGCATCCGCCCGGCGAGATAGGCGAGGCGACCAGCCTCGACCGCGGCCTTCATCGCCCGCGCCATCAGCACCGGATCCTTGGCTTCGGCGATGGCGGTGTTCATCAGCACCCCGTCGCAGCCCAGCTCCATCGCTACCGCTGCGTCGCTCGCGGTTCCGACGCCGGCATCGACCAACACCGGCACGCCGGCACCCTCCACGATCAGCCGGATCGTCACCCGGTTCTGGATGCCGAGGCCCGATCCGATCGGCGCTCCCAGCGGCATGATCGCCACCGCGCCGGCTTCCTCGAGCTGCTTCGCGGCGATCGGATCGTCGACGCAATAGACCATCGGCTCGAACCCTTCGGCGACCAGCACCTGGCAAGCCTTCAACGTCTCGCGCATGTCGGGATAGAGCGTCCGCGCTTCGCCCAGCACCTCCAATTTGACCAGGTTCCAGCCGCCCGCCTCGCGCGCCAGCCGCAACGTGCGGATCGCTTCATCGGCGGTGAAACACCCAGCGGTATTGGGCAGGTAGGTGACCTTCTTGGGGTCGATGAAATCGGTCAGCATCGGCTGCGATGGATCGGAGATATTGACCCGCCGCACCGCGACGGTGACGATCTGTGCCCCCGACGCCTTGAGCGCCGCGGCATTTTCCTCGAGACTTTTGTACTTGCCGGTGCCGATGATCAGCCGCGACGAGAAGGTCCGCCCGGCGACGGTCCAGCTGTCGGCCTTGATTGGCTGTTCGACGCTCACTTCACCCACCTCCGACAAAATGGACGATTTCATAATCGTCGCCGTCCTCGACCATCATTTCGGTGAATTTCGAGCGCTCGACGACGGCCAGATTGCGTTCGACGGCGACTCGATGCGGGTCGAGTCCAAGCTCGTTGAGCATTTCGGTGATCGTGATCCCGCCATTGACCCGGCGGTGCTCACCATTGACCCGAATTCCAAGGGTATCGTCGAGAGACATTGACAAATGGCAGATAGGAATGTCCACCCCGCGGCGCAAATGGACCATGTCATTTTTATCCTGAACGGGCCGAACCTCAACCTGCTCGGCACCCGCGAGCCGCGGATCTACGGCGCCCAGACGCTGGCCGAAATCGAAGCCTCGCTCCAGCAGCGGGCCAAGGGTCTCAAGGTCACGCTCGACATCCGCCAGACCAATCACGAAGGCGTGTTGGTCGATTGGCTGCACGAGGCTCTGGCCAAGGCGGCGGCGGTGATCCTCAACGGCGGCGGCTATGAACATACCTCGATCGCGCTTCGCGACGCGGTCGCCTCGCTGGCCGTTCCAGTCATCGAAGTGAACATGTCGAACGTCCACGCCCGCGAGCATTTCCGGCGCCAGTCGATGGTCGCCCAGGTCGCCCGCGGATCGATCACCGGCTTTGGCCCGCTCAGCTACATGCTCGCACTGGACGCGGCGGTAAGCCTCTGCAAGGGAGCAGGCGCAACGCCGGCTCCGGGCCAAATTCAATGAGGGACGAGAATGGCTGATCCCGACAAGGGCGCCGCGATGCGCATCGACACCAAGCTGGTGCGCGAACTCGCGGCATTGCTCGAATCCAATAATCTGAGTGAAATCGAGGTCGAGGACGGCGGCCGCAAGATCAAGGTCGCACGGACATTGTCGTCGGGTGGCGCAGTCCATTACGCGGCGGCCCCCGCTCCTGCCCCCGCGGCCGCGGCTCCAGGCCCTGCGGCAGCGCCGGCGGCCGATTCCGAACCCGCCGGGACGCTCGTCAAATCGCCGATGGTCGGAACCGCCTTCCTCTCCCCCGAGCCAGGGGCCAAGCCCTTCGCCAGCGTCGGCGACAAGGTCAAAGCGGGCGACACTTTGGTGATCATCGAGGCGATGAAGGTGATGAACCCGATCACCGCGCCGACCGCCGGAACGATCAAGAAACTCTACGTCTCCGACGCCCAGCCGGTCGAATTCGACCAGCCGCTCGCGATTATCGGTTGACCCGGGCCCGCGCGGCAATGCCGATCAAGAAATTGCTCATCGCCAATCGCGGCGAAATCGCGCTCCGGATTCACCGCGCCTGTCATGAAATGGGCATCAAGACCGTGGCCGTCCACTCGACCGCCGACACCGACGCGATGCACGTCCGCCTGGCCGATGAAACGGTGTGCATCGGCCCGCCCCCGGCGCGCGACAGCTATCTCAACATTCCCAACATCATTTCCGCGGCCGAGGTGGTTCACGCCGACGCCATCCACCCCGGCTACGGCTTCCTGTCCGAGAATGCGCAATTCGCCGAGATCGTCGAAAGCCACCGACTGATCTGGGTCGGCCCCAAGCCCGAACATATCCGCACCATGGGCGACAAAATCGAGGCCAAGCGCACCGCCGCCAGGCTCGGACTGCCGCTGGTGCCAGGCTCGGACGGGCCGCTGACCGATCCCGCCCAGGCGCGCCAGCTGGCGGCGGAGATCGGCTATCCGGTGCTGATCAAGGCGGCATCGGGCGGCGGCGGCCGCGGAATGAAGGTGGTCGAGGCCGAAGATCAATTGGAAAGCCTGATGGGTCAGGCGGCGAGCGAAGCCAATGCGGCGTTCGGCGATCCCACCGTCTATATGGAAAAATATCTCGCCGACCCGCGCCACATCGAATTCCAGGTGTTCGGCGATGGCGAAGGCAATGCCATCCACCTTGGCGAGCGCGACTGCTCGCTCCAGCGCCGGCACCAGAAAGTACTCGAGGAAGCGCCCTCCCCGGTCATCACCGCCGAGCAACGCGCGCATATGGGCGGAATTGTCGCCAGGGCCATGGCCGACATGGGCTATCGCGGCGCCGGGACCATCGAATTTCTCTACGAGGATGGCGAATTCTATTTCATCGAAATGAATACCCGGCTCCAGGTCGAACATCCGGTGACCGAGATGATCAGCGGAGTCGATCTGGTGCGCGAACAGATCCGGGTCGCCGCGGGCCTCGGCCTGTCGGTCAGTCAGGAGGACCTCGTCCTCCACGGCCACGCCATCGAATGCCGAATCAATGCCGAGGATCCGGAAACCTTCGCTCCGTCGCCGGGCACGGTGAAGGCCTATGTCGCGCCGGGCGGGATGCATGTTCGGGTCGATAGCGGCCTTTACACCGGCTATACCGTACCGCTTTATTACGACAGCATGATCGCCAAGCTGATCGTCTACGGCCGCACCCGCGAAGGCTGCATCCTGCGCCTCAAACGAGCGCTCGAGGAATTTGTCGTCGAGGGGATGAAAACGACCATCCCGCTCCACCAGAAACTTGTTCGCGACCCCGAATTCCAGAGGGGCGATTATACCATCAAATGGCTTGAGCAATGGCTCGAGCGGCAACAAAGCGATCGCCCGCCCGCTTAAACTCAATCGCGCCTTGTGCGTTGATGGGGCGATGGGCAGCTACAGCGGCAATCTCGGCCAACCCGACCGGAGCAAGGCGATCGCCGGCGTGATCGCGGTCCATGCGTTGCTCGCATTGGTCATCGTCACCGGCCTCAACGTCTCGACCATTCGCGCCGCGGTCGACCATATGACGACCATCACCATCGCCGATCCGCCGCCGCCGCCACCGCCGCCGCTCAAGCCTCCGCCCGCCCGCCACGCCGATCGCGCAAAGCAGGCCGAAGGCGCCGCCGCGAAGGTAGCCAAGCCCACGGAAATTGTTGCTCCACCGCAAAAGTTGCCGCCTGCCAATCCCGTGGTTGCGGCACCGGTCGCCGGCAGCGGCAGCGCTCCAAAATCAGGCGCCGCGATGGCGGGGAGCGGGACCGGCGCTGGCGGGAACGGCAATGGTGTTGGCGGCGGCGGGATGGGCGATACCTCGCGCTTCACGCCCGCCCGGCTGGTCCGCAATCTCAGCCGCGGTGATTATCAGTCGATCGCGGCGGGCAGGATGGCGGCCGGCTCGGCCGACGTCACGCTCGCGATCGCACCGACCGGCGCGGTCGTTGATTGTCGGCTGCTGCGTTCGACCGGCGATGGCGTGATCGATCGCGGACTGTGCCCCTTGTTGATTCAGCGGCTGCGCTTTCGCCCGGCGCTTGACGATCGCGGACGGCCGATCGCTTACCGGACCAATTACCGCGCCAATTGGCAGCTCGGTTATTAACGCGTCGCGGCCGGCCCGCTGGCATTGCCAAGCGCCGCCAGCCGTTCCTTGTCGCGGCTGTAAACGTCGTCGAAATAGGCCATCGTCCCGTCGCCGTTCGGCTTGGCCGTCAGATAGGTGATATAGACCGCGACCGGCTGCTCAAGCGCGACCTGCTGCTCGGTTGCGGCGCCTTCCCATTGCAGTTCCTTGCCAAACAGCCACTGGCCGAGCCGGGCCGCAGCCTCGAGCCGGACGCAGCCCCCGCTGTACAGCCGCGACGCTTCGCTGAACAATTCGCGTTCCGGATTATCGTGGAGGTAGATGCCGGCTTCATTGGGGAACATGAATTTCATCCGCCCCATGCTGTTATGCGGCCCGGGCTGCTGGCGGATGAAGATTTCCTTCTTGCCCGCCGCGACCGCCTTCCAGTCGATCGTCTTGGGATCGATCAGCGACGCGTCTTCGGTCCAGTCCGACATGACCTCGTAGCCCAGGCTTTTGAGATAGGGCATGCCCTGCTTCAGCACATTGGGCGCGATCCGTTCGCCGGCCAGGTCGGGCGGAACGTACCAATAAGGGTTGAGCGCCGCGAAGCGGACCAAGGCGACCATCATCGGGGTCGGATATTTGGGCTTTCCGACGACGACGTTCATCTGGTCGAGCTGCTTGCCCTTGTCGAAGGTGAACAGCTTTTGCTCGGCGGCATTGACCAGGATGTAGCGCTGTTTGCCCCACGGCAGGATCCGCGCGCGATCGAGGTTCAGAGCGATCTGGGCACGATGCTCCTCGCTGTCATAGCTCTTGTCGGTGAGGGCCTTGCGCAATTGCACGTAAAGCGGGTTCATCCACGCGAAGCTTTTGAGATAGGCCGCTGGCGTCGGCGCTCGGGCGACGTCTTCGAGCAGCGGGCGCGATAAAGGGAGCGCCGGCTTCAATTGCGGTTCGACGTAAATGATGTCGAGACCCGGGTCGCGGCGCAGGTCCGTGACATAGGCAATGAACGCCTGCGACAGCAGCCGGTCGGCGCGAAGGACCGCCTTGCGATCCCCCTTTTTGGCTGCGGCGAGCGCCTGGTTGATGGCATCCACGCCATAATCATTGGGGTCGAGCCCGTCGGCCTTGGCGCTCTGCAGAAACGCGACCAGGTCCTGAGCCGCCGAACCCGCGGCCGGTGCCAGCCACAACGGATAATCGTTCCGCGAGGCGTAGAAATCGGTCACCGAATTGCCGACGATCTTGGGATATGTCGGGGCGGCCGCAACCGCCGCCGGCTTCGACTTCGCCAAAGCCGGAGCCGGGCTCAGCAGCGACAGACCCATAGCAAGTGGCGCCGCGGCAAATATTGCTGCCGCGACGCCACTCATTTTCCGAATTCTATCCATCGGCGACGGGCCGGTGGACGTTAAACGCATTCGGTTCACTTGGTCTCCAGACCTGTTAGCCGCGCTCGCCGCTCCGGGTCGGAGTGGGAGCCGGAGCCGGGGCCGGTGCGGCCGCCGGTGCACCCTGATAATATTGGCCATTATAGACGTAACCATCGGCCACGCCATCATTATTGCGGTCGGCATAGACCGCTCCGGCGAGACCGCCGACGGCCGCACCGATGACCGCGCCCTGAAGGACGCTGACGCCCGGGATCAGTGCCCCGGCGACGCCGCCGAGAACCGCACCGCCAACCGCTCCGCCAATGACGTTGCGCGTGGTCGGATCATAACCCTGCGGCGTACCCGCATAATATTGGCCGTTATACTGATAGCCATCGACGTAACCGTCGTTGTTGGTATCCGACCAGATCGCGCCCGACAGGCCGCCAATGGCAGCACCGACAGCGGCGCCTTCGATCACGCTCACGCCGGGAACGACCGCGCCAACGGCAGCGCCGCCGACCGCGCCGATTGCGGCATCGCGGCCGACCGCCGGATTGGTGGCGCAAGCGCCAAGGGTGACCGTAGTTGCCAGGGTCAATGCAAAAATGGACTTACGCATCGCTGAATTCTCCCGAATGTTAAACTTGCGGACCATGCCCACGACCTTGGGTTGCCCCGGATTCGGTGCATGTCACAGGGTGTTAACCCCGGTCGACGAACATCGTTCCGCCGCCGCTACGAGCATTTGCGTTAATCTTGCGCTGTCGCGAAAAGCGCCGTTGACTCAGTATCGGCAGACGCCCCGCTGCCGGGACGAAGCAATAAGGGAATGAGCATGAAGGCAATGATTTTTCATAACCCGCTGTGCGGAACCTCGCGCAAGACCCTGGCTATCCTCGAGGAATCGGGCGCTGACGTGACGATCATCGAATATCTCAAGCATCCGCCCACCCGCGACACGCTCGAACGCCTCTACGACCGCGCCGCAATGAGCGCTCGCGACGGCCTTCGCTCAAAGGAGCCGCTGGCCGACGAACTCGGGCTGAATGATCCGCTCACCAGCGACGATGCGATATTGGAGGCAATGATCGCTCATCCGATCCTCATCAACCGGCCGCTGGTCGAAACCGGCAAGGGGGTGCGCTTGTGCCGACCGCAGGAAGTGGTGCGCGAAATCCTGTAACCGATTATGCTTGCGCGCGATGACCCGGATCGACCCCCGCCTCCTCCTCCAGGGCTATGCCAGCGGCATTTTCCCGATGGCCGACAGCCGCGATGCGGAGGAATTGTTCTGGGTCGAGCCGCGCCAGCGGGCGATCCTTCCGCTCGACCGCTTCCATGTCTCGCGCTCGCTCCGCAAAACGCTTCTCTCGGGCCGCTTCGAAGTCACGATCGATTGCGCCTTCGCCGAGGTTATCGCGGCCTGCGCCCAGCGCGACGAAACCTGGATCAACGTCGAAATCGAAGCTGCCATGCTCGCGCTCCACGGCTCGGGCTTCGCTCATTCGATCGAGGTGTGGAGCAGCGATGATTGCGGCCGCCGCCTTGCCGGCGGGCTGTACGGGGTGACGCTTGGCCGCGTCTTTTTCGGCGAAAGCATGTTCAGCCAGGTTCGCGACAGCTCGAAAATCGCTCTGGCGTGGCTGGTCGCCCGGTTGCGGGCGGGGAATTTCGCATTGCTCGATTGCCAGTTCATGACCAGCCACCTTGAATCGCTCGGCGCGGTCAATGTCAGCCGAACGGATTATGTCGCGTTATTGGCCGCTGCGCTGGGCGGTGGGGAGGCGGCCGCCGCTGGCGGGGGTTCGGCCGGCGAACCCGAAGCGGCGGTTCCGCCACCGGATTTGGCGGCGCTCGACCGGTTGCTCGAGCTGACCGGCGCCGCCGGCGCCGCCGGCCCGGCCGGATATGTCATCGCGCAGCTTTTGGGCCAGACATCGTAAATCGGGTGCTCGACGACATTGAGCGACGGCGATTCCTTGTACAGCCACCCGGAAAATATCCGCTGCGCCTTGCCGTTGGTGCCCTGGACATCGACCTGGACGAAGGCCCCGGTCAATTTCTCTTCTTCCCACGGGGCCGTTGTTTCGCAGGCGCGAAGCTGGATCAGCAGGTCTTTCCACCGCGCCGACTGGCCCGGCCGAAGCGCGACGTCCTTGACGATTCCGTTGCGCTTGTTGAGCACTCCGAGCACCGCGACGCGCTCGGCCATCGGGGTGACTCCGGCGATCTGTCCCTTTGGCACCGCCGCCGCCGTTCCATTACCGTCGGCAGCATCCTTATTGCCCCCGCGCCCGCACGAGGCGAGCGCGATTCCCAGCCCGAGCAGGAGGAGTGTCGAACGGCGCACGTTTATTCGGGAATCCAGGGCTCGTAATCGCCGGTCGAGGCGGGCCGGATCTTGCCGCTTCCAAGGGCGCCGTCGGGCTTGAACGCGGCGATCGTGCCGGTCAGGTTCGCGGTCGGCGGCTGGTGGAACTTGCGCAGCGGCGGAAGCGCCTTTTCGGGCACGTCGTCGATCGTCCCGCGGAGCCATAATTGCCAGTCGGGCGGGACCCTGCTGGCATCATTGTCGCCATTGTAGAGGACCCAGCGGCGAGCGGCATTGTTCTTGTGCTCGAAATAGACGTTGCCGGCCGAATCGCGGCCCGCCTCGCGGCCATTACGGCGCGAGAAGATGGCGGTGCCCCAGCTCGCGCCGTTCCACCACGTAAATGCGTTTGCCAACCATCCCATGCTGGTCCGGCCTTTGCCGCGAAGAGCCACCCGACGCAAGCGGCGCCGATTTGCCGGCTCGCCTCAATAGTCGACCTTGTCGCCGGCCGCGAGCCCGAGCCTGGCCGATTGCCCGCCAGCGATTTCGAGCACCGCGACCACCGGCTCGCCCGAATAAATCAGGTCGAGCGACTCCGGCACGCAATTTTCCGCGATCCGCCCGATCGTTCCATCGCTGCGGATGAAGATCAGGTCGAGTGGGATGAACGTATTCCTCATCCAGAAGGCAACGTTCTGCTCCGGCGCGTAAGGGAAAAGCATTCCGCGGTCGGGTGCCAGGCTTCGGCGGTACATCAGCCCCTGTTGCTGCTGCTCCGGCGAACGCGCGACCTCGACCGTAAAATGGTGATTTCCGCTGGCGGAGCGGATGGTCAGCGGCATCTGCTCGAGCCCGCTCTGGCCGGTTTGCTCGGCAACGCTGGCATTGGCGGGCGGGTTGGCGGCGGGCGACGGCGGGCTGCAGGCGGCAAGCGCGGCAGCGAGCGTCACTCCGCCCAGTCGTCGGGCGAATCGTTTGAAAGACGCAATTCGACCGCTGTCATCCCTTTTTCGCTCGGCGCGATTCGGGCTTCGAGCCGCTGGCCCGGCTGGAGTTCGTGGAGCTGGGCTTCGCGCACCGTCTCCATATGCACGAACACATCCTCTCCACCCGCTTCCACCGGCCGGACGAGGAAGCCATAGCCGCGCACGCGATTGAACCACTTGACCTCCACGCTTTCAAACTCGCCGGCGGCATCGGACAACGACTTGCGGTCCGCTCGGTCGGCCGCAGAGATGGACGAGCGCGGGACCTGGGGCAAGGCCGTCGTCAGATCGATGGAGATGATCTTCTTGACCTGAAGTCCGCGCTCAAGCTGAACCGGGACACAGGTGATGGTCGTTCCTTCGGGAACGCTCCGCCGGTCGTGTTCGCGAAGCACGCTGAAGTGAATCAGGACATCGCCATCGACCTCGTCGGAGACCAGAAAGCCGAAGCCGCGGGTCGCGTCGAACCACTTTACCAGGCCGGTGATAGGCGCAAGCTCGGGCGGGGCAGATTGATCGTCTCCAGCCACTTTGGACTGTGCCCCTTCCTCTGAAATCGACTCACGCGCGAACATCACGACTCGGCCATTAACACTTCACGCTATGTCGGGAAACCGACTTTACCGGCCAGTAGGTTAAGCGCCAGGTTAACCGCCGGACAGCAGCTCGGACGGGTCCGGGTCGGTGCCCGGTTCCAGACGCAGGATCGCCAGCGCAAGGGTCAGTCCGTGACCGGCACGCATCATCGCCGCGAGCTGCTTGTCACGAAGCTTGGAACGGTCCCGCGCATCGCTCGGAGCGGACGCATCGCTCGGAGCGGATACTGCATAAGGACCGAACCGCCGGCGCTCGGCAAAGCGCAGAGCGGTCGCCGCAGCCTCGCGCTCGGCATGGTCGAGGGCCGGAGCGCCGGCCTCATCGTCCACGCCGGCGCTGCGCAGTGCGAGTGCAACCCGCCGCTTGCCATAGCCGCGCCGCGCAAGCGTCTCCGCCTTGGCCATTGCATAAGCTCGGTCATCGACTAGCCCGGAGCGGTCGAACCGTTCCACCAGCGCCGCGACGTCAGCCTCGCCAGCACCGGCCCAGCCGCGTTCGCGCAGCTTGCGCTGGAGGTAGGAGGCAAGCTTGGCCCGGGTCGTTGCAAAGCGCCCGACATAGAAAAGCGCGAGCTCGTCGAGCTTGGCCTGATCGAGCGGCGGACGCGGTTTGCGGTGAGGGCGCGGGCTCATTGCGCCCTTTTTGTGCCACGTTTTTCGGCCACCCGATATGCAACCGTGCAAAAGCCGGTCCTGAAACGCGGAAATCTGGAGGACAGTCGGAGTGCTTGAGCGCGATTCCACGAGCGACGACCAGCTCGCACCCGCGGGGGCGACGCCAACGACCGACACGCTCAAGCGGCGGGTCGCCGATTTCGAGACCCTTGGCGAGGCGCTGGATTATGCCGCGACCGGCCGCCGCGGGTTCAATTTTCACGATGCTCGCGGAACCCTCGACCGGACCTGCACTTATGCCGATCTGCGCGAGGATTCGCTCGCTCATGCCCGCCGTTTCGTCACCCTCGGGCTCAAACCGGGCGACCGGCTGGCGCTGGTGGCGGAGACCGGTCCCGAATTCGCCGCCTGCTTTTTCGGCGCGGTCTATGCGGGGCTGTGGCCGGTGCCGCTGCCCTTGCCCACCAGCTTCGGCGGCCGCAACGCTTATGTCGAACAATTGGTGGTGATGCTGACCTCGAGCGATCCCAGTCTGTTTCTCTATCCCGCCGAATATGCCGAATATGCCGAAGCGGCCGCGGCCAAGCGCACGATCGCCGCCCGCGCCTGGGACAGCCTGTCGGATATCGATCAGGACCAGCGGCCATTACCGCAAGCGTCCGGCGGCGACATCGCCTATCTCCAGTACAGCAGCGGTTCGACCCGCTTCCCCCATGGCGTCGCGGTAACCCATCTTGCCTTGCTCGATAATTTGCGGGCCCACGGCCTTGGCCTTGATGTTCAGGACAGCGACCGGGTGATCAGCTGGCTGCCGTGGTATCACGACATGGGGCTGGTCGGGTGCATGCTCTCGCCGGTCGCCAACCAGATCAGCGCGGATTATCTCAAGACCGAGGATTTCGCCCGTCGGCCGCTGGCGTGGCTTGACTTGATCAGCCGCAATCCGGGCACGACCATGTCCTATTCGCCGACCTTCGGTTACGACATTTGCGCCCGGCGGTTGAGCAGCCAGACCCGCGCCGTCGACCGGTTCGAGCTGTCGCGCTGGCGGATTGCGGGCAATGGCGCCGACATGATCCGGCCCGACGTCATGCAGGCCTTCGTCGATGGCTTCGCCGATGCCGGCTTCAAGGCCTCGGCCTTCTGCCCGTCCTACGGCCTCGCCGAAGCGACGCTTGCGGTTTCGCTGATGCCGCCGGGCGAAGGCATCCGGCTTGAGCTGGTCGAGGAAAGCGAATTGTCCGGCGCCAGCGAAGACGGCCCCGAACGCCCGCGCCGCTACCGCGCGATCGTCAATTGCGGCAAGCCCGTTCCCGGCATGGATATCGAAATCCGCGGCCCCGGCGGCGAAATCCTCGACGACCGCTCGATCGGCAAGGTGTGGGTGCGCGGCGCAAGCATCATGGCCGGCTATTTCCGGGACGAGGAATCGACCCGGGCGTGCATGGTCGATGGCTGGCTCGACACCGGCGACATGGGCTATCTGTCAGGCGGCTATATCTTCATCGTCGGCCGCGCCAAGGACATGATCATCATCAACGGCAAGAACCATTGGCCGCAGGATATCGAATGGGCGGTCGAACAATTGCCGGGCTTCAAGTCGGGCGACATCGCGGCGTTCGCGATTACCGCCCAGTCGGGCGAGGAAACGCCGGCGGTGCTGGTCCATTGCCGGGTTTCCGACCCCGCCGAACGCGGCCGGCTGCGCGATGACATCAAGGAACGAGTCCGCGCGATCACCGGTATTTCGCCGGTCGTCGAACTGATCCCGCCGCGCAGCTTGCCCCGCACCAGCTCGGGCAAATTGAGCCGGGTCAAGGCGCGCAACCTCTACCTCAGCGGCGAAATCGTCCCCTTCGACATCGCCGCCTGAGGCTCCTGCGGCGGCTGCATCCGCGCCACGATTGCCGACGTAACTGGATCTCCCGACCCACCCGAGGAGTATCCGATGCGCTTGATTTCAACCACGGCCGTGATGGCCGCCACGCTCGCCCTTGGCGGGTGCATGACGACCTCCGCCGCAATGACCCCCGCCGCCGACATCAGCTACGTCGGCGGAGCCGCCATGTATCCGACCCAGAATATCGTCCAGAATGCGGTCAATTCGCCGGTCCACACAACGCTCGTCGCTGCGGTCAAGGCCGCGGGCCTGGTCGACACTTTGTCGGGCCCCGGTCCGTTCACGGTTTTTGCGCCGACCAACGATGCCTTCGCCAAGCTTCCCGCCGGAACCGTCGATATGCTGGTGATGCCGGCCAATAAGGCGGCGCTGACCAACATCCTCACCTATCACGTGGTTTCGGGAACGGTCACAGCGGCCGACCTGATGGCGATGATCCGCGCCGGCGGCGGCCGGGCGACACTGACCACGGTCCAGGGTGAGCCGCTTTATGCCTCGATGATGGGCGACACGATCATGCTGACCGACGCCAAGGGCGGCATGGCCCACGTCACCCAGGGCAATGTGATGCAATCCAACGGCGTCATCCACGTCATCGATTCCGTGCTGATGCCCTAAGCACGGACGCATTGGGCGGGCGGCGTTTCTTCCTCTTTGGCACCGCTCGCCCTCCCGCCCTTTCGCGCGCGCATTGCCCATGGCATTGAGCGCTCGAAAGGATGGGCCTGAAGTGATTCCAACGCGATTCTTTTTTGCTTGGCTGATGGCTCTGGCGGCATTGTCCGCGCCGCTCGCCGCTCAGCGGCAGGCCGCGGTCCAGCCGGGCGGCGACATTCCCGCGAAGTTCCAGCCGCGCCTGGCCGCTCCGATCCCCGTCGGCGGCGATATTCCGGCGGCTTTCAAGGCCACGCGCCAGAATTTCGAATTCACCCGCCGCGAAGCACGAATTCCGATGCGCGACGGGACCAAATTGTTCGCCGTCATCATCCTCCCGCGGAATGCCCGGAAGGCGCCGATCATGCTCGACCGGACGCCCTATTCGGCGAAGAAGGGCACCAGCCGCGGCGGCGACGGTCCGTGGCCCGAAAACATCCTCAATTCGACCTACGCCGAACTGGTTCGCGCCGGTTACATCATCGTCATCGAGGATGTCCGCGGCAAATATGACAGCGAGGGCGACTATGTGATGAACCGGCCGCTATCGGGGCCGCTCAACGCCACTGGCATCGACCATTCGACCGACGCTTTCGATACCATCGACTGGCTGGTCAAGAACACGCCCGAAAGCAATGGCCGGGTTGGCACCATCGGGACCAGCTATGACGGATTCACCGCGCTGATGAGCCTGATTAACCCGCACCCCGCGCTCAAGGCCTCGGTCCCCATTAACCCGATGGTCGATGTGTGGAAGGGCGACGACTGGTTCCACAATGGCGCCTTCCGCCAGGAAATGATCAGCTACGTCTATGGCCAGACCGCGGCCAAGAAATCCGACGAAAGCTGGTTCACCGGCGGCTTCGACGATTATTCGACCTATCTCGCTCATGGTTCGGCCGCCGCCTACGGCAATGCCATGGGGATGGAGCAATTGCCGTTCTGGCAGCGACTCGCTCAGCACCCCGATTATGACGATTATTGGCAGGGTCAGGCGGTCGACCGGCTACTCGCCAGACAGGGCCTCAGCGTCCCCACATTATTCGTCGCGGCAATGTGGGACCAGGAAGATATTTACGGCGCCCCAGCCGCCTTCGCCGCGGTCAAGTCCAGCCCCAACGCCTTCTTGGCGCTCGGTCCCTGGTATCACGGCCAGGCCAACGGCCCGGCCTTGTCGTTCGGCCCGATCGACTGGGGCAGCGACACCGCGCGCTGGTTCCGGGTCAACGTCATGATCCCGTTCCTCGACCAGCATCTCAAAGGCGCTGCACCGGCCAATATCGCCAAGGTTACCGCATTCGCCGCCGGCACCAATGTCTGGCAGCGCCTGGCCGACTGGCCGTTGTCCTGCGCCAGCGCCTGCCCCGCCGGCCTCACTCCGCTCTATCTTCACAGCGGCTCGGCGCTTGGTTTCACCGCCGCCCAGGCTCGCGGTTCCGATTCCTATATTGCCGATCCGGCCAAGCCCGTGACCTATCGCGCCCGGCCCAATCTTTCGCCCTGGGCGCAGGGGTCGACGTGGCGGACCTGGCTCAGCGACGACCAGCGCTTCGCCGACGGCCGCCCCGATGTCCTGACCTATAGCGGGCCCGTTCTGACCGAGCCGCTGCACCTCGCCGGCACCCCGCTCGCCCATCTCGTCGCCTCGACCAGCGGCAGCGACAGCGACTGGATCGTCAAGCTGATCGACGTCTATCCGCCAATCTATCCCCCCAAGCCCGAGCTCGGCGGCTATCAATTCCCGATCGCAATGGACGTCATGCGCGGCCGCTACCGGAGCGATCCCGCGCGGCCGGCCGCAATTGCGCCAAACGTCCCGCTGACCTACGAATTCGCGCTTCCGACGGTCGATTATGTGGTCCAGCCCGGCCACCGGCTGATGGTCCAGGTGCAATCGAGCTGGTTCCCGCTCTACGACCGCAATCCCCAGACCTTCGTGCCCAACATCTTTTTCGCCAAAGCCGGCGATTACCGCACCGCGACTCAGCGCGTGTTCACGGGTGCGGGCGGCAGCTGGGTCGGGCTGCCGGTGGTTCACTGAGCCTTGCGCTCAAGGTCCGCTCTGGCTACCGCGCCGGCGCGGCCTAGGGGTATAGCTCAGTTGGTAGAGCATCGGTCTCCAAAACCGAGGGTCGTGGGTTCGAGTCCCCCTGCCCCTGCCAGCCGCGGCCACCGAGCGTCCCTTGAAGACTCGCGGCATCGCCGCTAAGTGGACTCAAGCTCCGCCGGACCGACCTGGTCCCGCGGAGCCTTTTTCTATCTGAAAGAGAGCATTATAGTGGCCAAAGTTTCCCCCGGCGAATTCATCCGGCAGGTCCGCGCCGAGGGCAGCAAGGTCCATTGGCCGACCCGCAAGGAAACCGTCGCGACCGGCATCATGGTCATCATCATGACCTCGATCCTGGCGATCTTCTTCTTTGGCGTGGACGCCTTTTTCGCGACCCTGGTCAAGTTCCTGCTCAACCTCATTCGCTGATTTTTTTCGGCGCAACGCTTACAAGGTTTCATTCATGCCCCGCTGGTACATCATCCACGCTTATTCCGGCTTCGAGAACAAGGTCCGCGACGCGATCATCAGCGAGGCCAAGCGCCTTGGACTGACCGAATATGTCGAGCAGATCGAGGTTCCGACCGAGACGATTACCGAGATCAAGCGCGGCAAGAGGGTCGAGACCGAACGCAAGTTCATGCCCGGCTACGTGCTCGCCAATCTCGAGATGACCGACCAGGTCTATCACCTCGTCAAGAACACACCCAAGGTGACCGGCTTCCTCGGCAATAACAGCAAGCCCCAGCCGATCCCCGACGCCCAGGCGGCGCGGATGCTGTCGACCAAGGAAGAGCAAGCCGCCAACGCGCCCAAGCAGCGGATCCAGGTCGATTATGAAATCGGCGACAGCGTCAAGGTCCTCGACGGCCCGTTCGCGTCGTTCAACGGGATCGTCGAGGAACTCGATTTCGACCGCGGCCGGGTCAAGGTCAGCGTTTCGATCTTCGGCCGCGCAACCCCCGTCGAGCTCGAATTCGAGCAGGTCGAACTGGTCAAATAAGGCGCGGCACAGCGCCGTCCGCTCCTTAGCTCAGCGCCTTCCACACCCCGTAGAGGCTGGTGATCACCAGCAGCACTCCGACCGCTACCAGCAACTTTTTGGCATTAACCCGCTGTGCAATGCGCGCGCCGATCGGCGCCGCGATCACGCCGCCGATCAGCAATCCGAGCGTGGCGACGGTGAAGGCCTTCCACCCCAGGGTCGCGATAAAGGTCGCGGAGATGGTCGCGGTGAGCAGGAATTCGACCGTGTTGACGGTGCCGATCACCCGCCGCGGGTCGGCGCCCTGGATGAGCAGATTGCCGGTGACGATCGGGCCCCAGCCGCCGCCGCCGGCGGCATCGAGGAACCCGCCGACCAGCCCAAGCGGACCCACCACCTTGGGATCGACGCTTTTGGGCGGATATTTAATCCCGCGGTAAACCAGCAGCCCACCGATCGAGGCGAGATAGGCAAGCACGAACGGCTTTACCACCTGGCCGTCGATATTGCTCAGCACATAGGCCCCGAGCACCCCGCCGACGATGCCCGGCAAGGCCAGCCGGCGAAACAGTTTCCAGTTAACATTTTTGTGCAGAATGTGGCTCACGCCAGACACTGCGGTGGTGAAGGTTTCGACCGTATGGACCCCGGCCGAGGCCGCCGCGGGCGGCATCCCCAGGCTGATCAGCAAGGTGCTCGAAATGACCCCGAAGGCCATGCCCAGAGCACCGTCGATAAGCTGCGCCGCGAACCCCGCGACGACGAACGGCAGCAATTCCCAAAATAGCGACTGCATCGCAAACCCCTTTTCAAGTCGGCCGAATCGCGCCGCATTGCACTTGTGACGTAATGTCTAGTATCTGACTAGGGTATAAATCACCGGTCGTCGTGAGCAGCTCTCGACTGGGCTTCCTTTCACTGGGTCCGCGATCTTCACACGCTTTTGGTTTTGCAGTTGCAATAAATGGCCCACGCACTCCGCCGCTGAAGGTCACCCAGTCGGCGAAGTAGAGGGATTCCCTGTTTTACTCACCCATGCAACCACTTCCAATCGCTCGCCGCATCGGCTAAAGGCCCGCGCTTCCAACGCATTGCCGATGGAATATGTGCGGGAGGTTAGCCTTTTGGCCACCATCGAACCTGTTCGATGGATCAGCTGAAGAGCGCCGCTTGGACCGCTAAACTTGCGGATTTGCGCGGCTTAACGCCCGCAATTCCAAATTGAGAGTGAACCATAATGGCCAAAAAGATTACCGGTTACATCAACCTGCAGGTGCCCGCCGGCACCGCCAATCCGGCGCCTCCGATCGGCCCGGCTCTGGGTCAGCGCGGCGTCAACATCATGGAATTCTGCAAGGCGTTCAACGCCGCCACGCAGGAGCTTGAAAAGGGCGCTCCGATCCCGACCAGGATCACGGTCTATGCCGACCGCTCGTTCAGCTTCATTACCAAGACCCCGCCGGCCAGCTTCCTGCTCAAGAAAGCGGCCAAATTGAAGTCGGGTTCCAAGGAGCCGGGCAAGGAAAGCGCCGGCACCATTCGCCGCTCGCAAGTGGCTGAAATCGCTCAGACCAAAATGGCCGACCTCAATGCCAATGACATCGAGGCCGCGACCAAGATCATCGAAGGAAGCGCCCGCTCGATGGGCCTCCAGGTTGTGGAGGGCTAAGGACATGGCACAGACCAAGAAGCAAAAAGCGATGGCGACCGCGGTCGACCGCGAAAAACTCTATGGCGTCGAAGAAGCGATCGCGCTGGTTAAAAAGAACGCCACTTGCAAGTTCGACGAATCGGTCGAGCTGGCGCTCAATCTGGGTGTCGATCCGCGCCACGCCGACCAGATGGTCCGCGGCGTCGTGTCGCTGCCCAAGGGCACCGGCAAGCATGTCCGGGTCGCGGTCTTCGCCAAGGGCGACAAGGCCGAGGAAGCGACCAAGGCCGGTGCCGAAGTGGTCGGCGCCGAGGATCTGATGGAATCGATCCAGAGCGGCAAGATGGACTTCGACCGGGTCATCGCGACGCCCGACATGATGGGTATCGTCGGCCGTCTCGGCAAAGTGCTCGGACCCAAGGGCCTGATGCCCAACCCCAAGCTCGGAACGGTCACTCCCAACGTCGGTGAGGCGGTCAAGGCGGCCAAGGGCGGCCAGGTCGAATTCCGCGTCGAAAAGGCCGGCATCATCCACGCCGGGATCGGCAAGGCCAGCTTCCCCGAAGCCGACCTCAAGGCCAATTTCGATGCCTTGCTCGATGCGATCATCAAGAACCGGCCGTCGGGTGCCAAGGGCAAGTTCGTCCAGAAAGCCTCGATGAGCTCGTCGATGGGTCCGGGGGTCAAAATCGACCTGACGGAGGTCGCGGGCGCCTGAGCAGTCCTCTACCGGCTGAATGAAAACAGGGCTGGGCGGCGACGCTCCGGCCCTTTTTTCTGACCGTCACCGCCTGCCACTCGGTTCGTCGCACTCGAACGCCGGACTAACTGTGTCGTGAAAACCACAGTTTGCGCTAACTTGCACATTCATCGGTTCCGGCTGCAACCATTGCGGCGGCGAACTGTTCCGGCACCACTATCACCCTACCAAAGAGGTTTTCAAACATGCGTAATCTGTTGCTTGCAGCAGCGGCGACTCTCGCGATCGCCAGCCCCGCCGCAGCCCGCGATAACTCGGCTTATGTCGGGATCGAAGGCGGCATTCTGTTCCCCAAGAGCACCAAGATCAACGGCTCGGTCGACTTCACCGATCCGCTGGTTCCCGATTTGCTCTCGACCCGCCTCGGCAGCGTCAAGTTCAAGAAGGGCTGGGACATCGACGCCATCGCCGGCTATGATTTCGGCATGTTCCGGGTCGAAGGCGAGCTTGGCTACAAGCGTGCTTCGAACAAGAGCCTGAACATCAGCCAGAGCTTCATCAATGCGCTCAATACCGGTTCGGGCGGAACCTTCATCGCCAGCGATTTCAACCTCAGCGGCCACAGCAGCGTGACCTCCGCGATGCTCAACGGCTTGGTTGATTTCGGCGGTCCGAACAGCGTCAACTTCTCGGTCGGCGCGGGTATCGGTCGGGCCAAGGTCAAGTCGCTCGGCGACAGCGACAGCGCCTGGGCTTACCAGCTCCTCGCCGAAGCGCGCTATCCGCTCAGCGCGGCGGTCGATATCGGTCTCAAGTACCGCTATTTCCGCACCGGCAAGCTCAACTTCAACGACGATTTCTCGTTCGTCGGTGTTGCCCCGGCCAGCGGCGGAACGGTCTTTTTCGACAATAATTCGAAATTTGCCTCGCACAGCCTGCTCGCCAGCCTGATCTTCAACTTCGGTGGTGTCGAAGCGGCCCCGCCGCCGCCGCCGCCGATGGTCGAGCCGGTTGCTCCGCCGCCGGCACCGCCGGCGATGCAGACCTGCGCGGACGGCTCGGTGATCCTGGCGACCGACGCCTGCCCGCCGCCGCCGCCGCCGCCGCCGCCGCCGCCGGTCCAGAGTGGTGAACGCGGCCGCTAAGCTGCGTTCTTCCTTCTGGAAGGCATGAAATTGACCCGGGCGAAGCGCCGCTTCGTCCGGGTCTTTTCACTTTCGGACCAGGAAAATCAGATGCGGGCGTCGGACCAATATGTGCCGAGCAGCACATCGAGGCTGTCGGGCACGAACGGATCGAGGCCGGAGCCGGGGTAGAGACAATATTCGCCGAACCACAAGCGCTCCTCGACCTCGTAAAAATCGACCCGGAGGAAGTCGATTCCCAGCGCGCAGGCTTCGGCGATCCGGAACATTTCGGCCATGTTGACGGGTTGGACGGCGGCGCTTTCGACGCCCCCGATCCAGGTCCAGTCGCGATCATATTGGGTCCAGCAGCGCCGGGTCGCCCGGGCTTCGTGGATCTGGATCATCAGCGCTCTGCCGCCAAACACATAGACCTTATAGTCGATCGGCAGCGGCGCCCCCGCTCCGCCCAGAAAGGGTTCGACCAAGATTCGCTGGCGGGCGCAGCGATAGGCATATTCGTCCAGCCATTCGCCATAGGTGCGGCGCATCCGTCCGGCGCTCGCGGCCCGCGCCCGCTGCCAGTCCGCCGGCGATCGAACGACGACATACTGGTTGCAGCCGTGATTGGCCTTGACGATCAACGGCAGCGGCGCCGGGGGGGCGATCGGCAGGACGGTGCCGCTCCACAATGTCGGGACTGCCAGTCCGGGACCGGCGATGGACTCGATATGGCGCTTGGCATGGAGCTTGTCGGTCAACATCGCCAGCGCGTGGCTGCGATCATTGAGCTTTCTCCACTGGGTCCATTCGGTGAACCGCCGCGGCCGATCGAGGTCGGGGCTGAAGCCGAAGCGCCACCAATATATGCCGCGCACGCGAAAGCGCCTCCACGCCGCGGTCAGACGTCCCGTCGCCGCGGGGAACGGAAGCAGCGTTTGCGCTCTTGTGCTCAATCGATCGTCCAGTGGATCGGCTTGAACGACCCGCCATTGCTGTCGCGCGCGGAACAGGCGGTGAGGCCGATGACCAGGTCCATGGCCGCTTCGAAGACGATCCTGTCGCCCGGCTTGCTCAGCGGCGGAAGCACCTTGAGTACGCCGGTGGCGCCGTCGACCGGCACATTCATGAAACAGTTGAACGCCGTCGGGATCATGTCCTGGGTTACGCCAAAGGGAGCGAGCGCTGAAGCGAGATTGCCGAAACAGCCGCGGTGCGGATGGTCATCGCCATAGAGGATCCGGAAGGTGTCGCTGCTGCACGGCGTGAGCAGGAAATCATGGCGGCCGACGTCGTCGGCGACGATGTCGAGCATGACATTGGAACGGTTGGAATAGAGCTTGTCGCCGGTGCTGAGATAGATTTTCGAGGCATAATCGAGCGTCCGGCCCGAGCTGATGACTTCGCCAATGTCAGAGCGGTTGAACGCGAGCAGATCGGCCACCTGACCGCCGAGCGGATCGATCACCGTCAGTCGCTGACCGCGATCGATCGTGAACGCGGTTCCGCTGCGAGGGGGGATTTCATTGACCAAGCAAGCGGTCCTCGCTGGAGCTTCGGCCCGAATAGGGGCAGCGCCAGTCGGCGCCCACCGCCCGGCCGCTATACTGGCGCGCCGGCGACACCGTGCCATGCTCGGCGAGCATCGGATTGTCCGAGCCGGCAAGCTTTCGGTCGCGGTCGCGAATGGCGTTGCTGAGCGCGGCATAGCGGCCTTCGGCGCGGAGCCGCTCGAACTGGTCGTGGAGGTTGAAGACCATTGCCGGCGTATCGAACCGCCGCGCCGGCCGGCTCGCTTTGGGGTGCAGCCCGACGACGAAAAACGCCTCGCCGCCGAAGCTCATGGCGAAATGCGGATCGCCGGGATCGTGGGCGACTCGCGGGTCGGGCCGCTGGCCGAGCCAATCATCCTTCGCGGCAAGCGATCCAAGCCGCGACCACAACCCGTCTTCGAACGCTTGCTCATCGTCCGGAGCGCCGCCCTCAAACAGTACCGCCAGCGACTGGAACGGAATTGGGTCGGAACGATAAGCGCGGGCAATGTCATGGAGCGACGGCAGGATCCGCAGATCGTCCCACGCCGAATTGAAGTCGCGGGCGACGACGAACCGCATCCCGCCGCGGTTGAGCGCCGCCTTGGCGCCAACGCACGGGAATGCCGATTGCGCGATGAACGCGCTAAATCGACTGACAAGCGGATGATTGGAATCGTCGGCGGGTTTCAACATGACCGCGTTAACGGGCGGCGCGGACCATGGTTGCTGTGTCGGCATACGGACAAACTACCGTCTTCCGCTCGATCAGCCAAAGACTTGATTGCCGGCGGGAACCCGTTATAGGCGCACCCTCGCAACCGGGCTTGCCCGGCTGCACTCGTCCGAGACAGTCGCTGCTCTTCTTCGGCTCATCCTGAGCTTGTCGAAGGACTTAATTTGCGACCGAGGCGGGGACATGAATCATTCGGGGCCGTCAGGCTCCGTCGTGCGATGGCACTGCCGTCGCTGCCGATCCATCCCCCACGGACTTTAGCGCTGCGCCGCGGTGAATTTCCGCGTCGTTGCAGATTGAAGCACCCGCTTACGGCTTTTGCCAGCGGCGGGATATTTGGAGAATGGCATGGATCGTTCGCAAAAATCCGATCTGGTTGCCGAGCTGAAGAACGTCTTCACCGAGACCAGCGTGGTGGTGATCACCCGCAATCTCGGCCTGACGGTGGCCCAGTCCACCGACTTGCGCCTGAAGATGCGCGACGCCGGAGCCCAGTTCAAGGTTGCGAAGAACCGGCTCGCCAAGATTGCGGTTGAAGGCACCAAATACGGACCGATCGGCGACATGCTGACCGGCCCGACGGCGCTTGCCACCTCGATCGATCCGGTGGCCGCCGCCAAGGTGGCCGTCGATTTCGCCAAGACCAACGATCGACTGGAGATCGTTGGCGGGGCGATGGGCGACACGCTGCTCGATGTGAACGGGATCAAGGCGCTTGCCGCTCTGCCGTCGCTCGATCAGCTGCGCGGGACGCTTGTCGGGTTGCTCCAGGCACCCGCCACCAAGCTTGCCCGGATCGCCATCGAGCCCGCGAGCATGATTGCCCGCGTGACCGGTGCGTACGCCGCCAAGGCAGCCTGATTTTTCGTTTTTTCACATCGCACGACAATTGGGCGTCAATGCCCGCAAGGAGTATTTACAATGGCTGATATCACCAAGATCGTCGACACGTTGTCGGCCCTGACCGTCCTCGAAGCCGCTGAGCTGGCCAAGGCTCTGGAAGAAAAATGGGGCGTTTCCGCCGCTGCTGCCGTCGCCGCCGCGCCGGCCGCCGCAGCCGCTGGTCCGGCCGCTGAAGAGCAGACCGAATTCGACGTCATCCTGACCGGCGACGGTGGCAAGAAGATCAACGTCATCAAGGAAGTCCGCGCCATCACCGGCCTCGGCCTCGGCGAAGCCAAGGCGCTGGTCGAAGCCGCTCCCAAGGCGGTCAAGGAAGGCGTCAACAAGGACGAAGCCGAGAAGCTCAAGAAGCAGATCGAAGAAGCCGGCGGAACCGTCGAGCTCAAGTAATCGGCTTCGCTTCGGCGAACCTGTTTTGCGGCTGTCTTGAAGCAGTCGTGATTGGGAAGGGCGGCTCCGCAAGGAGTCGCCCTTTTCCTTTGGGCAGCGACTGCTTAATCCTGGCGAATGACGATCCCGCGCTCGCTCCTTCCGCTGCTGCTGCTCGCCGCGCCCGCTGCCGCGCCGGCAGCGCCGAAGTCTGCCGCCAGCGCATACACAAAGGTCGACCTCGATCGCTGCACCGAAATCGAGCATGAGGACGACGGATCGTGGGTGCGCTGGAAATGCGCCGGATTTGCGCGGATCCCGTTGTGGGTCGAGGTTGGCGACGAACGGTTCGACGTCGATGCCGGCGATCGGCCCGACGACGAGGGCCGGTTCGGCAATATTTTCGACAGTCCCCCGTCGACGGTTGAGTGGCGACACTTCGCGGGCCGGCCGTTCGCCATCATCTACCGGCTGACGACCGCCAATCCCGACGTTCCGACGACCAGCGTTCTGGTGATTGAGTCGATCGGCCGGGGCAAGGCGACGGGCTGCCGTGTGGCCGAGATCCCGGGCTCGGCGAAGAACGCCAACAGCCAGGCTCGAGCCATTGCCGACGCCATCCCCGCGGGCCGCAAAAAGTGCCTTGGATCGCGCTAGCGAAGCGCCGTCGCTTACGCTTGGCTCGAACGCGCGAATGGGCCACTATGCCGCCGCCATGCAATTGACCGAAGCCTTCCTCAAACTTCCAATCCGGTTCGACGTTGCGGCGTTGAAAGCTGACGTGGCTGCGCTTCCGGGTTCGGCCTGGGTGCCCCATGCGACGGGCTTTCCAGGCAATGAAGCGGTTCGCCTGGTGACGGTCGGGGGGGCACCGACCGACGCCTTCGACGGGCCGATGAAGCCGACCGAATATCTCGCCGCCTGCCCCTATATTCAGGAGATCATGGCCGAACTCGGCGGGGTCTGGGGAAGGAGCCGGCTGATGGGCCTTGGCATCGGCGCCGAAGTGCCCGAGCATATCGACGTCCACTACCACTGGCGAACGCATCTGCGCATCCACATCCCCGTTTTCACCAACCCCAGGGTCGAATTCACCTGCGGCGGAGAGACTATCCACATGGCAGCGGGCGAATGCTGGCTGTTCGACAGTTTCCGCTGGCACGAGGTTCATAATCGCGGCGACGAGAAGCGCACTCATCTGGTGCTGGACACGGTCATCACCGATCCGCTGTGGACGATGATCGATGACGCCCGCGGCGCGCCGGAGCGCGAGGCTCGGCTGCTTGCCCCCGGCGAGCGCGCGCCCGAGCCGCTTTATTACGAGCAGAAAAATGCGCCGCTGGTGATGAATCCGTGGGAAGTGCGCGGACATCTCGATTTCATTTTCGGCCATGTGCCGGAAGGGCCGGAACAGGCGCTGGTGAAGCGCCGGATGGAGCGGTTCGCCGACGGCTGGGCGGGGCTGTGGGCGCGGTTCGGCGACAGTGGTGCGGGCCTTTCCGACTATCGCCAGATGATCGCCGCCACCCATTCCGATCTCAAGCAGCTGGGTACCGCGAAACTCGACCTCGACCGTGAGCTGAGCCTTCTGACCGTGCTCGAGCAGCTGATTTTCGTTCCCGCCGTCGCCGCGGCGGGCGGCGGACAGCGCCTCGCCTCGTGACGGCCGAGCCGGACGGGGCAAGCAACAAGCCCTACCGCGACCGGATCGTCCAACCATTGTTCATCGTCAGCACGCCGCGGTCGGGATCGACGTTGCTGTTCGATACTCTGGCCCAGGCCCCACGGCTGTTCACCATCGGCCAGGAAAGCCACTGGGTGATCGAGGACACCGCCGATTTCGATCCGGCGAAACGCGACTGGTCGTCGAACCGGCTGACCGCCGGCGATGCCCAGCCACGGCCGGTCGAGGATCTCGCCCGCGCTTTTTATCGCGACCTTCGCGATCGCGACGAAGCGCCCGCGAGCGGCGCTGTGCGAATGCTCGAGAAAACGCCCAAGAACGCGCTCCGGGTGCCGTTTTTCGCCGCCGCATTCACCGATTCCTCGTTCGTCTATCTCTACCGCGATGTCCGCGAGGTGCTGGCGAGTATGATGGAGGCGTGGGCGTCGGGCGGTTTCCGGACCTATCCGCAACTGCCCGGCTGGACCGGCTATCCGTGGTCGATGCTGCTGGTGCCCGGGTGGCGCGAACTGATCGGCCAGCCCTTGCCGGTGATCGTCGCCCGGCAGTGGGCGATGACCACGCAGACCCTGCTCGACGACCTCGAGGCGATTGCCTGCGACCGCGTCCATGCCGTGACTTACCAGGCGCTGATCGAGGACCCGCAGGCGCAGATGGAGCGCCTGACAGCGGATCTCGGACTCGACTGGGATCGAACGCTCGGATCGACCCTGCCGCTATCGAAAGTCACCGTGTCGCCGCCGCAACCGGGCAAATGGCGGCGGCTGGAGCGCGAAATCGAGGCCGTCATGCCGATCGTCGCCGCGGCCGACGCCCGCGCCCGCGCATTCGCTTCGGCCCGGACCTAGTCGGCCACCCGGCCCAGGAAGGTGTCGATCGCCGCGACCGCTTCGGGCTCGTCGAGCTCGGGCGCGTGGCCGGCCCCGGCGACCGTCACCGTCGCGACATTGGGGCTGCGACTGGCCATGGCCTGCATGGCCTCGTCGGTGAACAGCTCGCTGTGCTGACCGCGGATCACCAGCAGCGGATGTTTGGCGAGCGCGTCGAATAACGGCCACATATCGACATCGGATTTGCCGGTCGCGAGCCGGAACGGGTGCGCGATCGCCGGATCATAATCGAAATATATCCGGTCATCGTCGCCGACCCGGCACATCCGCCGAGCCATGCTCTGCCATTGCTCGTCGCCCCATGAAGCGGGCAGATGCGCCTGGTTCCTGGCCACCGCTTCACCGGCTTCGGCCCAGGTCGCGAACGAGGCATCCGACCCGACGTAATTGCGAATTCGATCGAGCCCGACGTCGGTCAATTCTGGCCCGACGTCGTTGAGGATCGCGGCGGCGATGCGATTGCTGGCGAAGGCCGCGACGATCATCGTCACGATCCCGCCCAGCGAGGTGCCGACGAAGACCGCGCGCTCGATCCCCAATTGGTCGAGCAACTCGATCGAATCGCGCGCGTACGTGGGCGGCAGATAGCGATCGGGCTGAGGATCGAACTCGCTGCCGCCGCGCCCGCGCAAATCGAGGCACAGGACCCGGAAGCGCGGCGCCATGCGCTCGGCGAAATCGGCGAAGTCCCTGGCGTTTCGAGTCAGGCCGGGGAGGCACAGCAAGGGCGGCCGCGAACCATCGCCGGCATGATCGCGATAGTGCAGCCGAAGACCGTCGGCGACGGCGAAATAGCCGTCGCGATACGCGCTGTCCGGAGCCGCTTCAGTCACGCCCCAATGCCTTTACGTAAGAGGTGGTCGGTGACGTTTGCGATGCCGGCCGGATCGGCTTCGTCCCACACCGCATATTTAAGTCCGAGGAAGACGTTCGCGCCCATCAATGCCCAGCCCAGCGCATCGAGATCGGAATCGCTTAGATCTGCAGCGATTTCGCCGCGCTCGCGTCCGGCCTTGAGACGCGCAGCAATACGCGAGGCCGTGGTTTCATAATGTTCGCGGTACGCCCCCGGCTCGACGAACTCGGCTTCGTCGATGATTCTGTAAACGTCACGATGGGTGCGGGCAAATTCGAGGAACGACTGGAGCGCCCGTCGCTCCCCGTCAAGCGAGTCGCGGGCAGAAGCAAATGCCGGCGCGACATGATCGCGGACCTGACCCGACATATCTCGGACGAGCGCCTGGAAGACCGATTCCTTCGAATCGAAATAGGTATAAAACGTGCCGAGCGCGACGCCGGCGCGCTGGGTGATCGTCACGATCGCGCTGTCGGCGAAGCCCTTCTCGGCAAATTCGTCGCGCGCAGCATCGAGGATTTTGCGCAGAGTCCGCTCACCGCGCGCGGTGCGCGGCGCTTTGCCTTCACTGGCTGCGCTTGCGGCGATTTCCGAAATGGCTCGTGCCCCCATGCGCCTCCCCTATCGCTCCTGCTTGCAATCGCAAGTTGAAAGATGGTTCATGTTTCAGTATGGCGTCAAATCACTGGCGGCGCAATGTCGTGCGCTTGACAGGGGGAGAGACAGATATGCGCGTTCGAATCGCTCGTGCCGGCTTGCTCGGCACCGCCGCCATTGCGGCAATTATTTCCGTTCCGGCTTTTGCCCAGGACGCCTCGCTAAACCCGAACACCACGGTTGCACAGGACGCGGGTACAATCGTTCAGAGCGAGGACAATCAAGCGACCCAACAGGTCGCCGCGGCCGCCAGCGACCAAGGCATCGTGGTCACTGCCCGCCGCCGCAACGAACTTTTGCTCAATGTTCCGATCGCAGTGACCGCATATTCGGGCGAACAGCTCGACCGGCAAGGCGCGCTCGACATTACTGACATCGCCGACACCACGCCGAACGTGACACTGGAAGTTTCACGCGGGACCAACAGCACGCTGAGTCCCTTCATTCGCGGGATCGGGCAGCAGGACCCGGTCGCAGGGTTCGAACAGGGCGTCGGCCTGTACCTCGACGACGTCTATCTCAACCGCCCCCAGGCCGCAGTTCTCGACATTTACGATGTCGAGCGAATCGAGGTGCTGCGTGGACCGCAAGGTACGCTTTACGGCCGCAACACGATCGGCGGCGCGATCAAATATGTTACCCGCAAGATCGCCAGCGACGGAGCGCATTTGAGCGCTCGGGTCAATGTCGGCACACACGGTCAGCTCGACGCAATTGCCAAAGTCTCGGCTCCGATTTTCTCAACGCTTCGCCTCGGCCTTGCCGCGGCGCGGCTGAGCAATGGCGGATTCGGCAAGAATCGCACGACCGGCGCTCACAATTACAACAAGGACATATGGGCGACGCGCGGAACCCTGGAATTCGAACCATCGGACCAGGTGTTCTTTCGATTTTCCGGCGATTACAGCTGGGACGACAGCAATCCTCGCGGCGGACACCGACTGATTCCGACCCTCTGCACGACTCTGTGCGGGCTGACCGGGAGCCAGACCACGGGCAGCGTTTTCGATAGCCTCGGCGGCCTCAACGATCCCAAACAAAGAGTGCGCTCCGGCGGATTGGCGATGCACGGCGAAATCGGGCTGACCGACTGGCTCAAATTCCGGACCATCACAGCTTATCGGAAAGACAAGACCAAAACTCCGATCGACTTCGATGCGACCCCTGCGGTCGATGTCGACGTTCCGGCAATCTACAAGAACCACCAGTTCAGCCAGGAATTTCAATTGGTTGCAGATCGAGGGCGGGTCCAAGGCGTCTTTGGAGTCTATTACCTTAATGCCACTGCGTACGATATTTTCGACGTCAGACTGTACGCCACTTTGCCGGCTTTTTTGCCGGGATTGACCGCTGCCACGAGCGGCACGGTGCGCACCAAGACCTGGGCGATGTTCGGCGATTTCACCTACAACTTCTCGGATCAATGGGCGGTGTCGCTTGGTGCTCGCTATACCAATGACCGCCGGGATGCGAACGTCCTTCGCCAGACGTTGCTATTCGGTGGCTCGCCGCAACTCGGCGGCTCGCCTCCATATGGTACCGGCACGGTCATCGCGACCACATCGCGCTTCAGCGGCAAGCGGGCGGATACCGCGGTCACGCCCCGGGCATCACTGAACTTCAAGCCCAACGCAAATCACAATATCTACATCAGCTATTCGAAAGGCTTCAAAGGCGGCGGTTTCGATCCCCGCGGCCAATCGTCGCAGGCACCCAGCCAAAGCTACCGAGATATTTACGACTTCATGGCCTTCGATCCTGAAAAGGTCGACAGTTACGAATTGGGCTGGAAGGCATCGGTGTTCGACCGTCGGCTGCAATTCGCAGCGGCCGTGTTCAACGCCGAATATCAGGATGTCCAGGTGCCGGGATCGGCCGGTTGCGTGGTCGGCGGGATCGCGACGTTCTGCGGCATAACCACCAACGCCGGCAAGGCCCGGTTCCACGGCGCCGAACTGGAAGCCAGTTGGAAGATCGCCCAGGGCATGGCCAATGCCGGCGACCGGCTGAATTTCGCCGGGTCGCTTGGTTATCTCGATGCCAAGTACAAGAAATTCATCACCAACATCGCAGGTCTGGGACCAGTGGACGTTGCGGCTTTCCGCAAGATTCAGAACACGCCCAAATGGACCCTGAGCGGATCGCTCGATTACGAAACGCCCGCATGGGGCGGCAAGCTCGATGCCAATACGACCTTGTCTTATCGTTCGAAGAGCCAGCAGTTCGAACTGCGCACTCCCCAGCTCGACCAAAAGGGCTATTCGCTGTGGGACGCGAACCTGGTCTGGCGCTCGGCCGGAAACCGCTACGAAATTGGGCTCCACGGCAAGAACCTGCTCAACAAGAAGTACATCGTCGCCGGCTATAATTTCCTCGCCCAGAACCCCTATAGCGGCGACTTCATCCTCAACTCGTCAGGCAATCCCATCCCGACACTGGGCAAGACCGGCGTCCTGACCGCCTTTTACGGCAATCCGCGGCAAGTCTTCCTGTCAGCGGCGGTCAACTTCTAGCGCTTCCCCATCCCCTCTCTTTCTCTCACGGGGAAGCGATGAGGGCGCCTGGCTTCGACCAGGCGTCCTTTTTCCTGGCTCGGCGGCGGCTCTCTTGCACCGCACAAAAATAGGATTATATGGAGCCTATCCACACATAACCGCTCCGCCGCACCCAATCGTGCGCCCGGGGCTTTTCCTGTCCTCGCCGGGACACTGGCCGATCAAGCGCACGGCCTGCACGTATGGCGAGGGAAAACGGGAGCCGCGCCAGCAACATATCACGGGACTCGCGTGCCTCCACGTGTGCCCGCCAGCGCAGGAAATAACATGGCGACCAAGGCGATCGAAGCACCGGCCAAGAAAAAGGCCCGTCCCACCGCTTCACGGCGGATCCGCAAGATCTTCGGGAACATCCACGAAATCAGCAACATGCCGAACCTGATCGAGGTTCAGCGCGAAAGCTATGAGCAATTCCTTCGCTCCGATCCCAAGACCAGCTATGTTTCGGGCCTTGAAAAGACCCTCCGGTCGGTGTTCCCGATCCAGGATTTCGCCGGCACCGCGCACCTCGACTTCGACCATTATGAACTCGAGCACCCGAAGTACGATACCGACGAGTGCCGCCAGCGCGGACTGACCTATGCCGCGCCGATGCGCGTGACGCTGCGCCTGACCACGTTTGAAATCGATCCCGAGACGGAGGCCAAGTCGGTCATCGATATCAAGGAGCAGGACGTGTACATGGGCGACATGCCGCTCATGACGAAGAACGGCACCTTCATCATCAATGGCACCGAGCGGGTCATCGTCAGCCAGATGCATCGTTCGCCGGGCGTTTTGTTCGACCATGACCGCGGCAAGACCCATAGCAGCGGCAAGTTCCTGTTCGCCGCGCGGGTCATCCCGTATCGCGGTTCGTGGCTCGACTTCGAATTCGACGCCAAGGACATCGTCAACGTCCGCATCGACCGCAAGCGCAAGCTGCCCGTCACGGCGCTGCTCTACGCGCTCGGCATGACCGGTGAGGAAATCCTCAACCACTTCTACAACCGCGTAACCTTCGTGCGTGGCCAGGGTGGCTGGATCATCCCGTTCCAGGCCGAAAACTGGCGTGGCCAGAAGCCGATGTACGACATCATCGACGCCAAGACCGGCGAGATCGTGTTCGCCAACGGCCAGAAGATCAGCCCGCGCGCTGCCAACAAGGCGGCCAAGGACGGCCTGACCGACCTGCTGATCCCGACCGAGGAAATCTTCGGCCGCTATTCGGCCTATGATCTCATCAACGACAATACCGGCCAGATCTACATCGAGGCGGGCGACGAAGTGTCGGCCGAGAACCTCGAACTGCTCGACCAGGCGGGCATTGATCGCATCGAACTGCTCGACATCGATCACGTCGCCACCGGCGCGTGGATCCGCAACACGCTCAAGGTCGACAAGGCCGAAGAGCGTGAGCAGGCGCTGTCGGACATCTACCGCGTCATGCGCCCTGGCGAGCCGCCCACGCTCGAAACCGCAGAGTCGCTGTTCTCGGGCCTGTTCTTCGATCCCGATCGCTACGATCTGTCGGCCGTGGGCCGCGTCAAGCTCAACATGCGCCTCGACCTCGATGCCGAGGACACCGTCACCACGCTGCGCACCGAGGACATCCTCGCCGTCATCAAGACGCTGGTCGATCTGAAGGACGGCAAGGGCGAAATCGACGATATCGACAACCTCGGTAACCGTCGTGTCCGTTCGGTCGGCGAGTTGCTCGAGAACCAGTACCGCGTCGGCCTGCTCCGCATGGAGCGCGCCGTGAAGGAGCGCATGTCGTCGGTCGACGTGTCGACGGTGATGCCGAACGACCTGATCAACGCCAAGCCGGCGGTTGCCGCGGTGCGCGAATTCTTCGGCTCGTCGCAGCTGTCGCAGTTCATGGATCAGACCAACCCGCTGTCGGAAGTCACCCACAAGCGCCGCGTTTCGGCGCTTGGACCGGGTGGTCTGACGCGTGAGCGCGCCGGCTTCGAAGTCCGCGACGTTCACCCGACGCATTATGGCCGCATCTGCCCGATCGAAACGCCGGAAGGCCCGAACATCGGTCTGATCAACTCGCTCGCCAGCTTCAGCCGCGTCAACAAATACGGCTTCATCGAAACGCCATACCGCAAGGTCATCGATCATAAGGTGACCGACGACGTCGTCTATCTGTCGGCGATGGAAGAGGCCAAGCACACGATCGCGCAGGCCAACGCCGAGCTAAACGCCGACAAGGGCTTTGTCGAAGAACTCGTCTCGTCGCGTCAGGCAGGCGAATTCCTGATGGCGATCCCCAACAACATCACCCTGATGGACGTCAGCCCCAAGCAGCTCGTCTCGGTCGCGGCATCGCTCATTCCCTTCCTGGAAAACGATGACGCCAACCGCGCACTGATGGGCTCGAACATGCAGCGTCAGGCCGTGCCGCTGGTTCAGGCCGAGGCGCCGTTCGTCGGCACCGGCATGGAAGAGACCGTTGCGCGCGATTCGGGTGCTGCGATCTCGGCCAAGCGCGCCGGTATCGTCGACCAGGTCGATGCGTCGCGTATCGTCATCCGCGCAACCGGCGATGTCGAAGCCGGCCAGTCGGGCGTCGACATCTACACGCTGATGAAGTTCCAGCGCTCGAACCAGAACACCTGCATCAACCAGCGTCCGCTGGTGAAGGTGGGCGACGTGATCAACACCGGCGACGTCATCGCCGACGGTCCGTCGACCGAGTTCGGCGAGCTGGCGCTGGGCCGCAACGCGCTCGTCGCGTTCATGCCCTGGAACGGCTACAATTATGAGGACTCGATCCTCATTTCCGAGCGTATCGTGAAGGACGACGTCTTCACCTCGATCCATATCGAGGAATTCGAAGTCATGGCGCGCGACACCAAGCTCGGGCCGGAAGACATCACGCGCGACATCCCGAACGTCGGCGAGGAAGCGCTCCGCAACCTCGACGAGGCAGGCATCGTCTATATCGGCGCCGAAGTGGAGCCGGGCGACATCCTGGCCGGCAAGATCACCCCCAAGGGTGAATCGCCGATGACGCCGGAGGAAAAGCTCCTCCGCGCCATCTTCGGCGAAAAGGCGTCGGACGTGCGCGATACCTCGCTCCGCCTGCCGCCGGGCGTTGCCGGCACCGTCGTCGAGGTCCGGGTGTTCAACCGCCACGGCATCGACAAGGACGAGCGCGCGATGGCGATCGAGCGTGAGGAAATCGAGCGCCTGAAGAAGGACTCGGACGACGAACGCACGATCCTCAACCGCGCGACCTGGTCGCGCCTGAAGGAAATGCTGCTCGGCCAGACCGCCACCGCGACGCCGAAGGGCCTCAAAAAGGGCGCGAAGATCGATCAGGACCTGCTCGACAGCGTCGATCGTCACGAATGGTGGAAGTTCTCGGTCGAAGACGACAAGGTTCAGTCGAACCTCGAAGCGGTCAAGGTGCAGTATGACGACGCCGTCAAGGTGATCGTCGACAAGTTCCAGGATCGCCGCGAGAAGCTGGAGCGCGGCGACGAACTGCCGCCGGGCGTGCTCAAGATGGTCAAGGTGTTCGTCGCGGTGAAGCGCAAGCTCCAGCCAGGCGACAAGATGGCCGGCCGTCACGGCAACAAGGGCGTCATCTCGCGCATCCTGCCGATCGAGGACATGCCGTTCCTCGAAGACGGGACCCATGCCGATATCGTGCTCAACCCCTTGGGCGTGCCGTCGCGGATGAACGTCGGGCAGATTTTCGAAACTCACCTTGGCTGGGCCGCGCGCGGCCTGGGCAAGCAGATCGGCGAAATGCTCGAGGCCATCCACGACCGCGGCAAGGACATTGCGACCAAGGACGTCAAGGAAGTCCGGGCCAAGCTCCTCGACATCTATGGTCCGCATTATGCCAAGGATATCGACGGGCGCGACGACGGCCAGATCATGGACCTTGCGGCCAATCTGGTTGGTGGAATTCCGATGGGCACCCCGGTGTTCGACGGTGCCCGCGAACCCGACGTGACCGCGATGCTGGCGAAAGCCGGGCTCGATACGTCGGGCCAGGTGACGCTGTTCGACGGGCGCACCGGCGAACCGTTCGATCGCAAGGTGACCGTGGGCTATATCTACATGCTCAAGCTGCACCATCTGGTCGACGACAAGATCCACGCCCGCTCGATCGGGCCGTACAGCCTGGTCACCCAGCAGCCGCTGGGCGGCAAGGCCCAGTTCGGCGGCCAGCGCTTCGGTGAAATGGAAGTGTGGGCGCTGCAGGCGTACGGCGCGGCCTACACGCTGCAGGAGATGCTGACGGTCAAGTCGGACGACGTCATTGGCCGGACCAAGGTCTATGAAGCGATCGTCAAGGGCGACGACACGTTCGAGGCCGGCATCCCCGAAAGCTTCAACGTGCTGGTCAAGGAAATGCGCTCGCTCGGCCTCAGCGTCGAACTCGACTCGAGGGTCGATGAGAATGACGAGCCGACCGCCATCGCCGCCGAATAATTACCGGATTTCACTTGGGCCCGGTCCTTCGCTGGATCGGGTCAGGAGCTAGACATGAACGAACTGACCAACTTCGCGAACCCGGTGGCCAAGCCGGAAACCTTTGACGAAATCCGCATCGGCATTGCCTCTCCCGAAAAGATCCGCAGCTGGTCGTTCGGCGAGATCAAGAAGCCCGAGACCATCAATTACCGGACCTTCAAGCCCGAGCGCGATGGCCTGTTCTGCGCCCGCATTTTCGGTCCGATCAAGGATTACGAATGCCTGTGCGGCAAGTACAAGCGCATGAAATACAAGGGCATTGTGTGCGAAAAGTGCGGTGTCGAAGTCACCGTTTCGAAGGTCCGCCGCGAACGCATGGGCCATATCGAACTGGCCGCTCCGGTGGCGCACATCTGGTTCCTGAAGTCGCTGCCGAGCCGGATCGGCCTGCTGCTCGACATGCAATTGAAGCAGCTCGAGCGGATCCTGTATTTCGAGAGCTATGTCGTGATCGAGCCGGGTCTGACCGCGCTCGAAAAATACCAGCTTCTGACCGAAGACGAATTGCTGTCGGCGCAGGATGAATATGGCGAAGACGCTTTCTCCGCCGGGATCGGCGCCGAAGCGGTCAAGATCATGCTCATGGACCTCGACCTCGCGGGGGAAAAGGAAATCCTCCTCAAGGAGCTGGCGGAAACCAAGTCCGAGCTTAAGCCGAAGAAGATCATCAAGCGCCTCAAGGTCGTCGAAAGCTTCCTTGAATCGGGCAATCGTCCCGAATGGATGATCATGGAAGTCGTCCCCGTGATCCCGCCCGAATTGCGCCCGCTGGTGCCGCTCGACGGTGGCCGCTTCGCGACGTCCGATCTCAACGATCTCTATCGCCGGGTGATCAATCGCAACAACCGCTTGAAGCGGCTGATGGAATTGCGCGCTCCGGACATCATCGTGCGCAACGAAAAGCGCATGCTCCAGGAGGCCGTCGACGCCTTGTTCGACAATGGCCGCCGCGGCCGCACGATCACTGGCGCCAACAAGCGTCCGCTCAAGTCGCTCTCCGACATGCTCAAGGGCAAGCAGGGTCGCTTCCGTCAGAATTTGCTCGGCAAGCGGGTCGATTATTCGGGCCGTTCGGTCATCGTCACGGGTCCGGAGCTCAAGCTCCATCAATGCGGGCTGCCCAAGAAGATGGCGCTCGAGCTCTTCAAGCCGTTCATCTACTCGCGATTGGACGCCAAGGGTCTGTCGATGACCCTCAAGCAGGCCAAGAAATGGGTCGAAAAGGAACGCAAGGAAGTGTGGGACATCCTCGATGAGGTGATCCGCGAACACCCCGTGCTGCTCAACCGCGCGCCAACGCTTCACCGCTTGGGCATCCAGGCGTTCGAGCCGGTGCTGATCGAGGGCAAGGCGATCCAGCTCCATCCGCTGGTCTGCGCGGCGTTCAACGCCGATTTCGACGGCGATCAGATGGCGGTCCACGTGCCGCTCAGCCTCGAGGCCCAGCTGGAAGCGCGCGTGCTGATGATGTCGACCAACAACATCCTCTCGCCGGCGCACGGCAAGCCGATCATCGTTCCGTCGCAGGACATGGTCCTCGGCCTTTATTACCTCAGCCTCGAGAAAGACAGCGAGCCGGGCGAAGGAATGATGCTGAGCGACATGCCCGAGGTCCATCAGGCCTTGTCGGCTGGCGCGGTCACGCTTCACAGCAAGATCATCAGCCGGGTCCCGCAGACCGACGAAGACGGCAATCCCTATATGAAGCGGTTCGAGACCACGCCGGGCCGGATGCTGCTCGGCGAGACTCTGCCCAAGAGCCACAAGGTGCCGTTCGAAACCGTCAACAAGGTCCTGACCAAGAAGGAAATCGGCGACGTCATCGACATCGTCTATCGCCACACCGGGCAGAAAGAGACCGTGCTGTTCGCCGACGCCATCATGGCGCTTGGTTTCCGCCACGCGTTCAAGGCTGGGATCAGCTTCGGCAAGGACGACATGGTCATTCCCAAGGCCAAGATTCCGCTGGTCGATGAGACCAAGTTGCTGGTCAAGGATTATGAGCAGCAATATCAGGACGGCCTCATCACCCAGCAGGAAAAGTACAATAAGGTGATCGACGCCTGGTCGCGTTGCGGCGACCGCGTGGCGCAGGAGATGATGAAGGAAATCTCCGCCCAGCCGAAGAATGCCGACGGGCGCCAGGCGGATCTCAATTCGATCTATATGATGGCCCATTCCGGGGCCCGCGGTTCGCAGGCCCAGATCAAGCAGCTGGCCGGCATGCGCGGCCTGATGGCCAAGCCGTCGGGCGAGATCATCGAAACCCCGATCATCTCGAACTTCAAGGAAGGCCTCACCGTCCTCGAATATTTCAACTCGACCCACGGCGCCCGCAAAGGTCTCGCCGATACCGCGCTCAAGACCGCCAATTCGGGCTACCTTACGCGCCGTCTCGTTGACGTGTCGCAGGACGCGGTCATCATCGAGGAGGATTGCGGCACCGAGCGTGCGCTTGAAATGCGCGCGATCATCCAGGGCGGCGCGGTTATCGCTTCGCTCGCCGACCGCATCCTTGGTCGCACCACCGCCGAGGACATCGTCGATCCGGCGGACGAGAAAGTCGTCATTGGCGAGGGCACGTTGCTCGACGAAGCGATGGTCGCAAGGATCGAGGAACTGGGCGTCCAGGGCGTCAAGATCCGCAGCCCTTTGGTCTGCGCTTCAAAGCAGGGCGTGTGCGGCAAATGCTACGGTCGTGACCTTGCCCGTGGGACCCCGGTCAATATCGGCGAAGCGGTCGGAGTGATCGCCGCCCAGTCGATCGGCGAACCGGGCACCCAGCTGACGATGCGGACCTTCCACATCGGCGGCGCGGCCCAGCTCAACGAACAGTCGAACCTGGAAAGCCCGGTCGACGGGACCATCGAGTTCCGCGACATGCCGACCATCATCGATCCCAGCGGCCGCCATCTGTCGCTGTCGCGGTCAGGTGAAATCGCGATCCTCGACATGTCGGGCCGCGAACTGTCGACCCACCGCGTTCCATACGGCGCCCATCTGCTGTGCGAGACCGGCCATATCGTCAGCCGCGGCGACCGGATCGCCGAATGGGACCCCTCGTTCAGCCCGGTCATCACCGAAAAGGCCGGTACCGCCAAATACCAGGACCTGATCGAGAACCGCACGATGACCGAGCAGGTCGACGAATCGACCGGCATCACTCAGCGCGTCGTCACCGACGATGTCGCCAAGTCGAAGAAGGAATCGCTTCAGCCGCGACTGACCCTGACCGGCAAGAAAAAGGGCGAGGACGGCGTCTATCGCCTGCTCCCCGGAACCATCGTCGCGATCGAGGACGGCCAGGAAGTGCAGACCGGCGAAGTGCTGGCGCGGATGCCGCGCGAAGCGGCCCGGACCCGCGACATCACCGGCGGTCTACCGCGCGTCGCCGAACTGTTCGAAGCCCGCACGCCCAAGGAAAAGGCGATTATCGCCCGAGTCTCGGGCAAGGTGTCGTTCCTGCGCGACTATAAGGCGAAACGTAAGATCGCGATCATTCCCGATGACGGTTCGGAGCCGCATGAGGAATTGGTGCCCAAGTCGCGGATGATCGAAGTCCAGGAAGGCGATTATGTGAAGCGCGGCGACAATCTCGTCGGCGGTTCGCCCGATCCCCACGACATCCTCGAAGCGCTCGGGGTCGAGGCGCTGGCCGAATATCTCGTCAGCGAGATCCAGGAAGTCTATCGGCTCCAGGGTGTGAAGATCAACGACAAGCACATCGAGGTGATTGTCCGCCAGATGCTCCAGAAG
The DNA here is from genome assembly GCA_040390365.1 of Pseudomonadota bacterium. Lineage (GTDB taxonomy): Bacteria > Pseudomonadota > Alphaproteobacteria > Sphingomonadales > Sphingomonadaceae > Sphingomicrobium. The sequence continues at coordinate 233,530 of JAZJYM010000003.1, read as the reverse complement.
GTCGAAATCACCGACGATGGCGACACGACCTTGCTCAAGGGCGAACAGGTCGATCGCGAGGAAATGGACGAGATCAACGCCAAGCTCGAAAAGAAGCAGAAGCCGGCGATCGGCAAGCCGGTCCTGCTCGGCATCACCAAGGCGAGCTTGCAGACCCGCAGCTTCATCTCGGCCGCCTCGTTCCAGGAAACCACGCGCGTCCTCACCGAAGCCGCGGTCCAGGGCAAGGTCGATACGCTCAACGGCCTCAAGGAGAATGTCATCGTCGGCCGCCTCATCCCGGCCGGTACCGGCGCGGGCATGAACCGGATGCGCGTTGCCGCGTCGTCGCGCGATACCGCGCTTCGCGCTCAGCAGCGGCGAATCCAGGAATCGCTGATCGCACCGGCGAGCGCCGCCGAAGAACATGCCGCCGAGCTCGCCCAGAGCCCGCGCGACGCGGGAGTTCTCGGCGACGATCCGCTCGGCGAGGTCGTGACCTCGGGCCATGGTTCGGACGCGGATGCCGGCGATTATCTGCAGACCGAAGCGACCAAGGTCGAAGAAACCGCGGCCGCGGAAGCGCCTGCCGAAAAGCCCAAGCCGGCCAAGGCAAAGGCGGCCAAGGCCAAAGCTGAAAAGGCCCAAGCCGAACAGCCGGAGCCCGAGACGGCCGAGGCGGAACCGGTCAAGACCGAGGACTGATCCTGATCTTTCTCGGTTAAAAGAATACGGCCGTCGCTCCCACCCGGAGCGGCGGTCGATTGTTACCCCAAGCCACGAAATAGCCCCGCTCGGATCGCTCCGGCGGGGCTATTTTTGTGCGCTAGTGGCGATTGCTTAGCAGTGACTGCCGTTGATCGTGTTTTCGGTGCAATTGGCGACCGAATTGACGTCGCGGGCAGCGCCGCGGACGGTGTTGCAGGCGGCGAGCGCAAGCGCGGTGCCGATAAGTGCGACGGTGGCGAGCTTCTGAATCATGTGTTCCTCCTTGAGCTGACAGCAAAACAAAAACGCAGCGTAGCGGCAAAGGGTTCATTCCGGCAGCGTTATTTCCCCAGATTCACGATTTTCCTGTGCAAAAACGCGGCGGGACGATCGATTCAGACCGCCACCGGTGCCGAAATATGCGGGTGCGGTTCGTAGTCCACGAACTGAAAATCATCCGCTTCATAGTCGAACAAGCCCTGCCCGCGGTCCGCGATCACCAATCGGGGCAATGGCCGCGGATCGCGCTTTAGTTGCAGCCGCGTCTGATCGAGGTGGTTGGAATAAAGATGGACGTCGCCGCCGGTCCACACAAAGGTCCCCGGCTCAAGCCCGCAGGTCCGCGCCAGCATGTGGGTCAAAAGCGCATAGCTGGCGATGTTGAACGGAACGCCAAGGAAGAAATCGGCGCTGCGCTGATAGAGCTGGAGGTTGAGCCGGCCCGCCGCGACCTGGGTCTGGAACAGGCAGTGGCACGGCGCCAGCGCCATCCGCTGCAGTTCGCCCGGATTCCAGGCGGTGACGATCTGGCGCCGCGAATAGGGGTCGGTTCGGATCAGTTCGACCAGGTTTGCGATCTGGTCGATGCGGCGGCCGTCGGCGCTTTCCCAATCGCGCCATTGCTTGCCGTAAACCGGGCCGAGGTCGCCGTTCTCGTCCGCCCATTCGTCCCAGATGCGCACGTTGCGATCCTTGAGCCACGCGATGTTGGTGTCGCCGCGCAGGAACCACAGCAATTCGACGATGATCGAGCGCAGGTGAAGTTTCTTGGTCGTCAGCAAGGGAAAACCGTCGGCCAGGTCGAACCGCATCTGGGCACCGAACAGCGACCGCGTGCCGGTGCCGGTGCGATCTTCCTGTTCGACTCCATGGTCGAGAATCTGCTGCATGAGGTCGAGATACTGGCGCATTGCCCGACCACCCTAGACGGCGTCCGCCGCCGCTCCAAGAGGCGGTGTTTCATCCATTTCGGTGCCATTGCGGATTCGGTTCCGGTGGGCGTGATCGATCGTCCGGCCTAGCTTGCCGTGCATGCGGTATCAGCGTGTCGAACCTCCGATGACATTGGACGGCCTGGCTTCTGCCAGGTCGTTTTTCGCCGGCTGCATGGCCAATTCGGACCTTGCGCTGGAAAGCCTGTGGGTCGCTCATGTCGATGATGAAGCGCGCTGCGTCCATGTCTCGCGCCATCAGGGTGACGAACGTGGTGCGGCCTTTCCGCTGCGAACGATTATCGCCGACGCCGCAACCCACGGCAGCGCGGCGATCGTCCTGGCCCATAATCACCCAAGCGGCGATGCCCGGCCGAGCAAGTCGGATTGCATAGCCACCCGCCGCCTGGCCGCGGCCGCCGAAGCGCTCGATTGCACCATCCTCGACCACCTCGTGTTCGGTGGCAGTGATTGTGTGAGCATGCGGCAATTGGGCTATTTGTAGCCAAGCGGGCCGGCGCCGCCTGTATCAAGGGACTTGAGCTTGATCATCACGCGCTTCCCGGGGCAATCGCGCGCACCAAACAGCTGCTAGCCAAGCCGCATTAACCGCCGGTTCGGCACGGTTTGATCGCTTCCGGCGCCGGGCGGGGGGCGGCGATTCGGAAGGCGGCGAAATAGACGTCGCTGCCTTCAAGCTTGTGGAATTTGACCGCCCGGAGGCCAAGCGCCGCGAATTCGCATTGCAGCTGCGCCGGCGGAATGCCGTGGTGTTTGACCGGCCGGTCGCTATCGACGACGATGATTTCGCCGTCGTTCTTCACCGCTTCGCGCAAATGCCAGAGGAAGGCATAAGGCGATTCAACTTCGTGATACATGTGGACGAGGAACAACCGGTCGAAGCTGCCCGCGGGGAGCATCGGATTGTCGGGAGTGCCAAGCTTGACCGCGACATTGTCGAGCTTTTCGCGCTGGACCCGGTCGCTCAGCGAATCCCGCGCGGAGGGGTCGATGTCCTCGGCCAGGACGCGGCCCTTGGCCCCCACCACTGGCGCCAGGCGAACCGAATAATAGCCTTCGCCGGCACCGACATCGGCGACCGACATGCCGGGCTTGATCCCGGCCAGGGCCATGACCTGTTCGGCCTCGCCCAGGCGGTCGCGCGCATCTTCGGTGGAAAAGCGATCGGACACGATCGGCGCGATGTCGCGACCGGCCTTGGGGAATTGCGGCTGCGACTGGGTCTGGCGACAGGCGGCGAGCGATAATGCCAAGCAGAAGAGCATTCCGCTCGTCCTGAGCGAAGTCGAAGGCCGCTGGCGCCACCGCCGTTCGACCTTGCGCTGCGCGTTCCGCTCAGGTCGTACCGAGGAACTCGGAACGCACCTATTCGACATCCTCGACCTCGACCTTCTCACCGGTCACGCGCTGGGACAAGGCAGCGGCCATGAAGCGGTCGAGGTCGCCGTCGAGCACGTCGCCCGGCGCGGTCGAGATGACCCCGGTGCGCAAATCCTTGACCAGCTGATAGGGCTGGAGGACGTAGCTTCGAATCTGGTGGCCCCAGCCAATGTCGGTCTTGTTGGCGGCGCTGGCATCGGCCTCGGCTTCGCGGCGTTGCAGTTCGGCTTCGTAGAGGCGGGCCTTCAACTGCTTCATCGCCTCGGCGCGATTCTTGTGTTGCGAGCGCTGGTTCTGGCACTGGACGACGATGTTGGTGGGAACGTGGGTGATCCGCACCGCGCTGTCGGTGGTGTTGATATGCTGTCCGCCCGCTCCGCTCGCCCGGTAGGTGTCGATCCTGAGGTCGCTCTCGTTGATCTCGATATCGATATCGTCATCGACCTCGGGATAGACCCACACCGAAGCGAAGCTGGTGTGGCGCCGCGCCGAGCTGTCGTAGGGCGAAATGCGCACCAGCCGGTGAACCCCGCCCTCGACCTTGAGATTGCCATAGGCATTCTCGCCCTTGATGAGGATCGTCGCCGACTTGATTCCGGCTTGTTCGCCGGCATGATGGTCGATCAGTTCGACCTTCATCCCGTGGCGCTCGCCCCAGCGGCTGTACATCCGCTGGAGCATCCCGGCCCAGTCATTGCTTTCGGTGCCGCCCGCCCCGGCATTGATCTCGACATAGCTGTTATTGGCGTCGGCCTCGCCCGCCAGCAATGCGGCGACCTTGTCGCGTTCGGCCCGGTCGGCAAGTTCGGCGAGGCTTGCGACTCCATCGTCGACCAGGCCGCTGTCGCCCTCGGCCTCGGCCATACCGATGAGCTCGACCGTATCCTTGAGTTCGCTTTCGATCTTTTCGGTCGCGCCCAGCGCTTGCTCCAGCCGGCGGCGCTCGCGCATCACTTCCTGAGCGGCCTTGGGATTGTCCCACAGGCTCGAATCCTCGACCCTGGCGTTGAGCTCGTCGAGCCGCTTATGCGCGCGGTCCCAGTCAAGGAACCGGCGCAGCAACGCGGTCGCGGCGTTGATCTGGTCGATATGGGCCTGCGCTTCGGCGCGCATGGGTCAAAACCTCATTACTAAAGAAAGACGCTTATTGGACCGCGTTCGCCGTTGGCAAGGCGTTCGTGGCGGGCGTTGGCGGAGCAGCGGCCGCCGGCCTTGCAGGGGCGCGGCGCTGGGCCGGCCGGCGCAGCGCGGGATCGCCGCCAGTTCCATCCTCTTCAGCGCTCGAATCGTTTCGCCGATAGGAACGGCTGGGCTCGGTCTGCGGCTGGAACGCTTCCCAGATGACCGAGGCCTTGGGGTCGTCGGCGGTCGGGAACACCCCGAACACGCGCTTGCCGCTGGCGCGGTCGATTCGCACCCAGCGAATGCCGGCCGGGGCAACGAACGGAGTCTTGGGCTGGCCGAGCAGAGCGGTCTTGGCCCATTGCTTGAAAATCGGTGCGGCGATCCGCCCGCCCTGGGCATAGCCGCCCATCGACCGCGGCTGATCATAACCCATGTAAATGCCGGCGACGATGTCGGGCGTCCCGCCGACGAACCAGACGTTGGTCGGGCCGCTGGTGGTCCCGGTCTTGCCGAACAACGGCCGGTCGAGGTCGCGCAGGACGACCGCGGTGCCGCGCTGGACGACGCCTTCCATGATATGGACCATCTGGAAGGCGGCCATCGGGTCGAGCAGCTGCTTGGTCCGGTTCGGCGGGCGCGGCATCGCTTTTCCGTTCCAGCTGGCGGCATTGCAATTGCCCATCACCGCGCACCGATTGTCGCTGCGATAGATGACCTTGCCCTCGCGGTTCTGGACGTAATCGATCAGGCTCGGCTTCACCGCTCGGCCATGATTGGCGAGGATCGCATAGGCATTGACCAGCCGCGACACGGTCGTCTCCCCGGCCCCCAGCGCGATCGACAGATAATTGGGGAAATCGCCGACTCCGAGCTTGCGCGCGGTATCGATGACCTTGGGCATTCCGGTCTGGCTGGCGGCGCGCACGGTCATCAGGTTGCGCGATTGCTCGACGCCCCAGCGCATCGTCTTGGCACCGGCATAGCTGCGGTCGAAATTGACGAAGCACTTATTGCCCAGGCCCGCGCCCTGCCACACGCAGAACGGCGCATCGACGATGATCGTCGCCGGGGTCATGCCGTTTTCGAGCGCAGTGACATAGACCACCGGCTTGAACGACGATCCCGGCTGGCGCATCGCCTGGGTCGCGCGATTATAGCTCGATCCGATCACGTCGAAGCCGCCCTGCATCGCCAGCACGCGCCCGGTATGGACCTCCTCGGCGACCATCCCGCCCGAAATTTCCGGGATCGAGCGCAAGGCAAATTGGCCGGGCGACACTTCCTTGACGACGATCACCATGCCCGGCTTAAAATGGCTGAAGGCCGATCCGCCGACGTTCCGCTGCGGCTGCGACGCGGCGGAGGCCGCGAGCGAACCTTTGACGCCGTTGGAGAAGCCGATCGTCGCTTGACCCGTGCTCTTGTCGAGAATCACCGCCTTTTTCCAGTCGGGAAAGCCGACCCCGACCGGTGCGCGATCGAGTTGACCGGCCCAATCCTTGGCCACATCAACCGACAGCCCGAGGTCGCGCCAGCCGCGGCCGCCGTCGAAATTGGCGAGGCCGTCGCGCATCGACTGGGCAGCGGCGTCCTGCATCACCGAATCCATCGACGAGCGCACCCACAGCCCGCCACCATAGAGACTGTCGGCGCCATTCTTGGTATCTTCGCCGAAGCGCGAGATCAGGATCCGCCGCACTTCTTCCATGTAATAGCCGCCCTGCTGGCGGAATTTCTCGTTGCTTCCGTAGCGGATCGCGCCGAGCGGGGCCGCCGCCGCCGAATGCCACTGTTCCTCGGTGATGAAACCGTTGGAGGCCATTTCCTTGAGCACATAATTGCGGCGGTTGAGCGCTCGCTGAGTGGCGCGTTCGGGGTCGTAATTGGCCGGTGCCTTGGGCAGCACCGCGAGATACGCCGCCTCGGGCAAGGTCAGATCGATGATGTCCTTGTCGAAATAGGCGCGGCTCGCGGCCTGGACGCCATAAGCGTTGCGGCCAAGAAAGATCGAATTGAGGTAAAGTTCGAGAATCTGCTGCTTGCTCAGAGTCGATTCGAGGCGGAAGGCGAGGATCGCCTCGCGCACCTTGCGCCCGACCGAATAGCTGGAATCCTTGAGCAGATATTTGGCGACTTGCTGAGTGATCGTGGACCCGCCCTTGGCGCGGCCGCCGGTCACCGATTTGGTGGTATAATCGAAGACCGCTCCGGCGAGCCCGATATAATCGATCCCGCCATGCGAGAAAAAGGTCTTGTCCTCGGCCGAGAGGAACGCATTGACCACCAGCGGCGGGACTTCGTCATAGGCAAGTTCGACCCGCCGTTCACGCGCGAACGTCTGGACCGGGGTCCCGTCATTGCCGCGGACGTTGGTCGGCAGCGGCGGCCGGTAGGCAAGCAGGCTTTCCGACGACGGCAGGCCGGACGCGAAGTAAATCCAGATCGCCGCGAACAGACCGAACAGGCCCAGTCCGGACCAGGTCACCCGGCGCACCCATTTCTTCTCCCAATAGGGATCGACCCGGTCGTGCACGCGCTGGTTGAACGCGAGCATGTCGGGAAGTTGCCAGTTGAGGATGGTCAGGCGTTCGGACGTCATGTGCCGGCAGCGTCTAGCGGGTTCTCGGCCAAGCGTGAAGTTGGATTGAACGCTTAATGGCGCGAGCGCGCCGCGACATCGCTTTCGATCGCATCGGCGAGCGCTTTGGCGAGGGCCAGGCGGTGCTTCGGATCGCTCAGCAGCGCCTCGTCTTCGGCATTGCTGAGATAGCCGGCCTCGAACAGCACGGCCGGAACATCGGCGCGGCGAAGCACATGAAAGGCGGCGAAGCGGTGCGGCTGCGGCCTCAGGTCGAAGCGGCCCGACGCTTTGCCGACGAGACGGCTCGCAAGACCGGCCGATGCGGCCATCTGCGAGCGCATTGCGAGGTCGGCGAGGATCGAACGAACCGAGCCATCGGCGTCACCCATGTGCGCTGCGCCGCGGTTTTGGACCGCTGCAAGCCGCGCCGATTCGGCGTCGGACGCAACATCGGACAGCGAATAGACGCTCGCCCCGCGCGCCAGCGGGTTGGCGGCGCTGTCCATGTGCAGCGAAACGAACAAGGCCGCATTGAGGCGCCGGGCAACCGCCGAGCGGTCGTCGAGCGCAAGATAGAGGTCGGAATCGCGGGTCATTGCCACCCTCACCCGGCCACGTTCGACCAGAAGATCGCGAAGCTCCTTGGCGACGGCGAGTGTGAGGTCCTTCTCCCGCGCCTGGCCGGTCGGCGAAATCGCGCCGGGATCGCTTCCGCCATGGCCGGCGTCGATGACGATGATCGGGCGGCCGCGCGCTTCCGGCGCGCCAAAGATCCTGTCGCGGGCGACCGGCGGCAGGCGCTCGGTTACTCCGGCGCTGGCCGACGCGGTTGTCAGCCCGCCGATCGCCGCGGCGACTGCGAGACCCGCGCCCAGCCCGGCCAGCGCGATGCCGGCTGCGGTCTTGCGACGATGCAGCGCGATCCCCAAAATCTTGTCCCCGAATGCTCCGGCCAAGTGACTGCCCCAGGCTGTGGCCAAGTGGTTGACCAATCAGTCGAATATATCACGACAAAATGGTTAATGGACAATTATCCACGTTTCGCGCCGTTTGATTGCCCGCCGCGGTTGTAAGGGGGGGCGGTGAGTGCTACTTCGCCTGTGATCTCCGGCCAGTCGCTGGAGAATAAGCGGATGGTGTGAAAATCCGCAGTTCCCGAGGTTGAAGCTCGCATGACGCCACAAACTCCCCAGCGCCGGATATTTCAGGCGATTGAGGGCAAGGGTACCGCGCACCGACGCGGACTGGCGCCTGCGGCAGCAGCATATTCCGCCCATTTCGCCACCACCGGCCGCAGTGCCGCCGGTGTGGCCTCATTATCCGCGCGTCGCACGCTGACAAGTCTGCGATCGCGCGACCGGAGAAATTTCAATGTCTATGCGCATGCTTATCGATGCGCGCCACCCGGAGGAAACTCGGGTGGCCGTCGTCAAGGGAAGCCGGATCGAGGAGTTTGACTTCGAATCCGCTGAGCACAAGCAGCTCAAAGGGAATATCTATCTCGCCAAGGTCACTCGTGTAGAACCGTCGCTCCAGGCGGCGTTCATCGATTATGGGGGAAACCGCCACGGCTTCCTCGCCTTCAGCGAGATCCATCCCGATTATTACCAGATCCCGAAGTCCGATCGCGACGCCTTGCTGCGCGAAGAGGCCGAGCATGCCGCCGAGGAAGAGCGGCTGCGCGCGGCCGCCGACGACTTTGGGCCGATCGACGATCATCACGACGATGACGGGCACGACGACCGCCTCGGCAACGACGACGACCATGATCAGGACCACGACCACGACCACGACCACGACCACGACCAGGATAGCGCTCAAGCAAGCGCGACGACGGGCGAATCCGGCACCGGTTCGAGCCGCTCCCCGGTCGACGAAAGCGCCGCCGACGAGCTGCGCAAGAAGCGCCAGGCCTTGCGCCGGCGCTACAAGATCCAGGATGTCATTCAGCGCCGCCAGGTTCTTCTGGTCCAGGTCGTCAAGGAAGAACGCGGCAACAAGGGCGCCGCGCTCACCACCTATCTGAGCCTTGCCGGCCGCTATTGCGTGCTGATGCCCAACACCAGCCATGGTGGCGGCATTTCGCGCAAGATTTCCAACGGCTCAGACCGCAAGCGGTTGAAGTCGATCATGAGCGACCTCAACCTGCCCAAGACGATGGGGCTGATCGTCCGCACCGCGGGCCTTCAGCGGACCAAGACCGAGATCAAGCGCGACTTCGACTATCTTGCCCGGCTGTGGGACGAAATCCGCGAACGTACGCTCGGCAGTACCGCCCCGGCGTTGATCTACCGCGACAGCGACCTGATCAAGCGCGCGATCCGCGATCTTTATCACCGCGACATCGATGAAGTGATCGTCGAGGGCGAAGACGGCTACAAATCCGCGCGCAACTTCATGAAGCTGCTGATGCCGAGCCACGTCAAGCGCGTCAGCCAGCACAACGACACCACGCCCTTGTTCCAGCGCCACGGCGTCGAGGATCAATTGTCGGCGATGTACCAGCCGCTCGTCCAGCTCAAGAGCGGCGGTTATCTGGTCATCAACCCGACCGAAGCTTTGGTCAGCATCGACATCAACTCGGGCCGTTCGACGCGCGAGCATAATATCGAGCAGACCGCGTTTATGACGAACATCGAGGCCGCGGCCGAAATCGCCCGCCAGTTGCGCCTTCGCGACATGGCCGGACTGGTCGTGATCGACTTCATCGACATGGAGCAGAACAGCCACATCCGCAAAGTCGAAAAGGCGATGAAGGACGCGCTCAAGAACGATCGCGCGCGCATCCAGGTCGGCCGTATTTCGGGCTTCGGGCTGATGGAAATGAGCCGCCAGCGTTTGCGGACCGGGGTCCTGGAAGCATCGACCAAGGCGTGCCCTCACTGCGAAGGCTCGGGATTGATGCGGACCGCCTCGTCGTCGGGGCTGTCGGCGCTGCGAATGATCGAGGATGAAGCGACCCGTGGCCGCGGCGAAAAGATCCTGCTTCGCGCCGGTCGTGAAGCCGCTGTCTACGTCCTCAACAGGAAGCGCGCCGAACTGGCCGAGATCGAGGCGCGCTATGGCGTGTCGATCGAAGTCGCCATCGACGAAAGCTTCGAAGGCGCCAAGATGGCGGTCGAAAGCGCGGGCCCGCGCCCGACCGTCGAGCACCGGCCGCAGGCGGCGATTTCTGCACCGGTCGATAGCGACGACGATGATGATGATTTCGTCGAGGACGAGGTCGAGGACGACAGCGAGGACGAAGCCGAAGACACGGTCGAGATCTCGCTCGAAGGCCATGACGACGACGAGGACGGACAAGCGCGCGAATCGCGCGAATCGCGCGACGATGATCGCGGTGAAGACCGCTCGCGCCGCCGCCGCCGCCGTGGTGGCCGGGGCCGGGGCCGCAATCGCCGCGACCAGGACGGTCAGCGCGTTCCCGAAACCGGTGATGCTCAGATTGCCGCTGGTGAGCACGAAGTGGTGGCCGAGAGTGGCGGCGACGAGGGTGGAGAAGCAGCTGGTGGCGATCGCCGCCGCCGCCGCCGCTCGCGCCGTCCGCGCCAGGACCGCGACTCGGCTCCTCCGGTCGAGCTTGAACAGCCGATCGCCGAAATTGCACCCGTCGAGGAAGCCAAGCCCAAGGGCCGCCGCCGCAAGCCGGTCGCCGCAGAGGCCGATGCCGCGCCTGCACCCGAGGAAGCGCCGGCAGCGAAGCCGGCTCGAAAGGTCAGCGCGAAAGCCACGGCCAAGCCGGAAGATGAGCTAAAGGTCGGCGCCGAACCAAGTTTCGAACCTACCGCGGCCGCCAAAGCGAGCAGGGCCAAGCCCAAATCGGGCGGTTCCGCCAAGGCCGTGAGCGCGACAGCGGAAAAGGCGCCGGGCAAGGCCAAGACCAGAGTCAAAGCGGCTCCAGCCGCGGCCAATAGCGATTCGGACAGCGGAAGCGACGAGTTCGACGAAAATGGCGAGCCCCGTCGGGGCGGTTGGTGGCAGCGCACCTTCGGCTGACGAATGATCCGCCGGGCGGCAATCCGGCGGAACGTTCGGGCTTGATTTAATCACCCGTTCAGCAAGGGACATGGTAAGCGGGTGCCGATGATCTCGGCCCCCGCCCGCTTCGCGCGCATGCTGATGCTTGCGCTGCTCCTCTCGCTGGCGCTGGTTCAACCGGCGGTCGCCCAGGACGCGGGGATCCTGCGCGATACCGAGACCGAAGCGTTGTTTCGCGACCTCGCCAAACCGCTGATTATCGCTGCCGGACTGGACCCGGCGAGTACCAAGGTCGTCCTACTCGGCGATCCCGAGATCAATGCCTTCGTCGCTCGCGGGCAAATTGTTTATCTGCAGTCGGGCCTGATCCTCGCCGCGGACAATGTCGGCGAGGTCCAGGGCGTCGTTGCGCACGAACTCGGTCACGTGAATCAGGGCGTTTCAATCCGAATGGCCGAAGGTGATAAGCAAACGTCTGGAATTACGATCGCGACGCTGATCCTGGGCGCCCTTGCCTTGGCCATGGGCGCGGGTGAAGCGGGTATGGGCATCATCGCCGCTGGCCAGCAGGCTGCAATGGGCAAGTTCCTGGCCTTTTCCCGAACGCAGGAAGCGAGCGCCGACCAAGCCGCGGCCATCTATCTTTCCAAGGCGGGTGTGAGCGGCAAGGGCATGCTCGACTTTTTCAGCAAGCTTCAGAACCAGGAATATCGCCTCGCGATTTACGCCAAGGACAGTTACGACCGCACCCACCCGCTGTCGAACGAACGGATCGAGGCGCTGCAGGTGGCGTTCAAGGCCGCACCAGCGTGGGGCAAGCCGGCCGATCCTGCGCTCGAAGCGCGATTCCAGCGGGTCAAGGCGAAGCTGTACGGCTTTTCCAACGCCAAGCAGGCGATCTTCAAATATCCGGAGAGCGACTTAAGCGTGCCCGGTCATTATGCACGGGCCTATGCCTATCACGTCGGCGGTTATTCCGACAAAGCGCTGTTCGAAACCGCGGCCCTGCTCAAGACCGCTCCAGAGGACCCTTATTTCCTCGAACTGAAGGGCCAGGTTCTGCTCGAATCCGGCAAGCCTGCCGAGGCCATTGCTCCGCTCCGCGCGGCCCGGGCCGCCTCCGGCGATGCGCCGCTGATCTCTGCGATGCTCGGCCACGCGCTGGTGGCGACCGAAGACCCGAAGAATTTCGCCGAAGCCAAATCGGTCCTCAAGGCGGCGGTGAACCGCGATAACCAGGACCCCTTCGCCTGGTATCAATTGGGGATCATCTACGATCGCGAAGGCGATGATGCGCGGGCCCAGCTAGCGACCGCGGAACGAAGCAATCTGGAGGCCAAGCCCAAGCTCGCTTTAGCCAGCGCCGAATTGGCGATGCGCGGAATCCCGCCGAGCACGCCCGACTGGCTTCGGGCGCAGGATATTGCCATGGTCAGCCGCGCCGAATTGAAAAAAAAGAAGCACGGGAAAGACGAGGATGAGTGACCGATAGCAAGTCGCCCCCGCCGCGCCGCAGGATCTTCGGTGCAGCATTTGCAGGAGGAACCATCGGGTCGTTGCTGACGGCCGCGCTATTGCTGCTGCTTGCTCCCCAGCTGATCGGCAGCAGGATCGTTCGCGAAGGCCTTCTGGCCGATCCGCAAATCCTTCCCGATACGGTCGATGCCTTGCGCGATTCGCAATATCGGCCAGTGCTGGACGCCAATCGCGCGGCGATTGAAACCCCGTTCGCGAGCAGCTGGCGCGGTGCCGCCAAGCCCGACGTGACCCTGGTCGAATTTTTCGATTACGCCTGCCCGTATTGCAAGGCGAGCAATGCCGCGCTCGATCAGCTGCTGGCTCAGGACAAGGGGCTGCGCGTCGTCTTTCGCGAACTGCCGATCCTTGGGCCGGACAGCGTCAATGCCGCGCGGCTGTCGCTGGCGGCATCGAAGCTCGGCCGATTCAACCAATATCATGACGCTCTGTGGGCTGCCGGGCGCCCGGCGCCGGTGACGAATTCCGCCGCCGCCCAGGCCGCCGGAATCGCGCCCCAGCCACCCAATGACCCGGCGATCGAAGCCGAGCTCAAGAAGAATTTCCAGCTTGCCGGCCAGCTTGGAGCAACCGGGACCCCGGTGTTCGTGATCGGCGACAAAGTGATGAACGGAGCGGTCGGCCTCGACGCGCTGAAGGCGGCGGTAGCGACGGCACGCAAGGCGCAAGCGCGCACCTAACCCCTTCCGCCGCTCACCCGACTGAGTCGGTGCCGCTCGACACTCCCTTGAAGCCCTGGGCAACGACATACCATTCGCTCGAGCCCTTGCGGCTCGCGGGCGGCTTGGCGTGTTTGACGGTCGTGAAATGGCGCTTCATTTCGGCCACCAGCCCATGGTCGGCGCCGCCGGCGAGAACCTTGGCGATGAAGCCGCCGCCGGGCTTCAGGATTTCGGTCGCGAACAACAAGGCCGCCTCGACCAGCGCCATGGTCCGCAAATGGTCGGTCTGCTGATGCCCGACGGTATTGGCGGCCATGTCCGACATTACCAGGTCCGCTTGCCCGCCAAGCGCATCGCGCAGCTTGCCGGGCGCAGCCTCGTCCATGAAATCCATTTCGAGGATTGTGACCCCCTCTATGGAGTCGGTCGGGAGCAGGTCGATCCCGACGATCGCTGCTTTTGGAACGGTGCGGCGGATGACCTGGCTCCAGCCGCCCGGCGCAATGCCGAGGTCGACCACCGCGCGAACGCCCTTCAAGAGGCCGAAACGTTCGTCAAGTTCGAGCAACTTATAGGCCGCGCGACTGCGATAATTGTCGGCCTTGGCGCGTTTGACATAGGGGTCGTTGAGCTGGCGCTCGAGCCAGCGGATCGACGAATCCTTGCGGCCCTTGGCGGTCTTGACCCGGGTCATAAAGGCCAGCCGTCGCGGGCCATGAGCGAGCGCAAAATGCCTTCGCGAATGCCGCGATCGGCGATGCCGAGGTTTGGCGCCGGCCAGATTTCGACGATCGCTTCAAGGATCGCGCAGCCGGCCACGACCAGATCGGCGCGGTCGCTGCCGATGCACGGCAAGCGGATCCGTTCGTCGTAACTCATGCCGGCGATCATGTCGCTGATCTCCTGCATCGCGGCGGTCGGAATATGCAGTCCATCGACCGCTCGGCGGTCATAAGCGGGGAGCTGGAGGTGGACGCTTGCAAGCGTGGTCACGGTGCCGCTGGTGCCGAGCAGGCGAATGCCGTCGCGCTCCTGCGGCAACATCGCGGCAAAGCGGGCGAAGGAATGGCGCGCCCGCTCGCGCATTCGCTTATAAGCCTTGATCCGGTCGGGACCTTCAAGCGCGTCGCGGCCTTCGCTTTCGGTCAGCGAAACAACGCCCCATGGCGCGCTGAACCAGCTGCGGATGCGCGGAATGCCGTCTTCCTGGTCGATCAGCACCAGTTCGGTCGATCCGCCGCCGATATCGAAAATCAGCGCCGGGCCGTCGCCCGGTTCGAGCAATTTGTGGCAGCCGAGCACCGCCAGGCGCGCCTCTTCCTCAGGCGCGATGATGTCCAGCGCGATTCCGGTTTCCACCCGCACCCGTTCGGCGAATTGAGCGCCATTGGTGGCTCGGCGGCAGGCCTCGGTCGCGACCGAGCGGACCAGCGAGACGTTGCGGCGGCGAAGCTTGTCGGCACAGACCGACAGTGCCGCTACGGCCCGGTCCATGGCGTCGTTCGACAAGGCGCCCGATTGCGCCAGACCCTCGCCCAGCCGGACGATTCGCGAAAAGGCGTCGATAACGGTGAAGCCCTGATCGTTGGGACGAGCAATCAGAAGCCGGCAATTGTTGGTGCCAAGGTCGAGCGCGCCATAAGTATGCCGATGGGAATCGCGCCGCAGAAGCGGGTCTTGATCCGGCGGCGCGACCGTATCGGCGATAAGCTGCCGAAGGGCCGGCGCATTGGCGGCACCTTGTGCCATGTTGCACGCCCGTTCTTTCTGCACCGCCCCCATGGGCGGCTGACTTAACCCCGTTTAATCACAATTTGATGGGAGTCGGCAAGTTACGCGGTCGAAACGGCGTCTGGGGGAGGCCAGCGGCGTTGACAGCCACGGGTCCGCTTCCTATCCCGCCGCGCGATCGCAAGCTGCGCTATTGCCCTGTCGTCTAATGGTAAGACTACGGACTCTGACTCCGTCAATCGAGGTTCGAATCCTCGCGGGGCATCCAGCCGCCCAATTTGTCGCTTGCTCGTGGCCCAGCGCCGCGACATCGCCCGCCGGGTAAGCGAGCCTCTGACCATCAGCGGCAGCTTCGTGGAACCGCGACGAGGCAAAACGCCGCTGTGACCGCCGATCAGTGCTGGGTCGGATGGTGGTGCCCGGAAATCCAATGTTCGAGCCGGGTGAACAATGATGGCTTGGACGGGATGAAGCCATGCTCGATCGCCGGCGGTGCGTGATCGGCGACCACGCTTTCGGGTTCGTAAAGGGTGAGATTGTCGGGCACCTTGGGGCGAAGCGTCTCGCGCCCGCGCAACAGGTCCTCGGCCATCGCCATCGAGCGGTGCAGTTCCTCGGCCGTAAACGGCTTCATGAGGCAGCCCAAAGCGAGGTCGGGCATCGGAAAACTCGGCGCCTTGCCGCTGACGAACAGCGCCGGAACGCCAAGTTCGTTGAGCCGTACAGCGACCGAAAATCCGGTCGAAGCATTGGCCAGATGAAGGTCGAGCAGGACGAGATCGGGATCGTGGAGTTCGGCCGCGGCAATCGCCTGCTCGGCATCTTCGCAAATGCCCACAACCCGATAGCGGGGATTATCCTCGACCAGGTATTTCAGCGTCTGTGCAAGTTGCGAATCGTCCTCGACGACCAATATCCTGAGCACCCGCGAGCCTCCCGATAACCCACGGAAATTCCAAGTGGAACATCCACTCACCTGTGTTGCGCGGATCGTCGCTTGTGCGAATCCCCGAAAAGGCATGTTAACGCCGAAGCGAGTCAGGCCCGCGCCAAAGCGAGGAATTAAGCCCGATAAAAGATGTGGGCGCCGATCTTGGACACCAAAGTCAGGCGATGGCCCCACGACGGCGCGACATAATCGGCGTGATACCACAGGACGTCGTTGGACAGGCTTGGGACGATATTGGCGGCGGCCAGTTTGGCCACGGCTTCGGCCCGCGCCCATGCGCCGGACTGGGTATCGATATGCGGGAACACGCCATTGCGAACGAAGCTGAACTGCCACGGCTGTTTGACGGTTGCGCACCAGCTGGGCGGATATTTGCCCGACGCGGCGCGGTTCATCACCACTCGGGCGACGGCCAGCTGGCCATCGACACTCTCGCCGCGCGCTTCGAAATAGACCGCGGTCGCGAGGCAGTGCATTTGCTCGTCGAGCTGCTCGTTGGTGGCGAATTTGTCGACCAGCGCCTGGAGCGGCCAGCCGCCACGGAAAAGCCAGCTGGCTTCGTTGGCGAAGCTCTTTTGGCCGAAGGTGCCAGCGACGGTCTGAACCGCGGTCGCAACCGCCGTTTGAGCAGTGTCACTGACCGCGGCAGTGCCGAGCGGCTTGGCGCCAAGGTCGAAATCGATGGTGCGGACGACCGAATCGACCTTGTATGCCGCTGCACCTTGCGCATTGGCCGGGGCCGAACCCATCGATACAAGAAAAATACCCATCACCGCGGCGATGCCGCGGCGTCCCAATAGCTTGATCAAAATCTTTGCCCTAATGGCGGAAAATGCCTCGCCGGTGGCGCATGAATCGCGCAATGCCGATGTCAGCTATTGTCCGTCTTGCCGCGGAGCCCGGCGTCAAATGCGCGTCTTGGGCTCGCTCGCTTTCGTTTCGTTGATGGTCAGATAGGGGCCTATTTCCTATTTTGATACCGATCAGCGGTGAACCGTGACAGGGGCGGGGTGAACGGCGGAAACTATTGAGAATGCTGTATTTTCTTTGCCAGGAGAGGGCCGAAACCTTCGCTTCAACCCCGGAATCGCTTCCGCTCGCCGCAATCCCCCGATATGCGCGTCCGATGGCGTATTGGCTGATCAAGTCGGAACCTTCGAGTTATAGCTGGGACAACCTCATCCGCGACGGCAAGACCGAGTGGGATGGAGTGCGCAATAACGCCGCTCGACTCCACCTCCGCGCAATGAAGGCGGGCGATCGCGCCTTTTTCTACCGGTCATTGGTCGAGCCCGCCGTGGTCGGCGTGGTCGCGGTATCGCGCGGGCCAGCGCCCGATCCCAGGGACAGCGCCTGGGTCTCGGTCGAGGTCACACCGATCGGCCCGGTCGGACCTGTCACGCTCAAGGCGATCAAGGCCGAGGCGGCGCTTGCGGACATGATCCTGCTGCGTCAGTCGCGCTTGTCGGTCGCACCGGTGCGCAAGGAGGAATGGGACAGGATTCTGGCGATGGGACAAACAGCATGAAAAAATTGCTGATTGCACTTTTAGCGGCGGTCGGAGCTTCGGCGATGGCGCCGGCACCGGCCAAACCGGTGCTGACGGTTGATGGCCTTGGCCCGGTACGGATCGGTATGACGATCCGGCAGGTCGAACAGGCGCTTGGCGGCAAATTGGTCGGGGAAGCGCTCGAAAGCGACGATATTTGCGTCGAAAAGGAGAGCAAGGCGGGGCCGCGCGGCGATTATTATATGTTCGAGGACAAGAAGCTGGCCCGGATTTCACTCGGCAGAGGGAGTTCGACCACGACCGCGCGCGGCATCGGCGTCGGCGCCACCGCTCGCCAGGTGCGCCGCGCTTATGGCGTCAAGCTCAAGGCCGAGCCCCATTATTACGCCGGACGCCCAGCCGAATATCTGACGTTCTGGACCGTTCCGGGAAAGCGCGGCGTTCGCTTCGAAACCGATTCCCGGCGCAAGGTCGACACCATCCACGCCGGGACCGCCGCAATTCAATTCGTCGAGGGCTGCGCCTAGCCTCTAGGGCAAGTCGATCCCGCCGACCGGCGGCGCGGTGCGCAATTCCCCTTCGGTCGGCACAAGCACCGGTTTGGCGCCCGCCGCGACCAGCTTGCGATTGAGCGCTGCAAGGTCCGTGGTGCGGATCGATTGCCACTGACTCCACTCCGCATCGATCGCAGCGCTGGTCCGTGCGGCCGTCGCTCGCAGCGCCGCTGCAGGCGACTCGTCGCTGGCCTCCGCCGAGGTCTCGATCCCGGTCAGGATTCCGCTCAGGCCGCCGAAGCCGCTGTTCGCGGCGGCGGGCGGTTCGAGCCGCCCGGCGAGCGCCCTCGCCTCATCAGCCAATGGCCCCTTGCCCAGCGTTTCGGCGCGTCGGCCAAGAGCCTCGCGCACCGCTTCGGTCTCGGCATAGCCGCGCCATGCTTTGGCCAGCGGCGCGTAAAGCGAATTGGAAAAAGCCAGCGACGCGGCATAATCGGCGCCGCGCACGCGGGGGTCGGCGGTGACGTCGACCATGACGCTCTGCGACCGTCCGTCGACCGTCAGGGTCGCGCTATATCGTCCGGGCGCAACCATCGGCCCCTGCGGCAGAAGCGGCGTCGCAACCCCCCAGATGGCGGCAATACTGTAGCTATATTCGACCGCTTTGGGCCGTTCGACATTGAGGTCCCAGATCCAGCGATTGAGCCCCGGCCGGGCCGGGAGGATCGGCTGGGGACGAGTCCAGCCCTCGGCGAAATAGCGTTCGCTATCGAGGTCCTGCGGACGATCGGCGCTTGAGAAGCGGCGCACGACATTGCCCGCTTGGTCCTTGATCTCAAGCGTCACCGGACCCTTGGGCGCGGTGCCGAGCCAATAATCGATCACCGCGCCCTGCGGCGGGTTCTGGCCGACCGCGGTTTCGGGCGGGAGGGGCGTATCGTGATTATTGTCGAAGCGAACGTGAGACGCGGCGGCAGGGGTGAACAAATGCGCCGCTTTGGCGGTCAGGCCGGGCTCGAGCTGGCGCAGAAGCGCAAGATCGCCGAGAATCCAGATCGCCCGGCCCTGGGTCGCGGCGACCAGGTCATCGCCCTTGACCAGCAGATCGCGCGCCCAGGCGGTCGGCAGATTCTGCTGCAGTGGCTGCCACAAGTCGCCATCGTCGAAACTGACGAACACGCCGGTTTCGGTCCCGGCGTAAAGCAAGCCCGGGCGCACCGGGTCGGCGCGCACGACGCTGACCGCCTGGCCGGCGGGAAGGCCCGCGGAGACGTGCTGCCACGTCTTGCCACCGTCGCGGGTGCGCAGGACATGCGGTTCGAAATCGTCGATCCGCTGACCATCGAGGGCGATATAAGCGGTCGAGCGGTCGCGATAGGATTGGTCGATGCTCGAAATCTTGCTCCACGGCTTCACTCCGGGGAGCGGGGCCGATTGCCAGTTGCGCCCGCCGTCGCGAGTGATGCTGAGGACGCCGCTGTCGCTGCCCGCCCAGATTTCGTCGGCCGAATGGGGCGAGGGCTGGATCGATACGATCGTCCCGTAGCCGCAAGCAGCGGCGTCGGGGATCGCGATCTGATCGATGCAGCGCGGCGCATCGGCCTGCTTGCCGGTAAGGTCGGGGCTGATGACGGCCCAGCTGTTGCCGCGGTCGAGCGTTCGGAAAATTACGTCGCCGCCTAGGTAAAGCGCATTGGCCCCGGCCCGCGCCGAGACCAGCGGATTGACCCAGTTGAAATGATGCTCGACCGTGGTCGGGCGAAGGCCGTAATTGGGCACCGGGAACGGCGAGATGTCGGTGACATAGCCGGTATTGGCGTCCCACCGGCTGACGTGCCCGCCAAGTCCCGAACCATAGACGATGCTCGGATCCTGCGGGTCGGGAATGTCGTAATCGCGCTCGTCGCCGCCGACCGGATGCCAGTCGCGGAAATTGGGCGCTCCATAATCGCTTCGGCTGGCGATTGCGACGGTCCCGCTGTCCTGCTGGCCCGAGTAAATCCAATAGGGAAAGCGGTTGTCGGCCGCGAGGTGATAGAGCTGGCCGGTCGGCTGATTGTACCAGTCGCCCCACGTCTTCGACCCGTTGACGCTGATTGCAGCGCCCTGGTCCGACGCCGCCGCAATGCGTTCGGGATGGAGCGGGTTGATCCAGATGTCGTGATAATCGTCGCCGCCGGGACTGCCGCGGGTGATCACGCAGTGCACTCCGCCCTGATCGCAGCGGCGAATCGACTGGCCGACGGTGTAGACCACATCGGGGTCGCGCGGATCGACCGTGATCCGGCTTGCGTAATAAGAGGAGAAGGCCTTTTCGTCATTGACCTTGCGCCAATGCGCGCCGCCGTCGTCGCTGCGCCACATCCCGCCATTCTTCTTTGAATCCATCACCGCATAGACCCGCAACGCGCCGTTCTTGCGGGTCGCGGCGAGACTGATCCGGCCGATCGGGCCGTCGGGCCAGCCGCCGCCGGTCAGCCGCTTCCAGTGGGCGCCGCCATCGTCGCTGCGCCACACCCCGCTGCCCGGCCCCGAGGCCTCGGTGAAATAGCTTTGCCACGGCCATTGCCGCCCTTCCCAGGTCGAGGCGAAGAGCGTTTTGCTATTGGCCGGGTCGCCGGTGATATCGACCGCGCCGGTGAAGCCGCCGGGGGCAAGCGGATGCGTCCAGGTCCTGCCACCGTCGGTCGAACGATAGATGCCGCGCGAATCGCTGGCACCGAAGAAATGGCCGACCGCGGCGACGACGACATGATCGGCGTTCTTGGGATCGACCCAGATCTCGCCGATATATTTGGTGTCGTGAAGGCCGAGGTCGGTCCAGTTTTTGCCGCCGTCGCTGCTGCGATAGACGCCGCGCCCGGACTGGACGTCATAGCGCGGCTCGGGCTGGCCGGCACCGGCGTAGATCACCTCGGGATTGGACGGCGCCACAGCGATCGCGCCGATGGCCGAGCTTGGCCCATGGTCGAACACGCTGCGCCACGTACGACCGCTGTCGTCGGTTTTCCAGATGCCGCCGCCCGAAGCGCCAAAGTAAAAGGTGTCGGGCTTGCTTGAAGCGCCCGAAATGACCGAGGCCCAGCCGGCGCGAAACGGGCCGAGCTCGCGCCATTGCAGCACTTGCGTCAGGCGCGGGTCGATGGGAGCAGCGGCAACCGGCGGCGCAACCAGTGCGCCGGTGAGAAGAAGCCCAAGAATTGAAATCCGCGCGCGTCGCATAGCCGACCCCTTGATGTCCCGATTGCGACTTCAGGCTAGACCGGCCAATCAGCGATGGCGAGCTGCGAATTCGACCGCTCGCGGCAGGCGGCTCAGGCGGCTTCCATGCGCCGCGATTCGCGCTTGCGCAGGTGCGGGTCGAGATGACGCTTGCGGATCCGGATCGCCTTGGGCGTGACTTCGACCAGCTCGTCGTCCTGGATATAAGCAATGGCCTGTTCCAGGCTCATCCGCCGTGGCGGGGTCAGCCGGATGCTTTCGTCCTTGGGGCCCGAGGCGCGGAAGTTGGTCAGCTGCTTCGATTTCAGCGGATTGACCTCGAGGTCCTGGGTCTTGGCATTTTCGCCAATCACCATGCCTTCGTAAAGGTCGTCGCCGGGCGAGATGAACAGCACTCCGCGTTCTTCGATCATGTTGAGCGCGTAGGCCACGGCCTTGCCGTTTTCCATCGAGATGAGGACGCCGTTCTGACGCCCGTCGATGCGGCCCTTAAAGGGTCCGTATTTCTCGAACAACCGGTTCATGATCCCGGTGCCGCGGGTGTCGCTGAGGAATTCGCCGTGATAGCCCAGGAGGCCGCGCGACGGGGCCGAAAAGGTCAGCCGGGTCTTGCCCCCGCCCGACGGGCGCATGTCGGTCATTTCCGCCTTGCGCATCGCCATCTTGTCGATGACCGTTCCGGAAAATTCGTCGTCGACATCGACAACCACGGTTTCATAGGGCTCTTCGCGGCCGTCGGGACCGTCGCGGTAGAGCACGCGGGGGCGCGAAATGCCGAGCTCAAAGCCCTCGCGGCGCAGGGTTTCGATGACCACGCCGAGCTGGAGTTCACCGCGCCCGGCCACTTCGAACGCCTCGCCGCCCGGAGTCTCGCTGACCCGGATCGCGACATTGCCTTCGGCTTCACGGGCCAGGCGCTCGCGGATGACCCGGCTCTGGACCTTGTCGCCGTCCTTGCCGGCGAACGGGCTGTCGTTGACCGAAAAGGTCATGCTCAGCGTCGGCGGATCGATTTCGCGCGCGTGGAGCGGTTCGGTAATCTGCGGCGTTCCGATGGTGTTGGACACGGTCGCTTTCATCAGGCCCGCAATGGCGACGATGTCGCCCGCCCTGGCCGATTCGACGGGCACGCGCTCAAGGCCTTCGAAGGCGAATAATTTTGTTACCCGGCCATCCTCGACGACCTTGCCGTTGACGTCCATTGCGCGAATCGGATCGTTGATGTTGAGCGTTCCGCTCTCGATCCGGCCGGTCAGGATCCGGCCGAGGAAATTGTCGCGGTCGAGCAGGGTCGCGAGCATCTTGAACTCGCCCTGCGGATCGAGCGCGGGCGCCGGCACATGGTCGACGATGGCCTGGAACAACGGATTGAGGTCGCCGTCGCGAATGTCGTCCTTGAGGCCGGCATAACCGGCGCGGCCCGAAGCATAGAGCGTCGGGAAATCGAGCTGCTCGTCATTGGCCTCGAGATTGAGGAACAGTTCGAACACTTCGTCGAGTACTTCGGCGGCGCGGGCGTCGGGACGGTCGATCTTGTTGACCACCACGATCGGCTTCAGCCCCAGGCTGAGCGCCTTACCGGTGACGAATTTGGTCTGCGGCATCGGCCCTTCGGCGGCGTCGACCAGCAGGATCACGCCATCGACCATCGACAAAATGCGTTCGACCTCGGCGCCAAAATCGGCGTGGCCCGGCGTATCGACGATGTTGATATGGGTGCCCTGCCATTCGACCGAGGTGCATTTGGCGAGGATGGTGATTCCCCGCTCTTTCTCGAGCTCGTTGGAATCCATGGCGCGTTCTTCCACGCGTTGATTGTCGCGGAAGGTGCCCGACTGGCGGAACAACTGGTCGACGAGCGTCGTCTTGCCGTGATCGACGTGGGCGATGATCGCCACGTTGCGAAGGTTCATGTCACTTTTCCGATTGGGATTAAGCGCGTTCCCTAGCGCAATTGCTGCAGTGCGGCAATGTGTCCCGGCTCAGTCGGTGATTGCGGTCACCGCCGGATCGTCCGGCACCATATCGGCCTTTCGCGCAGCAGCGGCGAGCAAGGTCAGTCCGGCATAAGTGACGACCACCACCACCAGCCAGCGCAGCAATTCAAGCGGCATTTCCTTGACCACGAATGCCGCCACCAGAATTGCCGGTATCGCGCCAAGCGTCAGTCCAAGCACGATCCTGAGGTCGATTTTCAACGTTCCGATGCACCGCACCGAGGCGGCGGTGCCGGCGAACCCGGCCGCGGCGGCCATGATCGGGAATGCAAGCCGTGGATCCATCCCCATGAGGCTGAGCATGGCCAGGGTCGGAGCATAATTGCCGACCCCGAAACTGAGCAGGATGCCAAGCGCGAAATGGGCCACGACGGTGATGATCGACAGCGACAGCGGAAGGCTGGTCGCGGTGCCGCCAGGCGGCATCAAGCCAAGGTTCGACAAGGAATAGAAAAAGGCCGCGATCAGAAGCGCTGTGCCGATGACGAACTGGATCAGCCGGATCGGTGCGCGCGCCGCGATCGGAACCCCGGCGAAGCCGCCCGCGACCATCGCGATCATACTGGCCAGAAGCAGCAGCGGATCGACCTTCACGCCGAGGAGGATGAGGAAAATCACGCCCTGGATGATCGCCGGGACGGTGTAGCCGACCAGCATGGTCAGCGGAATCAACCGGTCGGGCACCAGGCGCCGAAAGCGAAACCAGACGACGGTCGGGGCAAACGAGCCGATCCCCAGCGTATCGAAGAAATTGGTCACCGCGCCGAGCGCGAGCGCCTCCGGCCGAGGGCGCAATTGGCCGGTCTTGGCGGCGGCAATCACAAGTTGAACCGCAAGTCCGACCGCCGCGAGGATCAGGGCCGCGACCAAAGCATAGAGGATCATCGCCCCGGTCCCTTGTCCATCAGTGACGTTGTTCGAGAATTTCGGCCGCCCGTTCGAGCGCCCGCAATTCGCTTTGCGCAAACCGCTCGAGCCGAGCGGCGAGTTCATTGCCTTTGGGCGGGCTGTTGAGCACATCGCGGCCGGCTTCGGTCACCGTCAGCGCGAGCCGGCGGCGGTTGTCGGGATCGGCGGTGCGGTCGATCAGTCCGGCGCGAACCAGCGCCTCGACCGAGCGGCTGACCGCTGGTGCTCCGCGCCCGACCTTCTGCGCGACCTGGTTCAACGTCGCCGGCTGGGCGGCCTCGACCGCTGCCAGCAACCGGCGCTGGGCACGGTCGTTGCGCGCTGCGGAACTGTCAGTAATCCAGTCCTGGGCGACAGCGGTCAATCGCGCGGCGAGCTTGGCTGGTGATGGTCCCCCGATCATCGTTGCAGCGTAACAAATGTTAGGTCGCCGTCAATGTTGCGGAGAAGAATGTTGGCCGCGCAGTTGCACGGCATTGCAAAATGCCGCCATGGACTGGCGATGAGCACGCGCCCCCCTTTGCCCCGCAACGTCTGGATCCTGGGGTTCGTCAGTCTGCTGATGGACCTGTCGAGCGAGATTTATCACGCGCTTCTGCCGGCCTTCGTGACGGTCGTGCTCGGGCTTCCGGCGACGGCGCTCGGGGCGATCGACGGGATCGCCGAGGCGACCGCCAACTTCGCCAAGCTGGCTTCGGGCCGGGCGTCGGATAAAAGCCAGCGCCGCAAGCCGCTGATCCTCGCCGGCTATGGCCTCGGCGCTTTGACCAAGCCGCTGTTCCCGCTTGCGGGCAGCGCCCTGGCGCTAATGGCGGCGCGCTTCATCGACCGAATCGGCAAGGGCATTCGCGGAAGCCCGCGCGACGCCATGGTCGCCGACGAGACACCGCCCGAAATCCGCGGCCGCGCCTTCGGCTTGCGCCAGTCGCTCGATACCGTCGGAGCGATGCTTGCGCCGATCGCAGCGATCGGGCTGATGATATGGTTCGCGGGCAATATCCGGGCGGTTTATTGGGTTGCGGTCATCCCCGCCTTCCTCTCCGTCGCGCTGGCGTGGATCGCGCTGCGCGAACCGGCGAGGCATGTCGATGCCGCCAAAAAGGCGCCGGTCCTGGCGGGATTCCGCGACCTCGGGTCCGACACCAAGCGCCTGCTCGCGGTCGGCTTCCTGTTCGCGCTCGCCCGCTTTTCCGAAGCCTTCCTGATCCTCAAGGGGATCGAGATTGGCCTCTCGGAAACCTGGTCGCCGCTGACCCTGATATTGTTCAACCTGGCCTATGTCGCGCTCGCTTATCCGGCGGGGGCGCTCAGCGATCACATGAGCCCGCGGACCATCCTGCTCGCGGGCCTCGGCGTGCTCGTCGCGGGCAATCTCCTCCTCGCCAATGCAGCGACGATGGTCGGGGTCGCGCTCGGGACCATTTTGTGGGGCGCGCATATGGCGCTGACTCAAGGCATCTTCTCGCGGATGATCGCCGACAGTGCGCCGGACGATCAGCGCGCGACCGCGTTCGGCGCCTTCTGGTTCGTCAGCGGCATCGGCAGCCTGCTCGCGAGTCTCGGCGCCGGTCTGCTGTGGGACCGCAGCGGAAGCGCCGTCACCTTTGCCACCAGCGCCGGCGTGGCGGCAATGGCGCTAGTCATGCTGAGCCTGCTTGGCGGCGCTCAGCGGACGACGGCTTAACGCCCGAAACGCTCGCCCTTGGCGGCCTTGTCGAGGAGCAATTTGGAGAAGCTGAAGTCCGTGCCCATGCGCGCTTCCTGACGCTTCAATCCTTCGACGATCTTGGCCAGGCCCTCGCTGTCGGCCCAGTGCATCGGGCCACCGCGATAGACCGGCCAGCCATAGCCATAGACCCACACGACATCCACGTCCGAGGCGCGCTGGGCGATCCCTTCCTCGAGGATTTTCGCGCCTTCATTGACCATCGTGTAGAGCGTTCGCTCGACGATTTCCTGATCGGAGATGTCGCGTTTTTCGACCCCCTCCCTAGCGCGGAATTCGTCGATGATCTCCTGCACCCGCGGGCTCGGACTAGGCCGCCGCTTGTCGTCATAATCGTAGAAGCCGGCATTTTTCTTCTGGCCCCAGCGTCCTTCGGCGGCGAGCGCGTCGCGGATATTCTCGATCCTTGTGGGATCGCGGTGCCAACCGATATCGACCCCGGCGAGGTCGGCCATCTGGAACGGGCCCATCGGCATTCCGAATTCGACGTGGACTCGATCGACCTGCTCCGGGGTGGCGCCTTCGAGCAGCAATTTGGCGGCTTCGATCTGGCGCGGCATCAGCATCCGGTTGCCGATGAAGCCGTGGCAGACGCCGGCGATGACCGCGACCTTCTTGATTTTCTTGGCCGTTTGCATCGCGGTCAGAAGCACGTCGGGCGCGGTCCTGGCGCCGCGCACCACTTCGAGCAATTTCATGACATTGGCGGGCGAGAAGAAGTGCATCCCGAGCACGTCCTGTGGTCGGCTGGTCGATCCCGCGATTTCATTGACGTCGAGATAGGAGGTGTTCGAGGCAAGGATCGCGCCGGGCTTGGCGATAGAGTCGAGCCGGCCGAAAATCTCTTTCTTGACGTCCATGTCTTCATAGACCGCCTCGATGATCAGGTCGCAGTCGCCGAGCGCGTCGAACTCGAGCGTTGGCGTCAACAGGCCCATGGCCTGTTCGACCTGCTCGGCGCTCATCCGCCCCTTGGCCGCGGTCGCTTCATAATTCTTGCGCATCACCTCGGTCCCGCGGTCGAGCGCTTCCTTGCTCATTTCGACGATCGTGACCGGGATCCCGGCGGACAGGAAGTTCATCGAAATCCCGCCGCCCATGGTGCCCGCGCCGATCACTCCGACGCGCTTGATGTCGCGCGGCCTGGTATCTTCCGGAAGGCCGTCGATCTTGGCCGCCTGGCGTTCGGCGAAGAAGAAATATTGCTGGGCCTTGGCCTGAGCGCCGCTCATCAGCTCCATGAACAATTTGCGTTCGTCGATCACGCCCTCGGCAAACGGCTTGGCGACCGCCGCCTCGACCGCCTGAATATTCTTTTCGGGCGCGTCGAAGCCGCGCATCTTGCGCGCATTGGCCTTTCGGAAATCGGTGAACACCGAAGAATCGACGGCCTCGACCTTGTCCTGCCGAGCCGAGGATTTGGGCAAAGGACGGATGTCCTTCACTTCTTCAGCGAACGCGACCGCGTGGGGAATGAGCTCGCCTTCGACGATTCGGTCGACCAGCCCGCAATCGGCCGCTTGCCGGGCCGTTATGGGATTGCCCGTCGCGCACATTTCGAGCGCCTTGGGGACGCCGGCAACGCGCGGCAGACGCTGGGTTCCGCCAGCGCCGGGAAGCAGGCCGAGCTTGACCTCGGGAACGCCCAGCTTCGCGCTTGGCACCGCAACCCGGTAATGACAGCCGAGCGCGACTTCGAGCCCGCCGCCGAGCGCGGTGCCGTGGATTGCAGCGATCACCGGCTTCGAACAATTTTCGATCGTGTCGACCACTTGCGGAAGCCACGGCATCACCGGGGGCTTGCCGAATTCGGTGATGTCGGCGCCGGCAAAGAATGTCTGGCCTTCGCAGGCGATGATCGCGGCATTGACGCTGTCGTCCTGCTCGACCTGCTCGATCGCTGCGACCAGCCCCTGGCGAACGGCCGCGCCGAGCGCGTTGACCGGCGGATTGTTCGACAGGATGATCAGGATGTCGCCGTGCTTGCGGGTCGAAATCGGATTGGTCATTAAGGTCCTCCGTGCCCCCGCTCGCTAGGCGGCGGTCGGTGAACTGGCAAGCCTTGCGCAACTCGGCGCATCCGGCGAAACTTTCACTTGGGCTTGCCCGCCGCGCGGGGGATCGTCATAGGGTCGCCGCACCCGCATCAGCCAGGCGAGACCGATGAAAGCGCGCGTGTTCATTACCCTGAAGAACGGCGTCCTGGACCCACAGGGCAAAGCCATTCACCATGCCCTTGAAGGGCTCGGCTTTGCCGGCATCAACGATGTCCGCGCCGGCAAATTGATCGAACTCGACCTCGCCGACGGCACCCGCGATTCGGACATCGAGGAGATGTGCCGCAAGTTGCTCGCCAACACGGTGATCGAAAATTTCCGCATCGAACGGCTTGAGACGACCGAATGAAGGCCGCGGTCATCGTCTTTCCCGGCTCCAATTGCGATCGTGATCTGGCGGTCGCGTTGAAAGCGGTGACGGGCGCTGCGCCGGCGATGGTCTGGCACCGCGACACCGAGCTTCCCGACGGCACCGACTTCATCGGCATTCCCGGCGGCTTTTCCTACGGCGATTATCTGCGCTCCGGAGCGATGGCGGCGCGCAGTCCGATCATGCGCAGCATCGCTGAAGCCGCCGCGCGCGGGACGCCGGTGCTTGGTATTTGCAACGGCTTCCAGGTGCTGACCGAAGCCGGGTTGCTGCCCGGAGCGCTGATGCGCAATGCCGGTCTCCATTATATCTGCCGGCCGGTCCCGCTCACGGTCGAGAACAGCCAGACTTTGTTCACCAATGCCTATCAACAGGGCGAGCGACTGACGATCCCGATCGCCCATCACGATGGCAATTTCCAGGCCGATACGGAGACGCTCGACCGCCTCGAAGGCGACGGCCGGGTGGTGTTTCGCTATGGTGAAACGGTCAATGGGTCGGCGCGCGACATCGCCGGAATCCTCAACGGCAGCGGCAATATATTGGGCATGATGCCCCATCCCGAACGGATGTTCGAACCGGCCCATGGCGGGACCGACGGGCGGCGGCTGTTCGAAGGGCTGATCGAGACTGTCGCCGCTTAGCGGTGAAGCCGGCATCGCGGCCTGTTTCTCAAACGGCCAATTGCGGTTAACCTGATTATCTGGCGGGCGCCCGTAGCTCAGCTGGATAGAGCATCGGCCTTCTAAGCCGAATGTCGCAGGTTCGAGTCCTGCCGGGCGCGCCATGTTTGGGGGGACGGTGAATGGCCAAGGATATTCGCAAGCAAGCCAAAGAGATCGAGCAGGAGGCCGCGCGGGAAATCAGCGACAATGAGCCGCGGCTGGTCCGCATGGGTAGCGGGCTGTTGCTGTTCATCCTTGGCGCCGCGGTCACTGCCATCGGATTGCTGGCGATCAAGCCGGCCATGGGTCCGCCCGATCTTTATGCCGGCGGTCCTGACGGGGCCGGAGCGGCTGTTTCGAACGCCGCATTCACCCCGCCCGATGTCTCCGCCATCCCCAGCGGGCCGGAGGGCGACGCGATCCGCCACGGAATGGCGCTGTTCAACATGACCTATGCCGAGCCCGAAGCGATGAAATATGTCGGCAACGGCATGGCCTGCACCAATTGCCACATCGATGGCGGGCGCAGAGCGAACAGCGCGCCGATGTGGTCGGCGTGGATCAGCTTCCCCCAATATCGGAAGAAAAATAACCAGATCAACACCATCTCCGACCGCATCAAGGGCTGTTTTCTCTATTCGATGAACGCCCAGAACAGCCCGACCGGCGGCCCGCCGCCCGAAACGTCGAGCGTCTATCGCGACATGGAAATCTATTTCGCGTGGCTGGCCAAGGGCGCGCCGCAATATGCCAAATTGCCCGGTGGCGGCTTCCTCGACCTGGCCCAGCCCAAGGCCGGCTACGACCCGGCGCGCGGTACAATCGTCTACAACAAGGTCTGCTCGGCCTGCCACGGCCCGGCTGGCCAGGGCGCGGCGCAGCCCGACGGGACCGTCGTCTATCCCGCCTTATGGGGACCGCACAGCTTCAACTGGGGGGCCGGAATGGGCTCGGTCAAGAACGCGGCGGGGTTCATCAAGGCCAATATGCCGTTCGACAAGCCGGGCACGTTGAGCGATCAGGACGCGTGGGATGTCGCGGCCTATATGGACAGTCAGGAACGGCCCAAGGACCCGCGCCAGACCGGCACCGTCGCCGCCAACGCGGCCAAGAATTTCCAGGGTTCCACGACCTATTACGGCAAGCAATACAACGGGCATCTGTTGGGTACCGGGGTCGCTGGCGCGCCATATCCCAAGGTTCCGGTACTGACCAAGGGTCAGGGCGTCGCCGATCCCGCGGTCGCGGCTATGGCACAAGCTTCCCAGGGTTCATGATGCCCAGTGGATCGAGCGCCTGCTTGATCGCCCGAAGCGCCTGAACCCGGCCCGGCGGCGCGAGTCGGGCGAATTCGGCCAGCTTCAGCTGCCCGATGCCATGTTCGGCCGAGATCGAACCGCCGGCGGCGGTGACGAGGTCATCGACCAGGCGGGTGATCGCGGCCCCGTCACCGGTATAAAATGCCTCGCCCCGGCGCGAGCCAGCGCGGACGTGGAAATGGACATTGCCGTCGCCGAGGTGGCCGAAGGCGCTTGCGATCGTTCCGGGAAAGGCGGTCTCGACCTGCTGTGCGGCATCGAGAATGAAGGCCGGCATGGCATCGACCGCGACCGAAATGTCGTGGGCCAGGGTCTGGCCTTCGGAACGCTCGGCCTCCGAGATCGAATCGCGCAATTTCCACAGGGCGTCGGCCTGGGCTTCGTTGGCCGCGAGCATGGCGTCGTCGATCAGGCCTTCGGTGAGCGCCTCGTCGAGCCAGGTTTCGAGGCGGCCGGACAGGTCATCGCCCTGCTCCGCGCTGGTTGCTTCGATGAGGACGTGCCAGGCGTGAGCGCCGGCCAAAGGCGCGCGCGTATCCGGAATATGCTGGAGCACCAGCCGCAGCGAATCTTCCGGCACCAGCTCAAATCCTTCGATCGCATTGGTTCGAGCTTCGAGGAAGCGGAGCAGGTCGAGCGCCTTGGCCGGGCTGCCGGTTCCGGCCCACGCCACCGCTCGCTCGGCGACCGCTGGCACCAACCGCAACGCGACCGCGGTAATCACGCCCAGAGTGCCTTCCGCGCCGATCAGCAGCTGGTCGAGGCTGTAGCCGCGATTGTCCTTCTTGAGGCCGGTGAGGCCGTGGTGGACAGTCCCGTCGGGAAGCACCGCTTCGACCCCCGCAACCAGCGCCCGCATCGTTCCGAAGCGAAGCACCTGAGTGCCGCCGGCATTGGTCGAAGCGAGACCGCCGATCGTGCAGCTGCCGCGCGCGCCAAGGGTCAATGGAAAGCGCAGCCCCTGTTCGGCCACCGCATCGTGCAACGTTTCCAGGATCACCCCCGCTTCGGCCACTGCCAACCGTCCGGCGACATTGATGTCACGGATGCGGTTCATCCGGCGCAGCGAAAGCAGCAATGCCGAGCCGTCCGGTGGTGGCGTCGCGCCCGCGCACATTCCAGTATTGCCGCCCTGGGGAACGAGCGCGACCCGGTGTTCGGCCGCAAGCCCGACGAGCGCGGCCACTTCGGCGGTCGACGCCGGCGCAAGGATCGCCTCCGACCGGCCATGAACCCGCCCGCGCCAGTCGCTCAGCCACGGTTCGATATCGCCGCGGTCGCGGATCACGCTTTTGGCCCCGATCGCAGTCTCGGCAACGGCAAGGAAATCGTCGATTTTGCTCATCGCTCGCCCCATAGCGCGATTATCGCTGCTTGGCATGCGCTCGGCGGCAGGCCAAAGCGTGGATCATGGCCAAGGAAATCGTGATCGTCGTTGCCCGTGCCGCCAATGGCACCATCGGCCGGGACAATGTCTTGCCCTGGCACCTTCCCGCCGACCTCAAACGCTTCAAGGCGCTGACCATAAGCAGCGTCATGGTCATGGGCCGAAAGACCTTCGAGAGCCTGCCCGGAATCCTGCCGGGACGACGTCACGTCGTGCTCACCCGCAATCGCGCGTGGAGCGCGCCCGGCGCCGAGATCGTCCACGACGTCGAAGCGGCAATCGAGGCCGCCGGCGAGGAGCGATTGTCGGTGATTGGCGGGGCGGAAGTGTTCGGCCTGTTCCTGCCCGAAGCGAGCCGGATCGAGCTCACCGAAGTGCTCGCCGATTTTGATGGCGATATCGCAATGCCGGACCCGCGCACTTCCGGAAAATGGCTTGAAACTGAGCGCGAGGATCATCCGGCGGAAGACGGTCGCCCGGCGTTTCGCTTCATCAGCCTGAAACGCGCGCCGATCTAGCTGTCGAGGATCGCGTCGATCTGCGCCGCGACATCATCGACCGGCGCCATTCCATCGACCCGCCGCAACAGGCCCTTGTCGTGGTAAAAGGGCAGGATCGGAGCGGTCTTGGCGCGATATTCGGCCATTCGCGTTCGCACCGTTTCCTCATTGTCGTCGGGCCGGCGCTTGAATTCGTGGCCGCCGCACACGTCGCAGGTGCCGGCCACTTTCGGCAGGTGGTAATCGTCGTGATAGGGCGCACCGCAATCAGCACAGGTAAACCGGCCGATGATGCGCTTGACCAAAGCGTCTTCGTCGACTTCGAGCTCGATCACATGGTCGAGTTTGCGGCCGCGCTCGCCGAGCAGGATTTCAAGCGCTTCGGCCTGGTGCTTGGTGCGCGGGAAACCGTCGAAGATCGCGCCCGACTCGCTGGCTTCGTCGAGCCGCTCGCCGATCAGCGCGCTGACGATGGCGTCGCTGACCAGCTCGCCTTTTTCCATCACCGCCTTGGCCTTGAGCCCGACCGGCGTGCCCGCGGCAACCGCCGCGCGCAGCATGTCGCCGGTGGATAGCTGAATCATCCCGCGGCCGGCCTGGAGCCGCGCCGCCTGGGTTCCCTTGCCCGCGCCTGGTGGCCCCAAGAGGATGATGTTCATCGCCTGCTTACCCCCAACTGGCCCAGGACTAGCGCCGGCGGGCGGTCTTGAGCTTCGCCTTCTTGATAAGATCGCCATATTGGTGGGCAATCAAGTGGCTCTGGATCTGGCTGACCGTATCCATCGTCACATTAACGACGATCAGCAGGCTCGTCCCGCCAAGCGTGAAATTAAGCCCCGCCGACGACGACAGGATTTCGGGGATGATGCAGATGATGACCAGATAGGCCGCTCCGATGACCGTGATCCGATTGAGCAGATAATCGAAATAATGCTCGGTCGCCTTGCCCGGGCGAATGCCGGGGATGAAGCCGCCGTGGCGCTTCAGATTCTCCGACGTTTCCTCGCTGTTGAACTGCACCGCGGTGTAGAAGAAGGCGAAGAAAGCGATGCCAAGCCCGTAGATCAGCAGATAGACCGGCGAACCATGCTGCAAATAGGTGCTGACCGTGATCAGCCAGTCGCTCGACGTGCTGTCGGGATTGGCGCCGCGTCCGGCCCATTGCAGCACCGTCAACGGCATCAGAAGCAAGGATGAGGCGAAGATCGGCGGGATCACGCCCGCGGTGTTGAGCTTGATCGGCAGGTGGCTGCGTTCCTGCTGCATGCCGCGCGCGGTCTGACGCTTGGGATATTGGATCAGCACCCGGCGCTGGGCCCGTTCCATGAAGCAAATGCCGAGAATGAGGGCAATGGCGAGGACGAAGATGCCGACCACCAGAAGCCCGTTCATCGATCCGGTGCGCATCCCCTCGAGCAGCTGCGCGATCACCTGCGGCAGGCGAGCGACGATCCCGGCCATGATGATCAGCGAGACGCCGTTGCCGATGCCGCGGCTGGTGATCTGTTCGCCAATCCACATCAGGAACATGGTTCCGCCGACCAGGCTGACGGTGCCCGCGACTTCGAACAGCAGGCCCGGCGCAACGACTGCGCTGATACCCTGGCGGACCGACTGCGATTCCAGCCCGCGAATGGCGAGATAGCCCTGCACGAGGGTGATCATGACCGTCAGATAACGGGTATATTGATTGAGCTTCTTGCGGCCGGTTTCGCCCTCTTTCTTGAGCGCCTTCCACGGTTCGTAAAGCGTCCCGCCGAGCTGCACCACGATCGATGCGGTGATGTAGGGCATGACGCCCAGCGCGACGATCGAGAAGCGTTCGAGCGCGCCACCGGAAAAGGTGTTGAAGACGTCGAGGATGCCGCCGGCCTGGGTCGCATAAAGGTCGCTCATCGCCACCGGATCGATGCCCGGGACGGGAACGAACGACAGCAGCCGGAACAGGATCAGCGCGCCGATCGTGAACCACAGGCGCTTCTTGAGCTCGGTCGCCTTGGCGAAGTTCGCCAGGCTGATGCTGGAAGCCAGTTGATCGGCTGCGGATGCCATTTACAAAAATCCCCGGAAAAACAAACGGCGGCGACAGGCTGTTCGCCCCCGCCGCCGATATAGTGGCTGATTGCCGCTTGTCGAAGACCCTGAAGCGATTAAGCCTAAGCGGTCTTGCCTTCGCGCGCCTTCAGGCGGGCTTCGCGAACCTTGCCCTTTTTGGCGGCGGCGAGTTCCGACGCCACCTTGGCAACAATCAGTTCGACCGAACCGCCTGCTTTTTCAACGGCTTCGATGGCACCCTTCGATGCCCCGGCAACCTTGAATGCAAGCTTGGTTTTGAGTTCGCCCTTGCCGAGCAGGCGAACGCCGTCCTTGCCGCCGCGGGCGAGGCCGGCGGCCTTGAGCGCGGCGTGGTCCACCGTGCCTTTGGTGTCGAGCTTCTTCGAATCGATCATCTTCTGGATCGCGCCCAGGTTCACCTCGGCGAAATCCTTGGCGAAAATGTTGTTGAAGCCGCGCTTCGGAAGCCGCATGTGGAGCGGCATCTGGCCGCCTTCGAAGCCATTGACCGAGACGCCCGAGCGGCTCTTCTGACCCTTCTGGCCACGGCCGGCGGTCTTGCCCTTGCCCGAGCCGATGCCACGGCCGACGCGCATGCGGCCCTTGCGGGCGCCATCATTGTCGCGGAGTTCGTTGAGTTTCATGTCGTGCACTCGCTTTCGCTTTTGTCGCGCAGGGCCTTAACCGGCCCCAATATGGATTAACGTTCGACGCTCAGCAGATGCTGGACCTTGCGGATCTGGCCGGCGACCTCGGGGGTCTCCTCGACTTCGATCGTGCGGTGCATCTTGTTGAGCCCGAGACCGACCAGCGTCGCGCGCTGGGTCTTGTCGCGGCGGATCGGCGATCCGGTCTGGGTGATCTTGATTGTCTTGGCTGCCATGTCGATTACTCCACGATCGCTTCAGCGGTCGCTTCGGCCTCGGCCTTGTCCATGCCGCCACGGCCGAGAAGGTCGGAAACCTTCTTGCCGCGACGCTGAGCGACGCTGCGCGGGCTGGTCTGTTCCTTCAACGCTTCGAACGTCGCCCGGATCATGTTGTACGGGTTGGACGTGCCGACCGATTTGGTGACGACGTCGGCAACGCCAAGGCTTTCGAACACGGCGCGCATCGGACCGCCGGCGATGATGCCGGTTCCCGAAGGTGCCGAACGAACCGTCACCTTGCCGGCGCCGAAATGGCCCTTGCCGTCATGGTGAAGCGTGCGCCCGTCGCGCAGCGGAACGCGAACCATCGACTTCTTCGCAGCAGCAGTCGCCTTGGAGATGGCTTCTGGCACTTCGCGCGCCTTGCCATGGCCGAAGCCGGCGCGGCCCTTGCCGTCACCAACCACCACCAGAGCGGCGAAACCGAAGCGCTTGCCGCCTTTGACGGTCTTGGAAACGCGATTGATGTGGACCAGCTTTTCGATCAGTTCCTCGCCGCCGTCATCGTCGCCGCCACGACCGCCACGACGATTGTCGCGGCGATTGCCGTCGCGTCCACCGCGACCGCCACCGGGACCGCCACGGCCACCGCCGCCACCACCACGACCGCGCGGCGCGCGATCACGGGGCGGAGCGTCTTGCATTGGAGCTTCAGCAACGGGTGCTTCAGCGGCAGGCGCCTCAGCGGCAGCGGCTTGCGGAGCCGCGGCCTCGGCCGGGGCTTCAGCAGGCGTCTCAGCCGGAACTTCAGCAGCGGCCGCAGCCGGAGCTTCAGCGGGAGCTTCAGCCGGAGCTTCCGCAGCAACTGCTTCCGCTTGGGCTTCAGCCGGGGCTTCAGCTTTGGGCGCTTCGGCTGCCGGGGTTTCCGGGGTCTCGCCGCTGAGCTCGTTCGTGTTGTTTTCGTCCACCATTTAGAACTCCAGTCCGCCGTCGCGGGCAGCGTCGGCGAGGGCCTTTACGCGGCCGTGGAAGAGGAAACCGCCGCGGTCGAAAACGACCTTCGACACGCCTGCCTTCTTGGCCCGCTCGGCGAGGGCCTTGCCGACTGCGCTGGCACCGTCGCGAGTGGCGCCGGTCTTGCCCTTGAAATCCTTTTCGAGGGTCGAGGCCGAAGCCAGGGTCTTGCCCGCGGTGTCATCGATGACCTGAGCATAGATATGCTTGCCCGAACGGTGAACCGACAGGCGCGGCTTGCCCGAGGCATGCGACCGCAATGCGGTACGGACACGACGGCGACGACGATCGAAGAGAGAGAGAATGGCCATGGCTTACTTCTTCTTGCCTTCTTTGCGGTACACGTATTCACCGCGATATTTGATGCCCTTGCCCTTATACGGCTCGGGCTTGCGCCAGCGGCGGATTTCGGCCGCGACCTGACCCACCTTCTGCTTGTCGATACCGCTGATCTCGACCGTATTCTGGTCGGGAGTTTTGACATCAACGCCTTCCGGCACCGCGAAATTGACGTCGTGGCTATACCCCAGCTGGAGGCGCAGATTGCGCCCCTGAGCCTGGGCGCGATAACCGACGCCGGTGATTTCCAGGATCTTGGTGAAGCCATCGGTGACACCGGTGACGAGGTTCTGAACCAACGTCCGCTGCATGCCCCACGCGGCGCGCGAACGCTGCGATTCGGCAAGCGGCTCGACCCGGATTTCGCTCTCGGCCAAATCATATTTGACGAGGTCGTCGAGCATCTGCAGCGCAAGCGTCCCCTTGGGACCCTTGACGGTCAGCAGGCCGCTTTCCAGCGACGCCGTAACGCCGCTCGGAAGAGCAACTGGTTTTTTGCCGATACGAGACATTAGAATACCTCCGCCAGCACTTCGCCGCCGACATTCTGGTCGCGGGCTTCGGCATCGCTGAGCACGCCGCGCGGGGTCGACACGATGATCGTGCCAAGGCCGTTGCGAATGTGCGGCAGCTCGCTTGAACCCGAATAGACCCGGCGACCCGGCTTCGAGACGCGCGCCAGATGCTGAATGGCTGGCTGGCCTTCGAAATATTTGAGCTCGATACGAAGGCCCTTCTGGCCCGCAACCTGCTCTTCGGAATAACCGCGGATATAGCCTTCGCGCTGAAGCACATCGAGGACGTGCGTGCGCAGTTTGGACGCCGGCGTCAGGATCGAATCCTTGCGCGCCTGCTGGCCATTGCGGATGCGGGTGAGCATATCACCCAGGGGATCGGTCATCGGCATACGCTAGCCCTTACCAGCTCGACTTGGTGACGCCGGGAATCAAGCCCTTATTGGCCAGATCCCGAAGCATGATCCGCGACAAGCGGAACTTGCGATAATAAGCGCGGCTCCGGCCGGTCAGCTCGCAGCGGTTGCGAATCCGGGTCGGATTCCCATTGCGCGGCAACTCGGCCATTTTCAGGCGCGCCATCAAACGCTCGGTCTCGTCCTTCGACTTGTCGTTCGCGATGCCCTTGAGCTTCGCGTACTTCGCCGCATTCTTCTGGACGAGCTTCTTCCGACGCTCGTTCTTGTTGATCGAACTCAGTTTCGCCATGGTTATGCCGCCTGCTTTTCTTCGTCTTCCACCGCCGGGAAGGGAAAGTTGAAGAAACGCAGCAATTCGCGCGCTTCTTCATCGGTCTTCGCGGTGGTGGTGATGATGACGTCCATTCCCCGGACCGTGTCGATCTGGTCGTAATTGATTTCCGGGAAAATGATCTGCTCTTTAAGGCCCATGGCGTAATTGCCACGGCCGTCGAATGACTTGTCGTTGAGGCCGCGGAAATCGCGCACTCGCGGCAAGGCGACGGTGACCAGGCGGTCGATGAATTCGTACATCCGCTCGCGCCGCAAGGTGACCTTGCAACCGATTGGCATGCCTTCGCGCAGCTTGAACTGGGCGATCGACTTCTTGGCCTTGGTGATGACCGGCTTCTGGCCGGCGATCCTTTCCATTTCCGACGCCGCGGTCTCGACCTTCTTCTTGTCCTGGGTCGCCTCGCCGACGCCCATGTTGATCACGACCTTGTCGAGGCGGGGGATTTCGAGCTTGTTCTTGTAGCCGAACTTGTCCGTCATCGCCTTGGCGATGCGGTCCTCATAATCCTTCTTGAGGCGCGGCGTATATTCTTGCTTAGCCATTGATCAGCTCTCCGGACTTGGCGGCGATGCGGACCTTCTTGCCGTCCTTGTTGGTGTCGAACCGGACTCGGGTCGGCTGGCCGGTCTTGGGATCGGCGATCGCGACATTGGAGACGTGCATCGGCGCTTCCTTGCGCTCGATCCCGCCCTGCGGATTGGTCTGGCTCGCCTTGCGGTGGCGCGCGTGGACGTTCACGCCCGAAACGACGACCTTCATGTCCTTGGGCAGCGACTTGATCACTTCGCCGGTCTTGCCCTTGTCCTTGCCGGACAGGATGACAACCGTATCGCCCTTGCGGATTTTCGCGGTGGACATGGTTACAGCACCTCCGGCGCAAGGCTGATGATCTTCATATGCTTGCGCGCACGAAGTTCGCGAACCACCGGGCCGAAGATACGGGTGCCGATCGGCTCCTCGTTCTTATTGACCAGGACGGCGGCGTTGGAATCGAAGCGGATCACCGAACCGTCGGGACGGCGGATGTCCTTGGCTGTGCGGACGATCACCGCACGGTGAACGTCACCCTTCTTCACGCGGCCGCGCGGGGCGGCCTCCTTGACGGAAACGACGATGATGTCGCCGACGCCGGCGACGCGCCGCTTCGACCCGCCCAGCACCTTAATGCACTGGACGCGCTTGGCGCCGCTATTGTCTGCAACCTCGAGGTTGGACTGCATCTGGATCATTGTTCGACCCTTACCTTCTCAAATACTGCGTTCAGGCTTCGGCGTCAGCGGTGTCTTCGGCTTTCGCCTTGGACTTGGTCGCTTTGCCCTTGGCGGCGCCCTGTTCAGGGTTGGCAGCCTGCGGATCTTCGATTTCGACCGCGACTGCCTTGGCAGCGCTGATGCGGTCGAGAACCGTCCATGTCTTGAGCTTCGAAATCGGCGCGCATTCCTCGATGCGCACTTGCTCACCCGTCTTGAAGGCATTGCCTTCGTCATGCGCGTGATACTTTTTCGAAAGCTTGATGATCTTGCCGTACAACGAGTGCTTAACCCGCCGTTCGACACGGACCACCACGGTCTTTTCACCCTTGTCGGACACCACGGTGCCGGTGAGGACGCGCTTCGGCATCTATACTCTCCTTACGCCTTCGACTCAGCGCTGGCGCGCTGGGTCTGGAGCGTCTTGATCCGGGCGATGGTGCGGCGCACCTCGCGAACACGGCTCGGCTTTTCGAGCTGGTTGGTCGCCGACTGGAAGCGCAGGTTGAACTGCTCGCGCTTCAACTCGCCAAGCTGCGACTGCAACTGGTCGTCGGACTTCTGCTTCATATCGTCGATCGCGGCCATCACTTGTCCTCCTCGATCAGGGTCTCGCCCAGTCGGGCGACAACCTTCACCTTGATCGGCAGCTTTTCGGCGGCGCGCTCGAACGCCGTCTTGGCGAGCGGTCCGGGGACTCCGTCGAGTTCGAACAGAATCCGGCCGGGCTTGACCCGGGCGACCCAGAATTCGGGGCTGCCCTTGCCCGAGCCCATGCGCACTTCGGCGGGCTTGGAGCTGACCGGAACGTCCGGGAAAATGCGGATCCACAACCGCCCGCTACGCTTGATATGACGGGTGATCGCGCGGCGAGCCGCTTCGATCTGGCGCGCGGTGATCCGCTCGGGCTCCATCGCCTTCAGGCCAAAGGCGCCGAAGTTGAGCTCGGTCCCGCCCTTGGCGTTGCCATGGATCCGGCCCTTGAAGGCCTTGCGGAATTTGGTGCGCTTGGGTTGCAACATGATCTTTTATCCTTCGCGCTTACCGGTTGCCGCGTTCTTCGCGCGCCGGACGAACGCCAGAAGTCTGGGCTTCCATCATCAAGCGATCCTGAGCGAGCGGGTCATGACCAAGGATTTCGCCCTTGAAGACCCACACCTTGACCCCGCAGACACCGTAAGCGGTGTGCGCGGTGGCTTCGGCATAATCGACGTTGCCGCGCAGCGTGTGCAGCGGCACCCGGCCCTCGCGATACCATTCGGTGCGGGCGATTTCAGCGCCGCCGAGACGACCGGCGCAGGTGATCCGAATGCCTTCCGCGCCGAGACGCAAAGCGGACTGGACCGCGCGCTTCATGGCGCGGCGGAATGCGATCCGGCGTTCGAGCTGATCGGCAACGCCCTGAGCAACCAGCCGGGCATCGATTTCCGGCTTGCGGATTTCGACGATGTTGAGGCTCACTTCGGAGCCGGTCATCTTCTGCAGCTGGGACTTGAGCTTCTCAATGTCCGCGCCCTTTTTGCCGATGATGACACCGGGGCGGGCAGCGTAGATCGAAATCCGGCAGGTCTTGGCCGGACGCTCGATGACCACCTTCGAAATGGCCGCCTGGGGCAGCTTGTCGACGATGAATTTGCGGATCTTGAGATCCTCGAGCAGCAGGCGGCCGTAATCCTGGCCTTCCGCAAACCAGCGGCTGTCCCAGGTACGGTTGATCTGCAGGCGCAGACCGACGGGAGAGGATTTCTGACCCATTACGCTTCTTCCTGCTCGCGAACGACGACCCGAAGGCGGCTGAACGGCTTGATGATACGGCTCGACCGACCGCGGGCGCGGGTGGTGAAGCGCTTCAACGAGATCGACTTGCCGACACTCGCCTCGGCAACGACGAGCGCGTCGACGTCGAGGTTGTGATTGTTTTCCGCATTGGCGATCGCTGAAGCGAGCACCTTGTAGACATCCTCGGCCATCCCCTTGGGGCTGAACTTGAGGATGTTGAGCGCGTCACCGACCTTGCGGCCGCGGATGAGCTGAGCGACCAGGTTGAGCTTCTGCGCCGAACCACGAATGGTGTTGCCGACGGCCAGAGCTTCCTTGTCGCCGACCCGGCGCGGGGCTGATTGCTTGGACATTAGCGCTTGCCCTTCTTGTCGGAGGCATGGCCCGGGAACGTGCGCGTCGGCGAAAATTCACCAAGCTTCATTCCGACCATGTCTTCACTGACCGACACCGGCACGAACTTGCGGCCGTTGTAGACGTTGAACGTCAGGCCGACGAACTGCGGCAGGATCGTCGAGCGGCGCGACCAGGTCTTGATCGGCGCACGGCCACCCTTGTCCTGAGCCGATTCCGCTTTCTTCAACAGCGACAGCTCGACGAATGGGCCTTTCCAGATTGAGCGAGCCATTACTTCTTCCTCGCGTGGCGCGACCGGATGATCAATTTATCGGTCGACTTGTTGTGACGGGTACGGGCACCCTTGGTCGGCTTGCCCCACGGGGTCACCGGATGACGGCCGCCCGAGGTCCGGCCTTCGCCGCCGCCATGCGGGTGATCGACCGGGTTCTTGGCGACGCCGCGGGTCAGCGGGCGACGGCCCATCCAGCGGGTGCGGCCGGCCTTGGCCAAAGTCTGGTTGCCGTTGTCGGGGTTCGACACCGCTCCGACCGTGGCCATGCAATCCGAGCGGATATAGCGCTGCTCGCCCGAGTTGAGGCGAACGATGACCATTCCGCGGTCACGGCCGACGACCTGAACATAGGTGCCCGCGGCGCGTGCGATCTGGCCGCCCTTGCCCGGCTTCAATTCGACGTTGTGGACAATCGTGCCAACCGGCATCTGGCCGATTTCCATGGCATTGCCCGGCTTCACGTCGACCTTCTTGCCGGCGACGACCTTGTCACCCGGAGCGAGACGCTGCGGAGCGATGATGTAGACCTGCTCGCCGCCCTCGTAGGAGATGAGCGCGATAAAGGCCGAGCGATTGGGATCATATTCCAGACGCTCGACGGTCCCGACCATGTCCCAGGTGCGACGCTTGAAGTCGATGATCCGATACTTCTGCTTGTGACCGCCGGCGATGCCGCGCGACGTCACATGGCCCTGGTTGTTGCGGCCACCGGTCTTGCGCTTGCCTTCGGTCAGCGCCTTGACGGGCTTGCCCTTCCACAGCGACGACTTGTCGACCAGGATGAGACCGCGGCGCGCCGGCGACGTCGGCTTATATTGCTTGAGAGCCATTACGCCTTCACCCCTTCGGTGATGTCGATCGACTGGCCTTCAGCCAGCGTGACAATCGCCTTCTTCATGTCCGACCGCTGGTAGGGCGTACCCTTCCATTTCTTGGTCTTGCCCTTGGTCAGGATCGTGTTGACGTTCTTGACCGTCACTCCGAACAGAGCCTCGACCGCAGCCTTGATTTGCGGCTTCGACGCGCCCTTGGCGACCTTGAACACGACCGCATTATGTTCCGCCATCATGGTCGATTTTTCGGTGATGTGCGGCGCGAGCACGAC
Organism: Pseudomonadota bacterium; assembly: GCA_040390365.1. Taxonomy (GTDB): domain Bacteria; phylum Pseudomonadota; class Alphaproteobacteria; order Sphingomonadales; family Sphingomonadaceae; genus Sphingomicrobium. The sequence continues at coordinate 191,204 of JAZJYM010000003.1, read as the reverse complement.
ATCGAAATGGCGGATGTCGGTCGCTTTATCCTGCTTCTTAGCCATTGAACCGGGCCTCCAGCTTTTCAAGCCCGGCGCGGGTCAGGACCAGCGTCTCGTGGCGCATGATGTCGTATACGTTGGCGCCCATCGCCGGCATCAGATTGACTTCGCCGAGGTTCGAGCTGGCGCGGGCGAAACCGACGTTCAGAGCGTCGCCGTCGATCACCAGTGCGGTCTTGCCGAAGCCGAGCTTGCCGAGGTAATCCTTGAGCACCCGGGTCTTGCCGTCCTTGACGTCGAGATTGTCGAGCACCACCAGCTGGCCGTTCATCGCCTTCGACGACAAGGCCATCTTGAGGCCGAGGACCCGAACCTTCTTGTTGAGGCTCGAGGCGAAAATGCGGGCGCGCGGGCCGTGGGCCTTACCACCGCCGATGAAGATCGGAGCGCGGCGATCGCCGTGACGAGCGGTACCGCCGCCCTTCTGCTTGCCGAATTTCTTGCCGGTGCGATTGACTTCGCTGCGCTCGCGGGCGGCGCGGGCCGGGCCGCGGCGGTTGATCAGCTGCCAGGTGACGACACGGTGCAGGATGTCGGCGCGCGGCTCGACCCCGAAAATGTCGTCCTGAAGCTCGATATCGCCGCTCTTGGCGGTGCCGCCGGGGCTGCCCAGGGTCTGAACCTTGACCTTCATCTTAGCTATCCTTGCTTTCGTCGGCCGAGCCAGCGTCCGCGTCCTTGGCGGAGTCGCCAGCGTCACCAGCATCGCCCGCCGCATTAGCCTCGGCCTCGGCGGCCTCGGCGGCAGCGGCTTCAGCGCCGGCTTCCTGCTCGGCGGCAATGGCGGCGACTTCTTCATCGCTCGGCAAGGCCGGAATTTCATGAACCGCGGCGTCATCGACGAGGCCCGCGGGCGCTTCCTCGACCGGCGCCTTGGCCTTGGGATCGAACAGGCCCGCCGGATATGGCACGTCGTCGTGGCGCGGCAGCTTGATCGCGTCTTCGACGGTCAGCCAGGCACCCTTGGGGCCGGGGACCGAACCCTTGACGAACAGCAAACCGCGCGCCGCATCGGTGCGAACAATCTCGAGGTTCTGCTGGGTACGATTGCGAGCGCCCATGTGGCCCGCCATCTTCTTATTCTTGAACACCTTGCCCGGATCCTGGCGCTGGCCGGTCGAGCCGTGCGAGCGGTGCGAGACCGAGACGCCGTGGGTCGCGCGGAGGCCCTTGAAGCCCCACCGCTTCATCGCGCCGGCGAAACCCTTACCCTGGGTAACGCCCGACACATCGACCATCTGGCCGGCGACGAAATGATCCGCGCTGATGATCGCGCCGACATCGAGGAGAGCATCCTCGGCGACACGAAATTCAATGACTTTCGCCTTGGGCTCGACTTCGGCCTTGGCGAAGGCGCCGCGCTGCGGCTTGTTGACGTTCTTGGCCTTGGCCTTGCCCGCTCCAAGCGCGACGGCGGTATAGCCGTCCCTGTCCATTTCACGACGGCCGACGACCTGCAGCTCGTCCAGCAGCAGAACGGTTACGGGCACATGCCGTCCGTCCGCCTGGAACAAGCGGGTCATTCCGACCTTTTTCGCGATCACGCCGGTGCGCATGACCAAACTCCTCAACAGAGGCCAATGGCGAAATGCCACCGGCTTGCAGCCCAAATTATGTGCGTGCCCCGCCTGGGCTAGTGTTCCCGAAAACCGGGAACGGCGGGGACGCTGCCCGGAGCTAATCTCCGGCGGTATCACCCAGTCCCCCAGCCGAAGCCGGGGGCCGTGCTCGCTTAAGCGAGCTTGATTTCCACATCGACGCCCGCGGCAAGATCGAGCTTCATCAAAGCATCGACCGTCTGCGGGGTCGGCTGAACGATATCGAGCAGCCGCTTGTAGGTGCGCACCTCGAACTGCTCGCGCGACTTCTTGTCGACGTGCGGCGAACGGTTGACGGTGAACTTCTCGATGCGCGTCGGGAGGGGAATGGGTCCGCGGATAAGAGCACCCGTACGACGAGCCGTGTCGGCAATGTCGCCAGTTGCCTGATCGAGCACTCGATGATCGAACGCCTTCAGGCGAATCCGGATGTTCTGCGTTTCCATGTCCCTACCGATGCGAAAGAGCCAACGAACCGTAGCGCAAGGCCACGATCCGCCTAATAAACCAGTGTCAAAAGCGAGCCGCGCGACCCTTCACAGAATCGCGCGGCTGGCGCCCTATATTACTTAGTGATGTTCCCGACAACCCCCGCGCCGACGGTCCGTCCGCCTTCGCGAATGGCGAAGCGCAGGCCGGGGTCCATGGCGATCGGAGCGATCAGCTTCACGCCCAGCGAAACATTATCGCCCGGCATGACCATTTCGGTGCCTTCCGGAAGAACCACTTCGCCCGTCACGTCGGTCGTGCGGAAGTAGAATTGCGGACGGTAATTGGCGAAGAACGGCGTGTGACGGCCACCTTCGTCCTTGCTCAGGACATAGACCTCGGCCTGGAAGTCGGTGTGCGGGGTGATCGAACCCGGCTTGCACAGCACCTGGCCGCGCTCGACTTCCTCACGGCCGACGCCGCGGATCAGCGCACCGATGTTGTCGCCGGCCTGGCCCTGATCGAGCAGCTTGCGGAACATTTCGACGCCGGTCACGACGGTCTTCTGGGTGTCCTTGATGCCGACGATTTCGACTTCTTCGCCGACCTTGATGATTCCGGTTTCGACGCGGCCGGTGACGACCGTACCGCGACCCGAGATCGAGAACACGTCTTCGATCGGCATCAGGAACGGCTTGTCGAGCGGACGCTCGGGAGTCGGGATCCATTCGTCGACCACCTTCATCAGCTTGAGGATCGCTTCCTCGCCGATTTCGGGGTTCTTGTCTTCGAGAACGGCCAGCGCCGAGCCCGAGACGATCGGAATATTGTCACCGTCGTAGCCACGCTTGGAAAGCTCTTCGCGGATTTCGAGTTCGACGAGTTCGAGCAGCTCGGGATCGTCGACCTGATCGACCTTGTTGAGGAACACCACCATGGTCGGAACGCCAACCTGACCGGCGAGCAGGATGTGCTCCTTGGTCTGCGGCATCGGGCCATCGGCGGCAGACACGACCAGGATCGCGCCGTCCATCTGGGCGGCACCGGTGATCATGTTCTTCACATAATCGGCGTGGCCCGGGCAATCGACGTGAGCATAGTGGCGGGCATCGGTTTCATATTCGACGTGGGCCGTCGAAATGGTGATGCCGCGCTCGCGCTCTTCCGGCGCCTTGTCGATGTTGGCGAAGTCGACGGCGGTGCCGCCGGTCGTCTCGGCCAGGACCTTCGTGATCGCAGCGGTCAGCGACGTCTTGCCATGGTCGACGTGACCGATGGTGCCGATGTTGAGGTGCGGCTTGTTCCGCTCAAACTTTGCCTTCGCCATTTTTCCTACCTTCTTGATCGAATACCGGGGGCGCTACGGCACCGCGCGGACGCGGCGCCATAACGAGTGTTTTCAGATTACGCCAGCTTTGCCTTCACTTCGTCGGCAACGTTGGCAGGCACTTCGTCATAATGCGAGAACTGCATGCTGTACTGTGCACGGCCCTGGGTGAACGAACGCAGCTGGTTCACATAGCCGAACATGTTGGCCAGCGGCACGATCGCCTCGACCGTCTGGGCGTTGCCGCGGCTGTCGGTGCCCTGGATCTGGCCACGACGGCTGTTGAGATCACCGATCACGTCGCCGAGATAATCCTCCGGCGTCACGACCTCGACCTTCATGATCGGCTCGAGCAGCTTGATGCCTGCCTTCTGTGCCGCTTCGCGCATGCAACCACGGGCGCAGATTTCGAACGCCAGCGCCGAGGAGTCGACGTCATGGTACTTGCCGTCGACCAGCTCGACCGAGAAGTCGATGATCGGGAAGCCGATCAGCGATCCGGTCTCGGCGGTCTCGCGCATGCCCTTTTCGACCGAAGGAATATATTCCTTCGGGACGTTGCCGCCCTTCACCGAATCGATGAACACGAAACCCGAACCACGCTCGCCCGGCGTCAGCTTGACGCGGACTTCTGCGAACTGGCCCGAACCACCCGACTGCTTCTTGTGGGTGTAGGTCAGCTCGACCGGCTTTGCGAGATACTCGCGATACGCCACCTGCGGCGCACCGACATTCGCCTCGACCTTGAACTCGCGCTTCATGCGGTCGACCAGGATTTCGAGATGGAGCTCGCCCATGCCCTTGATGATGGTCTGGCCGCTCTCGGCATCCGACGACACGCGGAACGACGGGTCTTCGCGCGCCAGGCGATTCAGCGCGATGCCCATCTTCTCCTGGTCGGCCTTGGTCTTCGGCTCCACCGACAGCTCGATCACGGGCTCGGGGAATTCCATCCGCTCGAGGATGATCGGTGCGTTCATCGCGCAGAGCGTGTCACCGGTCGTGGTATCCTTGAGGCCCGCGAGAGCGACGATGTCGCCCGCAAAAGCCTCCTGGATGTCCTCACGGCTGTTCGCATGCATAAGCAGCATGCGTCCGACCTTTTCCTTCTTGTCCTTGACCGAGTTGGTGACCTGCGATGCGGTCTCCAGCTTGCCCGAGTAGATGCGGGCGAAGGTCAGCGTGCCGACGAACGGATCGTTCATGATCTTGAACGCCAGCGCCGAGAAAGGCGCGGTATCGCTCGAAGCGCGCGAATCCTCGTCGCCATTGGGCAGGATGCCCTTGATGGGGGGAACGTCGAGCGGGCTCGGCAGATAGTCGACCACGGCGTCGAGCAACGGCTGGACACCCTTGTTCTTGAACGCCGAGCCGCACACCACCGGGACGAACGCCATCGCGAGCGTGCCCTTGCGAATCAGCTTCTTGAGCATCGCCGTGTCCGGCTCGGTGCCGTCGAGATAGGCTTCCATCGCGTCATCGTCCTGGTCGATGACCAGCTCGATCAGGTCCATGCGCGCCTGGGCGGCCTTGTCCTTCAGGTCATCGGGGATATCCTGATATTCGAACTTTGCCCCGAGGCTTTCGTCAAGCCAGATGATGGCGCGATTCTCGACCAGGTCGACAAGGCCCTTGAAACCGCCTTCGAGACCGATCGGGAGATAGAGGACGGCCGGCTTGGCGCCGAGGCGGTCGATGATCGACTGGACGCAATAATCGAAATTGGCGCCGGTGCGGTCGAGCTTGTTGATGAAGCACATCCGCGGAACGCCATATTTGTCGGCCTGGCGCCACACCGTTTCCGACTGCGGCTCAACCCCGGCAACGCCATCGAAGCAGGCGACCGCGCCGTCGAGAACGCGCAGCGAGCGCTCGACTTCGATGGTGAAGTCGACGTGGCCCGGTGTGTCGATGATGTTGATGCGATGCTCTTCGCCCTTGCCCTCGTCGGCGCGCCAGACGCAGGTCGTCGCGGCGGACGTGATCGTGATCCCGCGCTCTTGCTCTTGCTCCATCCAGTCCATCGTCGCGGTGCCTTCATGCACTTCGCCGATCTTGTACGACTTGCCCGTATAAAAGAGGATGCGCTCGGTGGTCGTCGTCTTGCCGGCGTCGATGTGCGCCATGATGCCGATATTGCGATAACGGTCGAGCGGATGGCTGCGGGCCATGATATCTAACCTTCCAAAATTCAAAAGCCGTTCGGGCTGAGCTTGTCGAAGCCCTGCCCTTGAGATTGCGTCGCTGAGGAAAAACAACCCTTCGACAAGCTCAGGGCGAACGGGGAAAATAAGGTCCCCCGACCGTTTTTACCAGCGGTAGTGGCTGAAGGCGCGGTTGGCTTCGGCCATGCGGTGCGTGTCTTCGCGCTTCTTGACCGCGTTGCCGCGGTTCTGCGAGGCGTCCATCAGCTCGCCCGAAAGGCGACCCGACATGGTCTTTTCGCTGCGCGCGCGGGCGGCGGTGATGAGCCAGCGAATGGCCAGCGCCTGGGCGCGGACATCGCGGACTTCGACCGGCACCTGATAGGTCGCGCCGCCGACCCGGCGGCTGCGGACTTCGATGCCCGGCTTGATGTTGGTGAGGGCTTCATGGAAGACCGCGATCGGGTCTTTCTTGAGGCGCGCCTCGACGGTTTCGAGCGCCGAATACACAATGCTCTCGGCGACCGACTTCTTGCCGTCGAGCATGACGCTGTTCATGAACTTCGACAGGATCAGATCCCCGAATTTGGGATCGGGCAGGATGACGCGCTTTTCCGGGCGACGACGACGGGACATAGAATATTCCTTTCTCTTCAGCCTATTCCGGAACGCGTCCGGGGCTTACTCGCTTATTTCGTCATCCCCGCGAAAGCGGGGATCCATCTGGACCCCGGCCTTCGCCGGGGTAGCTCTTCACTTCGCTCGGCTATTTGGGACGCTTGGCGCCGTATTTGGAACGGCTCTGGCGGCGGTCCTTGACCCCCTGCGTATCGAGCACACCGCGGAGCACGTGGTAACGCACACCGGGAAGATCGCGCACACGGCCGCCACGGATCAGGACGACGCTATGTTCCTGAAGGTTGTGGCCTTCACCCGGGATGTACGAAATCACTTCGCGCTGGTTGGTCAGGCGGACCTTGGCAACCTTGCGCAACGCCGAGTTCGGCTTCTTCGGGGTCGTGGTATAGACCCGGGTGCAGACGCCGCGCTTTTGCGGATTCTGTTCCATCGCAGGGACCTTGGACTTGGCCTTCTGCGGGTCGCGGCCCTTGCGGACCAGCTGGTTAATCGTCGGCATGAAGCCTTCACCTTTCTGTGCCGGAAAACCCGGCGGTTACTTTGCCAACGCAAAAGCGCGGATCGCCGGAGACATTCGCCACCGGAAAACCGCTTTGCGTCGAGCAATGTTCAGCTCTGCCCGGCGAGGAACGAAGAATCGAAGCCGTCGCGGACAGCGGGGCCATTAGGGGGATTGGCGATTGAGGTCAACGGGGTGATCCGCCTTTCCGCGAACCACCCCGCCGCCGTTTTCAGATCGTTCGGCGCTGGCCGATTTCCTGGATGAACCTGAACGTCTCGGCGGTGAACGGGGCACCGGGAGCCTCGTTTTGCCACTGGTCCATATGTTCGTACATCCTGGTTACACCCTGCTTCATCATCGGGGTGGCGACCGCGGTGAACGGGGCCAGCAGCTTCTGCCACTCGTCATAAAGCGCTTGCGCTTCCGGGCTGTCGGGACCGAGCGGGATCGCCGCCGCGACGCGCTTGCCCAGATCGGCCCATTTGGCCGAATAGTCCGACTGATCGAAGCCGGGCGGCACCTTGGCCATGGATTCGGCGAATTCGGCCTTTTGTTCGGGCGTGAAAAAGCGGTCGGAGACCTTGTCCCATTGATCTTGGGTCATCGTCAGTTCCTCGTTTGAAATGAGCGAGCAGAAGGTCGCTGCATCGACGGGCTCGCCGCGGTCGATGCGTGACTTGACGATCAGGAGCAGCGCTCGCGCTTCCTCCAATTCCTCGCGCTTGGCCTCCAGTGCGGCCAGTTGCGCATCGATCAACGCGGGCAGATCGAGCCGCCGTCCGTGGGTCAAGGCGGCGATCTGGGCCAACGTCAGCCCGGCCCGCTTGAGCGCGACGATCTGATTGATCCGCTCGAGCTCATTCGGTCCGTAAAGCCGCCGGCCGCTGTACGTACGCAGCGGTTTCACCAGACCCCGAGCTTCGTAAAAGCGAAGCGCGCGGCTGGTCAGGCCGGTCATTCGAACAACGTCGCGGATATCGAGCGGCTGGTCCATCGGAGCCGCTATACAGCTTGACCTTGGGTCAACTTCAAGCGCGAAATCGTAGTCGCGTCGGCAATCGAAAAGGGCTAAACAATTGGGTCCAAGGAGACACGAAATGGCCTGGAGAGAAGTTGCAATCGCATTGATCATGGTCGCGGGCGCTATGCCGGTTGCGGCATCGCAGTCGCTCGAAAGTCCCCCGCAAGGCGCTCCCGAAGCGCCGTCCGACGCCCGATATTGCCTGTGGGTCGAAGCGGCGACTGGAACGCGGCTCGAAACAATTCAGTGCTGGACCCGGGCCGAATGGGCCGAGATGGAGGTCGATGTCGACCAGGAGTGGGCTCAGGAAGGCGTGCGGGTTATCGCCTGATCGATCAGCTGGAGGGTGCGGCAGTGATGCGATGCACCGCTAGCTGATTGTAAAGCGGGCAGCAGCGGTCGGCCAGGCGCCGAGCGTCGGCGGGCAGGTCAACGTCGCCGGACTCCGGCGGACCGAAACCGGTGCTTGCCTGGACCGATGTGTACCAGTGCGGCGCCCACGCGCCGTCGGTGTCGCGCCGCCCCGCCGGCCAGTGAAGCATCGCCGAGTCCCACGCGATGCCGAGCGCCGCGCAGAGTCCGGCCAGAACCGCGCCGGGATCGCCGAGCACGTCATTGGCGTCGACGACCGGCGGTGCATGGCCGAGCCGGTCGCATTCGCGCTCGAAGAATTCCGCCTGCAGCTCAAGGCCGAGGTCCTCGATCCGCGCCGTCTGACGCATCTTCAGATAGGAGGCGATCATCCGCTCGGGCTCGCGGATCAGGAAGGCGTGGGTGAAGCCGGTGAAATCGTCGAACCCGATCGGGCCCGTCATCTCGTGCCACATGTGCTTCTGATACCAGATCGGCGATCCGTCGGGCGGGTCACCGCTCAGGGTCGCGATCACGCTTCGCCAGTCGCAATCCATGGCTGCGATCACCTCCTCGCGCAGCGGATGGTCGGCGCCGGTATCGCGCAGGAAGCAGCCGTAGAACGGCTCGTCGGACACGAAGGTGTCAGGGCGATTGTCGAAACTGCGCATCATCGCCGTCGACAAGTTGCGTGGCCCCGACCACATCGCGATCCGCCGGGTCACGGGCGGCGATGCTCCTCGAGGTCGCGCTCGACGCATTCGGCGTAGAGTTTCTGGAGCCGGACGACCATCGGCCCGGGAACGCCGTCATATTTGCGCCCGTCGACTTCGCGCACCGGGGTCAGGCCGGCGAAGGTGCCGGTGACGAACGCCTCGTCCGCGCCATAGACGTCGGTCAGCGAGAAATCCTTTTCGACGACCGCGATGCCGGCCGCCCGGGCCATGTCGATGACCACCGCCCGAGTGATCCCGCCAAGGCAATATTTGCCGCTCGACGTCCATATCTCGCCCTTGCGGACGATGAAGAAATGGGTCGAGTTGCAGGTCGCGACGAAGCCGTGGGGGTCGAGCATCAGAGCTTCATCGGCGCCAGCCTCGATCGCCTGGATGCAGGCGAGGATGCAATTGAGTTTGCTGTGCGAATTGATCTTCTGATCCTGGACCGCGGGATCGCCGCGGCGGACGTGGACGGTGAACAACTTTAGCCCCGTGGTGCCGGAGCCCTTGGGCGGCTGCTTATATTCCGGGACGACGACGACGGTCGCGCCGGAGACAATCGTGCGCGGATCCTGATACGGGGTCGAGCGAATGCCGCGGGTGACCATCAGCCGGATATGTACGCCCTCGTCCATCCCGTTGGCATCGAGCGTGCCATAGAGCCGCTTGGTGAGGTCGGCGCGGGTCAGGCCGATATCGAGGGCAAGCGCCTTAGCCCCTTCGTAAAGCCGGTCGAGATGGCGATCGAGGAAGGAGATTTTTCCGCGATGAACGCGCAAACCCTCCCAAATGCCGTCGCCAAGCATGAAGCCGCTGTCGAACACCGAGACGACCGCCTCGGCGCGCTTCTTGAGCTCGCCGTTGAGGTTGATGAGGATGTCCGCGTTGCGCGGGTCCGACACGTCGTGAAGCGATTGGCTCATGGAACGGATGGATGCAGCGCTGAGCCGCCTTTTGGCAAGCTACTCGCTCGTCGAGCCCTCCCATTCCTCGTGCGCGTGGCGGGCGTCGGCCTCCGCTTTGGTCGACTGGATGATGCCGTCCTTATGCTCGGGCGGGCCGTAGATGGTGTAGAGCTTGAGCGGCCCATCTCCGGTGTTGCGAACATTGTGGCGGGCGCCGGCGGGGACGATGATCCCGCTACCGTCGGTGACGTCGTAGCTGTTGTCGTCGATATCGACCTTCCCGCTGCCGGCTTCGAAGCGGAAAAACTGGTCGCGGTCGGCGTGGACCTCGGCGCCAATATCGCAGCCTGGAGGAAGCGTCATAAGGACCAGCTGGAGGTGCTCGCCGGTGTAGAGCACATGGCGAAAGTCCGCATTTGCCTTGGTCAGCTTCTCAACGTCGTCATGGAATCCGCGCATTGAATGCTCCTATCCTATAACCTTCACACTGGTGCCAGTTCCGCGGCTGCGCCAAGCTTCTTCATTTCATCCCCTGCCCCGTGCATCGGGCGAATGAACAGCCTCCGGACATGGGGGAAGCGAGCCGCGGTCTCGGTCTCGAGCTCGCACACGATCCGTTCGACATCGGCGGCGCTGATGGTGTCTTCAAAATCGACGTTGATCATCGCGGTAATGATTTCAGGCGAGCTGTGGACGGTGAGCACATGGCCGACCCCGACCACCCCGTCCTTCGAACAGGCCAGTCTACGCAGCGCCCTGACCAGATCGGGGTCCGCAGCCTCACCGATCAGAAGGCCCTTGGATTCGTAGGCGAGCAGCAATGCGGTCAGCCCAAGGACGATCCCGATCACCACCGACGCGGCGCCGTCGAAAAACGGATTGTGGGTCCAGTGGGCCAGGAAAACGCCAAGCGCGGCGACCACGATCCCGACCATTGCCGCGCCATTTTCAAGAAGCACGATGAAGCTTGGCGGATCCTTGGACCGGCGGATCGCCTCGATCCAGCCGAGCCGCCCCTTGGCGACCTTGAATTCCTTGAACGCCTCGAGCGTCGACCAGCCTTCAAGCAGGAAGGCAATGCCAAGAACCACATAAGCGACGATTGGCGAGACCGCTTTTTCGGGCGCCTGGATGTGCAATATGCCTTCGTAGATCGAAACCCCGGCACCGAGCGCGAACACCAATACTGCGACAACAAAGCTCCAGAAATACAGCTCGCGCCCATAACCCATCGGATGGCGCTTGTCGGGCGGCTTGCGCGATTGGCGGCGGCCCCACATCAACAGCAATTGATTGGTCGAATCGACGACGCTGTGAATGCCTTCGGTCAGCATCGCCGACGAGCCGGTAATTCCAGCGGCAATGAATTTGGCAATCGCGATCCCGAGGTTCGCCAGCAACGCGATGATCAGCGTTCGATTGCTTGCCGTCGGTGAGCTCATCGCTTGCTTCCCGGGCCCTTCACCAGCTTGCCGCCCTTGATCACCGCATCGACATGCTCGAGCACCGTGACATTGGCGAGCGGGTCGCCGTTGACCGCGATGATGTCGCCAAAAGCGCCCACTCGAAGGGTTCCGATATCGCCGCGCTGATAGGCAATCGACGGGTTGAGCGTAGCCGCCTGGATCGCCTGCAGCGGAGTCATTCCCCATTGCACCATCTTGGCGAACTGCTTGCCGTTGTCGCCGTGCGGATAGACCCCGGCATCGCTGCCGAACAGCATCCTGACTCCGCCCCGAACCGCGCGCTGGAAGGTCTGGCGCTGCTTGAGGCCGATTTCCTTTTCCTTGTCGAGGCTCTGCTGCTCGGTGCCGTTCGAAGTGCCGGTGGCGAGGATATAATCGTCGTTGTAGATATCCATGTCGAACCAGGCGCCGCGCGCCTTGGCCAGCGCGATGGTCGAGTCGCTGGCGAGGCTGGCGTGCTCGATGGTGTCGACCCCGGCGAGGATCGCGTCGCGGATTCCGTCATCGCCATGGGCGTGGGCGGCGACCTTCATCCCGGTCATATGGGCTTCCTCGACGATCGCCTTCATCTCGGCGAGCGTGAGCTGCTGGGCACCGACGCTATCGGCCAGGCTGAACACCCCGCCAGTGGCGCAGATCTTGATCGATTGAGCACCATATTTGTGCATGAAGCGCACCCGTTGACGGCCCACCTCGGGACTATCGACGATTGCCGGCGACTGCTTTTCCATTGACGGCGGGAGGCCGGCATTGTCGTCGCAATGGCCGCCAGTCGCGCCGATCGCGTAGCCCGACGGAATGATCCGCGGGCCTACGCCCCAGCCGCCGTCAATCGCCTGCTTGAGCCCGACATCGTCGAAATTGCCGGCGCCGACATTGCGCACGGTGGTGAAACCAGCGTCGATGGTTTTTTTCGCATTGGCCATTCCGACCGCTGGCCAGAAGCTGTCGGTGTAGCGCAGGCCCTGATAGCCGCCGACTTCGGCGAGGCTGGTCAAATGGACATGCATGTCGATCAAGCCCGGAAGCAAAGTCGCGCCCGGCAAGTCGATGTGCTTGACGTCGGCGCCCCAGCGGACCGTCCGCGCATCCGCGATGCTGGTGATATGCCCGCTATCATCGATGAAGATCGCGGGATGCTCGACGTAGCGCCCGGTGGTGACGTCGAGCATTCGATCGGCGGTGACGACGGTTGCGGCGGAGACGGGCGCGGCAAAGGTCAACGCCATTGCGGCTGTCAGGATTGTTCGAACCATCTATTCCTCCGTCATGCTGAACGGGTTTCAGCAGCCATCTTCGAGACCGCTCCGCTTTTCACCACTATCGGCCCCGAAACAAGTTCAGGGCGACGGATTGTCGTCAGCAATTCCGAAAATCTGAACTCAGGACGACGTCTGTTGCTCACATGTGGATCACCCGCCCGAACGCGGAGAGAACGCTTTCGTGCATCATCTCGCTCAACGTCGGATGGGGGAAGACGGTGTTGATGAAATCCTGCTCGACCAATTCCGCGGTCTTGCCGATGGTATAGCCCTGGATCAATTCGGTGACTTCGGCGCCGATCATGTGCGCTCCGAGCAATTCCCCGGTCTTGGCGTCGAACACGGTCTTGATGAACCCTTCGACCTCGCCCAGCGCGATTGCCTTGCCATTGCCGATCGCCGGGAATTTGCCGACCCGGACGTCGAAACCGGCCTCTTTCGCTTTGGCTTCGGTCAGGCCGACGCTTGCGATTTGCGGCCGGCAATAGGTGCAGCCGGGGATGTTTTCGGGGTCGGTCGCATGGGGGTGAGCGTCCTTGTTGCCGAGCGCGAGCGCGATCGCTTCGGCGGCAGTGACGCCTTCATGGCTGGCCTTGTGCGCAAGCCACGGCGGAGCGGTGACATCGCCGATCGCCCAGATACCCGGCACAGTGGTGCGGCCCATCGGGTCGGTGTCGATATGCCCCTTGGTGGTTTTCACGCCGAGCGCCTCGAGCCCGATATTCTCGGTATTGGGGACGATCCCGACCGCGACGATGCAGTGGGAGAAGCGATGCTCGGCCGACTTGCCGTCTTTGGTCTTGATCGTCGCGGTTACCCCGTTGCCGTCGGCGACGAGGCTTTCGACCCCAGCGCCGGTGAGGATCGTCATGCTTTGCTTGGCGAGCGATTTTTCGAGCGCCGCGGAGACCTCCTCATCCTCCACCGGGACCACCCGGTCGAGCATTTCGACCACGGTCATCTTGGCTCCAAGGTCGTTGTAGAAGGACGCGAATTCGATCCCGATCGCGCCAGATCCGATGACCAGCAATTCGCTCGGCATGGCGTTCGGGGTCATGGCGTGGCGATAGGTCCAGATGCGCTTTCCGTCGGCCTTGGCGAAGGGCAAGTCGCGGGCGCGGGCGCCGGTGGCGACGATGATGTGCTTGGCGGCGAGTTCGGTAACTTTCCCGTCCTTGGTGACGGTCAACTTGCCGACCCCCGTCAGCGCGCCGTCGCCCATCACGACCGTGATCTTGTTCTTCTTCATCAAATGGGTGACGCCCTGGTTGAGCTGTTTCGCCACCCCGCGGCTGCGCGCGACCACCGCCGCCAGATCGGCGCTGACCCCGCTCGCGCTAAGCCCATAGGCCTTGGCATTCTGCATCTGATGAAACACCTCGGCCGAACGCAGCAGCGCCTTGGTCGGGATGCACCCCCAGTTGAGGCAGATCCCGCCGAGCAATTCGCGCTCGACGATCGCGACCTTGAGCCCAAGCTGGCTCGCCCGGATCGCCGCGACATAGCCGCCGGGGCCGGAGCCGAGCACGATGAGGTCGTAGGTGTCAGCCATGGTCATCTCCTGCCCCTCTCCCCGCCGGGGAGAGGGAGGGAGCCGCGAAGCGGCGGAAGGGTGAGGGGTGTGAGAGGGCAGCGGAAATCGCGTCGAACACGCCGCCCGGATTGCCCAGCACGTCGTTATTCCAGAATCGCAACACCTCGTAGCCGAGGCTAATCAGAAAAGCGTCACGCTTGCGGTCCTGCGCGCTGTCAGCGTGCTGCGAACCGTCAGCCTCGATGATGAGCTGACGGTCGAGGCAGACGAAATCGACGATCGACGAACCGATCACGTGCTGGCGGCGGAATTTGTGACCCGACAGCCGCGCGTCGCGCAGCATCGACCACAAGCGGCGTTCCGCCTCGGTTGGGTTCGAGCGCATGGCGCGGGCACGGTCGCGAAGCTCGCGGGCACGGAGGCGCTGATCATTCGATAGCACGGCCCTCACCCTCCCACTCGGCTGCGCCGATCGGGCCCCTCCCTCTCCCGTGCCGGGAGAGGGGCTAAATCTCGCGCGGCCGGTCATCGGCTCCGATCGCGACGAAGGTAAAGCGGCCGCTCGCGACTTTGGTCTCCGCCTCGCCGTCACGCTCGCGGGCGACCGCCTCGACGGCGATGGTCAGCGAAGTGCGGCCCTGCATTTCCAACTCGGCATAAACCGAAATCTCGTCGCCGACTTTGGGCGCGCCGGGGAAGCGCAATTCGTCCGCCGCGACGACCACCGCTTTGCCCTTGCTATGGCGCGAGGCGAGGCTTCCCGCGGCAAGCGCCATCTGGCTCATCAGCCACCCCCCGAACACCCCGCCATAGGGGTTGGTGTCGGCGGGCATCGCGGTGACGCGGATTAGGGGAGTAAGGCTAGACATCATCTTGGCGGAGGAAACCTTTTCCGCAAACGAAAAGCGGGCCCTTCGCTGGCTTCTTGATCCTGCGTTCTCGATCATAGCGAAGACAGCTGAAATCTGTCTCGGCCTCCTGCCCAATTATTTCATTCGCCTTTGACGCGGACTTGTGGACTTTCGCCTTCCGCCAATCCATTCGCTTCGACATCAAGCCAGCATCCCCAGCGGGTTCTCGCATAGCCGCTTAAACGCCTTCATCAGCTTCGCCCCATCCGCGCCGTCGATCGCGCGATGATCGAAGCTTCCGGTGGCGGACATGATGGTTGCGATCTGGAGGCTGTCGTTGATGACGTAGGGGCGCTTTTCGCCGGCGCCGATGGCCATGATCATGCCCTGGGGCGGGTTGATCACCGCTTCGAACTGCTTGATCCCGAACATGCCCATGTTGCTCAAGGAGGCGGTGCCGCCCTGATATTCCTCGGGCTGCAATTTGCCCTCCTTCGCGCGGGCCGCGAGGTCGTGCATCTCGGTCGAGATTTTGCTTAGCGTCTTGGCGTTGGCGTCGGCGACGATCGGGGTGATGAGGCCGCCGGGGATGCTGACCGCGACCGAAATGTCGGCGCGGCTATATTTGATGAGCGTGTCGCCGGCGAAGCTTACATTGCATTCGGGGACTTCGATCAGCGCCGCCGCGAGCGCCTTGATCAGCATGTCGTTGACACTCAATTTGACTCCGCGTCCCTCAAGGCCCGCGTTCAATTCGCCGCGCAGCTTGAGCAGCGCGTCGAGGTTGATGTCGACGGTCAGATAGATGTGGGGCACCTGCTGCTTCGATTCGGTCAGCCGGCGCGCGATGGTCTTGCGCATGTTGCTGAGCTTGACGATTCCGTGCGGGACGTCGCCCGGTTCGACGGCTTGAGCGGGCGCCCGCGTTTCGACAAGCTCAACGGGAGCGCTTCCAGCCGCACGGCCACCGGCCTTGTCACCCAGATCGGCGCGGACGATGCGCCCGCCGGGGCCGCTTCCGGTCAGCGAGGCAAGGTCGATGCCCTGGGCTTCGGCGAGACGGCGCGCGAGCGGGCTGGCCTTGATTCGCTCACCATCGCCTTTGTGATCCACCGCTGGTGCGGCAGGAGCAGGCGGGGTTTCAACGGCCACTTTTTCGGGAGGCGCAGGCTTGGCTCCTTCTCCCCGTGGGGGAGAAGGTTGGGATGAGGGGGCATCAGCGTTTCCTTGTGAAGCGCCGGGACCCTCACCTTCCGCGGCTTGCGCCGCTCCTTCCTCTCCCGACCCGGTAGAGGATTTTTCAACCGCCTTGGCTGTCGCCGACACATCCTCCCCCTCCTCCGCCAGGATCGCGATCGGTGCGCCGACCTTGACCCCGTCGCTGCCTTCGGGAACCAAAATCTTCGCGATCGTGCCTTCGTCGACCGCTTCGAATTCCATCGTCGCTTTGTCGGTCTCGATTTCGGCGAGGATGTCGCCCGAGACGACCTTGTCGCCTTCCTTGACCAGCCACTTGGCCAATGTCCCTTCCTCCATGGTCGGGGACAATGCAGGCATTTTGAGTTCGATCGACATCGGCGCGAGTCCCCTCCTCAAGGGCTGTCAGGTCCAAAGCCCAATGCGGCGGTCGGGGTCAAGTCTCGGACGAACCGGCCGCTTCGTGCTTGCATGGTCGCGATCTTTCCCGCAGCACTTGGCGCTTATGGGGGCAAGCATGGCGAAGCGCACCTATCTGGTGGTCGTGGACGACAGCGAGGAATCGCGCGTCGCGCTGCGTTTCGCCGCCCGCCGCGCCGCCAAGACCAAGGGCCGGATCGAGATTATCGGCCTCGTCGAGCCGCAGGATTTCGTCCAGTGGGGCGGAGTCCAAAGCGCGATCGAGGAAGAACAGCGCCTGCGCATCGCCGGCGTGGTCAGCGCCGCGGTCGGCGAAATCCTCGATGAGGCGGGGTTCGAGGTCAACATCATCGTCCAGAAGGGCGACGCGGCGAAAAACCTGCGCGATTATATCGGCGCCCGCGAAGACGTCTCGGCGCTGGTGCTGGGCGCTGCGCCAAGCGGCAATCCGGGGCCGCTGGTGGCCAGTTTCTGCGGCAATGATTCGGGCACCTTGCCCTGTCCGGTAATGGTCATCCCCGGCTCGCTCAGCGACGAACGGCTCGAACAGCTGAGTTAGTTGTCGATCGTCATCCCGGACTTGATCCGGGATCCATGAACGCAAGCAGCTGAATCACGTCCACATACCGGAGTCCATGGATTCCAGCTTTCGCTGGAATGACGGACGTCACAGCGCCTTTGCCAGAATCTCCGCAAGCCTCACGCAACCCGCCTCATCCGCCTCACTGAAACGCGCGTGATCGGGGCTGTCGAGGTCGAGCACCGCGAGCACTTGCCCGTCACGCAGGATCGGCACGACCAATTCGCTGTTCGATGCGCTGTCGCAGGCGATGTGGCTGGGGAAGGCATGAACGTCATCGACCCGTTGCACCTGGCGGGTTGCCGCAGCGACCCCGCACACCCCCTCGCCGAACTTGATCCGGATGCACGCCGGGCGCCCCTGGAACGGGCCAAGCACCAATTCGCCCCCGACATTGCGATAAAATCCGGCCCAGTTGATGCCGGGCAGCGTCTCCCACAGCAAGGCCGCGGCATTGGCCATGTTGGCGATGCCATCGGGTTCGCCGGCAACCAGTCCCGATAGCGCGCTGGCGAGATCGCGGTACATGACCTCGGTGTCCGCAGCTTCGATCTTGAAATCGTACATGCCGTTCTTCCTAACCTGGTCACCCTGAATTTGTTTCAGGACCATTCCTTCGGCCAAACCGTACTTCACCGCGATGGATGCTGAACCAAGTTCAGCCAAGACGGCTAATAATCCGTCACTTTCCCGCGCCCCAACTTGATCGTGCTGCGCTGCTTTTTCGTATCGACCCGCTTCGCCTTGGCCGCTCGGCTGGGCCGGGTCGGCTTGCGTTTCTTGGGCACGATATGGGCCTTGGCGATCATCTGTGCCAGCCGCAGCCGGGCGTCGGCGCGATTGGCGTCCTGGGTCCGAAATCGCCGCGCGGTGATCAGCAACTCGCCGCCGCTGGTCAGCTTGGTCCCAGCAATGGTCCTGAGCCGTTCATAGGTATCGGGGTGAAGTCCGAGCCGGAACACGTCGAGCCGCAATTGCACCGCGGTCGCGACCTTGTTGACGTTTTGCCCGCCGGGACCGGTCGCGGCGAGGAACGTCTCGCTCAGCGCATCCTCGGGCAGATCGACCTCTTCAGGCTTCACCGACCAGATCCAGGAACAGCCCAAAACTATCGGGGATTGGCGCGGTGACGTCGATCGCCGGCTTGGTCCCGCGCGGCACCTTCAGCTTCCAGGCGTGGAGCAGCATCGGCTGGTCGGGATCGCGGTCGCGGTCGGAATAGACCGGATCGCCAAGGATGGCGCAGCCCAGCCCGCGCGCCGCATGGACCCGGATCTGGTGGGTGCGCCCGGTTTCGGGGATGAATTCGATCAGGCTGTTGCCGTCGATCTGGCCAAGTTTGCGCCAGTGCGTCCGGGCGTTCTTGCCGCCCTCGTCCGGGACCATCCGCCAGCCCGCGGCGGCGGTCGAGAATTTCGCCAGCGCGAGGTCGACCGTCCCCGATTCCTCCGCCGGAACGCCGTCGACGACCGCGAGATAGGTCTTGCCGACTTGCCCGGCCTCGAACGCCGCCTGGAAGACTTTGCGCGCCTTGGGATTGCGCGCGAACAGCAGGCAGCCGGTGGTGTCGGTGTCGAGCCGGTGCATCGCCACCGGGGGCATTTTGAAGCCGAGCTTCAGTTCGTCGATGAAGCCATCGACCGACGGGCCGCCATTGCGCGGCGGATCGACCGGCAGCCCGCGCGGTTTGTCGATGACGATCGCCTCGGCATCGGTGAACAGGATCCGGTCAGACAGCATGGCCCCTCTTAGCCGACTGATGCCCCCGCGCAACGATTCGACCGGAATCCAGCCAGTTAGGATATATTAACCTTTTCTCTTCAGAACTCGAATGGTTAATGAAGGCTTCAAAGCCGTTAAGAGCGATTACCGCTTGGCGGCGGTGAACAGGGGACAAGTCCATGCGGGTGCTGCTGATCGAAGACGAGCCAACCACCGCCAAGAGCATCGAACTCATGCTCGGCAGCGAAGGCTTCAACGTCTACACCACCGACCTTGGCGAAGAGGGCTTGGACCTCGGCAAGCTCTATGATTACGACATCATTTGCCTCGATCTCAATCTGCCCGACATGCACGGCTATGACGTGCTCAAGAAATTGCGCACCGCCAAGGTCCAGACTCCGGTCCTGATCCTGTCGGGCATCGGGGAAATGGACAGCAAGGTCCGCGCTCTGGGTTTCGGCGCCGACGATTATGTCACCAAGCCATTCCACCGCGACGAACTGGTCGCGCGCATCCACGCCATCGTCCGCCGCTCGAAAGGCCATTCGCAATCGGTCATCCGCACCGGCAAGCTGGCGGTCAACCTCGATGCCAAGACGGTCGAAGTCGACGGCAATCGGGTCCATCTGACCGGCAAGGAATATGCGATGCTGGAGCTGCTGTCGCTGCGCAAGGGCACCACTTTGACCAAGGAAATGTTCCTCAACCACCTTTATGGCGGGATGGACGAGCCCGAGCTCAAGATCATCGACGTGTTCATCTGCAAGCTGCGCAAGAAATTGTCGCTGGCGTGCGGGGGGGATAATTATATCGAGACCGTATGGGGCCGCGGCTATGTGTTGCGCGAAGTCGAAGGCGACACCGCAACCCTGGAAACCGCGGTCGCCTGAACGAATTTAAGCGGGGGCTTGAACGACGGCGGGGCGGAAACGCTCCGCCGTTTTTCGTTCTAGCCCGCAACATCCTTGCCGGTGATTTGTGGCCCGGCCGGCGGCGGCGGGAAGCCCAGTGGAGCGACCTCGGCACCCCGGGACCCGGCGGCGACCCACTCGTAAATCGCCGAGCCGAGTGGGCTATATGCGATAGCGTTGGTGACGAGCAGCGAAGCGACCATTACCCCGATGCCCCATTTCCACGCCGGGTGGACACGGCCGCTGCGCCTTTTATCGGCGACCACTCCGGCGATCGGGAACAGCAATAATGCGGCGAACGTGGATTCATATGCCCAGGGGGCGAGCAAGGGCAGCGGCAGGAGCCGCCCGAACGCGGGGCCAAGAAGCATCGATGTGCCGCAGAAATGCAGCCTTTTGTGCCAGTCGGTCTGGCGCCGCCACACGATCGCCGCCGCCGTCAGTCCGACAAAGGTCATCAGCGCCACGGGATCGAAAATCAGGAATTGCTGCGGCTGGAAAAAGAACGGCACCTGGCCGCGCCGGACCATTGCCACCGTGACATAGACGCCGAGCACCAGCATCGGCACCATCCACGCTGCCGCGATCCAGCCGAGACGGCGGTGAAGCGACAGGTCGCCGCGCGCGGCGAGGATGTTCTGGATCAAATAGATCGTGATCCAGCCCATGAAGAAAATAGCGTGGAGGTGGACCGGCAACGGCGATGAAAAACTCGACCGGCCCATTGCCAGCTGGAAGGAAAAACCGGCGACGATCGTCACCGCAATGGCGATTGCCCCGCGCAGGAAGAATGCGCGGTCGCCAGGCAGGGTCGGCAACGTTTGCGGCTTGGCGATCGTGGCCATGTCACTCCCCCGTCTGAATCTCTGGGAACCCGGTTACGCATTCATCTCTTGGGCCGCAATCCGGATCGCCGCTGGAAGATCGCCCGCGCGTCGGCGATACCGTCCCGCAGTCTAGGCGCTGATGGGCTTGCGCTCGCGGCGCTTGGGCAGGTTGAGCGCGACCATGCGTTCCTCGCTGGCTTCATCGTCGAGCCGCTTCCAGCCATCGCGGCCCAGCCGCTCGAGCGGCCGGAAGCCGGTCTTGTACTTCATCCGCTCGGAGCCTTCGACCCAATAGCCGAGATAGACGTAGGGCAGTCCGGCGCGCGCGGCGCGGACGATATGGTCGAGGATGATGTAGGTGCCGAGCCCCTTGCGGGCGCCCTCCCCGACATCGAAAAAGCTGTAGATCATGGACAGGCCATCGCCCTGCTGATCGCTGAGGCAGGCGCCGACGAGCTTGCCCGGGCGGCCACCGACCGAAGGCTCGCGATATTCGATCATGTAGGTCTTGACTGGCGATTGCTCGACCATGTCGGCAAAGTCGCTTTCGTCCATCTCGGCCATCCCGCCGCCGGGGTGACGTTCGGCGAGATATTTGCGCAACAGCGCATATTGCTCGTCGGTGGTCCACGGCTTGCACGCGCTGACCTCGATGTCCGAATGGCGCCGGGCGAGCTTGCGCTGGGTCGCGCTGGGTTCGAATTCGGCGGCCGCGACCCGAACCGAAACGCAGGCCGAACAATCGATACAGCTGGGCCGGTAGGCAACCGATTGCGATCGCCGAAAGCCGATTCGTCCAAGCGCTTCGTTGAGTTCGTTCGAATGGCGCCCGCCAAGCTCCGTGAACACCTTCCGCTCGACCTTGCCCGGAAGATAGGGACAGGGGCTCGGATTGGTGACGAAGAATTTCGGAAAACGGAACGGTGCGCTCAACTCAGCAGCCTCGCTGATGTGGTTACGACTCTCTTTATGCGACTGGTAAACGCCAATGGAAAGGCTTTCGCTGCGGCAAATATGCGCTTCCGTCGCGACTGTCCCGCGAAGGGACAAGCAAGGTCAGTCGAGGCTTGCCCGCTCGACCTGGAAGCCGGCGGCCTCGAGCCGCTTGACGACATCGTCGATGGCCGCCGCGTCGCGCGCTTCGCATTCGACCTCGATCACCGTGTCCTTGGCCGGAAGGCGGGTGAAAATGCGGCTGTGGTTGATTTCGATGATGTTGACGCCGGCGTCGTGAAATTGCTCGGTGATCAGCGCCAGCGCTCCCGGCCGGTCCTCGGCGGCGATCTTGAGCCGCGCGATTCGGCCCTGGCGAACGAGGTCGCGGACCAGCACATTGGCGAGCAGATGGGTGTCGATATTACCGCCGCACAGGATGGTTGCGACTTTCTTGCCGGCGAAGCGCTTGGGGTTGGCGAGGATCGCGGCGAGCCCCGCCGCGCCGGCGCCCTCGACCACGGTCTTTTCGATCCCGACGAGCATCGCCACCGCGCGCTCGAGGTCGCGTTCGGACACGAGGACGAATTCGTTAACCAGCTGCTTGAGGATGCTCGCGGTCAGCGCGCCCGGTTGCTTGACCGCAATCCCCTCGGCGAGCGTATCGCCGCCGAGCGGCATCGCGCAGCCCTCGACCGCGCATTTCATCGACGGGTAAAGTTCGGCCTCGACCCCGACCAGTTCGATTTCGGGGCGGATCGCGCGCGCGGCGATGGCGATTCCCGACATCAGCCCGCCGCCACCGATCGGCACGACAATGGTGTCGAGGTCGGGCGTGTCCTCGAGCATTTCCAGCCCGAGCGTACCGGCGCCGGCGATGATGTCGCGGTCGTCGAACGGATGGACGAAGACGAATCCGTTCTCGAGCGTCAGCTCGCGCGCTTTGGCATAAGCGTCGTCGAACATCGCGCCGAACAAAACGACCGCCGCGCCGTGCCCTTCGGTCTGCATCACCTTCACCGTCGGGGTCGGTTCGGGCATGACGATGGTCACCGGAATGCCGAGCCTTTTGCCGTGATAGGCGACCGCTTGGGCATGATTGCCGGCTGACGCAGCGATCACTCCGCGCGCCCGTTCCTCGGCGGTCAGCTGGAGCAATTTGTTGAGCGCGCCGCGTTCCTTGTAAGCGGCGGTGAACTGCAAATTCTCGAACTTCAGCCAGATTTCGGCGCCGACGATTTCGGACAGGGTCCGGCTGATCAGCATCGGCGTTCGAACGACAGCCCCGCGGATGCGCTCAGCGGCAGCGCGAATATCCGCGATCGTCACAACCTCTCCCATCGCGCCGTGGCCTAGCGCTTCACCGGCAAGCAAACAATGCTATGCTCGCTTCATGCACAAACCGCTTATCGCGCTCGCCGCAGCGCTACTCGCCACCGCCGCCAATGCCGCGACCCTGATCGATAACATCAAAGATCAGGGCCGGATTTTCCGCTTCTCCGGACTGTTGGTGGGCGACGACGGCAAGGTCGAGCGGCTGGTCCGGGCCGACGAGCCGAAACCGCCCGCGACCCAAAAAGTCGATGGCGGCGGACGCACCCTGCTGCCCGGCCTGATCGATTCGCACGGCCATGTCGCAGGGCTCGGCCAGACCGCCACGACGCTCGATCTGGTCGGCACTTCATCGCTCGCCGAATTGCAGCAGCGGCTTAAGGATTATGCCGCCGCGCATCCCGGCGACGGCTGGATCATCGGTCGCGGCTGGAACCAGGAATTATGGCCGGTCAAAAGCTTCCCGTTCGCAGCCGACCTCGATTCGATCGTCGCCAACCGGCCGGTCGTGCTCGAACGAGTCGATGGCCACGCCTTGGTCGCCAACAGCGCTGCACTGCGCGCCGCCGGAGTCACTGCTGCCACTCCAGTGCCGAGCGGCGGGCAGATCGATCGCGGCCTGTTCGTCGACAATGCGATGAACTTGATCGGCGCCAAAATACCCGGCGCCACCCCGGACGAGCGCGACCAGTGGCTCGCCGCTGCGCAAACCATGCTGCTCGGTTACGGCATTACCGCGACCGCCGATATGGGCACCGATCCCGGCGATTGGGCGGCGATGCGCCGCGCCGGCGAGGCGGGCACCCTCAAGCTGCGGATTATCAGCTATGGCTCGGGGCTCGACGGTGCCAAGGAAATCTCGCCAGCCGGCCCGACCCAGTGGCTCTATGCCGACCACCTCCGAATGAACGGCGTGAAACTGTACGACGACGGAGCGCTCGGTTCGCGCGGCGCGTGGCTCAAGGCGCCTTATGCCGACAAGCCGGGAAGCATCGGCCTGCCCTTCCACAGCGATTCCCAATTCGATGCGCTGATCGCCGAGGCCGCTGCGCACCATTATCAGATCGCGTCCCACGCCATCGGCGATGCGGGCAACGCGCAGGTCATCAACGCCTACGTAAAGTACGGCGCCGCCAGCGGCGACAAGCGCTGGCGGATCGAGCATGCCCAGATCGTCGACCCCAAGGATCTGCCAAGGATCGGCGCCAACCACATCATCGCCTCGATGCAGCCAACGCACCAGACCAGCGACCGGCTGATGGCCGAAGCGCGGCTGGGCCCCAATCGGCTGGACGGTGCTTATGCCTGGGCGTCGATGCTGCGCACTGGCGCGCGGCTGGCGTTCGGCTCGGACTATCCGGTTGAAAGCCCCAACCCCTTTCCCGGCCTTGCCGCCGCGATCAGCCGCCAGGACCTGGCCGGGCAACCGCCGGGGGGCTGGCGGCCGGAGGAGAAAGTCTCCTTCGCCCAGGCGCTCGACGCCTTCACCCGGGGCGGCGCTTACGCCGGTTTCGCGGAGGGCAAGTTCGGCGCGCTTGCGCCCGGCCACTGGGCCGATTTCATCATCGTCGACCGTGATCCGACCGCAATCGACGCGCAGGCGCTTGCCCGCACCAAGGTGCTTGAAACGTGGATCGCGGGCCAGCGCGTGTGGGCAGCGCCGGTTAAGGCCGCGCCAGTTTCCGCTCCTGGCCCCGAGCGCGGGAAATGAGCATTGCCGGGGTGAGCAGCTGCGGCAGTTCCTCCGGCTCGGCCTGGCCCGGAGCGTACCACAAATAGAGCGGTACCCCGGCGCGGCCGCGGGCTTCGAGGAAGCGGCCGATTGCGGGATCGCCGTTGGTCCAGTCGCCGACAAGAGTGACGACTCCGGCCTCGCGGAACGCCTTGATGGTTTCCCTGCGGTCGATCGCAGCGGCTTCATTGGCCTTGCACGTCAGGCACCAGTCGGCGGTGAAATAGACGAACACCGGCTTGCCCGAGGAACGCGCCTGATCGAGCGCCGCCGCACTCCATTTGGCGGCGCCAGCGGGAACATGCTCCGCTCCGCCCCCTGCCGCTGGGACGACCGCGATCGCCGCACCGGCGATCAATAGTGTCGCGGCGATCGCCAGCGGCCAGCCGCGCTTGCCGCCGCGCTGGCGCAGTCCAAGCAGTGCAAGGACGAGTGCGAGCAGGATCGTCGCGCCAATCCCGACCATCAGCGCGTCCCAACCCGCCTGACGATAGAGTAGCCACAAAGCGCCCACCGCGGTTGCCGCCATCGGAACCGCAAGAAAACGTTGCAGCCGAGCCATCCACGGACCCGGCTTGGGCAGCTTGCGGCGAAGTGCTGGAACGAAGGCGACCACGACAAACGGCAGCGCCAGGCCAAGGCCGAGCGCCGCGAAAACCAGGACCGCGCCCCACAACGGCAATAGCAGCGCGGCGCCCAGCGCGACCCCCATGAACGGCCCCGAGCAAGGCGTCGCGACAAAGGCGGCAAGCGTACCGGTGCCGAAACTTCCGGTCGGAGCGCGCTCACCGGCGAGCACCGGAACTTCGAAAATGCGAAGCAGGTTGAGCGTGATCGCAACCGCAAGCAGGATCAGGACCAAGGTCGTTCGCGGATCCTGCAGCTGGAAGGCCCAGCCGGCCGCGCTTCCGCCGGCCTTGAGCAACAACAATGCCCCGCCTAGCGCCGCGGTCCCGGCGATTGCTCCAGCGCCATAGGCCGTTGCATCGCGCCGAGCATCGCGCTCGCTGCCGCCGGCGCGGGCCAGATGGAGCGTCTTGATCGCGAGGATTGGGAACACGCACGGCATCAAATTGAGCAGCAGCCCGCCAAGCAGCGCACCGAGCAAGGCCGCGAGCAACCCGACATTCGCCGTTCCGCCAATGACCGACCCACCGCTTGGCACCGGGCCCGGGATGGACGTGACTTCGAGCCCCTGCCCGCCGCCGTAGGACAACACTCCGGCAATCCGTTGGGCCGAAGTCTCACCCGCCTTGAGTTCGGCGACCAGCACATCGCCGTCGCGGCTGAACCGTTGCGGCGCATCATAGGCAATCACGCCTTCGGTCTCGGGAAAGAAATAGGGGTCGGCGATGGCGACTTTGGCGGGGAGTGGGATGCCGATCCGGAGCGTGCCGCCCGAACGCTCGAAATGGGCCGGGCTCGCAAGCGGCCGCGGAAGCGCCTGGCGCCACGCGTTGAAGCGCGTATCGGGCATTGCCATGCCGCCGGTCGGGACGATCAGTTCGACCTCGCCCTGTTCGGGAACGCAGATCTTTTCGGTGCAGGCGAGCCAGCGCATGGTCGCTCCGACCTTGTGGCTTCCAGTCGTGCCTGGCGGAACTTTGAGCCGGGTCAGGACCGCATAATCGCGTTCAAAGACGTAATTGACGATCCCGGAGACCAAGAGCTTGGTCGGAACCGGATAGCGCAACGGCCCGACCGACCAGCCGGCGGGCAAATGCCACTCGACGTTCATCGGCAGGCCGGCGTCGCCCGGGTTGAGCCAGTAACCGTGCCAGCCGGGCTTGGTCTTCATCACGATCGCAAGGTCGGCCTCGCCGCCTGGATTGGCGCGCGCGTCGATCACCAGCGCGGGCTGGATCGCATTGCCGCGCGTCGGCCCTTCGCCGATCCGGTCGAATTGGGCAGCGGCTGGCGCCGCGATCAACAGCAGACAGAGGATCAGAAGGCGTTTCATTGCGCGACCGTCATTGCGAGGGGCGGAGCGACGAAGCAATACACTTCTATAGCTCAGGCACTGGATTTCCTCACGCAATGACGCAAATCACCTAGTCGAGATTGGGGCGAAGCCAGCGCGTCGCCTGCTCCAGGCTGGCTCCGCGCCGCGCCGCATAATCGGACAATTGGTCGGGGCCGATCCGAGCGACCCCGAAATACTGGCTGTCGCTGTGGCCGAAATAGAAGCCGGACACCGCCGAGGTCGGAAGCATGGCGTAATTCTCGGTCAGGCTGACCCCGCCCGGAGCGCCGCCGAGCATGTCGAACAGGATCGGCTTGAGACTGTGGTCGGGACAGGCCGGATAGCCCGGCGCGGGGCGGATGCCCTGATAGGATTCGCGGATCAGGTCGGCATTCGACAGATGCTCGTCGGCATAGCCCCACAGGCGCTGGCGGACTTCGGCGTGAAGCACTTCGGCGAAGCTTTCCGCAAGCCGGTCGGACAAAGCCTTGAGGAGAATATCCGAATAATCGTCATTCTCGGCCTTGAAGCGCGCCAGATGCGGTTCGATGCCGTGGATCCCGACCGCGAACCCGCCGATCGTGTCCTCACCCTCGGGATCGATGAAATCGGCCAGGCACATATTGGCGCGGCCTTCCCGCTTCTTCACTTGCTGGCGAAGGAAGGGAATTCGCACCCAGTCATTGCCGGCCAATATCAGGACGTCATCGCCCTCGCGCCGGCATCGCCACAGACCGACCTTCCCGCTGGGCGTCAGCCAGCGCTCAGCCATGATCCGATCGAGCATTTCATTGGCGTCGGCGAACAGGCTTCTGGCGCTTTCGCCGACCACCGGATCGTCGAGGATCGCGGGGTAATTGCCGGCCAGCTCCCAGGCGCGGAAGAAGGGCGTCCAGTCGATCGACGCCTTGAGATCGCGAAGCGGCCAGTCACCGAAGGAATGCAGCCCGGGCAGTGCCGGCGGCGGCGGCTTGCCCGCGGGATCATAAGGAAAGGAATTGGCGCGGGCGTCGCTCAGGCTCGCCAATTCGCTGTGCCCGCTGCGTTTGCGGGCCTCGCGCAGCGCGTCATATTCGGCAGCGGTTGCAGCGACCAGGGGCGCGCGCTGGGTATCCGACATCAGGCTCGAGGCCACCCCCACCGCCCGGCTGGCGTCGAGCACATGGATCACCGGCCCAGTGTACGCCGGGTCGATGCGCAGCGCGGTATGCGCCTTGCTCGTCGTGGCGCCGCCGATCAGCAGCGGAAGCGCGAGACCGGCGCGCTGCATCTCGCCCGCGACGGTGACCATTTCGTCCAGCGACGGGGTGATCAGGCCGCTCAAACCAATCATGTCGGCATCATTGTCGTTGGCGGATTTCAATATGTCCTGCCACGGCACCATCACGCCCAGATCCACGACTTCGAAGCCGTTGCACTGAAGCACCACGCCGACGATGTTCTTGCCGATGTCGTGGACGTCGCCCTTGACCGTGGCCATGACGATCCGGCCCTTGCCCCGGGTCGATCCGGTGCGTTCCTTTTCCGCTTCGATGAACGGGATAAGGTGGGCGACCGAGCGTTTCATCACGCGCGCCGATTTGACCACTTGCGGCAAGAACATCTTGCCCGATCCGAACAGGTCGCCGACGACGTTCATGCCATCCATCAGCGGCCCTTCGATGACGTGGATCGGGCGCTCCGCGGACAGCCGGGCTTCCTCGGTATCCTCGACAATATGCGCGTCGATGCCCTTGACCAAGGCGTAGCTGAGGCGCTCGGCGACCGGCAGCGAGCGCCATTCGGCGGCGGCCTTTTCCTGCGCTTCATCGGTGCCGCGAAAGCGTTCGGCCAAGGTCACCAGCCGCTCGGTGGCATCGTCTCCGTTTTTGGGCGTGCGGTCGAGCACGACATCCTCGCACGCCTCGCGCAGCTCGGGGTCGATCGCGTCATAGACGTCGAGCTGGCCGGCATTGACGATCCCCATGTCCATGCCCGCGGGGATGGCGTGGTAGAGAAAGACGCTGTGCATCGCCCGGCGCACCGGCTCATTGCCGCGGAACGAGAAACTGAGATTGCTGAGACCGCCAGAGATATGCGTTCCCGGGCACTGGCGGCGGATCTGGCTGGCCGCTTCGATGAAGTCGAGGGCGTAGCGGCGATGCTCGTCGATCCCGGTCGCGACGGCGAAGATATTGGGGTCGAAGATGATGTCGGTCGGATCGGTGCCATTGGCGACCAGCAGGTCATAAGCGCGCTTGCAGATTTCCACCTTGCGAGCGGCGCTGTCGGCCTGGCCGGTTTCGTCGAACGCCATGACCACGACCGCCGCCCCATAAGCGCGGCACTTGGCGGCCAGCTCGAGAAATGGCCCCTCGCCTTCCTTGAGCGAAATAGAATTGACCACCGGCTTGCCCGAGACGCATTTGAGCCCGGCCTCGATCACGCTCCATTTGGAGCTGTCGATCATCACCGGGATGCGGGCGATATCGGGCTCGGCGGCAATCCGCTTCAAAAAGGTCGCCATCGCCGCTTCGCTGTCGAGCAATGCCTCGTCCATGTTGACGTCGAGGATCTGGGCGCCATTTTCGACCTGATCGCGAGCGACTTCGACCGCGGCTTCAAAATCGCCCGACAGGATCAATTTCTTGAACCGCGCCGAGCCGGTGACGTTGCAGCGCTCGCCGATGTTCACGAAGCGCGCGCCGGCGCCAACGTCTTGGGTCACGCGGCGATGACCATCGGTTCAAGGCCTGCAAGCAACGTCGCTGGGCGCTTCGCCGGGACGGCGCGCGGCGTGCAATCGCGCGCCGCCCCGGCAATTGCGGCGATGTGCAGCGGGGTCGTCCCGCAGCAACCGCCGACAATATTGATCAGCCCGTCGTCGATCCATTCGCGGACCTGGGCAGCGGTTTCCTCGGCAGCTTCGTCGTAATCGCCCAGATCATTGGGCAATCCGGCGTTGGGATAGGCCATGACCAGCGCATCGGCGGTCCCCGCCAGCGCCGCCAGATGCGGGCGCAACTGGGCCGCTCCGAACGAACAATTGAGGCCGATGGTCAGCGGCCGCGCATGGCGCACGCTGGCCCAGAATGCCTCGACCGTATGGCCGCTCAAATTGCGCCCGCTGAGGTCGGTCAGGGTCATCGACAGCATCAGCGGCAGCGGCCGGCCAAGCGCGGCCTCGGCCTCGAGCGTGGCAGCGATCGCCGCTTTGGCGTTCAATGTGTCGAACACGGTTTCAACCAGGATGAAGTCGACTCCGCCCTCCGCCAGCGCTTCGACCTGCTCGCGATAGACCGCCTTCATCGTGTCGAAATCGACCTCGCGATAGCCGGGGTCGTTGACGTTGGGCGACAGCGACAGCGTCTTGTTGGTCGGACCCAGCGCGCCCGCGACCCACAATGTCCGTCCGTCGCGCGCGGCGACGTCGTCGGCGACCTGGCGCGTGATCCGGGCGGCGGCGCGGTTGATGTCGCCGACCAGATGCTCGGCGCCATAATCGGCCTGGCTGATGCAATTGGCGTTGAAGGTGTTGGTGGCAAGCACGTCGGCCCCGGCATTGGCGAAAGCGCTGCAGATCCGCGCCACCACCTCGGGCTGGGTGAGGTTGATGAGATCGTTATTGCCCTTCTGGTCGCGGGCCAAATCGAACGTGCCGCGATAATCCTGCTCGACCAGCTTTTCGGCCTGGATCAGGGTTCCGTAGGCGCCGTCCTTGATCAGGATGCGCGTGGCGGCTGCGGCGCGGAAGCGGTCGGTGGCGTTCATGCCTTCACCCTTGCGCCGAGCAGATGACAGATGGCGTAGCTGAGCTCGGCGCGGTTCAAGGTGTAAAAGTGGAAGTGGCGAACCCCGCCCGCATAGAGCTGTCCGGCGAGCTCGGCGGCGACCGTCGCGGCGATCAGCTGGCGCGCATTGGGCAGTGCGTCGAGCCCTTCGAACAATTGATCGAGCCATTCCGGGATCGCTGTGCCGCAAGCGGCGGCGAAGCGCCGCGTCTGGGCGACGTTGGATACCGGCAGGATCCCCGGCACCACCTCGATATCCATGCCCGCCGCCGCGACCGCATCCTGGAAGCGGAAGAAGCAGTCGGCGGAAAAGAAGAATTGGGTGATCGCGCGATTGGCCCCGGCGTCGACCTTGCGCTTGAGATTGTCGAGGTCGGCGCGCTGGTTGGGCGAGTCCGGATGGCATTCGGGATAGGCCGCGACCGAAATGTCGAATGGCGCGATCGTCTTCAGGCCCGCGACCAGTTCGGTGGCATTGGCATAACCCTCTGGGTGCGGGACATAAGGAGTGCCTGGTTCGGCGGGATCACCGCGCAGGGCGACGATGTTGCGTACGCCCATCTGCCAATAATCGCGCGCCACCGAATCGACATCGGCCTTGCTCGCACCGACGCAGGTCAAATGCGCGGCGGGCGTCAGGCTGGTCTCGGCGATGATCCGCTCGATTGTGTCGTGGGTGCGCTCCCGGGTCGATCCGCCGGCCCCGTAAGTGACCGAAACAAAGCGCGGCCCGAGGGGCGCAAGCGTCTGGATCGACGACCACAAGGTCTCGGCCATGGCCTCGCTCTTGGGCGGAAAGAATTCGAAGCTGACTTCGATGTCGCCGCGCGCTTCGGCGAACAGCGGCAAATGCTGATTGAGGCGGTCGAGCGCGTTCATGCCGCCTTCCTCACCCGCTCGGCGGGTTTCGACCCGCGCCACAGCGTGACCGTCAGTTCGCCGCCTTCGAGATGATCGACCTGATCGACTTCAAGCCCCGCCGAAGCGAACCATCCGGCCATCACATCATCCTCGAAACCAAGCCGGATATGAGCGTCGGTGAGGCGCAATTCCTCGCGCGAATGGGCCGCGAAATCGACCACCAGAAGAATCCCGCCGGGACTGAGCACACGCGCCGCCTCGCCGATCGCGGCAGCGGGCGAATGGGCATAATGGAGCACCTGGTGGATGATGATGTGGTCGGCGCTGCAGTCAGCCAGCGGAAGCGCGTACATATCGCCCTGGCGCAGGCTCGAGGCGATTCCGGCCGCTTCCAGCTTGACCCGCGCCAGCCGCAGCATCTCGGATGAGCGGTCGATGCCGATCGCCTGGACCGCGCGCGGGCCGAACAATTCGATCATCCGACCGGTGCCGGTGCCGATATCGACCAGCCGCCCGAGCGACGACGTTCCGAGTACCCGATCGATCGCGCGCTCGACCTCGCTTTCGGCGACGTGGAGCGAGCGGATCTGGTCCCACACCTCGGCCTGGGCGGCGAAATAGCGGCCGGCGGCTTCGGCCCGCTCGGTGCGCACGGCGTCGGTGCGCAGGGCATCGGCGGCGAACAATGCCCGCGTTTCTGCGTCCGACCAGCGGTCGATGAGTTCGAACATCGGCTCGACCCGCTCGCTCGCGCCCAAAGTCAGGAACACCCAGCTTCCTTCCTTGCGCCGTTCAAGGACGAATGCGTCGGCGAGGATCTTAAGGTGGCGCGACACCCGCGGCTGGCTCTGGCCAAGGACCAAGGCAAGCTCGCCGACCGACAATTCCATGGCCCGCAGGAGCGCCAGGATCCGCAACCTAGTGGGGTCCGCGAGCGCCTGGAAGCGATCGGCAAGGGACAGGTCTATGCTCACGAAGTTAAGGATATAAAGATATCTTTATATAGTCAATTTTCAACTCGTCGCATAATGTCTTGTGTATTGATAGGGAATTCAGATATTCCAGTCGGCTGGCCTGAAACGGATTCGCACGACAGGCCGAGACCAATGCCACTTTGGCATTATTGGGAGTTGTACGATCATGAAGAAAATTGCTGTGACCGTTGCGGTTCTCGCGCTTGGCCTCGCCGCGTGCACCAAGAACGATGCCGACAACGCCGCCGTCAACGAGACCGCGGTTGAAAATGCTGCTGACGCCGACGTCAATGCCGCGACCACGAGCGCCGACAACGCGCTGGATGCCGCCGGCAATGGTGTTGAAGCCACGGTCGATGCCACTGGCAACGCCGTTGGCAATGCCGCCGATGCAGTCGAAGATTCGGCTCGCAACGCGACCAACTAAGCTTGGCGCGCTTCGGCGTGTCGAACGGAAAGGGGCTGCCCGCAAGGGTGGCCCCTTTTTTTGCCCAACGTCATTGCGAGGAGCGCAGCGACGCGGCAATCCAGGCCAAACCAAGAAACTGGATTGCTTCGCTGTGCTCGCAATGACGAAACACCCGCTCATCGCCCTTGCCCTCGCCGCGACGCTCCTGGCGTCATGCGAGCGCGACCAGCCACCGGCACCGACGACCGAACAGACCGGCCAGCTCAACGAAGCCGAAGATTTGCTCAACCAGCTCGACAAACAAGAAGGGGCGGCACCTTCCGGCACCGCCCCTTCCCAAAACGAAGTGAAATAGGGAGCGGACTTAAAAGTCCATTCCGCCCATTCCGCCCATGCCGCCGCCGCCCATCGGCATGGCCGGCTTGTCGTCGGGCAATTCGCTGACCGCCGCTTCGGTGGTGATCAGCAGACCGGCGACCGAAGCCGCGTCCTGAAGCGCGGCGCGAACCACCTTGGTCGGGTCGATCACGCCGGCCTTGACGAGATTCTCGTAGACCTCGGTCTGGGCGTTGAAGCCCATATTCGGGTCCTTGCCTTCGAGCAGCTTGCCCGAGATCACCGCGCCGTCATGACCGGCATTCTGCGCGATCTGGCGGACTGGCGCGTAGAGCGCCTTACGGACGATATCGATGCCGCGAGTCTGGTCGTCGTTGACGCCCTTCAGCCCTTCGAGCGCCTTGGTCGCGTAGAGCAAAGCCGAGCCGCCGCCGGCGACGATGCCCTCCTCGACCGCAGCGCGGGTGGCGTGAAGCGCGTCGTCAACGCGGTCCTTGCGTTCCTTGACCTCGACTTCGGAGGCGCCGCCGACCTTGATCACGGCAACGCCGCCGGCCAGCTTGGCCAGCCGCTCCTGGAGCTTTTCCTTGTCATAGTCGCTGGTGGTGTTCTCGATCTGTTGGCGGATCGCCTCGGTGCGCGCCTTGATCGCATCGTGGGTGCCGGCGCCATCGATGATCGTCGTATTGTCCTTGTCGATGGTCACGCGCTTGGCGGTGCCGAGCATCGCGGTGGTGACATTTTCCAGCTTGATCCCGAGATCTTCGGAAATCATCTCGCCCGCGCTGAGGATCGCGATATCCTCGAGCATCGCCTTGCGGCGATCGCCAAAGCCCGGTGCCTTGACCGCCGCGACCTTGAGGCCACCGCGCAGCTTGTTGACGACCAGAGTGGCCAGAGCTTCGCCCTCGATATCCTCGGCGATGATCAGCAGCGGACGGCCCGACTGAACCACCGATTCCAGGATCGGCAGCATCGCCTGGAGGTTCGACAGCTTCTTTTCGTGGATCAGAATGAACGGATCGTTGAGTTCGACCGACATCTTTTCCGGGTTGGTGATGAAATAGGGCGACAAATAGCCGCGGTCGAACTGCATGCCTTCGACGACATCGAGCTCGAACTCGAGACCCTTGGCCTCCTCGACCGTGATGACGCCTTCCTTGCCGACCTTGTCCATCGCTTCGGCGATCTTCTCGCCGACGATGGTGTCGCCATTGGCGGCGATGCTTCCGACCTGGCTGATCTCATTCGATCCGGACACGGGCTTGGAGCGCTTCTTGAGGTCCTCGACGACCTTGGTCACGGCGATATCGATGCCGCGCTTGAGGTCCATCGGGTTCATGCCCGCGGCAACCGACTTCATGCCTTCGCGAACGATCGCCTGGGCAAGCACGGTCGCGGTGGTGGTGCCGTCGCCGGCGATGTCATTGGTCTTGCTGGCGACTTCGCGCAGCATCTGCGCGCCCATGTTCTCGAACTTGTCCTTGAGCTCGATTTCCTTGGCGACGGTGACGCCGTCCTTGGTAATGCGCGGTGCGCCATAGCTCTTGTCGATGACGACGTTGCGGCCCTTGGGGCCCAAGGTCACCTTGACCGCATCGGCGAGGATGTCGACGCCCCGAAGAATGCGCTCACGCGCGTCGCGCGAAAATTTTACGTCTTTGGCAGCCATGTTGTCAGCCTTTCAAATGTGGATCTGTTGATTGGAAAGCGGTTCAGGCGACGATGCCCAGAATGTCGCTTTCCTTCATGATGATCAGCTCTTCGCCGTCGATCTTGATCTCGGTGCCCGACCATTTGCCGAACAGGATCTTGTCGCCCGCCTTGACTTCGAGCGGGTGGATTTCACCGGCCTCGTTGCGGGCGCCGGTGCCGACGGAGACGACTTCGCCTTCCTGCGGCTTTTCCTTGGCCGAATCGGGGATGATGATCCCCCCGGCGGTCTTTTCCTCGGCCTCGACGCGGCGGACGAGAACTCGATCATGAAGCGGCC
The DNA here is from genome assembly GCA_040390365.1 of Pseudomonadota bacterium. Lineage (GTDB taxonomy): Bacteria > Pseudomonadota > Alphaproteobacteria > Sphingomonadales > Sphingomonadaceae > Sphingomicrobium. The sequence continues at coordinate 156,454 of JAZJYM010000003.1, read as the reverse complement.
TGAAGCCCATAGTCTTTATCCCTGAACAGTGGTGGATCGATGGTGTCCGTTGGCACTCTCCGGTTGGGAGTGCCAGCGATGAGCCGCATTTGGGTGGCTCAAGGCCCCTCGTCAAGGGCTGGCACCATCGCGATTGCTTTGGGGCAAGCACCGCTTTAGCCATGGGCCAAGGGGGAAACATGCATATCCACGTGCCCAAGCCGATTCATGGCTGGAAGCAATTTTTCAACGAAGTCGCGGTCATTTCGATCGGCATCGGGATCGCGCTGAGCGGCGAGCAATTGCTCGAGACCTGGCGCGAGCATCACACCGCCGGCAAGTCGCTCACCGCAATCCGCCAGGAAGTGGCGATCAACTTGGCGCGCATGAACTCGCGCGTCGAGACCGAGCAATGTCTGACCGATCGGCTCAATCAAATCGCCGAATTCATTGACCCGCCCAAGGGCACGAACCCACCGCGGCCATCGTGGGTCGGGCGGCCGCAGACCTGGAATATGCAGACCAGCGCGGTCGATGCCGCCCGTGCCTACGGGTCGCTAACGGTCCTTCCGACCGACGAGCAAATGGCGATTTCCCTCACATACGGCTCGATGGCGCAATTCGCCGAGGTCGAGAAGGACGAGCAATGGGCGTGGGCCGACCTGCGGTCAATCGCCGACGACCGCAGTCTATCGGAAGCCGACCGATCCGACCTGCGCCGGGCATTGCAGCGAGCCCGCTATGCGAAGTGGATATTGCACGTGTCGGCGGTCCAGGCAGTCGACGAAGCAAAGCCCCTCCACGTCAAGGTCAAACCGTTGCTCGGCGGCTCGCGATCGGTGTGCGTGGCGATGAACACATCCTTCGATGAGGCGGTGAAGCTTTCCGGCACCGAGAATATTGGCGAGCCGCGCTAGCTAACGCAATTCGGTAAGGCCGAGGCGCTCGCGCATTAACCAGCGCCACAGCATCAGCACTGCGACCACGGCGAGCCCAATCGCAAGCCCGGTCCAGATGCCGACCCCGCGCCAGTCGGCGCTGAACGCCAGCCAGCTGCCGATGCCAAGGCCGACTCCCCAATAGCCGAACAACGCGAACAGCAACGGCCAGCGGGTGTCGTGAAGCCCGCGCAGCATTCCCGCGCCGATCACCTGCGCGCCGTCGACCAGCTGGAACGCCGCGGCGATCTTGAGGAAGGTGACGGCCAGCGCAATCACCGGGGCGTTGGCGGGGGTGTCGGCAAGGAACATCACCACCAATGGGCGGGGGATTGCCCACATCGTCAGGGCCATCGCCGCCATGAACGCTACCCCGGCAATCCATGCCGTCCAGCCGGCGCGCGTGATCCCGGCCCGGTCCTGTTTGCCAAGTGCCCGGCCGATGCGCACCGTCGCCGCCTGGCCCAGGCCCAGCGGAACCATGAAGGTCAGCGCCGCAAGCTGGAGCGCGATGGCATGGGCGGCGATGGCTTCGGTTCCGAGCCAGCCCATGAAATAGGCAGCCAAAGCGAACACCCCCATCTCCAGCCCCCAGCCGGCGCCGATCGGAACGCCGAGCTTGAGCATCTTGGCCACGCGTTCACCATCGAAGCGCCAGAAGCGCCCGAACAGATGGAAGCGGCGGAACTGGCGATGGCCAAGGATGTAGGCGATCAGGGCGCCGCACATCAGCGTCCAGGTGATGGTGCTGCCGATCCCGGCGCCGACCACGCCCAGCGCTGGAAGTCCGAACTTGCCGAAGATCAGCGACCAGCTGACCAGCGCATTGGCGGGGATGCCGGCGATACTGAGCCAGAGGACGATTCGCGGCCGTTCCATCGCGGCCAGGTAATTGCGCAGCAGCTGGAACAGCAGCCACGGCGCGGTGCACCACATGTAGGAGCGCATGAACGACTGGCCGATCTGAGCCAGTGCCGCATCCTGGCCGAAGGCGTGCATCGGCGATCCGATGTTCCACAGCAGCAGCCAATAGGCCGGAAGCGCAAGCGCAAGCAGCCACAATCCGGCGCGAAAGGTGCGGCGAACATCGCGAACCGCATTGAACCGTTGGCCAAGTGCGCTCGCCATCATCGGTGAGGCCGCGGTGGCAAGCCCAAGGAAGAACATGTTGAAGGTGTAGGTAAGGTTGAGCGCAAGGGTCGTCGCGGCGAGCGGCTCAGGGCCCAGCCGGCCGATGAGCAAGACGTCGGTGGCATTGATCGCCTGCTGGGTGAAATTGGACAGCACCAGCGGCCAGGCGAGCGCCATGGTGGCGGCAAGCTCGACCCGCCACGCCGGGCGCCTCGCCGCCAATCTCTCGCTCTTGGTGATCACCGCCGCTCGCCTAGCCGTGCAACCGCCGGTCGAAAAGCATTGGTTCGGCCCGCTTGCTCGGCTAGCGCTGTCGCGACGGCATCATTGAGGACTTTAGGCGATGAAATTCGTGCGCGCGGTGTGGAAACTGCTGGTCGGCATCAAGGACGCCCTGGTGCTGGTGTTCATGTTGCTGTTTTTCGCAATGCTCTACGTCGGCTTGTCCAGCCGTCCCGCACCGATCGGCGACGGTGTTCTCGACCTCAAGCTTAGCGGCCATATCGTCGAACAACCCGAGCGGGCGCAATGGGCCGATGTCGCAGGAACTCCGCAAATTCGCGATTACGCCCTTCACGACGTCATCGCGGCGCTCGACAAGTCCCGCGACGATAGCCGGGTCAAGGCGGTCGCGCTCGACCTCGACAGCTTCACCGGTGGTGGCCAGAGCGCGATGATCGACGTCGCCGAGGCCGTGCGCCGGGTGCGCGCATCGGGCAAGCCGGTCATCGCTTACGCAACCGGCTATAGCGACGACAGTTACCAGCTTGCCGCCGCGGCCGGCGAAATCTGGCTCAACCCTCTGGGCGCGGTGCTGGTCGCCGGACCGGGCGGCTCCAACCTCTATTTCAAGGGCTTGCTCGACAAGCTCGGGGTGACCGCGAATGTCTATCGCGTCGGCACCTATAAGTCGGCGGTCGAACCGTTCATCCGGAACGATATGTCGCCCGAGGCCAAACAGAATTATCAATCGCTTGCCGACGTCGAGTTGAGCAATTGGCGCGACGCCGTTCTGCGTTCGCGGCCCAAGGCCAAGATCGACCTCTTCCTCAAGGATATGAACGCCGCGGTTGCCGCCGCTGGGGGCGATACCGCCAAGGCCGCGCTCGATGCCGGCCTGGTCGACAAGATCGCGGACCGAATGGAATTCGAAGCCCATCTCGCCAAGCTCGGCGGCGAGGGCGACAAGGACGCGCCGTTCAAGCGCATCAAATATTCGGCCTATGTCGCCGATACCGACCAGGAAGAAAGCAACGCTCCGATCGGTGTGATCACCGTCGCGGGCATGATCGTCGACGGCAAGGCCGGGCCCGGAACCGCGGGCAGCGAAACCATCGCCAAGCAGATCGCCGAAGCGATCGACGACGGGGTCAAGGCGATCGTCTTGCGGGTCGACAGTCCGGGCGGATCGGTCACCGCGTCGGAACGGATCCGCCAGTCGCTGCTGGCGGCCAAGGCGAAGAAGATTCCGGTCGTGGTATCGATGGGCAATGTCGCTGCCTCGGGCGGCTATTGGGTCGCGACTCCGGCCGACTTTATCTATGCCGAGCCGTCCACCATCACCGGCTCGATCGGTGTCTTCGGGGTCATCCCCAGCTTCCAGGGAATGCTGCAAAAGATCGGGGTTGGCGCCGACGGGGTCAAATCGACCCCGCTGTCGGGCGAACCCGACCTTCTGAAGGGCCCCTCACCCGAAGTCAGCCAGCTGATCCAGACCAGCGTCGAATCCACCTATCGCCGGTTCCTGACGATCGTCGCCGAGTCGCGCCACATGAGTGTCGCGGATGTCGATGCCATCGCTCAGGGCCGCGTCTGGGATGGCGGATCGGCCAGGCAGAACGGCCTGGTCGATGGCTTTGGCGGGATGAGCGAGGCCATCAACAAGGCCGCCGACATCGCCAAGATCGGCAAGGACCGCGGCATTCGTTATTACCTGCCGCCGCGCAGCTTCGAGGATGAATTGCTGGCCGCTTTCTCCGGCAATCCCGATGAGCGCGACGATGTCAGCGAAGACGCCTTTGCAGTCCTTGCCGGCCGCCCCGAGCAGCAGCTCGCGGCGGCGCTGGGCGAGCTTCAGGCAATCATGTCAGGCCCGACGATCCAGGCGCGGTGCATGGAATGCGCAGCGGCGCTGCCCGCTCCCCGGGTCACGCACGATCCGGGCTTCGCCGGTCTGGTCCGGGCCTGGCTAGAGCTTTGACCGGCGGCGGCGGCGGCGGATCGTCAGTGGCAGCTGGATAAGAGCGATCACCGCCATCACCAATGCGGCCAGGCCGAAGCCGATCAGAAGCGGGTTGTGGGCATCTTCGCGGGTTTCGAGGTCCATGATGTGCAGGCCCCACATCAGGTCGTAAAACCGCCACCAGCCGGTGCGTCGGGCGAGAATCGCGCCGTTTGCGGCATCGACATAGAAATGCGTTCCATCGTCCATCGCCACCCGCCAAGTCGCAACCTCGCGGCGCAGCTCAAGCGGCGGCTTGTTCGCATCGGTTCGAGTGACCGTGGCGACCTTCGCCTTGCCCAAATAGAGCGTTGCAACCTCGCGCACCGCATCGGCGGCTGACAGGACCGGCAAAATCCTGCCGTTGGCGGGATCGGCGAGTCGGGTAGTGCCGTCGGTCAGTGCCACCACCCAACGCGGTCCGGCGGCGCGCTGTTCGAGTTGGAGCTGCTTGACCGATAGCCCGCCGATGTGCGGTGCGACCGGCGGCGCGGCCATTCGAATTGGCGCCGGATCGCGCAGCAGATCGGTTCCGCGCACGACCTCGATCGGGCGGGCGATCATGATCAGGCCCGAAACGACCCACAGCAGGATCGGGATGCCGACGATCCAGCCCAGCCAGACATGCCAGCGCCGGAGCCGCGAACGAACCGCGCCCATCAGATGTGGATCGGCTTGCCGGTGACCGCCATCGCCGCTTCCTTGAGCGCTTCCGAATGGGTCGGGTGGGCGTGGCAGGTGTAAGCGATGTCCTCGCTCGTCGCTCCGAATTCCATCGCCAGCGCGGCCTCCGCGATCATCGTCCCGCCAACCGACGCGATAATCCACACGCCGAGCACCCGATCGGTCTTGGCGTCGGCGATGATCTTCACGAAGCCGTCGGGCTCGTGATTGGTCTTGGCGCGCGAGTTAGCGAGCATCGGGAATTTGCCGACCTTGACCTCGCCATGCTCGCGGGCCTGAGCTTCGGTGAGTCCGACCCCGGCGATTTCGGGCATCGTATAGACCACGCTGGGGATCACATCATGATTCACGATGCCCGTCTGGCCAGCGATGTTCTCGGCCACCGCAATGCCCTCATCCTCGGCCTTGTGCGCAAGCATCGGACCGGGAACTACGTCGCCAATCGCCCAGATGCCGGAGACGGCGGTGCGAAAATCATGGTCGGTTTCGACCTGTCCGCGCGCATTGACCTTGAGACCCGCCTTGTCGAGGCCAAGGCCCTCGGTATTGGGCCGGCGTCCGATCGACACCAGGACGACGTCCGCCTCCAGCGATTCCGAAGCGCCGCCTGTGGCCGGCTCGACCGTCAGCGACACGCCCTTGCCGCTCGCGGTGGCGGCGGTGACCTTGGTCCCGAGCTTGAACTGGAAGCCCTGTTTCTTGAAAATCTTGCTCGCTTCCTTGCGCACGTCCTCGTCGAAGCCGGGCAGGATCTGGTCGAGATATTCGACCACGATGACCTCAGCGCCCAATCGCCGCCAGACGCTGCCGAGTTCGAGCCCGATCACACCGCCGCCGATCACCACCATGGTCTTGGGCACAGCGGCAAGCTCCAGAGCGCCAGTCGAATCGACAATCCGCCCCGCGGCATTATCGACCTCGACCCCGGGCAGCGGTGTCACCGACGAGCCGGTGGCGATAACGATGTTCTTCGCCTTGACGGTGCGCTCGCCGACCTTGACCGTGTCGGCGCTCTCGAAGCTGGCGCGGCCCTTGAGCCATTCGACCTTGTTTTTCTTGAACAGGAATTCGATCCCGCCGGTGAGCTGGGTGACCGCCTCCTTGCGCTGGCCGTGCATCGCTGGAAGGTCGAGTTTGGGCTCGACGATCACGCCCAGCTTGGCCATCGCGCCATTGGCCGCGGCATCGAAATATTCCGACGCATGGAGCATTGCCTTGGACGGGATGCAGCCGACGTTGAGGCAGGTCCCGCCAAGCGTCTCGCGGCTTTCGGCGCAAGCGGTCTTGAGCCCGAGCTGGGCGGCACGAATCGCGGCGACATAGCCGCCGGGGCCGGCCCCGATCACAAGCACGTCGAAATCATAATCAGCCATGTTCGTCCCCGGTCAGGAATAGAGCGCCAGCCGCGGGCCTAAACGGTCAGCAACAAGCTTTCGCGGCTCATGTAGTGACGGCCCGGCCTACTGGCCAGCCCGCCCCGGCTCAGCGAGGATTTGCGGCGCGGCACTCCTGAACGATCGGCAGCAGCTGGTCGTCCTTGAGGGTCATTTTCTGGCGCACCGAATACCGCTCCGCAACCTTGTCCGAGGTGCAGGTGCACAATTTCGTCGCCAGCTCCTGGGGAGCGCCGCTCTTGGTCGCGGAGTCCACGCACGATGCGATGAACTTCTCATGGAAGCCCTTGTTGAAGCTGTCGTCGAAGCTTTTTTTCCCCTCGCCGCAGCTCGCGGTCAAGAATGCAGCGGCAAGTGCGATGGCAACAATCTTTCGCATCGGATTTCCCCCTATAAGTCGATCAATAGCCGGGTCGGGTCCTCGATCGCTTCCTTGACCCGCACCAGGAACGTCACTGCCTCGCGCCCGTCGATCAGCCGGTGGTCGTAGCTCAATGCGAGATACATCATCGGGCGGATCACGACCGCGCCGTCTTTCGCGATCGGCCGCTCCTCGATCCGGTGCATTCCAAGCACCGCGGATTGCGGCGGGTTGATGATCGGAGTCGACAGCAGGCTTCCGAACACGCCGCCGTTGGAAATTGTGAAGGTACCGCCCTGCATCTCCTCCATGCCCAAGGTGCCGTCCTTGGCGCGCTTGCCGAAGTCGGCGATGGTCTTTTCGATCTCGGCAAAGCTCATCCGGTCGGCATTGCGAACCACCGGGACCACCAGCCCCTTGGGCGCCGAAACCGCGACCGAGACGTCGAGATAATCACGATAGACGATCTCGTCGCCTTCGAGGCTGGCGTTGACCGCCGGCACATCCTTGGCGGCAAGCGCGACTGCTTTGACGAAAAATCCCATGAAGCCGAGGCGAATGCCGTGCTTCTTCTCGAACAGATCCTTGTAGCGGGCGCGGGCATCGATCACCGCCGACATGTCGACGTCGTTGAACGTGGTGAGGATCGCGGCGCTGTTCTGGGCCTCCTTGAGCCGCTTGGCGATGGTTGCACGGAGCCGCGACATTTTGACGCGCTCTTCCTTGCGTTCCCCTGCGTTCCCCGTTGCAGGACGGGGTGCAGGAGCCGAAAGTTGCTCTGCCGATGGCGGAAGCTTTGCTTCCGCCTGGGATCCCTGGACCCCGGTCTTCGCCGGGGCACTGCTGTCCTTCGATTGAGCAGCCGCGATGACGTCGTCCTTGGTCAGCCGGCCATCCTTGCCGCTGCCTTTGATCCGGCTCGGATCGACATGATATTCGAGCACCGCACGGCGCACTGCCGGCGACATGGTCGTGACCGCATCGTCGTCCGCCGCAGGAGCGGCGGGCGCTGGTGCTGGCGCGGCGGGCGGGGCAGCTTCGCGCGGGGCGCTGTCGCTGTCGGTTCGAAGTCCGGGATTTTCGCCTGCTCCCTGAGGATTGGTCGAACTCTCCGCGGCCGCCTGAGCGGGCGTTTCGGCTGGCGCGACCGCGGCGGGAGCAGCGGCAGCAGTGGCGGCAGCGTCGATGATCGCAATCTCGGCCCCGACCGCAACCGTGTCACCGGCCTTGACCAATTGTTTGGTCAACACGCCGGTGATTGGCGAGGGAACTTCGACGCTGACCTTGTCGGTTTCGAGCGTTGCGATGGGTTCGTCCTGCTTGACCGCGTCGCCCGGCTGCTTGAGCCATTCGGCGAGCGTCCCTTCGGTAATCGATTCGCCGAGCGTCGGGACTGTTACATTGGTCGCCATGATCTTCCTTTACTCCGCGGCCACGGCCGGCTGGTCGGCGTTGCTGCTATGGCCGAGTGCTCCGGCAATCAAGCTTGCCTGTTCGGCCGCGTGGCGCTTGGCAAGGCCGGTGGCCGGCGACGCGCTTGCCGGACGACCGGCATATTGCGGCCGCATGCCCGCGAAACCGGCGTCGGCCAGGCACGCCTCAATATACGGTTCGACGAAGGTCCAGGAGCCATTGTTTTGCGGCTCTTCCTGGGCCCAGATCACCTGTTTGAGCTCGGGCATGTCCTTGAGCCGCTTGACCAAGGGCTCGGCCGGGAACGGATAGATTTGTTCGACCCGCATAATTTCGACGCCAAGGTCGCCGGCGGCATCGCGCGCCTCCATCAACTCGTAGGATAATTTCCCCGAGCACAGGACCAGGCGCCGCGTTTCGCCCTTGGCCGGCGGGTTGAGATCGCTGAGCAAGCGGCGGAAATGACTGTCGCCGGTAAAATCCGTGATCGGCGACACAGCAAGCTTGTGGCGAAGCAGTGACTTGGGCGTCATCAGCACCAGCGGCTTGCGGAAATCGCGCCTCATCTGCCGCCGCAGGATATGGAAATAATTGGCTGGCGTGGTGCAATTGGCGACCTGCAGATTGTCGTTCGCGCACAGCTGGAGGTAGCGCTCGAGGCGGGCCGAACTATGTTCCGGCCCCTGGCCTTCGAAGCCGTGCGGAAGAAGCACTACCAGCCCGCTCGCGCGCAGCCACTTGGCCTCGCCAGCGGCGATGAACTGGTCGATGATGGTCTGCGCGCCATTGGCGAAATCGCCGAACTGGGCTTCCCAGATCACCAGCGTTTTGGGGTCCGCCAGCGAATAGCCATATTCGAAACCGAGCACTCCGAATTCGCTCAACGGGCTGTCGCGCACTTCGAAGCGCGGGCTCGGCTGGCCATCGTTGATGGTCCGCAGCGGGATATATTTTTCGCCGCTCACCTGGTCGACCCACACGGCGTGGCGCTGGCTGAAGGTGCCGCGGCCCGAATCCTGCCCCGACAGCCGAACCCCGAAACCGTCCATGACCAGGCTTCCGAACGCCAGTGCCTCCGCGGTCGCCCAATCCAAACCGGCGCCGCTTTCGAACATCGCCCGCTTGGCATCGAGGATGCGCTGAAGCGTCTTGTGGATCGTCACTCCGGCCGGCACCGTGGTCAATAATGCGCCGAGTGTGCGGGCTTCGTCATCGCTGATCGCGGTCGGGATGTTGCGCCGGCCGGCGACTGGCTCGTCGGGCGCTCCGAGCCCCGACCAGCGGCCGCCGAACCAGTCGGCCTTGCTCGGCTCATAATTGGTTCCAGCCGCGAACTCCTGCTCGAGCAAAGCGACATAATCTTCGGTCTGGCGCTCGATCCAGGCCTGGTCGACAACGCCTTGAGCGACCAGCTTCTCGCCGTAAATCGTGCTGATCGGCGGGTGAGTCTTGATCGCTGCATACATCAAAGGCTGGGTGAAGCTCGGCTCGTCGCCCTCATTGTGGCCGAAGCGGCGATAGCACCACATGTCGATGACCACGTCGCGGCCAAAGGTCATCCGGAACTCGGTCGCCAGCTTGCAGCAGAAAGTCACCGCTTCGGGATCGTCGCCGTTGACGTGGAGGATCGGCGCCTGGATCCCCTTGGCGACATCCGACGGATAGGGCGAAGAGCGGGCATATTGCGGGCTGGTGGTGAAGCCGATCTGGTTGTTGATGATGAAATGGATGGTGCCGCCGGTGCCATAGCCGGGGAGGCCGGAGAAACTGAGGCATTCCCAGACCACGCCCTGGCCGGCGAAGGCGGCGTCGCCGTGAAGCAGCATCGGCAGCACCTTCTTGCCGTGCTTGTCATCCTTGACCGACATCACGCCCCGCGCCTTGCCCAGGACGACGGGGTCGGCAGCCTCCAGGTGCGACGGGTTGGGCAGCAGCGACAGATGAACGCTGACGCCGTCGAATTCGCGGTCGCTGGACGTTCCGAGATGATATTTGACGTCGCCGGAGCCGCCGACATCCGCCGGATTGGCGGCGCCGCCGGCAAATTCGTGGAAGATCACGCGATACGGCTTGCCCATGACATTGGTGAGGATGTTGAGCCGCCCGCGGTGGGCCATTCCAAGATCGATTTCCTCGACCCCGGCGAGCCCGGCATATTTGATCACCGCTTCGAGCGCCGGGACCGCGCCTTCACCGCCGTCGAGCCCGAAACGCTTGGTCCCGACATATTTGCGGGCCAGGAATTTTTCCCATTGCTCGGCCTGGATGACCTTGGCGAGGATCGACTGCTTGCCCTCGGGCGTGAACTGCACGGTGTCTTCGGCGCTCTCGATCCGGTCCTGGATGAAGCGCCGCTCCTCCAAATCGTTGATGTGCATATATTCAAAGCCGATGTGGCCGCAGTAGGTGTCCTGGAGAACCTTGACGATCTCGCGCACCGTGGCTTCCTCGAAGCCCAGGGTGCCGCCGATCCAGATCGGCCGGTCGAGGTCGGCATCGCTGAAGCCGTGATAGGCGGGGGTCAGGTCGGCCGGCACTTCCATCCGCGACAGGCCGAGCGGGTCGAGCCGCGCCGCGAGATGGCCGCGCACGCGATAGGTCCGGATGAGCATCATCGCGCGAATGCTGTCGTCGGCGGCGCGGCGGATCGCGTCGGTGTCGCTGGTCGTTGCAGCGGCCTTGTCGCTCGCCGCGCCACGGACCTGGTCGATTACCGCCTGGGTCGGATCGAGTCCGATATTGAGCTCGTCGAGCACCGCCACCGGCCAGTTCGCCCGCGCCCAGCTGGGTCCGGGTTCATGCTCGATCGACATAGAATAACCGTCAGTCATCGGACTTCTGTTCCCCGGCGCAGGCCGGGGTCCAGGCCGGCGCCAGCCGGATCAACGATCGCCGGATAGAGATCGGCCCAGTCAAAATTGGCCTCCTCGATCACTCGAATTTTCCACGCCCGTTTCCACTTCTTGAGCTGAAGTTCGCGCCGACGCGCTTCCTCCACATCGTCATGCACTTCAAACCACACCGGCAAGTTGCAGCCATAGCGGCGAGTGAAGCCGGGAACCACATTGTCGCGGTGCTCCCAGATACGCTTCACGAGATCGCTCGTCGCTCCAACATACATCGTGCCATTTTTCTGATTCGCCATAATGTAGACGTAGCCGGCTTTCATTCAGTCCTCATATCGAAGCGCCTTGCGGCGCTCCTGGACCCCGGCCTACGCCGGGGCACCAGAGAGAAGCGCCTTCAACGTCTTGCCGAGTTCTGACGGGCTTGGCGAAACGGTGATCCCGGCGGCTTCCATCGCCGCAATCTTCGATCCCGCGTCGCCTTTGCCGCCTGACACGATGGCCCCGGCATGACCCATTCTGCGGCCCGGCGGAGCGGTTCGCCCGGCGATGAAACCGACGGTCGGTTTCTTGCGCCCGCGCTTGGCCTCGTCGGCGAGGAATTGCGCCGCGTCCTCCTCGGCGCTGCCGCCGATCTCGCCGATCATGACAATCGACCGGGTTTCGTCATCGGCGAGGAATAGTTCGAGCATGTCGATGAATTCGGTGCCCTTGACCGGATCGCCGCCGATCCCGACCGCGGTGGTCTGGCCGAGCCCCTCGTTGGTGGTCTGGAACACCGCTTCATAGGTCAAAGTGCCCGAGCGCGAGACGATCCCGACGCTGCCTTTCTTGAAGATGTTGCCGGGCATGATCCCGATCTTGCATTCGCCGGGGGTCAGAACGCCCGGGCAATTAGGGCCGATCAGCCGCGATTTCGATCCGATCAGAGCGCGCTTGACCTTGACCATGTCGAGCACCGGAATGCCCTCGGTGATGCAGACGATCAGCGGCACCTGCGCATCGACCGCCTCGAGGATCGAATCCGCGGCGAACGGCGGGGGGACGTAGATCACGGATGCATCGGCGCCGGTCGCTTCGACCGCCTCGCGCACAGTGTCGAACACCGGCAGGCCGATGTGGGTCGTCCCGCCCTTGCCCGGAGTCACCCCACCGACCATTCGCGTGCCATAAGCGAGCGCCTGCTCGGTGTGGAAGGTGCCGGTGTCGCCGGTCATCCCCTGGGTGATGACCCTGGTGTTCTTGTCGACGAGAATGCTCACTGTCTATCTATGCTCCACATCTCATCTGTTTGAATTGACTGCCGCAGATGTCCATCCGTCGACTTCGGTGATGCTCGTTTCGTATTTTGATGATTTGCGTCGAAATTCATTTATCTGAACAATTCCTGTGCCTGAACGAGCTAGTTTCTTCTCAAGCTTTGCCGCAGCCTGGCTATCCACCTCATGCAACGCTTCCAAATAATGAGTGCCCCTCACGACGACCGCGCACATGCCTGAAAAAGCATTTGCCTTCTTTGTCTCGCTGGTTGGCAGAATAAGAAAACCCTCGCCACCAGGCAGGGCATAGACAGGGTTCCTAAGGCCTTCCGAGGCGCTGACAATGAAGTTCACGCCAATCGAAGCCAAAAGACCGGCGTCGATCAGATTTCGGCCTAACGCATGTCTCGCTTCCCCCGGTAATTGTTTCGAGGAACTCGGCAGGAAGTCATTTTGCGAACTTACCGTGGCGCCTTCCATGCATACGGAACGAAAAATCATCCAGGGTCGGGCGTTTGGCTCAGTAACATTCAAAGCTTGCGACAAAAGTGCAGCTAGCATCATGACGCGAGGCTACCGTCGATCGCCTTGCACACTTCGAGCAGTTCCTTGACCGCATCGACGCTGACGGTGAAATTCTTCTGCGCTTCGGCATCGAGTTCGATCTCGACGATGCGCTCGACCCCGCCGGCGCCGATCACGCACGGCACTCCGACGTAGAGATTGTCGACGCCGTACTGGCCAGTGAGATTGGCGGCGCAGGGCAGGACCCGTTTCTTGTCCTTCAAAAAGCTCTCGGCCATCGCAATCGCGCTGGTGGCTGGGGCGTAGAAAGCGCTGCCGTTGCCGAGCAAGGCGACGATCTCACCGCCGCCGCCGCGGGTGCGCTTGACGATCGCGTCGATCTTGTCCTTGCTCGACCAGCCCATCTTGATGAGGTCGGGGATCGGAATTCCCGCGACCGTGGAATATTCGACGATCGGGACCATCGTGTCGCCATGGCCGCCGAGCACGAAGGCGGTGACATCCTCGACGCTAACCTTGAACTCTTCGGCGAGAAAATGGCGGAAACGCGCGCTGTCGAGCACGCCGGCCATTCCGACCACCATGTTGTGCGGCAGGCCGGAGAATTCGCGCAATGCCCAGACCATCGCGTCGAGCGGGTTGGTGATGCAGATCACGAATGCGCCCGGGGCATGCTGCTTGATGCCCGCGCCGACCGCCTTCATCACCTTGAGGTTGATACCCAGCAGGTCGTCGCGGCTCATGCCCGGCTTGCGCGCGATCCCGGCGGTGACGATGCACACATCGGCGCCCGCGATGTCGGCATAATCGTTCGAGCCCTTGAGCGTGACGTCAAAACCGTCGACCGGCGCGGCCTGCGAAATGTCGAGCGCCTTGCCCTGCGGAGTGCCCTCGGCGATGTCGAACAGGATTATGTCGCCCATTTCACGCATTGCGGCGAGGTGAGCGAGGGTGCCGCCGATCATTCCGGCGCCGATGAGCGCGATCTTCTTGCGAGCCATGAGGCGGTTCAAACCTTTCTGCAGTTACCGGCGGCACATCGGGGAGCCGCCGCCATTGAGAGCGCGGCGCCCGCTTAGCCGCGCGGCTTCGCAGGGGCAACCGGGCGAGCTCACTCGAACACCATCCGCAACTTCACGACGATCCAGTCGTTGACCGCTCATCCCGCCGATATATCGCGCCAAGCACTGCTCAACCCTTGGTCATCCTGGCGCCGACAAGGAATAACTATGAAACACGCATTTCTAATCCTGGGCGCAAGCGCCCTCGCAATCGCAGTTCCGGCCTATGCCAAGTCCGGACATGGTCATGGCCACGGTCAGTCCGCGAGCAAGCACTCGACCATGTCTCACGGGCACCAGGGCAAGAGCTCGATGTCGATGTACGGCTACGGCCGCGGCGGTTGCCCGCCAGGCCTTGCCAGAAAGAACAATGGTTGCGTGCCGCGCGGCCAGTACAAAAAGCTCTACCACAACGGTCAGCGCTACGACATGAACTACGGCAACCGCTGGTCGTACAACCAGATTCCGAATGATTTGCGCAGCCAGTACAACTTCAACCCGAACTATCGTTATTATTACGGTGACGGGTATATTTATCAGGTCGATCCCAAGACCATGTTGATCCAGCAGGTTGTGAACGCGATCCTGCGCTAAGGCCTCAGTTTCCGACATTCGATCGAAGGCCGCCCGGCGACGGGCGGCCTTTTTTCATTCCTGCGCTTTTCTCATCCGCCGCCGCCGTGCTAGCGGCGCTAGAAGCAAAGGAGCTTTCGTCTTGGCCGAGTTCACCCTCCCGAAGAACAGCAAGATCACCAACGGCCGAATGTGGCAGGCCGAACAGGGTCAGTCGCTCAAGCGCTTCAAGATCTACCGCTACGATCCCGAGAGCGGCGCCAATCCGCGCTACGACCATTACACCATCGATCTCGCCAGGACCGGGCCGATGGTGCTCGACGCCATCATCCGGATCAAGAACGACATCGACCCGACCCTGACCTTCCGCCGGTCGTGCCGCGAAGGCATTTGCGGGTCGTGCGCGATGAACATCAACGGCACCAACGGCCTCGCCTGCACCACCGCGATCGAGGATCTGAAGGGCGAAATCCGGATCACCCCGCTGCCCGCAATGAATGTGGTTAAGGATCTCGTCCCCGATTTGACCCACGCTTATGCCCAATATGCCTCGATCCAGCCGTGGCTGAAAACCGCCTCGCCGGTGCCATCGAAGGAGCGGCTGCAAAGTCCAGAGGACCGCGCCAAGCTCGATGGCCTGTACGAATGCATATTGTGCTTCTGCTGCTCGACCAGCTGCCCCAGCTATTGGTGGAACAGCGACCGCTTCCTTGGCCCCGCCATCCTGCTCGCCGCCTATCGCTGGATCGTCGACAGCCGCGACGAGGCGACCGGCGAGCGCCTCAACGAACTCGAAGACCCGTTCCGCCTTTATCGCTGCCACACGATCATGAACTGCGCCAATGTCTGCCCCAAGGGCCTCAACCCGGCCGAAGCCATCGCCAAGACCAAGCAATTGGTCGCGGAGCGCGCCGCTTGAGCGACGTTCCCGAGGACCTCGACGCCGCTTCCGCCGCAGCGGACGTTCCGGCCGGCGCCAATCCCGATCCCGACCATCCCGGCTGGTACAGCTGGGGCGATTTCCCGCGCGGCAGCTTCGCCGCTGCGACCGGCAAACTGCTGTTCAAGCCCGACGGCCCGGGACGCGCCATCGTCCGCATGTTTCCGACCGAATCCCACATGAACATGGGCGGTTCGCTCCACGGCGGCGCGGTGATGAGCTTCATCGACATGTCGATCTTTGCCGGCGGTCTGTGCGCGGGGATGGAGCGCGCCCATTATGTGACCCTCGACCTCACCACCCATTTCATCGCCCGCGGTCAGCCGGGCGAGCCGCTCGACAGTCACGTCGAGCTGATCAAGCAAACCCGCGGCCATGCCTTTTTGCAAGGCGTGGTCAAACAGGGCGGCCGGCCGTTCTACAGCTTCACCGGCACACTCAAGCGGGTGTCGCGCGGCAATCCGTCGGAGCGATGAGCGGAGCGGTTGCCCGGGCCTATGCCGGGCTGGTCAGTGCTGGTGAATTGCGGCCCGATCCGGCGCAGGAGGCCGCCGCTTCGGCGCTCGACCGTCTGGCTTGCGCCAAGCCCGGCCTGCTGTCCCGACTGCTCAGGAATGTCGATGCCGGCCCGGCGGGCGTTTATCTGTGGGGCGAGGTCGGGCGCGGCAAGACGATGCTGATGGATCTCGCCTTCGATCACATCGCGATCACGCCCAAACGCCGGGTCCACTTCAACGAATTCATGATCGAGACCCACGAGCGCTTGCGGGTCGCGCGCGAGGCCGAGGACGGCGACCCGATCGAACCCGTCGCCGAAGCCATTGCGGCCGAAGCGCGCTTGCTGTGCTTCGACGAGATGCAGGTCAACAATCCCGTCGACGCGATGATCCTGTCGCGGCTGTTCACCCGGCTGCTGGCGGAGGGCGTCAAGATCGTCACCACCTCCAACCGCCCGCCCCCCGACCTCTACAAGGATGGCCTCAACCGCGAATTGTTCGTTCCGTTCATCCGCCTGATCGAGCGCGATATGCTGGTCGTGGCGGTCGATGGAGCGACCGATTACCGGCTTCAGCGGCTCCACGGGGTCGACACCTGGCACGTCCCCAATGGCCCCGCGGCCAGCGCCGCCCTCGCTTTGGCCTTTTTCCAGCTCACCGATTATCCGGTCGAGGACCGCGCCAAGGTGCCGTCGGATGAGCTTGAGGTAGGCGGCGGTCGGACCCTGCACGTCCCCAAGAGTTTGAAGGGCGTCGCGGTATTCTCGTTCAAGCGCCTGTGCGGCGAAGCGCGCGGAGCAGCCGATTACCTTGCCATCGCGCGCCGCTTCCACACCGTGATCCTGGTCGGCGTTCCGGTCATGGGCCCCGACATGCGCAACGAGGCGGCGCGGTTCGTCACCCTGATCGACGCGCTCTACGACCACCGTGTGAAACTGCTCGCCGCCGCCGATGCCGATCCCGCGGGCCTGTACCCGCGCGGCGATGGCAATTTCGAGTTCGCCCGCACCGTCAGCCGCCTCGAGGAAATGCAAAGCCTCGCCTATCTTGCCGAGGGGCATGGCGCGGCCTAGCCTCAGGCGATTTTTGGGGGAGCATGTTCATGCGCCGAATTGCTCTGCTGCTTGCCTGCTTGTCTGCGTCCGCGATCGCCGCTCCGCCACCGGACACCTTGACCGGCGCCAAAAAGCTTCCGCCACAATGGGAAGCGACGGCGCGCGAAATCTACAAGACCGCGGTTGAGACACAGACGGTTGCCGGCCGGGAGGGGCAGAATCTCAAGCTCGCCAATTACCTCGCCGGCAAGCTCAAGGCCGCGGGCTGGGCCGACGGCGACCTGCATGTGCTGCCCTACACTTCCCTGCCGGGCAACGACACGGCAGCGCTGATCGCCCGCTGGCCAGCGGCGGGCAAGCCTTCCAAGAAGCCGATCCTGATCCTCGCCCACATGGACGTGGTCGAGGCGCTGTCCTCGGATTGGGGCACCGACCCGTTCAAGCTCATTGAAAAGGACGGCTATTTCTACGGGCGCGGGGCAAGCGACGACAAGGATAGCGTGGTCGCGACGATGGTCGCGCTGATGAAACTCCGCAGCGAGGGGTTCAAGCCCAACCGCGATGTCGTCCTGCTGTTCACCGGCGACGAGGAGACGCGAAGAAAAGGTGCCGAGCTTGGCGCGACCGAATGGCGCAAATGGACCGATGCCGAATATGCGCTCAACGCCGATACCGGCGATGGCGCGTTCACCCGTGATGGCAAGCCGCTGGGCTTCGGGCTGCACCCCAGCGAAAAAATCTACCAAACCTACACTTTTCGCGTCACCAACCGCGGCGGCCATTCGAGCCGCCCGCGGCCCGACAACGCAATCTATGAGCTGGCCGATGCGCTCAAAGCGCTACAGGCGCATCGCTTCACCCCCGCGCTGAATGAGACCACCCGCGCTTACTTCACCGCGCGGGCCAGGGACGAAGGCGACAGCGCGCTGGGCAAGTCGATGCGCGCCTGGCTCTCCAATCCGGGCGATGGGGCGGCGGCGGACGCGATCGAGGCTAATCCGCTCGAAGTCGGAGTCACGCGCACGCGCTGCGTCGCCACGCGGCTGAAGGGCGGCCATGCCGATAATGCGCTGCCCCAGCTCGCCGAGGCGACGGTCAATTGCCGAATCCTTCCGGGCGTCGAGCCGAGCGCAGTTCAGACGGAGCTGCAGCAGATCGTCGGCCCCAAGGTGACGATCGTCCCCGATGCCCATGCCGGCCGTCTGACTCCCGCGTCGCCAATCCGCAAGGACGTGGTCGACGCTTACACGAGGTCGGTCCGCGCGCGCTTTCCAGGTGCCGCGGTCATTCCGCGCATGTCGACCGGCGCGTCCGACGGCGCCGAATTTCGCGCGCATGGTGTCCCAGTCTACGGCCTCAACGGGGCCTGGGGCGTGACCCCAGACGACAATCGGGGCCACGGCAAGGACGAGCGCCGGGCGGTCCAGGCGGTATGGGACAATGTCGCGTTCTGGCAAAGCATGGTCCGGCAGCTTGCAAGTAAATAGCGCCTCCAGCGGACGATGGCGCGTTCGCGTTCGCCCGCATCGTCGGCGGGCGCGAGACAATGCGCAGCACCGATTATCTGGCCGAGGGGCACGGAATGGCGGAGGAAGACCCCTAAACCGCCTCCGCCGCGGCGTTGGCGCTGGCCCAGGCCCATTGGAAATTATAGCCGCCGAGCCAGCCGGTAACGTCGACCGCTTCGCCAATCGCATAAAGGCCCGGGACGCGGCGCGACTCCATTGTCTTCGACGACAATTCGGCGGTGCTGATTCCGCCGATGGTGACCTCGGCCTTGGCGAAGCCCTCGCTGCCATTGGGCATGAAGCGCCAGTCGCTGAGGCGCTCCTCGGCGGCGGCGAGCGCTCGGTCGGGCACATTGGCGAGCTCGCCGGACAGGGCCAGCTGCGGCGCGAGGGTTTCGGCCAGCCGGTCGGGCAAGTGGCGCGACAGCAAGCGGCGCAGCGCAATGCGCGGCTCGTCGCGCTTGGCCTGCCGCAGCCAGCCCGCGCCAAGATCGGGCAAGAAGTCGACCGACACCGGCTCGCCGTGGCGCCAATAAGACGACACCTGGAGGATCGCCGGGCCCGACAGGCCGCGATGGGTGAACAGGCCGGCTTCGCGGAACTCGCCCTCGCCCGCGCGGGCGACGATGTCGGCCGACACGCCCGACAAGGTCGTGAACAGCGCCTCCTCCCCGCTCAAGGTCAACGGCACCAGCGCCGGGCGCGGCTCGACGATCTTGAGGCCGAAGCGGCGCGCAACGTCATAGGCAAAACCGGTCGCTCCGAGCTTGGGGATCGACAGGCCGCCGGTGGCGAGGACCAGGGCGGGAGCGCGGGCTGTGGACGGCCCGCTGCTGACTTCGAACAGGCCGTCGCGGTGCTCGATTGCGGCGGGATATCCGAACGCAGTCTCGACCCCGCCCGCGGCGCATTCGTCGAGCAGCATCGCGACGATCTGGCGCGACGATCCGTCGCAGAACAATTGGCCGAGCGTTTTCTCATGCCAGGCGATGCCGTGACGATCGACCAAGGCGATGAAATCGGCGGGGGTGAAGCGGCCAAGCGCCGACTTGGCGAAATGCGGATTGGCGGAGAGGAAATTGGCCGCGCTGGCGCCGATATTGGTGAAATTGCAGCGCCCGCCGCCCGAAATGAGAATCTTGCGCCCCGGCTCTGGCGAATGGTCGAGCAATAGCACGCGCCGCTTGCGCTGCCCGGCGAGCGCCGCGCACAACAACCCCGCGGCGCCGGCACCGATGACGATCGCGTCGAAAGTGCGGGCGGCGTTCATCGCGCGTCCCTAGCGCTTCAGAGCGAAATGGCGAACCGTTGACGTCTTGCCAAACCAATGCGTCAGTCGGATGCATCCAGTCCCTGCTCGCTCATCAGGTCGTCGAGGAATAGCGACATCAGCATCGGCTGGCTCGAGACGCCGGCCTTGGTGTAAACTTGACTGAGTTGGGCGCGGACCGTGCCTTGCGCCGCATCGCGCAAGTCCGCGATTTGCGCGATGGTGCAGCCCTTGAGCGCGAACAATGCGACATCGGCCTCGGCGCTCGACAGACCCCAGCGCGCAAAGCGGTCAACGAGAATCCGGGACAGCGCGCCGCGCGCGACGGCGAGCGCATTTTCCCGCATTCGATTTTCCCGCGCCAAGCGCACGATATGCGCGACACCGAGCGCGATCCCCGCCAGCAGCGCCAGCGCGACGCCGACCTCGAAGATTGACCCCGATCCCGCACTCGCCGGACCGGTCTCGTCGGCCAGCGCGTCGGCCACGAAATAGCCGCCCGCCAGGATCTGCAGCACGACGACCGCGCCGGCGGGGAGGATGTCGGTCGACGAGCGTCGCCACGAGAATTTCCGAATTTGCACGGTGAAATGCCTTTCAAACAGGCGTTTACGCGGCTGCTTATGGTCTCGGGCGACGGCATTGCCCACCTTGGTTTTTCCAAGGAGAATGAAAATGCGTAACATTTTAATGATGACCGGTGCAGCGCTGATGCTCACCAGCGGCGCCGCGCTGGCGGCCAGGGCCCCGACCCCCAAGGTCAGCATGGCCCATGCCCGTGCGATCGCGCTCAAGCTCGCTCCGGGTAAGATCATCTCGAGCGAGTATGAGAATGAGGGCGGCGGCTGGCGTTATTCGTTCGACATCCAGCAGAAGGGCAACGTCCAGGAAATCGGCATTGACGGGCGCACCGGCAAGATCGTTGAGAACAAGTCCGAAGGAAAGGTCGACCACGACTGAGGTAGCTAATCGGCAACCGTTGAACGGGTCCGCCCCGATCATTTGTCCACTTGAAACAGGAAATCTTTAGAGTGTCCATTGATCGAGGCGGACCCACCGCCGGCCACCCGCTGCTGAGCAAGGTTCCCGAGACGACTTTCCTGTTCTGGGTGGTCAAGATCGTGGCGACGACGCTGGGCGAGGTCGGCGGCAACCTGCTCAGCATGAACCTGGCTCTTGGCTATCTGCAGGCCACCGCGGTGCTTGGCACCGCCTTTGCTCTCCTCGCCGCCGTTCAGATCCGGGCGCGGAAATTCCACGCCTGGCTCTATTGGTCGACGATCGTCGCGTCGACCACCGCCGGTACGACGATGGCGGACTTCGCCACGCGATCCTTGGGCCTGGGCTATGCTGGCGGGTCGCTCATCCTCTTGTCGCTCGTGATCGCCTCCCTCGCCACGTGGCGGTTCGTCATCGGTGCGATTTCCTCCGACGATATCCGCGGCGGGCGCGCCGAGTTGTTCTATTGGCTTACGATCACCTTCTCCCAGACCTTGGGAACCGCGTTGGGAGACTGGTTCGCCGACACCGCCGGGTTCGGATATCTAGGATCGGCCTTGATCTTCGCGGCAGCACTCCTCGTCATCTTCGTGCTGAACAGGAAGCGGGTAGTCGACGGGACCATTTTATTCTGGGCCGCGTTCATCTTGACCCGCCCATTTGGGGCGGTCGTTGGTAATTTCTTCGACAAGGCCACCCTGGGCGGCCTCGGACTGGACCGGTTCGCGATCGTCGCTACCCTGACGGTTGCGATGGCGATCGCCCTGTGGATATTCCCGCAGCGCGCGGCCGTTCATAAAGGTGCATAAAAATGTCCCGTCCCCCCAATGCCGATTTAAGCAAGGTCCCCGCGGTCACGCTCGGCTTCTGGATCGCGAAGATTTTCGCGACCACGCTGGGCGAGACCGGCGGCGACGCGGTGAGCATGTCGTGGCTCGGCGAGACCACCGCCCAGGCCGGGCAAAACGGCGTCAACGGCTATTTCGTCGGCACCGCCTTGTTCGGGGTCGTCCTCGCCGTCCTGGTCGCGCTGCAGATGCGGGCGCGCGGCTATCACCCGGTCCTATACTGGCTGACGATCATCGCTTCGACCACCGCCGGGACGACGCTCGCCGACTTCGCGACGCGCTCGCTGGGCATCGGCTACACCGGGGGGTCGCTGTTGCTCCTCCTCCTCGTGCTCGCCTCGCTGGCGACGTGGAAATCGGTCGAGGGCAGGATCAGCTCGAGCCACGTGGTCAGCGGTAGGGCAGAGCTGTTCTACTGGATCACCATCACCTTTTCGCAGACGCTTGGCACCGCGCTCGGCGACTGGGCCGCCGATCCGGCGACGCTAGGCCTCGGCTATCTCGGCGGCGCGGCCCTGTTCGGCGGGCTGATCGCGCTGGTCGCCTTGGTCTATTTCACCACCAGCATCAGCCGCACGGCCTTGTTCTGGGCGGCGTTCATCCTCACCCGCCCATTGGGTGCGACGGTCGGCGATTTCCTCGACAAGCCACTGGCCAAGGGCGGTCTGGCACTGTCACGGCCACTGGCGACGGCGCTGCTGGCCGTCGCAATCCTGGTGATTGTCGCACTGACTCCGCGCCGACAGGTAGCGATTGACCCTAAGCGCTGAACTTCTAGCCTCCCCCGCTTCAGCCTCGGAGTCGAACCCATGCGCTTTATTTTCGCCAGCCTGCTCAGCCTTTCCGCTACCGGTGCCATCGCCCAGACCGTTCCGCCGGTGACCTCGCCGCCGCCGGCAACGCTGACCGGGGCCAAGCCGCTCGATTCCAATTGGGACGCCAAGACCCGCGAAATCTACAAATTCGCGATCGAGACGCCGACGGTGAAGGGCCGCGACTCGGTCCCGGCGCTGACCAATTACCTCGCCGGACAATTGAAGTCCGCGGGCTGGGCCGACAGCGACATCCACGTCCTTCCCTATGAATCGGTGCCGGGCAATAACACCGCGGCGCTGATCGCGCGCTGGCCCGCGGCCGGTACGCCCAAGGCCAAGCCGATCCTGATCCTGGCGCATATGGATGTGGTCGAAGCGCTGCCCGCCGACTGGACCACCGATCCGTTCAAGCTGCTCGAGAAAGACGGTTATTTCTACGGCCGCGGGACGGGCGACGACAAGGGCGGTCTGGTGCCCGCGTTCGTCGCCTTGCTCAAGCTCAAGGCCGCCGGCTTCAAGCCCGACCGCGATATCATCATCCTGTTCACCGGCGATGAGGAAACCCAGGGCAAGGGCGCGGAACTGGGCGCGACCGAGTGGCGCAAATGGACCGAAGCCGAGTTTGCGCTCAACGCCGACGCCGGCGGATTTGGCTTCACCCGCGAAGGAGCGCCGCTTGGGGCTGGCCTGCAGACCTCGGAAAAGACCTTCCAAAGCTATTATTTCCGAGCCCGCAACCCCGGCGGCCACAGCAGCCGGCCGCGCCCCGACAACGCCATTTACGACCTCGCCGACGCGCTCAAAAAGCTTCAGAGCCACCGTTTCACCCCGATGCTGACCGAAACCACGACCGCTTACTTCACCGCCCGCGCCAAGCAGGAAGGCGACAACCAGCTCGGCCGGGCGATGCGCGCCTGGCTCGCCGACCCCAGCAACGGCGCGGCGGCCGACGCCATTGAGGGCGATCCGCTCGAGGTCGGACTGACCCGAACGCGCTGCGTCGCGACCCGGCTCAAGGGCGGCCATGCCGATAATGCGCTGCCGCAGCTCGCCGAGGCGACCGTCAATTGCCGGATCATGCCCGGAGTCGAGCCCAAGCTGGTCGAAGCCGAGCTCAAGGCGATGGTGGGACCCAATATCGAAGTTTCGCCCGATGCCGATGCCGGACGGCCAACGCCTGCGTCACCGCTGAGGCCCGACGTCGTCGATGCGTACACCAAGGCGGTCCACGCGCGCTTCCCGAACCAGCCGATCATCCCGCAAATGTCGACCGGCGCCACCGACGGGCTGGAGTTCAGAGCGCGCGGCATGCCGGTCTATGGCGTCGACGGCCAGTGGGGCGTTTCTCCTGACGACGAGCGCGCTCACGGGCGTGACGAGCGCATCCCGGTCCAGTCGCTGTGGGACAATGTCCGCCACTGGGAATCGATGCTCCGCGACTTGGCGGGGTAGGCGTAATTGCGAGCGCAGCGAGGCAATCCAGCTTCGCGCCTTTAGATTGGCGCGTCGTTCCGCTCCTCGCAATGTCGATTATGCGGTCCGCAGTTCCTTCGCCGCCGCAAGCACTTCAGCGGCATGTCCGGGCACCTTGACCTTGCGCCACGCGCGCAGGACCTTGCCGTCGGCTCCGATCAAAAAGGTCGAGCGCTCCATTCCCATATATTTGCGGCCGTACATCGACTTTTGAACCCAGGTCCCGAAGGCGTCCGAAATCGCCCCGTCCTCATCGGCGATAAGCGGCACCTTGAGGGCATATTTGTCGATGAACTTCTCATGCTTTTTCATCGGGTCGCGCGACACTCCGACGACGCTCACGCCGGCGGCTCCAAAATCGCCCGCCATGGCGGTGAAATCCTGCGCCTCGCGGGTACAGCCCGAAGTGTCGTCCTTGGGGTAGAAAAAGAGCACCAGTTTCGTTCCTGGAGCGCCGATATCGACGGTGCTTCCGTCGCTTGTCCGAGCGCTTAGCGCCGGAGCTTTGCCGCCTTCACCGATCATCGCCTTGTCCTTTCACGTCTTGCCAGCGCCGAGCGACCCTGTGCCGCGCTGCATCAATCGCCGCAACCAGCGATTGCCAGTCGTCGAAGCCGCACAGGCTTGCCACCAGCCCGCGCGATAGTTCGGCCGGCTCCATCGGTCCCGGGGCGACCAGCCGGAGGACGACCAGGACCGCGCTCAAAAGGCGCAAATCGGGATCGGCCGCGGCATCGATCAGCCCTGCCTCGGCCAGTTCGGCAATGGCGACCTCGAGCCGCGGGTCAAGGCCCTTGTGCCGGGTCAGCTGGAGCGTGTGGACGGCGAATTCGAGGTCGACCAGCCCGCCGTCGCCAAGCTTGATGTCGAACGCGCCCGCCGGCGGTTTGTGCGCCGCCATGTCGGCCCGCATTTTCGCCGCCGCGAGGCGCACTTTTTCCGGATCCGACGATGCCTTGAGGATCGAGCACACCAGATTGCGCATTTTCTTGCGCGCCGCCGGCGACCCAGTCAGCGGCCGTGCGCGGCACAGCGCCATATGCTCCCAGGTCCACGCTTCCTCGCGCTGGTAGGTTTCAAAGGCGCTGACCGCGACCGCGAGCATGCCTTGCGCGCCTTGCGGGCGAAGTCGGGTATCGACATCGTAGAGCGGGCCGCTTGCGGTCGGCACTGCGAGCGCTGCCGAAACCCGGCTCGCCAGGCGATTATAATAATCCGCCGCGGGCAGCGACTTGGCACCGGACGAGACCGCGCCGTCGGGCGCGTCGTAGATATAGATGAGATCGAGGTCTGAAGCGTTGGTCAGCGCCCGCCCGCCCAATCGCCCGAGCGCCAGAACGATCAGCTCGCCGCCAGCGATGCGCCCGTGGGACGCCTCGAACTCGCGCGCGGTCAAAGCAGACAGAGCGACGATGGTTCCTTCGGCCAGGTCGCTATAGCCTTCGGCAATGGTGATCGGGTCGCGATAACCGGCGATCAGCTGAACGCCCAAAGCGAAGCGCCGCTCGCCGACCAACAGCCGGATCCGCTCGAGCGCGTCGCCATAGGTCAGGCCCGTGGCCGCCGCCGCCAAATTGGCTGCGGTCGCCGTGGCATCGGGCGGCTCGGCGAAGCTCGACTGGTCGATCAAACCGTCGAGCAGGCCCGGGCGGCGGCCGACCTGCTCGGCCAGAGCCGGGGCATGGGCCAGGATCAGTGCAAGCGTGCTTGCCAGCCGCGGCTGGGCCTCAAGCAATCGGAACAGGTTCACGCCGCTCGACATCTTGTCGACGATATCGGCAAAGCGGTTGAGCGCATGGCCCTGGTCGGGACTATCGGCGATCGCTCGCAAAAGCGTCGGAAGCATCGCTTCGAACGCGGTTCGGGCGGCTGGCGAGCGTAGCGACCGCGCCCGGCCCGATCGCCAGTCGCCGATCAACCGGACGGCCTGGCCGACATCGGCGAAGCGCATTGCAGCGACTTCGCGGGCAAGGATATCGGGATCGTTGGACAGAATTTCGCCGGCTTCGGTGACCAGTCCGTCAAAGGCTTCGCCGACCGCTTCCTGGTGAGGGGCGATCCAGCCGAGGAAGGCGGCGCCGTCGCCAAAGCCCGACAGCGCTGCGAGATTATCGATCTCCGTTCGATCGACCGGCAAGCGGTGTTCCTGCTTGTCGTCGACCATCTGGATGCGGTGCTCGGCGGTCCGCAGGACTCGATAGCCGGCGCCGATCGCAGCGGCGACAGCGGGCTCGAGCCGTCCGCCTTTCGCCAGTGCATCAAGCGCATCGAGGGTCGCCGGAGCACGCAATTCGGGTTCGCGGCCGCCGTGGATCAATTGCTGAACCTGGGTGAAGAATTCGGCCTCGCGGATTCCGCCGCGCCCGCGCTTGAGGTCGAACCCGGGCCCGAATTGCTGGCCTTGGGCGAAATGGTCACGGATTCTGAGGCTGATCGAACGGATTTCCTCAATCGCTCCGAAATCGAGCGCCCGGCGCCAGATGAAGGGCCGGATCTCGCCGAGGAAACGATTGCCCAGCGCCCGATCACCGGCGGCCGCGCGGGCGCGGATGAAGGCCGCCCGCTCCCACGACAGCGCCTGGCTTTCATAATAAGAGATCGCCGCATCGACGGGCAAGACGATCGGCGTGACTTCGGGCGACGGGCGAAGGCGCAAATCGACCCGCGCGACATAGCCGTCCTCGGTCCGTTGCTGGAGCAATTCGACCAGCCGCCGACCGACCCGGACCGCGGCTTCACCCGGATCGTCGCGCTCGCGCCGCGCCAGGACCGCGGGGTCGAACAATAATTGCAGGTCGACGTCGGACGAATAATTGAGCTCGCGGCTGCCCAATTTACCCAAAGCAATGACCGCGAAACCAGCGGTGCTCGCACCGGGCAGCCGCTCGTCGATCGCCAGCGCCAAGGCGCGATCGATCGCCTGGTCGGCGAAGTCGCTGAGGACCGCCGTCACCCGCTCGAGCGGCAGTTCCGCGCTAAGATCGCCGAGCGCCACCGCGAGCGCGAGCGCGTGGCGTTGCCGGCGCAAGGCAATCGGAACCGGTTCGCCGTGGTCCGCAAGCGCGGCGGCAATCGCCGCTTCCGCCCCTTTTTCCACGAAAATGGCGCCGATTTGGTCAAATTTGTTCAGTGCCTGAGCAAGGAACGGGCTGTGTTCTGTGGCCCGCGCGACGCTCTGCGCCCGCTGTTTTCTCGGCGATTCATCCTGTGGCTCGCGCATCATTGGCTCATGTTTGGGAGCGGCGACATTTTCAAGCAACTTCCGGGCCGGTACATGCGTTAAGGCTGGCGATGCAGGATGACCATTCTTCTAAAACGGGCGAAATCCCGGCGCTTGATCGTGAGGTCATTCGAGTCGAGTTCCCGCTAGCTCACGCGGGTATCGCGGCGGCGCTTCAGTGTGCCTTCAAGGCCGCCGCCGATGAGCCCAGCGACCGCGATTTCGAATCGCTGTTGCGCCGCCTGCACTAGAGCGGGCTGAACCGCCTAATTCGACTGATGATCGCGGCTTAATTCGTCGACTTGCGCCATGATCGTCTGGAGTGCCGATTTGTTCGGGTCGGTCTTGTGCAGTCGGCGCGATGGCAAATCCCCGCCCGAGAGCAATTGTTCGAGCGCTACCCGGCCGCGGGCCACCCGGCTTTTGATCGTACCGACGGCGCAATCGCAAATCGCAGCTGCTTCTTCATAGGCAAAACCGCCAGCTCCGACGAGGATCAGCGCCTCGCGCTGCGGCTGCGGCAAATGCATGAGCGCGCGCTGCATGTCCGACAATTCGATATGGCGGTCCTGGCTGGCGGGCGCGGAAAGGATTTTCGCGGCGGTGATTTCATCCCATTCGCCCTTGAAGCGGGCGCGGCGCATCTGGCTGAGGAACAGGTTCCTCAGGATGATGAAGGTCCAGGCGCGCATATTGGTGCCGGCCTGGAACCGCAATCGCGCGGCCCACGCCTTGAGCAGGGTTTCCTGAACCAGATCGTCGGCCAGGTCGCGGCTTCCGGACAACGACCGGCCAAAGGCGCGCAAATGCGGGATGACCGCCGCCAGCTGCTCCTTGAATTCAGGATCAGACAGCGGGACGTGTTCGACCGGTTCAATCTCGGCCTCGTCATCGTCGATTTCCAGCTCTTCGGCCAAATTGCAGATCCACCCCTAACTCATGAATTCACGCCATTACGCGTCACGCTTTGATCGCACATGAACGGCAATAGGATTGAAACCTAGGGGCTTAGGCCCTGCCAACCAAGACGATGACGATAAATAAAATCACCACCAGCGCCGTTCCAATCCCCAGAACATAGCGCGCGACCCCCGGGGTCGACCCGGCACGGGCCTCGGTGGTGGTCTCGTGAATTTGCTTTTCGTCGTGATTGTGTCCGGTCATTTCATTCTCGCTGCGAAACTTGTTGTTCGTTCGGCTAACGCGGCTGAAGATGACCTGTTCCGCCTCGACTAGCCGGCCGGGACCGTTGCAGCGTCGAAAAACAGCGCCTGGGCAATCGCGGCCTTGACCGTAGAGCGCTGGAACGGCTTGGTAATCAGGAACGTCGGCTCCGGCCGGGTGCCGGTCAACAAGCGCTCGGGAAAAGCGGTGATGAAAATCACCGGAACGGAAAATTCGGCAAGGATGTCCTTGACCGCGTCGATCCCGCTCGAATCGTCGGCCAGCTGGATATCCGCGAGGACCAGGCCCGGCGGGCTCTGGCGGGCTTGGGCGACCGCTTCGTCGCGAGTCACCGCAACCCCGGTCACATTATGGCCGAGATCGCGGACGATGGTTTCGATGTCCATGGCGATGATCGGTTCGTCTTCGATGATCAGTACGTCGGCATGGGTCTGGCGCTCGATTTCCTCAAGCGCTTCGGCAACCAGCGAGTCGACATCCTGCGGGCTGGAGTTGATGAGATAGGCGGCGTCTTCGGACGAAAATCCCTCGAGCGAGGTCAGCAGCAAGGCCTGACGCGACAATGGAGTGATTCGCGACAGGCGCGCGTGGGCGATGTTTTCCGCACCGACCGCGCCGCTGCCAGGCTCTTCGCCTTCCTCGATATTGGCGGTCGACCAAATGGCATGAAAGGTCTTGTAGAGGCCAAGGCGGGCGTCGACTTCGCGCGGGAACTCGTCGGGCTGGGCGACGATCGCTTCGAGCGTTGCACGAACGAACGCGTCGCCATGGGTCTGGCTACCGGTCAGCGCGCGCGCATAGCGACGCAAGAAAGGCAGATGTGGTGCAAGTTCCTGGCCAAGCGACATAAGGGAAAGGACTCCGTGAATGGCGATTTGAGCTGTCTTTGACGGGCGGTTCATGCGCTTGCAACCCCAAGTGCCAAACTGTTGCCCGGATTCAACCGCCGCCAACATATTCTATTTTGAGTGGAACAAAGCTGTATCCCTTTGGTTTCCTCGCTGGACCGGCTCCGCCCACGGGGTCGGGCCGCGAAGTCATAATGCGCGCCTCACGAATGGTTGTTAGCACGACCGGTGGCCGTTGCGGGCCGGCAGAATTTTAGTATGACACGCGTTCTTTTCGGGACTGGGGGACGAGAGGTTGAGTGCCAAAAAGCAGAGCAAGGCCGACAAGAAAGGCGCCGCCGATCACACCGTTTCCCGGGCACCGCCAATGGACAATAATAAAAAAGGACGAAGCAGCGATCTCGGCCGTGCCTTGCGCACGGTCTATGACGATACGTTGCGCGAATCGGTCCCCGACGAATTCATGGATCTTCTCGGCAAGCTCGACTGAGTATCGCGGTCGACCAGCGTCGTGAGTGCCGCAAGCCGCTTTGAAGGTCTGCCGACCGCCGCCAAGCTGCTGATCATCCTGTCGCTGGTGATGCTGCCCATCGGTGTTGTCCTGACCTTGCTTGGGTCGGCCGGCATCAACGAAGCGAAATCAGCTCAGCGCGAACGCTCCAATGACCAGGGCAGGTTGACCGCAAAGGCGATCGAAAGCCTGCTCGCCCGCAATGCACTGGCCCTCCGCGTCGCCGCCAATGGAGCGATCGTTCAAGGCACCGCCGGGGCGTGCGAGAAGGCCCGGCAATCCTTGTCGATCGCGCCGGCTTTGGCGCAGGATTTCCAGCTTGATTCGATCGACGGAACGAAAATCTGTTCGGTTGGAAGGCCGATCGATACCAGTCGAATGCCGCTGGTCGCCCCGGGAGACGTCAAGGTCGCGGTCGCACCCGACGCCAATGCAATCGCTATTCGGATGGGCGTGATCGGCGGCATGGCGACCGATGTGGTTCCGATTGACGACATCAGGGCGGCGGCGCGCGAAGCCGGAACGACGTTTGATTCGCTGACCATAAGCGGCAAAAACAGCAGCGAGTCGCTGACCATCCAGGCCGCTCCGGACGGTCGCAAACTCCATTATAGCGAATGGTCGCTTGGAACGAGCCAGGTGATTGCCCGGGTTGGCACTCGCGAAGCCACCCTTGCAGTGCCTGAGCGCTTGCTTCTGCTGCTGCCCTTGCTGATGTGGATTGCGGCGGCACTCATCACCTGGCTGCTGGTCACTCGACTGCTCATTCGTCCGCTGCGCCGGCTGGAGCGGGCGATCTGTGAGTTCCAGCCCGGCGAGACCGAACTCGCTTTGCCCGACCAACTTGGTCCCGCGGCGGAAATCCAGCAGCTGCGCGACAGTTTCGGGCAGGCGATCTCGCGAATCGATGAAAGCGAGCGCGAGATGGCCAACGCCCTCGACGGTCAGCGGCGGCTGGTCCGCGAAGTCCATCACCGAGTGAAGAACAACCTCCAGGTCGTCGCCTCGCTGCTCAATATTCACGGCCGCAATGCCGAATCCGCCGAAGCGCGCTCCGCTTATGTGGCGATCGGCCGACGGGTCGGGGCACTGTCGGTGGTCCACCGTAACCATTTCGCGGAAATGGAAGAGAATCGCGGCATCGCCCTGCGCCCGTTGTTGACCGAGCTTGCCGCCGAATTGCGCTCAAGCGCTCCTGACAATGCCCGCGGACTGGTCATCGAACTCGACGTCGATACCGTCCAAACCACCCAGGACGTCGCGGTCGCGATCGCCTTTCTGGTCACCGAGATCGTCGAATATGCAATGCTTCATTGCGCCGGCGAGTCGGTCGAGATCTCGCTCCGGCGGACGAGCGAACTCACTGCGCGGCTGTCGCTTGGCAACCAGGCCCTCAACCCGTCCGAAGATGGCGACAAGGGAAAGGTGCAGTTCGAGCGGATCGTCGCCGGACTGGCCAAGCAATTGCGCTCGACGCTGGAGCGGAAACTTGGGCGCTACAGCGTCGAACTGCCAATCTTCCCGCCAAAATAATCGCTGATTTTCGGTATCGTTTCGGCTCCGGCAAAAAAACTTCAAATTGCTTGGAACCGCTTTCGATCCTGCGACGTTTTACTGTTCGGATAGCGACATTATGCCCCCCCGCTCTCGCTGTCCGACCTAATGGGCCCGGAACCGCTACCCTCCCCCCCCGGTAGTGCTTCCGGGCCCCTCATTTTTCAGGCTTCCAAATTTTCGCTCTTCGGCGCTGATCGAGCCGCGCGCCAGTGGGTCAGTCGGATCGCCAATATGGCGAGTTCGTAGAGCGAATATAGCGGCACCAGTAACAGCAGCATCGACACTGCGTCGGGCGGGGTCAGAACCGCCGCCACGCCCGCGCTGGCGACGATCGCGTAGCGCCGCGAACTGGTCAGCTGGGCCAAGCTCACGATTCCGGCGCGTTCGAGGATCATCAGCAGCACTGGAGTGAGGAACGCGACCCCGAACCCGAACAGGAAGCGGGTCACGAAATTGAGGTAATTGCCGATCGCCGGGAGCGCTTCCTGGGTGACCCCGCCGATATTCCCTTCAAAGCCGAGCAGGAATTTGAGCGCCCACGGCATGGCGACGAAATAAGCGAATGCCGCACCGCCGCCGAAGAAGAATGGAGTCATCAGCAGGAACGGCAGGAACGCCCTCTTTTCCTTCACATACAGGCCCGGCGCGACGAACCTCCACAATTGCGTCGCGAATACCGGGAAGGCGAGCATTAAAGCCGCGAAAAACGCCACTTTCACCTCGACGAAAAAGGCTTCGAAAATGTCGGTGTAAATCAGCTTGCCCTGGCCCGCGGCGAGCAATGGCTGAACCAGCACGGCGAAAATCGGCCTGGCAAAATAGAGGCAGACGAAAAACCCCGTGAGCAAGGTCGCGACCACCCACAACAGGCGCCGGCGAAGCTCGATCAGATGGTCGAGCAGCGGCGCCTTGCTGTCATCCAGATCGGTCACGGCAGCGGCCGCTCGCTCGGCGGCGTGGGATCGTCGTCATCGACCGCAAGACCGGCACCCGGTGACGCCACTTGCGCTTCAGGTGGCGGTGGCGGCGGCAATTCGCCAGCCGGCGGCGGATCGGGGTAATGCGCGTCGGGCGGATGGGCCGACATGATCCGCTGATTATCCTCCCGCCACTTGCGCTCCATCTCCTCGAGCTCCGCCTCGCGCATCACATTTTCGATACCGCTGGTAAAATGACGGGCGTAACCACGCACCTTGCCGACCCAGCGGCCGATCTTGAGCATGACATGCGGCAAGTCCTTGGGCCCGATGAACAACAGGGCCAGCACTGCAACGATCAGCAGTTCGGTGGAATCGACGCCGAACATCGGCGCTGTGCCCGGCCGCGACTACAGCGGTTTGTCGTCGGCTGGCGGGACCGGCGGCGGGGTCACCGGATCGACCGGGCGCGCAGTGACATCGATCGGTTGCGACGGCGGCGATTGCTGCGGCGGCAGGCTCTTGGCCTTTTCATCCTCGTCGGACAGGCCCTGCTTGAAGCTTTTCAGCCCCTTTGCGACATCGCCCATCATATTGGAAAAGCGACTGCCGCCGAACAGCAACAGCAGCAAAACGGCGAGGATAATCCAGTGAATCAGGCTAAAACCGCCCATCGACTCAAACTCCGCGAATAAAAGGCTCGAAGCCCCTCTTAGTCTTCCTCGGTCTCGCTTTCCAGTTGCAGCTGTCCGAGCGATTCCAATACGCTTTCGTCGAGCGGATCGAGGAGGCCAGCGGCCCTCAGATCATCGATTCCGGGCAAATCGCGGCGCGAGCCAAGCCCGAAGTGAGTGAGGAAGTCCTGAGTCGTTGCATAGAGCAAAGGCCTGCCCGGCCCTTCGCGCCGCCCGGCCGGCCGGACCCAGCCGGCGTCCATCAGCACGTCGAGCGTGCCTTTGGAAATCTGGACCCCGCGAATGGCCTCGATCTCGGCCCTGCTGACCGGTTCGTGATAGGCGATAATCGCCAGCGTCTCGGTCGCCGCGCGCGACAATCGCCGCGTTTCCTCGCGCGTGCGGCGCAGCAAATGGGCAAGATCGGGCGCGGTCTGGAAATGCCAGCGGCCGCCGCGCTCGACGATTTCGATCCCGCGCCCGGCATAATGTTCGGCAAGAGTGGCTAGGGCGCGGTCGACATCGCCCTCCCCGACATGCTCGGCGATGTCGCCCGCCGCCAGCGGCTCGGCGGAAGCAAATAAGGTCGCCTCGACAGCCCGGGTGAATTCATCGATCACGCCGCGCTTCGCAGCAACAATGCGCCGAACGCATCTTCTTGGGCCATCTCCACCCGCCCCTGGCGCGCCAGTTCGAGCATCGCGACGAAGCTCGAGGCCAATGCCGAGCGGCGATATTGCGGGTCCTGGCTGGCGGGGAGGAAGGCTTCCAGCCGGGTCCACTCGAGAGCCGAACCGATCATCCGGCTGACCCGCTCGATCGCCTCGTCGAGAGTCATTACCGCGCGCGCATGGACGACATGCATCGCCGGCGCGGTGCGCGCCTTGACCGCGCCATAGGCCGCGAACAGGTCAAAATCGCGCACTTGCCAATGCGACTTGCGGATTTGCCTCAGGCCCTCGGGCGCGCCGCGCGCGAACACGTCGCGGCCGATCCGGTCCCGACCGAGCAACCGCGCCCCGGCCTCGCGCATCGCGTCGAGCCGCTGCAACCGCATCTGCAGGCGCAGCGCGATCTCCTCGGGGCTTGGATCGGCCTCCGGGTCCTTGGGCAGCAGCAGGCACGATTTGAGATAGGCCAGCCACGCCGCCATGACGAGATAATCAGCCGCGATCTCCAGCTTGAGCGCCCGCGCCTGCCCCAGATACGTCAGATATTGCTCGACCAGCTCCAGGATCGAGATTTGCGCCAAATCGACCTTTTGCGACCGCGCCAGCTCGAGCAACAGGTCGAGCGGCCCTTCCCAGCCATCGAGGTTGAGATTGAGCTCGTCCGACTGGCGCAATGGCCGTTGCTCGAAATCGGAGTCGAAATCCATCGCCCGAGCCTAGGCCAGCGCCAGCAGCTCGTCACGCTTGGCGATCGCCTCGGCAAAGTCGATCCCGTCTGCCTCGGGATTGACGCTAGCCATCGCCCGCTCGAGCCGCTCGAGGCCGCCGGCGGTCATCTCCGGAACTGCCCCCGCGACCGCGACCATCTCCACCATCCTGCCCGAGCAATGGAGCGCAACATCGCAGCCGGCGGCAACCACCCCCGCCGCCCGTTCGCCGAAATCGCCCTGCAATGCTTCCATCCCCAGATCGTCGCTCATCAGCCACCCATTGAAGCCGATCCGCTTGCGAATGATATCGTGAATGACCGTCGGCGACAGGCTCGCCGGGCGCTCGTCGTCCCAGGCGGTGTAAACGACATGCGCGGTCATCCCCATCGGCGCCCAGTTAAGGCGCTCGAAGGGTTCGATGTCGATTTCCAGCTCGTCCGCGCTGGCGCTGACCACCGGCAGCTCCTTGTGGCTGTCGACCAGCGCCCGGCCATGGCCCGGCATATGCTTGACCACACCCACCACGCCCGCCGAGCTGAGCCCGTCGAGCACCGCGCGCCCGAGCGCAGCGACCTGCATCGGCTCCTCGCCCAGCGCCCGGTCGCCGATGATGTCGGTCGCTCCGGGCTGGCGGACATCGAGCAATGGCAGGCAATCGACATTGACCCCGGCCGCGCGCAGCATCAGGGCCAGCGCTCGAGCGTTGGATCGCACCGCCTCGATCGCCGAGGACGGCGCTGCGCGGTAGAGCAAGGCGAATTTCTCCGCCGCCGGGAAATCGGGCCATTGCGGCATGCGCATGCGCGCTACCCGGCCGCCTTCCTGATCGATCAGGATCGGCAAATCGTCGCGTCCCGACAGATTGCGAAGCGCATCGGTCAAGGCCAGGACCTGCGCCGGATCGCTGCAATTACGCCGGAACAGGATGTAGCCCGAGG
Source organism: Pseudomonadota bacterium (assembly GCA_040390365.1). GTDB lineage: Bacteria > Pseudomonadota > Alphaproteobacteria > Sphingomonadales > Sphingomonadaceae > Sphingomicrobium. The sequence continues at coordinate 121,433 of JAZJYM010000003.1, read as the reverse complement.
GATCGGAATCACGGAAGAAATCGCGCTCCGAAGCGCTCATCGTCATGCCTTCGAGGCCGTAAATCGCTGCCTGCATCGCCCCTGCCTTATTGCGCGACGAAGCAGCTTTCACCCGCCGCCTTCAATGCCTGGCACGCAGCCTTGGCGTCGGCCGGCGAAGCGGCCGAAGCGCGCAACCGGATCCCGCCCGAAAAAGGAACGATCATCTTGGTCATGGCAGCGACCCCGGAGAAGCGGCTGCTGAGCGCCGTCCAGGCGCGTTCGGCCTGCGCCTGGTTCTGGAAAGCGCCGAGCTGGACGACGCTTCCGCTGCCACCACTTGCCGGGGCGGCGGGCGCGGGCGCAGCGACGGGCGCGGGCGCAGCGACTGGCGGAATTGCCGCTTGCGGACCGGCGGGCGGCTTGGGCGGCGCCTGAACCGGCGTTTCGGGGACCCGGCTGAGGTCGAGCTGGGCGTCGGGATCTTCACCCGCGCTGGTTTCGAACGCGGTTTCGCTGTCGCCAGCGACATCGAGCCCGCCGGGATCGGTCGGCTTGACCTTATAGGGTCCGGCAGGCGCCTTGATCAGCTCGGGCGGGCCATCGCCGACCGCTTCACGCCGGCCAAGCCAGAAAAAGGTCGCGGCGACGATCAACGCGGCCGCAATCACCACCAGCAATGCAATGAACATCTTGCGCGCTGACAAGCCCCGCGGCTCGTCCTCGTCGTCGACCGCCTGCAGCCACGGCAATTGGCCGTCGTCATAACCGGTCCGGCGGTCGCTCACTTCACCGACCCCGTGGATTGCCCAAGGCCGACGACGATGCAGCTCTGGCCGATCACCCGCATCCGTTGGCACAAAACTTCGGAATGGGCCTGTGAGGTCGTGCCCATCTGAAGCCGGTAATAGGTCCGGCCATTGCGCAGCGAACGCAGCGGCACAACCACCGTCTTGATCCGCGACATGCCGGGATAAATGCCCATGACCTTGCGCCAGCCGGTCTTGGCCTGGGCGGCCGATTCGAAGGTTCCGATGCGCACCAGCCGGCCCGATGCGCCGGTGCTTTTGCGCGCCGGCCAATATTCAACCTTGGCCGGGCCACTCGCGGCTTTGTGTGGTGACGCCGGAGCGATCGCTTTTGCCGCTGCCGATCGGCGAGTCACTGCCCGGCCATGACGTACCGCCGGCGGCGCTGCCCGTGCCGCCGGTGCGGGGGGCGCTACAGTCGTCTCGGCCAGGGCTGGCGGCTGCTCCGCCGCGACCGGCACCTGCGGTTCGGGCAGGGTCACGGTCGTCGCCGGGGGCCGGGTGGCGGAATGTTCGGCGGCCGGAGCTCCAAATTCGAACTGAGTGACTGTTCGCGACCCCAGCCAGAATGAGATGCCGGCAACCAGCAGCAACGCCGGGATCGACCAGCGCCACAGGCCGGACAGGTCGTTACGGGGCGCTCTGGACGGCTCGTCCTGGAGCCACGGAAGACGGTCGATTGCCGCCGCCGCGCGACTGTCGCTCATGGTCAGCGCATCTCCTCGCTCGCGGTCACGCCCATCAGGCCGAGGCCGCTGCGGATAACCTGCCCGATGCCAAGCGCCAATTCCAGCCGAGCGCGAGAAAGTTGTGGATTGTTTTCAACGAGGAAGCGGCGCCCGGGATCGTCATTGCCGCGGTTCCACAAGGCATGGAATTCGGCCGCCAGGTCGTAGAGGTAAAAGGCGATGCGGTGCGGTTCATGGGCGATTGCAGCGCTTTCGACGACGCGCGGATATTGAGCGGCGAACCGGACCAGCGCCAGTTCCTCGCCATCGAGGAGCGACAAATCGGGCTTGCTCGACAAATCGACCCCGGCAGCGCCCGACTTGCGCTTCAGCGATCCGATCCGCGCATGGGCATATTGGACGTAGAATACGGGATTGTCCTTCGACGCCTCGACCACTTTGGAAAAATCGAAATCGAGCATCGAATCGGTGCGCTTGGTCAGCATGATGAAGCGGACCACGTCCCTGCCGACTTCTTCGACCACTTCGGCGAGCGTGATGAAGTCGCCGGCGCGCTTGCTCATCTTGATCGGTTCGCCGTCGCGGAACAGGCGCACCATCTGGACCAGTTTGACGTCGAGATCGACGCGCCCGTCGGTCAGCGCTGTAACCGCCGCCTGGACTCGCTTGACCGTCCCGGCATGGTCCGCGCCCCAGATGTTGACCAAATGGTCGGCGGGTTGCGCTTTTTGGAAATGATAAGCCGCATCGGACCCGAAATAGGTCCAGCTGCCATCCGACTTCTTCATCGGCCGGTCCTGGTCGTCGCCGAACTGGCTCGAGCGGAACAAGGTCAGCTCGACCGGCTCCCATTCGTCATGCTCGTCCAGGCTTTTGGGCCGTTCGAGCGCGCCTTCGTAAACCAGGCCCTTGTCGCGCAGCACCTTCAGCCCCGTCTCGACCGCGCCCGAGCGCTGGAGCTCGGCTTCGGACGAAAACAAATCGTGGTGGATGCCGAGCAGGCCAAGGTCGTCGCGGATGAGGTCGAGCATCGCTGCAATCGCCCGCTCGCGGAACAGCGTCAGCCACTCCTCTTCCGGAGCGGTCGCATAACGATCGCCCAGCTCGGCGGCGAGCGTCTGGCCGACCGGCTTCAGATAATCGCCCGGGTACATGCCGTCGGGAATGTCGCCAATGTCCTCGCCCAGCGCCTCGCGGTAACGCAGATGGACCGAGCGGGCGAGCGTATCGACCTGCGCCCCGGCATCGTTGACATAATATTCCTTGGTGACTCGGAAACCCGCGGCCTCGAGCAGGCGCGCCAGGCTGTCGCCGACCACCGCGCCGCGGCAATGGCCCATGTGCAGCGGCCCGGTCGGATTGGCCGAGACATATTCGACATTGACCCGCTCGTTGTTGCCGATGCTGGACAGACCGTAGCTGTCGCCCTTGGCCAGAATATTGCGCAATTCGTCGCGCAAGGCATCGGCGGTCAGCCGGATGTTGATGAAGCCAGGGCCGGCGATCTCGACCGCGGTGATGGTCGGGATCGCTTCGAGCTTCGGCTTGATCAGTTCGGCCAGCGCGCGCGGGTTGGTTGCGGCCGCCTTGGCCAGGACCATCGCCGCATTGCTCGCAAGGTCGCCGTGAGCGGGATCGCGCGGCGGTTCGACCGTCACGTTCCGGCGATCGAGGCCAGCCGGCAACTTGCCGTCCTCGACCAGGGCATCGAGCACTTCGTCGAGAAGCGCCGCATATTGGGCGTAGAGTGACATAGGCGCCGCCTCTATCGCAGCCCGTGCCGCGCGTCACCTTGCCGGACGACTATTGGAGTTCGGCGTCCAGTCGAAACATTAAAGCGCGCAGCGAACGATCGCGGTGAACTGCCCGAAACCAGCCGTCAGGCGCGTCGCCGATTAATTCAACCATCGCCTCTCTCATGCCACGAATGGTGCGGCCACCGTCATAGAGTTCGACCGTCAGCATGCCCGGATCTGCCGCCACTTGCGCGAGCAGTTCGACGCGGTCGGTCCGGGCGGTGATGCCCTCGCCCGAGTCATCAACCTCGCTAATCGGTAGCATGCAGTGATCATGCGGCCCGTGGACCACGATATTGAGTCCGGACGGCATATGAACGCGCGGGGGCGGTCCGCTTCCCATCACTCCGAGACGAACATGCGACAGCACCTCGCGCATGTCGGGTTTCTGTTTGAGCACATCTTGCGCGAAGTCGAAGTCTTCGACCGCAGAATACAGGAAGCGCATGCTCTGGCCGACCTGTAGACGGTTGAAGCCCCCGACCATCTCGTCGCCAATCTCGATCAGCTCACCAGTCCTGAATCCATCGCGGAAGCGGACCATCCGCGCCCTTCTCGCGACGTCCATCTCGACGGTATCAATCGCTTCGTATCGAGAGACTATGGTCGGACAGACGAGTGAGACCGCCAAATCAGGCGCGATTGGCAGAACCAACATGATGCCTTGGGAGGCAAGGCCGGTGTCGCCGTAGGGGAACGCGTTTGTGACACTTACAGGATGGTCGGATAAGACGAAGCGACACGCTTCGTGCGCGGCAAAGAGCGTGGGCATTAGCCGCAACAGTGGCAGCGCGTGCTCTTCTCGCCGCAGGAACGACCTCACCGCACCCAGCCGCAGTTGGGGGTCTGTAGGCATCGCCATCGCCGGATCAGCATCTGGATCGAAGCCCAGCTCGCGGATGTTCTCGCGCATGCGCTCAGCGAGATGTTTTGGCGACGTGCGACTGAAGTGAGTGCGGAGCAACTGAGTCGCGAAAAGATCAGCCAGAGCTATGCGATCCTCTAGGGAAAACCATGCCAACGACTTCCGCTCGATGATTTCCGAAACGAGTTGCGCGGACCGTCCATCTACATCGCGGAACAAGTCCTCGAAGTTCCATTTGCCCCCCGGATTGGTCACGGTGTTGAAATCGTTTTCGGACCCCGCGTTCAGGATGGAGCTCGGGTAGGTTTGGCCTCTCCTCTTATCAAACACCCATATCGACCGCCGATCATCGTCTGCGGCGAAGTGTCGAAGTTGAAACTGTGGGACGAAATGGTGCTTTTTGGACGGGCGGCTCATCCACCCCTACATAGGCAAGGTGCGCGGGCATTAAACGTCTGGCGTCCTTAATTCTCGTGCTGAAGGCTAGGGTCCGGCGGAAACTTCCCCCGATACTCGCAGTCAGACTGGTGGCTGTCCTACCTCTAGGCCGATGCGCGGATGCTGATGGCCCGGCGCTTGCGGCCCTCGACGGTTCCAAGCGTCGGCAAGGCCTGATCCTCGATCAACTCGAGGCCCGGCGCTCCCGCGGCCATGGCGGCGAGGATCTGGTCGAGCGGATAGACCCAGTTGAGCGCTTTGACCCGTTTCATCCGAGGCGCAGCGATATAGATGATATGAGCGGTGCAATTACCGGTCATGATGCTTGCCAGGCGCCGGAAATATTCGGGGAGTTCCTCGGGCGGGACATGTTGCAAAACCGCGCTCGAAAAGATGAAATCGGGCTTCCATTCGGCCACTTGCGAGAGATGGTCCGGAGTGATCGTCAGAAGCAGCGGCGACTTGTAGGCGATCAGCTTGGGGTCGATCAGTTCGAGCCCCTGGTTGATGAACGTATCGACCACATCCATCCCGCAATATTTGCCGGCCTCGAGATAGCGCATGGCGTGCTGGCCAAGCCGCAACGAACCGCAGCCATAATCGACGCAGTTCATCCGCGGAGTCAGTCCGAAGCCGAGGATCGCCTCCCAGATATCGAGCGCCCGGGTGGCGAAATCGTCGGGAGTCCAGTCGATCTGGGCCTTGTGATCCTTGGCCTTGCCGCGCTGGCCAAGCGTATAGTGGCTGCGGCCCTCCTCCAGGTGCGAAATGGTCTTGGCGGCATAATAATCGCCGAAGGTGCCGCCGGGGTTATTCGCCTGCCAGGCGCGGAAGCGGCGATCGCTGATGCGGTTGGCGATCGCCTCGATCAGCGGCAGTTCGCGCAGCTTGCGTTTCAAGCGGCTCGGCCATTTTTTTAAGCTCAAGGTCATTGCACTGCCTTGCCCCGCAACCGCCCTCGCAGCAAGTCGGACGACGGCTAGAAGCGGTCGGCGGGCAGATTGACCGGACCGACCAATTCTTCGTGCCGGGCGATGGCGAAGCGGTCGGTCATGCCGGCGATGAAGTCCCCGATCGTGCGCAACTGCTCGCGCAGGTCACCGGACTTGCGCCAGCCGCCGGGCAACAAGCCGGGGTCGGAGCGATAGGCCGCGGCGAGGTTGGCGACGACCCGGCTGGCTTCGACCCGGACCTGTTCGAGCTCGCTTGCTCCGTACAGCCGGTCGTAGAGAAAGCGCTTGAGCGCTTGCTCTTCCGCAACCATCGCTTCCGAAAAGCCCGCCAGCTGGCGCTCCGCGTTGCGGACCGCGCCGATGGTCATGACCCCGCTGTCCAGCACCCGCTTCCTGGTCTCGCCAAGCACATCGGCGACCATCGATCCGATCATGTCGCGCACCAATGCGCGTTGCAGGCGGTCGCGATCGCCCCCCGGGTGGCGCCTTGCGATCGCCTGCCAGTGGCGCTTGACCAGCGGCACTTCGACCAGTTCGTCGAGGTCGAGAATGCCCGAGCGCAAGCCGTCGTCGATGTCGTGATTGTCGTAGGCGATATCGTCGGCGATCGCCGCGACTTGCGCTTCCAGTCCCGGCCAGCTGGCCAGCTCCAGCGGCCATTCTGAGTCAGCTTCGGCGAGCGCCCAACTGGGCTGTGCGACCGGCCCATTATGCTTCGCCAGGCCCTCGAGCGCTTCCCAGCTCAGGTTCAGCCCGTCGATCCCCACATAGGGCATCTCAAGCCGGGTCACGATGCGCAGCGTATGGGCGTTGTGATCGAAGCCGCCGGCGTCGGCGAGCGCCGCGTCGAGCGCATCCTCGCCGCCATGACCAAAGGGCGGGTGGCCAAGATCATGCGCCAGGCACAAGGCCTCGGTCAGATCCTCGTTAAGGCCGAGTGCGCGGGCGATGGTGCGTCCGATCTGCGCGACTTCGAGGCTGTGGGTCAGTCGGACCCGGAAATGGTCGCCATCGGGGGCGACGAACACCTGGGTCTTGTGACGCAGCCGGCGAAAGGCAACCGAATGAACGATCCGGTCGCGGTCGCGCTGGAAAATGTCGCGCGGTCCGCGCGGTCCATCGTCGCGTTCGGGGTGACAGCGGCCACGCGACAGCGCCGGCTGCGCCGCAAGCGCGGCGGGAAGCCTCAGTTCGTACCCAGAGGGACGATCAGGTCGCTGTCCGAATTGCTCCACTTCTTGGCGTTCACATTCACCGATTCGAGGTCGGCGGCGAACGTATCGGCATCGGACGCATTGCGGAATGGTCCAATCAACAGTCGCGACCGGTCGGATCCGCGCGCGACATAGCCGTGAATGCCGTCGAACAAATCCTCATTGCGAGAGCGCATCTTGGCGAATTGGGTGTTGAGCGCTTCCGCATTCTCGCTCGAGCCCAGCTCCAGCCACAGCTTGCGCGCCGCGGCGCTGCTTTTCTGGATCGATGAAGCGCGCGGCGCCGGAATCGATGCTGAAACCATTGGCGGTGCCGCCTGCTGAAGCGCCGGCGCGGGCGCCATCGGCGGGTGATTGGCCGCGGCATAAGCATAATTCAGTTCGCCAGCGTCGGGGAACATGCCGAGGTTGACCGCCGCCGCCTTCTGGCCGGCGCTGAGGCCGGAGAGCCGCGATAAAAACGGCGCGAGGCTTGACGAGCTGCCCGGCATCGCAAGGTCGATCGCGACCCGCGCGCCCGACGGATCGCCGGTCAGTGCAAGGACGAACGCCCGGGCGCGGGCACCGGCGGGATCGCCTTTGGCGACGAGTGGGCCGAGCGTTTCGAGCGCTCCGGCGCGATTGCCGCTGATCGCCATGCTCAATGCCAGCCGCGCCCGCGCCAAGTCCTTGTCCGGACCGGCCAAAGCGGAACGATAATCGGCCTGAGCTTCGCCCAGTCGGCCAAGCAAATCATAAGCGAGCCCGCGGTCGGCGCCGAAATTGGCGGCGGTCGCTCCCAATTGCTGGGCGCGCGTGAAATAGGGCAAGGCAGCCTGAGCTTCGCCATTGCCGACCGAAACCGCGCCCATGCCCGCCTGGGGCTGCCAGCTCTTCGGATTGACCTCGTCGGCGCGGGCGAAAAATCCCGCCGCGGCCTGCACATCGCCAAGTTCGAGCGCTGCTCGCCCAGCGGCAACCAGCGAGGCAAAATCCTTGGGATCGGCCGCAATCGCACGCACGTAGCGGGCGAGCGCCGCGGTCGCGGTCTCATTATAGGGAGAATAGCTGCCTTGCGCCGCCGCCGGAACGGCCGCGACCAGCGCTGCTGCGGCCACGGCCGCAAGCGCTCCAGCACGCACAAGATGCATGGTTGCCCGCATAATCCTCCCGTTACACAGAGAATCTTGCCGGAAGGTTTCTGGCTAGCCCCTAATCGGTGAGTTGTGCGGCTTAGGCGATGAGACGGTTATAAACGGATTCAATGGCTTAGCTTATACGACAAAGGCCCCCGAAAGGAGGCCTTTGAAGTCCAAATCCAGATTTTGGTTATTGGTTGTTCTGGCGATTGAGAAAGCGCGGAATTTCGATCGAACCCTCGTCCTTGATCTCGTCGTCGAGCTGCGCTTTGGGTGCGCCGCGGGCGATATTGCTCATCCGTTCGAACAAGGTCCCGCCGCCCGTGGCTGCAGAGCCGCCGGCGCTGGCCATCGGCGCATCGCCGTCATCGTCCTCGTCGGTCGGCGGTTCGATCGGCGGGGCGCCGACCGGGCTGGTCAGGATGTCGTCGGTCCCGAGCATCAGTTCATCGCCGCCGTCATCCATCGCGCTGTCGCCGTCTTCGATCAGTTCGAGGGTCGGCAAGTCGTCTTCGCCGTCGAGCCCGAGCCCGCCGTCGCCGGTCGGCGGCGAGGCCGGCCGCGCGGGGAAGGTGAAGACCTTGCCCGGCTGCGGCTGAGCACCGGCCTCGGCCTCGATCCCGGTGGCGACAACCGACACGCGGATTTTGCCGCCGAGGTCGTTGTTGAACGCGCTTCCCCAGATGATGTTGGCGTCGGGGTCGACCAGTTCCTTGATGTGGCTGGCGGCTTCATCGACTTCCATCAGGCGCATGTCCTCACCGCCGGTGATCGAGATGATGACGCCCTTGGCGCCCTTCATGCTGACGCCGTCGAGCAATGGGTTGGAAATGGCCTTTTCGGCGGCTTCGATGGCGCGATTTTCGCCCTCGGCTTCGCCGGTGCCCATCATCGCCTTGCCCATTTCGCTCATCACCGAGCGGACATCGGCAAAGTCGAGATTGATCAGGCCCGGCATGACCATCAGATCGGTGATCCCGCGAACGCCCTGCTGGAGCACTTCGTCGGCCATTTCGAACGCTTCCTTGAAGGTCGTGTCCGAATTGGCGAGGCGGAACAGATTCTGGTTGGGAATGACGATCAATGTGTCGACGTGCTGCTGCAGCTCGCTGATCCCGGTATCGGCCGAGCGGCCGCGGCGCGAACCTTCGAACGCGAACGGCTTGGTCACGACGCCGACCGTCAAGATGCCCTTGTCGCGCGCGGCCTTGGCGATGACTGGAGCGGCGCCGGTGCCGGTGCCGCCGCCCATTCCGGCGGCGATGAAGCACATGTGTGCGCCCTCGAGCGCTTTCTCGATTTCGTCGAGCGTCTCTTCGGCCGCGGCGCGGCCGATTTCGGGGCGCGACCCGGCGCCGAGCCCCTGGGTAATCCTGAGACCGAGCTGAAGCCGGCGATCCGCATTGCTGGCGTTGAGCGCCTGAGCGTCGGTATTGGCGACGATGAAGTCGACCCCCTGAACGTCGGCGCGCATCATGTTGGCAACAGCGTTACCGCCGGCACCGCCAACGCCAATCACGGCGATGCGCGGGCGAAGCTCGTCAACTTCGGGGCGGATGAAATCGATGCTCATGGACCAAACTCCCTCTCAAGCGGCAACGCGTTGAGCTTCCGGGATGAATCATTGAATCATCGCGGTTCGCAAGCCAAGCGAAAACGTTAACGAGGGCCAAAAAAATGGGGACAAATGGCCTCAAGCGTGGCGAATGGGACTCACTTTCGTATCCGTGACGGAGGAAATTGCATCGAACCGGTCGCTCAATCGGGATGAAGCTCAGCAATCGGGCGGATCGCCGGGACCCCGAACAGCCACCACAGGGCCGATGCCCCGCACACCGCCGCGGTAACCAGGAAGGCGTTGTCGTACAGGCCGGTCCAATCGACGATCAGCCCGGTAATGATCGGGCCGACGATCCCCGAGACATTGCCGAGCCCGTTCTGGATGCCGATGAAGCTGCCCGTCGCCCGCGGGCCGGCGAAGATCTGGGCGATGGCGTAAAGATTGATCCCGCCGGTCGCGGTCGCCGCGCCGAACACCGCTAGCCAGAAACCGATCGCGGCCGGGCTGCGGGCGCCGATCAGCGCGAGGATCGCGATCGCCATGCCGATATTGCCGATCACCATCGAGGCGCGGCGGACCGCGGCCTCGTTGCGCCCGGCGCGGACCAGCCGGTCGGACCACCAGCCCTGGATGAATGCGCTCAGCGCCTGGGCGACGAACCCGAGCGTCGCCAGATAGGTCATCTGGGTGATCGAAAAACCGCGTGACTGGACGAGGTAGAGAGGCAGCCAGACGATAATAAAATAGAACGGATAGGTGGCGCCGAAATGACCCACGCCCATCGCCCACACCTGCCTGGTCCGGGCGACGAACGCGATCGGCAATGACGGTTCACGATTGTGGGCGGCGAAGGTCGGCAGCCGCCGAGCGCTCGCCAGCCAGGGCACCACCCACAGCAAGGTCAGCAGCCCGAAAACGACGAACATCGTGCGCCAGCCATAGGATGCGACGATCAGGCCGCCGGCGAAGGTCCCGACCACCGGCCCGAGCGCGATTCCCGCGGCGACGACGCTGTTCGCAAGCCCGCGGTTTTCGGGCGCGACGTGGCGGACGATGACCTTGGACGCGCCGGGAAACGTAATGCTTTCGCCAATCCCCAGGGTCAGCCGCAAGACGACCAAGAGCCCGAGCCCGCCGACCAGTCCCATCGCGATCGTGCTTAGCGCCCACAAGGCGATCCCGGCGGCGATCAGGCGGTAGACGCACCATCGGTCGCACGCCCAGCCAATGAAGAACTGGAGCGGGACATAGGTCCAGAAAAAGGCGGAGACCGCGAGACCGAAGCCGGCCGCGCTGAGCCCCAGTTCGGGTTTGAGCTTGGGAGCGGCGATAGCGATGGCGCCGCGATCGACATAATTGAGGAGGATCGCGAGCCCGAGCAAAAGCACCAGCGCAAGCCCGCCAGAAGCAATCGCGGACTTCGGCCGTCCCGCCACATTCGCTGTTATCATGATCGCCCCCCTGCCGTTCGACGCTAGCAGGTCGCGGGCCGATTAATAGCCTTTGCGAAGGACGCTGACGAGGCGGGACATGACCCCGCCCGTGGCCTTGCGGGAAATCGCCGCAGTCTCGATGCCGCCGATTTCGCCCGACTTCGACGCCCCCAGAAGCGCAAGCCCAACCAGGGTCGAGAAGGCCGGACCGCTGTGGGCGTCGGGCAGGCCCGTCAGCTGCTTGGGCCGGCCGACCCGAACCGCTCGGCCGAGCACGCCTTGCATGTAATCGGCGATATTCTTGAGTTCGGCGCCGCCGCCGGTGAGGACGACCTGGCGACCGACCGGTCCCGTAAACCCAAGATCCTTGAGCGCGGTCGCAATCTCGCCCGTCAGCTCCTCGATTCGTTGGCGGATGACCATCATCAATTGGGCGCGGGTGATCTTGATCGGTTCGGCACCGGGTTCGGCGGCGATCTGATTGGCTTCGATCATTTCGTGATTGTCGCGCGGTGAGGTCATGGCCGACCCGTAAAAGCATTTTAGGCGCTCGGCATCGCGGCGCTGGACGGCGAAGGCACAGGCGATATCGTTGGTGATGTCGTGAGCACCGAGCGGGATCGAACGCAGCCCGACCAGCATCCCGCCGAGGTGGACCGAAACGTTGGTCACGTCTGCGCCAAGCTCGACCAGCGCGACCCCGAGTTCGCGTTCCTCGTCATTGAGACAGGCCAGCCCAGCGGCGATCGGCGACGCCACAATCGCCCGGACGCCAAGGTGGGCCGACCTGATCACGGTGTCGATGTTGCGCAGCGGCGAGGTATCGGCGGCGATCACATGGATATCGACCCCAAGCCGGTTGGCGAACAGACCGATGGGCTGGTGGACCCCTTGCGCTCGGTCGATGGTGTACAGCGCCGGATGGGCGTGAAGCACTTCCTGGCTGCTGCGCTCGATCGCCGCGCTGGCATTGCGCATCAGCTCGTCGATGTCGGCTTGTTCTATCGCATGCCCGCCAAGCTCGACCTCGACATTGGCGACATCGCTGACCAGCCCGCCGGCGCCAAAGCTGGCAAGTACTTCCTCGACCGTCTGTCCGGACATGCGCTCGGCCAGCTCGACCGCTTCGCGAACCGCGAATTCGCTCAGGCTCATGTCGGTGATGTACCCGCGCTTGACCCCGCGGCTTTCACGCTGGCCGGTGCCGAGCACGGTCGGTCGGCCTTCGGCATCGATCGACGCAATGATCGCGCTGACCTTCGACGATCCGATGTCGAGTGCAGCGATCAGCACAGGGTCCGCGAGCGCAGCCATTCGTTCTGGGTCAACCTTCCTTCGGTGATGGAGCGATCGGCTCGCCCGGGGACCGCGGCAGCCGGACAACCATTTTCTTGGGGTCGCGCATGTCGAAGCGAACGATTCCGCGGCCCAATAGTCCGCTGCTCTTGTCGAGCTTGGCGAATTTGGCAAGCGCGGTTCGAGCGGCCTTGTCGCCTTCGGGCAAGGCAATCACCTCGCCGGACTGGAAATTGAGGTCCCAGCGGCGTCCGCCAACCCAGTTTGCGGACGATAATTGGGGCGCCATAGTCGGGACGATCGCCATCATGTCGCGCAACTGCTTTTCCTGGCGATTGGCGCCCTCGCCGATGAGCAGGAGCAGGTCCGGCATCTTGTCCACCGCCACCCGGTCGAGGACCACGCCATCCTCGTCGATGAGCTGCAGGCCGCCCTGGTTCTGCCACAGTGCCGCGGGCCTGCGCTCGACGATGTCGATGACCAGCGTATCGGGCAAGCGGCGCGAGACGCGGGCGTCCTTGACCCAGCCGAAGTGAAGCAATTGCGCCCGGATCGCGGCGACATTGACCAGCGTCTGCGGCGCCTTGACCGCGCCGGCCTCCTGGGCAGCGCTGCGCAATTCGCCGGTGACCACGTCATCGACCAGAGCGCGGTCGAGATTGGCGATTCCGACAATCTGGTAACCGCTGACCGTGAAACCGGCGCGCCCGATGAGGGTACCGGCGGCGCGCTCGGCCTTGGCCGGGATGTCGAGCGCGATGAGAACGACGATCCCGATCGCAAGAATGAAGGCGCCAAATACCATTCCGGCGATCTTGTTTGCGCGCGCCTGGTCGACCGGGAGCCGTTTGGCGATCTTTTTGGGAACACCGACCGTGGGCGTTGACCGGCGCGCCTTGGTCCGGCCCGAGGCGCCGCGGCGGACGTGGGCGGCGCTCATGCCAACGCCTCGGCGATCAGCCGTTCGACCAGCTCGCCATAGTCGATGCCCCGAAAACGCGCCTGCTCCGGTACCAAGCTGAGCGGGGTCATCCCCGGCTGGGTGTTGACTTCGAGCAGATAGAGCCCGGCGGCGCCTTGCTCTTCGTCCCACCGGAAATCGGACCGCGACGCGCCCTTGCAGCCGAGCAAGCGATGGGCGCTCGCAGCCATTTCGAGCATCGCCTCGCCGATTTCGTCGGGAACCTCGGCTGGGCAGACATGAACCGTCAGCCCATCGGTATATTTGGCGTCATAATCGTAAAAGCCGGCTTTGGTCCTGAGTTCGGTCACCGCCAATGCCTCGCCGCCCATCACTGCAACGGTCAGCTCGCGGCCCTTGATGAAGGGTTCGGCGAGCAAGCGGTCGAAATGCCGCCACGGCCCCTCGACGTCGCGTCCAATCGGGTTGCCGCTATTGCCATCATCGGTGATGATCGCGACGCCGACCGAAGAACCTTCGTTGACCGGCTTGAGGACATAGGGCCGGGCGATCGGGTCGCGCTCATAGAGGCTGGCGCTGTCGATCATCGTGCCCTCCGGCATCCGGATGCCGTGGGGCACGAGGAGCAATTTGGTCAGCTCCTTGTCGATCGCGATCGCCGAAGTGGTGAGGCCGCTGTGGGTATATTTCAGGCCCATCAGGTCCATCATGCCCTGGACGCTGCCATCCTCTCCCGGAGTGCCATGGAGCGCGTTGAAGACGACGTCGGGCTTGAGGTCGGCCAGCCGCGCCGCGACGTCATGGCCCATGTCGAGCTCGGTGACCCTGGTCCAGCCGCGTTGGCGAAGCGCAGCCGCGACACCCTGCCCGCTCGACAACGAGACTTCGCGCTCGTTCGACCAGCCGCCCATCAGGACGACGACATGGATGTCCTTGTTCAACGCAGCGCTCACGGCCGTCCCACCCGCTGGATTTCCCATTCGAGCATGATCCCGCTGTCGTCCTTCACCCGGCGGCGCACGTCTTCGCCCAATTGTTCGATATCCTTGCTTCGCGCCTGTCCCAGATTGAGCAGGAAGTTACAGTGTTTTTCGGAGACCTGCGCGCCGCCCAGCGTGAGCCCGCGGCAGCCTGCCGCATCGATCAGCCGCCACGCTTTGTCGCCGTCCGGATTCTTGAAGGTCGATCCGCCGGTGCGGCTGCGCAAAGGCTGCGATTCCTCGCGGCTCTGAGCGATCCGGTCCATTTCGGCCTGAATTGCCGAAGAGTCGCCGGAAGACCCGCGCAACGTCGCCGAAACCACCACCGCCTGGTCGGGCAACGCGCTGTGGCGATAGCTGTAATGGAGGTCGGCATTGCTCAACGTAACCCGCTCGCCCGAGCGCAGCACCACGTCGCATTCAACCAGAATCTCGCGCGTTTCGCGGCCATAAGCGCCGCCGTTCATGCGTACGAACCCGCCGACGGTGCCGGGGATCGAGCGGAGGAATTCGACCCCGGCGATCCCGGCATCACGAGCGCTGGAGGAGACCAATATGCCGCTCGCCCCGCCGCCGCATTTCAAAGTCACATCGTCGAGGCGTTCGACCTTGGCGAACGGCTTGCCGAGGCGAACGACCACGCCCGCAACCCCGCCGTCGCGGACGATCAGGTTGGAGCCGAGGCCGAGCGCCATCACCGGCACCGCCGGGTCGAGGCCGCTCACGAACGCCGCGAGGTCGTCTGCATCGGCCGGCTCGAACAGAGTCTCCGCTGCGCCGCCGCTCTTGAACCACACCAGCGGCGCCAGCGGGGCATTGGCGGTCAGCCGCCCGCGCACCTTGGGCAAAGTCGCGGTCTCGCTCATCGCCGCGCGCGGGCGGTGGCGACGCCGTCGGGCAAATTGGCCGCCCATTTGGTAATATCGCCGGCGCCCATGCAGATGATCATGTCGCCCTTTGCCGCGAGATCGCGCAAGGCCGCGCACAGCTCGTCGAAATCGGCGACCGCCTTGACCATCCGATGACCGTGGGCGCGCAGCCCCTCGGCCAGCGCAGCAGCATCGACTCCGTCCATCGGCTCCTCGCCGGCGGCATAGACCGGCGTGACGAACACGACATCGGCATCGTTGAAGGCGTTCTGAAACTCCTCCATCAAATCGTTGAGCCGTGAATAACGGTGCGGCTGGACGACCGCGATGACCCGCCCTTCCGCACCTTCCCGCGCAGCACTCAGGACCGCTCGGATTTCGGTCGGATGGTGGGCGTAATCGTCGATCACCGTGGCGCCATGCACTTCGCCGATCCTGGTGAAGCGGCGCTTGACCCCTTCGAAGCGGGCGAAACCGCCGACCACGTCCGAATCCTTGATCCCAAGCTCCAGCGCAACGCCGATTGCGGCCAGCGCATTGAGAATGTTGTGGCGCCCGGGGATTGGCACTTCGACCCGCTCGATCAGCCGCCGCTCATTGTCCTTGCCCAGCACCGAGACATCGAACCGGCTCCCGCCCGGAACCGCCTCGACATTTTCGGCGCGAATGTCGGCCAAGGCGGAAAAGCCATAGGTCACGATCCGCCGGTCGCGGATTCGGCTCAGGACGCCCTGCACTTCGGGATGATCGACGCACATCACGCCGAGTCCGTAGAACGGGACATTCTCGACGAACTCGACGAACGCGTCCTTGACTCGATCGAAGCTGCCATAATGTTCGAGATGTTCGGGATCGATGTTGGTGACCACCGCGATGGTTCCGTCGAGCCTCAGGAAGCTGCCATCGCTTTCATCCGCTTCGATCACCCACCAGTCGCTCTTGCCGAGCCGGGCATTGGAGCCATAGCCGTTGATGATCCCGCCGTTGATCACTGTCGGGTCGAGCCCGCCGGCATCGAGCAATGCAGCGATCATCGAGGTCGTCGTGGTCTTGCCGTGGGTGCCGGCGACCGCGACCGTTTTTTGCATCCGCATCAGCTCGGCGAGCATTTCGGCGCGGCGCACCCGCGGCAGGCGGCGCTCGGCGGCGGCGGCGAGTTCGGGATTGTCATCGCGGATGGCAGTCGAGCAGACCACGACCGCGGCATCGCCGAGATTGGCCGAGTCATGGCCGATCGACACCGGAATGCCGGTCTTGCGCAATTTCTCGACGACATAGCCCTCGGCGACATCCGACCCCTGAACGGTATAGCCCAATTGGTGCATGACTTCGGCAATGCCCGACATTCCGATCCCGCCGATGCCGACGAAATGGATCGTTCCGATATCGGTCCCCATGGCCTTCATCATTGAAGGCGTCCTTCCCCAAAAACACCCTTCATCATGCCGGAACCCCTCCAGCGGCGAGGGCAGCGGCAGGGAGCGGTGCCACCGCAACGCCAATCTCCATCGGGGCAACATTGCCGGCAACTCGCTCGGCGAGATCGGCAAGGTCACGCGCGGCGTGCGGACGGCCGACCGAAAGCGCCCGCTGGGCGGCATTGTTGAGCGCCACCGGATCGCTTGCCATGGCCTCGATCTGGCGCGCCAGTACCTGCGGGGTGAACGCCGACTGCTGGATGGTCCGGGCACCGCCGGCAGCGGTCATCTCGCGCGCGTTGGCGGTCTGGTGATCATCGGTCGCAGCGCCAAAGGGAATGAGGATCGCGGGCCTTCCGGCGGCGGTCAGCTCGGCGATGGTCGATGCCCCGGCCCGGCCAATCACCAGATGCGCATCGGCATATTTTGCGCCCATGTCCTCGATATAGGTCAAAAGTTCGGCGGGAATGCCAAGCTCGGCATAGCGCTCCCTCACCCGTTCGATATCGTCGGGGCGGCATTGCTGCACGACCTGCAGCCGATGGCGCAGGGATGGACCCAGAAGCGCCAATCCTTCGGGCACGATTTCGCCAAGGATGCTGGCCCCCTGGCTGCCGCCGGTGACGAGGATCTTGAACGGCCCATAATCGTCGAATTCGGGGAATGGCATTTCGCCCAGCCGGGCGATGTCGGAGCGCACCGGATTGCCGATCACCACCGCTTTGCCGCGGTGGCCGGGCTTGAGCCGATCGACCTCGGCATAAGCCGTTCCGATCGCCGCAGCGCCGCCGGCGAGCAGCCGGTTGACCCGGCCGAGCACCGCATTTTGTTCGTGAAGCAAGGTCGGGATGTGGAGCGCTTTCGCTGCCAGCAGCGCGGGAAAGGCGGGATAGCCGCCGAAGCCGACGACCGCGTCGGGGCGATGCTCGCGATAAATGTTCCTGGCCTCGGCGCGGCCGCGGAGCACCGCGAACAGCGCCTTGATCCAGCCGATCGGGCCACCGTCGAGCCGGCCCGCGGGGAGGATGTGCACGGGGACGCCGTCAAACAGCCCGGGGAAGCGCGCTCCGCGGTCGTCGGTAATCAGCAGCACGCCATGGCCGCGGCGCTTCAATTCCGCCGCCAGCGCGTGGGCCGGGATCATATGTCCGCCGGTTCCACCGGCAGCGAGCACGAAATTCATGCGACCAAAGTGTCTCCGCTCCATTTCACCACATAGGGCGAACGCGTGAGATACGGGTTCCGGCGCGTGAAAGCGAGCAGCAAGCCCATGCCGATCGACAGCGCCAGCATCGAGCTTCCGCCATAGGAAATGAACGGCAAGGTCATGCCCTTGGATGGGGCGAGCTGGACATTGACCATCATGTTGATCAGCGCCTGGACTCCAAGCTCGATGACCAGCCCGGCAGCTGCCAGGATCGCGAACGAGGATTCCTCGTCGAGCAACTTGATCAGCACCCGGGCGATGATCGCCAGATAGAGCAAGGCAATGGCGAGGCAGGCGATCAGCCCGAACTCCTCGCCGATGACCGAAAAGATATAATCGGTCTGCGCTTCGGGCAGTCCGAACTTGCGGGTGCCGCCGCCCGGCCCCATTCCGAACAGCCCGCCAGCGGTCAGCGTGCGCATCGCATTGTCGGTCTGGAAGCTGTCGCCGGTCCCGAACAGGAATTCGTCGATCCGGGTCGTCGCAACGTCATAAAAGAAATAGGCGAGGATGACCCCGGCCACTCCGGCAATCCCGAGCATGATCAACAGCCGCATCGACAATCCGGCGAGCGCGAGCATTGCCAGCCATACGCAGCAGAAAATGATCGTGCTTCCGAAATCGGGCTGCTTCATCAGCAGCACTGCGACCACTCCGGTAATCAGTGCCGACAGCGCGAACACCGGCAGCGACTTGTCCTTTTCCTTGAGGCTCAACAGCCACGCCATGGCGACGACGAAAAAGGGTTTGAGGAATTCCGACGGCTGGATCTGGCCAAGCCCGAATTCGATCCACCGCCGGGCGCCATTATGCTCCGGGCCAAGGACCGGAACGAAAATCAGAAGCACGAAAAAGAAGGCCGCGCCGAACAGGCACATGCGCCGGGCGCGTTCGCGCGGCATCATCGAAATGCCGATCATGACCGGGATCCCGACCGCGATCCACGCCAGTTGACGCCAGAAATAATAGAGCTCGGAAAAGCGGATGTTGCCGCCCGAATAGCGGTGAGCTGCGGCGGGACTTGCGGCCGCAACGGCAATCAGGCCGATACCGATCAATACGCAGATCAGGAGCAGCAGCACCTTGTCGATCTCCCAGAACCAGCGCCCGAGCGGCGAGGTGTCCGAGCGCCCGTAGCGATTGGGATCGACCAGCGCCGCTTTGGCTTTGATCCTGCCCGAAATGCTGCTGATCATAAGGCCTCCACCAACTCACGAAACCGGTCGCCGCGCTGCTCGAAGTCGCGAAACTGATCGAACGACGCGCACGCCGGGGACAGTAATACGGTCTCGCCCGGCTGTGAATCCTCCGCCGCACGTTCGACCGCATTTTCAAGCGTTTCGCAGGTGGTCACCGGCATGTGGGGACTAAGCAGCGAAGCGAACAATTCACCCGCCTCGCCAATCGTATAAGCGGCCCGGACGTGGCCGAATGAGGCTGCGCATTCGTCGAGATTGTCGGTCTTGGCCTGACCGCCGCAGATCCAGCGGATCGCCGGGAACGCGGCCAGCGCCGGGGCGGTGGACGCTGGGTTGGTCGCCTTGCTGTCGTTGACGAAGGCGACGCCGCCGAGGTCGCGGATGCGTTCCATGCGGTGGGGGAGGCCGGTAAACGAGGTGAGTGCATACTCTGAAAAGGGCACACCAAGAGCCTGACAGACGACGGTGGCTGCTGAAGCATTCCGGCGATTGTGTGGTCCCGATAAATTTGGGAGATCGCTCCAACTTGTAACTAGGTCGACAATGTCTTCGTCGAACCAAAGTCTGTCGTTCTTGTCCGGTCGAGCTGCCTCGATTTGTAACGCTTCAGCTCCATCAAAATCATAGATTGCGATGTGACCGGGGGTCTGAAGGTCAAACAATCGAAGCTTTGATTTTCGGTAAGCCTCAAAACTCGGATACCGATCTAGGTGATCAGGCGTAATGTTGAGCAGCACCGCGACGTCGCAATCGAGGCTCTTGGTCAGGTCGATCTGGTAGCTCGACAGTTCGAGGACATAGACGCCGCCTTTTGGCAGCGGGTCCTGGCTCAGGATCGGAAGGCCGATGTTGCCGCCCATCAGGCTCGGCACGCCCGCGGTTTGCAGGATGTGGTGGATGAGCGCGGTGGTGGTCGACTTGCCGTTGGTGCCGGTGATCCCGACCACTTTGTGCGGCGGAAGCTCGGGCCGGGCGCGGGCGAACAGCTCGATGTCGCCGATGATTTCGACGCCCGCGTCCCGAGCGCGCTGCGCGATGGGGTGGCGGTTGAGCGGCAGCCCGGGGGTGACGACGATGCTGTCGAATTGGCTGAGGTCGGCGCTGTCGAGGTCGGCGATCTCCAAACCCTCTCCCTGGAGGGAGAGGGCAGGGTGAGGGTGTTCGGCGTTGCTGAGTTCACTCAGACGTCGAGCCCCCTCACCCCGGCCCTCTCCCCCAGGGGGAGAGGGAGCCAGCTTCCCGTCCCACGCCGTGACCTTCGCCCCGCTCGCAAGCAGCGCCTCGACCGTCGCGAGCCCCGAGCGCGCGAGGCCGTAGACCGCATAATGCTTGCCGGCGAAAGCGCGCGCGGTGATCACCTCAGCTTCAGTGTCGCAAGGCCGGCCAGAGCGAGGATGAAGGAGATGATCCAGAAACGGATCACGACCGTCGGCTCGGACCAGCCCTTATGTTCGAAATGGTGGTGGATCGGGGCCATCAGGAAGACGCGCTTGCCGGTGCGTTTATAGACCGCGACCTGGATCACCACCGACAGCGCTTCGAGCACGAACAGGCCGCCGACGATGGCGAGGACGAATTCGTGATGGGTGGCGACCGCGATCGTGCCAAGCGCTCCGCCCAAGGCGAGGCTTCCGGTGTCGCCCATGAACACCGCCGCCGGCGGCGCATTGAACCACAGAAAGGCGAGGCCCGCGCCGACGATCGCGAGGCACACGACGGTGAGGTCGCCAACCCCGGGGAAGTGCGGGATGCCGAGATAGTCGGCGAACCTCACATTGCCGACAAGATAGGCGATGATTAGGAAGGCGGTGCTGGCGATGATCACCGGCATGGTCGCCAGTCCGTCGAGCCCGTCGGTCAGGTTCACCGCATTGCCGAAGGCGACGATGACGAAGGCGCCGAAGGCGATGTAATACCAGCCGAGGTCGGCCACCGGCCCCTGGATGAACGGCAAATAGAGCTGGGTCGATCCGGAACGGACGATCAGCCAGCTGGCAACCCCCGCGATGACGAATTCAAGGACCAGCCGAAGCCGCCCCGAAATACCCGAGTGATGCGCCTTCTTGACCTTGTCGTAATCGTCGAGGAAACCGATCGCTCCAAAGCCGGTCGTGACCAGCAGGCAGGCCCAGACATAAGGATTGGCAAGGTCCATCCATAGCAACACCGACACCGTCACCGCGATCAGGATCAACAGGCCGCCCATGGTCGGAGTGCCGCGCTTGGCGAGATGGCTTTGCGGCCCATCGGCGCGGATCGGCTGGCCGCGGCCCTGACGAACCCGAAGCCAGGAAATGAACCACGGTCCGAGCAGCAATCCGATGGCGAGCGCGGTCGCGCTGGCCGCTCCGGCGCGGAAGCTGATGTAGCGGATGAGGTTGAGCAATCCGGGAAAGCCGAGATGCTCGGCCATGGTGTACAGCATCTAGCGTCCCCTCGTGACGCGATCGACCAGCGCCGCCAGTCCGACCGAATTGCTCGCCTTGACCAGCACTGCATCGCCGGGGCGCAGCATTGCAAGCAACTTGGCGCATGCATCATCGACATGGGCGGCGCGATGGACCGCGACCGACGTCCCGATGGCGTCGGCCAGCGGCGCCATGTCGGGACCGATCAGGACCAGTTGGTCGACCTTTGCGGCCAGGATCGGGGTGACGAGAGCGGCATGGAGCGCATCGGCTTGCTGCCCAAGTTCGCGCATCGGGCCAAGCACGGCGATGCGCCGCTCGACGTCGTGTTCGTCGCCGAGACTCTTGAGGGTCGCCGCCATCGATGCCGGATTGGCATTATAGCTTTCGTCGATGATCAGCGCGGTGCCACCGTTAAGGTCGATGACGTGCCGCGCTCCGCGCCCGGTCAATCCGTCCATGTCGGCCAGCGCGAGTCCGGCGATCGCGACATCGGCGCCGACCGCTTCGACCGTCGCGAGCACCGCCAGCGCGTTGCTGACCCAATGGTCGCCGCGCTGCGAAATGGTGAAGGTCAATTCTCGCTCGAGCAGGGCCGCAGTGATCAGGCTTCCGCCACTCCCGGCGCTGACCGCGTGGACCGCGTGAATATCGGCATCGCCCGATCCGAAACTGATGATCCGGTCGGCCCTGCGCCGAGCCGCCTTGAGCAGTCGATCGCGCTGGTCGCTGTCATTGGGGATGATCGCTACTCCGTCCGGCTCAAGTCCGGCGAAGATTTCCGCCTTGGCGTCGGCGATCGCTTCAAGGCTTCCGAGCATTTCGATATGCGCCGGGGCGATCGCGGTAATCAGCGCGACATGGGGCCGGACGAGCGCGGTCAGCTCAGCGATTTCGCCGGCATGGTTCATGCCCATTTCGAGCACCGCGAAGCGGCAGTCGCGCGGCATCCGCGCCAGGCTCAGCGGAACACCGGTGTGATTGTTGTAGCTTTTGACCGAACGATGGACCTGGCCCGGGCAGCACCGGTCGAGCGCTCCGAACAATGCCTCCTTGGTGCTGGTTTTGCCGACCGATCCAGTCACTCCGATGACCGTTGCACCGCACCGCTCGCGCGCCGCTTGGCCAAGTTTGTTCAAGGCTTCGGACGTGTCGGCGACAAGGACGTGCGGGCCATCGACCGGCTGTGACACCAGCGCGGCGGCGGCGCCCGAAGCGAACGCCCCGGCGACGAACTCGTGGCCGTCATGCGCCGTGCCCGGCATCGCGACGAACAGGTCGCCCGGCCCCACTTCCCGGCTGTCAAACGTCACCCCGCCGATGGTAAAGTCGGCGCTTGCAGTGCCGCCGGTCGCAGCGGCGATTTCGGCGGAAGTCCACAGCGCGCTCATGCGGCGCACTCTCGCGCCACCAAAGCGTCGTCGAACGGGAACAGCTGGTCGCCGACGATCTGGCCCGTTTCGTGACCCTTGCCGGCCAGCAGGACGATGTCGCCCGCTTGCGCAATTTTGAGCGCTTCGGCGATCGCCTCGCGCCGCCCGGCGACCTCGATCGCGCCCGGCGCCGCGGACATGATCGCGGCACGGATCGCCGCCGGGTCTTCGCCGCGGGGATTGTCATCGGTGACGATGACGACGTCGCTGAGGCGGGTCGCGGCAGCACCCATGTCCGGCCGCTTGCCGGAATCGCGGTCGCCGCCGGCGCCGAACAATGTAATCAATTTTCTCGCCACGTGCGGCCGGAGCGCAGCGATCGCCGCCTCGAGCGCATCGGCGGTATGGGCATAATCGACATAGACCGGAGCGCCCGACTTGCTGATTACCGCCCGTTCGAGCCGTCCGCGCACCGGCGCCACGCGCTGCATCGCGGCGAAGGTCGCGGCCCATTCGCCGCCGGTTGCGAGCACCAGTCCGGCGGCGGTCAGAACATTGGCGGCCTGGTAAGCGCCGATCAGCGGCAGAGCGAGCTTATGCGCCTTGCCGTCATGTTCGATCAGCAAATTCTGGCCGAGCGCGGTCGGCACCTGCTCGACCAGGCGCAGCGTCTCGCCCTTGCGGCCGACGGTCAGGATCGGATGGCCGCGCTTCGCCGAGCGAGCGATCACTTCGGCCGACTTGGGATCATCGGTCCATACAACGACCGGCGCGATAGTCGGCAAAAGCCGTTCGAACAGAGCCATTTTCGCTTCGAAATATTCATCCATCGAGGCGTGATAGTCGAGGTGATCGCGGCTGAAATTGGTGAATGCCGCGGCAGCCAAGGGAACGCCTTCGCAACGATGCTGATCGAGGCCGTGGCTCGACGCTTCATAGGCGACATGGCTGATCCCCATGCGCTTCAGGCCCGCCGTGTTGCTGAGGAAGGTGACGATGTCGGGGGTGGTCAGCCCGGTCTTCACCTGATCGTCGGACGTGGTCACTCCAAGCGTCCCGATCGAGGCCGAGCGATGTCCCGCCATGCGCCAGATCTGACGCGTCATTTCGACCGTCGAGGTCTTGCCGTTGGTCCCGGTCACCGCGACCACCGTTTGCGGATAAGGCGCGTAGAATTTGGCGGCCAGCTCGGCAAATCGCGCGCGTGGCTCGGGGTCGGCGATGTGGGGCACATTCGCGACCGCCGCTTCGGGCCGGGCGACCACCGCGATCGCTCCGCGGCTGACCGCTTCGGGGATGAAGTCCTCGCCGTTGAAGGCGCTTCCGCGAAACGCGCCGAATACGCTGCCTTTGGCGATCTTGCGATGATCGATTGCAAAGCCGGTGACGACGGAATCGCCAGGGACGTCCGCAAGGTCGCGAAGTTTCACCGTGATCAGTCCTTGGGAAGTTCGTCGTGAACGAACGGCAGGACTTCCTGCATGTTCGGTTCGCGATTCTTGTCCGGATGGACGCCGAGCATCGGCGCGATCCGGCTAACCGTCTTGGAAAAGGCCGGTCCCACGTTCCACGCCGCGGTGTGGAAGCCATAGGTTTCCGCGGTCGGCTTGGGATCGTCGAGCATCATCACCATGACATAGCGCGGCTCGTCCATCGGGAACACACCGGCGAAGCTGGTGACCACCGCGGTCGAAGTGTAGCGGCCATTGAGCAGTTTTTCCGCGGTCCCGGTCTTGCCGCCGACCCGGTATCCCGGAGCGTCGGCTTTCTTGCCGGTGCCCTGGGTGACGACCAGGCGAAGCAATGCCCGCATTTTATAGCTGGTGTCTTCGGTGAACACCCGCACGCCCTTGGCGACGGGATGTTTGGGGTCGACCTTGAGCAAGGTCGCTGGGCGGTAGATGCCGCCGTTGAACAGGGTTGCATAACCGGTCGCGAGGTGGAGCGGGGTGACCGCAATGCCGTGGCCGAAGCCGACGGTGAGGGTTTCGAACGGGCCCCAGCGCGATCCCGGAGTCAGGGTCCGGCCACGTTCCTTGAGTTCGACCTCGACTCGATCAAGGAAGCCCATTTTCTTGAGGAACGCTTTCTGCCGGGTCGCGCCGAGCTGGTTGGCGATCTGCGCCGTTCCGATGTTCGAGCTTTCCTTCATGATCTCGGCCACCGAGCACATCCGCCCATAGGGGTGGGTGTCATGGATCGTATGGCCGTAGATGTTGAGCTCGCGCGGGCAATTGTACATCTGGCCGAAGCTCTTCACGATCCCGCTGTCCATCGCCATTGCGACCGTGAATGGCTTGAACGTCGAGCCGAGCTCGTAAACCCCCGATGTCGCGCGATTGAAGCGCGCTTCGGGCGAGCCTTGCCCGGCGATATTGGGATTGAGCGCCGGAAGCGAGGTCATCGCAAGCACTTCGCCGGTGTGCAGGTCCAAGATCACTCCAGCCGCGCCGATCGCCGAAAAATGGGTGTATGCCTCGTTGAGCTCATGCTCCAGCGCTTGCTGATAACGGCTGCTGATCGACAGGGTCAGCGGTTCGCCGCGCGTTTCGGGATTGGACAAATATCCGTCGAAGGCGCGCTCCATCCCGGCGACTCCATGGCCGTCGATGTCGGTATAGCCGATGACATGGGCGGCAAGGCTGGTCTGCGGATAAAGGCGGTCGGGCTCGCGCTGGATCGCAAGACCCGGCTCGCCCAGAGCATTGACCGCTTCGACCACATCCGGAGCGGCGCGCCGGCGAAGGTAGAAAAATGGCCGGTTCGACCGCATCATCGCGAAATATTGTTCTTCGCTGCGTTCGGGCATCAGCCGCGCCAGCGCGCGAGCGATTTCCAGCTTGTCGCCGATGATTTTTGAAGGATGAATGGCGATCGTCCAGGCATCGATGGTCCGCGCCAGCGGCTGGCCATCGCGGTCGACAATATCGCCGCGGTCGGGGATCAGCCGGGTCACTCCGACCTTGCGTCCGGCATGATCGCCAAACGCCGCGAGCCACAGGATGCGCAGCGCGATCAGCGCCACCAGCCCGGCGAACAGCAGCATGGCGAACATCAGCCGCTGGTGCATGACCGCGAGCAGCAAGCGCCGCTGTCCGACGAGTCGGAGCCGCTCGGGCCGTGACGCGACGAGAGCGGGCGACTGGGCGTTCATTGCGGGGTGGCCGAATCCTTATGCGTCATCGCGGGTTTCCGGCCCGCGGATAGCGGTGCCAGCGGATCGGCTGTTGCAACCCGGGCCGGCTTTGTCACCGGTTTTGACGCGGTGAGGCCCGCTTTATCCACGGGTTTTTTGAGGCTCGGTTTGGCGGCCGCGAGGCCCGGTCTATCCGTTGGTCGAATTGAAACCGGCTTCGCCGCCGTAGCCGGTTGACCAACGGACTTTCGACCAGCCGCCCCAGGAGCGGGAGCTGGTTGTGCCGGGACCTCGCGCGTCTCGGTCTTCAAACTCGCTTCGTTGAGCATGGCCTTTGCCGACAGCGTCCGCGCGGGATCGCGCGCGGCAGCCGTGGATTGTCCCGAATCGTCGCGATCAACCAGACCGATCGCGCTGGCTGTGTCCGGCGCTGGTGCAGCAGCAAGCACGACCGGAGCGTCGATCACCGGCCGGTCGTCGGGCCGGGCCAATTTGGCGAGCTCGAAGCTACCGCTCAGAAATTGATCCGCGGTCGGCGCCGACAAGGCCAGGACCTTGACGTTCCAGCGTTCGAGCTGGGCCAGGCGGCCGCGAGTCCCGATTTCGGTCTGGAGCACGCGGACATCGCGCTGGGCCATGACGATCTGGCCTTCGACATTTTCAAGCGCCGCGCGTTCCGACGCCACCCGCAAGGAAACGAGGTAGCAGCCAAGGGCCGCCCCGGCGCAGGTCGCGGCCATGAACAAGGAACGGAAAGATCGGCCGGCGCTCATTGCAAGCGTTCCTTTCGGGCTGGAGCTGAGGTGCGGATCGCACTGCGCAATTTGGCCGAGCGGGCGCGCGGGTTGCGGGCCACTTCGCTGTCCGATGGCGACACCGGCTTGGCGACCAAAGCGAAGGTCGGGGCATCGGGTTCGGTAATTGCGGGACGATGACGCGAGCCGCCGGGATTGGCGCCGCTGCGATCGCGCAGGAACCGCTTGACGATCCGGTCCTCGAGACTGTGGAAGGTGACCACCGCGAGTCGGCCGCCCGGCTTGAGCGCGCGCTCGGCGGCTTCAAGGCCCTGTTCGAGTTCGTCGAGTTCGGCATTCAAATGGATCCGGATCGCCTGGAAGGTGCGGGTCGCCGGATCGGCCTTTTGTCCGGGACGAAAGCCGGCGGCGCGGCGGACGATTGCCGCCAATTCGCTGGTCCGTTCGACCGGACGTGCGGCAACGATTGCGCGAGCGATCGCCCGGGCGCGCGGTTCCTCCCCGTAGTCGCGCAATACCCGGGCGATCTCGGCCTCTTCCGCAGCGTTGAGATATTCCGCCGCAGTGAGGCCGGATTTTTCCATTCGCATGTCGAGCGGACCATCGGCCTGGAACGAGAAACCGCGCTCCGGCTGGTCGATCTGCATCGAGCTGATACCGATATCGAGGGTGATTGAATCGACCAGTCCGATGCCGCGTTCGCTGAGCACTCGATCCATCTGGCTGAAGCGGTCCTCGATCAACGTCAGGCGCCCGTGGCTGATATCGTCGGGGACGAACGAGCGTGCGGCGGCGATCGCATCGGGATCGCGATCGAAACCGATCACCGCGCCCGCCCCCGCCTCGAGCAGGGCGCGCGTATAGCCGCCCGCCCCGAAGGTCCCGTCGACCACGATGTCGCCATCCTGGACGGCAAGTGCGGCGACGACTTCGTCGACCAGCACCGGCACATGGGGGGCCATCCGTGCACCGGCGCCGGTCATCGCGCCGCTCCGCGTTCGTTTAAACGGAAGCGGGCGATATCCTTCAGGTCATCAGGGATCCGGTCGTCGCCGAGCAGCAGCTCTGGATTCCAGATCTGAAATGTTTCGCCAGCTCCAAGGAACAGCGCGAGATCGCCGAGTTTGCCCTTCATGCGCATCATCGGCGGAACCAGGATCCGGCCTGAGCTGTCGTAGGGCACTTCCTCGGTTGCGGCGAAGGCCATCAGGTTGCGCTGCTGATATTCGATCGCGGCGTCGGGACCCGTCTCTTCCTTCTCATTCAACCGCTCGAGCTTGGCGTGTTTGAAGGCCGCGTAAGCGGGGTCGTAGGCGGTCAGGCAGGGAAAGCTTTCATGCTTCGCCAGGACGATGGTGCGAGCATCGCCGCGGCGTTCGATCACACCGCGCAGAAAAGCGGGGATCGACACCCGTCCCTTCGCGTCCACCGCGTTCAAAGCGCTGCCCTGAAACAGATGCTCTAGCGCCGCCACGACTACTCCCCTTCGCAGCGCGCGACTGGTCCTTCGCGGACGCGCGCCATTGCGCACGCACCGCGTCCGTCATCGGATCAAAGGATCAACCCCGCGTTACAGGGAGATGTTGGTAACTCATCGATCATGGGGATACAATGGGTTTTCGTGGGATATGATGGGATTATCAGGGGTTATCCCGGTTTTTTGCGGTTTCTTGAGGGCGCGAAAATCGCCTGTTCGCCTTTCATTCTCGTTGAAAATGCTGTGGATAAGTCTGTTATCAGAAAGCCGACCCGCCGAATCGTCAGCGTTCGAGCGAGTCGAGTTCGGCCAGGATTGCGCGGTCGTTGCCGGAACCCTCTCCCCCCAATGCTTCGATATCGAGGAGGTCGGCATCGGCGATCACAATCGCCTTGCCCTGCCCCAGCGTGCAGTGCGCGACCAGTCCGTCACCGGAGGTCGCACAACGGCCCGAGAGGCGGCCGGGAGACACGGTCAGGACGGGCTCGCCAGCCACTTCCCCTACGACCGGCCCGCGGCTGTCCGGCGAATCGAGCCGCAATCCCCAATGCGCCAATAATCCGGTGTCGGCATAGATTGGCGGTGGCCGCGCCGGATCGGCGAGCGGGGTTTCGCTCGGCCAATCCAGCGCCGGATCGGCAAGAAGCAGCAGATGCCCGCCGCCCCGCACCCATTGGTCGAGCGCGACGAGATTTTCCGCGGTTTGCGCGCGGGGCTGGGCCATCATCAGCAGCCGGCCCTTGGCCAGAGTTGCGGGATCGGTGGCGTCGATCGGCACCACCCGATAGCGCGATTGCAAGGCGGAAAGGATCGCCGATCCTTTTTGGTCGAGGCCGAACTCCTCGGAAAAGACCAGCGGCAGGCTGGTCAGAAGCAGCAAATCGGGCTTCGCGTCGCGCGGCCCGTAAGCGGCGTTTCTGCTCAGCGCGAACGCGGCCGCCGCACACAAGATCAGGACCAGTAACAGCGCCCCGACGCGCGCCCTGGTCACCGGACCCTGGTCACTGGGCCCTGGTCACTGGGCGTTGGTGGCATTGGCCTGGTCGTCGCCGGCGCCAGGGGCAACGCCAAGTTCGGCCAAGGGCTCGCTGGGCTGGTTGGTGGTCGCATCGTTGACGGCATTGCCCTCGCCATCTTTGCTCGACCGGCTGATGATCGACCCCAGCAGCACGAGCAGGAACGCGAAGGCGAGGCCAGTCAGTCCGATCCGAATGCGCTGGGCGCTGCTGCCGGCTTGATAAGGCATCGCTGCGTCGAAGCTATGTCCCGGCTCGCCAATATGCAAGGTTGCACTCTTGACCGGGGCGCCCCGTTTCCGGCAGTGCGCTGAGGATGAAGAACCAACTCCTCGCCCTTGGCCTGATCGCAGCGCTGGCCGCCTGCAACAAAAATGATCACACGATCGTCGCCGACGGCCCGGCCGACGACGCCAATGCGGTCGCGAGCGCGAACGTCATTCTCCCGCCCTCGATTAAGATCAGCAAGACTTACCGCTGCGCCGACAATCTGATCGTCCATGTCGACTGGCTGTCGGACGGCAAGTCGGCTACTCTGCACGCCGATAAGGCTGCCGTTCCGACCGTTGTTACGGCGGCCGAAGCGGGCCAGCCAATGGTTGCCGAGGGCGGCTATTCGCTCGCCGGCAGCGACACCGCGGCATCGGTCAAGATCGGCGTTCCGGGTCGTAATGCGCAAAGCTGCAAGGCCTGAACCGGCACTTTCTTGACTTCCACCCTGCGGCTCTGGATCACCTTGGCCACAGGAAGAGGTTTTCATGGATCTGACTAGACGCGGTTTTGCCGGCGGTGCCGTCGGCCTGGTGTTCGCTGCGCCCTTCGCCGCGCGGCTCGGCGCGGCAGTTCCGCTGACTCCCGGCACATATGATCCAGCGATTGCGGCGATCGCCGCTTATGCCGAGCTTCATCGGGCGTTTTTCAACCTTCCCGGACTGACCCTTGGACTGACCGTTCCCGGCGGACCCCAGATCAGCCGCCATTCCGGCTTCGCGGAAGCCGGCGCGAAAACCGCGATCACCGATTCGACCCTGTTTCAGGTCGGGTCGATTTCCAAACTGATGGCCGCTGCGCTGATCCACCAATTCGCGGAATCGGGCAAAATTCGCCTCAGCGACCGGATCAGCGACCTATTGCCGGAAATCGCGCTCCCGGCGAAAAACGCAGTCACGGTCCAGCAATTGCTGGATCACGTCACCGGCCTGCCCGGCGATGCGCCGTTGTTCCCGCCCGGCGGATTGTGGCTCGGCTTCGCGCCCGGTAGCCAATGGTCCTATTCCAACACCGGCTATGACATCCTCGGCAAATTGCTCGAGCATCTCGGCGGCAAGAGCCTTGGCAAATTGCTCGACGAACGGCTGTTCGCGCCGCTCGGAATGACCCAGACCTTTGGGTCGATCACGGCCGACAAGCGCACCCGCTTTGCCCAGGGTTATGAAGCCGCCGACAATGTCGCCCCGTTCGTGCGCGGAACCCCGCTTGCACCCGCGGCGTGGGTCGACGTCACCTTCGCCGCCGGAAGCGTCGCCTCGACCGCGCTCGACATGATCCTTCTGCTCCGTTCGATGGCCGATGCCGCCGCCGGCCGCGGCGGGATGGGACTGTCGCCAGCAGGCGGTCTCGAATTCAGCCGCCACATGGTCACCACCGGCTCACCGGCGATGCATTACGGAAACGGCCTGATGCACGTCGGCAGCGGCACCCACACCTACCTCCACCATACCGGCGGAATGGTCAGCTTCTCCTCCTCGTTCCATGTCGATCCGGCCAGCGGGGTCGGCGCCTTTGCAAGCTCGACCATCAGCGCCTTCGCCGCCTACCGCCCGCGCCTGCTGACGATGTACGCGGTCGATGCGCTGACCGCCGTTCGCAACGGCCGGCCGCTTCCCAAAGCGCCGCCTTTGACCACCCCGCTGGGCAATGCCGGCGATTATGCGGGATCCTATTCCGGGCCTGCCGGCGCTTTCGAGGTTCGCTTGCTGCCAGGCGGCATCGCGATCGTCGCCGACAGCCACACCGCAGCGCTCGACCCGTGGGGCGACGGCGTCTTCCGAACCCTCCATCCGCGCTTCCGCCAATTCTCGTTGATGTTCGAAAGTCCCGACGACAAGGCGATCGTCGGCGCCAGCTGGGGCTCGTCGAGCTTCGTGCGCTCCGGATCGACGTGGCAGCCGCCGGCCGCAAACTCCAAATTGGCGCAGCTCGCCGGACGCTATGTCGACGACAGCCCGTGGTTTGGAACGGCGATCATCGTCGAGCGCGGCGGGCGGCTGTGGTTCGGCACCGAAACCCCGCTGACCGCGATAAGCGACAATCTCTTCCGGGTCGGTGAGGACGCCTGGTCGCCCGAACGCGCCAGCTTCACCAACCCGATCGACGGCCGGCCGCAGACACTGCTGTTTTCGGGTGAAAAGTTCGTCCGCCACGACCTCTAGGCGGGGCGCGTTCCAGCCGCTAGGAGCGCCGCCATGTCGAACACCGGAATCACCCCGGAGGTCGTTGCCGAGCACGGCCTTTCCGAAGAAGAATATGGCCGGATCCTCAAGGCGATGGGGCGCGAACCCAACCTCGTCGAGCTGGGTATCTTTTCGGTCATGTGGTCGGAGCATTGCAGCTACAAGAGCTCGCGCTTTCACCTGAAGAAGCTGCCAACCACCGCGCCGTGGGTGATCTGCGGCCCGGGCGAGAATGCCGGAGTGATCGACATCGGCGACGGTGATGCCTGCATCTTCAAGATGGAGAGCCACAACCACCCCAGCTACATCGAGCCCTATCAGGGCGCGGCGACCGGGGTCGGGGGGATCCTGCGCGACGTGTTCACCATGGGCGCGCGCCCGATCGCCAATTTGAACGCGCTCCGCTTTGGCCGCCCCGACCATCCCAAAATGCGCCACCTGATCAGCGGCGTAGTCAGCGGAATTGGCGGCTATGGCAATTGCGTCGGAGTCCCAACGGTCGGCGGAGAGGTCAATTTCGACCCCGCCTACGACGGCAATATCCTCGTCAATGCGATGACCGTCGGTGTCGCCAAGACCGACAAGATTTTCTACTCGGCGGCGACCGGCCTCGGCAATCCGATCGTCTATGTCGGCTCCAAGACCGGGCGCGACGGAATCCACGGTGCGACCATGGCGAGCGCCGACTTCGACGAGAATTCGGACGAAAAGCGCCCGACGGTCCAGGTCGGCGACCCGTTCACCGAGAAATTGCTGATCGAGGCATGCCTTGAATTGATGGCGACCGACGCGATCGTCGCGATCCAGGACATGGGCGCGGCCGGGCTGACCAGCTCGTCGGTCGAAATGGCGAGCAAGGGCGGCGCGGGCATCCGCCTCGACATGAACGCCGTCCCCTGTCGCGAGGAAGGCATGACGCCGTACGAGATGATGCTGTCCGAATCGCAGGAACGGATGCTGATCGTGCTCAAGCCCGGGCGCGAGGCCGAGGCAGCGGCGATCTTCCACAAATGGGAGCTCGATTTCGCGGTCATCGGCGAAGTCACCGATACCGGCCACATGGTGCTCGAATGGAATGGCGAGGTGGTGTGCGACATCCCCTTGGGACCGCTCGCCGACGACGCGCCCGAATATGACCGCCCGCACCTCAGTCTCGACGAGTATAAGGCGTGGGCGCAGGTCAAACCGCTCGGCGACGTTCCTGAAAGCACCGACATCGCCGCCGATCTTCTGAAGCTCATGGCCTCGCCCGCGCTCGCCAGCCGCCGCTGGGTGTGGGAGCAATATGATCAACAGGTCGGCGGCGACACCGTCCAGCGCCCCGGCGGCGACGCCGCGGTGGTCCGCGTCCACGGCAGCAAAAAAGCGCTGGCGATGACCACCGACTGCACCCCGCGCTATTGTTATGCCGACCCCTATGAAGGCGGCAAGCAGGCGATCGCCGAAGCCTATCGCAATTTGTGCGCGGTCGGCGCGCGGCCGCTCGCGGTGACCAATTGCCTCAATTTCGGCAACCCCCAGCGGCCCGAGATCATGGCCCAGTTCGTCGAGTGCCTGCGCGGCATGGGCGACGCCTGCCGGGCGCTCGATTTCCCGATCGTGAGCGGCAATGTAAGCCTCTACAATGAGAGCAAGGCGACCGGCGGCGGCAGCGCGATCCTGCCGACGCCAGCGATCGGCGGGGTGGGTTTGCTCGACGATTGGGAGAAGTCGGCGACGATCGCGTTCAAGGCCGAGGGCGAGCACGTCATCCTCATCGGCCACAGCGACAGCCACGTCGGCCAGTCTTTATGGCTCGAGGTCTGCCACGGCCGCCGCGAAGGCGACCCGCCCCCGGTCGATCTTACGGTCGAACGGCGCGCCGGGGAATGCATCCGCAGGCTCATCGCCGACGGCCTTGTCACCGCCGTCCACGATTGCTCCGATGGGGGCGCTGCGGTGGCGATTGCCGAAATGGCGCTCGCCGGGAACATCGGTCTCACCATGACCGTGGTCGAGCAAATCCCCAACCCCGCCGCGATCCTGTTCGGCGAGGGCCAGGGCCGGTACGTGGTCACCACTACGGACGAAGCCGCGGTCCGCGCCGCCGCCAATGCAACCCAGCTGTTCGCGGTCAATATCGGGACGACTGGCGGCGATTCGCTGCACTTCGACCTGCGGTCGCGTGGCGGCATTCAAAGGCTGCCCCTCGCCGAACTCCGCGCCGCGCACGAAGGCTTCTTCCCGAAACTGATGGGCGCCGACGCGGCTTTGGCCTGACCATCCTGTCGCGAAGTTGTGGAAGAAAATTACTTGCGAATAGTTCGCATTATCGTTTATAGCGATCGTCATGATCGTCTGCAGCTGCAACCGAATCACCGAACAGGACCTGCGCGCCGCCGTGCGTGGGGGCTGCCCGACGGTCGACAGCGCCTATCGCGCGATGGGCTCCGAATTCGAATGCGGCTGTTGCCGCGATTATGCCGAGGAGCTGGTCGCCGACGAACGCCGCGCGCGCAAGCCCCGGCTGGTCAGCGTCACCGCCTGACGCGCCAGTTAAGACTGATAATCAATACCAGAAATTTAGCGGTTTTCCGCGCCTTTCCGCTTTGCTTGGCAAGAATTCAGGCGTAAGCCGGGGCCGAGGGAGAACTGGCGATGAAGGGTAACGCACGAGTCCTCGAGCTGCTCAACGAGGCGCTCAAGAACGAGTTGACCGCGGTCAACCAATATTGGCTCCATTATCGCCTGCTCGACAACTGGGGCGTCGGCCGGTTGGCCGAGTTCGAGCGCGGCGAATCGATCGAGGAGATGAAGCACGCCGACGAATTGTCGGAGCGAATCCTGTTCCTCGACGGGCTGCCCAATTTCCAGGCGCTTGGCCGGCTCCACATCGGCGAGAATGTCGAGGAGATCCTCAAGGCCGACCTCGAACTTGAGCTCGAAGCCGTCAAGCAATTGCGCGGCGCGGTCGCGCATTGCGAAAAAGTCGGCGATTACCCCAGCCGCGACCTGTTCGCGAAGATCCTCGCGTCGGAGGAACAGCATATCGACCATATCGAGCAGCAGTTCGAGATGATCGCGCGGATGGGCATCCAGAATTACGTCCAGCTCCATTCCAAGCCGGCCGAGGACTGAGTTTGGACGGTGATCCGGAGGGCCCGGGCGCCTAGAGCCGGCCGAAGCTCTGATTGCCGGCGCGGCGGCCAAAACCACCGCTCGGCGCGCCGCGGGTCAGGACGGGATTGGTTTCCTTGTCGAACGCTTCGACCGTCTGATTGAACAAGCGCCGAAGTTCGACCACCTGAGGCACCAGTTCATCGGGAAAACGGTGGGTCTCAATGCAAAAGCGAGCGGTGCTTTCGACCAGCTCGGCGATGTCGGCCAGCGGGGTTGCGCCAAGCTGCCGCGATTCGCCCTTCAGCGTGTGCGAAGGAAGCACCAGCGCCGCGGTGTTCTGCTCGCGCATCGCTTGTTCGATCTGGGCAATCGATTTGACTCCGTCCTCCTTGAAATAGCCAAGGATGCGGATGAAGCCAGGGCCGAGCTCGGCCCGGCTCCGTTCGAAATGCGCCCAGTCGATGACGTCCGGCCGTGCGTTATCCAAGTCCAATTCCTGTTCCCCCAAAGGACCGGCTGCGGTTCCACCTGACCGCTGTAGGACGAAGGGGTAAATTTTGGCTTAGCGCGCGTTCTTGTCGTCGAACGGGTTGCGGCTGGACCGGAAATTGAGGCGCAGCGGTACCGGCGCCAGTTTGAGGTCGCGGCGCATCGCGTTGAGCAAGTATCGCCGATAGCTCTCGGGCAGTTCGTCGGTGCGGCTACCGAATACGACGAAGGTCGGCGGGCGGGTGGTCGCCTGGGTGATATAACGCAGCTTGATCCGTCGGCCGCCCGGCGCCGGCGGCGGGTTGGCGTCAATGACATGTTCGAACCAGCGGTTGAGCTCGCCCGTCGCAATCCGCTTGCTCCACGATTCGCGCAGCTCGAAGGCGACCTTGAGGAGGATGTCGATGCCCTTGCCGGTCTTCGCCGAAACGGTCAGCAGCGGCACGTCCTTGAGCTGCGCCAGCCCCTCGGCGAGCGCCCCCTTGATGCCGTTGAACAGCGCCGAGCCGCCCTCGGCGACATCCCATTTGTTGACCGCGATGAGCAAGGCGCGGCCTTCTTCCAGTACCTTGTTGGCGATTTTCAGATCCTGGACCTCGAGTCCGCGGGTGGCATCGAGCAGGAGCACGACGACTTCGGCGAAATCGATCGCCCGCTGCGTATCGGCGACCGACAGCCGCTCGAGCTTGTCCTCGACCTTGGCCCGTTTGCGCAGGCCCGCGGTGTCGATCAGCCGCACCGGACGGCCTTCCCAGACCCACTCCAGACTGATCGAATCGCGCGTGATTCCGGCTTCGGGGCCGGTAATCATCCGTTCCTCGCCGACCATCTTGTTGACCAGGGTCGACTTGCCGGCATTGGGACGGCCGACAATCGCCAGTTTGAGCGGTGCCGCGGGATCGTCCGGATCCTCGATCGTTTCGCCGTCCGAGCCATCCTCGGGCTCGACGTGGGGCAGCAGCAGGTCGAACAAATCGGCCATGCCCTCGCCATGTTCGGCGCTGATCGCGATCGGGTCGCCGAGTCCCAGCTTATAGGCTTCGAGACGGCCGGCTTCGCCCGATCGGCCCTCGGCCTTGTTGGCAACCACCACCACCGGGGTCGATTCGGCGCGAAGCCAGCGCCCGATCTCCTCGTCGAGCGAGGTCAGGCCCTCGCGCGCGTCGATCAGGAACAGAGCGACGTCGGCGTCGCGCACCGCGGCTTCGGTCTGCTGGCGCATTCGCCCCGGCAGGCTGGCCGGATCTTCATCCTCGAACCC
This sequence comes from Pseudomonadota bacterium, assembly GCA_040390365.1. Lineage (GTDB taxonomy): Bacteria > Pseudomonadota > Alphaproteobacteria > Sphingomonadales > Sphingomonadaceae > Sphingomicrobium. The sequence continues at coordinate 85,220 of JAZJYM010000003.1, read as the reverse complement.
GGCGGTATCGATGATCCTGAAATCGAGCCCGAGCAGCCGAGCTTCGCCTTCGCGGCGGTCGCGGGTGACGCCGGGCCGGTCGTCGACCAGGGCCAGGCGCTTTCCGACAAGCCGGTTGAACAGGGTCGATTTGCCGACATTGGGCCGGCCGACGATTGCGACAATTGGATGGGACATCAGCCGCCGATAGCAGCGCCAGCCCGCTTGCGGGAGGGCTTAGCGGCCAAGACTAGCGAAAGGCGTGCAGCAAGCCCTTGTCATCGAGCACGTAAAGCGTCGAATTGGCGACCACCGGCGGCAGGCTGATCCCACCCTTGACCCCGGTCTGGCTTTGATACGAACCGGTTTCGGGGTCGATGTTGACCAGCACTCCATTGGTGCCCGCGACAATCAGCCGGCCACCGGCGAGGATCGGACCCGAATAATCGATCTGGCCGCGTTTTTTCTTGGCGTTTTCGAACGGCGGCAGCTGGTTGATCCAGCGGACATGGCCGTTGGTCCGCGAAAAGCAGATCAGCTTGGCCTTGTCGGTCACCACGAAAATCCATTCGCCCGCCACCCACGGCGTCGAAATGCCCGCGATATTCGATTCCCACAGGCGCTGCCCGGTGGTCAGTTCGAGCCCGACCATGCGCCCGCCCTGGCCAACCGCGAACACCTGGCCGCCGTCGATGACCGGATCGGCGTCGATGTCCGACAAGGTCGAGACGCTGGTGGTGATGCTGGTCCGCTGGAGCGCGTCCTGCCACACCTGCCGCCCGTTTTCGTAGCGATACGCATTGAGTTCGCCCGACGAAAAGCCGGCGACGACCGTGCCTTGAGCGACTGCCGGCGAGGCCGACCCGAACACCCCGGCGATTTCGAGCGCGGCCGCGGCCGACCAATTGGTTTTTCCATCGGCGGTGTTGAGCGAGTAAATCTGATTGTCCTGGCTCATCGCGTACAGCGCGCCGGCGGCGATCGACGGCGCTCCGCGCAACGGCCCGCCCGGGCGAACCTTCCACGCCTGTCCGCCAGTCGCGGCATCGAGCGCGACGACATAGCCCAGTCCATTGGTCGCGAAAATCCGGCCGCTGTCAAACGCCAGGCCACCGCCGTAAAGCGACACTTCATTGCCCTTGTCGATCGGCGTCTGGACGACCCACACCGGCGACCCGGTCTGGGCATCGAAAGCGCGCACCGAACCCATGGTGTCGATCGTGTAAACCCGCCCATCGGCAACGATCGGCGACGAAGCGAGGCGCGCGGTCAGGCTGCTTCCACGCCCGATGCTGACGGTAAACGCCTCCGCTAAAGAGGTCCCGAGCGCCAATTGGCCCATCGACTTGGAAGAATTGCCCCCCGATTGCGACCAGACAGTGTTGGCAATGGCTTCGGGAAGCGCCATCGACGCGCCGCCAAGCGTCGGATCGACCTCGACTTCGCCCTCGCTGGTGAGGACCGCGATGCGCTCGCCGAGCACCGGAGTTTTGGGGGTCTTGCGCTTCAGCACGCTGCACCCGCTGGTGGCGACGGCCGCGGCGGTGATCAGCGCGATCATGAAGGTCGTTGGCTTGGTCATCGTGTTTCCTGTTGGGCGGATGGCGGCAATGCGGCGCTAGCGTCGACGCCCAGGCTTCCGGCGATCTGAACGGCGCGTCCGCGCATGCTGACCGGGACATCCTTATTGGCGGCGATTGCGGCAAACAGCTTGCCGGCCTCGAGTTTCTTGCCCTGCTTGATCAGCGCCATCGCGGTCAATTCCCCGGCGCTTCCGAACCAGGCGCTGTTGGGCTTGGCCAGCGGAGCCATTCGGTTGATCACCTCGTCGGGCTTCAATTTGTCGAAATCGAGCGTCGTCTGGCGCAGCAAAGCGGCATCGCGATAGGCCTGGGGCATCGCGCTGTCGTGCGCGATGTCGCCATAGGTCTTGGACGCCAAGGCCGGATCATTTTGCTGCAGTGCGAGCGCGGCGCGGGTGAACATCGCCGAAGCGCGCACCGCTTGGCCCGAACTTGCCGACAGCTGGTCGAGCTCGCCCGGGACCTTGTCGAGCTTGGAATCGTTGATGTCGCGATAGATCGTCGCCAGTTTCTCGACCTGTTCGCCCTGCTTCTTGAGGCGATATTCCTGCCACCAGATGATCCCGCCGGCCGATGCCAGGAACAGGATCAGTCCGCCGATCAGAACTCCGCGATAGTCGCGGAAAAAATCGCGGACCCGGTCGCGGCGCAGATTCTCGTCGACTTCGCGAAGGAAAGTCTGGTTGACGCCATCAGGGTCGGAAGTGGTTGGGGGTTGCGCCAAGAAACTGCCTCAATCCGCTCGCAAGGGAACTGTCTGCCGGTCGCTTCCTTTCCCATCCACGGATGAACGGAAGCTGGCGCGCCACGCTCTAGCGGGTGAAGCGGAAAAGGCAAAGGGGGCTGGCGGAGCCGCTGTCATACTCAGCGTCAGCGCCCGCAAAAGCTGAAAGCCAGTGCTTCGACTCTCAAGGTCGGCGATGGCCGACGCTGACCAGCTGCGAAGTCGGCGCCCCGGGCTGGAACTCGACATGGTAGCGGAACACCTCGTCGTCCTTGTTGCCGGGATATTGCGTGTCTTCGAAGAAATAGGGCGCGAAAATCGACAGGCGATTGCCCTGGAAGACCATCAAATCCTTGCGCTCCGTACCCATTCGGAGCTGCAGGATGACGTCCTGCGGAATCGACAAGACGGTAAAACTGGCGATCCGGCGCCGATCGGCGTCCGCGACGGAATTTCCGTCTCGCACCGACTTATCGCGCACGGTCGCTTCGTCGCGCGCCCGCTTTAATGGCCCGCGCCGCAATGCGTCGGTGGCTCCGTCGCGGCCGCTCGCCGCACGCCACAACGCTTCGCGCGCGTTGACATCGGTCGGCGCATTGAACTCCAGCCGGTCCTTGAAAACGCCCTCCGTCATTCGGTTCGCCAACACTTCCATCTGGCTTCGCTGGGCGGTCCCGAGGGGTCCGGCCGGGTCGCGCTGGACGCCGTTGGGATTGAAGCCGGTGTTGGTGATGAACAGATAATCATTATACGGGTCGGGCCGGTTCCTGGGCCCGGACTCGACGACCTTTCCAGCCTGTCCCTCAAGCGCTTCCCAAGCCTTCAGCCCGGCGCCGTAGAAATATAAATAATCCGGAATGGTTTCCGCCTTGATCACCCGGTCGAACGCATCGACGATGGTGTAATTCACCTTGCTCTCGACGTGGTTGATAGTCCCCGCTTCAGGCGCCGCTGAAGCCGCTGGCGGACGAATCCGCGGCAGTAGGACCTGCAGATATTCGGACCTGACGAGATGTTCGCCGTTGACGAGATAGTCGAGGCTGACCCGGTCGGGGTAACGGTCGTCGGCGGCGGTGATGACCGTCGGGACGTTGCCTTGCCGCGGGCTGTCGATATGGAAGCCACCCTCGATCCGCCCCTTCAGGCCCACGTTTCCGGGTGCCTTGCCCTTGGCCGGGACCGTCGGCCCGTCTTGCTTGGCATTGGCATCGCCGTGCACATCTTCGGCGTCCCGGGCCATTGAGGCAACCATTGTCCCGACAGCATTTCCGGGCATTGCATGGAGGGTCGCGCCAAGCCGATATTGCTCGCCCCAGCTATAGGCTTGTCCGCCCGGCCAGACCTCGGCGCGGAAATGCGGGCGCCCGGCCCAATAGACATCGAAAGCAGTCAATCGCTGCGGGCCGGACGAGCGGTTGCCGCGTTGGAATATATCGACCACCGCCGCGGTCAGAGTCGCCTGGTCCTCGCACAAGAATGCCGGCATCGGCTTCTTGTCCGCCATATAATAAGCTTCGCCCTTTGCGCGATTGTAGCGCACGCCCGCAGCCGCCAGTCCCGGCACTAGCTGCCCGATTACCATGCGGTACTTTCCGCCGAGCTTGGCCTCGGTCCAGAAGCTCAAGCCCGCCGCAGGCACGGGCAATGGCAGGCCCGGCGCAGCCGCTGCCTTGGCCGCACTGGTGTAATAGCCGAGTTCCTGCGCGGTGGCGCTTCGCCCCCCGGCAACCGGCTGTACCTGGGTCCCAAGGTCGCTATTGGCCTCGGCGTCGGTCGGGAAAGCGAACAGATAGACGTTGGGCAGGCCCGCGGCATTGACCGCTTCGACCTTGATCAGGTCGTTTTCGTCGGCGTTATTCGCTCGGCTGATGTCGGTCGGCAGGCTGATGACCGGCAGTGCGCCGGTGCCCGCCTCGCGGCCAAGGTGCCAGTCGGAATCATCGTTGCGAAGCGTCGTCGCGCCCGGGTTGAGCTCGGTTGCGTCGGCGATAACCGGTTCGTCGGGGTCGATGCTGATCGGCCGATGAAGGTTCACATCGACGACGCAGCTGGTCTCGTCCTTGGCCGCATCATCCTTCTGGCCCCCGCCGTCCTGAGCCTCGGTGCCGCCACTGCCCCCGTCCTGCACTTCACCGCCGGCATTGCCCTGACCCGCGATCTTCGGCCCGTCCGGAGGGTTCCCACACGGGATAGTGTTGCCGCCCGGTTCGGCGCACGGCCCGTCGGCGCGCTCGCCGATTTTGGCGGTCTCCCCGATCGCCACGCCGTCCTTGTTGCCGCCGGGCGAATAACGGCACACCAGCCAGTTGAACCCGCCGCCGGGCGCAATCCCGCAGCCGATGTCGGTCGTCGTGCGCCAGATCATCTGCGTATAATGCACGCATTGCGACCAGTCGCCGCTGCACACTTCGGGGAAAGTGCCGGGGTGAAAATAACGTTTCTCGCTGATCCACCGGTCCATCATCTGTTCTGGCGACCAGCCGATCGGCGCGCTCAGCAAATTTTCGCGTTCGATGCCCCGGCCTTCGCGCCGCGCGTGGATGAGCTGCTGAATGTGCGCGAGTTGTTGCGCTCTTAGCGTCGCCGACATCTCGAGCGCGGCGTTCCAGCGCAGTGGCTGATAGCCAAGCAGCGCCCGCTCCTTGTTGTGCGCCCGATAGATGTCGATCATCCGCAGATCGTCGGGCTGAACACAGTTCAATTGCGCCGGTAGAGCGCCGTTGAGCTCCATTTGCGGCGGCTTTGCCATCGTCGGGATGGTCCGCGCGGGGCAATTTCTGAGGAGTTCTCCAACGCTCCTGTTGGTGGGAACATGCTCCAGCTGCTCGCGGCTGATTACCGTTACGGGTGACGGTGACTGGGTTTCGCCCACCGGCGCCGCGACGCCCACCGCGGCGATGCTTGCAACTACCCCGATCATCGTCGCACAAAAGTGCATTCCCGATAGCCGACTGAGCATAGCGGCTCCCCTTGCCACCACCCAGGTTCAACTAATACGCTTCCTCCCAATGACGAGCAATATACCCGACAATATGGCCGACGCCCACTATTTCGCCTTCGGCCGGTAGGTCTGGTCGGCGGTCGGGAACGAGCGGTCCTTGACGTCCTTGGCATATTGCTCGGCCGCCGTCGCGATCTCTCCGGCGAGGTCAGCGAAGCGTTTGACGAAGCGCGGCGTGCGCTCGAACAGTCCGAGCATGTCTTCGGTCACCAGCACCTGGCCGTCGCAATTGGCCGAGGCGCCAATGCCGATGGTCGGAACATCGACCGCCCCCGTCACCTGGTCGGCAATCGCTTCCATCACTCCTTCGACAACAATGCAGAAGGCGCCGGCGTCCGCCACCGCTTTGGCATCGCCGACGATCTTCTTGGCTTCGGCGGCGGATTTGCCGCGCGCGCCATAACCACCCAGCACATTGACCGCCTGCGGGGTCAGCCCGACATGGCCAATCACCGGAATTCCGCGCTTGGTCAGGCAATCGACCGTCGCTGCCATCGCCTCGCCGCCTTCCAGCTTGACCGCCGCGCAACCGGTTTCCTTCATGATCCGGGCAGCGCTCATGAACGCCTGCTCAGGCGAGGCTTCGTAACTACCGAACGGCATGTCGACCGCGACCAAGGCGTGCCAGCTCCCGCGCACCACCGCGGCGCCATGCGCGCACATCATCTCCATCGTCACCGGGATCGTCGAATTGAGGCCGTAAATCACCTGCCCCAGGCTGTCCCCGACCAGCAGCATGTCGCAATGCGGGTCGAGCAATTGCGCCATGCGCATGGTGTAAGCGGTGAGCATGACGATCGGCTCGGCGGTCTTGCCGTCAGCCTTGCGGGCGCGGATCGCGGGCGCGGTCATGCGCTTGCCTGGCACCGGTGAAGGGGTTGCGCGGCTGGTATCGCTATCGAGGATGATCTTGGACATCGGCGGGCGTTCTAGCCGTTCGCCCCGCGCGCAGCCAGTGACTTTGCTCCGCTCGGCTTGCCGCAGCTGTGCGATTGGCGCATCACTTGCCGTTCGACAGGGGGCAAATGGCCAGGATTTTCCTCAGCTACGCACGCGACGATAGCGCCTGGGCGGAGCGCATCGCGGCGGCGCTTGAGGAGGCCGGCCACGACGTCTGGTGGGACCGCGAGATCAGCGCCGGGGCGAGCTTTTCAAACGAGATCGACGACGCGCTGAGCGTTTCCGAGCTGATCGTCGTCTTGTGGTCGAAGAATTCGATCAAGTCCGACTGGGTCCGCGATGAAGCCGCGATTGGCCGCGACAGCGGACGCCTGCTCCCGGCGCTGATCGGGGCGGTCGATCCGCCCTTGGGTTTTCGCCAGTATCAGGCGGTCAACCTGACGGCTCGGGGCCGCCGGCCGGTGGAACCGCTGATCAAGGCAATCGGCAGGAAGCTTGGACGCCAAGGCGAACCGCCGCCCCTGCGGATTGCGACCCGGGCACTGCGCTTTCAGCCCAGTCGTTTGGCGATGGCGATCATCGCCCTGGTCATCCTGGTCGCTGCCGCCGGCGGGACGTGGTGGTTCACCCGTTCGGATGGCAATGCAGGACTCAGCATCGCGGTAGCCGCATCGGGCGGCAATGCGGCACAATCGCAGGAACTGGCGCAAAGCCTGTCGCGCGATCTCGGCCGCTTCCGCGCCGGGCCATTGGGATCACTGACCATCGTCGAGGGCGAAGGCCCCGCTGCGGCACGGAGTTCCTATCGCGTCGAAGTCGGGGTTTCGGGCTCGGGCGGCGACCTCCAGGCCGATGTCGCGCTCAAACAGGGCCGCGAGTCCGGCTTATTGTGGAGCAGCCTGATCCCCGAACCGCACGGGCGCATGATCGATCTTCGCCAGCAAATTTCGGCGCAGGTCGGCGACGTCCTCAATTGCCTGGCGGAGCTCGGCGACCTGCAACGGAAAATCGGGCACGATTCCCTGTCCTTGTATCTGCGCGGCTGCGCCGACGGCGACCGCAACGAAGCGATCGGAATCTTCCGGCAGTTGACCCGGCGCGAGCCGGAGTTCGGACCCGGCTGGGCTAATCTGGCAATGCTTTCGGCCTGGGGGGTTGGAAATGCGGTGGATGCCGACCGGGCCGCGCTGATTGCCCAGGCAAGAGCGGCATTGGCAAAGGCCAAAATCTATGGCCCTACGCTGCCTGAAACATTCGTCGCCCTATCCCTCATCCGCCCAAGCGGTGGCGCGAAGTCCCTGCGCACGGTGGAATTGATGGATCGGGCAATTACCCAAAATCCCGACTCTCCATTGCTTCGGGGAACTCGCACCGCGGCGCTTCAGGAACTGGGGCGAATGAATGAGGCGGTAGCGGAAAGCGCCCGCGCATCCGACCTCAACCCGCTGTCACCTGCCTTGCTCGATATCCGCGTCAGCGCGCTGGCCTATTCCGGCCAGATCGACGCTGCGCTTAAAGCCCTTGCCGAGGCGGAAAAATCCTGGCCTGGATCCGCCCCGATCGCTCAGGCGCGATTCCGCCTCGATCTTAGATTTGGCGATCCTGCGCGGGCCGAAAAATACCTCCGGAACTCGGGTACATCCGTGTCTCCGACCGATCTCGCGTCGAACATCGCGTTCCTCCAGGCCCGCGCCGACCCGAGCGACGCGAATATCGAGTTGGCGCTTGCATCCTATCGCGCGCGATTTGCCGCCGATCCCGCGGATGTCCCGGCCTATCTCCAAGCCTTGGTGATGTTCGGCCGGATCGACGAGGCCTATGACGCGCTCGCCAACGATATTGCAGTCGATTCCGTATCGGCCTCGAGCGACGTGTTGTTCCGGTCTTACATGGCCCCACTACGCGCCGATCCGCGCTTCATGACCCTGGCCAAGCGGCTCGGGTTGGTGGACGTCTGGCAAAAGACCAACATCTGGCCCGATTTCTGCATCCAGCCCGGATTGCCGTGGAATTGCCGCAGCGAAGCGGCCAAGGTGAAGGCGGTCAGGGTAGTCAGCCCCTAGTCGTCCGCGATTGGCCTTGGCCTTTCATGGAACTTTTGTTCCAACCAATCGTCCTATCATCAAGTGCGTAGCGCCGCAACTTGCGGCCCTCACGTGGACTTGATTTGGAGCTTGAAATGATCGACGCCCGAATGCTTCGGGATTTTGGCCTGGCCATGGTGCTTGCGGTCCCGACCCTTTCCCTCACTCGACCAGTCGCCGCTGAATCGCTGAACCCGAGTGCAAGCGAGTCGCCCGTCACTACCAACGCCGCGATCGCGAGCATGACGACCGATCAGCGTCGCACCTCGATCCCCAGCCACTAAGGGCTATTTCGAGTCGAGAATGCGCTCTTCCCAAGCGGCGCCTTGCGACAGCGAAATCGAATTCAACACCGTCGTGCTTTGATCGCGCAATATTGTGAACGCTCGCCGGATGGCGCAGGTCGCCTCGTCGTGACAGTCGCCGCACGGCGCGTAGAAATTGACGCTCGCGCACGGGACCAGGGCAATCGGCCCTTCGCAGCTGCGCACCACTTCTCCGAATGAAATGTCCGCGGCCGGCCGCGACAGGCGATAGCCCCCTTTGGGCCCGCGCGAACTTTTGACCAGTCCGGCCTTCTTGAGATCGAGCATGATCAGTTCAAGATATTTGGGCGGCACCCGCTGGGTTTCGGCAATTCGTGCCAGCTGCACCGGCATTCCATCGGTCTCCTCCGCCAGGAATAATAGCGATCGGAGCGCATAGCGGGTCTTCTGGGCGATCATCGGCGCTAATCCCTAGCGCGCGACGAGGGAAACGAAAAGGCCGCTCTTGTCAGCCTTCGATGACCACCTTCGACCCGACCTTGGTCAGTGCGAACAGTTTTTCCGCGAATTTCATCGGCAGACGGATGCAGCCGTGGCTCGCGGGATAGCCGGGATTGGCACCGCCGTGGAGCGCGATGCCATATTCGTCGAGCCGCTGCATGAACGGCATTGGCGCATTGTCATATTTGCGCGAGCGGTAGAATTTGTGTTTTTCGAGCACGGTCCAATTGCCGAGCGGCGTAATCTTGCCGCGCTTGGCGCTCGAAATCGACGTCGCCCCGACCAGCGTTTCGCCGCGATAGGCATAAGCGGTCTGGGTCAAGAGGTCGATCACGACCCGGGTCTCGCCCTGCGCCGGTACGGTCGCCGCCCAGCGATAATCGCCCGGCTTGAGGCCAGCCGCACCGAACGTCGCGACCATGTCCTTATGCGCCTGGGGAGCAATCCCGGTCGTCCAGCGATACGGCGGCGCGTTCGGCGTGACCGCGGCAGCCGCCCGTGGCTGCGGCACCGTGGACGGCACCGCGGCACAGCCCCCGGTCACCAGGGCAACGGCGAGAATCGAATGGCGGAATGGCTTCATTGGCGTTGCACAGCCTAAGCTGCTGGCAGCGTCAATCCCACGGTAAGCGCTAGGTTAACGGTTAACCGTCGATCGCTCGCGAGAGGATCAGGCGGGCATCGAGGCCGGGGTGGTTGTCGCCGAACACCAGTTTGCCGCCATGGGCATGCGCGATCGCCTCAACCAGGGCGAGGCCCAGGCCGGCGCCGCCCGACGATCGGCTAGGATCGAGCCGGCCGAACCGCCGCCGGGCGAGCGCCTGCTGGTCGGGCGCGATGCCAGGGCCGTGGTCGGCGACACTGATAACGACCGAGCCGGCTTGCTCGGCAAAGCTGAGGCGGACCTCCTTGCCGGCCGCGCCATACGCAAGCGCGTTTTCGACCAGATTGCTCAGCGCCTGGGCAATCAACTGCCGGTGACCCGACAGCGGGGGCGCTTCGTCCGGACCCTCGAACCACAGCCGGATGCCTTGGTCTTCGGCCAGCGGCTCGTACATTTCGGCCACTTCCGCGACCAGCTTGGCCGGGTCGAATGAAGCGAAATGCGACTGCGGGCTGAGCGTTTGGGACCGGCCGATCTCGAGCACCGTGGCAAGCATTCGGCCAAGTTCGTCCGCCTGGCGGATAATGTTGCCGAGCAAATGCTCGCGCTGTGCGGGGTCGGACGTGCGCAGCGCCGCGTCGGCCGCCGCACGCAGCCGCCCGATCGGCGAGCGCAAATCGTGCGCCAGGCCGTCGGAGAGTAAGCGCAGCTCGTTCATCAGCGTGGTAATCCGGTCGAGCATCTGGTTGATCTGCCGGGCGAGGCTTGTAAACGCATCGCTGCCGCGGCCGACCCACGCTCGGCGCTCGAAATCGCCGCGGGAAAAGTCTGCGGCCACCTCCGCAATGTCGAGCACCCGGCGATCGACGAAACGCGCGATCAGGCCGGCGCACAACAGCCCGAGCAGCAGCGCCAGGCCGGTGCCGATCAGCAAGGAGCGCGCGAGCAATTGTCGCAACGCCAGCCCGCCACCCGAGAGGCGCGCGCTGACCAACCATGTTTCGCCGAGCCGGCGCACCTCCGTCACCGCTTCATGCGAGCTGATTTCTCCGTCGCGCCGGAGGGCAATGACGAAGCTGCCCCGTTTGAGCGGCACACGCGCAATCGACGCGGGGGCCAGGTTCCCCGCCAATGCCCGATGGTCGGGCGCGATCAGCGCGACGAGACTATCCGGGCCGCCGGCGCGCGCGCTGGCCTCGACTTCGGAGCGCAATGCGACAGCCCCGCCGAACTGATAGATGTCTGCGAACTCCTGCACGTGCTCGGCGGTGTCGTGCCGTAGGGAAGCGATCGCGGCATCATAGGTCTGCCAATAAACGAAGCCGATGACCGCAAGGTTTGATGCCAGCGCCAGCAGGCCGGCGAGCAGCGCGATGCGCAGGGTTGTGGGCATCCTCGCGGCTCAGGCGGCGAGCATGTAGCCCGCGCCCCGCACAGTCTGGAGCATCGGCCGCTCGAACTCCGAGTCGAGCTTGCGCCGGAGGCGGCTGACATGGACGTCGATGACATTGGTCCCGGGATCGAAGTGGTAGTTCCACACCTGCTCGAGCAGCATGGTGCGAGTGACGATCCGGCCGTGGTTCCGCGCGAAATATTCGAGCAGCAGATACTCGCGCGGCTTGAGCTCGATTTTGCGCCCCGCCCGCCGAACCTGGCGCGCCAGCGGGTCGATTTCGAGATCTCCGACGATAATTTTCGGATCGGCGCCGACCCTCGCTTCGGACCGCCGCAACAGCGCGTTGACGCGGGCGAGCAGTTCGGCAAAGGCGAACGGCTTAACGAGATAGTCGTCTGAGCCGCTGTCGAGCCCTTCGATCCGGTCGCCGACCGACCCCAGAGCCGAAAGCACCAGGACGGGCGTGGCGATACCCGCGGCGCGCAGCGCGCGCAGCACCGACAGTCCGTCAAGCGCGGGCAGCATGCGGTCGAGGATGATCAGGTCAAACTTCTCATCGGTCGCGCGGAACAGGCCGTCGACGCCGGTCGCCGCATGTTCCACGCTGTGGCCGTCCTCGCTGAGGCCGCGCTGCACATAGGCCGCGGTCTCTGTGTCATCCTCAACGATCAGGATCTTACGGCCCATGCTTGCTCCATCGGCATCTGCTTTAAGCTCGCTGCCGGCCCGCGGCAACGCAATGCTCGCGTTCGCCCGGCCTTGCCCGGAGGGGGAGCCGGGGATGGCCAGACGAACGCGAGTCGCGACCGGTCACAACGGGGCCGGCCGCTAACTGCTTAACCCTTATTGGCGGTCTTTGCGGCGGCGTGGACCTGCTTCTGTGCGAGCTTGGCCTGGTGCTTGGCGGCGTTGCAATTCTGGCTGGCAAGCTTCCAGCTTTCCTTCTTCGCCTTGGCCATCGCGCGTTGCGACTGGCAGATCTGCGCGACGGTGCGGTGGGAGGCGACGGGCATTGTCTTGCCGCTAGTAGCCGTCAAGGCAAGCGCGGGACTCGCGGCGAGGCCAAGCACGGCAACGGCGGTGATGATCGATGCTTTCATTTCGAATGCTCCTTGTTTCCGGCCGTCGAGACCGGTGCCAAGGCTTATGCGCGCTGGATCCTCGCCCGCCGGTGGACGCCGCATGACAAGTTGTTCACTTCGCAGCGTTCAACGGTCGCTCCGATGCCATCGAGCCAGGCGGGCGGCTTGCAACGTCAGACATGCCCGGATGAGCGACGATAACTTGGTCAGTGACTCGAATGCGAGCCGCCGGAATGATGGCCGCCGGAATAATGGCCGCCGGAATAATGGTGTCCGTGGGAGCCGAATCCGATGCCGATCGACGAGCCGTAATAGCCGCCATAACCGTAACCGCCGTAACCGCCGTAACCGCGATAGCCTCCGTAACCGCGATAGCCTCCGTAATAATCATATCCGCGGTCCGCGACCGCGATCAGGCAAGTCGCGACTGCCGGCGTGCCCGGCGGCGCGGCAGCGGCGCCCGGAGCCGGAACTGGCGGCGTGATGGGCGCGCCGTCAGGACCGACAACCGGCATCGCGATGAACGCTCCAGGCGTATTGCAGGGTACCTGATAATAAGCATAACTCGCCGGCCCCGCCGTCGTGACGCAGCCCCCGAGCAGGGCCATCGGGACCAATCCCAGAACCGAGATGGTGAGTGTACGCGTTAACATGGCGGAATCTCCTCGTCCGAGTCCTTCCCCCATTAACCGCCATCTATACCTTCGGGCGGTTAATCCCAAACGAAAATTGCTTCGTTGAGCTAACGATTCGCAGGAAGCGCGTGGCCAGGGCATCGGAACGCCACGCCCCACTATGACCCCGAGCGACTGCCAGCCCACCTTCCCCCAGTTCAGCACGAGTTCACCTCGGCTGCCCATAACCGTCCCCGGTCTCCACCTTCGTCTTTCGACCAAAATGGAGAACTGAGATGCGTACTGAAATACTCTGGAGCGCATTTGTGGTGGCGGGCGTGTCGATCGCTTCGCCAGCTTTGGCCAGACCTCACCACGGCGGTCACCACAGCGTTATCCACCTTGGCTATGGTGGCGGTTACGGTGGCTATCCATACCGAAGCTACGGCTATGCCCCGGCGCCCTATAATGGTGTGCCCAATTATTACGGGCGCCATCACGGGCATCGCGAGCATTACCCCGGGCATTACGCGCAAATTGGCTTCGGCGGCGGTCATCACGGCGGTGCTCACCACGGCGACCACTAAAGCGTGATCGTTCTAAATCGCCCGAGATTGGGCGTGTGCGGCGTCGATGCCCGGCCCGATCCTCGAGTGAGGAAGTGCCCTGGGCAATCCGACGGCCTCCGGTCGCCTACTCCCATTCGATCGTGCCGGGCGGCTTCGACGTATAGTCGTAAACCACGCGGTTGATGCCCTTGACCTCGTTGATGATCCGCGTCGCGCAACGCGACAGGAAGACGGCGTCGAACGGGTAGACGTCGGCGGTCATGCCATCAACGTTGGTCACCGCGCGCGGTCCGGATCGGCCCAAAGACGACTGGCGGACTTCGGCCGAATGAGTCCGAAACATGGGATTTTGATCTGAAAAAAGTTCGCCGAGCTCCAATCGTCTGGTGAGACAGCAGCGCGTGACCGCGACCAGCCCGAACCAGGTCAGCGCGTCCATCCTCTATGGCGCCTCGGCGACCAGATCGGAATTGCGGCTGGCAGATATCACCGTCCTCAAGATCGCCCGCGCCTGACGCCAGTTGAGCGCGAAAACGGTGATTGAAAGGATGATATAGGCCCACGCCAGCAAGGTCAGGGTTGCGATCGTCCGCGCTTCGTCATCGCGGAAGGTGAACGCCAGCGTGACCTGGGCGGCGAACAGGATGGCCAGCGCAGCGGCGGCACCGAGGCCTAGCCGCAGCCGTAGCAGCAGCGCCAGCCCGAACAGTGATTGCGCGGCGGTCAGGAAGAATTCCTCATGTTGGCGCGCGTCGAGCGGCAGCGCGGTAAGTGCGCCCGCTCCGACGCTCACGGCCAATGGCAACATGCCGACCAGCAAGGTCCATTGGTTGATCTTGTCGCTGATCATCGTCGTCAGCCCGGCAACCGCCCGTCCGGCGAGGACGAACAGGAGCGCGACAGTCACCGCCGGTGCCTCGCTCGCCAGTGGGGCGAGCCACTGGATCAGCAGGAACTCGTTGATTCCCAGCACGCGCCCGGACTCGACCATCGCCTCGGCGAACGGCCCGGCCGACACAAAAATGACCGCCGCCGCGACCACGGTCAGCCCGATCATCAGCGTCCATTGCTTGCCGGTCGGCAGCTGCTCAATGACCTTGGCCAGCCCCAGTTCCTCCTCCTCGTCCTCCCCATGCTCGCGTGCCTTGGGGACTCGAGCGACGCGCCACAAATAAGCGGCGAAAATCGCGATCAGCACCGCCGCGTCGAAAATGCCGATCTCGTCGCGCGCCAGGATGGTGAAGGCGTAAAGGCTGGGGACCAGAAGGAAGACGATCTCGACGGAATTGACCGGCGCCAGCTCGATTGCACTTTGCCGCGATTTCCACCAGTTGAGCAGCACCAGCAACGGCCAGGCGAGACCGACCAACAGCCGGTTAGCCCCGGTCATGTTGGCGGCGGCGTAATGGACATAGTTGGAATCGGGCGCCTGGCCCGCGCGATAGGCGTAATAGATGTCGACCGCATATTCGGGCAGCACGGTGATGATCGCCACCAACGCCAGGATGAGGCCAGCGGAAATCTGCCCCTCGGCGGTCTCCGCGCCCCACGACAACATGAAGCCCGACGCCAGGATCGCGGCGCCGAACACGGCGGCGTCAATCAGCGGTCCCGGCCGGATTCCCGTCGCGCGGAAGTAGATCGCCGGCAGCATGGCGAAGACGGCGATGGCAATCCAGAATATCAGCTTGCGCATGAACCGGCCCTCAACTTATTTCTCCAACGCCACTACACAACGTGGTGCGGCTCGAACTCGCAGGTGCTATCCGCAGTGCATTCCACCTGGATGGTCGGATGATGGATGGCGAACTTTTCCCTCAACATGGCGGTGATCCCAATCAGGAATGCATCGTCGGCGCCGCCGTCGGGCATCACCAGGTGGCACGTGAGCGCGACCTCGGTGGTGCTCATCGACCAGATATGCAGGTCGTGGATATGGGTCACGCCGGGAAGGCTGACCAGCGCCTCCTCGACCTCGGCCGGGACGATGTCGTCGGGGACGCGATCGAGCGACATCGCCACCGAATCGCGCAGCAGACCCCAGGTTCCGATCAGGATGACCGCGACGATCACGAGACTGGTCGCCGGATCGAGCCACAGCCAGCCGGTACGCAGGACGAGGAACCCGGCAACGACCACTCCGGCCGACACCGCCGCATCGGCGAACATGTGGAGATAGGCGCCGCGAATGTTGATGTCGCCCTTGCGGCCGCTGGCGAACATCCAGGCGGTGATGCCATTGATCAGAATGCCGACCGCCGCCACCGCCATCACGGTCCCGCCCTCGACCGGCTGCGGGTCGAAGAGCCGCCTCACCGCCTCGAACGCGATCGCGCCGATCGCGACCAGCAGGAACATGGCGTTGAACAAAGCGGCGAGAATCGACGTCTTGCGCAGCCCATAAGTGTAGCGCTTGGATGGCAGGCGCTTGGACAGCGTCGCCGCGCCCCACGCCACCAGCAGCCCGAGAACGTCGGAAAGATTGTGCCCGGCGTCCGCGAGCAGCGCCACCGAATTGGCGGCGATGCCGTAGCCGACCTCGACCGCGACGAAAGTGATGTTGAGGATGGTGCCGATCAGGAACGCGCGGCCGAAGCTGGCCGGGGCATGGCTATGCCCGCCGAGCGCATGACCCGAATGGTCGTGGCCGGCGTGGCTTCCATGGCCTTTCTGCGCGTGTGACGAAGACATCTAGGGCTAAATAACGGTAAATTTAAAGGAGGATCAAGCAAAACTGAAGTATAAATAAGATGCCGAACGATTTTACCATAGATCGCCCAGTTGAATGATACGTTATGCTATTTCTTCTTGATATGCCGTGACATCTACTCGAAATTGGAAAAGTCTTTTAAGGTGAAAGTGCATCGCTACTTTGGCTGACCCCCGAACAGCCTATCCGCTTACTCCCGCTCGATCGTGCCCGGGCGGCAGCGCCCGGGCGACGCAATAACCCACCAAGGTTCGCAGGATGACATCCAGCGTCGAGCTAGGTTGAAATCCCATTTCGCTCACTCCCACTCAATCGTCCCTGGCGGTTTCGACGTATAGTCATAGACGACGCGGTTGATGCCTTTGACCTCGTTGATGATCCGAGTCGCGCAGCCCGACAGGAACGCCGCGTCGAACGGATAGATGTCGGCGGTCATGCCATCGACGCTGGTCACCGCGCGCAAGGCGCAGACGTGATCATAGGTGCGGTAATCGCCCATCACCCCGACCGTGCGCACCGGAAGCAGAACGGCGAACGCCTGCCAGATGGCGTCGTACAGCCCGGCCTTGCGGATTTCGTCGAGGTAGACGGCATCGGCCTTGCGCAGGATGTCGCAGCGCTCCTTGGTCACTTCGCCGGGGATGCGGATGGCGAGGCCGGGGCCGGGAAACGGGTGGCGGCCGACGAATTTTTCGTCGAGTCCGAGCTCGCGGCCGAGCACTCGGACCTCGTCCTTGAACAGCTCCCGCAGCGGCTCGACCAGCTTCATGTTCATGCGTTCGGGCAGCCCGCCGACATTGTGGTGGCTCTTGATGGTCGCGCTGGGGCCGCCGGTGAACGACACGCTTTCGATCACGTCGGGGTAGAGCGTGCCCTGGGCGAGGAAATCGGCGCCGCCGAGCTTCTTCGCTTCCTCCTCGAACACCGCGATGAACTCCCCGCCGATGAACTTGCGCTTGGCTTCGGGGTCGGTGACTCCGGCCAGGCCGCTCAAGAAGCGCTCCTCGGCGTCGACCACCACCAAAGGGATGTTGTAATGGTCGCGGAACAGGCTCTCGACCTGCTCGCGCTCGTTCAATCGCAGCAGCCCGTGATCGACGAACACGCAGGTCAATTGCGCGCCGATCGCTTCGTGGATCAGGATCGCCGCGACCGAGCTATCGACCCCGCCCGATAGCCCACAAATCACCTTGCCGTCGCCGACCTGGGCGCGGATGTCGACGATCTTGGCGTCGCGATAGGCGCCCATCGACCAGTCGCCTTCGACCCCGCACACGCGGTGGACGAAATTGGCGAGCAGCTTTGCGCCGTCGGGCGTGTGGACCACTTCGGGGTGGAACTGGGTACCGTAATATTTGCGCTGTTCGTCGGCGATGACCGCGAACGGCGCGCCGTCGCTAGTGGCGACGATTTCGAACCCCGGAGCAAACCGCGTGACCTTGTCGCCGTGGCTCATCCACACCTGGTGGCGCTCGCCGACTTGCCACAGCCCGTCGAACAACGCGCAATCCTTGGTCACGGTGAGGAAGGCGCGGCCGAATTCGCCGTCCCATTCGCCGTCCGACCCGGCCTCGACCTTGCCCCCCAATTGATGGGTCATGACCTGCTGGCCGTAGCAAATGCCGAGGATCGGGACTCCGCTGTCGAACAGAATTTGCGGCGCTCGCGGGCTATTCTCCTCGGGCACACCGGCGGGCGATCCGCTGAGGATGATGCCCATGGGCTGGAGCCGTTCGAACGCTCCCTCGGCCGACTGGAACGGGGCGATTTCGCAATAGACTCCGGCCTCGCGGACGCGGCGCGCAATCAGTTGCGTCACCTGGCTGCCGAAGTCGACGATGAGGATTGACTGGGTCGGGATGGCCGTCATGGCGGGCCACTAAACGGGTCATCGGCGGCTGGCAACCGGCCACGAAAAAGGCGCGCGTCTCCGCGGTGGAGACGCGCGCCGATTTTACGCCCGGAGGCTCGATCGCTTAGCGATTGCGGCCGTAATAAGGCATGCGGTCGATATCGACGCTATAGACCCGGCCGCTGCTGTCCGCACGGCACGAGAATTTGAGGTCGGGCGTGCCGTAGGAACGGTTGTACTGATAGCCGCCATAGCCATAGCCCTGCTGATATTGGCGGCCCGAAGTGGCGACTCCGGTGACCTTCAACCGGCCGTACTTCTTGACCTGAACGTTATCGATCCCGAGCACCCGCGCCTGACCCTGAACGGCCCAACCGTTGTACTGATTCTGGTTCGGGCTCCAGCGATTATACTGGTTGTTCATGGCATAATTGTTGAGCCGCGCTTCGGTTGCCCGAGCGCACTGGTCGATGGCGATCTGGCTGCTTCGGTAATTGGGCTGGTTATAGCCGTAATTGCCGTACGGATATTGGCCATAGCCGAGCGCGTTGTTGATGATCGATCCGATCACTCCGGACACATTGTTATTGTTGTTCGTCGGATATCCATAAGGATATTGCGCGGCTGCCGGGGTGGCGGCGGCCAGCAGGCCGATGGCGGCGCTGCCAACCAGGATTCTGCTGGAAGTCTTCATGTTCATTCTCCTCAAAAATTACGCATCACTCGAGGGACCGCTCGCAAGGCGGCGTCCAGTGAAGTAACGCGCCACTCGCCACTCGGCTGCGAGTCCAATGCGACCAAGTGGTGGTAACGACGGTCCAATCGTTTTGGTTCCGTATCAATAGCGCATTTTGGGGCAGAGCGCGGCGCATTTTCGCGCCGCGCTCGCTCCCGTTTACGTCACGTTCGCCGATTAGTAGCGGCGATAGCCATATTGCGAATAATCGTAATTGTACGGCGTGTAGGCGCGGCTGTTATTATAGCCGTAGCCGCTGGTCGCCTGTTCGATGTCGATATCGACGATATAGCCGCTGGCATCGGTCTTGCAGCGGAAGGTCAGATCGATCGGCGACTGGTTATAGCCATTGCCATAACCCCCGCCATAACCGCCGCCGTAGCCGCCGCCATAACCTCCGCCGTAACCGCCGCCGTAGCCGCCGCCATTCGCGTAACCCGCATTGCGGCCGCTATTGGCGACACCGCGGATCGACAAGCCGCCATTGGAGCGCTGATCGATGTCGCTGATGCCAAGAACGCGGGCACCGTTATAGCCGCCATATTGCTGCTGCTGCTGCTGCTGCTGCTGATAACCGTAACCGTTCTGATAACCGTTCTGATAGCCGTTTTGGTAGCCGTTATTCTGGTAGCCGTTGGCATAAGGGTAAGACGCGCTCAGGCGCTGCTGGACCGCGCCCATGCACTGAGTGATGGCGTTTTGGCCCCTCGCTCCATAGCGGCTGTACGGGTTCTGGCCGTAGCTGTTGTTATAGCCATTATAGCCATAGCCACTGCCATAACCGCTGCCGTAGCCGGAGCCGCCGCCGATGACACTATTGATCACCTGACCGATAATCCCGGCGCCACTGCCGCTACCGTACCCATAGCCCGGATATTGCGCCGCTGCCGGCGCCGCGCCGGCCAGTGCAGCGATTGCAACGCTACCTGCCAGAATCTTCTTGAAAGCCGTCATGGCCACACTCCTTTGAACATTATCTACCATCACAACGCGTGACGGATCGAATCGTGTCCTAGGCGTAATGGATTGCACAATGGCTGAACCCGCTGTTTGCTGCGGTTCAGAAAAGTCTAACCGGTTCAATGCCTTATTGCGAAGGCGGAAGCTCATCCAGGCCGGTGAAATGACCGAGGAAAGAAGACGCGCTGCTCGACGCCGATCGAATCGGGATTGAAGGTCAGCTTCGGCGCGGCCCATTCGCTGACGGTTCTCGCCAAACAACCGATTTCGTTGCATTTTTTTAATTATCGCGGTTGACTTGACGGCGGTTTGGACGCCTATTCGAACCATATTCAAATCAGAGGGGTGTATCATGCGTTATCTCTTGCTGGCCGCCGTTGCGGCACTCGCAATCCCGGCAACCGCCCAGGCTGCGACCACCAAATATCTCGGCACTCAAGGGACGATCACCTATTCCACCGCGACCACACCGGTTGGCGCGTCCGGCTTCGGCAATTTCAGCCGAGTGACGACCCAGGTGACCTATGACACGGTGACCGACACGTATACGGTGCGCGATACCGGCAACCCCTTGACCACGTCGAGCTTCGGTCCCGCCGACATTTCGTCGAGCACGACCAATTTCACCAATTATTCCCGGACCAGCGGCGCTACGACCGAAACCTTTCGTCTGCTTAACCAGAGCGGCGCCAATACCCTGATCGTCCTCAATTACGTCACCTACGGCCAATGGCGGCGATCGACCGCGACGGCGACCGGCGCCAATGTCAACGACACCTATGTCATTTTCGGCACCAAGACCCCGAGCGCCAATCTCCCCCATTCGGGAAGCGCCAGCTACAACACCATTCTCGATGGCACCTTCGTCAACAAGGATGGCGCTTATGCCGTCAGCGGAACCGGCACCTTCACCGCCAACCTTGGCAGCGGGTCGATCAGCTACAGCTCGACCGCTACGGGCACTCCGGAAGCGGGCGGCGCCGGAATCAGTTTCGGGACTATGACCGGAAGCGGCTCGATCGCGTTCAACAGCGCATCGTTCAAGGGTAACGGCAGCTTTAACGGCAACGGCTATGCAATGGACCTTCTCGGCAATTTCTTCGGGCCGAATTACGAAGAAATCGGCGGCACCTTCTGGCTTCGCTCGACCAAGGCGGTCGGCGGAACGGGGACCGGCGCGATCGTCGGCAATTAAGCGATTGCACGTGGGAGAGGGGCTCGGGCTCCTCCCCCATTCACCCAGGAATCCGATCCAGTGCTGGTAGCGCTTGCAGCCCCTGTGCTCGCCGCTTCCTCTCAACTCGCCGCTGCCCAGATCGCAGCCAATCCTGTCGCCGCCGCTCCTGTCGCCGCCTGCGTCGCGGAGGACGGCTGCGTGACGACCGGCGCGGCGCAATTATTTGCGCTCGCCGACAAGTTGTTCGCAGCGGGCGATGCCGCTGGTGCAGCGAATATCCTGGTGGCACTGACCCAGGACAAGCATTCCGAGCTTCGGTCCGAGGCCCGCTTCCGGCTTGCCACGGTGCGCGAGAAAATGGGTGACCTGGCCGGTGCCGCCAAGGCGCTGCGCGATCTTCTGGCCGAACAACCCGGCGCCAATCCGGCGCGCCTGGAGCTGGCACGAATCCTGTCGCTTATGGGCGAGACCAAGAGCGCCCAGGCCGAACTCGCCGCAGCCGAGCGAGCCGGGCTCCCCGCCGAAGTCGAGCAGACCGTCCGGCGCTTTTCCAATTCGCTCGCACCACCGCGCCGGCGGGGGATTTCGCTGGAATTCGCAAGCGGTCCGGACTCGAACGTCAACCGAGCGACCGGAAGCCAGTATCTCGACACGATTATCGCTCCGTTCGTGCTCGACGCCGATGCCCGGCGGCGCTCGGGGATCGGCTTTTCGGCCAGCGGCCAGGCGTGGATGCGCAACGGGGTCGGAGCGATCGACTGGCTCAGCCAGGCCTCGCTGCGCGCCGATCTGTTCGACAAGGCGCGTTTCAACGATATTCAGGCCGGGATCGACAGCGGACCGCAATTCAACGGCCGCCTGGGGCTGATCCGGCCGGCCCTGCTGGTCGAGCGACGCTGGTATGGCGGACGCGGCTATGCCAGCGGCTGGGGCGCTTCGCTCGGCTGGCAAGTTCTGCTCGGCGACAAGATCCAGGCGGGATTCGGCGCCGCCCGGGTCCGCCAGCGGGTCGACCGCAACCGCTTCCAGGATGGCTGGCGCAGCAATGTGAACCTGACCCTGTCGCGCGCGCTCGGAAAATCAACCACCGCGCGCGCCACCGTCCGCTGGGGCGCGCTCGACGCCAAGGTCAAACCCGAGAGCCTGCGCCAGTGGGGCGGCGATATGCTCATCGCCAACCGCTTCGCCGGCTTCACTGCGTTCGTGGAGGCGGGTTACACCCACACCCGCGGGCTCGCACCCTTATTCCTGTTCGGCAAGGAACGCCGCGACCGGCGCATCGATCTGTCCGCCGGGATCATCCTGAGCAAGCTCAGGCTGGGCGGTTTCTCGCCCTTGCTGAGGATTACCCTCACCGACAGCAAGGCCGCGATCCAGCTTTACGATTATCAGCGCACTCGGCTCGACATCGGCTTTACGCAAAGCTTCTAGCGCGCCCACGAAAAAGGCGACCGCGTCGCCGCGACCGCCCTTTGCGATGCCGGTTCTGATGTTCGATCAGGCGCCTTCGAATGCATCCTCGTCAGCCATCACCGGGCCCGAATCCTGGCCCTTGGCGTCGATATCGCGGTCGACGAATTCGATGATTGCCATCGACGCCGCATCGGACATCCGGATGCCGGCCTTGACCACTCGGCAATAGCCGCCGGCGCGATCGGCATAGCGCGGAGCAATGACGTCGAACAATTTGTTGAGCTGGGCGTCGTCCATCAGGCGCGACTGGGCCAGGCGGCGGTTCGACAGCCCACCCTTCTTGGCCAGAGTGATCAATTTTTCGACATAGGGGCGAAGCTCTTTCGCCTTGGCGACCGTAGTCGTGATCTGCTCATGCTTGATCAACGCCGCCGACATGTTGCGGAACAGGGCCGCGCGGTGGCTGGAGGTGCGCTGAAGCTTACGATGGCCAACACGATGGCGCATGGGTCAATCCTTTCGTTCGTCGGGAGCCCGTGTGAGGTAGCTCCGGCCACGCGGCACTTTGGGCGGCCGCGCGATGCCCTAAAGAAAGCGGCGAGCTGGTGAGCCCGCCGAACGCCGGCTCCTCAAGCGGAATCGCGCCCCAAAGTCAAGCCGTTCACCGCCCGCCGCGCCAGCTCGACGCCGCCAGCCGCCGCACCAGCGGGGTCAGCCCGCTGTAGGTCGAGCGGTGGTAAGTCGAATCCTCGCCAAGCGCGCCGCACAGCCGGCGGTGGGCCTCGCCCAGCGCGTGGTACGGCAAACCGGGAAGCAAATGGTGGAGGCCGTGATAGCGCAGCCCGACCGGCGCCCACAACGCCGGCAGGACGCCCGGCGGTGGGACGTTGACGCTGTCGAGATATTGCGCCGTGACGGTCATTGGCTCGCCGTCATTTTCCCACAAATGCGCGACCAGGGTGCGGACCTGGTTGAGGAACATCACCCCCGAAGCGACCCCGAGGAAGATGAGGAAATCGCGCAGCGGGACGATGCCGGTCGCGACCAGTACAATCAGAGCGATCGCCCACAGGCTCGTCGCCGCTTCCATCAAGGCCCACTCGCGCGCGAATTGCCCTTGCGGGGCCGGCCGACGGAACACAGGGTTTATCTGCAGGCCGGAGAATCGCGCCACCACGATTTCGCGCAGCTTGGGCGACACCAGCGACAATGGCGCAAGCAATGCAAAGCGGATGAACAGGCCGATCGGCGCCAGCAGCGCTGCGACCACGAACAATGGCAGGGTCCACGGCCTCATCAGCGCCAGCGGCAGATATTCGGGATCGTCGATCGTCCCGTAATAGGTCTTGCCGTGATGCTGGTTGTGAACCCCTTCGTACATGAAGCTCGGCACCAGCAGCGGGATTCCGACGGCCAGGTTCCACACCAGCCGGAAGCCCTTGAGCGCGCCCTTGCGGATGTGGGTCAGCTCATGGATGAAGCTGCCCGCGCGGTAGAGGGCGAGGATCGCAACCACGCCAGCCGCAACCGCCACCAACGCCGGCCGGGCGATCATCGCCGCGGCCAGCGCCGCATAGCCCGTAAGCGCCGAGGCAATGAGGTCGGCCCAGTAAATCCTTGCGACCGGCTGGTTGAGGTCGCGGGTCAGGTTCGCCGCGGCCTTCAGCATCGCCTTGTCGTCGACTAGGGGCACGGCTCCGCCCGGCGGCAGTGCCGCGGCGGTGCGTTGACGCTCGATGATCGCCGTGTCGGTCATTGCTCGTTGAATGCTGCTCCTACTGCCTTGAAATAGTGGCGGTATCGTGGCGCTGCAACCGCCGCAGCCGCTCGTCTTGGCCGGCTGGGGGTGACGAAACCCAGGGGAAGCGCTAGCCAAGCCCGATGAGCGCAACTGTTGATATCCGTCCGGTCGAGACCACGGCCGACCGCAAGGCCTTCGTCGATTTCGCCTGGAAAGTGTACAAGGACGATCCCGCCTGGGTCCCGCCGCTCAAGGACGAGGTCCACGGCCTTCTCACCCCCGGCAAGAACCCGTGGTTCGAACATGCCAAAGCCCAATTGTGGCTGGCCGAACGCGACGGCCATGTGATCGGCCGGATCAGTGCCCAGGTCGACGATCTAGTCCAGGAACATATGGGCCCGGGCATCGGCCAATGGGGGATGTTCGAGGCGCTCGACGGCGCAGCCGCGGCGGCGCTGATCGATACCGCCGAAGCCTGGCTTCGCGACCACGGCATGACCAGCGCTCTGGGCCCGATCAGCCTGTCGATCTGGGACGAGCCGGGGCTCGAGATCGAGGGCCATTGCGAACCGCCGACGGTGATGATGGGCCACCACCGGCCCGAATATGCCCAGTGGGTCAACGCCGCCGGTTACGCCAAGGCCAAGGACCTGCTCACCTACAGCCTCGACATTTCCAAGTGGGACGATCCGCTGATCAACCGCCTGATCGCAGCCGGGGAGCGCAATCCGCGGATTAAAATCCGCATGGTCGACAAATCCCGCTTCAAGGAAGAGGCGCAGACCATTCTCGGCCTGCTCAACGACGCCTGGTCGGACAATTGGGGCTTCGTGCCCCTGACTCCGGCGGAAATCGCTTATGCCGGCAAGAAGCTCAAACCCGTCATCTTCAAGGAGCTGGTGCGGATCGCCGAATATGACGGGAAACCGGTCGCCTTCATGCTGACGTTGCCCGACATCAACGAGCTGACCCGCGACCTCAACGGCGAATTGTTTCCGTTCGGTTTCGTCAAATTGCTGTGGCGGCTGCGCAAGCCCAAGGTCAAACGCCTGCGGGTTCCGTTGATGGGCGTCGCCAGGGAATTTCATCACACTCGGCTGGCCAGCCAATTGGCGTTCATGATGATCGAATTTATCCGCCGCGAAGGAACCACCAAATATGGCGCGACCCACGGCGAGTTCGGCTGGATCCTCGAGGACAATAAGGGAATGCTGTCGATCGCCCAGCTGCCCGGCGCCGAGGTCAACCACCGCTATCGGATTTACCAGAAGGCGCTCTAGCAGCGAAGGCTAATGTCCGCTTTCGACCGATTGTGGACATTAGGCACAGCCCGGATTTATGTCATTTGCAGGCATATTGTAATGTTCCTGCAAAATCGGGCCGATAGGCGAAGCCCTGACGACAACCGGCCCATTTAGTTTGGATTGTTACGCCGGGCTGCGCGTCATAGGAAATGCCGCGGTCGTCCTTGGCCGGCATGGTCGCAAGATTGTCATATCCGTTCGCACAGCGGGACCCGATGCACCACCGGGCTTCGACCGGAAACGGGCACCTATTGCGGAACACAGCGCCCTGCGTCGAACTCACACCCATCCGCTCGTAATTGCTCTTCGTGATCAGATCGAGACAATCCGAAGCTTCATTGGCGGGGTTGTGGGCTTCTAAAGTAGCAGTTGCGCGCAATGGTGGGACGCTGCTTCCACCCGGTCCACTCGAAAACGGGGCTTGCGTTTCCGTACCCTGGGCGGCGACCCCAGAGTTCTTCTGATCGCCATTGTTTGCCGCGCTTGCAGCCAACGAGGGTGTGCGTTCGCGAGATATGCATGGGGGATATTGCTCCAGGTCGAGGTTGCAGCCCATCTTGAATCGCTTGATCCCCTCATCGTGTGTCTTCCCTAGCAAAACGTATTTCCTGCGGACAGGGCCGTCCATCACGCCGTCGACTACTCGACCGGTCAATATCGTGCGTCTTGTGGGGTCCTCTTTCGCGAGATAGCCGGCTATCAATCGGAAGGTTAGCGTGCCTTTGCCGTTTAACGGCTGTCCCTTCTCGCAAGGCGTGCCGGACCAGTTGAATGCAGTCTCACGCGCGAAGCGCTCCGGACCTACGCCGTACTGCCAATAGAGCACGCAGCCCTGATTGGTTACGGCTCTGTACCAAGGTAAGTCTTCACCAGCATGAGCGGATGACGCCGCCAGCGAAAAAATGACCCCAGCCAACGCAAGTCCTAAACGGTTCATTACAAATTTCCTTCGCGTTGAGTCTGCGAGAAGAAGACCACAAGTCTCGCATTTAGGCTACGGTTTGTTGCGATTCCGACCGCCCCCAATGGGTTTGAAGAGTCCGTTTCCGACCCTGTCTGGACGGCGCTCCGTTAACAAGATCGGATTTTGCTGATGCGCTGCGGTGTTGGGATGCGGCCATGTCTTCGACCTTTTGATGCGGCCTATCCATGTGCCGCTGGCCATGATGCCTTGTCCGCTGATCGTGGGTCCCGACCAATTGCACGCGCTTGGATAGCGCAGGGTCGTAAATGGGTTTTCCTGGATCATCGGTCCCGCCATTGGGCAGCTTGCGTCAGTCAGTCTCCTGCTCTTGCCAACCTCGGTAAGCGCGCCTTGCGCTTAGCTCATGCGACGACCGGGCTCATGCGACCGCCGGCTCGCGGTAGCGCTCGCCGCTTGTCATCAATGCCCAGGCGGTTCGACCGATCCTGTTGGCCAGCGCGATCGCCGCGACCCGCGGGCTGCGGCGGGCGAGCAGCTTGGTCAGCCACGGTCGGCGGGTGCCATATCGCTGGGCATGGCGAATGACGGCCATGGCACCAACAAACAGCATCTTGCGAAGGTAGGTGTCGCCCGCCTTGGTGATCCCGCCGAGCCGCTCCTTGCCGCCCGACGAGTGCTGGCGCGGCACCAGCCCGAGCCAGGCCGACAGACCGCGACCGGTCTTGAACACATGCGGATCGGGCACGGTGGCGACCAGCGCGCTTGCCACCAGCGGCCCGACACCGGGGATCTCCTGCAACCGGCGACCGAGCTCGCTCGCCCGGCTGTCGAGCCGGATCGCCCGATCGGTATCGAGCAAATGCGCAAGGACGAGCCGGTGCTGCTCGACCAGCATCGCAAGGCAGCGGCGAGCGGGGATCGGCACGCGACAATCAGCTTCGTCGCCGATCACCGCAATCAGGCGATCGAGGCCCTGTCGCCCGACCGGAGCGACGATCCCGAACTCGGCGAGATGAGCGCGGATCGCGTTGCCGATCTGAGTCCGCTGACGGGTCAGGATCGACCGCGTTCGATGCAGTACCAGCACGCTCTGCTGCCCCGGCGACTTGACGCCGACGAAGCGCATGGTCGGCCGGGTGACCGCCTCGCAGATCGCCTCCGCATCCGAGGCATCGTTCTTCGAGCGTTTGACGTAGGGTTTTACATATTGCGGCGGCATCAGCCGCACATCGTGGCCGAGCCCGATCAGCTCGCGCGCCCAATAGTTGGCGCTGGCGCAGGTCTCCATGCCGACGAGACAGGGCGGCAGCTTGGCGAAGAACGGCAACAACTTCGCCCGGCTGAGCCGCTTGCGCACCATCACCGCGCCTTGCCCATCAATCCCGTGAACCTGAAACACCGACTTCGCCAGATCGATGCCGATAACCGCAATATCTTCCCTCGTGTCCTCCTCTCCACACAGACCGACAAAAATGCCGGTCGAATGGAGCGCCGTCCACGACATCAATTGCCGACATTAGCGCGGTTGCCCCCCGGCTTTGGCATTGATAGGTGGGCTGACATTGCCAGCGCCGCCCGCATCGATGCCTCATTCGAGGCGCTAGGCTGCGGGTTTGCGTTTTTCACTTCGACCAGCAGCGCGATGTATGGCGTCGAGCCGGTATTCAGCGTGTTGTGCAGTTTCGAAAATTCGCCCCAATAGACGTCCCCCGTCTTCTCGTCATAATCCGCGTGACTGCCATCTGCTTCGGTCACGCGGATTTTTGCGCCCGAAAGGACATAGCCAACTCTTGGCGGGTGCGTGTGCCAATGGTCCAGCGCGCCGGGCAGCAGGGTGTATTGCAGGACGCGGACATTGCCGTTCTCAAGCAGCAGTTTGAAATTGCTCGGCGAGGAAGTGAGGCCATCGACCGGTCCGCTGGTTGCTGGCGGCGGCTCAGCGAGCACCACCGAGGACATGGGCAGGAACAGCGCGAAAGCAGCGGCGCAGGCTAGCGTGGATTTCATAATATTCCCCCGTCTTTTTCGGTATATTGCGCGACGATAGGCTGAATGATCAGCAATGCGGAAGCATAGCTCGCTAGCGTCCGCTTTCCACCCATACCGGACATTAGCGGTCCTACCCCTAAGTGAGCGCCACCCACGTCGGCGCGTGGTCGCTGGCTTTCTCCTCGCCCCGCGCCCAGCGGTCGACTCCCGCGCTGGTGAGCCGGTCCGCCGCCTCGGGCGAGCATAGCAAATGGTCGATTCGGAAGCCGGCGTCGCGCTGCCAGCAGCCGGCGGTATAGTCCCAGAAGGTGTACAGCTTGGGATCGCCGGGGTGGAGGGCGCGCAGGGCGTCGGTCCAGCCCTGGGCGAGGATCCGCCGGAAAGCGGCGCGGGTTTCGGGCTGGAGCAAGGCATCCTGGCGGGTCGCCTCGGCGGAAAAGACGTCGCGGTCCTCGGGCACCACGTTCCAGTCGCCAGCGAGCACCACCGGCCGCTCAAGCGCCAGCAATCCGGCGGCGTGAGCGCCAAGGCGCTCCATCCAGCGTAATTTATAATCGAACTTCTCGGTCCCGACCGGATTGCCGTTGGGCAGATAGAGCGAGGCGACGATCAGCCCGTCGCCTGCCCCGGACTCCGATCCGGGGATCTCGGCCTCAATATAGCGGCTGTGGCTGTCGTCGGGATCGGCGGGAAGCCCGACCAGGCGCAGTGCGGGCTCCTTGCCCCGCGCCAGGATCGCGACCCCGTTGAAGCCTTTTTGCCCGTGCCACACGGCGCCATAGCCGGCGGCCTCGATATCGCCGATCGGCAACGCTTCGTCGGCGCATTTGAGCTCCTGGAGGCAGACGATATCGGGCGTTTCGCGCTCGAGCCATTCGACCAGCCGCGGCAGCCGCGCCCGAATCCCGTTCACATTATAGGTCGCCAGTTTCATGGCGCAGCGATTAGCCAGTCCTTCGCGGCATTGCGAGGGCGTCAGCCCGCGGCAATCCACCGACGGAATCGCTTCGCAACGCTGGCAATGACGGGTCAGACCGAGAAGCTCGACCCGCAGCCGCAGCCCGAAGCCGCATTGGGGTTGGTCACCTTGAACGCGGCGCCGCCCAGATCCTCGACGAAATCGACCGCGCTGCCCTTGACCAGGTCGAGGCTGATCGGGTCGACGACCAGGGTCACACCGTCGGTCTCGGCGACGGCATCATCCTTGTGAGCCGAATCGGCGAGTTCGAACTTGTAGGTGAAGCCGGCGCAGCCACCGCCATCGACCGCCAGGCGGAGGATCGCCGGCTTGTGCTGGCGTTCGGCGATCCACGCGATTCGGCGCGCGGCATTGCTCGTCAACTGGATCAGGGGCTGGCTCACGATCGTGAGATAGGGAGCGCAGCTGCTCCCCGCAACATCAGCGCTTCTGGCTGGTTGGGCCGCCAAGGGCGAGCGATTCCATCGCCGCAGCGCCCGAACGGCGCTGCATCGCGAGGACATAATCGGTCGATTTCATGAACGGGATCGGGTTGACCGCGCGGCCATCGATGCGGACTTCATAATGGAGGTGGTTGCCGGTCGAACGGCCGGTCGAGCCCATGCGGCCGATCAGCTGGCCGCGGGCGATGCGGTCGCCGTCATGGACGACGATCGCCGACAAATGGCCGTAACGGGTGGTGATTCCGCGGCCGTGGTCGACCTCGATCAGATTGCCATAGCCGCCGCTGTTCCAGCCGGCGCGAAGAACGGTTCCGTCGGCGGTCGCGTAAATCGGCGTTCCGGAGGGACCGGAAAGGTCGATCCCGGGATGCATCGCGGCGCCGGCGTTGAACGGATCGGCGCGAACGCCGAACCCGCTGGTAAAGCTGACCGCGGTCTTGATCGGTTTTTCGGACGGAATTGCGATCACGCCATCTTGCAGCTGGTCGAGTTTCTTCCAGCTGTTGAACAACGCCTTGAAGGTCGGGCTGGCGGCCTTTTCAAAGGGTCCGCCAACGCCGTCGTCGGAACCGACCCGGGCCGGGCTGATGCCAAGCCGCTTCAGTTCGGCGGCGGTAACCTTGTAGCGAACATCGAGCGCTTCGGTGACGAGCGCTGCCTGCTGCATCTGCTGTTCCTCGATGCGGGCGAGCGGACCGTCCTTGACGACCCGGCCCTCGAACCCGGCTTCGGCGACCAGCGCCGGATCGATCCGGGCGCCGGTCAGCGCGGCCTCGATCAGCGCCTGGCGCTGCTCGATGGTGCGGGCGCGCGCTTCGGTTGCCGCCGACAGGCTCGCAAGGCTGCTGATTCCATGACCGCCGGTGATGATTCGCGCAGTCGCGTAGCTGGCCCATGCGACCAGAGTCAGGAAAATAACGAAAAACAGCGCCTGAATGGGTGCGGACAGGCGGAAACGGCGCAGTCGCGCACCGTCGTGGACGAACAGGTCCCGATCACGAAACAGAGCCGAAGTGGCGGCCAAAACGTGCGTTGTCATCCTATCCCCGCTTCCAAGACGCCGGCGCTGCACCCGTATGGCACAACGCCAATTCCCTCATTTCAGGAGCTCCCCAGCTCCCCCCGGCCGCACCCGCGAACCTTGATCCGCGTCGGCGAAGCGAAGGTCTTGGCGGTCTATGGTTAACAAATTCAACCTCTGCTCGCGGATCGCGGGATGAGTTGCCAGAGTCGTGCGGTGAAACGATTGAGCGCCTTTCAGCGCCTCGGCGTTCCCTTCGAGATTCGGCGATTTGTGCGTTGCAACAGGGCCGCCGATGATTCGCTTCCAATGCTGCAGTGCAGCGTCTAGGAACCTCGACGGGCCACGCCGTCCCAACGCGGCGCGTGCTCTCTGTGAGGAGAGTTATGATGACGAACAAACCCGACCGGCGTCCCGTGCGCCCGCATTTTTCTTCCGGCCCGTGCGCCAAGCCGCCCGGCTGGAGTCCCGCCAAGCTGTTTCTCGACGATCTCGGCCGGTCGCATCGCGGCGCGCTCGGCAAGCAGCGTCTCGCCAAGTGCATCGATCTGATGCGCGCTACTTTGTCGCTTCCCGCAAGCCACCGGATCGGGATCGTCGCGGGCTCCGATACCGGCGCGTTCGAGCTTGCGATGTGGGCGATGCTTGGCCAGCGGCCGGTGACCTGCCTGGCGTGGGAAAGCTTCGGCGAAGGCTGGGTGACCGACGCCGTCAAGCAGCTCAAACTCGACCCCAAAGTCGTCCGCGCCGATTATGGCGACTTGCCCGACCTTGCTGGAGTCGATTGGACCAGCGATGTCCTGTTCACCTGGAACGGCACCACCTCGGGCGTCCGCGTACCCGACGGCGAGTGGATCGCGGCGGACCGCGGCGGGCTCAGCTTCGCCGATGCGACCAGCGCGGTGTTCGCTTATGATTTGCCGTGGGAGCGGATCGATGTCGCCACCTTCAGCTGGCAAAAGGCGCTCGGCGGCGAGGGCGCTCATGGCGTCCTCATCCTCGGCCCGAGAGCGGTCGAACGGCTTGAAGATTTCACCCCCGATCGCCCGCTGCCTAAGCTGTTCCGGCTGACCAAAGGCGGCAAGCTCAACGAAGGGGTGTTCAAGGGCGAGACCATCAACACTCCGTCGATGCTCGCTGTGGAAGATGCGATTTTCGCGCTCGAATGGGCGCAGTCGATCGGCGGCCTGAACGGCATGATCGAGCGCACCAACGCCAATGCAGCCGCGCTCGACCGGATCGTCGCGGACCGCGACTGGCTGTCCTATTTGGCCGCGGATCCCGCCCACCGGTCCAGGACCAGCGTCTGCCTCAAGCTCGCCGGCGCTGGCTGGGATGAGATCAAGGCCATGGCCAAATTGCTCGAGGCCGAACACGCCGCTTATGACATCGCCGGCTATCGCGACGCTCCGCCGGGGCTTCGGATCTGGTGCGGGCCGACCGTCGAGAGCACCGACATCGAGGCGCTCGGGCCATGGCTCGATTGGGCCAGAGCACAAATTGGGAAGCAAGCGAAATGAGCGATCAACTGCGCGTTTTGATCTCCGACAAGATGGATCCCAAGGCCGCCGCCTTGTTCCGCGACCGCGGCATTCAGGTCGATGAAATCACCGGCCAGACGCCCGCCGAACTCACGGCCATCATCGGTGATTACGACGGGCTGGCGATCCGCAGCTCGACCAAGGTCACGGCCGATATCCTTGCCGCCGCTACCCGGCTCAAGGTCGTCGGCCGGGCCGGGATCGGGGTCGACAATATCGATATCCCCGCCGCCACGGCGCGCGGCGTGGTGGTCATGAACACCCCGTTCGGCAATTCGATCACCACCGCCGAACATGCCATCGCCTTGATGTTCGCTCTTGCCCGCCAGCTGCCCGAGGCCGATTCCTCGACCCAGGCCGGAAAGTGGGAGAAGAACCGCTTCATGGGGGTCGAGGTGACCGCCAAGACCCTGGGCCTGATCGGCGCCGGCAACATCGGCTCGATCGTCGCCAGCAGGGCGCTTGGGCTGAAGATGAAAGTCATTGCCTTCGACCCGTTCCTGACGCCCGATCGGGCGGTCGAACTGGGGGTCGAGAAGGTCGAGCTCGACGAGCTGTTGAAACGCTCCGACTTCATCACTTTGCACACCCCGCTGACCGATCAGACGCGCGGCATCCTCAGCCGCGACAATCTCGCCAAGACCAAGCCGGGGGTGCGGATCGTCAACTGCGCCCGCGGCGGGCTGATCGACGAAGCAGCGCTCAAGGACGGGCTCGACAGCGGTCATATCGGCGGCGCTGCGCTGGATGTGTTCGAGGTCGAACCGGCGACGGCCTCGCCGCTGTTCGGGACTCCGGGGTTCATTTCAACCCCGCATCTCGGCGCCTCGACCAGCGAAGCCCAGGTCAATGTCGCGATCCAGGTGGCCGAGCAGATGAGCGATTTCTTGGCTCTCGGCGGGGTCACCAATGCCATCAACATGCCGTCGCTCACCGCCGAGGAAGCGCCCCGGCTCAAACCCTATATGGCGCTTGCCGAAAAACTCGGGAAGCTCGTCGGCCAGGTGGTTGGCGACGATATCCGGGCAATCGCGATCGAGGTCGAGGGCGCGGCCGCCCAATTGAACCAGAAACCGATCACCGGCGCCGTTCTGGCTGGACTGATGGGCACCTATTCGGACAGCGTGAACATGGTCAACGCGCCATTCCTGGCCAAGGAACGCGGGCTTGACGTCCGCGAAGTCCGCCACGATCGCGAAGGCGATTATCACACCTTGATCGCGGTCGAGGCGGCCACCAGCAAGGGCGTACGCCGGGTTGCCGGAACCCTGTTCGGCAATGGCTCGCCGCGGCTGGTCGAATTGTTCGGGATCGAGATCGAAGCCGAGCTCGACGGAGCGATGCTCTATATCGTCAACACCGACACGCCCGGCTTCATTGGCAAACTCGGCACCGCGCTGGGCGAGGCCAGGATCAACATCGCAACCTTCAATCTCGGCCGGCGCAAGGCCCGCGACGATGCCGCATCCTTAGTTGCGGTCGATGGCGTCATCGGCCCCCAGGTCGTCGCCGATTTGTGCCTGCTCGACGGCGTTCGAAAGGTTGTCGCGCTGAATTTCTGACGACCAAAAAAAGGGCGCCTCCGAAGAGGCGCCCTTCCCGTCCAGCCCGCCTGCGTGCGTGCGGGCAGACCGGTGTGCTTAATTGGCGCTGTTGCCGTCGGCGTCAGCACCGTCGCGGACCGCGTCGGCGGTCTTTTCGCCTTCGGCGCGAACCGCATCGGCGGTCGCGTCGGCATTGGCTTCGACGGCGTCGTTACCAACCGCATTGTCTTCGATCATGTCGGCGGTGTCTTCGGCGTTCTGCTCGATGTTGTCGGCGGCTTGTTCCTGCGGCGTGTTGTTGCACGCCGAAAGCGCGCCAACGCCCAGAGCGATTGCGAGAACAGTGGTGGTCTTCATGAGGTATTTTCCCTGTGTTTAGACTTTCCCGCCGCCCGAAAGCAGCGGACTTTCAAGTCCGACGGCCCGCGTTCGAGCCGGCGGAACGAGTTGCTTAATTGGCGCTGTTGCCGTCGGCGTCGGTACCGCTTGCGCCGCGAACCGCATCGGCCTTCGCTTCGCCTTCGGCGCGAACGGCGTCGGCGGCGTTATCGGCGGTCGCGTTCATCGTTGCGCCCGGAACGTCATCGGCATTGGCTTCGATGGCATCGGCAGTGTCTTCCGCATTCTGCTCGATGTTGTCGGCGGCCTGTTCCTGCGGGGTGTTGTTGCAAGCCGAAAGAGCGCCAACGCCAAGAGCGATCGCGAGGATGGTGGTGGTCTTCATTAGGTCTTCCCCTGTGGTTGGCAGGTTGCCCGCCGCAAAAAGCAAAGGACTTCCAGCGCTGCAATACGCGTGACGAGCGCGTCCTGTTCCGGATAGCGAGTAATTTTTCCCCGATCAATTGCCCAGCGCGCTGGACGCACAGGCCCGCGGTCCCTAGGAGGCCAGCGCGCTAAACACAGGGAATTGTCGTGGCAAATGTGACCGTCATCGGAGTCCAGTGGGGCGACGAAGGCAAGGGCAAGATCGTCGACTGGCTGGCCAGCCGCGCCGATATCGTCGTCCGCTTTCAGGGCGGGCACAATGCCGGCCACACGCTGGTCGTCGGCGAGCAGGTTTACAAACTGTCGCTATTGCCGTCGGGAATCGTGCGCGGAACGCCATCGGTCATCGGCAATGGCGTGGTGCTCGATCCCTGGGCGCTGAAGGCCGAGGTCGAGAAGATCGCCGGTCAGGGCGTCGCGGTCACACCGGATGTCCTGCGCATCGCCGAGACCTGCCCGCTGATCCTCTCGCTCCACCGCGACCTCGATGGCCTGCGGGAGGACGCCAGCGGCGCCGGCAAGATCGGCACCACCCGCCGCGGCATCGGCCCGGCCTATGAGGACAAGGTCGGCCGCCGGGCGATCCGGGTCTGCGACCTCGCCCATCTCGACCAGCTCGAACCGCAGCTCGACCGCCTGTGCGCGCACCACGACGCTCTGCGAGCCGGTTTTGGCGAACCCCCGGTCGACCGCTCTGCCTTGCTTGCCGAGCTGCGCCAAATCGCTCCGTTCGTTCTGCCTTATGCCAAGCCGGTGTGGCGCGACCTCGATGTCGCGCTGCGCGCGGGCAAGAAGATCCTGTTCGAAGGCGCCCAGGGTGTGCTGCTCGATGTCGACCACGGCACCTATCCGTTCGTCACCTCGTCCAACACCGTCGCCGGAACCACCGGCGCGGGCAGCGGCATGGGCCCCAATGCCGCCGGCTTCGTGCTCGGCATCGTCAAGGCTTACACCACCCGCGTCGGCTCGGGCCCGTTCCCGACCGAGCAGGACAATGAAATCGGCGAGAAGCTGGGCACGCGCGGCCACGAATTCGGCACCGTCACCGGCCGCAAGCGCCGCTGCGGCTGGTTCGACGCCGTGCTCGTGCGCCAGGCCGCGGCGGTCAGCGGAGTCACCGGAATCGCGCTGACCAAGCTCGACGTGCTCGACGGCTTCGACACCATCCGCATCTGCACCGGCTACACCCTCGACGGCGAGACTTACGATTATTTGCCCCCCCACCCTGCCGACCAGGCGCGGGTCGAACCCATCTACGAAGAGTTCAAGGGCTGGAGCGGGACCACCGCCGGCGCCCGCAGCTGGGCCGATCTGCCGGCGCGGGCGATCAAATATGTCCGCCGCATCGAGGAGCTGGTCCGCTGCCCGGTGGCGTTGGTCAGCACAAGCCCGCAGCGGGACGATACGATCCTCGTTCGCGACCCGTTCAGCGGATAATCTGCCTGCGGTCGTGACCACCTCCGCGCCGCGCTCCACCCTCCCTCGCCAACGCAGCGCCCGGCAGGTCAGTCCCTGACGCGCGGCACCGGGCACAGCGACGGGGCGACATCTGCTGGTGAAGGGCGTAAGGTGGCTTCAACCCGAGCACTGAAAAGTGTCTGCCTCGGCGCACTGCAAACGGACAAGCTAGACGATCTATGTTGACCTCGACTGCCAATATCCATGACGCGCAGACATTGGCGCAGGCGATCGTCAACACGATTCCCGAGCCGTTTCTCGTGCTCGACGACCAATTTCACGTTCTCGCGGCCAGCCGATCGTTCTGCGAGACGTTCAAGGTCGATCCCGATCGCACGCGCGGCTGTGAGCTTTATGCGCTTGGCGACGGCCAATGGGATATTCCGGGACTCCGCATTCTGCTGGAGACGATCATACCCGAAAAAACCTCGATGGATGGCTTTGAGGTCGAGCATGATTTTCCTGGAGTCGGGCGCAAGACGATGCTCCTGAACGCGCGGAAGGTGCTTTACGAGGATAGCCCTAATGCGACGATCCTTCTGGCGTTCAGCGACATCACCGCGCGCCGGGCGATAGAACAAGAGAAACAGGCCTTATTGGAGCGAACCGAAGAGCTGCTTCGGCAAAAGCGGGTGCTGCTTCAGGAAATGGAACACCGCGTCGCCAACAGCCTGTCGATCATCGCCGCGATCTTGCTGTTGAAGGCGAAAACGGTCACCTCGCCTGAAACTCGTCAGCATCTGCAAGAGGCGCATCAGCGAGTGATGTCCGTGGCCGAGGTGCAACTCCACCTCCATGCCTCCAGTGGCATCGAGCGGATTGAAGTCGGGACATATCTGACGAAGCTGTGCGGAGCGCTCGCCTCGTCAATGGTCGGCGAACAACAACCGATCAGCGTCACGGTCACAACCGACGACGGAACGGTCGATTCGGGAGAAGCGGTCAGCCTCGGACTGATCGTTACCGAGCTCGTCATCAACGCCATCAAATATGCTTTTCCCCAGGGCAAGGCCGGGGCGCAAATCCGCGTCACTTATGAAGTGAATGGATCGGACTGGGAACTTGTCGTTGCGGACAATGGGGTTGGAAAAAGCCCAAGCGGCGCGCCCCTGGCGCCAGTCGGATTGGGAACGACCATCGTCGATGCGCTGGCCAAGCAACTTGGTGCTCGCGTGGAATTGAGCGGCGGCGATTCCGGCCTGACCGTGTCCATCGCGCGCGGATCGTTCGCGTCGGCCCTACCGCAGGCAGCCTGACGTTCTTGAAGCGCCGCCGCCCGCTCGGCGCCCGTTCACACCGTCGATATATCCGGTGCGTCCTCCGCCTTCATCCCGACGACGTGATAGCCGGCGTCGACATGGTGGGTTTCGCCGGTCACGCCCGACGCCAGATCGCTCAGCAGATACAGCCCCGCCCCGCCAACATCCTCGATCGTCACGTTGCGGCGCAGCGGGCTGTTATATTCGTTCCACTTCATGATGTAGCGGAAGTCGCCGATGCCGCTTGCGGCAAGCGTCTTGATCGGCCCGGCGCTGATCGCATTAACCCGGATTCCGTCGGGGCCAAGGTCCGCTGCGAGATATTTCACCGAAGTCTCGAGCGCCGCCTTGGCGACGCCCATGACGTTGTAATGGGGGATGACCTTTTCCGCGCCATAATAGGTCAGGGTCAGCATCGACCCTCCCGGCTTCATCATCCGCGCCGCCCGCTGGGCGATGGCGACGAACGAGTAGACCGAGATGTTCATCGTCATCAGGAAATTGTCGATACTGGTATCGACGAACTTGCCGCGCAGCTCATTCTTGTCCGAATAGCCGATGGCGTGGACGACAAAGTCGAGCCCGTCCCACTTTTTCGCCAGTTCGGCAAAGGCTGCATCGAGCGCGTCATTGCTGCTGACGTCGCAATCGATGAGGATGTCCGAACCGAGTTCCGCCGCCAGCGGCCGGACCCGCTTCTCAAGCGCCTCGCCCTGGTAGGAAAAGGCCAGCTCCGCGCCCTGGCTGCCAAGCGCCTTGGCAATGCCCCAGGCGAGCGAGCGGTCGTTGGCGAGGCCCATGATCAGCCCGCGCTTGCCCTTCATCAGACCAGTCAAATTTGCGCCCCCCTCGTCTCGATTTCGATCACTTCAACGTCTTCACCGGGCTGCGGCTCTTCGACCTCCAGAACGTCGGTGTAGGGCCCGGAATAGACTTCGCCCTTTAGCGCGGTTGGGCCGGATTCGGCCAGCGCCGCGTTGAGTTCGGAACCGATCACCACTCCAAGCCCGATGGCGAAGAAGAACAGCAAGGCGATCATCACTCCGGCAAGGCTGCCGTAGGTCAGGCTGTAGCCGCCGACCAGTTGCAGCGCGACGGGCAGCAGGTCGACCGTCGCCAGCCACCACATTGTGATGAACAATGCGCCCGGCCACTTGCGGCACCCGGTCCTGCGATACCGGGCCGGGGTCAAAGCGACGAACAGCACGTAAAAGGTGAAGAACATCGTCAGCGCCGGGGCCAGGCGGTACAGCCCGAGCTGGTCGCCAAGCCCTTCAGCGCCCGGAAACCATTCGATTACCGCATGCTGCATCGAACTCAGGGTCACGGTCAGCGCGAATGCCAGCATCAGCATGATTACCGCGCCGATAATGAGGATCATCGAGCCAAGGCGATATTCCCAGAACGGTGCGCAATATTTCACCCCATAAGCGCGGCGCAGGATGTCGCGAATGGTCTCGACGAAGCTGGCCGCGGTCCACAGCCCGACCAAGGCCCCGAACCACAATAAGGGCCCGGTCCGCGCCTTGAGCACCTCCATCACCGGATCGCGGAGCGTATTGGCGACATCGGGCGGAAGCCGCCGAAGAATGTTGAGCACGGTCAGCTGGGCGTCCTGCCCCTGGCCGAACAGATGCGCGACCGCAGCGGCCAGGATGAAAAAGGGAAACAGCGCCAGCAGCGACAGATAGGCGAGGTTGCCGGCATGGATGAAGCCGTCCGCCCACACCCCGGTCAGGACTCGCTTGGTCACGATCATCGCCGTCTGCCGCGGGCGCAGCTTGCGTTCGACTTCGGGCCCGAAGGCGGCGCTCATGCTTGCCAGCCGCTTGCGCCGTGCCTCCGGCGATTGATTGGAGAAATCCCTCATACGCTCACCCCAGACCCGTCACGCGCCGCCGTCAAACGCCGAGCCCCGAGCGCGGATTGCCGCCCCCGCTCCAGGCCTCGGCGAAGCGGTGGAGTTCGGAATCGCCCGCGGGCACATCGACCGCGACCGTGACCAGCTGGTCGCCGCGCTTGCCGTCCTTGGTGGTAAAGCCCTTGCCGGTCAGCCGGAAGACCTTGCCCGAGGTCGTATCCTTGGGGATGGTCAGCATCACCGGACCGTCGGCGGTCGGCACCTTGATCTTGGCCCCGACCACCGCCTCCTTGAGCGAAATCGGGAGAGTCAGCCGGACATGTTGCTTGTCGCGGGTGAAGAAACGGTGCGGCGCGATTTCCAGCGCGACGATCCCGTCGCCGCGGCCGGCCGGCCCCTCCTGCCCCTTGCCCGACAGCCGGATCTTGGTCCCGTCGTCAATGCCCTTGGGCAATTTGAGGTCGATGGTCTTACCGTCGGACAGCGTGATCCGCTGGGTCTTGAGCGCGACCGCGTCGGTGAACGGCACCTTCAGCCGGTAAGCGATGTCGCCGCCCTTTTGCGGGGCCCGCGCGCGCTGGCGGAAATTGCCGAAGCCGCCACCGGCATTGCCACGCCCGGGGCCACCGCCACTGAACAGTCCTTCGAACAAATCGGACAAATCGGCGCCGTCGCCGGCGTTAAACTGGAAATTGTCGAAGCCCGCTCCGGGATGAGCGCCGCCGCCGCCGCTTGGGCGACCGCCAGCGGAATAACCGCCCCCGCCGAACGGCATTTTGGGATTGCCATCCTCGTCGATTTCGCCGCGGTCGTAGCGCGCGCGCTTGTCCTTGTCCGACAACAGATCATAAGCGTGGGTGATCTCGCCGAAGCGCTTGGCAGCGTCGGGTTTGTCCTTGTTGCGGTCGGGATGAAGCTGCTTGGCGAGGCTTCGATACGCCTTCTTGATTTCGGCCTCGCTCGCGCCGCGCTGGATTCCCAATCGTTGATACAGGTCCAAAGCCATGCCGCTCCATGCCGCAACCAAAAGCGCCTGACCAGATGGCTTGCTCTCAAAGGGCCCAAGCGCTTAAGCGCCCAATGGCGATGGACGACCCGATCAACCTGTTCGAGACCTGGTTTGCTGAGGCGCGCGCGAGCGAACCCAACGACCCCGAAGCCGTCGCCCTTGCAACCGCCGACGGCAGCGGCCAGCCGTCGCTGCGGATGGTGCTGATGAAGGGCCACGGCCAGGACGGCTTCACCTTCTACACCAATGCTGAAAGCCAGAAGGGATGCGAACTGTCCGCCAATCCCCGCGCGGCCCTGCTGTTCCACTGGAAAAGCCTGCGCCGCCAGGTCCGCGCCGAAGGGCCGGTCGAACCGGTCAGCGATGCCGAGGCCGATTCCTATTTCGCCACGCGAGACCGCGATTCGCAGCTTGGCGCATGGGCCTCCGACCAGTCGCGTGCCCTCGGCAGCCGCGCGCAGTTCGAAGCGCGGCTCGCCGAAGCCGAAGCGCGATTTGCCGGCGAGGACGTCCCCCGCCCGCCTCATTGGCGCGGCTATCTCCTCCTCCCCCAACGGATCGAATTCTGGTCCGATCGCCCCCACCGGCTGCACGAGCGGCGCTTGTTTACGCGGACTGCGAGCGGCTGGGACGAAGGGCTGCTCTACCCGTGAGAAGCAGTGACCACGCGACCTCCGGGGGGCGCTTTGCGACCCGCGCTGCAATCGCCAGCGTCAGCCTGGCACTGGCCTTGCTTGCCGCCAAGACGTGGGCGGCGTGGAGCACCGGTTCGACCGCGATGCTCGGCAGCCTCGCCGATACCGCGCTCGACGTCGTTGCCAGCCTGACGACCCTTGCAGGTGTCCGGATCGCAGCCCAACCGGCCGACCTCGAACACCGCTTCGGCCATGGCAAGGCCGAGGCGCTGGTGGCGCTTGCCCAGGTCGTGCTGATCGCCTTCTCGTCGATCGGCATCGCCTGGCGCGCGA
This sequence comes from Pseudomonadota bacterium, assembly GCA_040390365.1. GTDB lineage: Bacteria > Pseudomonadota > Alphaproteobacteria > Sphingomonadales > Sphingomonadaceae > Sphingomicrobium. The sequence continues at coordinate 44,262 of JAZJYM010000003.1, read as the reverse complement.
TCGACCGGCTGCTGAGCGGCCAGGAGACGGGCGCGATGGGGCTAGGGATCGGCGTGTCGCTTGCGGCTATGGCCGGGACGCTGGCCCTGCTGTGGTACCAGAACAGAGTCATCGCGAAGACCAATTCGATCGCGATCAAAACCGACAATCTGCATTACAAGTCCGACCTGGCTCTCAACGGCGCAGTGATCCTCGCGCTCGTCCTTGATCAGGCGCTGCACATTGCCGGCGCCGATGCGTTCTTCGGTCTTGCTATCGCCGCCTGGCTATTCTGGGGCGCTTATCGCGGATCGGTCGAGGCGATTCACCAATTGATGGATCGCGAATGGCCCGACCATGAGCGGCTCGCGTTCCTTGCCGCTGCGGCCGAATATCCCGAATTGAAGGGGCTGCACGACTTGCGCACCCGCCGGTCGGGGATGCTGAGCTTCGTCCAGTTCCACGTCTGGGTGCCGGGCGACTGGACCGTCCAGGATGCCCACGACCGGCTCGATGAGGTCGAGGAGAAGTTGCAGGATCGCTTTCCGGGGACCGAAATTCTGATCCACCTCGATCCCGAAGGCCAGACCGACCGCGCGACCCTCTTGCCCGAGCACATTACGGAGCACACCCAGTGACCAGCCTGCCGTTCTTCCAGGTCGATGCCTTTGCGTCGCGGCCGTTTACTGGCAATCCGGCGGCCGTGATCCCGCTGACCGAATGGCTGCCTGATCCGCTCATGCAATCGATCGCAGCGGAAAATAACCTCTCCGAAACCGCCTTCCTGGTTCCGCGCGACGACGATGAAGCCGACTTCGACCTGCGCTGGTTCACGCCCACGGTTGAGGTTGATCTGTGCGGCCATGCGACGCTCGCTTCTGCCCATGTGCTGATGGAAAGCGATACCGCCCGCTTCGCCACCCGCAGCGGAATTCTCACCGTGACCCGGAAGGACGGGCTGTTGTGGCTCGATCTGCCGGCTGGGACGGTCGAGGAAGGCGGCGAGCCGGGGCTGCTCGACGCGCTCGGCCTTCCCGCCAAAACCCCGACGTTCCTCGGCCGCGGCGGCAATGGAGCGGCGATTGCTCTGCTCGACGATGAGGCTTCGGTGCGCTCGGTGGAGCCCGACTTTCGCGCCCTCAAGCGCTTCGACCGGCTGGTCATGGTCACCGCGCCGGGCGACGACAGCGCCATCGCCAGCCGGGTGTTCGCTTCCTATCACGGGATTGACGAGGATCCGGTGACCGGCTCGGCTCATGGCTCGCTGGTGCCGTTCTGGGCCGGTCGGCTTGGCCGCAAGCGCTTCGACGCCATCCAGGCCAGCGCGCGCGGCGGGCACCTCGAATGCGAGCATCGCGGCGACCGGGTGATCCTCGGCGGCACCTGCCACACCGTCATCGTCGGCAATTTCCAGCTTTAACTAATCGTCCGCTCTCGACCCATTGCGGACACTGGCTTCGCAGCTAGAATATGCGGTTATGGTCAGGATGACTTACTTTCGCTGGATCGCTCTCACGTGCTTCGTGTTAGGCTTCGTCGCGACCTTCACGGCTTTCTACGAGGAGCATCACCATCTTTGGCTAGCAGTGTGGGCGCTGGGCATGGCATGTCTGGTGCTTTCGTGGAGGCGCGATGCTAACTAGAGCGACACTTATGTCCGCCTTCCACCCAAAGCAGCCATGATGAACTAAGCCGCCGCCGCCTCATCGACCGCTGCCGCAACCGTCTCGGCAATGACCCCGCCACCAAGCACCCGGGTGCCGTCGTAAAGCACCGCCGACTGGCCCGGCGCCACTCCATATTCCGCGCTTTCGAAGCCGATCCAGTCGCCGTCGCGCCGTGCCGATACCGCCGGCGCCAGCGAACGCACTTTCGCCGCCACCGCTGTTTGGTCCTCGCCGAGCCAGTTCCAGTCCTCGACCCGCATCGTCTGGACCGCGAGCGCCCGGCGCGGACCGACCACGATCCGCCGCTCCTCGGGTTCGATCCGGACCACATAGAACGGTTCGGCCTGGCCGCCGATGTCGATCCCGCGCCGCTGGCCAACGGTGAAATGGACGACTCCGCGGTGGTTGCCGAGCGCGGTTCCGTGAACATCGACGATCTCGCCCGGAACGTCGGTTTCGGGCCGGAGCCTCTTCACCAAACTGGCATAATCGCCGTCGGGCACGAAGCAGATGTCCTGGCTGTCGGGCTTGGCCGCGACATCGAGCCCGACCTCGGCCGCGATTCGCCGCACTTCGGGCTTGGCCAGCCCGCCGACCGGGAAGCGCAGGAAATCGAGTTGCTCGCGGGTCGTGCCGTAGAGAAAATAGCTCTGGTCGCGGCGCTCGTCGGCGCCCTTGTGGAGCTCGACCCGGCCGTCATTGACCAGTCGCCGGACATAATGGCCGGTCGCGAGGCAATCGGCGCCAAGCTCGCGCGCGAACGCGATCAGGTCGACGAACTTGACGCTCTGGTTGCACGACGCGCACGGGACCGGTGTCCGGCCGCGGGCATATTCGTCGAGGAAGCGGTCGATCACCCCTTCGCGGAAGCGGGTTTCATAATCGAGCACATAATGGGCGATACCGAGCCGGTCGGCGACCGTCTTGGCGTCGTAAATGTCCTGGCCCGCGCAGCACGCGCCGCTCCGCCTGACCGCTTCGCCATGATCGTAGAGCTGGAGCGTCACTCCAATGACCTCGGCGCCGCTCTGTGCAGCGAGCGCGGCCGCGACCGAGCTGTCGACCCCGCCCGACATGGCGACGACGATTCGGGCGTCACCGGAACGGCGGCGGAGGTCGAAATCGATATTCATCGGAGTTGCTCGGCGCTCTTTACCCGAATTTCACTCCTCGCGGCTAGAGCAGGCTCGAGGAACAGGAGTGGAGTAGTGCTTTGGCGCGATTCGAAGGCGATATTCAGCCCGCCACCGGCAAGCCGCTCGAAATCGACGAGCTTCTGGCTCTGCTTGACGAGAGCAAATCGCCAGCGCCGCCGGGCGGCGGCAATGCCCGCGCTTGTTATCTGTCGGCGGGCGAGGGCTGGCGCGAGGCGGTCAAGCAATTGGGCGGCGCCTTTGCCGACGACGTACCAACGTTAACGCAAGGGCAAAGGGAATGACCTCCACGTTAACCAGCACGCTTCAGAATTTTTTCAACGGATAGGGCTTAAGCAGTTTCCAGTGACAATGATTAAGCAGGTGCAACTCTAATGCTCGAGAACCAGAAGATTCGTCCGGCACAGGTCATCGGACCGCTCGGCGAGCCGCTGACCCTCGATAGCTTGCCGTCGGCGGATACCACCCGGTGGGTCGTCCGGCGCAAGGCCGAGGTTGTCGCCGCGGTTGCTGGCGGGCTGCTGAGCGTCGACGACGCCTGCAAGCGCTACACGTTGAGCCTGGAAGAATTCACCAGCTGGCAGCGCGCGGTCGACCGCAGCGGAATGCCGGGCCTTCGAGTCACCCGAATCAAGCAATATCGCGATCAATACGAGCGCCAGCAGCGCTATTGATCGTACCCGACACCCTCCCGGTCGCCGGTTCGACTTTCGTCGGGCCGGCGACATTTCCACGACTATTTTTCATGAAAACTGGACAGACCCTTCCGAATCCGGAACAACTCGGTGGCATCACGCGTCTGTGATGCCGGACGGACGCCGGCAGGCGGCCGCGGATACAGGAGGGAATGCACATGGGAATTCTTATTTGGCTGATCGTGGGTGGCGTTTGCGGCTGGCTTGCCAGCATGGTCATGCGCACCGATGCCCAACAGGGTGTCTTCTTGAATATCATCGTCGGCATCGTCGGTGCCGCGATCGCGGGTTATCTGCTCGGCGGCGCAGCGTCGCTCAACAATGCAATCACCGTTCAGAGCTTCCTTTATTCGCTGCTCGGCGCGGTTGTTCTGTTGGCAATCGTCAACTTGGTTCGCCGGGGTTCGGTCCGCTAAAGCGGCCGCATATCGGCTAAAGGAAGGCCGCGCGACCCGACCAGGTTGCGCGGCCTTCTTGCTATTGAAGCTCGAAGGTCATTGCGACGCTGATTTCGAGCTTCTGTTCGCCCGGATCGATCTTGCTGTCGGCCGACGACTCCGCCCGAGCCATCATCACCGGCATTGGCGGCGGCGGCGAATAGCCACCGCTTTCGCTGACCGCGACCACCCGAACCACGCGCAGCCCCAGCGACCGCGCATATAAATCGGCGCGCGCCCGGCCCAGTGCAATCGCCCTCGTCCGCGCTTCGTCGAGCGCCGTTTCGGGATGATCCAGGGTCAGCGTCGGACCGTTGATCTGATTGGCGCCAACCGCCACCAATGCATCGATGATCTTGCCCGCATCGGCGATGTTGCGAAACCGCACGCTGAGCTGGTTGGAGGCATTGTAGCCGGTCAGTTTGGGCGGCTGGTTATTCTCGTAAACATAATCGGGGTTGAGGCTGATATTGCTGGTCTGGATGTCGCGATCGGCCACCCCTGCGCGGGTCAGTTCCGAGCGCACCCGAGCCATCCGCGCCGCGGCATCGCGGATCGCTCCGCCGGCCGTCGCCGAACGGGTCACCACCCCGGCGCTGATCACCGCAATATCAGGCACCCGGGTCACCGACCCGGTGGCGGTGATGTCGAGCCTGGTCCCGGCGATCGCCTGGGTGATCGTCGATTGCTGCGCCTGGGCGCTTGTCGCGGTCAGCGTCGCAGCGCCGAGCAACAGCGCGGTAAGCAGGGTCTTGCGCATGGTCATGTCCTTTTCAAACCTGTGCCGGCTGCGTGGCGCGCCGGGCATGGCCGATTGCTGAACGGCGACCGCTCAGCGGCGGCGCCCGGCAATCAGCCGATAAGCGAGAAGTAGCACCAGCGCACCGACGATCGCGGCGACGAACCCAGCGCCCTGGCTGTCCTTGTACCAGCCGATTTGCTGGCCGATATATCCGGCCACGACCGCGCCCGCGACACCCAGCAGAATGGTGATGATGCAGCCGCCCGGGTCGCGCCCGGGCATCAGGAATTTGGCGATTGCGCCGGCAATGCCGCCGATGACGATCCAGGCGATGATTCCATGACTCTCGAGCATTTTCTCACTCCTCTATCCCGCCGACTCGGGTGCCGGCCGTTATGCAGCAAAGCATGACGATGCGCGCTCGGCGTTCAAGTGGGGTCGTTCATCGAAAAGCGGTGGCGGAGCATTTGCTCAAGGAGTCTGTTGCCATGAGTGCCTTATTTGGGTAACACAGTAATTCGAATGCAAGGCGCTTTTTTGGACGGGCACGGGATGATGAACCGCGAAACTTCGATCTATGCAACCGACGACCTGGTGGTGGTTGACCGCTCGCGCCGGCGGCGCTGGATAATCATCATCAGCATCGCCGCCTTCGTTGTGGCGATGATCGCGCTGGCCATGTTCACCGGCAAGAACGCCGCCGCACCAGAAGGTGCGGCAACTCAATCGGCCCAGGGACAGGTGCCGAGCGTGACCGTGGTCGTTCCCGGCCGAACCCAGGTCGGCCGGACGATCAGCGCCAGCGGCCCGCTCGCCGCAAGGCGCGACCAGCCGGTCGGAATCGCTGGTCAGGGCGGACGCGTGGTTCGGGTATTGGTCGATGCCGGAAGCTGGGTTCGCGCCGGCCAGGTGCTCGCCGTGGTCGATCGCTCGGTCCAGACGCAGCAAGCGGCCCAGCTTGCCGCCCAGGTCGAGGCGGCGCGGGCCAATGCCGCGCTTGCCCAGTCCAATTATGACCGTGCGCTCGCGCTTCAGGGTCGCGGCTTCGTGTCCAAGGCGGAAATCGATTCCAAGAAAGCGACTCGCGACGCAGCCAATGCTCAGGTCCGCGTTGCCCAGGCCCAGCTCGGAGCAACCCGGGCGCAGATCGGGCAGCTCAACGTCACCGCCCCGGCTTCGGGCCTGATCCTGTCGCGGTCGGTCGAAGTGGGGCAGATCGTCAGCCCCGGATCGGGCGCCTTGTTCCGCCTCGCCGAAGGTGGCCAGATGGAATTGCAGGCCCAATTGTCGCAACAGGACCTGGCCTTCATTCACGCCGGAATGCCGGCTTCGGTGACCCCGGTCGGGTCGGATCGAAGCTATGCCGGCTCGGTCTGGCAGGTCGCTCCGGTGATCGATGCCAAGTCGCGGCTCGGCGCGGTCCGGATCACCGTGCCTTACGACAGTGCGATCCGCCCGGGCGGCTTCGCCGAGGCCAAGATCGGCGCCGGCTCGACCACTGCTCCAGTACTTCCTCAAAGCGCGGTGCTGAGCGATGAAGACGGCAATTACGTCTATGTCGTCAACGCCAGGCACGAGGTCGAGCGCCGCGGCATCAAGATCGGTGAAATCAACGATTCGGGCGTGAGCATCGCAACCGGCCTGTCGGGCAATGAATCGGTGGTTCTGTCGGCCGGGCCATTCCTCAATCCGGGCCAGAAAGTCGCACCCAAGCGCCAGAAGGCGCCGTGACAACTCCAGGCGAAAGACCGTAACCGATGAACTTCCGCAACATTTCGTCCTGGTGCATTCGCAACCCGGTTCCACCGATCGTCCTGTTCGTCGGGCTGATGCTGGCCGGGCTGATCACCTTCGCCGGAATGCAGGTCAACAATAATCCGGACATCGATTTCCCGGCCGCGATCATCGATGTGGTCCAGCCCGGCGCCGCTCCGGCGGAGATGGAATCCCAGGTCACCCAGCGAATCGAATCCGCGGTCCGCGGAGTCAGCGGCGTCGATGAGATCAACAGCAGCGTGCGCGAAGGCAATAGCTCGACCTTCGTCCAGTTCGAGATCGGCACCCCGACCGACCGCGCGGTCAACGACGTCCGCAATGCGATCTCGCAGATCCGCAGCAATCTGCCCGACGGGATCCTCGAGCCGCAGGTGACCCGGGTCGATTTCGCCGGCGATCCGATCATCTATGCCGGTGCCAGCACCACCGACATGAGCCTTGAGGAACTGAGCTGGTACGTCGACAATTCGGTCGCCCGCCGCTTGCTCGGGGTCGAAGGCGTGGCCGCGGTCGAGCGCACCGGCGGCGTCGACCGGCGGATCCTCGTGGTCCTCGATCCGACCGCGCTCCAGGCCCAGGGCGTGACCGCTTCGCAGGTCAATGCCCAGCTGCGCCAGTCGAACATCAATGCCCCGGGCGGACAGGCCCAAATCGCCGGTTCGCAGCAATCGGTGCGCGTGCTCGGCAATGCCCGCGACGCCTATCAATTGTCGCAGACCCAGATCGCTTTGCCCGGCGGCCGCTTCGTCCGGCTGGTCGATCTCGGCCAGGTCAAGGACAGCTATGCCGAGCAAAAAACCCGCGCCAAGATGAACGGCCGCCAGGTCGTCAGCTTCGAAGTCAGCCGTGCCAAGGGCTCGTCCGAAGTCACCGCTTACGACAAGGCGTGGGAGGAATTGCGCAAGATCGAAAAGGAAAATCCCGGGGTCAAGTTCAACGAGATTTTCAACGAGGTCGAATATACCAAGGCGCAATATACCTCGGCGATGGAGGGCCTGGTCGAAGGCGCCATCCTCGCCGTCCTCGTCGTCCTCCTGTTCCTGCGCGACATCCGCGCCACCTTGATTTCGGCGATGGCCATTCCGCTGTCGGCGATCCCCGCTTTCTGGTTCATGGATTTGCTCGGCATCAATCTCAATTTCATGTCGACCATGGCGATGAGCCTGGTGGCCGGGGTGCTGGTCGATGACGCGATCGTCGAGATCGAGAATATCGTGCGCCACATGCGCATGGGCAAATCGGCCTATCAGGCATCGCTCGACGCCGCCGACGAGATTGGGCTGGCGGTGCTGGCAACGACCATGGCGATCGTCGCGGTGTTCCTTCCGGTCGCACTGATGCCGGGCATTTCCGGCCAGTTCTTCAAGGCCTTCGGCTTCACCGTCGTCGTCTCGGTGATGATGAGCCTGCTCGTCGCGCGGATGATCACACCGCTCATGGCGGCCTATTTCCTGCGTTCGAAGGGGGTCCAGCCGCACGCCAATTTCAAGTGGATGGACTGGTATCTGCAGACCCTCAACTGGAGCCTCGACACGACCAAGGCCCATGCCTACCGCCTCGCTCACCCTGGTTTCTGGGGCAAGATCAAGTCGGCGCTGCGCGACCACCGCATCTACATGGTCGCTGCCGGGCTTGGCGCTCTCCTGCTCAGCATCCTGATGTTCTCGACCCTGTCGATGACCTTCCAGCCGCCGCTCAACCGCGATTTCTCCGCGGTCACGATCGGCCTTCCGCCGGGCTCGACCCTCGAGCAGACCGAGGCCATCACCGACCAGGTGGCGGCGATCGTCAGCAAGGATCCGAGCGTCGAGCGGGTGTTCGAACGCATCCGCATCGGCAATGCGCGGATCCCGATCGTCCTCAAGAAGGACCGCAAGGTCACAAGCACCGAATTCGAACGCAATCTGGGGCCCACTCTGGCCGCGATTCCCGATGCCCGGGTCAATTTCCAGAGCCAGGGCGGCGGCGGCCCCGATGGCGGCGGGGGCCGTGACATCATGCTCTATCTGGGCGGCGACGATCCCGACAAGCTGACCGCGACCGCCAATCGCATCGCCAAGGAAATGCAGGGCATAAAGGGCCTTCGCGCGCCGCGTGTCGGCGGCGATCTGGTGCGGCCCGAAATCCTCATCAAGCCGCGCTTCGACCTTGCCGCCGATCTTGGCGTCACGACTGCTTCACTCAGCCAGACGATCCGCATCGCGACCATTGGCGATATCGAACAGAATAGCGCCAAATTCTCGCTCGCCGACCGCCAGGTGCCGATCACCGTCGCCTTGTCGGAATATGCCCGGCGCGACCTGTCGACTCTGGAAAACCTTCCGGTCCCGACCTCGAGCGGCGGTTCGGTACCGCTGAAGTCGGTCGCGGATATCGGCTTCGGTTCGGGTCCGACGACCATTCAGCGCACCGACCAGATCCGCCGAATCGCGGTCGGCGCCGACCTTGCGCCCGGACTGGTCAGCGGCGACGTATGGCCCAAGATCAACGAGCTGCCGACGCTCAAGAACCTGCCGCTTGGAATTACCAAGCTCAACCTCGGCGAGCAGAAATGGCAGAGCCAGCTGATCTATTATTTCGCCCTCGCGCTCGGCGCTGGCGTGCTTCTCGTGTTCGCCGTGCTGGTGCTCCTCTATCGCCGTTTTCTCTCGCCGTTCGTCAACATGGGCTCGCTTCTGCTGGCGCCGCTCGGTGCTGCGATCGCTCTCCATGTCGCCGGGCAGCCAGTGTCCTTGCCGGTTCTGATCGGGCTCCTGATGCTGTTCGGGATCGTCGCCAAGAATTCGATCCTGCTGGTCGATTTCGCGGTCGAGATGATCAATCACGGGATGAGCAAGAACGAGGCGATCTACGAAGCCGGGCACAAGCGCGCCCAGCCGATCGTCATGACCACGGTGGCGATGGTCGCGGGCATGTTGCCGATCGCGCTGTCATTGAGCGGCGACGGCAGCTGGCGCGCGCCAATGGGCGTGACGGTGATCGGCGGGCTGATTTTCTCGACCATCCTGACGCTTCTTCTGGTCCCGGCCTATTTCTCGATCGCGCTATCGATCGAGTCGCGGATCGGGCACCTGTTCCACCGGTTCGTCGGCGATGATGCGCAGCGCCAGCCGGATCCTGTCCCGGCCGAGTGAACCTTCGGCCAAGCTCGGCTATTGAGCGGTCATGAGCGCTTCGAAAACCCGGCGGATCGTCCGCTTCAACCCCGCCCAGCCAGGCGCTCGGGGAATGAAGATCGCGGCCACCGGCCTGCTGTTCGTCATGGCCTTGCTGTTCATCGCCGCGCGCCAGTTCCAGCCGCTCTACCCGGGGTTAGGCTGGGTCAAGGCCTTTGCCGAAGCGGCCATGGTCGGCGGTCTCGCCGACTGGTTCGCGGTCACCGCTTTGTTCCGCCACCCGCTCGGCCTGCCCATCCCCCACACCGCGATCATTCCGCGCAACAAGGACCGCATCGGCGAGGCGCTCGCCAGCTTCCTCAAGGAAAATTTCCTGATTCCAGCGGTCGTCGCACGGCGTATGCGCAACATCGACGTCGCCGGCGCCGCCGGCCGTTTCCTGCGCACCCCGGCGGGCGAGGGAACGCGCATTCGCGCCGGCGCCTCGCGCCTCATTGCCGACATTTTCGAAGGGCTCGACGACGAACGGCTGGGCGGCATCGTCAAGGGCGCGATCGCGTCCCGGTTGCGCAAGATGGAAGTGTCGCCGCTGATCGGCCACGCACTGGCCAGCGCGATCAACGAGGATCGCCATGTGCCAATGCTCGAGGCGGCGATCCGCTGGACCGCGCGAATGCTTGAAGCCAATGAAACCCTGATCCGCGACATGGTCAAGAAAAAGGCCAATTGGGCGCTCAAGCTGGCCGGGCTCGACGCCAAACTCGCCGATGCCATCATCAATGGCTTTCGCAAGCTCGCCGGCGAAATGTCGGACGATCCCGCCCATCCGGTGCGGATCAAGATCGAGGAAGCGCTTGCCCAGCTCGCCAATGATCTTCAGACCCGGCCCGAAACGCGCACCCGGGTGGAAGCGATGAAGGAGCAATTGCTCGACAATAAATCGGTCGGCCTGTGGCTCGATACCTTGTGGCAGAAGGGCCGCGAAGCGATCATCCGCGGTGCCCGCAATCCCGATGCGGTCATGGCCGGAAAATTGGGCGAAGTTCTGCGCTCGATGGGTGGAACGCTCGAAAGCGACGCCCGAATCCGCGGCGCAATCAACCAGTTCGCGCGCCGCGCCACCGTTGGAATGGCCGCCAGCTATGGCGGATCGATCGTCAAGCTGGTCAGCGAAACCGTCCGTGGCTGGGATGCTCAGACCGTTACCAACCGGCTCGAAGCCGCAGTCGGCCGCGACCTCCAATATATCCGGATCAACGGCACCCTGGTCGGCGGGCTGGTCGGCCTCGCGCTTTACGCATTGGACCGGATGTGAGTTTCCCGCCGCTCGAGGAACAGGTATCGGACGTCCGCGCCGCGGCTGGCACGCGCGTCGCCGCGCGGCTCGCGCAAACGCCGGGCATCGTCCGGGTTGCCACCGACCAAGCCGATCTGTTCACCCTGACCAACTTTCTCGATCCGGCGGGCTGCGCGACGATGATCGGGTTGATCGAGGAAAATTGCCAGCCATCCTCGATCTTCGAAGCCGAGGGCTATGGTTCGGACTATCGCAACAGCTCGTCGTGCAATTTATTGCGCTGGGACCCGCGCGTGAAGCTGGTCGACGACGCGATTGCCGACTTGCTCGGCCTCGCGTCCGAATATGGCGAGACCGTCCAGGGGCAGCGCTATGAGGTCGGCCAGCAATTTCGCCAGCACGCCGACTTCTTCTTCATCGACCAGCCTTATTGGCCCGAAGTCGAGAAAAACGGCGGCCAGCGCACGTGGACCGCGATGGTCTTTCTCAACGAGCCCGAGGGCGGCGGAGCGACCAGCTTCCCCAAGCTCGGCCTGAACATCGCGCCCGAGCGCGGCAAATTGCTCGCCTGGAACAATATGCGCCCCAATGGCGCACCCAATCTCATGACCATGCACGAAGGCACGACCGTCACCGCGGGCCGCAAATATATCGTCACCAAATGGTTTCGCGAGCGGCCGTGGATCTGACCGGCGGCCAGGCCGCGGATTAGCCGCTGCTGCGGCGCTCGATCGTCGCTCCGACGGCCGACAATTTATCCTCCAGCCGCTCATAGCCGCGGTCGAGGTGATAGACCCGAAGCACTTCGGTCTCGCCCTCGGCTGCAAGGCCCGCGAGCACCAGGCTCATCGAGGCGCGCAAATCGGTCGCCATCACTTGCGCGCCGGTCATCTTGCGCGGCCCGTGGACGATCGCCGAGCGGCCGTGGACCTCGATCTCCGCCCCCATCCGACGCAGCTCGGGGACGTGCATGTAGCGGTTCTCGAAGATCGTCTCCTCGAGGAAGCTCTGCCCCTCGGCGACGCACAACATGGCCATCAATTGCGCCTGCATGTCGGTCGCGAAGCCGGGATAGGGCTGGGTCGATACCGACACCGGCTTGAGCGGGAAGTCGGCGGTAACGCGGATCCCGGCGCCGGTGAATTCGACCGCCAGTCCGGCCTGGACGAGGACATTGGTGGTCGCGAGCATTTCCTCGGGCCGGGCACCGATGAGATTGATCGAGCCGCCGGTAATCCCGGCCGCGCAGGCGTAGCTTCCGGCCTCGATACGGTCGGGCATGACGTCGTAGCTGCAGCCGTGGAGCGCCTCGACGCCGTCGATAATGAGGTGCGACGAGCCAATCCCCTCGATCGCCGCGCCCATCGCGACCAGCAGGTTGCACAGATCGACGATCTCAGGCTCGCGCGCGGCGTTGAACAATTGGCTTCGGCCGCTGGCGAGGACCGCGGCCATCAGCGCATTTTCGGTCGCACCGACCGAGACCACCGGAAAACTATAGTCGCCGCCGCTCATCCGGCCCTTGGGCGCGGTCGCCTTGACGAACCCGGCGGCCAGTTCGATGTCCGCGCCCATCGCTTCGAGCGCGCGCAAATGGAGGTCGATCGGGCGGTCGCCGATGGCGCAGCCGCCGGGCAGCGACACCGTCGCCTCGCCCATCCGGCCAAGCATCGGACCGAGCACCAGGATCGAGGCGCGCATCTTGCGCACCATGTCATAGGGGGCGACGGTCGAGGCGATATCGTCCGCGGTCAGGGTCATCTTGCGGCTGGCAGTACCGCGGCGCGCTCCGGCGACCTTGGTCGAAACCCCTAGTTCGTTGAGCAAATGGCCGAAGCTGTCGACATCGGCCAGACGCGGCAAATTGCCGAGCGTCAGCGGCTCCTCGGTGAGCAAGGCGCAGGGCAACAGGGTCAGTGCGCTGTTCTTCGCCCCGCTGATCTGGATATCACCGTCGAGGCGCTTGCCGCCCTGGATCCAGATACTGTCCATCGCCGCGCTTTAGCGTGTGACGGCGGCGTTACAAGAACCCGTCATTGCGAGGAGCGCAAGCGCCGCTCGCAGTGACGCTCAGGCCTTCTCCAGCGTGCATTGCAGCGGGTGCTGGTTCTCGCGGGCGAAGTCGATCACCTGAGTCACCTTGGTCTCGGCGACTTCGTAGGTGAACACGCCGCACACCGCGACTCCGCGCTGGTGGACCTGGAGCATGACCTTGGTCGCGTCTTCGATGCCCATCGAAAAGAAGTTCTGCAGGACCAGGACGACGAATTCCATCGGCGTATAATCGTCGTTGAGCATCAGCACCTTGTAATTGCTGGGCTTCTTGGTCCTGGGCCGGGTGCGGGTGACGACCCCGGTCTCGATGTCGTCGAGCCCGTCGTCGCCCTTCTGGCCGGCCATGTTGATGTGAAATTCACTCATGTTCGGCTCAGATATGGCACTCGGCCCCGCTGCGGCAAGCCAGCGCGCATCGGCGCCGCGCAAAAAAAATGGCGACCGCTCCGTCGAGGGGGAGCGGCCGCCAGCAATCATTGCCTGATTTTAGGAGGGGAGAGGGTCAGGCAACGAAAGTGTTGAAGCGCTCGGCATTGGCCGAGGCGCGATTCTGGAGCGGCTGGAACGCTTCACCAGCAAGCTTGACCATCGATTCGGTCAGCTTCGAGCCTTCGGCGACCATGCGGTCGAACGAAGCGCGGGCGAATTCACTCTGCAGCTGCATATATTCGGTCGGCGACTTGGCTTCGGCGAGCGAACGGATCGCGTCCGACGCCTGCTCGACACCGTCACGGCCGGTGGCGACAACGTCCTGGCCGATGGTGCGCGCGCCGGCGACGGCAACGCGGCCGGCTTCGACGATCGCCTCGACATTGGCGCGGGTCAGGTCGGCCAGTTCCTCGGCAACCTTCTGGCTCTTCTTGGCGGCGTCCTGGCCGCGTTCACCGGCCGAAAAGAAAATCGACTGGAACGGAGCGAAGCTCGGGATCGAGTCAAAGCCGTTGAACAGGGTGTTGGTGGTCTTCATGATGGTCTTCCTTTGTGCGGAGGCCACGGCGGCAATCTTGCGCGCGGCCTTGATCTTGCGGGGGGCGGGGATGCTCTTGGCAGCCGCCTTGCGGGCAGTGATTTTGCGCGCAGCCTTGGGGGCCGCGGACTTGCGCTTCGCCTTGCGGGCGGTGCCGTTGCGGCTACCCAGCGGGCGACCGCGCTTGGCCACTTTCGCGACGTCCTTGGCCGGAGCTGCCGGGGCAGCGATCACGGCGTCGGTGATCGCGGCCGGAGCCTCGACCTTGTCCTCGATCGCAACCTTGGTTTGGTCGGTCATTGAAAAACTTCCTTTCTTTGCTGCGGTGCAACATATACATTGCGTCGCACCATTTCAAGAGAAAATTGTGCGATGCACAATGAGCTGCTTGACGGACCGCCCACGCCCGAAGCAAGTACGGTCATGGACGCTTCGCCAACCGACCCTGAACGCCGCCCGCTGAGCCTCCACCGACGCGGCCTATTGGTGGTGTTGTCATCGCCCTCGGGCGCCGGAAAGACGACCATTGCGCGATTGTTGATGGCGGCTGATCCCGCGATCACGATGTCGGTCAGCGCGACCACCCGGCCGATGCGTCCCGGTGAAGTCGACGGCCGCGACTATCAATTCGTCGACGACGCCCGTTTCCAGAATATGGTCGAGGGCAATGAATTCGCCGAATATGCGACCGTCTTCGGCCACCGCTATGGCACCCCCGAAGCTCCGGTCAGCGCGGCGATCGAGGCAGGCCGCGACATATTGTTCGACATCGACTGGCAGGGCGCTCGCCAGCTCGAAACCCGAATGGGCAAGGATCTGGTGACGATCTTCCTTCTGCCACCGTCAATGGCCGAGCTCGAGCACCGGCTGCGCGCTCGCGGCACCGACGGCGAAGAGGTGATCGAAAGCCGCATGCGCCGCGCTGGCGAGGAAATCAGCCACTGGGCCGAATATGAGTATGTGCTGATCAATCAGGACCGCGATCAATGCCTCGCCCAGGTCCGCTCGATTGTCGCCAGCGAACGCCTCAAGCGCAGCCGCCAGAGCGGCCTCAACGCGTTCGTCCGAAACCTGGTCGAGCCGGACTAGGATTTCAGCAAGTCGAGGAACCGGGCCGCGGCGAGGAAATCGCGGCGGCGGTTGGCGAGCGCCGCGACGGCTTCCGGGTCGGCGCCCCATTGCTCGATCTGCCAGCGCTCGTCGACGCTGACCGAGTGCCATGCGTCATCGGCGCTCAGCGTTCCCTCGACCACTGCAAGCGCCGCCACCAGCGACCCGCTTATCGTGACCAATGGCGATAGTGCGGACAGTTCGAACGCGGCCAGTCGGTGCACTTCATGCGCCAGCCGCTCGACCGTCGCTTGCGGCTGGCCGACGTGAACCAGGCCGTTGGTGACTTCGAAATCGACGTCGTACCGCCGCCGCGCCTGGTCCAGCAGCGCGTCCCACGCCGCCGACTGCTCCTCGACCAGCTTGCTTGGCCCTTCGGCGCGATAGCAAGCGAGGTCAGCCTCGGCATATTTGGCCAGTCCCTCCGCGAACGCCTTGGGGTCGGGCGCGATCCGATCGACCGCGGCGTTGGCAAGACCGGTCAGCGGCATCGCCCGTGGGTCCACGACCGCGCCCGCTTCGGCCCATTCGGCGGCGACCGCTCGCGCCAGTTTCTCGGTCGGCAGCTCGAGCACCGCCCGCGCCGGGGTGCGCAGCGGCTTGCCGTCGAGCTCGACGATCCAGCCATGGTCGCCGAGCGTCGCCGCAGCGGCCGTCCAGAAGCGCTTCACTTGTGGTCGCGCTCCCACAATGTCTTGAGCAGGCGCGGCGCGAAAATCACGTCCATGGCGCCGATGATGGCGATGATCGCCCCGACCTGCGGCCAGCCGCCCGGCCGCAAGATGTCGAAATAGGCGATTGCGACCCCCAGGAAGAACACCGCCAGGCCGGCCAGCCGGACAACCATGAACATCAGGAACCGCTTCCGCCACAGCGCTTCGTCATCCATTGTCCATCTCCCGCGCAAAGCTCAGGATCTGGGCCGGCGTTTGTGCAACCGTCACCGCGCCCGCCGCGATCAGATCGTCATGATCGTGATAACCCCAGGCGACCCCGACCGGAACCGCGCCGGCGGCGACCGCCATGGCCATGTCGTAACTGGTATCGCCGATCATCAGGCTGTCCGCGGCGTTCGCGCCCGAATCGGCCAGCGCCTGGTGGATCATCGACGGGTGCGGCTTGGAGGGGTGGCGGTCGGCGGTCTGGAGCGACACGAACCGGGCGTGGATATCATGCGCCTCGAGGCAATGTTTGAGCCCGCGATCGGACTTTCCCGTCGCCACCGCGAGCAGCCAACCGTCGCCCTCGAGCGCATCGAGCAGTTCGCGGATTCCGGGATACAACGGTTCTTCCACTTGGCCCGCGGCGCGCAGGCCGATGAACTGCTTCTTATAATCTTCCGCCAAAACCAGATGCTCCTCGCGGCTTGCATCGGGGACCAGCCCGGCCATCGCCTCGGTCAGGCTGAGGCCGATCACGCGCCGCCCGACATTCGGCGGCGGAACCGCGATCCCGTGCAGCTCGAAGGTCAGTCCGAGCGCCTGGTAAATCGTCGCTCCGCTGTCGACCAGCGTCCCGTCGCAATCGAAAATCGCCAGCCGGGTCATGGCTTCCTGGGTCTCGGTTTCGGTTTCGGCTTCGGCTTGGGCCGGGGCTTCGCGCCGGGCTTTCCAGCGGACTTGCCGGCCGGTCCTTTGCCCGCCTTGGCGGCGGATCGCGGCTGGTCGGCGGGCGAGCCGCGCGATCGCCGCTCGCCCTTGCGCTCGCGGCGCCGCGCCTTGGCCGCAGCAGCGACCTTCTTGTGTTTCTCGGCCGGGCTGGCCGGCGGCGTATCGAGCGGCATCATGTCGCCGGCCATGGGCTCGAAGCCGATCATCGTCAGGCTTTCGGCGAAATGCGGCGGAAGCTCGGCGGTGACGTCGATCTTGGCCCCGCCCGGCGCATCGATCCGCAGCCGCCGCGCGTGGAGGTGGAGCTTGCGGCTGATCCCGCCGGTGAGAAACGATTCGGCGCCGCCATATTTGCCGTCGCCGACGATCGGGTGGCCGATCGCCGCCATATGCGCGCGCAGCTGGTGGGTGCGCCCGGTCAGCGGCTGGAGCTCGACCCAGGCGGCGCGATTGCCGGCCCGGTCGATGACCCGGAAGCGGGTTTTCGCCATTTGGCCATGCTCATGGTCGATATGCATTTTCTCGCCGCCGGTCCCCGGCTGCTTGGCCAGCGGGGCATCGACCATGCCCTGGTCGGCGTCGGGCACACCGACCACCAGCGCCCAATAGACCTTGCGCGCGGTGCGGCCAGCGAAGCTCTTGGAAAAATGACCGGCGGAGCGCGCGGTTCGAGCAACCAGCAGCACCCCCGACGTATCCTTGTCGAGGCGGTGGACCAGCTTGGGCCGGGCCTCGTCGTCGTCGGCCAGGCCGTCGAGCAGCCGGTCGAGATGCTGGTTGGTCTTGGTCCCACCCTGGGTCGCAAGCCCCGGCGGCTTGTTGAGCACGAACGCGAAGGCATCGCGGTGGATGACCATGTCGCGGACCATCTGCTGTTCTTCCTGGGTGAGCTCGATCCGCTTGCGCTCGGGGCGTCCGCCAGCGCGCTCGGGCTCGATCGGCGGAACCCGGATTTCCTGGCCGGCTTCGATCCGGTCGCCGGGGTTGGCGCGCTTGCCATCGACTCGCAATTGCCCCGTCCGCGCCCAGCGCGACACGATGTTGAAATTCGCCTCGGGCAGGTTGCGCTTGAACCAGCGGTCGAGGCGGATGCCGTCGTCGTCGTCGCCGACCTTGAAAATCTTGCTGTCGCTCACCGGGCGAGCGCTTAGCGCAGCTTAGGCCTCGCGTCCCGCCCAAAAGTCGAAGGCCGCGCGTTGCACCTTGCGGATCAGCGTCGCCGCCTGCGGTCCCTCCCACGGCCCGGCATAGCCGTGCGCCTTGGCCCCGCCGATCCACCAGCCTTGTCCGGGCAGCCCGTCCGACTGGCGCACCACCAGCACCGCAAGCTCGGGTTCGCCGCGCGCATCGGCATCGTCATCGACCGCCGCCAGCACCGCGCACAAGGCGCGCATCTTGGGCCGCGAAAAATGGTGGCCGAGCAGTCCGAGCACTTCGGAGTAAGTGATCGCGAGCCCCGCTGTGGCCGAAGCGATGAGGATTGCGCGCACTTCGTCGGGATCGGCGAGAAGGCCCGCCCGATCGCCTTGGCTCAAGCTCATTTGGGTTGGTCAGCGACCGGCGTCAGTTCGTAGACATCGAGCTTCGAGCTGCCTTGCGGCCACGGCACGACCAGCCGCCATTTGAACGCTCCGATGCGCTCGAACACGCCGGTCATGTCGCGCTTGGGATCGTCGCCATAAGCCAGGGTCCGGTCGTCCGCGCCCATGGCGATGCTGCCCAGGAAGATCATCCGCTTGAGGTCGTCATCGTCCCACAGCCGGCCGGCCGGGCGCTGGCTTCCGGTCTGCTTGACGAAGGTCAGCTGGTCGCCCTCGACCTCGATATAACAATAAAATGGCTTGAAGCTTTCATAGGCTTTGCCCTTGCCATTCGGCCGGCCAAGCTGGATCAGCCGGCAATAATAGCTTCCCGGGGTCGGGTCGGGCCGCGCCAGGCTCGATCGCGGAAGCAGCAGAGCCCCCTCGCTGCGGACATCGCGCGGATTGGACTTGGATGCTTCGGCCAGGGCCTCGGACCAGGCCAGGCCGAGCCGAGCGATTCGATCCTCATCGGCATCGGTCGCGACGGCCTTCCAGATGTCCGCCTTGAGCGGTGCCCCGACGGTCACCGACGGCGACAGGCCCGAACGGCGCTTCGGCGTGGTTTCGCAGCCCGCTGCAAGCACCACCAG
Organism: Pseudomonadota bacterium; assembly: GCA_040390365.1. Lineage (GTDB taxonomy): Bacteria > Pseudomonadota > Alphaproteobacteria > Sphingomonadales > Sphingomonadaceae > Sphingomicrobium. Next base: position 25,484 of record JAZJYM010000003.1, on the reverse strand, counting down.
GCCCAGCACCAGGGCGCAGCGTGTCATCGCTCGTGATCGTTCAGGCAGCATTGCTGTCTCCCGGCGCGACCATTGCAGGGCGCCGCGTCATGTTCAACCAAGCCAAGGTTAACAATTCCTTTCACTGATGTGTCCCGGCAGCTAGGCGCGGCGTTCAATGAATCGGGCCAATCACTCCCTGGCGGCGGCACATCGGCACCGCAACGGCTTCCTCTACGGCCTCGGCGCCTACGGCCTGTGGGGCGTGATGCCGATCTATTTCAAGCTTCTGGCCGGTGTCGGTGCGGTCGATATCGTCGCTCACCGGGTGATCTGGTCGCTGCCCTTCCTGCTGCTGCTGGTCGCGCTTTCCAGGGGCTGGGCCAAAATCCGCACGGTCCTCGCCAACCGCCGGACCATGGCGATGCTCGCGCTGACCGCGCTGCTCATCGCGGTCAACTGGCTCCTGTTCGTGTTTTCGGTCGAAAGCGGACACATCCTCGCCGCCAGCTTCGGCTATTATCTCAACCCGCTCGCCAATGTCCTGCTCGGCCGCTTCATCCTCAACGAACGATTGAACCGCCGGCAATGGACCGCGGTGGCGATTGCCGCGGCGGGCATTTCGGTCCTCGCCGTAGGTGCGCTCAGCCATTTGTGGATCAGCCTGACCCTGTGCGTCAGCTTCGCGCTTTACGGCTTGCTCAGGAAAGTGGTCGATGCCGATCCGGTCACCGGGCTTGCGGTCGAAACCGGCTTGCTATTCCCCTTGGCGCTCGGCTGGCTCGCGGTCCGCTACGTCAGCGGCGGCGCGATTTTCGGCCACGGCGATGGCGATTTGGCATTGCTGATGGTCGCCGGAGTCGCGACCACGACGCCGTTGATATTCTTCACCGCGGCGGCCCGGCGGCTGGCCTATTCGACCCTTGGAATGCTTCAGTTCCTCGCGCCCACCGTGCAATTTCTGCTCGCTGTGCTGGTCTATGGCGAGCGCTTCACCGCCGCCCATGCCATTGCCTTTACCGCGATCTGGATCGCGCTCGCGCTTTATGTCACGGTGCTGGTGCGCAAGCCGCGCCTGCCGACCCCGCCCGAATGATGTTAGGCCCGAATGATGTTAGGAACGCGACCATGCTGAATATTATCTCGATCCTCATCGGCCTCGTCGCGCTGGTGTTCGCGGTGCCGGCGTTTCTTCCGCTGCTCGGCTGGGCCAATTGGCTGATCATCCCGGTGGCGGTGATCGGCGCCGCTTTGGGCATGGCCGGCCGCGGCACCGCCGGGCGCAACCTCAATCTGTTCGTGATCGTCGTCGGCATCGTCCGCTTGATGCTCGGCGGCGGGATCCTCTAGCGCGCCTTGACGTAGCGCCCCGGCGCATCCTCGATCGCCGTGCGCTTGCCCTTGCCGGGAATGCGCGCGCCTGTCGCCTTGACCGTCGCCCCATCCAGCGCCTTCAGCCACTCGATCCAGTCGGGCCACCAGCTGCCCTTGTGCTCGACCGCGCCGGCGATGAAATCGGTCAAGGTCGGGGCCGGCTTGTCGTTGGTCCAATATTGATATTTGCCCGCTGACGGCGGGTTGACCACGCCCGCGATATGCCCCGATCCGGCGAGCACGAAGCGCCGTGGCCCGGTGAAATGGTCCATCACTTTCCACACGCTTTCGGGCGGCGCGATATGGTCCTCGCGTCCGGCCTGGATGTACGATGGAGTCTTGACCCGGCCGATATCGATCGGCGTTCCCGATATGCTGATCCCGCCGCTTCGCGCGAGCTTGTTGTCGCGGTAGAATGTCTCGAGATAATCGCGGTGCCAGGCGGCGGGCAAATTGGTCGTGTCGCTGTTCCAGTGGAGCAGGTCGAACGGCGCCGGCTCCTCCCCCAGCAAGTAATTGTTGACGACATAATTCCAGATCAGGTCGCGACCGCGCAGCAGGTTGAACGTCGCGGCCATGTAGCGCCCGTCGAGATAGCCCTTTTCCGCCGTCAGCTGGGTCAGCAGCCCCATGGTCTCGTCACCCAGGAACAGCTTCAGATCGCCGGCCTTGGCGAAATCGACCTGGGCGGTGAAAAAGGTTGCCGAGCGGACCTTCTGTGCCTCTCCCTTGGCGTCGAGATAGGCGAGGGTCGCGGCCAGCGTCGTCCCGGCCACGCAATAGCCAATGGCGTGAACGCTTCCGACCCCGAGCGCGTCGCGCACGGCGTCGATCGCGTCGATCTGGCCGCGCAGCACATAATCGTCGAGGGTCACTGCGGCGAGGCTTTCGTCGGCCGATTTCCAGCTCACCATGAACAGCGAAATTCCCTGGTCGACACACCATTTCACAAAGCTTTTCTCGGGCGTCAGGTCGAGGATGTAGAAGCGGTTGATCCACGGCGGGAAGATGACCACCGGGGTCGCCAGCACGTGGTCCGTCGCCGGGCTGTACTGGATCAGCTGGTAGAGCGGGGTTTCGTGGATCACCTTGCCCGGCGTGGTCGCGAGGTTGCGGCCGACCTCGAACGCGCCCGGCTTGGTCTGCGTCACCTGGCCCGCGGAAATGTCCTTGAGCATATTGGCCAAGCCCTTGAGCAAATTCTCGCCGCGCGTCTCGAGCGTTCGCTTGAGCACCTGGGGGTTGGTCAGAGCGAAATTGCTCGGCGCCATGGCGTCGACGAAACTTTTGGTCGCGAACTTCAATTTGTGCCGCGCTTCGGGCTCCAGCCCCTCGATATCGTCGACCGAACCAAGCAGCTGGTCGGACAATCGCAAATAGGTTTGACGGATGGTGTCGAAGATCGGGTTTTCGGCCCATTCCGGTGCGCTGAAGCGGCGGTCGCGGACCGGCTGCGCGGTGCCTGGAGGAACCGCGGCGGTCACTCCGCCAAGCATCTTGCCCCAGGTCTCCAGCCCCTTGGCCCAGGCCTGGGCACCGGCGGTCAGAAGCGCCATCGGATCAGCATTGCCACTGCCCTGCTCGCCGCCACCGAACGCGAACGGCGCCGGCCCCGTCATCGGCCCTGGCCCCGTCAATGGCCCCGTCCCCTTGCTCGCCTGCTCGGCCCAATATTCCATCATCATCTGCTGGGCGCGGCCCATGACATGGGTCCAGTGCTGCCAGTCCTCGAGCGTCGGGAGCGGCGGCATGTCGGTCGTGCTGTGGTCGGTCATTCTCGCCCTATAGCCGTCATTGCGACCCCGGCCAACGAGCCGGGGGAAGCGCTCCATGTCGCGCCCGAAGCACGTTCGTCCTGAGCCTGTCGAAGGGCACTTCGTTCCTCGCGAGACCGATCATCAACCCGAAGCACGTTCGTCCTGAGCTTGTCGAAGGGCGCTCCGTTCCTCGCGAGACCGATCATCAACCCGAAGCACGTTCGTCCTGAGCCTGTCGAAGGGCGCTTGCACCACGGCCGAGCTGCACACCCTTCGACACGCTCAGGACGAACGGCAAGATTGCCGCTATCACCTTCTCAATGCCTCCCGTTCCTCTCCCAACCGCCCTCGTCTGGCTCGATTATTTCGGGATCGCAGTGTTCGCCGCTTCGGGCGCCTTGCTCGCCGCGGAGAAAAAGCAGACGCTCGTCACCTTCCTCTTTTTCGCCTTCGTCACCGGGGTCGGCGGCGGCACCTTGCGCGACCTTTTGATCGGCGCTCCAATATTCTGGGTCCACGGCAATGCGACTCTTCTGATCTGCATCGCCGCCGCGCTGCTGGTATGGATTCTCAGCCGCCGCTGGTTCGCCGGCCGCGCCTTATTGTGGTTCGACGCCGCCGGGCTCGCGGCCTATTCGACCTTTGGAGCGGCCAAGGCCTTGAGCCTCGGCGTGGCGCCGGTTCCAGCGTTCGGAATGGGCGTTCTGACCGCTTGTGCCGGCGGGATCATCCGCGACGTGCTCGCCGGCGAGCCCTCGATCCTGATGCGGCCCGAGCTTTACGTCACCGCCGCGGCATTATCGTCGGGGCTGTTCGTCCTCCTCACCTTGGCCGGGCTTGCAATATGGCCGGCGGCGATCATCGCCGCGCTCGCCGGCTTTGTCCTGCGCGGCGGCGCCATCGCCCGCGGCTGGAGCCTCCCCGCCTATCGCGACTGAGCGGCGGCCGCTTCCCGTTCGCTCGCGCTTGTGCCAGTCTGCGGCGATGCGCGCTTTTGCCTTGTTCCTCGCTCTGGCGCTGACCGGCTGCGCGACATTGTCCGCGCCGGAACCCGCGCCCGATGCCGAGGTCGGGGTGGCCTTCGACCGCACTGGCGAGATTGCCAGCTTCGCCGATGGCATCGCCGACCCGCAATCGCACCGCTCGGTCACCGCCGATGATCCGGTCCGGGTCGCATCGATCAGCAAACTCGTCGTCGCCATCGGAGTCATGAAACTGGTCGAGGCGGGCAAGCTCGACCTCGATTCCGACGTTTCGGCACTGCTCGGCTGGCGCTTGCGCAACCCCGCTTTCGCCGACCGGCCGGTGACCCTTCGCCAATTGCTTTCGCACACCAGTTCGGTGCGCGATCACGACGACCAATATGCGATTCCGCTTGGCGGGACGGTGCGCGAGGCGATGTCCGACCCGCGCTCGTGGGACTTGGCGCACGGCCCCGGCGCTGGCTATTTCACCTACGGCAATATGAATTTCCCGATCATCGGATCGCTCATCGAGCGTTCCACCGGCGAGCGCTTCGACCAATGGATGAAGCGCGAAGTGCTGGGTCCGATGAAGCTCGACGCTTGCTATAATTGGCCGACGTGCAGCGATTACGCTGTCGCCCGGGCGGTCGAGCTCGATGGCCCCGACGGTTCCCCGCAGAAGGACGATCTGCACGGCGTCCGGCCGGCCTGCCCGGTGTTCGTGCGCGATGGCGAGACGTGCGACCTCGCGCGCTGGCGCCTCGGCGACAATGGCGCCTTGTTCGGACCCCAGGGCGGACTTCGAATCTCGGCGCGCGGATTGGCCCGGGTCGGCCGGATGCTGCTCAATGGCGGAACCCTCGACGGCGTCCGCATCCTGGCCCCGCAATCGGTCGACACTGTGCTGACGCAAGTCTGGCGGTTCGACGGCCGCAACGGCGCGACCGAGCGCGGCTTTTATTGCAGCTTCGGCCTCGCCGCCCAGCAGATTCCGGTCAAGCGCCCCGGCTGCGCCGACGATCCCGGCACGGACGGAGCGATCCTCGTCGGCCACGCCGGCGACGCTTACGGCCTCAAGGCCGGGCTGTGGATCGACCGCGCGCGCGGGCTCGGCGTCGCATATTATGTCACCGGCATCGCCGAGTTCCCGCCGCGCGCGCCGGGCACTGCAATGGGCACCGCCGAACGCAATGTCTTCCGCCGCACCTACGCTTTGCTCCCGCGCTAATCCTCCCCTGCATTTGCAGGGGAGGGGGACCACCGAAGGTGGTGGAGGGGCCTTGTCGCACTGCACCATCGCCGTCATTAGGCGCGCATGAGCAACGATTTCTACCGCATCCAGCGCTTGCCGCCGTACGTCTTCGCCGAAGTCAATGCGATGAAGGCCGCCGCCCGCGCCCGCGGCGAGGACATCATCGACCTCGGCATGGGCAATCCCGACGGCGCCCCGCCGCCGCACGTCATCGCCAAGCTCGCCGAGGTCGCCGCCAAGCCGACCGCGCACCGTTATTCCGCGAGCCGCGGCATCCCCGGACTGCGCAAGGCCCAGGCCGGCTATTACCAGCGCCGCTTCGGAGTCACCGTCGATCCCGACCGCGAAGTCATCGTCACCTTGGGCTCCAAGGAAGGCCTCGCCAATTTGGCGCAGGCGATCACCGCGCCGGGCGACGTCGTCCTCGCCCCCAACCCGAGCTATCCTATCCACACCTTCGGCTTCATCATCGCCGGGGCCGCGATCCGCTCGATCCCGGCCGCTCCGGGGGAGGATTTCTTCACCCGCCTCGACATGGCGATGCGCTACACCGTCCCGCGGCCCAAGGTGCTGGTCGTCGGCTATCCCTCCAACCCCACCGCTTATGTCGCCGATCTCGCTTTCTACGAGCGGCTGGTCGCGTTCGCGCGCAAGCATGATCTGATCGTCATCTCCGACCTCGCTTATGCCGAGATTTACTTCGGTGACACGCCCACCCCGTCGATCCTCCAGGTCGATGGGGCCAAGGACATTGCGGTCGAATTCACCAGCATGTCCAAGACCTATTCCATGGCCGGCTGGCGGATGGGCTTCGCGGTCGGCAATGCCCGGCTGATCGAGGCGCTGGCGCGGGTCAAATCCTATCTCGATTACGGCGCTTTCACCCCGATCCAGGCGGCCGCCTGCGCCGCCTTGAACGGCCCCCAGGACATCGTCGATTTCAACCGCGCTTTGTACAAAAAGCGCCGCGACGTTCTGGTCGAAAGCTTCGGCCGCGCCGGCTGGGACATTCCCGTGCCCCAGGCGAGCATGTTCGCCTGGGCCCCGATCCCCGAACAATTTCGCGACCTTGGAAGCATGGAATTCGCCAAGAAACTGCTCACCGAAGCCCATGTCGCGGTCGCGCCCGGAGTCGGCTTCGGCGAGGAAGGCGAAGGCTTCGTCCGCCTCGCGTTGGTCGAGAACGAGCAGCGCCTGCGCCAGGCGGCCAAAGGCGTGCGGAGGATGCTGGCCTGAACCGCGGCGCCTAGCTGCGGGTTGGGAGAGAGGGTTTGAGATGAAACGCGCGTTCCATGGATTATCGTTGATTGCGTCGTGCGCTTGGGTGCTTCACGCCGCGCCTTTGACCGCTGCAATTCCCCAATTGAAGCTTGAGCGCGAGGTCATGCTCATGCGGCACGGAATACGGCCGCCCACCAAGGCACAGCCGATCCCGGCGCGTTATTCTCCCTCGGCCTGGCCGCGATGGAGTGCTGGTCCCGGCCTGCTCACCAACCACGGGGCGAAGGGCATTGCCCTCCTCGCTTCCGCCGACCGCGCTTATTTCATCAAGGCCGGGCTCGTGCCCGCCACCGGTTGCCCCGCGTCCGGACGAGTCACCATTCGAGCGAGCAAGGTGCCGCGCGCGATCGACACCGCCAAGGCGTGGGCGGCGAGCCTCATGCCCGGTTGCCACCTCGCCGTTGAGCATCCGGCGAAAGGCGCTCCCGATTCCCTGTTCCACATACTCGACGATCAGCCGGCGTGGTTCAATGGGCATCGCGCCTATGAAGCCGCGCTCGCCCAGGCGCCGAATGGCGGCTTGGCGGCTCAGGCCCGGGGACTTTTCCCCGAGATGGAACGGTTGGAAGCGATCCTCGGCTGCGCGCCGCCGGCTTGCGGCCTCGGCAAGGACCCGACGAGCATCGTCGAACGCCCGCACGGCCGGCCCGCGCTTCACGGGCCACTCGACGCCGCGTCGACGGCGTCGGAATCGCTACTGCTCGAATATCTCGAGGACAAACCCATGAGCGAGATCGGCTGGGGGCGGGTCGACCGCGATGGAATCGAGCGCTTGCTCGTGTTCAATGCGATCATGTTCAATTATGTTGATCGGCCGCCGTTCATCGCCCGGGCCGCAGCCGGGCCGCTGGCGCGGGCAATCCTGCACGCGTTGAGCGCATCGACGGCGGCGCCCGTAACCCTATTCGCCGGCCATGACACGAACATCGCGGACTTGGGCGGCCTACTCGACCTCCACTGGCATGTCGCGAGTTACCCGGCGGACACCGTTCCTCCGGGAAGCGCGCTTGGGTTCGAGCTGCTTAGCGATGGCCATGGCCGTCGCTTCGTTCGCGCCTTTTTCCGCTCGCAGACCATGGACCAGCTCAGGAATCTCGAGGTCTTGACCACCGGTAACCCGCCATATCGCGCTTATCTCGAAATACCGGGATGCGGACGTGCGGCGGATGTCCTGAGTTGCGACCTGCCGACCTTCACCAGGCTGGTGGAAGCCAGGCTCCGCTAAGGCACCGGCTGGGACATTCCCGTGCCGCAAGCGAGCATGTTCGCCTGGGCGATCCCCGAACGATTTCGCGACCTCGGAAGCATGGAGTTTGCCAAGAAACTGCTCACCGAAGCCCATGTCGCGGTCGCGCCGGGGGTCGGCTTCGGCGAAGAAGGCGAAGGCTTCGTCCGCCTCGCTTTGGCCGAGAACGAGCAGCGCCTGCGCCAGGCGGCGCGGGGCGTGAAGAAGATGCTGGCAAGCGTCACCCGCTCGGGTCGGCCGAAGTGATGTCCTCAACGGCTTGCCAGTCACCGTCCTTCTGCTGTTCCCAGACGGTGACGTAGCTGCCGGTTTCGACTGCGGGTTTGTGCGACACCGGGTCCGTGTACTGGACGGTGTACCGCCCGCTGGTTGAGGCAAGACCGCCTGAGCGCCGTGTGCGCGCATCCGCACCGCCGAACTGTATATGGAAATTTGGGTCGGCGAGGAACGGTGCAACGCCCGCCCGAATCGCCTGTTTGCCAATCATCGCCTTTGCCGGCACGAATTTGACCATGGCGTTCGAACCGTAGCGCGCGAGCACCCGATCGACATCGCGCGCATTCCAATCCTTCAGCCACGCGGCTTCGACCGAGCTGACCTCGTTCGCGTTTCGGCCTTGTACCTGATTGGTTTCGCTGCCCGAAGCGCAGGAGGCCACGGCAAGTGCACTGGCGAGAATCAGACAGAATTTCATACTCAGGCCCTTTCTAAGCAGCAATAACCTGTCGTCGCTCAAGACCTGCCCCGGGCTATTCTATCATTTTCTCGGGACCCGCGCATTATGGAAGGAATGGCCACATCGCAGCGCCCGCGGGAGTCGATTCCGGCGAGGAAGGCGAAGGCCGTGTCCGCCTCGCTTTGGTCGAGAACGACCAGCGCCTGCGCCAGGCGGCCAAAGGCGTGAAGAAGATGCTCGGCGGCGGCTAGGACCCGGGTCCCGTTTTCGACCCGTTGCAGACATTGGAGCAGAGCCTATTCGAGCAGGGGACGGAAACACTGGTCTAATTTCCGCGGATTCTACCCGGCGGGGGCGACACTTCTGTCAGCCGGGCAGGGATATTTTCGGGCCAGCCCGCGGCGCAGCGCCTCCCTGACTTGCACCTGCGGACGCTCGGCCGCCGGGATGGCGTTCAGGGCTCCAAACAGCTCATCCTGGCTGAGGGTGGCCCGGCCCTTAACACAATAAGCGCCGTGACCTCCGGCCCTTTCAGCCCGCAGCCGCTCCGCCTTCAGTTGCTGCATCGACGTGCTGACCTCACCCATCAGACGCTTGACGTCACCAGAGAAAAACGCGTTCAGCTTGTTGCGCTTGGCGGCCTCGGCCTTGGCGAGAAAGGTCGCGACGTCGGTCGCCACGGCCGGCGAGGGGATAGCCGCAACCAGCGTTGCGGCAATGATCAGTCGTTTCATCTTGATTTCTCCTGCTTGAAAGGGAATGGATTTCAGGACGCTGGCACGGAGGCTGCCGCCGCGAGGCCCGCCGGAGCGCTGGACGCACGCAGGTTCAACCTGCCGACCATTTTCGCGAAGCGGAGGCGCACCAGCCAGAAGAGCATGACTGCGAACGGCGCGAACGCCAGGACGAACAGGATCGGCGAGCCGCGCACGGCCTTAGGCATGACGTCCTGCTGGCCGAGAAAGAAGGAGCCGGTGGCGATGAAGAAGGCGAAACACATCCGCCACAGGTGACGCGAAAGGCGCTGAACCGGCGTCAGCTTCTTGCGCAGGATCGCCTTGAGATCGCCCAAGCCTGCTAGCAGGCAAATCCCGGCAAGGGCGAACAGCGGGCCGGGGCCCGCAGGTGTCGTGGTGCCGGTGAGACCACCCCACGCCATTACCGCGGCAGTGCCGAACGCAAATGCGCAGGCGATGATCTCGAATTTGCCGGTCGTTCCGTCCCGCCGGCGTGCGGTCATCCACGAGGTGGCGACGAAGTAACCAGCCATAACCCCGCCAACTGCCAGGGCGGGATCCGGCGGTGACTGGAACGCCGCCAGGATCGAGGCGGTGACGCCGACCACGAGCATCGCTGCGACGAACCATTTGCCGGCCGAAGCGTGCGTGCCGCCGCCTTTACGCACGGCGAAAGCCACTGCGCCGGACGCCAGTGCCGTCATGCCGGCGGCGACATGCATCCAGGTGATGCCGTTCATGCGGCCGCTCCCTCGATTGCGCCGGCGCGCGCGTCGTCGTCCGCGTCTCCAGGACTTTCGAATTCGAGCAGGTCGCCCGGCTGGCAGGCGAGCGCGTCGCAGATTGCTTCGAGCGTCGCGAAACGGATTCCCTTTGCCTTGCCGGTCTTGAGAATCGACAGGTTCGCGAGGGTGATCCCTACCTTGGCCGAGAGCTTGGTGAGGGTCATTCGGCGCGCGTACAGAACGTCGTCGAGCTTGACGGCAATTGCCATGTCAGACCATCGCTTCGAGGTCGGCGCGAATGCACGTGCCCTCTTCGAACACCCGGGCCAGCACGAACAGCAGCACCACCGCCACCCAGCCGGTGATCGAGAAGGTCCAGTCTATTCTTGATCCGGCGGCATTCATGATTGCCGCCATAAGTCCGAAGCTGAGGTGGAGGATCTGCACCGCCAGCAGGCACCAGGCGATCGTCTTCATCCGGACCGCGTTCTCGGGAACGAATGGATCTCCGAGCCGCACCGTCTCGACCATGCTCAGGAGCCGCGACAGCAGGACGTGAACCGCCGCGATCATGGGCAGCCCCAGGACCATCCACAAGCGCAGGGTGCCGATGAGCAGCCCCGGGTTGAGGCGCGACGGCTCCTTGCCGAAGAAGTCGAGAAAGACTGGCTCGAAGAGGAAGCTGGCCAAAAAGCTGGCGACGAGGATCGCGCCGGCGACGAGGTTGAGGACCCGCATCACGCTGAGCAGCGTGAATGAAACGCCGAGCGCCCGCGGGTAACGATTCGACACTTGGCCCTCCTCCCAGTTATTATTGTTAGACGATAATCATGATATCGCTAAACATCAAGAGAATTATTGGTGGACGATATTGTCTTGCTCACCGAGGTCCATGTCGCGGTCGCGCCGGGGGTCAGTTTCGGCGAGCAAGGCGAAGGCTTCGTCCGCCTCGCGCTGGTCGAGAACGAGCAGCAGTTGCGGCAAGCGGCGAAGGGCGTGAAGAAGATGCTCGGCGGCTAGGCCGGTCTGTCGCCTAATGACCAGCGGACATTCGTGCGCGTCACTTGCCGGCGTCGTTGACCTCGATCCAATAGCCGTCCGGATCGCGAAGATAGATTTGCCTTACTCCGTCTTTTCGAGCGGCGCTGACGCGGCCGGTATTGCCGTCGGAGTCGACCCAGCCAATTCCTAGCCGCTTCAACGTCTGCAGCTGGCCCTCGAGGTCGCGGGTTGCGAATGCCATGTGGATCGAGCGATTATCCGCGATCGGGGCAGATCGGCCCGGAACCAAGTGCAGCTGGACTCCGTTGGCGGCCCCCAGCCAACGAAGCCCCGCGACCGCTGACTTGATGTCCACCAAGCCAAAGACCTGCTTATAGAACGCCGCGCTTGCGTCCGCGTTCGTCACCTGAATTGTTACGTGATCAACGGACATTTTTGCTTCGGGAGCGGGGACTGACGGCTCCGCCGCGGGCAGTGCGGCGCTGCAATTCAAGAGGGCCATGGCGGCAAGGCTCCCCCTAAGCACCGTCCTGAACAACTTTCCCCTCCTTTCGCTGTGCGCCTGCAAGATGGTGCCGTTTCCAAGCCCGTTCCGCCGCAAGGCGCGGTCGAATTGCTTTCGCAACCATAAGTCGCGATCAGCCTGGGTCAATTAACGGGCTTGGCCGCGCCCCGGTTGATCAATGCCCGCGCAGCTTCCGACTCACGGCATATCCGGCAACAGCGAACTGTGGAGATGTTCGATCCACCAATGGCCGCTCGCGAAGCGATAGACGAAGGTGTAGCGCGCCTTGGCGGCGCTCTTCGCGCCGGTCTTGGGATCGGTCAGGTCGACCGACCAATTGCCCATCCGCGCAGCGGTGTTGCAGCCGAGGCGAATGCTGCTGCTGTCGATATGCGCGACTGGCGAGCTTTTGAGGAAATAATCGAAATATCGGCGAATGCCCGCGGGCGTCGTGCGTTCCTCGTCCGACAGGGTCGGCAGAAGCACTGCATCGGGCGCAAACATCGCGCTTACGGTGTCGGGGTTCTTCGTCGCCCAGGCGGCATTGAAGCGGTCGAACTGCTTTTCGATCGTCGCATTGGTGACTGGCGCACAGACCATCGGGCGCGCCTCAGCGCTGCTTGCCCCCAAAGCAACGAGAACCGCTATGCCAAGAAAATATCTCATCCGAGTCACTCCCCATTTTCTAGAATCGAACCGACACTCCCCCGTACAGCTCGACGTCGGGCGTTGCGCGGTTAAGCCCGAAATTTGCCCCCGCATCGAGCTGCACATCGTTGCTCACGAGGTAGGCAATCGACCCATCGGCCGACGCCTGCCGCACCGTCCCCGCCGGATCCCAGTTCCACCGGCCCCACAATTCGGCGGTGAAACTCAGTCGCGAATTCGCGGCGAAATTGACATCCACGACCTGGACCATCGCCGGATGCCGGCCGCGGCGATCCGAATCCGCGAGAAGGTCCACTTCCGGATCGAACGCCAGCGAAAAAGCCGAACGGCCGAGATTGATGCTGACTGGGAACTCGACTCCCGCCTCGACCTTGCCGTTGCCCAGCGGGTGCTTCGCGGTCGGCAGCTTCACGAAGGGGTAGAACGCCACTTCCACCGGCGCGTCGTCGCGCGTCAGCCGGCGCTTGTAGCGGACGAGGACATCGCCGAACCCCGATGCGCTGTCGTGGGCTCCGGCGAAGCGGCCGGTCGCTTTCACATAGGGCGTGACGTCAATCTCGAGATTGGAGCGGTCGGAAAGAGCATATTTAATCGCCGTCGCGCCGAGCACGAGCAAAGTGTCGCGCTCGCCCGCCGAGCGGTCGAGCGTCCAGTCGGCAAGCCCAGTCTCGATCTGCCAGTGGCCGGCGGGGACGGTGCAGGCGGAATTCGCCTTCGCCGGCCGGTCGGCGCAGATCGGTTGTTCGTCCGCCGCCTCAGCCGCAGAGCTCGCACACCACAAGGTCGCGGCAACCGCAAAATGTCTGCTGACCCCCATGCGCGCTGTCTGCGTTGGCGCTGTTCATTTGTCGAGAGGCGATCGGCCAGCTCGGCCGGGCCACGCATCGCAGAATGGGGCTCCAGATGCCCGGCGCATGACGGGGCGATCCAGAGGGCTCGTCAGAACAGGATTCCACCTTCGATCAGGGCGCGAACCTGAGCGCGCCTGTCAAAGTCGGGACCCAGGCCGAAGCCAGGTACAACCGAGTTGGCACGCACATAGGAACCCTCGCCGCGCACGAAGAGGATCCCGCGCTGCCACGTCGGCGTGACCGTCAGGGACCAGGCGCCGCTTCCGGCGCCGTAAAGCAGGCTCGGGGCACCGTTGGCCGGCGAACCCGTCGACTGGATATATTCGGCGCGTCCGGCGACGCTGAATTCCTTGGCGACGGTATATTTGCCGAGCACCGCGGCACCATAGGTCGATGCTCTGCGGCTGATCCCAAGTGACCTGTCCCTGGGAAGGCGAGTGACCTGCGCGTAGAATTGGACGGTGAGCGGGCCTTTGGTGTGCGTCCAGCCGAGAACATAGACTTCGCCATTGCTCTGCGGCAGCGGCGTCGCGAAGCTGGTCTTGCGCGTGCGGCCGAGGTTCGCGGCCGCGCCGGCGGTGATGGTGTCGTTCGGCGACACCGCATAGCCGACTGTTGCCGAGACCCAGTTGTACTTGCCCGAATAATAGCCGTCGTTCAGCGAAACCGAGACGCTGAACAGCCCGCGCGCGTAATTCGCCTGCACGCCGCGGTTAACCGCGTTGGTCTGGTTCCACAGCAGCCCGCGTTCGACGTTGAAGTTCATGAAGGTGAACGTGTTCTCGCCGCCCTGCAACGTGTACAGCTTGCCGGCCTGGATGTTGAAGTTCGCCGAGGGGACGATCTTCACATAGGCGATTGGCAGCACGCCGAACGTGTCGCCATTGACGTCCCCCGCCGTGAAATAAGGTGTTCCGAGCGACGGCAGCGAATAGGCGCCGGCCTGCGCATAGAACTGCACCGGCCCCTGCGTCAGCTGCACGATCAGCTGGCCGTTGCTCAGGTCGAGCCGGCTGCTCTTGTCGCCGGGGAATGCGTTGTCCTGTGTCAATCGGAGCCCGCTGACCACGCCAGAAACGCTAATCGGTCCGAGCGGCCCTCCATCCATGAGCAGCGGATTGAGCTTCAGGGGGCCGGTCATTGCAGGGGTGAGCGGTGGCGCCGCCGGCGCGGCCGCTTGGGCTTGCGCCGCATGCGGGCCGGTTGCTGCGACAAGCAGCGCAACCGTGTGCGATATGGCCGACAAAGGCCGCGTCGCGTCCGACCCCGGACTCATCCTGCCAACGCAAGGAGGGATGCAGCGGTGTGCGCATGCTCGCTCATATCCGCGTCTGGCTCCCCAGCTCGACCACCCGGTTGGTCGGCAGCTTGAAGAATTCCATTGCGCTTTCGCTCGTCCGCATCATCCACGCGAACAGCCGCTCGCGCCACAGCGCCATGCCCGGATCGTCCTTCGACACGATCAGCTTCTGCCGGCCGAGGAAAAAGCTCGTGCTCATCATCTCGAACCCTCCGCCGCAGCTGTGGATTCGCGCCAGATCCCCGGGAATGTCGACCTCGTCCATGAATCCGTAATGGAGCGTCACGCGAAAAAAGCCATGCCCCGCGTCATCCAGCTCGAGCCGCTTGCCGGCCGGAACGTGGGGCAAATCCTCGACCTTCACTGTGAGGATCAGGACGCGTTCGTGAAGCACCTGGTTGTGTTTCAGATTGTGCAGCAACGCCGACGGGATGATGTCGGCCGACGACGACAGGAACACCGCGGTCCCGCGCACACGGTGCACCGATGTCGCGGTCGACTTGATGAACACGCCAAGCGCGATCGCTTCTTTCTCCGCCTGCGCGCGCAGCAGCCGCCGGCCGGTCGCCCAGGTGGTTAGCAGCGTGAAAATGATCGCCGCGATGACCAGCGGAACCCAGCCGCCGTCGAAAATCTTGGCCAGGTTCGAGGCGAAGAAGGTCAGATCGACCACCGCGAACAAGGCGATGGTCAGCGTGGCGAGCACCCGGTTCCAGCGCCACACCTGGAAAATCAGAACCGCGAGCATCACGGTCGTGATCAGCATCGTCCCGCTCACTGCAATGCCATAAGCCGATGCCAGGCTGGTCGACTGGCGGAAGCCGACGACCAGCAGCACGACCATGATCAGCAGTCCCCAATTGACCGCTGGAACATAAATCTGCCCGGCCGCTTTCTCGCTCGTATGTTCGGTCCGCAAGCGCGGCAGGAAGCCCAGTTGGATCGCCTGGTGAGTCACCGAAAATGCGCCCGAGATGACCGCCTGGCTGGCGATGATCGTCGCCGCGGTGGCGATGAACACCAGCGGCAGGCGCGCCCATTCGGGCGCCATCAGGTAAAACGGATTGGCCACCGCTTCGGGATGGCTGAGCAGGAGCGCGCCCTGCCCCATATAATTGAGCACGAGGCACGGATAGACCAATGTCAGCCACGACACGCCGATCGCCTTGCGCCCGAAATGGCCCATGTCGGCGTAGAGCGTCTCGGCGCCGGTGACCGCGAGGAACACCGAGCCCATGGCGAGGAAGCCGAGCTTTGGATCGTTGAGGAAAAAGCGCACCGCCCAGTGCGGGCTGACGATCCCGAGGATTTCGGGACGGGTGACGATATTGCTGATGCCGAGCGCCGCCAGGACGGCGAAATAGACCAGCACGATCGGCCCGAAGATCAGGCCGACGCGCGCGGTGCCGTGCTTCTGGACGAGGAACAAGCCAATCAGAATGACGACCGCGATCGGCACCACCAGCGGCTCGAGCCCGGGGTTGATGATCTCCAGTCCTTCGACCGCCGACAGCACCGAGATCGCCGGGGTGATCATCGCATCGCCATAGAATAAGGCCGCTGCGAGCACGCCGAGCGCGATCAGGCCGTAGGTCCAGCGCTTCTCGCCGAGATTGCGCGAGATCAAGGCGAGCAAGGCGAACGACCCGCCCTCGCCCTTATTGTCGGCGCGCATCGCGACCAGCACATATTTCAAGGTCACGATCAGCATTAACGCCCAGAAAATGAGGCTGATCACGCCGAAGATGTGGAGCGGATCGACCGCCAGCGGGTGCGGCCCGATGAAGCTTTCCTTCATCGCGTACAACGGCGAGGTGCCGATATCGCCATAGACGACTCCGACCGCGCCGAGCATCAGCTTGGGCAATGTCTCGCCGGGATGGCCGGGATCGTGAGGCGCGGTCGCCGGACCTTTGGTGGTGCTGTTCATCATGTCCTCAAAATGGCCACGCACGGCGTTAAGTTTCCATAGGTATTCCATGCGTCGGTCATAAGTTTTTAGAGGGGAATTCGGTTTAACCTCTCGACGCGGCCCCACCCAAGGCGCAATATCGAGGACATGCAAAAACTTCTCGCTTCTTCCGCAATGGGCCTGCGCGGCTATGCGATGGCCGCTGGGTTCGTCGCCGTGTCCACCACAATCGGCCATCTGATGGCGCCGCGCTGGGGAACGTCGGCGGTCGATCTCGTCTTCCTTCCGGCGGTGATCGCAGCCGCGGTCTTCGCCGGCATGGGCCCCGCTCTGCTGGCCGCGGTCGCCTCGGCGCTCGCCTATAATTATTACTTCACTGCCCCGTTCCACACCTTCGTCATTCACCATCCGGCCGACGTTGTGACGGTCGTTGTCCTGTTCCTCGTTGCCTTGGTCACCAGCCAACTCGCCGCCTCGATCCGGAGCGAGGCCCAGCTGGCCGAGCGTCATGCCGAGCGCAACGCCACCATCGCCGGCTTCGCGCGGCAATTGCTGTCCTCCGCGCGCGAGCCCGAAATCGCAGCGATCGCGGTGACCGAATTGTCGCGCCTGTTCGATTGCAATGCGATCCTGCTCGTCAATCGACCCGAGCCACGGATGATCGCCGCCAGCAGCCCCGGCCTGGCGCTCAACCCCAGCGACATCGCGATTGCAGCGCTGGTGGCGGCAACCGCCGAGCCGGCCGGCCGCGGGATCAGCCGCGGGACCGCGATCGAATGGCAATTCTATCCGATTATCGCCGCCGATCAGACGATCGCGGTCGCCGGCCTTGCGCGCGACGACGGGATGCCCGCGGTGGTCCACGACACGCGTTCGCTGCTCACTAATTTGCTCGACCAGGCGGCGCTCGCCTTCGAGCGCGCCCGGCTCGAAAGCGAGGCCCGCGATTTCACCGCTTTGCGTGAGCGCGACCAGGTTCGCTCAAGCTTGCTGTCGTCGATCGGCAGCGATCTCGACCCCGCGGTGGCCGCGATTGCCCACAGCGTGGACAGCCTTCGCCGGAGCGACCGAAGCGACAAGGAGGTCGTCGCCGAAATCGGCGCTCAGGCCGTCCGGCTCAAACGCTATCTCGCCAATCTCGCCGACCTTTCACCGGTCGATTCCACGGGCCCGATCGAGGCCGGCGGCCTGTCCATCGACCTGTTCCGCCGCTCGGTCACCCGCAATGGCGAGGAGGTGCATTTGACGCCCAAGGAATTCGCCGTCCTGGCCGAGCTCGCCAAGCATCCCGGCCGAGTCCTCAGCCATGCCCATCTGCTGCGCACCGCCTGGGGACCGGCGCAGGAGAAGCAGAGCGAATATCTGCGCGTCGCAATCCGCAACCTGCGCAACAAGCTCGAGGCCAGTCCGGGTCAGCCCAAGCTCATCCTCAACGAACCCGCCGTCGGCTATCGACTCAAGATCTGATCGCTGCCGCTGGTTCGAGCGATCGCCCGGTCAGGGGGTCGCAAGCGGCAGATTGTGACGCCGGCAATAAGCCAATGTGGTCGATTCGCGGTTCAGGAACTCCCGCCTGCGCGAAGCGCTCGGAACCGCTCCAATGGTTTCGGCCTGCTTCATCACCGATCGCGACAGGACCGCCATCAGCTCGGCCTTTTCACGCTCGCTTTCGATCAGCTCGACATAATGATTCTTGGTCATCGGATCGATGTCGAGCGGCTTGGTCAGGCCGAGCAATTTCGCCTGCTCGGTCGATTCATCCTCATTGAGTTTGCTCAGCATATCGATCTCGGCGTGGACCGAGGCGTAATTCTCGCGCTCGGTGCGCGGGAAATGCGACAGCATCTCGTCGGCCTCGATGCCTTTCCACGCGGTATCGTGCCACGGCTGCCACGGGGCGCGGTAAGCGAACACGAAATCGGGTTCGACGATCAGCGGCACCGGGGTCATTTCGCCGCGCGCCTTGAGGACCGCATTTTCGAGCGAGTCGAGCTGCGCCATCAGGCGCGGCTTGGCCGCCACCCGCTCCTCGGCGAGCAGATAATCGGTCATCAATTCCTCACGCAGCGTCTGGCGGCTGCGCTCGACCTTGTTGAACCAGTTCCATTGCAGGATCGCCTGTTCGAGCCCGAGCGCGATCACCACGCCGAGGACGATGATCCCGACTTCGCCGAAAAACTGCCGCCAGCCGTCGAGCGGCTTCAACATGTCCAGGCCCATCGCAATCCCCCTTGGTGCCAAGCGCTATCAGACTGCGCGTCCGGCGCAAATGAGGCGCCGGTCAACGATCGCTCGAAACCGCTGTGGCTTCCCCGCCAAAGCGATGAAAATTTGCGTTAATTCGCATTTATCCGCTTGCATCTAATTCCAGTTCAGGCACAATAGGTAGTAGCGCGGGTGGGGGAACACTCAACAACTAGTGTTCGGCGCCGGAATCACCATATTCCGGCGACGGACCAACTCGTCCCCGTTTTCCACAGGGTCGAAGGCACGAATTTCCCCCGCTGGGCGTCGAAACAGGCTAGGATGCCGGCCATGGCATCGAGTCGAACAATTGGTGAACAGGAGGTCCGCGAGCGGGCTTCACAGGGACAGGATCAGGCGATGGATTTTTCAACCGGCAGCGACGTCACCAGCGATGATGTCTCGACCAACGTCCGCACCAGCAAGACCGTCGACGAGCGCGCGTTCGACGTCGCCACCGACGACAGCCGCGACGAACTCCTGACCGAATTCGGCAAGGACACGTTGCGCGACCGCTATTTGCTGCCGGGCGAATCCTACCAGGATCTGTTCGCGCGCGTGGCCGCCGCTTATGCCGACAATGCGCTCCACGCCCAGCGCGTCTATGAATATATCTCGAAATTGTGGTTCATGCCCGCGACCCCCGTGCTCAGCAACGGCGGCACCGGCCGCGGCCTCCCCATCAGCTGCTATTTGAACAGCGTCTCCGACAGCCTCGAAGGGATTGTCGGAACGTGGAATGAAAATGTCTGGCTGGCGTCGAAGGGCGGCGGCATCGGCACCTATTGGGGCAGCGTTCGCGGCATTGGCGAGCCGGTCGGCCTCAATGGCAAGACCAGCGGCATCATCCCGTTCGTGCGCGTCATGGACAGCCTCACTCTGGCCATTTCGCAAGGCTCGCTGCGGCGCGGCTCGGCCGCGGTTTACCTCGACGTCGACCATCCCGAAATCGAGGAGTTCCTCGAAATCCGCAAACCCTCGGGCGACTTCAACCGCAAGGCCTTGAACCTCCACCATGGCGTCCTGGTCACCGACGAATTCATGGAAAAGGTCCGCGACGGGACCGAGATGGAATTGAAATCGCCCAAGGACGGCAGCGTCCGCGGCACCGTCGATGCCCGCAGCCTGTTCCAGAAACTGGTCGAAACCCGCCTCGCCACGGGCGAGCCGTACATCATCTTCATCGACCAGGTGAACCGCTCGATGCCCAAGCATCACCGCGATCTGGGGCTCAAGGTCTCGACCTCCAATCTGTGCAGCGAAATCACCTTGCCCACCGGCACCGACCATTTGGGCGCGGATCGTACCGCGGTCTGCTGCCTGTCCAGCCTCAACCTCGAAACCTGGGACCAGTGGAACGGCGACAAGCAGTTCATCGAGGATGTCATGCGCTTCCTCGACAATGTCCTGTCCGATTACATCGCCCGCGCTCCCGACGAAATGGCGCGCGCCAAATATAGCGCCGAGCGCGAACGTTCGGTCGGCCTTGGCGTAATGGGTTTCCACAGCTTCCTCCAGGCGCGCTCGATCCCGTTCGAAGGGGCGATGGCCAAAAGCTGGAACCTCAAGATCTTCAAGCATATCCGGGCCCAGGTCGACACCGCTTCGATGATGCTCGCCAACGAACGCGGCCCCTGCCCCGACGCCGCCGACATGGGCGTGATGGAGCGCTTTTCGTGCAAGATGGCGATCGCTCCGACCGCCTCGATCAGCATCATCTGCGGCGGCACCTCGGCGTGCATCGAGCCGATCCCGGCCAATATCTATACTCACAAGACCTTGTCGGGCAGCTTCTCGATCAAGAATCCGTATCTCGAGAAACTGCTGACCGAAAAGTCCAAGGACAGCGACAAGATCTGGAATTCGATCCTCGAGCGCGGCGGCAGCGTCCAGCATATCGACGTCCTCACCCAGGAAGAAAAGGACGTGTTCAAGACCAGTTTCGAGATCGACCAGCGCTGGCTGATCGAGCTTGCGGCCGACCGCACGCCCTACATCGACCAGGCCCAGTCGCTCAACCTGTTCATCCCCGCCGATGTCGACAAATGGGACTTGATGATGCTCCATTTCCGCGCCTGGGAATTGGGCATCAAGTCGCTCTATTATTTGCGCTCGAAAAGCGTCCAGCGCGCCGGTTTCGCCGGCGGGGTCGAGGCCGACAACACCCCCGACCTCAAGGAAATCCAGATTGCCAGCACGACCGATTACGATGAGTGCCTGGCGTGCCAGTAGACGAAAATGAAACCGCCATTGAGCCCTCCCCCTCGTGGGGAGGGTTGGGTGGGGGCGCGTCGTCGGCTTCGGCCGATGACGCTCGCCAAAGAGTCTATTCGGCCGCAGACGCGGCCGGCCCCCCGCCCACCTCCCCCACAAGGGGGGAGGAAGGCAAAGCTGGTTTCAGGCGCCTCCGCCTCCCGCCAAATGCCACGGCCCGCGCGCGCAGCCTCCGCCGCTCGATGACCCCCGCCGAGCGCCTTCTCTGGCGAGGCTTGCGCGAAACCTTCCCCGAGCATCATTGGCGCAAGCAGGTGCCGTTCGGACGTTACATCACCGATTTTTGCTCGCACGGCGCCAAGCTGATCATCGAGGTTGACGGCGGCCAGCACAGCCCCTCGACCGACCTCACCCGCACCCGCTTCCTCGAACGCGAAGGCTATCGCCTCATCCGCCTGTGGAACAATGATGTGACCGGCAATCTCGACGGCGTGATCGGGCGGATTGCCATGAATCTGATGGAGAAAGCCCAGTGACCTCCCGCGAAATCCTCGAGCTGGCGCTGGCCGCGATCGCGCTTGGCGCGGGCATCTGGCTCTACCGCCGGCCGTCCCCCGAGCCCGACCATTATGGCAGCCAAAGCGCGGTGCTGTTGTTCATCCTCGCCGCGATCCTCACCGTCCACGGGCTCGGCCTGCTGCGCTATCACCCCAATCCGGCCGAGATCGAGGCGGCGCGCCAATGACCGGCTTCATCGTCCTCGGCGCGATTGCAGCGCTGATCGGGATCGCCGTTCTGGTCGTCGCCATCCGCAACCAGGATGAGCAGCGTCCGCGCTACGCCGCAATGCTGATCGGCGGCATGATGCTGACCGCCTTCGGGCTGGTCATCGGCGGGTTCGCCATCGCTTATCAGCGCACCGCGCCGCTCGATTTCAATGCTGGAGTTGGCCGATGAAACGCGTCTCGCCCCCTACCGCCATCAACGCCGCAATCCTCGCCGCGACCCTCGCGCTCACCGCCTGTGCAGCGACCCAGTCGGGCGCCGCCGTCGCCGCCACCGCGCCCGGCTTCTGGCTCGGCCTGTGGCACGGCTTCATCTTCCCCGTCGCCTGGATCGTTTCGCTGTTCACGGGCAGCGTCGCGGTTTACGCCGTGCCCAACAACGGCGGCTGGTACGATTTCGGCTATTTCCTCGGCGTCGTCGTGTTCGGAGTCGGCGCCCGCAAATCCCACATCGTCACCCGCGACCGAATCATCGACGTCCGCGCGCGGAGGATCAACTGATGGTGCCCGGCGCTCACCGGCCGGTCGGCAGCCGCGCAGCGGTGCCACCCAGATCGTTCACGCGAAGGCGCGAAGACAAGGGAAAGGAGCAAGGAATTTTCCACAGCGCTTCGCGCCTCCCTTCCTTCTTCGCGCCTTCGCGTGAATCGACTTTCCTGTGCGCGCTGCGCATCCCCATGTTCGAACGACAAGGATACTGAACCCATGCCCCTTCTCGAAGCCCGCAAGCAGTACAAGCCGTTCGAATACCCGTGGGCGTTCGAATATTGGAAGCGCCAGCAGCAGATCCACTGGATGCCCGAGGAAGTGCCGCTGGGCGAGGATTGCCGCGACTGGGCGCAGAAGCTCACCGATCATGAGCGCAACCTGCTCACGCAAATCTTCCGCTTCTTCACCCAGGCCGATGTCGAGGTCCAGGATTGCTACCACGACAAATATGGCCGCGTGTTCAAGCCGACCGAGGTCAAGATGATGCTGACCGCGTTCAGCAACATGGAGACGGTGCACATCGCCGCTTACTCGCATTTGCTCGACACCATCGGCATGCCCGAAAGCGAATATTCGGCCTTCCTCCAGTTCAAGGAGATGAAGGACAAGCATGATTACATGCAGCAATTCGGCGTCGACAGCGATGAGGAGATCGCCAAGACGCTCGCCATGTTCGGCGGCTTCACCGAAGGCCTGCAATTGTTCGCCAGCTTCGCCATGCTGCTCAATTTCCCGCGCAACAACAAGATGAAGGGCATGGGTCAGATCGTCAGCTGGTCGGTGCGCGACGAAAGCCTCCATTGCGAGGGCATCATCAAGCTGTTCCACGCCTTTGTGAAGGAACGCGATTGCCTGACCGCGTCGGTCAAGGAAGCGATCATCGATTCGTGCCAGAAGACCGTCCGGCTCGAAGATGCGTTCATCGACCTCGCCTTCGAAATGGGCCCGGTCGAAGGCATGACCGCGAAACAGATCAAAAAGTACATCCGCTACATCGCCGATTGGCGCCTCGGCCAATTGGGCTTCGCGCCGATCTACATGGTCGACGAGCACCCCCTCCCCTGGCTCGCCCCGATGCTCAACGGCGTCGAGCACGCCAATTTCTTCGAGACCCGCGCAACCGAATATTCAAAAGCCGCGACAAGGGGCAATTGGAACGAAGTCTGGGACAGCTTCGACCGGAGGCAGAAAGCCAAAGGCGAGGTGGCGAACGACGGCGAGGCGGCGGGCGAGGGCGAGGCGGATATGTTCGCCGATGCTGGGGTGGCGGCGGAGTAGTTGCCATCCGAGTTAGAACATATTAGGAACATCTGCCCATGTGGAGATTGACATGTCGACGGTAGTCCCACTTCAACAGCAGACGCTTCACCGAGTTTATGAGCGAGACTCGCGCGACTTGTCGCCAATGAAATCGGGAAGCGTGCATCTGGTATGCACAAGTCCCCCCTATGCGTCCTTAATTCACTACTCAGATCGATCCGATCAGCTCGGCAACATCGAATGCTACGAACTGTTTCTCACCGAACTAGATAAGGTTTGGGCTGAGTGCTTCAGACTCTTAGTGCCGGGTGGCCGTATAGCGTGCGTGGTCGGCGACGTTTGCCTCTCGCGAAAGCAAGCTGGGCGTCATCACGTTCTACCCTTATCCGCAGACATTCAGGTGCGAATGCGCAAGTTAGGCTTTGACTGCTTGACTCCCATACGGTGGCTAAAGGTCTCCAACATCAAAATGGAAGCGTCATCGTCCTCACGATTTCTGGGAAAGCCCAATTTGCCGAACGGCATAATCAAGAACGATCTTGAACATATTTTGTTCTTCCGGAAGCCAGGCGGATATCGCTCGCCGAGCGAACGAATGAATCATGAGTCGTTCATTCCAACGGAAGAGTACATGAAGATGTTCTCCCCCATCTGGAGCGACATCAAGGGCCAACGCCGCAAGGACCACCCTGCACCATATCCAGCGGAACTTGCACGGCGCATCGTTAAGATGTTTTCGTTCGTGGGAGACACGGTACTAGACCCATTTGGCGGAACAGGAAGCACTGCGGCCGCGGCCTTATTGGAACGGAGAAACAGCATAACGGTCGACATCGAACCTGATTACGTCGATGCCATTATCTCGAGGCTTGAAACTTGCGAGGGCGGACCTTCGAAGATTCAGGCTTATCGTCCGCAGGAAGTCAACATCTCGGAGGAAGCCTGCGTTGCCTGATCAGACATTAATCGACGCAGTAGTCTCGCACGCAGCGACGTTCGGATACCACCCGCGTTCGGACCGGCAGAGCGGCGCGCAATCCCGTGCGATCGTACGAGACTTGCTAGATCGGTGTGAACTTCTCCGAAAGCGAGCTAAATCCGGCGACTTAGTCGTGCAGTATACTCATCACCAGCAAGTCGGTCACGAGGACTGGAAAATCGACATCGCGCTGGGGACTGGAGCCGGCAGGCAACCTCCTATTTCATCTGACATCACTGTCGCACCGCCCGTTCTAATTCAAATTGCGATCGAACTGAAATCGGTTTGGACAGAGCATAACAAAGCAATGAGGAACCGATTTCGCGATTTCGGTGCATTTCACGGACACGCTCATCGATATGACCCAAATGTCGTTTCGGCTGCCTTTCTAATCGTCAACGCAAGCGATAGGTTTTATTCCCCACTTAACGTTAACCGCCCAGAACCCGTTACCAAGCACGGAGGTGCCTCCGGGAACGGGAAGGCAGTTGCGCGAAAAACCGTAGACCTATTTCGGTCGATCCATCTACGGAATTCCGCGACAGACTTGCCTGGCCTTGAGGCACTCGGTGTAGCCATTATCGAGCACGATAACTTCAACCTTATGCCCGCCGAGATGCGTGCTCGCTATAGTCCATCAAGCGTTTCTCACGTAGTTGAAGGTCCCCCGGCACCCAAGGTGGGCGATCCGCTTCACTACGAGACGTTTTTGCAGCGTATTTGCACGCAATACGCCGCACGATTTGGATAGTCTTTTAAGCGCCTCTCGCTACTTTCGTATCAGCGCGTTCGGCAGCTGCAATGCACTAGACTCACATTTAAATGTGTGCCCCAGCGTACCGCTTCCTCCACCACTTCGGACCAGTCCCGTCTCACCATCGATTGGATCTCGTTCCTTACAATGGCAGACTGGCCGCATGGCAGGGACCGGCAAGCGCATTGCGATCATTTGCGGCGTCTGCGGCTCCGACGAGGTCAGCCGCGACGCCTGGGCGAACTGGGATACGCGCAAGCAGTTATGGGTCCTTGGCGCCGTGTTCGATTACGGACACTGTCACAGTTGCGACGGCGAAAGCCGGCTGATCGAAGTCGAGCTTGCCCGGGCCCTTGATTAGCCTCAACTGATCCCGCCTTAGCGCCTTCTCTTTGCGTCTTCGCGTCTTCGCGTGAGAAACAACTTTCCTACAGCAACCCATCTGGTTCATATAGCCACACACCTCACCTCTATCTAGGCCGTGAACTCATAAACGGGATTCCCAAAGTGGGGTAAGCGTGTTTCAAG
>JAZJYM010000002.1:0-287372 GCA_040390365.1 Pseudomonadota bacterium | reverse complement strand
CGCGACTGGTTCCAGCTGAGCCTGAAGGAAGGCTTCACCGTCTTTCGCGACCAGAGCTTTTCGGCCGACATGGGCAGCGCCGCGGTCAAGCGGATCGAGGATGTCCGGGTGCTCCGCGCCGCGCAATTCCCGGAAGACGCCGGCCCCCTCGCCCACCCGGTCCGGCCCGACAGCTTCATCGAGATTTCGAATTTCTACACCGCCACCATCTACAACAAGGGCGCCGAACTGATCCGGATGATGCACACCATGCTCGGGCCGGACAAATTCCGCGCCGGCACCGATCTGTATTTCGAGCGGCACGACGGCGAAGCTGCGACCTGCGACCAGTTCGTGGCCGCGCTGGAGGATGCCAGCGGAGCCGATTTGTCCGCGTTCAAAATCTGGTACAGCCAGGCGGGCACGCCCAAGGTCGAGGCGCGGCTCGACCATGATCCGGCCGCCGCGACCGCGACGCTCCATCTCAAGCAGCATGTCGACCCGACTCCCGGCCAGCCGCACAAGCAGATCATGCCGATCCCGCTCAAGACCGCGTTGATCGGTGCCGGCAGCGGCGCGGAACTGGCCGCCGAGCGCCTGATCCTGCTCGATTCGGCGGCGGCCGCGGTCACCTTCGAGGATGTGACCGAGCCGCCCTTGCTGTCGATCAACCGCGATTTCTCGGCGCCGGTGACGATGATAATCGAGCGCCGCTCCGGCGAATTGGAAAAGCTCGCGCTCAGCGACAGCGATCCGTTCGCCCGCTTCGAAGCGCTGCAGGAATTGATGATGCGCGCCTTGATCGGTGCGTCGACCGGGGCAAAGCGGGACTGGGCGCCGGTCATCGAGGCGATTGGTTCGACCCTGTCGTCGAACACGCTCGACGCGGCGTTCAAGGCCGAAGCGATCCTGCTTCCGGGCGAGGCGCTGATCGCCGACCGGATGGAAGTCATCGACCCCGATTCGATCCATTCCACCCGCGAGGAATTGCGCCGCGCGATCGGCTCCGCGCTCGCTCAACCGCTGCGCTTTGCTCACGCTTCGGGGCGGTCAGCCGGCGGCGATCTCAGCCCCGCCGCCAAGGGCGTTCGCCGGCTGCGCAGCGTGACCCTGGCGCTGTTTGCCGCTGGCGATCCGGCGACCGGCGCGGCGCTCGCCAAGGCGCAGTTCGACGCCGCCGACAATATGACCGATCGTCAGGGCGCGCTTGGCATTTTGGCGTCGCTCGATGCGCCCGAGCGCGAGGCCGCGCTCGACGCTTTCTACGACCGCTTCAAGGCCGATCCCCTGGTCATCGACAAATGGTTCGCGCTCCAGGCGACGGCGCAGCGCAGAGACACCGTCGCCGCGGTGAAGCGACTGACCGAGCACCCCGACTTCACCTTTTCCAATCCCAACCGGCTGCGCGCGCTGGCGGGCACGTTCGGCGCCAACCAATGGGCGTTCAACCATGCCTCAGGCCAGGGCTATCGACTGCTTGCCGACCTGATCATCGAGGCCGATAAATTGAACCCCCAAACCGCCGCCCGGCTGATCACTCCGTTCGGCCGGTGGCGGCGGCTCGAACCCAATCGGGCAGCGCTGATGCGCGCAGCGCTCGAACGCATCGCCGCCGCGCCGAACCTGTCGAAGGACGTCTACGAGCAGGCGAGCAAGTCGCTGGCGTAATTGCTGCTGTGGGTGAATAGTGGACATTGGAGCACCGCTAACCACCACTCCGCTTAGGTGTCGCGCTTTAAGTGCAGCGCAAGATACTTTCGTAACAGGCGTTGCGATCGCTCGGCAGGGAAGGTTTGCTGGCCTGCCAACTCATGGACGATGGCATCGCGAACTGTTTTCAGACTGGCCAACTCCGCTGCGTCTACCTGAGCGGTCGCAGGCGAAAGCGTGGTGGCAATAACGACGAACTTGTCCATCAATCGATGCTTGTCTGACATTACGGTCTGGACACGATCGAAATATGGAGCGGCGGACGCAGGCAGTTTCTCTTTAAGGCCCTTGAACCACTGTGGACCGTAGACCTGTTTGAACAGACTGTGGACGAAGATTTCCATTGCCGTCCAGCCAGAAAGAAAGGCACGGAAGTCGTCATCCTTCTGCCCGATCGACTGTAGATACAGATCGACAATCTTCCCGACTTTCACTTCCCTCTTCAGTAAGTTCATGAGCGAGGTCGCTTCTTCCAGCCTATCTTGTGGAATTATCCGGGCCAGCGAAGCTCTCGGCGAACCGACTTCCGCGGTGAATGAGAAGATGGGTTTTGAGCTTTCACCGGCGGACAAATACGAGGCGCGGCCAATTGCTATAATCGAGTGGTCCGCTTGATCGTCCA
Organism: Pseudomonadota bacterium; assembly: GCA_040390365.1. GTDB lineage: Bacteria > Pseudomonadota > Alphaproteobacteria > Sphingomonadales > Sphingomonadaceae > Sphingomicrobium. The sequence continues at coordinate 285,061 of JAZJYM010000002.1, read as the reverse complement.
TGTTAAGGCCAACGGCGGTGACGCAGTTCTGAAGATCGTCACGATGTCGCTCCTCCAAAGCCTTTCTATCGACGGCATCAAACGCGACGATGAACTCTTCGCTTTCGCGTGACGTGCTAAGGTCTGGCTCGGGTGCATCCTCCTCAGCTCTAAAAACGAGAAAGGTGCCAGCGGGGTATTTTTGCGCCCGTTGTGCGCGTGCCGATTCCATGTCGGCGCTGATCTGTTCAGCTACTGATTGATCGTCAGCACGGAACATTGCGGTCAGCATCCCTGTCGCGATGGCATTCCGCCGATCGACAATCGCCGCATATTTGTCGATTTCTGTGGTGAGGATCGCAGACCGACCTCTAGTCACCCACACTGCCCACTCAGATATACCTTCTGGCAGTCCAGAAATGCCGCCAACGCGAAAGAGATAGGTGCTGTGTAGTTTCTTGCTCTGGCTCGGGGGATGGAAGTACCAGAGTTTGCATGGCGGACTAATGTCCGCAATGGGTCGAAGCAGACGTTACCCACCGATCCATTTGGCGACGTCGGCGGCGACCTGGTTGGCGGCGTCGTTGAGCGCTGCGCCGACCGTTGCCGCGGTCCCGTCGGAGGCCGCGGTGCCGGTGAAGCGGCGCGATTCGATCTGCTTTCCGCCGTCGGTCGACAGCGCCGCATCATATTGCACGACAACCTGGCCGGCGCCCGAATCATAGCCGAACTTCTGCAGCTGGCCGGTCACGACCACGCCGGGGTCGAGCGAGGCCTGATCGGGGCTTAGGACGACTCGGTTGGTGGTCCGGCGGACCGTTTCCGAAAGCAATTGCTGGAACAATTTGTCGGGATAATCGACCAGCTGCACGTCCTTCACATATTGCACCTGGGTCGGGCCGCGATCGACCGAAACCCGGACGGTGCGAAGTGCCTTGTCGATGATCGGGACGGCGATGGTCACCGCCTGGCCGGCGCTTGCCGCGCGGCTGAGCGTTCCGGGATCGGGCGCATTCGGGCTGAGCGTGTAAAGCGTTGCCGGAACCTTGGCGCCGCCGAAACATCCGCCAAGCGCCGCGGCCAAAGCCAGCGGAATCAATGAACGCGAAATCCTCATTTTTTCTTCCCCGGATCATAATCGGGCAGTTTGGCCGGCCCGAGTGCACCGCCAATACCGCCCTGGTCGACGCGGTCGGTGACCGATTTGAGCGACTGGGTCAGTTCCTGCATCTGCCGGACCAGGCGATTGGCCTCGGGCAAGGTCGATTTGCTGAAATTCTGGACACCCGGACGAGCGTCGGAAATCATCCCGTCCATATTCTCCGCCGCTTTCTGGATCGCGGCGATCGATTTGCGCAGGTCTTCGGCGGCCGGCTTGCCCTGTTCGTTGACCAGGCGATTGGTGCTGTCAGTCAGAACCCCGACGCGCTGAGCGGCGATTCCGGCATTGCGCGCCGCGATCCTCAGCTCGGCGATGGTTTGCGCCATTTCGGGCGCGTTGTCACGGAGGACGACCGTGGTCTTGTCGATATTCTCGAGGATGTCCGAGAGCGAATTCTGGTTCTTGTCGTTGAGCAATTCGGTCAGCCGCTCGGTCAGCCGCTGGATGCGGTCGATCAGTTCCGGAGCGCTGTTGAGCAATGCGCCGAGGCCGCTCTGGCTCGAGGGTAGCACCGGGCAGCCCTGGGGACCCATTTGCGTGATCGGCGGCGTTCCCTTGACCGCTCCGTCGAGCTGGATTTCGCTGACTCCGGTGAAGCCGACGCCCTTGATCTGCGCCGTCGTGCCCTGAAGCACGGGAGTCTGTTCGTCGACCTCGATCCGCACCCACACGAATTCCGGGCGGTTGGGAAGCAGCGAAATCTTGTCGATCTGGCCCACCGGAACCCCCGAAAAGGTCACGTTGGAGCCCTTGTTGAGACCGCCGACCGCCTGGCCGAAATAAATGTCGAAGCATTTGGTCTGCTTGTTCGACAGCCCGGCGAGCCAGACGATGAACAGCAGGACGCCGACGAGCAATGCCGTCGTTACAGCGCCGACCATGACATAGTTTGACCGGGTCTCCATCAGGCGACCGCCCCCTCTTTATAATAGCTCTCGGCCGCGGTTCGGCCGCGAGGTCCATTGAAATAGTCTTGTATCCAAGGATGATCCAAAGCCAAGAGGTTTGGAATCGTATCGACCGCGATCACGCGCTTGTCGGCCAATACCGCCACCCGGTCGCAGATTGCGTGGAGGGTGTCGAGATCGTGGGTGATCAGGAATACGGTCAGGCCGAGCCGCTGTTGCAGCGACAGGATCAATTGATCGAACGCCGCCGCTGCAATCGGGTCGAGGCCAGCGGTCGGTTCGTCGAGGAACAATAGTTCGGGGTCGAGCGCGAGCGCCCGGGCCAATCCGGCGCGCTTGACCATTCCGCCCGACAGTTCGGACGGGAATTTGGGACCGGCATCGGGGGGAAGGCCGCCCATTGCGATCTTGTAGGATGCGATCTCGTCGAGCAGCGGGGGTTTGAGAAACGGGAAATATTCGCGGATTGGCACTTCGACATTTTCGGCCACCGTCAGGGTCGAAAACAAAGCGCCGTTCTGGAACAGGATGCCCCACCGCCGGCGGATGTTCTTGGCTTCATCCTCGGTCCGGTCGATCATGTCCTCGCCGAGCACCTCGACGGTGCCCTCGGCCGGGGTCTGGAGGCCGATGATCGAGCGCAGAAGCACCGACTTGCCGGTGCCCGAACCGCCGACCACGCCGAGGATTTCGCCGCGACGAACGGTGAGGTCGAGCTTGTCGTGGATGACCGCGTCGCCAAAAGCGTTGTGGAGGCCGGTGACCTTGATGATCGTCGGCGAATCCTTGTCCGGCGGGCGGCGCTCGATCAGGGCCGCGCGTGGCGGCGTAACAAGGTCGGAATCCTTGGGGTTCGCGGCACCGGCACGGGCGGTCTGGTCCGGCGTCTTGAGCGGCGGACCGGGTTCGGGAGCGTCCTCGTCGGGATTGCGCGGCGGCGTGCTCATCGCCAGCCAATCCCGCTGAAAAAGACCGCGAACACCGCGTCGAGCACGATCACCAGGAAGATCGACTGGACCACCGCGGTCGTGGTCCGCGAGCCGACCTGTTCGCTATCGCCTTCGACCAACATGCCCTGGAAACATCCGGCGAGCGCAATGATGAAGCCGAATACCGGCGCCTTGATCATCGCGATCCAAAAATCGGTCATCGGAATGACCTCCTGGAGCCGCTGGACGTAGGTCAAAGGCGGGATTCCGAGCGACATCCAGACGAGGATTCCACCGCCCAGCAGCGACATCAATATCGCCCAGAAGCCGAGCAGCGGCATCATCAGCACGCACGCGGTCATGCGCGGCAGGACGAGGGCTTCGATCGGCGACACGCCGATGGTCCGCATGGCATCGATTTCCTCGGTGATCTGCATCGTTCCGATCTGCGCCGCAAAGGCCGATCCCGAGCGGCCGGCGACCATGATCGCGGTCATCAGGACGCCCAGCTCGCGCACCGTGATCCGGCCAATCAGATTGATGGTGTAGATTTCGGCGCCAAATTGTTCGAGCTGGACCGCCCCCTGCTGGCCGATGACGATACCGATGAGGAAGCTCATCAGGCCGATGATCCCGAGCGCCCGGACGCCGACGACGTCGAAGCGCTGGATGACCGCGTTGAAGCGAAATTTCTTGGGCCGGCGGATGACATTGCCATAAGCAATCAGGGTCGCGCCGAAGAACCCGAGCAGCCCGACCAGGGTTTGTCCGGTGCCGACCACCCATTCGCCAAGTTCGATGAACACCTTGCGCCCGCCGGTCGGGCCGTCGGGCTGGATCTTTACCGGCTTGTCATATTCGGCCACTTCGTCGAGCAGCGCCTGCTCTTCAGCGGTCGCCCCGATCACCTTGGCCTTGCGGTCGCGAACCGAGCGATAGACCAGCCACGCGCCGACCGTGTCCATGCGCTCGACCTTGGACAGGTCGATCGTCAACGGATCGGGAAGCGCCTCGAGCTCACGCTGCGTGGTCGCGGCACGAGTGATCGTAAGCGCCCCCGCGACGCGATAGGTCGATCCCCGCTGATCCCCCGATTGCTGGTCGTTAACGGCCATTTCGCGAGGAGTGATGCGCGAAATGGGCCACGTCGGCAAGCCGCCATTTTCGCGCCCCCTTCCCTGCTTGCCGAAGCGCCCGTATTCGAACCCGATGAAGAGTGATGCTGATCCGCTGTTCGTGGCCGTTGGCGACAATCCCGCGCGCCTGTTCGCAATGGGCGCGAAGGAGCGGTCCAACCGGCTTGCCGCCAATGCCGGCCTGGACTGCGCCGAGACGATCGCCGAGGGCCAAGCGGCGCTGCTCGCCGACATGGGATTCGCCTGGGATCCGGCATGGCTGAAGGCGCTTCGCACCCGCCCCGGAACCGTCCTGACATTGAGCGGCAAGCCAGTCATCGCCCATGTGCCCGCCGGGCCGGGTCAGGCGAAGGCGCTGGCCGAATTCGCCGCCGGCAATATCCCGGCCGGGCTCGATCGGCTCGATGCCGCAACCGCCCAGCTCAATTATGCCGAATTGCGCAAGCGCGACCGGCCGTTCGTACTGCCGCTTGATCCCGCCGACCCCGAGCCGGTCGAGCGCGCCGCTTATGACGCCTCCTACAAGGGCGTGACCGATGTGCTGACATTGTACCTGTGGCGCAAGCCGGCCTTTTATCTGACCCGTTGGGCGGCTCAGGCGGGGCTTTCGCCCAATGCCGTGACCAGCGTCGGAGCGATATTGTGCGTCGCCGCCTTCTTCCTGTTCTGGAGCGGCGATTATTGGCTCGGCACCGTGTCGGGTTTCATCTTCATGGTCCTCGACACGGTCGATGGAAAGCTGGCGCGGTGCACCGGCACCTCGTCCAAATGGGGCAATGTCTTCGATCACGGAATCGACCTCATCCACCCGCCGTTCTGGTGGTGGGCGTGGGCGCATGGCCTGGCCGCTTACGGCCGTCCGCTCGAGCCGGTGGTAACGACCATGGTGCTGTGGGCGATCATCGGCGGTTATGTCCTGCAGCGGCTGATCGAGGGCGCGTTCATGCGTCGCTTCGGCGGAATTCACATCCATGTGTGGAAGCCGATCGACAGCCGCTTCCGGCTGATCACCGCCCGGCGCAATCCCAATATGGTCATCCTGGTCGCAGCATTGCTGTTCGCCCGGCCCGACGTCGGGCTCGAACTGGTTGCCGGCTGGACGATCGTCAGCCTGATCTTCCACGCCGTCCGCCTCGCCCAGGCCCAAGGCGAAAGTGCGCGCGGAGTGCCGGTCACATCGTGGCTGTCGTGACCCGCTGGAACGCGGTTCTGCTGGCAGGATCGCGCCCGCGCGGGCATCCGCAGGAATCGTCGCAGCTAGCCGGCCACAAGGCGCTGATCGACATTGGCGGGGTGCCGATGTTCCTTCGTCCGCTCAAGGCGCTGCTCGACAGCCCGGAGATCGGCCAGGTCGACATCATGGCGCAGGATATCGAGGCGCTGCGCACGGTCACGCCCGCCGATTCGCGCGTCCGGTTCCAATCATCCAGCGACACGATCGCCGGGACGATCGCGGCGCTCGTCGCTGATCGACGCGCGCAGTTTCCGATGCTCGTGACGACCGCCGACCACGCTTTGCTGACACCGGCGATGATCGGGCAATTCTGCAGCGCTGCGGCGGGCGCCGATCTTGCCATAGGAGTGGTCGAATCGACCGGCCTTCTGGCCCGGTTCCCGAACGCGAAAAGGACCTGGATCGGGTTCAAGGGCGGACGCTACAGCGGCGCCAATCTGTTCGCCTTGGGATCGGCCAAGGTCATTTCGGCAATCGACCGCTGGAGTGCGGTCGAGCAGGACCGCAAGAAGGGCTGGCGGCTGCTGTTCGCGCTGGGGCCATCAATATTGCTCGGAGCGCTGTTCAAACTGCGGACCATCGAGGAAACCGCGGCGGCAATCGGCGGCAAGCTGGGAATATCGATTCGGATCGTTCAGCTGAGCGACCCACTGGCCGCGATCGACGTCGACAAGCCGGCCGACCTCGCGCTGGTCGAAGCGATAGTGGCGGGAACGGCATGACCGACGCCGTCCGCGACCTCGCGATTTACGACATGGACCGGACGATAACCAAGCGTCCGACCTACACGCCGTTCCTGCTTCACTGTGCGATCCGCCGGGCGCCGTGGCGGCTGCTGTTCCTGCCCTTGGTGATCGGCTCGATGCTCGCTTATCTGGCGCGGCTGATCGATCGCGGCGAATTGAAGCAGATCAACCATCGGCTGCTGCTTGGCCGGACGATCCACGCGCGTGATCTGCAGCCGCTGGTCGATGGTTTCGCAACCGTGCAACTGCGCTCGAACATTCGCCCCGGCGCGCTCAAGGCAATCGCGAGCGACCAGGCGCAGGGTCGGCGGCTGGTTCTGGCGACCGCTTCCTACCGGCTATATTCGCAGGCGATCGCCGAGCGGCTGGGGTTCGACGACGTCATCGCCACTCATTCGGTCATTGGGCTCGACGCGCACGTCCACGCGCTGATTGACGGGGAGAATTGCTATGGGCCGGCAAAGCTGCGGATGATCGCTGCGTGGGTGAAGACATCGGGGCTTCTCGGCAAGCACGGCCACGTCCGTTTCTACTCGGACCATGTGTCCGATGCACCGGTGTTCGAATGGTCGGATGAGCCGGTCGCGGTCAACCCGCATGGCAAGCTCGAGCGCCTGGCGCTCAAGCGCGGCTGGGCGGTCGAGGATTGGGGCTGAAAAGCAACCTCGGTTAACTCAGCCGTGACTCTCGCGCGGACTCCTGATATTTGACCCGCAGGAGCCACGGGGGTGCGTTCTTTTGCATGTGTTTCTATCCTACGCTCGATCGAGCGAAGAGCAGGCCACGTTCGCCGAGCAGGTTCTGCGCAGCGAAGGATATTCCGTATGGCGGGATACCGAGCTTCCGGCGCACCTGAGCTACGCCGAAGTCATTGAAGAACGTCTGAATTCCGCCAAAGCGGTGCTTGTTTTGTGGTCGGCTGAAGCGGCCAAGTCGCAATGGGTGCGGGCCGAGGCCGATGCCGCCCGAGAGCGCGGCACCCTGATCCAGAGCAGCGTCGACGGAACGGTGCCGCCGATTCCCTTCAACCAGATCCAATGCGCCGATCTCAAGGGCTGGAGCGGCGAAAGCGATCATTCGGGATGGCGCAAGCTGCACCGCAGCATCGTCGCGCTGGCGGGACAGGCCGAAGAGCCGGTAAAGACGGCGAAGCAGCGCGGGACGAGTTCGATTTGCGTGCTTCCGTTCCATAACCGCAGCGGCGACGCGATTCCGGACTATTTCAGCGACGGGCTCAGCGAAGACATCACCAGCGACCTGGCGAAGGTCGCGACATTGTCCGTGACTCCGTTCAAAACCGCGCTCGAATTCACGGGCAAGGACGTCGATCCGCGCAGCGTCGCCGAACAATTGGGCGTCGATTACGTCCTTGAAGGCGCTGTTCGGCGCGCCGGCGACCGCGTTCGGATTACCGCCCAATTGATCGACGGAAGCACCGGCGAGCAGGCTTGGTCCGACCGCTATTATCGTGACTTCAACGACATTTTCTCGGTTCAGGACGAGATTTCGACGACAATCGTCGACGCGCTCAAGGCCCGTCTGCTGCCAAAGGATGGGAGAGTGGGTGAGGAGCCCGACGCCAGCAGCAAGGGCGATCGATCCAAAGCCAAAAAGGCGCCGGCGGAGGACGAAGTCGAAAAATCGCCGTCCGCCTTCATGTTCGATTCGCGGACAAGCGGGAAGGCCGATCGGGACATCGCGGCTGCGGACGCGCCGATTTCCGTGTTCGACCGAAATTTCGATGACGGAAGCGCTGCGGATGTCGCCGATTCCGAAGGTGAGCCGAGTGCCGACGAGGATTGGGATTCGGACGACGATGAGTGGGGCGCGGAGAAATCGTGGCGGCGTCGGGGGTTTCGAAATTCGGATATGAAGCCGCGGTTGATTGCGCTCGCCCTCATGCTCCTGGTCGCGGCTGGATTGTTCGGCTATTTTTACTTGCCTAACCGTGCCACCGCGGTGGCTCAGGAGCCGGAGAAATTTTCCTACACCATCATCGCCACGGTCAACGTGCGTTCGCTCCCGTCGCGCTATAATTCGCGGATTTTGGGAACGCTGGAAAAAGGCGAGACGATCAACATCGTACCGGCGCTGGCCGGGGCAACGCCCGATTGGCTCAAGCTCAAGGACGGTCCCTATATCGGCGGTTATGTGTGGCGAGAGTCAACTCGGCCGCTGGCCGGCAGCGGCAATCCCGATGGCCTGGATCCCGTCAAGAATGTCGCTCAGCGCAAGGATGTCACGGGCTAGGCGCGGCCCGCCTAAACCGCCCGCAGCGCATTTTCGAAATCGGCGATGAGGTCGTCGGGGTCTTCGACGCCGATCGAGACTCGGACCAGATTGTCGGTGATATCGAGCGCCTTCTTGCGCTCGTCCGGAACCGAGAGATGGGTCATTGCCGCGGGCGCAAAGGCGACGGTGTGCATTCGAACCGTTGCAAAGGTTGATTGTAGATGAAAGACAGAGTGATGGTCTCCCGGCCTTCGCCCGCTCAACCCGTTCTTGGTCTTGGTGCGAACCTGCCGCAATTCTCCCTGCTCGTGCTGGTCAACGCCTTCGTCGGCGGCATGGTCGGCATGGAGCGGAGCATCCTCCCGGCGCTGGCGGAAGTGGAGTTTGGCCTCGCGCAACGCACCGCCATTCTCTCCTTCATCGCGGTCTTCGGAATCACCAAGGCGCTTGCGAACTATCTGGCAGGGCGACTGGGCGACAGGTGGGGTCGAAAGCCTGTGCTCGTCGCCGGCTGGATTATCGCGACTCCAGTCCCGTTCCTTCTGATGTGGGCACCAACCTGGACATGGATCGTCGTCGCGAATGTATTCCTGGGTATTAGCCAGGGTCTGACCTGGTCGACGGCAGTGATTATGAAGATCGACCTGGCGGGTCCAAAGAGACGTGGGCTGGCCATGGGACTGAACGAGTTTGCTGGCTATTTTGCGGTCGCTATCGCGGCCTGGGCGACCGGATATATCGCATCAACTTACGGCCTTCGGCCGCAGCCCTTCTATCTCGGAGTCGTGTTCGTCATCGCCGGGCTGTTCCTGTCCATTTTCCTGGTGCGTGAGACTCACGCCCACGCTCACTACGAAGCGGCGGTCCATACCGGCACGGCGAAGGCATCGTTAAGCGAGCGGGAAGTTTTCACGCTGACGACCTGGCGAGATCGCAATCTGTCCTCGGCAACGCAGGCCGGGTTGGTCAACAACCTCAACGATGGCTTGGCCTGGGGTCTTTTTCCGTTGGTTTTCGCCGCGGCTAGCCTCTCGTTGGCCCAGATCGGGCTGCTCGCCTCCATCTACCCCGGTGTATGGGGCGTTGCGCAACTCGTCACTGGCGGGCTTTCGGACCGGGTCGGAAGGAAATGGCTGATCGCTTGCGGCATGTGGCTTCAGGCGGTCGGAATCGTCATCACGGCGATTGCGTCCGGGTTCGCGGGTTTCGCATCCGGGTTGGTGCTGCTGGGTCTGGGTACTGCGATGGTTTATCCGACTTTGCTTGCGGCCATCGGTGATGTGGCGCACCCGTCGTGGCGCGGCTCGGCCATGGGAGTCTACCGCTTTTGGCGAGACATGGGCTACGCGTTTGGCGCCATTATCGCAGGCGTCATCGCCGACACGTTCGGGTTGACCGCGGCGGTCTATGCCGTGGCGGTCATTACCTTGCTGTCCGGCACTGTCGTGGCCGCTCGCATGTCCGAGACATGGCATCGCTCCTGACCAAAACGGCAGATCCGATTTCCACCCAGGAAGACGTCACAGCAGCCTGTTCTAAACCGCCCGCAGCGCATTTTCGAAATCGGCGATGAGGTCGTCGGGGTCTTCGACGCCAATCGAGATTCGGACCAGATTGTCGGTGATGTCGAGCGCCTTCTTGCGTTCGTCCGGAACCGACAGATGGGTCATTGCCGCGGGCGCGCTGGCAAGGGTTTCGGTGCCCCCCAGGCTGACCGCGAGATGCGCGATCTGGAGCGCATCGAGGAACGCGAACGCCTCTTTCTCGCCGCCTTTGAGATAGAGCGAGAAGGTCGATCCGGCGCCGCTGCAATGGCGCTTGAAAATGTCCGCCTGGCGCGAACCCTCCTCGAGGAAGCCCAAATAGCCGACCCTTTCGACCTTGGGGTGATCGCGCAGATATTCGCATACTTTGACGGCATTTTCGCCCGCACGGTTCATGCGCAATTCGAGCGTTTCGAGGCTTCGCATCAACATCCACGAGCTATTGGGGTCGAGTGCGCCGCCCATGGTGTTGCGGATCATCCGCACCCGGTCCAGCAGGGCCTTGCTGCCGGTCAGGCCGCCGGCGACGAGATCGCTGTGGCCACCGGCATATTTGGTCAGGCTGTACACCGAAATGTCGGCACCCTGGGCGAGCGGTTTGGCCCACAGCGGTCCCAGGAAGGTGTTGTCGATGGCGATTGGCGGAAGCGCGTCGGCGGCGAATGCCGCGGCGCGGGCATCGCGCACCGCTTCGACATCGACCAAGGCGTTGGTCGGATTGGCCGGGCTTTCGAGGTAAATCAGGCTCACGGTGCCACCGGCTTCCTTGGCCATGGTCCTGGCGGTCGCAATCGCCTTATCGATGTCCGCTCGCGTCGCCCCCGCCGGGAAGTCGACATATTTCACGCCGAACTGGCTGAGGATCTTGGCGATGATGCTTTCGGTCGCGGCGTAAAGCGGGCCCGAATGAACGATGACGTCGCCGGGGCGAACGAAGGTCAGGAACAGGGTCGTGATCGCGGTCATCCCGCTTGAGAAAGCGAGCGCTTCCTCGGCATTTTCCCAGATCGCCAGCCGGTCCTCGAGGATTTGCAAATTGGGGTTGTTGAAGCGCGAATAAATGAGCCCCGACGTTCCGCCCGGACGCTTGCCGGTAATGCCTTCGAAGAAATGCTTGCCGTCGGCGGCGCGGTCGAAGACGAAGGTCGAGGTGAGGAAGATCGGGGGCTTCAACGATCCTTCGCTGAGTGCCGGGTCGAAGCCATAGCCCATCATCAATGTGGCGGGCTTGAGCTGGTGATTGCCGATCCTGGTTGGTGATTGCCTGGGGGTGCGGCTGCTGGTGTCGCTGGACAAAATTGGTCTCCTTGGCGCGGCCTTTAGCCGCAAATGCGCAGCGCCCGCTAGGGCAGCGCGATGGCGCTCAATTGGCGGCCGTAATCGGCCTGACCGAGGTAGGTCGACCGGCGATACGAGTAAAAAGCGTCCGGATCGGCGTAGGTGTCGAGCGCGAGCGCTTCGGCGGCGCCGATGCCGGAGCGATCGAGTCGATCGAGGACAAAAGCCGGAAGATCGAAATGCGGCTTGCCGGACGCTCCCTGGACGAAGAATCGGGCATTGGCACGATCATCGGCGAGAAAGCGGTCGCGGAAGGCGTCATCGACCTCGTAATTGGGCTGAGCGATGCACGGGCCGACGACGGCGACGATGTTCGATCGCCGAGCCCCGCTCCGTTCCATCGCCGCGATCACTGCTTCGGCCACTCCGCCGAGCGCGCCGCGCCAGCCGGCATGGGCGGCGCCGATCACGCCCGAGCCGCGGTCGGCGAGCAGGATTGGCGCGCAATCGGCGGTGACGATTCCAAGCATCAGTCCGGGCCGGTCGGTGACGAGTGCGTCGGCGTGCGGCCGCTCGGCGATCGGCCATTGCGCGGTCGCCACGACGGCGGTTGCGGAATGGACCTGATGGACGGTGACGAGAGCCGTCCCGGGCGCGATTGAATCGCTCGCCCGACGGCGATTTTCCTCGACCGAAGCCCGATCGTCATTGCTCCCGAAGCCGACATTGAGGCCGGCCAGATCGCCCAGCGAAACCCCGCCGCGCCGACCGAGAAAGCCGTGCGGGAAGTCCTTCAGCAACGGCGATTGAAAACGCTCGACGCTCATAATGCGACCTTCATCACAACGTCCTCATCGGCCTGATCGCCGACCATGAAATGATAGGGGCCGACGTCGACAAAGCCATGGCGCTGGTAAAAGCGCCGGGCGCGCTGATTGTCGATGAAGACGCTGAGGAACAGCTCATCGGCGCCGCGTGCCCGCGCTTGCGTCAAGGCCCATTCGATCAGCTCGCCGGCGATGCCTTGGCCCTTGGCCTCGTCGAGCAGATAGAGCTGATAGAGCTGGAGCGCATCGGGTCCATGGTCGGCGGGGAGCGCCATCGGCCCGATCTTGGCAAAACCGACCGGGCGGCCGGCGAGTTCGGCGAGGCGCAAGGCGAAGCGGGGATCATCATGCTCGCGCTGCCACGCTTCGGGCGTGAAACCGGCGAAGAAAGCGGTCAGGTTTTCGGCGCTGTAGAGATGGCCGAAGGTGCCTCCGAAGCTGGTCCGGAACAGTCGGTCGATGACAGGCAAATCCTCGGCCCCGGCGTCGCGGGACAAGGCGGTCATTCGAAGCCCGCGGGTTGCGGCCAGGCCGGCGAATGGAGCGCGACGACTTTGAACAATTGCCCCATCGCGGCACTCGCAGTGAGCCGGTCGAGCGCTGCGGCGATGGCGGAAGCGCGTTCGGGGTTGGCGGCGGTCAGCGCCGCCGCCCGGGTTTCGATCCCTAGCCGCTTGAGCCAATCGCCTTGAGACGCGAGCGGACTGACCAGCGCTCCGGCCTCCCGCGCCGCCGCCGCGACCGCCTGAAAATCGACGTGGGCGGTGAGGTCCTGCTCCCCCGGATCGGCGAGCAATGGCGCAAAAGCGTGGCCGCGCACCGCCTGCAGGGTGTCGCCCGGAGCGCCTTTGGAGTGGCCATAATCGACGATCAGCGCTGCCCCCCCAGACCTCACAAGCTTCGCGGCGATGCTGGTCACGGCCGCCGAGCGCGCGGGCGATCGCTCGACGATTGCGCCGTCGCGGTCGAAGGCGAGGCCGCCGCCGATGATTCTGATCTTGCGCTCCACGCCGCCGACGAACTGGCGGATCGCAAGCGCGTCGAGAAATTCATTGGCGGCGAGGAGCAGCGGCGCGTCGGGAAGCTCATCGATCGTCTCATGCCAGTGCGCGCCCGGCACCGCCGCCGACTGGATCGAGCGCAATGCCGGGCTGGTTTCAACCAAATGCACAGCGCCGGCGAACCCGGCTTTCCGGAGCACCCGCAACGCATCCGCCGCCAACGTTCCGCGGCCAGGTCCGAGTTCGGCGTAGATCGCGTCTTCAGGAGCGCCCGCGCGGCGCCAGCAATCGGCCAGCGAAGCGCCGATCATTTCGCCGAACAACTGGCTGATCTCGGGCGCGGTGGTGAAATCGCCCGCGGCGCCGAGCGGGTCGCGGGTGGCGTAATAAAAATCGTTGCAGGCCTGCATATAGGCCTCGACGGTGATCGCGCCTTCGGCTCGGATTCGCTCGCGCAGGGCGCGGTCCAGCGGAGTTACCACTAAGCTACGCTCGCGGTTCCGGCGGTCCCTTCGATCCGCACCCGGCGACGGTTCGCGGTCAGCATCAGATAGAGCCCGCCAAGGATCATCGGCAGCGACAGCCACTGGCCCATGTGCAGCCCGGTCGCCTGAGCAAAGGCAATCAGTTGCGAATCGGGTTCGCGGACGAATTCGATGGCGAAGCGGAAGATGCCGTAGAAAAAGATGAATGCGCCAACCAGCTTGCCCGGCTGATAGCGGGCGTCGGTCCGCCAGAACATCCAGCCGAGGATCGCCGCCAGTAGCACCCCTTCCAGCAGCGCCTCATAGAGCTGGCTGGGGTGGCGCGGCGGGCCAAGGACCATCCCGAACGGCGTATATTCGACGAAGCGGATGGCCCACGGGACAGTGGTTTGCGCACCCCATAATTCCTGGTTCACGAAATTCGCCAGACGCCCGAAGAACAATCCAAAGGGGACGCAGCAGGCGATATAATCGTGAACCCTGAGCCACGACAATTTCTGCCGAAAGGCGAAATAGAAGATGCCGAGCGACGTCCCGACCACCCCGCCGTGGAACGACATGCCGCCATCCCACATCTTCACGATGTCGAGCGGGTGCTCCAGATAATTCGCCAGATTGTAGAACAAGACATAGCCGAGCCGACCGCCGAGGATGATCCCGAGCGCGACGAAAAAAACGAGATCGTCGGCGTGGCGCCGGGCCAGCGGCGCGCCCGGCTGCTTGAGCAATTTGAGCAAATACCAATAGCCGACGATGATCCCGACCAGATAGGCGAGGCTGTACCAACGCAGGTCGAACGGCCCGATCGAAAACAGGACCGGCGACAGGTGGAGATCGGTAAAAGCGATAAACTTTGAACTATCGAGCACGCGCAAGGGCTTCCCCCTTTAAGGACAGCGCCTCATAAGATGCGATGACGAAAAGGGCAAAGGAGGCGGTGGCGCAATAGCAATGGCGAGCGAGCTCGACCGAAATTACGACCGGGTCAACGCCCAGGTCACAGGTCCGGGCGGCATGCTGACCGTCGGCAAGGACGCCTTGGGCCAGTCGATCGTGACCAATTTTCCGGCGACCTTGCCCGGTCTGGTGCGCGAATTTTCGAAATTGAATGCCGAACATGAAGCGATTGTCGCGGGCGATGAACGGCTTAAATTTCCCGACGTCGACGCTTTGTCGGAACGATTGGCGCGGGCGCTGGTCGCGCGCGGCATCGAACAGGGTGAGCGGGTCGGGATCGCGATGCGCAACTGCCCGTCGTGGATCGTCGCTTACTTCGCGATCCTCAAGGCCGGCGGAATTGCAACGCTCCTCAACGGCTGGTGGGAAAGCAATGAGCTTGCCCATGCGCTGAGCCTGGTCAAACCCAAATTGATCATCGCCGACCCGTCGCGCGCGCAGCGGATCGCTGCCGCCTGCAGCGATTGCGCGGTGGTCGCACTGCCGATCGAGCTTCCGGTCGAACAGGCACTGGCCGAACTTCTCGATGCCGACGACCCGGTGATCGTCCTGCCACACGTCAAGCCCGAGGACGATGCAACGATATTGTTCACCTCGGGATCGACGGGCGAAGCCAAGGGCGCGGTTTCGACCCATCGGGCGGTGACGACCGCGACTTATGCTTATGCGACCGGGCTGATCACCATGCTCGGACTGCTGACCGAAGAGGGCCGGGCGCCCAAGTCCAAGCCGCGGGTCCTGCTCAGCGTGCCGCTGTTCCACGTCACCGGCGAAGTTCCGGTAATGCTCAACAGCTTCGTCGTCGGACGCTGCCTGGTGATGATGCCGAAATGGGATGCGGGCGAGGCCTTGCGCCTGATCGACACGGAAAAGGTCAGCTATTTCGTCGGCGTTCCGACCATGAGCCTCGAGCTGATGACCCACCCCGATCATGACAAATATGATGTTTCGTCACTGACCGACATCGCCGCCGGCGGCGCGCCGCGCCCGGTCAGCCACGTCGAGCGGCTACAGAAGACCTTCCCCAATGCGCAGCCGGCATTGGGCTATGGACTAACCGAGACCAATGCCGTTGGAGCGCATAACTTCTGGAGCAATTATGCCGCCAAGCCGGATTCGACCGGCCGCGCCCACACGCCATTTGTCGAACTCGCCATCCTTGGCGCCGGTGATGCCCATTTGCCCCCCAATGAAACGGGGGAAATCGGCATCCGCACCGCCGCCAACATCCGCTGCTATTGGAACGCGCCCGAGGCGACCGCGGCATTATTCACCAGCGACCATTATGTCCGCACCGGCGACGTCGGCTTTCTCGACGAGGAAGGCTATCTGTTCATCGTCGACCGCAAGAAGGAAATCATCATCCGCGGCGGCGAGAATATCGCCAGCGCCGAGGTCGAGGCGGCCTGCTACGCCTTCCCCGGAGTGGCCGAAGCGAGCGTGTTCGGTGCGCCCGACGAACGGCTTGGCGAAGTCCCGGTCGCAGTGATCCTTGCGACCACACCCGGATCGCTGTCGGTCGATGATCTGCGCGCGTTCCTGACGCAAAGGCTGGCGCGGTTCAAAGTCCCCGAGCGCTTCATCCTGGTGGATGAGGAGTTGCCCAAGCTCGGCACTGGCAAGATCGACCGCCGCGCGCTCAAGACGCGCTTCGCCCGTTGAGCCTGGTGCCGGCGCTCGATCGCCGGACGCTGCTGATCGGCGGCGGAATCGGCGTCGGATTGGTGATCGCTTTTGCTTATTGGCCCGGCGGACTGGCCAGCGACCTTGCCACCGCGACCGGTGAAAACGGCTTTGGCGCGTTCATCAAGATCGCGCGCAACGGGCGCGTGACGGTGGCGGTGCCGCAGACGGAAACCGGCCAGGGCATCTGGACCGCGCTGCCGCAAATCGTCGCCGATGAGCTCGGCGCGGCATGGGCGAATGTCGGTGTCGAACCGGCACCGCTTACCGCGGCTTATGGCAATCCGCTGGCATCGGGCGAAGGCTGGCTGGATGGCTTCGGGACGCTTCGGACCCACCGCATCCTCGACGACGGGCGAAGCCGGATCACCGCCGGATCGACCTCGGTTCGAGCGTTCGAAGCACCGCTTCGGTCGGCCGCTGCGGTCGGCCGGGCGATGCTTGTCGGCGCAGCCGCGGATCGTTGGGCAGTCGCTCCGGACGATTGCCAGGTCGCGGACGGGTTGGTCATCAATGGCGGCCGAACCTTCACCTTTGGCGAACTCGCCGAAGAGGCTTCTTCGCGCTCCGCGCCCGCCTCGGCGCCGCTCCGCAGCGATACCAAGGGCCGGCTGATCGGCAAGCCGCTGCACCGGCTCGACGGTCCGGCCAAGACCAATGGTTCGCTTCGCTTCGCCGGCGATGTGCGGCTTCCCGACATGCTGTTCGCTTCGGCCCGGCTGGCACCGCCCGGCGGCAAGCTGAGCAGCTTTTCGAAAGACGCCTTGCGCAATGTCCGCCATGTCGAGGCGACCGAATCCTGGATCGCGGTCGTCGCCGACCAGTGGAACACCGCCGAACGCGCGCTCCATTCCGCCAATCCCATCTTCTCGACGCCGGCAAGCGCAGGCGATCCGCGAGCGCTGTTTGAACAAGCACTGGCGTCGAACGGGTCGGAAGGGCTGCTCGAAGCGGGCAATTTCGATCAGGCCGCGCAAGGTCTGCGGCCGCTTGCGGCGACCTATTATGTCGCTCCGTCGGAGCATTTGGCGCTTGAGCCATTGAGCGCGACCGCGCGCTGGACCCACGGTTCGCTTGAATTGTGGTCGCCCGCCCAGGCGCCGGGCTTTGTTCGAGCGCTCGGCGCCGAGGCGGGGGATGTCGGGCAATCCTCGACCGCACTGTATCCGATGCCGGCCGGCGAGCCGTCGGGCCGGGCGATGGAAAGTCCCGCGGCGCCGATCGCCATCGCACTCGCGGCGACGCTCAAGCGTCCGGTCCAGGTGACGTTGCCGCATTTCGCAAGCCGAAACATCGCTCCTCTGTCGCCCGGAGCGATGGCTCGGATGAGTGCGTTGATCGATCGCGACGGATTTCCGATCGGATGGCGAATGCGGCTGGCCGGAAGCGACGGCATGGCGGCGACGATGGATCGGCTGGGCGGCCAGCCAGGCGCTCCGGCGGTCGCCAATTTTCGCGGCGGGATGATCCTGCCGTACGGGTTCGACCATGTCGATGTTCGCGCGGCGGCGCCCAAATTGCCGTTTGCGACTGGCTATATGCGCGGGTCGCCGCAGCGCGAGCTGACGTTTTTTACCGAAAGCTTCATCGACGAGCTTGCCCGCCGCCGGGGCCAGGAACCGCTGG
This sequence comes from Pseudomonadota bacterium, assembly GCA_040390365.1. Lineage (GTDB taxonomy): Bacteria > Pseudomonadota > Alphaproteobacteria > Sphingomonadales > Sphingomonadaceae > Sphingomicrobium. The sequence continues at coordinate 267,334 of JAZJYM010000002.1, read as the reverse complement.
CGTTGCGAATGTCCCTGCTGGGCGGCAATCCGCGCCTCGCTCAATGCTTCCAGTCGGCCGCCCAGCTCGCCGGCTGGGATGGCGGTGGAAGCGGCAGCGAAATGGGCATCGCCGGCGCCTCTGCCTTCGGTTCGCACATCGCGCTGGTCGCGTTCGCAAGCATCGGCAGCGACCAGCGCGTGCGGATCCACAAACTGGTCGCAAGCGTCGATTGCGGACGGGTCATCAACATTGGCCTCGCCGCCCAGCAAATCGAGGCCGCGATGCTGTGGGCCTTCGCCCAGTCGGTCGCTTCGGCGCCTGACATAATCGGTGGCCTGGCCAAGGCGGGTCCGATGGCCGCGACTGGCCTTCCGCGCTTGAGCGAAACCCCCGAAATCATCGTCCGCTTCGTTCCGAGCAAGGCCGCTCCGGGCGGGTTGAGCGGGCTTGGCACTCTGCCTCTGGCGCCAGCGGTGGCCAATGCCCTTGAGGCCGCCACCGGCAAGAGGATGCGCTCGCTTCCGTTCGATCCTATGGGGACGGCATGATCACCGCCGGCCACCCCGCCATCCCCGCCCCGCAGATCGGCGTCCTGCTGGTCAACCTGGGCACCCCCGACGCTCCCGATGCGCCGTCGGTCAAACGCTATTTGCGCGAATTCCTGAGCGACAAAAGGGTGGTCGAAATCCCGTCGTTCCTGTGGCAGCCGATCCTGCGCGGAATCATTCTCAACACCCGTCCGGCCAAGAGCGCCCATGCCTATTCCCAAGTGTGGACCGAGGACGGATCGCCGCTTGCCGCAATCACCAGGCGTCAGGCCGAGGCGCTGGCCAAAGCATTCGCTGGCCGGGCCGTGGTCGATTGGGCGATGCGCTATGGCAATCCGGGGATCGCGGGCAAGCTCGAAGCGCTCAAGGCCGCGGGCTGCGAGCGCATCCTGCTCGCCCCGCTCTATCCGCAATATTGCGCGGCGACGACCGCGACCGCCAATGATGCGGCGTTCGTCGCGCTGGCCGGAATGCGCTGGCAGCCGGCGCTTCGGACCTTGCCGCCCTATCACGACGACCCGCTCTATATCGGCGCCCTGAAAGCGGACATCGAGCGCCAGCTCGAAATGCTCGACTTTACCCCCGACCGGCTATTGCTGAGCTTCCACGGGATGCCGCAGCGAACGCTTGAGCTTGGCGATCCCTACCATTGCCATTGCCGCAAGACCGCGCGGCTGCTGGGCGAGGCGCTGGGGCGCGAGGTCGATGTCGCGTTCCAGTCGCGGTTCGGCCGCGCCTTATGGCTCGAACCGGCGACCGACAAGGTGCTTGAAGCCTATCCGGGGCAAGGCGTTCGCAAACTGGCCATCGCTGCGCCCGGATTTTCCGCCGACTGTCTGGAGACGATCGAGGAACTGGGCATTCGCGGCCGGGCCGCCTTCCTCGCCGCGGGTGGAACGGATTTCGCGCGGCTCGACTGCCTCAACGATTCAGTGGCAGGCGTCGCGATGCTGGAACGGCTCGTGGCGCGCGAACTTGAAGGTTGGCTGTCCGCGCCCTAAGCGCCTCGTCGAGGGATTGAGAGGAGAAGAACATGGCTCGAGTGGCAATTGTCACCGGCGGTACGCGCGGCATTGGCGAAGCGATCAGCATCGCGCTCAAGGACATGGGCATGAAGGTCGCGGCGACCTATGCCGGCAACGACGAGCGAGCGCGCGAATTCACCGAGCGCACCGGCATTCACGCCTACAAATGGGACGTCGCCGACCATGACGCGTGTCAGGAAGGCGTGCGCAAGATCGAGGCCGAGCTGGGGCCGGTCGATGTGCTCGTCAACAATGCCGGAATCACCCGCGACACGACGATGAAGCGCATGGATCATCAAAAGTGGCAGGATGTGATGGACACCAATTTGGGCGGTTGTTTCAACATGGCCAAAGCGGTGTTCGAAGGCATGGTCGACCGCAAATATGGGCGGATCGTCAACATCGGCTCGATCAACGGTCAGGCGGGGCAATATGGCCAGGTCAATTATGCTGCCGCCAAATCGGGCATCCACGGCTTCACCAAGGCATTGGCGCAGGAAGGCGCGCGCGCCGGAGTGACCGTCAACGCCATCGCTCCGGGCTATATCGACACCGACATGGTCGCCGCGGTGCCGCCCGAAGTGCTGGGCAAGATCGTTGCCAAAATCCCCGTCAACCGGCTCGGCAAGGCCGAGGAGATCGCCCGCGGGGTGGCGTTTCTGGTCGACGAGAATGGCGGGTTCATCACCGGCTCGACGCTGTCGATCAACGGCGGGCAGCACATGTATTGATGGGTCCGGTGGACTATGCGCCGCCGCGCAAGCGATCGGTGCTGATCGCCGGTCACCAGACCTCGATCAGCCTCGAGCCCGCATTCTGGGCGGCGCTTGAGGATGCGGCGCGGAAGCGCAACTGCCCGATCAATGCGTTGGTCGCGCAAATCGATGCCGAGCGACTGGGAGCGGATCGCCCGCCCAATCTGACCTCGGCGATCCGCCAGTGGCTATTCGCGCGTCGCCTCGGCGCTCAATCGACGTAAATCCCGACCACCTTCCAGTCGGAGCCTTCGCGCGCGAGGGAGACGGTCTCGATGACGTCGGCCCGGTTGGCGAAGCTGGTGCGGAATTTGACGACCTCCACTCCGGCCGGCGGCGCGGGCACACTTTCCTGGCTTAGCGCGGTTCGGGAAACGACCGCGCCCAGAGGCTTGCGGACCTTTTCGGCGGCCGTCGACCAGCGCTCGACCGTGTTCAATTTCCTGAACGATGCTCCAGCCGCGAGCCAGCCGTCTTTCCACCGTAACTGATCGCCAAGCATCAGCCAGTCGCGGGCCGAACGGACGGCATCCGATTCGGTCGATTCGGTCGAAGCGGGTGATTGGCTGGCCGCGGGCGCATTGGCCGCGGCGGATGGCGCCGTCCCCTGGGACAGCAGGGACATTGCCAATATTCCAACAAAAACAAACATGACGAGAACTCCTGCAATGACCCCGGTCGAGCGGTGAATCCGCCAGCGACCGATGGCCGATGTCGAAGCTTGTCCCATATCCGTGGAGGCCGCGACTTCCCCGAAATGCTTGTCCGCGAGATTTTGGGGGTCATCGCCCTCGGTATCCAGCAACAGCCGCGCCGCTGCACGGCTGCTCGGGACTTCGAGTTTGCGGCGCGCGTCGCGCAGCCGTTCATTGACCGTGTGGACCGACAGGCCGAGGTGACGTGCCATGGATTTCGCGTCATGCCCGCGCACGATCAGGCGCAGGGTCTGCTTCTCCTTTTCGGACAATGCTTGAAATCCTGCTGGCATAAGCTTGCTCGCGGTCGCCTGATTGTGCGGGACAGACCTAGATCGCAGCACCATTGGTCGCCACCCCCAAAAAATCGTCTCGGTTGCTAGCGCGCGCGGGCGGCGATCGCGGCGGCGAATGACGCGCCCTGGTCGGGGGCGTGCTGGAGCCACAGGCTGGGCTCGATCAGTTCCAGCTCGATCACGCCAAGGGCGCCGTCGTCGAGGCGGATGAGGTCGACCCGGGCGTAAGCCGCCGCGACCGGCGCCGCGCCGAGCGCGGCGCGGGCGACCTCGAGCGCGCCATCGGGAACGGGGCAGGCGATTTCCGTCCCGCCGAGATGCGGCTGGGTGCGGTAATCGCCGGCGGTCGGGCGCTTGATGATCGAATGGCTCAATTCGCCATCGAACAGCATCAAAGAATATTCGCCTTCGTCCATCACCGAGCGCAGGAACGGCTGGACCATCATCGTCCGGCCAATCACCTCGGCCGGAAGGGGGTCGGCGGGGCCGATGCGGTGCGTTCCATAAGCCGAGGCCGAGATCGGCGGTTTGATCACCAGATCGCCGCCAAAACGGTCGCGGGCCTCGGCCATCGACCGCATGTCGAGCTGGCCCACGAGTGCCGTCGGGACGGTCGCAATGCCCTTTGCGCCAAGCTCCTCGAGATAGGCCTTGTCGCTGTTCCAGCGCAGCAACGGGACTGGATTAACGGTCACCGCGCCCAAGCTTTCCAGCCGGTCGAGCAAATCCAGCCAGCGCTTCGGATCGAAATGATAGCCCCAGGCAACCAGCGGCAACACCAGGTCGAAGTTGGTGAGGTCGCCGGGGTCGCTCCACGGCCGCGCCTCGACAATGATCCCGCCGCGTTGCAGCGCCGCCGCCTCGACGTCGAACGCCCATTCCCAGTCCTCGGGATAGTCCGGTGCCGGGACAAGCACCGCCGCGCGGATCATCGAGCGAGCAGGATCCGCGCCTGGCCGGCGATCTGGGCGAGCATCGAGGCGCTGACATGGCCTTCAATTCGCGCCCGGGCGATGAGCTGGCGGAACTGGTCGATGCGGTCCTTTTGCGCCGTCAGCCACTCATCGACGGCGTCGTCGGGTGCATTGCCCTTGCCGCGCGACAGGAATTCGATCCGCAATTGTTCGAAATCACGGGCCAGACCGGCGATCAGCAAGCGTTCCCACTGGTCGGCCGGAATGAACCGAGCGACCTGCTGCTGCGCCCAGTCGAGCGACAAGGCTTCGCCGAGCCTGGTGTAGGCACGGGTTAATCTGACGTCGTCGATCCTGCGCCGCTGGGCGAGCGCCGCGAGGCCGAAAACGCCGTCGAGCTCATAAAGCCGGACGAGTCCCTTGACGATTTCCTCGCTGGCGCCAAGCGCGAGCAAGCGATCGCGGCGGGCCTCGGCCTCGTTCTTCACTTCCGAACGAATGAGCTTGGTTGCCGCGGTGCCGATTTTGCGCACGCCGGGTTCGAGCAGGGCGCACATCTTTTCGACCCGCGTTTCGCCGCTGGCCGCGCGAATGATGTCGGACAGATGCGCGCGGACGCTCGCCGCGGCGATGATGAAAAGTTCGATGCGCACCGTCTCGGGCAGCGCATCCTGCTCGATTTCTTCCCACAAGGTGTCGAGGTTGAGCAACCGTTCCGCGACCAGGAAAGCGGCGACCACCTGGCCCAGCGAGGAGCCTTCTTCTTCGGTCAGATCGAAGGCCACCCCCGGCCCAAGCCGGTTGACCAGCCGATTGGCGACCTTGGTGCCGAGAATTTCATTGCGCAGCCGGTGGGCGCGGATCGCCGCCGCATGGGCTTTGCGCATCGGCGCCGGAAAGGCATCGAACAATTGCGGCGCGATCAGCTTGTCATCGGCAAGTCCAAGGCCTTCCGCCGAATCCTGTAGCTCGAGCTTCGACACCGCCATCAGAACCGCCAGTTCGGGCCGGGTCAGCCCGCGCCCGTCCTGCGCCCGGCGCAGCAGGTCCTCGCTCGACTGAAGCCCTTCGACCCGGCGGTCGAGCCGGCCGCTGGCCTCAAGCAGTTCCAATGTCCGGACCTGGCCGGGAAGTCCGACCGAGCCACCGGCTTCAGCGATCGAAAGTGCCAGTGTCTGGAGGCGATTGTCTTCGAGCACGAGGTCGGACACTTCGTCGGTCATCCGCGCGAGCAAGGCGTTGCGCTTGGCCAAGGTCAGCTTGCCGTCGCGCATTTCACGGTTGAGCGGAATCTTGATGTTCACTTCATTGTCCGAGCAATCCACGCCCGCCGAATTGTCGATGAAGTCGGTGTTGATGCGCCCGCCGCGGGCGGCGAATTCGATCCGCCCGGCCTGGGTGATGGCGAGGTTAGCGCCTTCGCCAATGACCTTCGCATTGACCTCATCGGCATTGACTCTCAAGGCGTCGTTCGAGGGATCGCCGACGTTGCTCTGGCTCTGCGCGGCGGCCTTGATGTAGGTGCCGATGCCGCCGAACCACAGCAGATCGACGAAGCTTTTGAGGATCAGGTTGATCAGCGCGGTCGGGTCCAGCGCGGTGGCGTCGGTGCCGAGCAACATGCGGACTTCCGGGCTGAGCGGAATCGATTTTTCGGTCCGTGCAAATATCCCGCCGCCCTTGGACAGGGTCTTGCGGTCGTAATCGTCCCAGCTCGATCGCGGAAGCGCGAACATCCGGTCGCGCTCGTGCCAGCTTTTATGGGCGTCGGGGTCGGGATCGAGGAAGATGTGACGGTGGTCGAATGCAGCGACCAGCCTGATCGTCTTCGACAGCAGCATCCCGTTGCCGAAGACGTCGCCCGACATGTCGCCGCAACCCGCTACCGTCACCGGCTCGCATTGCACATCGACGCCCATTTCCAGGAAGTGGCGCTGGACCGAAATCCACGCGCCCTTGGCGGTGATGCCCATCGCCTTATGGTCATAGCCGTTCGATCCGCCGCTGGCGAAGGCGTCGCCGAGCCAGAAATTGCGTTCGAGCGCGATGCCATTGGCGATGTCGGAAAAGCTCGCCGTTCCCTTGTCCGCGGCGACCACGAAATACGGATCTTCGCCGTCGTGGATGACGACCTTTTCGGGGTGCACGACCTTGTCGTCGACCAGATTGTCGGTGACCGAGAGCAGCGAGCGGATAAAGATCCGATAGCTTTCGGTCCCTTCCGCGAGCCAGGCGTCGCGATCCTGCCCGGCGTCGGGCAATTGCTTGGGGTAGAAGCCGCCCTTGGCGCCGGTCGGGACGATGACCGCATTCTTGACCAATTGCGCCTTCATCAGACCGAGGATTTCGGTGCGGAAATCGTCGCGCCGGTCGGACCAGCGAAGACCGCCGCGGGCGACCGGGCCGCCGCGCAGGTGAATGCCCTCGACGCGCGGGCTGTAAACCCAGATTTCGCGCCACGGCACTGGTGCGGGAAGTCCGGGCACAAGCGCAGAATCGATCTTGAACACGAGTGCTTCGTGGGCCGCGGGAGCGAACGCGTTGGTTCGGACAATCGCTTCGACCAGAGCGAACAAGCGGCGCAGGATGCGGTCGTCGTCGATCGACCGAATCCCCGCCAAAGCGCTATTGAGCGCGGTCCGGATTCTGCCGGTATCCTCGCTGCGCTGCTGATCCGGATCGTGAGCTGCGGCGAACAGGCTGACCAGCGCCCGCGTCGCGACCGCCTCGCGGCGAAGTGCGTCGACCACGGTAATCAATCCAAAGCTGCTTCCGGTCTGGCGCAAATAGCGGAACCAGGCGCGCAGCCACACCACCGCCTGGGTGTCCAGCCCGGCATAAATTACCAGCTGGTTGAACTCGTCGTTCTCGGCCTGACCGCACAGGACGTGAGCGATCGCGCGTTCGATCTCGCCGACCCGGTCGAGGATCGATTTGACGTGGGCGGCGTCGGCGACCTCGACCGAAAAGTCATGGATATAGCCGTTCCCGCCATCGAGCATGGTCGGGATTTCCTCAAGCACACGAAGGCCGAAGTTCTCGAGCACCGGGACGACTTCGCTCAAGGCCATGACTCCGCCGCGGCGATAGGTCTTGAGCCGAAGCTGCCGCTGGTCGGCCGCGCCATCGGGAGAAATTCGGACGTCGCGGTCGAGATCGCTCGACAGCGCGCACAGCCGCAGGATGTCCGACGCACTTTCGGCCGGCGATGTGCGCGTGCGATATTCGTCCGGGAAGGTGCCGATGTAGGTCAAGGCCAGACGCGTTGCGCGCGACGCTCCGGCCTGGCGGATCAGCTCGCTTTCAACTGCGGGCGCCCAACCGCGGACCATTTCGACAACCGCATCGTCGAGTTGGCGCGAATTGGGCATTGGCGCGTCATTGGGGATAAATTGCGAGTAGCGGATCAGCGCCAGGTCGCCGTCGCCGAGCTCGACCGACCAGCTGGTTACCGGGCTTCCGGCCTTGTCCTCGAGCAACTTGGCAATGGCCATTCGCCGTGCCGTCGTCAGTTCCTCGCGCGGCAACCACACGAAGCTGAACAAATGGCCCTTGAGGATGCTTCGGACCTGGACCACGGCCGGGCGCGGACGATCGGCCAGCGACATCGCCATCATCACCAGGTCGCGCACCGAAGCGAGGCTGAGGTTGATCAGCAGGTCGCGCGGAAGCGAAGCGACGGCGTGGCGCAGCGCCTTGCCCGAATGGCCCTTGGGGTCGAAGCCGAACAGCCGGTCGAGCTTTTTGAGCCGTTCGCGCAGGATCGGCACCTCTTCGGGCGGCAGTTTGAGCGCTTCGCTGGTCCACAAGCCGGCGTGAACCCCGATCGCGGTGACTTTGCCCTGTTCACGAATGGGGACGACCACCAGGTCGAGCGGGACTCGGCGGTGGACGGTTGACCGGAGTCCCGCCTTGGCCAGCAACGGCACGTCGCCGCCCTGATCGAGATAGCGGATCGCTTCGCCGCAGCCGCCGTCGTCGGTCGGATCGCCCGGCCGGCTGAAAATGCCGAGGCCGCCGCTCGGCGGCTTGCCGGGCCGCTCGACGTGATAGCCGAGCAAAGTCATCGCACCATCGGCGAACCAGTCGAGCAGAGCGCTCGCCTCGGGCTCGGTGATCTGTTCCGCGTCTTCGCGCATCTTCGACTGGAGCTGCTGCCAGTCGCGAACCGCGACCCGGACATCGGCGAGGACCGCCCGCAATTCGACGGCGAGCGCCTGACGGTTTTTGGCGTCGGCGCGGTCGAGCTCGATATAGATCATCGATTCGCGGCGGCTCTTGTCGGAGCACATCGGCTCGATCGATGTCAGTATGCCCTTATCGTCGCGCTCCACGCACACGACCGGGTGAAGCAGGTTGAAAATCGTCAGTTGCCGACCGGCCAGTGCATTGGCGATCGAATCGACCAGGAACGGCATGTCGTCATTGACGATCGCGATGCGCATTCGCCGCCGCCCGGCCTTGCCCCCGAGCGACTGGATGGCGAGCGCGACTTCACCCGCTTTTCGCTTGGCCGCGACCTGGGCGAGGAATTCCGCGGCATCCTTTTCCGCCGCTTCACTCAGGCTGTCGATTTCCCCCGGCAGGGCGTTCATTGTCAGCGCCTTGCGGATCAGCTCGACCAGCGGCGGCGCCAGGCGCGTGTGAACGGTCATGAACTGCTGGTGCTCCGGAGGGATGTAGCGCTGGCGAGCGCCTATAGACCCCCGGCCCTTGGCCGGACAAGCCCGTCGCTACGATGTTTCCCTTGGCAGCAACCGAATTTCCGGCGGCTTGTCGGGCGAATTTTGGGCTTCAGCCTGCCTTGCGAATGGCGCGGTCGGTCAGCCCGTCGTCGGCAACCAGCGCAACCGGCTCATAGCCGCCGCCGGCCGAGCGGCGAACGACAATGAGCGCGAATTCGCCATGATCCCCAACATTGTCGAGCGACAGAACCGGAGCGGAGCGCAGTGACGTCCGGGCCGCTTCATGCCTGTTTCCGGCCTGGTCGGCGGGACGCCGGGCCTGGCGCTCGGCGGCGACCAAAGCCTTCAACCCGCCTTGCTGGCCGGCGATGAACGGTTCGAAGCCTCCGGGTGCGACCGACCGGCGGTCGGCGAATGACAATGCGGCTGCGAATTCGGTCAGCCGCGCTTTGTCGTAATCGACCCCGAAGACCAGCTTCACGATCGGGGTCATTGGTGCGCGGGCCTGGGCCTTGACGCCGGAATCAGCGAGCAATTCGGCGAAATCCCCGGGGTTGCAGCGAGCGGTCAGAGCGAAATCATAGGCCAGCGACAAGGCCTGGTAGAGTGCCGCCCGGGTCCGCCCTTCGCCAGCCTTGACGGCTTCGGCGGTTGCGCGCGCCGCGCACAGCAAATCGGCGAGTCCGGCGTCGTCGCCCACAGGAGTCACGACATCCTCGCTATCCGGCTGAAGTTGAGCGGCGCTCAGCGGAGCGGCGTTTAGCTCCTCGAGAGCCGGCTCGATCTCCGCTTGCGGCTCGACTATGGGCGCTTCGAGCATTTCGCTCGAACCCGCGAACTCGCCATCTTCCTTTTTCCAGTTGATGACGCCGTAGATGAAATCGATCGATTCCCCGTCCGACGAGAATGGCATCAGAATTCCGCGATAGCAGATATTCTGACTGCGTTGATTGACGAACTCGGCCTCGAACCCGACCGGCGCGCGATTGGCGATGATCTGCATATAATGATCGGTCAGCCGCGACAGCAGCGAGCGGCTGGGAACGTCGGAAATCATCCGCGTGTCGTCATCGAGCCCGCATTCGTCGCGGATCGCGCCGCCGATGTACGGAATTGCCGGATTGTCGCGCCCGCAGGTGAAATCGAGCAGGACGCTGTTGCCGGAAAAGTCGTTGAGGTCGCCGGGCTCGAGATCCTCGATCGACGGAAAATCGCGTCCCTCGAGGAGCGACACCCAATAATTATAAGCGCGGACGTGCATCCGCCGCTCATCGGTGCCGATCGCCGCGGCGACATCGGCCGAATGGTCCGTGGCCTCTGACGAAGACCCCAGCTCATAGTCGCTCGGAAAGTCGCGATAGCTATCCATTCACTTGGGCCCCACCTGCTCCATAGACCATGGAAAATGGCGAAACACGGTTACCAAAGCGTTAAGTTGTTTGCGCGGGGTCGATTTTGTCGCGCCCTTGCCCGCCGCCGGGCGCGCTGTTAGTGCGCCAACCGCTCCAATTCGAAGGGGCCAAGCCGCTTTAGCTCAGTTGGTAGAGCATCGCATTCGTAATGCGGGGGTCACAGGTTCGAGTCCTGTAAGCGGCACCAATCGGCACGCCAAGGAGTCCTTGGCACCAAGCTTCTGATTTCGTAAAATGATTTGGGTCAACGCTCGATAGCCAGATCGGGCGACAAGCAGGCCGTGAGATTTGGCCATGGCGATCAGCCGAACCCGCTTCCGCCAAGCTTGGTCTCACCCGCTGTGATCCCCTTCCAGCGGAGACAACGCAGGTTCCCGGCCACGAAAAGTGGTCGGGTTCCTGTGTGCAGGCCGTGGATTGGTATTGGCCGCCCGTCCGATTACGCGGACAAGATTGACCCGAACGCACAACACTCAATGCTCGCACCGCTCGGCGAGCCTGTTAGGAAGTGGCCATGAAAATATTTTTCTTTGGTAAGCTGCGGGATGCTTTCGGGTCCGAGCTCGAGGTGCCGCTGGCTGACAGCCTTTCGGTTGCCGACCTGCGCCATCGGCTCATTGCCGACTTTCCCGAAGGTGGGGAAGCGCTGCTCGATCAGCGAGTACGGGCCTATGTGGGCGCGTCGCTGGTTTCCGACATTCACAAGGTCGCCGCCGGAGACGAGGTCGGGTTCATGTCGCCGGTTTCGGGCGGCTGATGGGCGTTGATGCGCGCCTTCAGCTGGAAAGGGTCGATCCCTCGGCCGAGCTGGCCAAATTGCTGGATCGTGCCGCCGGCTATGGCGCGGCCGTCACATTCGTCGGCACAGCGCGGCCGCGGACGAAGGAAGGAAAGCCGGTCGAATTGATCGTCCTCGAGCATCATTCTCGCCTAACGCTTCAGTCGCTCGAAGAGATTGCCGCGGACGGGGCCACCCGGTTTTCCGTCGATCATATTACGGTCGTGCATCGCTATGGGGACATTCTGCCTGGCGAGCCCATCGTCTTCGTAGGAGTCTGTTCGCTCCACCGGCGCGCTGCCTTCGAAGCCGCTGATTATGTGATGGATCGGCTCAAGACCGAGGCGGTCTTCTGGAAACGCGAGGAAGGCCCGTCGGGCGCAAACTGGATTGAACCAACCGAAGCGGACTATGCGGACCGGGATCGCTGGGAGTGACCTGTGCCGGGCATTGATGAGACTTTGACCTTTTATCCACTGGGCATCGCCGTGCTGACGATTTCGGACTCCCGCGACGAGTACACCGACAAGTCGGGGGCTTTGCTGGTCGATCGCCTCGTTGCTGCCGGCCACCAGCTCGCCGGAAAGGCCATCGTTCGCGACGAGGTCGAAGCCATCCGCGCCCAGATCCGCGCGTGGGCCGACGCCGACGATGTCGACCTAGTCATTTCCACCGGCGGCACCGGCTTCGCGCCGCGCGACGTAACTCCCGAAGCGGTCAAACCGCTGTTCCGCCGCGAGATGGACGGTTTTTCGGTGCTGTTTCATCAGGCGAGCCTCGGCACGGTCGGCGTTTCGACGCTGCAGTCGCGGGCGTTCGCGGGGCAGATCGACGACACGTTCATCTTCTGCCTGCCGGGGTCGACAGGCGCCTGCCGCGACGGTTGGGACCTCGTGCTCGCGCTCGAGCTCGACAGCCGCTACCGCCCGTGCTCGCTGGCCGGGCAGATCCCGCGCCTCAGGCAGCTTTGCGCATGACCGGGCTCACCCATCTCGACGCCGGCGGCCGCGCCCGGATGGTGGACGTCTCCGGCAAGGAAACGACCGCGCGCAGGGCCACCGCAACGGGCATGCTGACGTGCCTTCCGGAAACGCTCGAAATGGTGCGCAGCGGCACTGCGCCAAAGGGATCGGTGATCGCGACCGCGGAACTGGCCGGGATCATGGCGGCGAAGCGCACCGCCGACCTGATCCCGTTGTGCCACCCGCTGCCGATCACCAAGGCGGACGTGCGCATCGAGGCGGACGACGCGTTACCCGGTTTCCGGGTCGAAGCCGAAGTGCGAACCAATGGCGTGACCGGCGTCGAGATGGAGGCCCTGACCGCGGTGGCGGTCGCCTGCCTGACCCTGTTCGACATGCTCAAAGCGGCCGACCGGTCGATGGTCATTGGCGGGATTGCGGTGACATCGAAAGAGGGCGGCAAGTCGGGCGACTGGGAGTGGTCTGGCCTGCCATGATTAGCTTCGACGAAGCGGTCGACTGCGTTCGCCACGCCGCCCGTCCGCTCGGGACCGAAACCGTAGCGCTGGAAGCGGCCGCAGGGCGCGTGCTCGCCACGCCGGTCGCCGCGCGCATCGATTCGCCGCGATGCGACGTCTCGGCGATGGACGGCTATGCGGTGCGCGAGGCGGACCTGGGCGACATGCCGGCGCGGCTGCGGCTTGCCGGCGAAAGCTTTGCCGGGGCCGGCTGGGAGGGCGCGCTCGCCGCCGGGGATTGCGTGCGCATCTTCACCGGAGCACCAGTCCCAAGCGGTGCGGACCGGGTGGTGATTCAGGAAAACGTGCGCCGCGAAGGCAACACTGCAATCATCGCCGATCATCCCGGCGCTGCCCGCCACATCCGCCGGCGCGGCGGCGATTTCAACGAGGGCGAGGAACTGCTCGCGGCCGGGCGCCTGCTCGACCCGCGCGCGATCGTCTCGGTCGCGGCCGCGGACGTCGACCACGTCGACCTCCACCTCCGGCCGCGAGTCCGCATCCTCAGCACCGGTGACGAGCTCGCTCAGCCCGGAACCGCGGCATCGGCAAGCCATGCGATCCCCGAAAGTGTCTCCTTCGGCATTGCCGCGTTCGCGCGCGATTGGGGTGCGGAAATCGTCGGCCGGGCGCGCCTGCGCGACGAGCTCGCAGCGATGGCGAAGGTTGCCGGCGAGGCGGTCAGCGACGCCGATGTCGTCGTCGTCACGGGCGGCGCGTCGGTCGGCGAAAAGGATTTCGCCAAGGCGATGTTCGAGCCGGCGGGCCTTGAGCTGATCTTCTCCAAAGTTGCGATCAAGCCCGGCAAGCCGGTGTGGCTCGGCCGCGCCGGCAAGGCGCTGGTGATGGGCTTGCCCGGAAACCCGACATCGGCGCTGGTCACGGCGCGGCTTTTGCTTGCGCCACTGCTGGCGGGATTGACCGGCCGCATGCCCGATGAGGCATTGCGCTGGCGCAGCCAGGCGCTTGCCGGACCGCTTGGCGAATGCGGCGCGCGCGAAACCTTTCACCGCGCGCGCTCGACCGACGCGGGCGCGGAAATTCTGGCCAACCAGGATTCGAGCTCGCAAAAGGCGCTGGCGCAGGCTGACCTGCTGGTGCGGCAGCGCGCGAACGGGCCGGCACGAGCGGCCGGCGACCTCGTCGAAGTCCTCGCCTTTTAGCCGCGCAGCCGCGCTTCCGCCACGGCGAGGTCGTCAGCGCTGTTGATGTTGAAGAAAGGATCGTTTGGCCCTGCCGGCCATTCGGCGGCGGCATAGCCGACCGCCTTGGCGAAGCCGCTGAGCGAGCGGCGATGCGAGGCGAGATAATTCGGCACGCCGTCAATCGCAGCAGTCAGCCACAGCCCGCAGACCGGGTGCAACTGGCCGCCGCTGGACGCGATCGCGGCGCGACGGTCGCCCAACGCGTGATCGAGGCGACCAAGTAAATCGTCGGGAAGGAACGGCATGTCGGCGGGCAAAGTGAGCACGGCGTCGGCACCCGCATCGCGGGCGAAGCGGAGCGCGGCGACCAGGCCGCCAAGCGGTCCCGCGATGGTGGGATCGTCGAGGACGCAGGCGCAATCGCCGCCTTTGACCTGCGCTTCGTTGCGTACCGCCACCGCGATCATGTCCGACCATTGACGGCCCAGTTCGACCGCGCGGTCGAGCAAGCTTCGGTCGCCGAGCAATCTCAGCGGCTTGTTGCCGCCAATCCGGCGGCCCTCGCCGCCGGCAAGGACGACAACGGCGATCTTCACGACAGCAGCAGCTTGAGCCCGGCGATTACCAGCACGATCGCCAGCGCCTGCAACAGCCGGTGCCGCGACAGCCGCGAAACGCCGAGCCAGCTGCCGATCAGCGCACCGCTGAACACCGCGGCGAGGAGGATTGGCAGTTCGCTGGGCAAGCGTTGCACGCTGGCGAGGTTGCCGAGCAGACCCGCCGCCGAGTTGAGCAGGATGAACGCCGCCGCGACGCCCGATGTCTTGCGCGCATTCTCCCAGCCGAACAGGATGATCAGCGGGCTGCGGAAGATGCCGCCGCCAGTGCCGGTCAGACCGGCAAGCAGGCCCCGCCCCGCGCCCGCCGGCAAGGTGACGGCCAACGCCGGCGCGCGAACTTGCCTGGCTGCCAAGCGCTCGGGTCGCCAGAACAGTCGGGCGGCGGCCGTGATGAGCACCACCCCGACCAAAGGGCGGTAAATTTCCGGCGCCAGCTCGATGCTTCCGCCGACGAATGCCGCGGGCACTGCGGTTACTGCAAAAGCGGCCAGCAGCCGCCAGCTGGTCTGGCCCTGAAGCGCGGCGGCGAAGCCCGCGACCACCAGGTTGAGCGCCAGCGCCATCGGCCGCATCACCTCCGGGGCCACCGAAAACAGTGCCCTGATCGCAAGATAGGCCGATGCGCCGCCATGGCCGACGCTCGAATAGAGCGCCGCCGCGATCGCCATCAATGCGGCGATCCAGATGATCGGATTACCGTCCAAACCGTTCCCGCCCGCTTCCAGCTCGATTCTTCTTGTGCCGTTATCGGAAAGCTTTGCGCTAGATCACTCCGCCTTCCCCCTGCGGCGTCCTAGTGCCCAGCCTGATCAACAGCAAACAGGCGGGCGGGCTCATGCGAAAATTTGGATGGTTTGGTGCGGCGGCAACTGGCCTGGTCTGGACTGCCTTCGCATCCCCCGCAGCCGCCGCGGCGGCCGAGCAGGCTAGTCGGTCCGACGGTATCAAGGTGAAGCCCATGGTCGATGCGCGGCTGCGCTACGAGACGGTCGACCAGGGCTCGCTTGATGCCGATGCGGTGACATTGCGAATTCGCGCCGGCGCCGAGGCCAAGCTCGGAAACTTCTCGCTGCTCGCCGAGGGCGAAGCAACTCTCGCCCCCGTCAACGACTACAACGCCTTTCCCTTTCCGCTTCCGGGCGACAGTCAGTGGCGGCCGCAGTACGCGGTCGTCGCGGATCCGCAGAACCTCGAGCTCAACCGATTCCAGCTTCAGTACAAGTCCAAGAACGCCGCCATGACGGTCGGCCGCCAGCGGATCAATCTCGACGATCAGCGCTGGGTCGGGTCGGTCGGCTGGCGCCAGAACGAGCAGACGTTCGATGCTGCCCGCGGCGAGGCAACGCTTGGGCCCGTCGCGGTTGATCTGACCTATGCGATCGGGCAGCGGACGATTTTCGGCGAAGATGCCGGACCGCGGACGACCCTCAAGGGCGACTTCATCTTCGCTGGCGCCGGCACTAAGCCGGGACCGGTCCAGGGCAAGCTGTTCGCTTATCTGCTCGACTACGACGAAACATTCCTTTTCGCCAACAGCAGCCAGACTTATGGCGGCATTTTGAGCGCCGCGGTGCCGATCGCCGGCAAGACGAAATTGGCATTGCGTGCTAGCTACGCCCGCCAGTCGGATTATGGCGAGAATCCGTTCGACTATGCGGCCGATTACTGGTCGTTCGAGGGCGGCACCACGCTTGCCGGATTCGCCGTCAGCGCGGGCTGGGAGCAGCTCGGCAGCAATCACGGCCGCGCGGTGCAGTCGCCGATGGCCACGCTGCACAAGTTTAACGGCTGGGCCGACCTGTTCCTGACTACGCCTCCGCTCGGGCTCGAAGACGCTTACGTCACGGTCTCGCGCAAATTCGACGGGGTGAAGCTGCTTCCCGGGCTCAATGCCAATCTCGCTTTTCACCAATTCGACAGCGCCAGAGGCAACATCGACTATGGGACCGAATGGGATGCCTCGGTCGGCTTCAAGATCGGCAAGGTTGGGGTCCTGCTGAAATACGCCGACTATCATGCGGATGGATTCGGCGCCGACACGCGCAAGCTGTGGCTGCAGGCCGAATGGGCGTTGTAACGTCCGCTGCTACGAGTCGAGGTCCCCGACGGCGATCTGCTCCAGCCGGTCGCGTTCGAGGATTTCGATGCAATTGATCGCTTCGAGCCGGATCACACGCTGGCGCTTGAGCAAAGCGAGCACGCGGCTGACCGTTTCCTTGGTCAGCCCGAGATAGTCGGCGATGTCGGACCGGCTCATCGCCAGCCGGACAAAACGCACTGCTCGGTTGGTCGCGCGCTCTTCACGCTCGGCGAATGCCAAGAAGAAGCTGGCGAGGCGCTCCGCCGCCGTCTTGCGGCCAAGCAACACCATCTGCTGCTGGGCAGCCGCCAGTTCATGTCTGGCCAGCC
Source organism: Pseudomonadota bacterium (assembly GCA_040390365.1). Taxonomy (GTDB): domain Bacteria; phylum Pseudomonadota; class Alphaproteobacteria; order Sphingomonadales; family Sphingomonadaceae; genus Sphingomicrobium. Next base: position 250,590 of record JAZJYM010000002.1, on the reverse strand, counting down.
GGTAAAGCTCGCGCTCCATTCCGCCATTCTCTTCGGTGAACCCATCGAACCGACCGCTCGGGAAAGAGCACAGTTGCGACTGCTCCAGTGCTTCGGCGCTGAACGCATATTCATCGTCTACGCTGATCCCGATAAAATCCCCCGGGTGCATGAACCCCGTCACCTGGCGGCGCCCGTCAGGAAGCAGTTTGTACAGTTTCAGTGTCCCGCGGGTGACGGTGAAAACGCGGCTGGCAGGATCGCCTTCGTGAAACAAGGGTTGCCCGGCGCTGAGGCGGAAATGGTTGCCGAGGCCGCGGAGGGTCGCGAGCTTGTCGCAATCAAGCACCCTGCAGACGGCCGTTTTGCGGACATCGCAGCCTGCGCAAGGATGACCCGCGGGTAACGGACTTTCATGGAGCACGGCGGGTGCAAGCACTGTCGACCTCATGGGCTGTGATCTGAATCATTTGATAAAGTGATTTGCCTCAGCCCCGACATACGCAACTTCCCCTAATCTCACAGGGTGTCGGACTTCACCCCATGGCCCATGCTCGAAGTCAAAGAGCTTCCGCGCGACAGGCTTGCTGTAGCCTGGCCGCTGGCGCGAACGGTGGCGCGGCATGGCAATCTCGAAAGCTGGCAAGCCGCCGCTGACCTCCTGATCGAGCGCGGCGGCGGGATCATTGCCGCTGAGGCCCACGACGGATTGCTCTACGGAATGGCCACCTACGAGGCGGTCGACACGCCGCGCGCCGGTCGTGTGCTTCAGGTCGACACGCTGGTGGCTTTCGAGCTCAGCCGCAAAGCGCCGGTCCGGCGAGTGCTGTCCGACGCTCTCGACCGGCTTGCGCAGCGCCTGGCGTGCGCGAGCGTGGCGGTTGCGCTGCCAAACCGAGGGTTCGTCGCCAGCCGCGCCCGGCCATCGGTCATTCCCTCATCCGGCTAGGCCGCGGCCGCGCTGTTCGCGATCAAGTTCAACGGGGCAAATTGGCCCGTGCGCGGATCGAGCAAGCGAAGCATGCCGACGCAGATGTCGAAATAGGCGCCGTGCAGTTGCAGCCGCCCGTCATTCTCGCGCTCCCTGACGAACGGGAAGCTGCGCAGATTGTCGATGCTGACCCGGATCGACGCGAACTCGAGCGCGCGCCGGGCGTCCACGTCCAGGCTTGATCGCCGCAGCGGCGAGCACCTGGCTGCGCGCGGGCTCGATGATTTCCATCCAATGCTGAATGAAGCCGCCATCGCATTCCGGCGCTTCTTCGCACCGCCCCGAAAGGGACGCTGCGATCCCGCCGCAATTTCCATGCCCGAACACCACCACATGTTCGACGCCAAGCTGGGTCACGGCAAATTCGATCGCGGCGCTCGCGCCATGATGTTTGCCGTCCCGCTCGCACGGCGGGACCAGCGCGGCAATCTGGCGAAGCACGAACAATTCGCCGGGGGCCGCATCGAACACGATGGTCGGGTCGACCCGGCTGTCGCAGCAGGCGATCACCATCACCTTGGGCTGCTGGCCGCTGGCCGCAAGCACGTCATAACGGTGACGCTGCGCCTGGTACGGCACGGTCCGGAAACGCCAAAAGCCGTGGATGAGGGCGTCGAAACGACATTGCTAATGGCCGCACTGGTGCGACAGCCGCTTGCGCATGACCGTCTCGACGAACGCGAATCCGGGATCTTCCCACCCCTGGATATTGCCGACGATCGTCGTCCAGCTCTCGCTGTCTTCCGCCGCCATGAAGCGCTGCATGGTGTCGGCGACGAAGCCTTTGCTGTCCATGCCATGGCGCCCGGCTTCCTCGGCGATGCGGGCGCCGGTCTCGGGGTGGTGCCGGTTCATCGCGTCCACGAATGTCCCTTGCGCGCGCATGACCTGCTTGATGAGGGCGCCGAGCAGCATCATTGCACCAGCGGGCTGTCGGCGGCGGCCATGTCGTAGCCGGTGATTTCGGCCTGGCCGGCGAGCAATTGCAGATATTGGGCAATCGCCCGGCGGTGCGACGTCTTGCTCAGATGGTCGGCAATCCAGCGCTCGACCTGCTCGAGCGCGAGCTGCTGCGCGGGCGCGCGCCGGTCGAGTCGGAGGATGTGATAGCCGTGCCGCGTGGCGACCGGCTCGGCGGCGATGGTACCCGGTTCGATCCGGGCCATTGCCCGCTCGAGCTCCGGATTGGTGTCGCCCCGGCTGACCTGGCCGAGCGACCCGCCGTGGTCCTTCGACGAGCAGGCCGAATGGGCTTTCGCCAATTCGCCAAACCGGCGCGGCTCGGCGAGCAATTGCGCGAGCACGGCCTCCGCTTTGGCTTTGGCCTCGGCGCGCGCGGCGTCATTGTCACTACGCGCCGGAAAGAAGATGTGCGCCGCCTCATACAAAGCCGGGGTCATGAATTTCAGCCCGTTACGGCGATAGTAACGCGCAATCTCTTCGGCCGTCGGGTCTGGCGCATTCACTTCCAACGCAATGAGGTTCGCAATCCGCTCGTCGTCACTGGCGCCGGCGACATTGAGCCACTTCGCCCGCTGCACGAGCAGTTCGCGCACAACCAGCGCCTGGCCGGCCGCCCGCTCGGCTTCCTCGCGGGAGGCAGCGGGATGATGCTGGACCTCGCGGGCGACCGCTTCCGCGTTGATGACGACACCGTTGACGCTGATCATCTCGGCAATCCTCACGCGGCATTCTTGCGGCGAAACGACGGAAGCGGCGCAGGCCGCTGCGTCGCTCGAACGACGTAAGGCGGAAGGTCGTCCTCGAATTCAAGTGCAACCGCGCGGCGCTTGGTCCGCACCACCTGATATCGGCGCGCGAGATAGCCCAGGGGCGCGCTCCACACGTGGACCAGCCGGGTGAACGGGAAGATCAGGAATATGGTGAAACCGAGCAGCAGGTGCAGCTTGAACACCAACGGCACGTCCGCGATCAGCGCCGGGTCCGCGCTCAGCGTGACGACCCCTTGCACATAAGTCATGAACTGGACCATCATGTATCCGTCCATGTGGCCGAGGCTGAGCGGGATCGTCGCCATGCCCAGCGACAGCTGGACGAACAGGATCACCAGCACGGCAATGTCGCTCGCCGAGGAGGTCTTGCGGATGCGGCTGTCGAACAACCGGCGATGGAGCAGCAGCAAGAGGCCGACGAAACACAGCGTTCCGAACAACCCGCCGGCAACGATCGCCAGCCCCTGCTTGAAGCCGTGGCTGACGCCGAGGAAGTCGAACACAGCGACCGGGGTCAGCAAGCCGACGCCGTGACCAAGCAGGATTCCGAGGATTCCGACGTGGAACAGGATCGAGCCCCACACCAGTTGCCTGCGGCGCAGGAACTGGCTCGATTTCGACCGCCAGCCGTACTGATCGGTGTCGAATCGAATGAGGCTGCCGATCAGGAATACCGACAGCGCAATGTAGGGATAGACCCCGAACAATGCGGTGTTGAAATAGTCGGCCATCGTCACCCTCCTTTGCTGGCAAACTGCGCCGCGCGGTCCCGGCCGAGACCCCCTGCATAGGGACAGTCCTTCAGCGCCGATCCAGCCGTGAAATCGACCGGGGCCTCGGCCCATTCGCGGTCGAGTTCGTCGAGATCCTTGGGATCCTGCGGCTCGCTCGCGAGAATTGCTTCGACCTCGGCGTCATCGGTTGCTCGCGACGCCAGCGGTACCAGCGCCGCGAGCAACGGTGCATAAGGAGAATCCCGCTCTTCGAGGCGAATACGCAAGACTTCGATGATGTCGATTGCCTCGGCCAGGTAACGACGCGCGGGAGCCTCCGGAATCTGGCTCAGGAATTCGAGGAACAACGGCAGGTAATCGGGCATCTCCGAGGCGGCGAGCTCGATCCCGTTCATACGGTAGGTGAGTGCCAGGTTGACCATCGCCTGGCCGCGATCGCGGCTCTCGCCGTGGCTATGCTCGTAAAGATGGAGCGCGACTCGCTTCGAGCGGTCGAACAGGCCGATCCACTGTTCCTGCAAGTCCATGATGTCGGTCCGGCGAAGCCGGTCGATGAACGCACTGATCGCATCCAGCTGCTCCGCGGAAACCGCGCGCTCCTCGCGCAGCGCGTGCTCGATTTCGTCGGCCGCCTGCTGCAGCTCGGGCGTCGGATAATCGATCAGCGCGCCGAGCGCCTTGAAACTGATCATGCCGCCCTCCGCTTGCCGGGTACCTGGACATGGCCGGCCTTCTTGGGCGATCCGAACAGGCTCGGCTCGGTGCGGCCGCCGCAGCCATTGCCGAAGCTGAAGCCGCAGCCGCCCTTGATCTCATACGCGTCTTCGCTGACTTCGCGGTGCGACGTCGGGATCACGAACCGGTCCTCGTAATCGGCGAGCGCGAGATAGCGGTACATCTCCTCGACCTGGGCTTCGCTCAGCCCGGCCTGCTTCAGCACCTTGAGATTGGTCCGGCCCTCGACCTCCTGGTCGCGCTTGAAGATGCGCATCGCGAACATCTTGCGCAGCGCCGCGATAACCGGCGCTTCCTTGCCGGCGGTGAGCAGGTTGGCGAGATATTTGACCGGGATACGGAGCGATTCGATGTCCGGGATTTCGCCGTCGAAGCCAATCTGCTTGCGCTCCGCCGCATTCTGGATCGGCGACAGCGGCGGCACGTACCAGACCATCGGCAGGGTCCGGTATTCGGGGTGCAGCGGGAAGGCGATCTTCCACTCCATCGCCATCTTCCAAATGGGCGAAATCTTGGCCGCCTCGAGCCAGCTGTCCTGGATGCCGTCGATGCGCGCCTGGGCGATCACCGCCGGGTCATTGGGATCGAGGAAAATCTCGAGCTGCTTTTCGTACAGATCCTGCTCGTCCTCGGTCGAGGCCATCTCCTCGATGCGGTCGGCGTCGTAAAGGATCACGCCGAGATAGCGGATGCGCCCGACGCAGGTTTCCGCGCACACCGTCGGCTGCCCGCTTTCGATGCGCGGGTAGCAGAAGATGCACTTCTCGGCCTTGCCGCTTTTCCAGTTGTAATAAATCTTCTTGTACGGGCAGCCGGAGATGCACATCCGCCAGCCGCGGCACTTGTCCTGGTCGATCAGGACGATGCCGTCCTCCTCGCGCTTGTAGATCGATCCTGACGGGCAGGCCGCGACGCAGGTCGGGTTGAGGCAATGCTCGCACAGCCTTGGCAGATAGAACATGAAGGTCTTTTCGAACTCGCCGTAAATCGCCTTTTCGATGTCGGCGAAGTTGCTGTCCTTGGAGCGCTTCTCGAACTCGCCGCCGAGGATTTCCTCCCAGTTCGGGCCCCATTCGATCTTCTCCATCCGCTCGCCGGTAATCAGCGAGCGCGGGCGGGCGGTGGGGAACGTCTTCATCTCCGGCGCTGACTGCAGATGGTCGTAGTCGAAGGTGAAGGGCTCGTAATAATCGTCGATCTCGGGCAGGTCCGGATTGGCGAAGATGTTGGCCAGCACGCGCCAGCGCGACCCGATCCGCGGCTCGATCTCGCCGTCCTTCTTGCGCCGCCAGCCGCCTTTCCATTTCTCCTGATTTTCCCATTCCTTGGGGAAACCGATGCCGGGCTTGGTCTCGACGTTGTTGAACCAGGCGTATTCGACGCCTTCGCGGCTGGTCCACACGTTCTTGCACGTCACCGAGCAGGTGTGGCAGCCGATGCACTTGTCGAGGTTGAGGACCATCGTGACCTGGGCACGCACCTTCATTTTAATTCACTCCCTGGGCGAGGGCCGGTTCGACCGCGTCGGCCGGCTCGTCCATCCAATCGACCTTGTTCATCTTGCGCAGCACGACGAACTCGTCGCGGTTCGACCCGACGGTGCCATAATAATTGAAGCCGTAGCTCTGCTGTGCGTAGCCGCCGATCATGTGCGTCGGCTTGGTGATCGCGCGAGTCACGCTATTGTGGATGCCGCCGCGCGCGCCGGTGATTTCGGACCCCGGCGTGTTCACGATCTTTTCCTGCGCATGGTACATCATGCACATGCCGCTCGGCAGGCGCTGGCTGACCACCGCGCGGGCGGTCAGCGCGCCGTTGATGTTGAACGCCTCGACCCAGTCGTTGTCCTCGATCCCGACGCGCTTGGCATCCTCCTCGCTGATCCACACCACCGGGCCGCCGCGGTTGAGCGTCAGCATCAGCAGGTTATCGGAATAGGTCGAGTGGATGCCCCACTTCTGGTGCGGCGTGATGAAGTTCAGCACCAGCTCGCCATTGCCGTTGCCGCGCTTGTTCAGCACCGGCTCGATCGCCTTGGTGTCGATCGGCGGCTTGTAGGTGGTCAGGCCCTCGCCGAACGCGCGCATCCAGGCATGGTCTTGGTAGAGCTGCTGGCGTCCGGTCAGGGTGCGCCACGGGATCAGCTCGTGAACGTTGGTCCAGCAGGCGTTGTAGCTGATTGTCTCGCTCTCGATGCCCGACCAGGTCGGCGACGAGATGATCTTGCGCGGCTGCGCCTGGACGTCGTGAAACCGAATTTTCTCGTCCTCGCGGGCCAGTGCGAGATGCGCATGCTCGCGGCCGGTGAACTCGGACAGCGCTTCCCACGCCTTGACCGCTACCTCGCCATTGGTTTCCGGGGCCAGGCTGAGGATCACTTCGCAGGCGTCGATGTCGCTCTCGATCCGGGCCAGGCCGTCGCTGTTGGTGCCGTTGAGCGCGCCGAGAAAATCGACCTCATGGTCGGTGTTCCAGGAAATGCCCTTGCCGCCATTGCCGAGCGATTTGAGCAACGGGCCGAGCGAGGTGAACTTGCGGTAGGTATCGGGATAGTTGCGCTCGACGGTGACCACCCCCGGCATGGTCTTGCCGGGCAACGGGTCGCATTCGCCCTTCTTCCAGTCCTTGACGTCGAACGGCTGGCCGAGCTCGCCCGGCGTGTCGTGCGCCAGCGGCACCAGCAAGACGTCGGTCTCCTCGCCGAGATGACCTTCGCACACCTCCGAGAAGCTTTTGGCGATGCCCTTGAAAATGTCCCAGTCGCTGCGCGCGCCCCACGCCGGGTCGACCGCCCGCGACAGGGGGTGGATGAACGGGTGCATGTCCGACGTGTTGAGGTCGTTCTTCTCGTACCAGGTAGCAGTTGGAAGGACGATGTCGGCATAGACGCAGGTCGTCGACATGCGGAAGTCGATCGCCACCAGCAGGTCGAGCTTTCCTTCGGGCGCTTGGTCGCGGAACACCACTTCCTCGGGCTTCTGTTCGCCTTCCTCGCCGAGATCCTTTCCCTGGACGCCGTGCTGCGTGCCGAGCAGATGCTTGAGGAAATATTCGTGGCCTTTGCCCGACGAGCCGAGCAGGTTCGAGCGCCACACGAACAAGTTGCGCGGGAAGTTCTTCGGATTGTCGGGATCCTCGCACGACATGCGCAGTTCACCGGACTTCAGTTCGCGCGCCACCTTCACCCCGGGCGCTTCGCCGTTCAACGCGCGGCCGAGCTCCAGCGGGTTGGTCTCGAGCTGGGGAGCGGAAGGGAGCCAACCCATGCGCTCGGCGCGCACGTTGAAATCGATCATCGTGCCGGACATTTCGACATCGCTGGTCGGCGACAGGATTTCAGAGATGCCGAGCTTCTCGTAGCGCCACTGGTCGGTGTGCGCGTACCAGTAGCTGGTCGAGTTCATCTGCCGCGGCGGGCGATGCCAGTCGAGCGCGAACGCAAGCGGCGCCCAACCGGTCTGCGGACGCAACTTTTCCTGACCGACATAATGCGACCAGCCCCCGCCCGACTGGCCGACGCAGCCGCAGAACACCAGGAGATTGATGATCCCCCGATAGATCATGTCCATGTGGTACCAATGGTTCACGCCTGCCCCGAGGATGATCATCGACTTGCCGTTGGTCTTCTCGGCGTTGCTCGCGAAATCGCGCGCGGTGGCGATGATCTGGTCGCGCGGAACGCCGGTGATCGCTTCCGCCCAGGCCGGGGTGTAGGGCGTGTCGTCGTCGAACGACTTGGCGGCTAGGCCGCCGAGCCCGCGGTCGACGCCGTAATGGGCGACGAGCAAATCGTGAACGGTCGCGACCATGGTCTCGCCGTCCTTGAGCTGCAGCGTTTTCACCGGGACGTTGCGGCGCAGTACGTCGCCGTGCGCGGTGCTGGTGAAATAAGGGCTTTGTGGGCCTGAGCCGAAATAGGGAAAATCGACCTCGGCAATGGCGTCGCGGCGGTCGGCGAGGCTCAATGCCAGCTTAACCTCGCGCCCCGCGCTGTCGCGCTCCTCGAGGTTCCATTTGCCCTTGTCGCCCCAGCGAAAGCCGATCGAGCCGAGCGGCGTCACCGGCTCGCCGCTGGCCTCGTCGATCGCGACCGTCTTCCATTCGGGGTTGGCGGCTTCGTCGAGCGAATTGTCGAAATCCGACGCGCGGACGAAGCGTTCTGGGACCAGCGCGTCGCCCCGCTTCACCAGCCGCACGAGCATCGGCATGTCCGAATATTTGCGGCAGTAATCGCGGAAATATTCCGCCTGGCGATCAATGTGGAATTCCTTGAGGATGACATGGCCCATCGCCATCGCGAGCGCGCTGTCGGTGCCCTGCTTGGGCGCCATCCATAGGTCGGCGAATTTCGCCGCTTCCGAATAATCGGGACACACCACCACCGACTTGGCGCCCTTGTAACGAACCTCGGTGTAGAAGTGCGCGTCGGGGGTGCGCGTCTGCGGGACGTTCGAGCCCCACAGCATCAGGAACGTTGAATTGTACCAGTCGGCGCTTTCGGGAACGTCGGTCTGCTCGCCCCAGGTTTGCGGGCTCGACGCCGGAAGGTCGCAATACCAGTCGTAGAAACTGAGGCAGACGCCGCCGATCAACGACAGATAGCGCGAGCCGGCGGCGTAGCTGACCATCGACATCGCCGGGATCGGCGAGAAGCCGGCAACGCGGTCGGGACCGTAGGCCTTGGTCGTGTAAACGTTGGCGGCGGCGATAATCTCGTTCGCCTCTTCCCACGTCAAACGAACGAAGCCGCCGAGGCCGCGCGCCTGCTTGTAGGACTGCGCATATTCGGGGGTTTCGACGATCGTCTTCCACGCCTCGACCGGGTCGGCGACTTCGGCGCGCACCGTCCGCCAAAGCTTGACCAGCTTGCGGCGGATCATCGGGTGCTTCACCCGATTGGCGCTATAGAGATACCAGCTGTAGCTGGCGCCCCGCGCGCAGCCGCGCGGCTCATGGTTGGGCAGGCCCGGGCGCGTGCGCGGATAATCGGTCTGCTGGGTTTCCCAGGTGACGATCCCGTCCTTGACGTAGATTTTCCACGAACAGCTGCCGGTGCAGTTCACGCCGTGGGTCGAACGGACGATCTTGTCGTGGCTCCAGCGGCCGCGATAGCCATCCTCCCAGCTGCGGTCCTCGTTGGTCACAACCCCATGGTCGTTGGAAAAAGTGCCGACATTCTTCTTGAGAAAGGTCAGTCGATCGAGAAAGTGGCTCATTTCGGTCCCCGATGGTGTCGCACGGGCTCTACGGCCTGGGCGGGCGTCGCCGTTGATTCAGATCACCAAGGCGTGATGCGGAAACGATCGCGCGGCCGATATACGGGATGTCCCTGACACGAAGAGCCCCGGCCATTCGCACGGTGGTGGGAACAGGCCGGGGCTCGGTGACGCTGCACGGGGGTAGGTGGGTCAGCAGCGCGTGTAGGATCCCTTCCTGACGTAATAGGACCAAGTGACCGCCATGCACACCGCATAGAAAGCAATGAACGCATACAGCGCGGCGACGGGCGTGCCGGTGACGACGATCGAGGTCCCGAAGGCCTTGGGAATGAAGAACGCGCCATAGGCCCCGATCGCGGAAGTGAAGCCGATGATCGCGGCGCTTTCCTTGTCCGCCTCGCGCACGCTCGCTTCGCGGTCGAGCTCGGGCATCAGGCGATCGACTTCCTTGCTCATGATCGCCGGCACCATCTGGAAGGTCGAGGCATTCCCGACGCCGGTGCAGAAGAAGATCAGCAGGAACAGGCCGAAAAACGCTGCCCACGACTGCGCCTCGACCGCCGCGATGACCCCGAAGGTTGCAAGCGCCATCACCGCGAACACCGCCAGCGTCACCCGCGCGCCGCCGAACTTGTCGGACACCCAGCCGGTGCCGGCGCGGGCAAGCGCGCTGACCAGCGGGCCGACGAATGCGTAAGCAAGCACGTTGACGTCGGGGAACTGCTTCTGCGCGAGGAGCGGGAACGCCGCCGAGAAACCGATGAACGATCCGAACGTGCCGACATAGAGCAGGCACATCACCCAATTGTGACGCCGCTTGAAGATCACCGCCTGCTCGCTGAACGACGCGCGCGCGGTGGCGAGGTCGTTCATTCCGAACCAGGCCGCAATCGCCGCCGCCAGGATCAGCGGCACCCAGATGAACCCGGCATTCTGCAGGAACAGGATGTCGCCGTTGGACGCGCTTTGCCCGGCGCCGCCGATGCTCCCAAACACCGCGGCGGTGATCACCAGCGGGACGAGGAACTGCATCGCGCTGACGCCCAAATTGCCGAGGCCGGCGTTGATCGCCAGCGCATTGCCCTTCTGGGCCTTGGGAAAGAAAAAGCTGATGTGGCTCATCGAAGAGGCGAAATTTCCGCCGCCGAGGCCGCACAGCAAGGCCAGCACCAGGAACAGCCAGTAAGGCGTGTCCGGATTTTGCACCGCGAAGCCGATCCCGATCGCCGGCACCAGCAGCGAGGCGGTGCTGATCGCGGTCCAGCGCCGGCCACCGAAAATCGGCACCGAGAAGCTGTAGAAGATTCGCAACGTCGCGCCCGACAGGCCGGGCAGCGCGGCCAGCCAGAACAGATCGTCAGTCGAATAAGCGAAGCCGATCAGGGGCAGCTTGGCGACCACCACCGACCACACCATCCACACCGCGAACGACAGGAACAGCGCGGGGACCGAGATCATCAGGTTGCGGTTGGCGACGCGCGATCCGCCGCCCGCCCAGAACGCCTTATCCTCGGGCCGCCAGTCGGTGATGACCGGGCCGGCCAGCGCATAGGGATGTATTGCCATGTTCTGTTCTCCAAGTGGGTTGGCGGTCTGCCGGGGCAGGACCGCCCGGCGTCATTCAGCGGGCACAAACCCGGGATCGATGGCTGGACGGGTTGCCTGGACCGGCGTGCGGACGGGCGCCGGGCGGGCGGGCGGATATCCCATTCCCTCCATTTCGGGCAGCTCGGGCAGGTCGCCGAGCTCGGGCGCCGCGTTGCGCTCCATCCGCAGGATCGAGAAGTGCATCCACAGCATCGCGGTTGAGACCAGCGCGAATAGCAGCATGAAGCAGCTGGTCCACAAGCCGGTCAGGTCGACCAGCGCGCCAAAGGCGATCGGCAGCACGAAGCCGCCGAGCCCGCCGATCATCCCGACGAGACCGCCGACCGAACCGACATTGTCGGGGTAATAGACCGGGATATGCTTGTAGACCGCCGCTTTGCCGAGGCTCATGAAAAAGCCGAGGATGAAGGTCAGGATGGTGAACGGCACCACCCCCATCGCCAGCGTAAACTCGATCGGGCCCTTGACCCCCTCCACGATGTATCGAGTGGTCGGGTAGCTGAGCAGGAAGGTACAGGCAATCGACACTCCGAACGTCCAGTACATCACGGTCCGCGCACCGACCTTGTCCGACAGCCAACCGCCGACCGCGCGAAAAATGCTTCCGGGAATTGAGTAGGCGGCGGCGAGCATGCCCGCAGTGGTGATCGGCAGGCCGTAGGCGCCGACATAATAGCGCGGCAGCCACAGCGCGAGCGCGACGAAGGCGCCGAACACGAAGAAGTAATAGAGCGCGAAGCGCCACACCTGGAGCTGCTTCAGCGGCTCGAGCTGGGCCGCCGCCGACTGCGGCCTGACGCCGCTGAGGCGCTGCTCGACCAGCACCGGGTCGTCCTTGGTGGTGACATAGAAAATGACCGCCATGACGACGAGCGCGAGCGCCCAGACTTGAGCAACGGTCGTCCAGCCGAATGCGACCATGACGAACGGCGCGGTGAACTTGGTCACCGCCGACCCGACATTGCCCATGCCGAAAATTCCGAGCGCCGTGCCCTGGCGCTCCTTCGGGTACCAGCGCGCGACATAAGCGACGCCGACCGCAAAGCTGCCGCCGGCGATGCCGACGCCGAGCGCGGCGATCAAGAATTCGATATAGGTGTCGGCATAGGACAACAGGAAGGTCGCGGCCGCCGCGGCGAGCATCACGAAGACATTGACGATTCGCCCGCCGTACTGATCGGCCCAGATGCCGAGCGCGAGGCGCGACAAGGAACCGGTCAGGATCGGCGTTCCGATCAGCAGGCCGAACTGGGTGTCGTTGAGGCCGAGATCCTTCTGGATCTGGACGCCGATGATCGAGAAGATCGTCCACACCGCGAAACAGGCGGTGAAGGCCACGGTGCTGACGCCGAGCGCGCGGTGACGCTGGGATTCGCTGACGGCTGTCGGGGAGTTCATGCACGCCTCATGCGGAAGGTGGCAGAGTTCGAGATCTGTTATTTCAAAGCGTGACGCCGGCTCCTGTATGGCTGCCGGGTTCCCACCTTCATGCCGTTCGAGCATTGATCTGAATCACCCATGGGATCAGGGAAATTACGGATGGACGATGACAGGATGGAGGACAGACAGATGCACGACGACGCCAGCGCGATCAGCGATACGCCGCAAGTGGAATTACCCGGAACCGCGGGACAGGTGGCGCGGGAAAAGCCCGAGCTGTGGCGCACCTTCCAGGCGCTTGGCGCCGCGACCGGCGATGCCGGCCCGCTCGACGAACGCTCACGCAGGCTGGTCAATCTGGCCCTCGCGATCGGAGCGGATTCGGAAGGCGCGACCCATTCCCACGCGCGGCGGGCCGTCGCCGAGGGGTTCGCCGCGGACGAGCTCGAGCATGTCGCCTTCCTTGCGATTACGACGCTGGGCTGGCCGCGGGCGATTCGCGGTTTGACCTGGGTGCGCGACGTCACCCGGGGAGGCGCTACCCGCCGGTAACGCTCATGTGCCGTGCGACCGCGGGACGGTCCGCATCGATTCGGAACTGATGACGTTCGGGCTTGCCGGCGAGCAGCCGGTCGAGCGCCGCGTCGACCGCGTTGCGCCCGCCTGACCGAAGCACATCGCGCAGCTCGACCTTCTGGTCGTGGCCGAGGCAGCCGAACACGGTGCCGGTTGCGGCGACGCGGATGCGGTTGCACCCCGCGCAGAAATTGTTGGTCAGCGGGGTGATCAGGCCAAGCCGGATGCCCAGCCCGTCGACTTCCCAGTATCGCGCCGGACCGCCGGTCTTCGCCAGCGAGGGGATCAATGCGAACTCGCGCTCCAGCATCGCCTTGGCCTCGCCGAGCGGCAGATAATGGTCGGTTCGGTCCTCTTCGACCTCGCCCAGCGGCATGGTCTCGATCAGCGTCAGGTCGTGGCCGCGCTCGCCGCACCAGCGCACCATCGGCGCGACTTCGTCGTCGTTGACCCCTTTGAGCGCGACCATGTTGATCTTGACCGCAAGCCCGGCGCGAACCGCGGCGTCGATGCCGGCGAGGACCTGGGACAGGTCGCCGCGCCGCGTGATGCGGCGGAAACGCTCGGGATCGCGGCTGTCGAGGCTGACGTTGATTCGGCGGATGCCGGCTCTTGCCAGCTGCTCGGCGAACCGGCCGAGTTGCGTGGCGTTGGTCGTCATGGTCAGCTCGTCGAGGCCGTTGCCTATGCGGCGCCCCAGTTCGCCAACCAGATGCTCGATGCCCTTGCGGACCAGCGGCTCGCCGCCGGTCAGCCGGATGCGCGTGACCCCGCGCGCGATGAAGATATCGGCAAGCGCGACGATCTCCTCGAGACTGAGGATGTCCTTGCGCGGCAGGAAGACCATCTTCTCGGCCATGCAATAGCGGCACCTGAGGTCGCAGCGGTCTGTCACCGACATCCGGACATAGGTGATGCAGCGGCCGAAACCGTCGATCATTGGCCGGTCCGACGAACCGGGCAAGGCGGAGGTGCTGATCAAAGTCATGTGCCTGACGCATTAGCCGCAAAGGGTGTTCCGGGCATGACCTAAATCAAGCCGGGCAGCGAGCTATTGTCTAGAATGAGCGGATGATCCCACCAGAGACATTTTCGCGCTACGCCGCAATGCGCGTGCCGCGCTACACCAGTTACCCCAGCGCCCCCAATTTCGTCCCCGCGTCCGGCGATTCGACGCACCGGCAGTGGCTTCAGGCAGTGAGCGGCGCAGAACCGGTGTCGGTCTATCTTCACGTGCCGTTCTGCCGGCAGATGTGCTGGTATTGCGGATGCCATACAACGGTCGCGAACCGGACGGCGCCGGTCGATCTTTATGTGCGTCATTTGCTTAAGGAAATCCGCGTCGTTTCGGGCGCGATGCGCGACCGCTTGACGATTGCTCATTTGCATTGGGGCGGCGGCACCCCGACGCTGCTGATGACAGATGCAATCCGTACGCTCGACCGGCGGCTGCGGCGCTGCTTCGACGTCCCGGTTGATGCCGAAATCGGGCTCGAAGTCGATCCGCGCAGCCTGACCGATGAGGTTGCGGCCGCCTTCGCCGGAACCGGCGTCAACCGCGTCAGCATCGGGGTCCAGACCTTCGACCCGGTCGTCCAGAAAGCGATCAACCGGGTCCAGCCGTTCGAGCAGACCGCCGCCTGCGTCACCCGCTTCCGCCGGCTCGGCATCCGAGGCGTCAACTTCGACCTGATCTACGGCCTGCCGCACCAGACCGTCGCGTCCTGTGTGGAGACGGTCCAGCGGGCGCTCGAACTGCGGCCGGATCGCCTCGCAGTCTTCGGCTATGCCCACGTTCCGTCGTTCAAGCCGCATCAGCGCAAGATCGACGAAGACTTGTTGCCGTCCCCGGCCGCCCGGTTCGAGCAATCGCAGGCGATCGGCGAAACGCTCATCGCGGCCGGATACCAGCAGATCGGGCTTGATCATTTCGCAACGCCCGACGATGCGCTGGCGCGCGCGGCACGCGCAGGCTCGCTGCACCGCAACTTCCAGGGTTACACGACCGATAACTGCTCGACGCTGATCGGCTTTGGTGCATCCGCGATCAGCCGGCTGCCCGCGGGTTTTGCCCAGAATACGACCCGAATTGCCGATTACCAGCGGACTTTAGAGACGGCCTGCTTGCCAACCGCGCGCCTATGCCCGGTCGGCGCCGATGACGCCCGCCGCGCCAGGATCATCGAACAATTGATGTGCAATTACCGAGCGGACGTCGGATCTTTCCTGTCAGTCGGCCTGGCGCAGCTCGAGCATGACGGACTGGTCCGGCAGAAGGGATCGATTGTCGAAGTCGAGCCCGACGCGCGCCCGCTCGTCCGGGCGGTGGCTGCGGCGTTCGACACCTATTTGCCGCAGACAGCCGCCAGGCACGTCGGCGCCGTCTAGCCGGTCACCCGCACTTCGAATAGCCGCACTCCAAGCAATTGTTACAGCCCTCGACCCGGATCAGCGCGGCTGCGCCGCATTGCGGGCATTGCGGTAGCGACCGGGCGGCCGGCTCGAATGCACGTGATGGTGCTTCCTCGGCAGTAACGCCGGCCAGATGGCGCTCGACGATGTCGCCGATCGCCGCCAGCAATGACGGCACATAGCGGCCGTTCATCCAGGCGCCGCCGCGCGGGTCGAACACGGCTTTCAGCTCCTCCGCGACGAAGCTGACGTCATCACTTCTCCGGAACACCGCGGAAATCATCCGGGTCAGCCCGACCGTCCATGCATAATGCTCCATGTTCTTGGAGTTGATGAACATCTCAAACGGCCGCCGCTTGCCGTCCTGCTCGACGTCGTTGATGGTCACATAGACGGCGTGCGCGCTCTCCGGCCATTTGAGCTTGTAGGTCGTGCCATGCAGCTGGTCCGCTCGCGGCGGCAGCGGATCGTCCGCCTTCGCTTCGGCCTCGGCCGGCCCGCTTACGCTCAGAACCGAACCGGTGACCGCGTTTGGCCGGTAGGTCGTCAGTCCCTTGCACCCGAGATGATAGGCCTCGACGTAAATGTCGGAGAATTCGGCGAAGCCGATGCCTTCGGGAACGTTGACCGTCTTGGAAATCGAGCTGTCGATCAGCGCCTGCGCGGCCGCCTGCATGGTCAGATGATCCGACGGCGACAGCGTCTGGGCGGAGACGAACAGCGCGGCCGGCGGCGGGGTGTCGCCCCTGACCTCGCGCCACACGCGCATCGCATAATCCTCGACCTGCTCTTCGCGCGCGGTGCCGTCCGGCTGGCGGATCTTGCGCCGGTACGAATAAGCGAACACCGGCTCGATCCCCGACGAGACGTTGCCCGCCAGAAGCGAGGTGGTTCCGGTCGGCGCGATCGACGTCAGGCAGCCGTTGCGCAAGCCATGCAGGGCGATCAGCGCGCGCGTGTCCTCATCCAGCGAGACGAGGTTCGGCCGCTCCAGCATCCCCTTGTCGTAGAGCGGGAACATACCCTTTTCGGCGGCCAGCAGCGCGGACCCGCGATAGGCTTCGCGCTTAATCGTTCCGAGCCAATGGCGGGTCAAGGCGACCGCCTCGCTGCTCCCATAAGCGGCACCGCAGAACAACAAGGCGTCGGCGAGGCCGGTGACGCCAAGCCCGATGCGGCGCTTGGCTCTGGCCTCCGCCTCCTGCTCCGGCAACGGATAGCGCGAGATGTCGATGACATTATCGAGCATCCGCACCGCGGTCCGCGTGAGGTCGGCAAGCTGGTCCTCGCCGAGCGCGGCGCCGGCCTCGAACGGATTCTCGATGAGGCGCGCGAGGTTGATCGAGCCGAGCAGGCAGGCGCCGTAGGGCGGAAGCATTTGCTCGCCGCACGGATTGCTCGCCGAGATCGTCTCGCAATAGGCAAGGTTGTTCTGCTGGTTGACGCGGTCGACGAAAATCACGCCGGGCTCGGCAACGTCGTAGGTCGCGCGCATCAGCCGTTCCCACAGCTCGCGCGCGCGGACAGTGCGCAACGTCTCGCCATTGAACTGCAGCGGCCACTCGCCGTCGCTCCCAAGAGCGGCCACGAAGGCGTCGGTGACGAGCACGGACAGGTTGAAGTTGCGGAAGCGCTGGGGGTCGCGCTTGGCGTCGATGAACGCCTCGATATCGGGATGGTCGATTCTCAGGCAGCCCATCATCGCCCCGCGGCGCTGACCGGCCGACATCACCGTCCGGCACATCGCATCCCAGCAGTCCATGAATGTCAACGGGCCCGACGCGTCGGCGCCGACGCCGCGCACCGGGCTTCCGGCCGGGCGCAATGTCGAAAAGTCCATGCCCACGCCGCCGCCCTGCTGCATGGTCAAAGCAGCCTGCTGCAAATGCGCGAAAATGCCGTCGAGGCTGTCGGGGATGGTGCCCATTACGAAACAGTTGAACAGGGTGACGTCGCGGTCCGTCCCCGCCCCGGCCAGCACCCGTCCAGCGGGAATGAAGCGAAAGTCCTCGATCACTTCGCGGAACTGCCGCTCCCATGTCGGGCGCAGTTTCGGCGCTTCCGCCAGGGTCAATGCGCGAGCGACGCGCGAGGCCGTCGCGGCGAACGACGAATCACCCTCATCCTTATCGGGCTTGAAGCGATATTTCGCGGTCCAGATCTCTTCCGCAAGCGGCACGTCGAACATCGCCCTCTCCCATATCTTGTGGGTTCGAGCTTAAGAGGTCACCAGTTGTTGTGAATTGATCCAGCGCATCGCCGAATGCGCTGCAGGCGCTATGCGGCTCCGCGCTCGAGTCCTGGGCGCCACAGCACCGGCGCGTAGGCGATCAGGAACAGCGATAGCGCGGCACCCCACGCCAGTCCCGCGAGTTCGACCGCGACTTGGTAATCGATCGGTTGCAGCGGGGCGGAAATACGCAGCACGGCGCCGAGTGTCACCAGCGCGTAAATCGCCACCGTGGCCGTGTTTGCCCGCAGCGCACGGCCAGTATGACCGAGGCTGGCGCGGGTCATAACGGCAAGGATCATGGTCGTCATCGCGCCCGCGGTCAGCGCGTGCATGGCCAAGCTGCGCGGGATCGGGCCACCGATCAGGGACACTCCCAGCAATGCGAGGCCGACAGGAATCCAAGCATAGCCCACATGCAGGATCAGCACCAAGGGATCGGGAGTCGTGCGCGCGCCGCCCCACCGGCCTAGCCTGATCGCCTGGAAGATTGCGGCGATGATCAGCAACCCGCCCGAAACGATCCCCGGCGGCGCCGCGATCCAGCCGAGCAAGGCAATGGCGGTCACCATGATGACGGCCAGGTCAAATCGTCCGGGCTGCGTCGGCAGGCCCGCGGACATGCCCTGCTTGACCATCCAGTTGCGCGTGAACGAGGGGATGATCCGCCCGCCGATGAGCGAGATCAACAGAACAATGAGGGACAGGCCAAGCATCCACCCGAGATCGGAATTGCCGATCAGTCCGGCGGAGGCGGCATGGTCGAGAGCGTTGGCCGTTCCA
This sequence comes from Pseudomonadota bacterium, assembly GCA_040390365.1. GTDB lineage: Bacteria > Pseudomonadota > Alphaproteobacteria > Sphingomonadales > Sphingomonadaceae > Sphingomicrobium. Next base: position 232,210 of record JAZJYM010000002.1, on the reverse strand, counting down.
AACAGGATCACGAGACCGACGATCGGCAGGTTGCGATTCTTGGTGGCCAAGACTTCCCGGGCAGCAACCAAGGCGAGGACGCCATAAAAACCGACATCAAGCAGCGCCGCCGTGAACCCGCCGAGCGGAGCCGAGAACAGCACTGCAATCCGCCCTGCGAACCACAAGCCGACCAGCGACGCCAGCGGCGGTCCGGCGATCGGCAACCGGCCCGTCCAATTGGGGATCGCAGTGAGCAGGAAGCCGGCGATGACCGCGCCGACAAAGCCGAACAGCATCTCGTGCCGGTGCCAGGCCAGGGCATCGAATGCGCTTGGCAGAGTGAAAAGGCCGGCAAGCACGGCGATCCACAGGACCAGTGCCACCAAGCCCCACGCCGCGCCGCAAAAGAAGAATGGCCGGAATCCGCCGCGCAGGAATGGAATCGTTTTCGTCATCCGCCGCCGCCTCAGCGCCAGCATCTGCTCACCGCGCGTAATCAATCGCTTGTGCCCTTGCGCCGCTTGCGGTTGGTCCGTTCGATCGCGGCATCGATCACCTTGACCGCGGTGAGCCGGCCCTCGGCCTCAATGCGCGCGCGAAGACGCGCGAGCCGCGCGGCCAGATCCGCCGCCGATTCGTCGTCCGTGGCGGGAATCCGGGGCGCGGGCTTTTGCTCATTCATAGCCCCGCCTTAGTCCTAGGGCTGGACACCTTGGATAAGTAAAGTTCCGGAGTGAACCGGGAAAGTCAGCGCACGATGGCCTTCCGGCGGCGCCTTGCTATGAGTTCCCGATGATCGGCAAATCGTTGAGGCGCGGGGATAGCGAAACGCACGTCCGCTCGATCCTCGCCACCGTCCCCGACGCGATGATCGTGATCGACGACAAGGGCCACATTTTGTCGTTCAGCGCCGCCGCCGAAAAGATGTTCGGTTATCGGGAGGATGAAGTCGCGGGGGACAACGTCTCGATGCTGATGCCCTCGCCCGATCGCGAGCGGCACGACCAGTATCTCGCCAATTACATGACCACGGGTAGGCGCAAGATCATCGGCATCGGGCGCGTCGCCACCGCATTGCGCCGCGACGGCTCGACGTTTCCGATCGAACTCGCCATCGGCGAGGCGTGGGTCGGCATGGAACAGATTTTCACTGGGTTCATCCGCGACTTGACCGACCGGCAGCGGGCTGAACTAAGGATGCAGGACCTGCAAACCGAACTGGCCCCATCTACAAAGGAAGGACAAAGCGGAAGAGCGATTGGAACGGCGTAGGGAGCTGAAGCGGGATAAGGCTGAGCTTGTGTTCACGGAGTTGAGCGCACTGCTGAAAGCCTACAGCGACCTCTCCATCGACTCGCTTCGATATGCCTCGGAAAGCAAAAGGTTACGATCACGCCCGCATCCAATGCCAAAATCTCGGCTCTGTTGCTTGTCTATTTGCCTGACCTCCGCTTCTCGACGAGTTCGATAACGACGTGATGAAAATGGCCAGCAAGTTCGCGGACGAGTTTCGAAAAGATAACGCCTTCAAGGACCCGGAGAAGGTGAAAGGCGTGATGGTTCGTCAAGCCGTTGAATCGTCGCAGCGCGCCAAGAAGTTCTCGGACGACCTCCGGCCACGGCTTAAAGATGAAATCCAAAAGCTCTGGTGACGCTGTTCAAGATCATGGGCCATACGTTGGCAGGAGGCGGTCGTCATGCCACGCTTGTGCCCCCCCCGGTCCGGGCACAATCAATGTCCGTTTCCCACCCATTGCGGACATCAGAAGTGACGGTCCGCCGGACCAAAGGCGATAGATGATCCGATGCCAGGACTTCGGCGCGTTGGCGCGCAATCGTCGCATCGATGCGCTCTGTGCCTCCACGGGCTGCGGCACTTTTTGGCGCATTGTTCGTCTAGTTAAACAGAGTCGGGAGGCACCCCCACCTGGCTTCGGAAGAGAGCAGGGCTAGATTGCCCCCCGGTGTTCAGCCCTGTTCTCTTTTTACCGGTCGCGCTCGACATAAGTTTGGTCGGCAAAAGCGGCAGCGCGCTTAATGTCCGCTTTCCACCCATTACGGACACCCGCGAGGGAACTAGCGCGCCGTCAGAATGCCCTCCACTTGGATCTTCATCAACGTTTCCACCGTAAACTAGACGCAAAAAAGGGCGGGAGATTTACTCCCGCCCCAATCGCTTAGTACGGCTGGCGGTTAGATCGTCTGCAGGTTCAGCGCAACCGGCTTGCTGTCTTTTGTGCTGATGTCATAGGAGAGGCGCTGGCCGGTCATGGGCGGATTCGCCTTGATGTCCCACGTAAAGGCGCTTTTCTCGAAGGCGACATTCTCCCCGCCGGCTTCCGGCTTGATCGAGCCGCGGCCATGTTCGAGGTCTAACGAATCGACGGTGCCAAAATATCTCATGATGTGCTCCTTCGTTTCCAGGCGTCGCAATTGGCGCTTGTCGGCTCTCAAAGGTGTCAGAGAGTTGAAGTGTCGGCGTTGATCCATATCATTTGCGCCGCGCCGTTAGAGGCGTAACAAGAAGCATCGTCGGCCGGTATTCTCAGCGAGTCGGCGACCGAGAGACGTTCGAGCGCTCCCGCTGGTCAGGGAGACCGACCATGTCCGAACAGCCAAAATCTGGTTATTACGCCCAGCGAGCGCTTAGCGAGCACCGCATGATGGAGGCTGCGTCCCATCCGCGCGCAGTTTCGGCCCATGCAGAACTGGCTGCGCGTTATGAGGCCTTGGCAGCGCATCCTAGCCTCGATCTGTCGACCGAACGCGCTCATTCCTAGCGTCCGCTTTCCACCCAAAGCGGACACGAAGGGAGGCTTTGGCTTGACAATCGCTGGACTCGCACTGACGGCTCGTTGATTGTTGATTCGTGGACACACTCGAACGCGCTCAGATCCGTCTTTTATTGGAGCACCTCAGTTCCGAGTATCGGGCTAAGGCGGACGAACAGCAGAAGGCAATGCAGTCTGACCATGCGGCGCGTGGCAGGCTTTCCCGCCAACGCAAACCGGGCTGGACGAAAACGGGTGCTTTTACGCGGCTTGTCTGTCGCGCAGCGGCTGGAGCACGACCCAGCGATCAACGCGGTGTTTCGGCGGGCCTTCGATGCGGCGCGCCTGGCCTATTACAACCCGCACAGTTTCCGCGACATGCTGGTCCGCCACGGCCAATCGCTCGATCTAACGATGGAGGGATTCAAGGCCTGGTCGCAGAATTTGGGCCATACCGACGTGCTGACGACGCTGACGAGCTATGGCAGCGTCCCCGTCCATCGGCAGGGCGAGTCAATCCGTGCGGCTGGCGCCCCGCGCGCGCCCACGGTCGATCCCGATGCCCTTATTCTCGCCCGTGCGCTTTTGGCAAAGGCGCCTTAGCGTCCGTTCAGGCAAGGCCTTTGCGCGCGTTCGATGGCTAGCTATCAAGAGCGAAAGAGGTTCATGCCGACGCTTACGTGGGTTAGGCGCGACGACGTTTTGCAACGCGCGGCGGCCGCCCCCTTATGGTGACGCAGACGCCGGTCGGCTTGTCGCTGCCGAGGCAGATTGCGGCGGCGCTCGCTTCAACAAAGGGCACTGCTGTTCGCGGCTAGCCGAGGGCGTCCATTGAGCGCGCATCACAAATAAATTTTCGCCCCGGGGGGCCACATTGGGGGCCATATTTGACGAGCGCTTAAATATTACACGTAAAAACAGACATTTATGTGCTTATCGTGGGTCCTTTAAGCGCACCACCAAGTCAAACGGTCGAAGCGATCACCCGGCCGCTGCATTCGCCGAAACCGATGCGGACGGCGGCACCATCCTTGCCGTCGCTTTCGCACCAGGCGCGCATGACGATTTCGTCGCCGTCTTCGAGGAAGCTGCGGGTTTCGCCGCTGGCGAGGCTCAACGGGGTCTTGCCGCCATTGCTGATCTCCATCAGCGAACCGAGGCCGGTGTCGCTGGCGGTCGACAGGGTCCCGGTGCCGATCAGGTCGCCGGGCTGAAGGTTGCAGCCATTGGCGCTGTGATGGGTGACGATTTGCGCCGCGCTCCAGTACATCGCGGCCTCGGCCGAGCCGCGCGACAATATGTGCGGCGCAAGGCCAGCGGCACGCATCTTGTCGGTCGTCAGGGTGACTTCGAGCTGGATCGCGAGCGCTCCGCCGGAACGGTCGGCGGAGTCGTCGAGATAGGGCAATGGCTGCGGATCGCCGGCGGGGCGCGGCGGCATCGCCTTGCGGAACGGAGCAAGCGCCTGCGGGCTGACCACCCACGGCGACACGCTGGTCAGGAAGTTCTTGGCCAGAAACGGCCCGAGCGGCTGATATTCCCACGCCTGAAGGTCGCGCGCCGACCAGTCGTTGAGCAGGCAGAAGCCGGCGATATGTTCGGCCGCCTCGGCGATCGGGATCGGCTGGCCAAGTTCATTGCCGCGCCCGATCCACAGGCCGAGCTCGAGCTCGTAATCGAGCCGCTTGCACGGGCCATATTCGGGGGCATCAGCATCCGCCGCCTTGCGCTGACCATTGGGGCGGATGACCGGCTCGCCCGACGCCCGGACCGAGCTTGCCCGCCCATGATAGCCAATCGGAATATATTTGTAGTTCGGAAGCAGCGGATTGTCGGGCCGGAACTGCTTGCCGATGTTGGTGGCGTGATGAATGCCGACGTAGAAATCGGTGTAATCGCCGACCATGCACGGGACATGCATGTGGACTTCGCTCTGGCCGATGAGGTGCGGCTCGACGTCGTCGCGATAGCGCTCGTCGGAAAGCAATTCGTGGAGGCGCTCGCGCAATTCCGACTGCGCTGCGTGACCGCGGGCAAGGAAGGCGTTGAGCACCGGCTGGGCCAGATCATCGACCCAATCGCCATCGAGCAACGCGGCGTCGGCAAGGGCCGGTAGATCGAGGATATAGTCGCCGATCGCAACGCCCGGCCGGCGCAGTCCCTTGGCTTCGGAAAAAATGCCCAGCGGCAAATTCTGAAGCGGGAAATCGCTCCCCCGATTGGCGCTTTCTACCCAGCTTTTGGCCCCAGGATCGGTAGTGCCATCGGTGGTGGGATCGGTGGCGGGATCGGTGGTGGTATCTTCCGGGCTCATGGCAATTTCGCCTTTGGAAAGCCGGCCCAGGCAAGGTCATAGTCGCTTTGGGCATGGTCGAGCGCATAGCGGGTCGGTCGGTAGGGCCAGCAGCTTTCGACCATGAACGCCAGGGTCCCGTCGATTTTGTGCGGCTTGAGGTCGGCTGCGCTCGCCGCCTTCCAGCTGTCGAGATCGGGGCCGTGGCCGCTCATCAAATTATGGAGCGACAGCCCGCCCGGAGCGAAGCCCTCGGCTTTGGCGTCATAAGCGCCGTGGATCAGGCCCATCGCCTCGCTCATCACGTTGCGGTGGAACCACGGCGGCCGGAACGTATCCTCCGCGACCATCCAGCGCGGCGGGAAAATAACGAAGTCGGCATTGGCCCGTCCGGGCACGTCGCTGGGGCTGGTCAGAACCGTGAAGATCGACGGATCGGGATGGTCGAAACTGATCGACCCGATGGTGTTGAAGCGCGCCAGATCATAGCGGCACGGCGCATAATTGCCGTGCCAGGCGACGACATCGAGCGGGCTATGGTCGAGCGTCGTCTGCCACAGGCTGCCGAGATATTTCTGAATGACCTGGGTCGGCTCGTCATTGTCCTCGAACGCGGCGACCGGGGTTTCGAAATCGCGCGGATTGGCAAGGCCATTGGCGCCGATCGGCCCGAGTTCGGGAAGGCGGAAGGCAAGCCCGTGGTTCTCGGCGACATAGCCGCTCGCCTCGCCATCGATTTCGACCTTGAACCGGATTCCGCGCGGGATGATCGCGAGCGACCCCGGAGCGACGTCGATATGGCCCAGCTCGGTGACGATATGGAGCGCCCCCGATTGCGGCAGGATCAGCAATTCGCCGTCGGCGTTGACGAACACCCGCCGGTCCATCGATCGCGACGCGCGATAGAGATGGACCGCGACTCCTTCGAGATCGGCCGGGTCGCGATTGGCGAGCATGGTGACGAGGCCATCGACGAAGTCGCAATCACCCGGCAAATCGGCCGGCGGATCCCAGCGCAGCCGGTTCGGCGCGAGCGGCTGATCGACCGTTCCTGGAGCGAATAGCGCGGCTCCTTGATAAGGCTCGAACGGGCGATGGTCGGCGGTCGGCCGCAGGCGATAGAGCCACGAGCGGCGATTCTCATGGCGTGGCGCGGTAAAGGCGCTGCCCGACAATTGTTCGGTGTAGAGGCCAAAAGCGGGCCGCTGCGGGCTGTTGCGGCCCTGGGGCAACGCTCCGGGCACGGCTTCGCTTTCGAAATGCCCGCCAAAGCCGCTCAGATAGGAAGAAGTCATGACCATCGACGCTCCGGTTAGTGCGTCGGTGGCAGAAACTCAAACGGGCGCGGCCCCCGCACAGGAACCGCGCCCGGATGAAACGTTGAGGAACAAGCCCTCAGTTGGTATTGACGTTGACGTCGATCTTGTCGGGAACTTCGACTGTGGTCTTGTCACCGCCAAGGCCGAGCTGCCCGCGGAACAGGAACAACAATACCAGAACCACGATGATCAGGATCACGACCGCGACCACGCCGCCGCTCCCGTTGCCGCCAGTTTCGACAATCGTCGTTTTATCGCCGTCATTATCGGCCATGGAAACTCTCCCTGTTTACGCCTGTTTTAGCAGCGTAACGAACGAAGCTCTGCTACACCAGTTCCGAATGGAGGAACGAGCGTGAAATTAAAGATGCTGGTGGCCGGCGCTCTGGCACTTGGCGCAAGTGGCTGTGGCGGCTCGCAAAAGGATGCCAATCTCGAAGGCAATGCAATGAACGCTGCTGCCGCTGACGGCGGGTCACCGGCGAACGGGCTTGCCAATGGCCTTGAGGACATCTCTGCGAGCAATCCCAAAAGCCCAGCGGCCGCCAAAGCCGTGGTCGCGGCTTATGCCGCGGCGGCGGAGAAGGAGCAGTTCACCGAGGCCGCCAAATATTGGACGAACGCCACTGCGGCGGCCCAATTTGCCGCGACTCTCGAGGATTACCCGAAGGTCAAATTGACTGCTGGCGAGCCGAGTGACGAGGAAGGCGCGATGGGATCGATTTTCATCACCGTTCCAGTGACGCTCGACCTGACCTTGCGCAGCGGTTCGCCCTATCAAATGACGTGCAAGGCCACCGTCCGCCGGGTCAATGACGTGGACGGATCAAGCGCTGAACAGCGCCGCTGGCACATCGAGTCGATCGACTGCTGAAGCAGCGAGCTAAATTCCGTTGATGATGTCGGCGATTTTCGCGGCGTCGTCGCTGGTTACCGGAGCGCCGGTGACGTCGGTCGGTTCGTCCGCGCCTTGATTGCCCGCAGTCGCTGAAGGCGCTGCAATGTCGAGCGCGAACCAGATGATCCCGGCCGCCCAGATGAGCGCCATCCAGCGGCTTTTGAAAATACTGCTGTGTTTCATCGGGATCATGACGCTGCAAGCATCCGCTATCGGCGTTAAGATATGATGTTCAGGCGGCGTCGGGCGCGACGATCCTGGTCCTGCTGCGGCTGAGCGCGAGCGCCATTCCGGCCATCACCAGGAACGCCCCGGCAATGGTCAGACCGGCCCAGCGATAGGCCTCGAGCCAGGTCGAAAAGCCCATCGCGATGATCGGGACGATCATGCTCGAATAGGCCGCCCGGGCCGGCCCGATTCGCCGCACGACCGGATAATAAAGGCTGAATGCGAGTACCGAGGCGAACAAGGCGAGATAGACCAGGCCTAACCAATATGCCGGTTCGCTGACGACCACCGGCGGCCCGGCGACGGCAACAGCGATCAGGCAGTCGATCAGCGCACCCGCGGCCATCGACCAGGCGAGCAGGCTGAACAATGGCAAATGGCGGATCTGCGGTCGCGCCTGGAAGACATTGGCGATGGACGCACCGATCATCCCGACCAGGGTCCAGCCGATGCCGATGACGATCGCCAGTGGCGCGACGCTGCCTCCGCGCAATTCGTGGACGAACAGCAGCGCCACCCCGGCGACGGCCACCAGCGACCCCCACAGGAACCGCCGATTGGGCTGTTGCCCGAGCATCGCCCAGGCAAGCAGGCTGCTCGGGATGAGCAAAAGCGCGAACACCGTCGCGACGACTCCCGACGTAATGTAACGCTCGGCGAGATAGACGGCGTTGAAATTGACGGCGAACTGGGTGAAGCCAAGGAAGGCGATTGCCGGTGCGCTGGCCCAGCCGATCGCCAGGCTCTGGCCCTTGAACCGAGCCACCACGGCCATTGCGGCGGCGGCGATGATAAAGCGATAGGCGACCGACCATTGCGGCGGCACATGCCCGATTTCCCCGCCGATCTGCCCGCCGATCTGGCTTCGGATGACGATCCACGTCGATCCCCAAATGGCGGTGAAAATGATGAACGGGAGGATGACGCTGGTGCGGGTCTCTGCGTCGTTGCCGGTCACAGCGCCGCGATCGCCGCGGCTAGCCGGTCCGCCTCGTCGCTGGTCCGGTCCCAGCTCGCGACCAGCCGGATTTCCCCTGCCCGCCAGTCGTAAAAGTCGAAGCCCAGCGCGCGCAAGGAAGCCGCCTCGTCGGCGCTGACGCGGAGGAACAGCTCATTGGCCTCGACCGGAAACAGCAAGCGGTCGGGCGCCGCGGCGCCGATCCGGCTGGCGATGTCATTGGCGGCTCGGGCATTGGTCAGCCACAAATCGTCTTCGAGCATCGCCAGCAATTGCGCGGCCAGCATCCGCCCTTTGGACAAGAGGTGCCCCGAGCGCTTGCGGCGGACCGCGATTTCATCGGCGAGGTCGGTCCGGAACAGCACCAGCGCCTCGGCATTGAGCCCGCCGTTCTTGACGAAGCCGAACGACAAAGCGTCGACCCCGGCGCGCCAGGTGACGTCGGCCGGGCTTTCGCCGGTAAACGCCAACGCATTGGCGAGCCGGGCGCCATCCATGTGGAAGGCCAGCCCGCGCTGCTTCGCCAATTGACCAAGAGCGGCCACTTCGGCGGCGCGATAGCTCAGGCCATATTCGGTCGCGTTGGTGATGCTGAGCGCACGCGGCTGGACCTGGTGAACATCGGGCCAGATGCGTTCGCACGTCGCGGCGACGGCCTCGGGCGTCAGCTTGGCGCCGGGTCCATCGACCAGCATCAGCTTGGCGCCGCCGGTGAAAAAGCCGGGTCCGCCCGCCTCGTCGACCTCGATATGGGCATCGCGATGGCACAATATCCCACCGTAAGGCGGGCACAGAGCGGCAAGAGCAAGGCAATTGGCGGCGGTTCCAGTGGTCACCCACAGCACCCGGACGTCGCGCTCGAACAAAGCGGAAAAAGCGCCGTCGAGGCGAGCGCTGTAGCTATCGCCGTCATAAGCGGTGTCGGCGTGATTGGCGCTGACGACGGCTTCCATCACTTTGGGATGGGCGGCAGCGGCATTGTCCGAGATGAAGCGCATTGCCGCGCTGTGGCGGCACCGCGCCTGCCGGTCAATGTCCGAAAATGGTGCTGCCGAAGGGGATCGAACCCTTGACCTCAGCCTTACCAAGGATGCGCTCTACCACTGAGCTACGGCAGCACTTATTCGCGGGAAGCGCCGCGCCTATGGCCGCAGCCCGAGCAAGCTGTCAAGGAAGCCATTATGACCGCCACGGAAAAAGACGAGAAAGCGGAACGGCTTGCAGCCGCGCTGCGGGAAAATCTCAAGCGGCGCAAAGCCCAGGCACGAACCACCAAGGCGCCCCAAGCCAAGGCCGACCGCGACCCCTAACCGTCCAGCTTCATCACAAAAGCATTCAATTTGTTGCCGTCGGGATCGCGGAAATAGCCGGCGTAAAAGCCGCCGCCGCGGTCGCCCGGAGGACCCTCGTCAGTCCCGCCATTGCTCAGAGCCAGGTCATAGAGCCGCTGGACCTGCTCCTCATCCTTGGCTTCCAGCGCGACCATCACGCCATTGCCGATGGACGCCGCCTGGCCGTCGAACGGTTTGGTAATTCCAATGCCGGCGCCGCCGTCGGGCGTGCCCCAGGCGATGAACTGGTCGTTTTCCATCATCCGGCCAACCCCCATCTCGCCGCATAAGGCGTCGTAGAATTTGGCCGATCTGTCGCGGTCGTTGGTGCCGAGCGTCACATAACCGATCATCGCCGTGCTCCTCTTCGATTCGATGAGAACATTACGCGAACATCAGAGTTGCTGTCAAAGCGGCGCGCAGGATTCCTCGAGCCACGCCTTGTCGCCCCCGGCAAGCTGCGGCGCGATTTTTGCCAGCACCTCGGCGTGGTAATCATTGAGCCAGGCGCGCTCCTTTTCGCTAAGCATCGCGACCTCGACCAGGCGGCGGTCGATCGGAGCGAAGGTCAGGGTTTCGAAGCCCAAAGTCTCCTTCTCCGCCCCAGCCACCGGCCGTTCGACCACAAGCACCAGATTCTCGATCCGGATGCCATATTCATGCGCTTTGTAATAACCGGGCTCGTTGCTGAGGATCATTCCAGCGACCAGCGGCTCGTCGCCTCCGGCCTGGCTGCTTCCGACCGGCGAAATGCGCTGCGGGCCTTCATGGACCGAAAGGAAGCTGCCGACCCCGTGGCCGGTGCCATGGGCGTAATCGAGCCCCGCTTCCCATAATGGCCGGCGGGCGAAGCTGTCGAGCTGCGAGCCGCGGACGCCCTTGGGGAAGATCGCTGTCGCAATCGCAATATGGCCTTGGAGAACGCGGGTGAAGCGGTCGCGCATTTCGGCATTTGGCTCGCCGATCGGGACGGTGCGGGTGATATCGGTGGTTCCGTCGAGATACTGGCCGCCCGAATCGATCAGATAAAGCGATCCCTGCTCGAGCTTGCGATTGGTCTCTTCGCTCGATTTGTAATGGACGATCGCGCCATTGGGGCCAGCGCCGGAAATGCTGTCGAACGACAAATCGCGAAGCAAGGGCGATTCGCGCCGCAACGCCTCGAGATGGTCGGACGCCTTGAGCTCGTCGACATCGCCCTTGGGCGCTTCCTCGTCGATCCACCGCAGGAACCTCGAGATAACCGCTCCGTCGCGCGCCTGGGCCGCTTTCTGGCCGGCGATCTCGACCGGATTCTTGACCGCCTTGGGCAGGATCGTCGGATCGCGCAACGCGATGATCTTGGCCCCGGCCTTTTCCAGCCCTTCGAAGATGGCGGCGACCGCGCGTTCGGGATCGACGATTATTGTCTTGCCCTTATATTCGGTCAGCGCACCTTCGAAATCATCGCGCTCGTGCAGCCTGACGCCATTGCCAAGGTGCTGACGGATATCCGAATCGACCTTTTCGCCGGCGACGAACAGGTCGGCGGTGCCGTCGGCGTTGACGATCGCATAGGCCAAAGCGACCGGGGTTCGCGACACATCCTCACCGCGGACATTGAACGCCCAGGCAATCGAATCGAGCGCCGACAGAACCGCCGCATCGGCCTTGTTCTGGCCCAGCCAGTCGCCGATTTCCTGACGCTTTTCGGCGCCCGATCGGCCGGTATATTCGTCCTTCTGGACCGCCAGCTTGGCCTTCGACGCGGCCGGTTTGTCGGCCCATACGCGGTCGATCGGATTGGTCTTGACCGGGACCAGTTCGGCACCGCGCTCGGCGAGCGATTCCCTGGCCTTCTTGACCCAGTCGCGGGTGTGCAGCCACGGGTCGTAACCGATCCGGGCGCCCTCGGGTGAATGTTCGCTGAGCCAGTCGGCGATGCTCGTTTCGGGTACCGATTCGTAGCTCCAGTCCTTGCCGTCGACCTGGCTGCGGACCTGAAGCGTATAGCGGCCGTCGGTGAAGATCGCCGCTTCCTCGGGCAACACCACCGCCGAACCGGCCGAACCCTTGAACCCGGTCAGCCACGCCAGCCTTTGGGCGTAGGTGCCGACATATTCGCTCATATGTTCGTCAGTCAGTGGAACGACGAATCCGTCGAGGCGGTCGGCCTTGAGCTGCTCGCGCAGGGCTTTGAGGCGGTCGGCATAAGTGGACATTGTCTGGCTCCGTTCGACTCTCAGCTAATCCACCCCGGCCCGCGGTTAAAGGGCCAGTGCGGCCGAAAACCCGAAAATGACGTTGCGGCGAGACGAAAACGCACGCTCCGCATCCAGCCGAGCGCTTGACGGTGATGGACCGCTGTGCCTCAATCCGCGCATGTCGATCGATGGTATCCAGCAGCAACTGGCCCAAGCGGAGAGCGCCAGTCGAGCAGGTCTGCGCGACCAGGCGCGAAGCCATTTCGAGGCTGTGCTCGCGCTTGACGAGGAGGAGCCCACAGCCCGCAATTGGCTCGGCGCCGACGCTCTTGAGCGGACCGATGCAGCAACCGCCGCAATGCATTTCGAAATCGCGTGCAAACGCGAGCCAGGCGAACGCTCGCACTGGATGAACTTGGCGGCGGCCCATCGCATCCTCGACCAGTCGGAGCGCGAACGCGAAGCGCTCGAAAAGGCGCTCGCCATCGACCAGACCGACCTTCTCGCTTTGGTCCGGACTGCCGAGCTTCACCAGCGGTTGGGGGAGGACAGGTCCGCGGCCGAGCGCTGGACCGCAGTCCTCGCTTTGTCATCGAACATTCACGACCCGTCGCCCGAGTTCGCCGGGATCTTGACCCACGCCAAGCACTATGTCGCGCAGCAGCAGCACAAGTTCACGAAGGCCATCGAACACGCGCTGGCCGACGAACTGGCCGCCGCCGATGCGCGTGACCGGCGGCGAATGCAGGCCGCCGCCGATGCCTGGCTGGGCCGGCGGCCAATCTACACCAACCATTGCGAAGGGTTGCATTACCCGTTCCTTCCGGCGGACGAATTTTTCGATGCCGAGCATTTCCCATGGCTGAGCGAGCTTGAGGCCGCGACCGCGACGATCGTCGCCGAGTTGAAGGCGATCCTGGCTGACCCGGAAACGGTCCTAGCACCCTATATTTCGCAGCCCCCGGGAGTGCCGGAGAACATCTGGTCGGAGCTCGACAAATCGCTCGACTGGGGCGCGTTCCATTTGTGGAAGGAGGGCGAGCGCTTCGCCGAAGCGTGCGCGCGCGCGCCGCGGACCGCGGCACTGCTCGACATGCTTCCGATCTGTCACATCGAGGGACGGGCGCCCAACGTCTTCTTCTCGATCCTCAAGGCCGGAAGCCACATTCCGCCGCACACCGGTGTGACCAATGTGCGAAGCGTCGTTCATCTGCCATTGATCGTGCCCGAGCAATGCGCGTTCCGGGTCGGCGGCGAGATTCGCGCCTGGGTCGAGGGCGAGGCATTCGCGTTCGACGACACGATCGAGCATGAGGCCTGGAACCGCAGCGAGCAGGATCGCGCGGTGCTGATCATCGACGTGTGGAATCCCTATCTCAGCGACCATGAGCAGACCATGATCCGTGACCTCTACCGAGCGGCCGACGCGCAGCAAGTCTAAGCGGCAGCTAAGAAAGCGCGGATTAGGGCTGGACGCACCGCCTTCATCTTGCTTTCGCGTTTCAATGAACGATCCCAAGTCCCAATCCGGCCCGCCGGCCGCGGCCCGCAAGCCCCATAGCTACACCCGTCACGGGGTGACCGTCGACGATCCATGGGCGTGGCTTCGCGACCCCGCTTTTCCCGAGCTCAAGGATCCCGCGATCCTCGATTATCTCACGGCCGAAAACGGGTTTTTCGGCGGCTGGAAGGCGAAGCATCAGGGGCTGCTCGATACGTTGTTCGCGGAGATGAAGGGGCGGATCAAGGACGACGACCGCTCGGTCCCGATCAAGGATGGCGACTGGCTTTACTGGTGGGCGTTCACGCCGGGCGCGCAATATCGCACCTGGTATCGCAAGCGGATCGCGCCATCCTCCGCCTCCGTTCGTTCTGAGCGGAGCGAGCCGGAGGCGAGTGCAGTCGAAGGGCGTCTTGCGCAAACGGCCGAGCATCGCCCTTCGACTTCGCTCAGGACGAACGAGGTTGGGCAATCCCCGGATCATGACGACGACGACGCCCAGATCATCTTCGACGAGCCCGCCGAGGCCGCGGGCAAGGAATATTTCGTGCTCGGAGCGATGGAGGTCAGCCCCGACCACAAATTGATGGCGACGCTGATCGACGACGACGGATCGGAGCGTTTCAGCTTGCGCATCCGCGACCTTTCCACCGGCAAGGACATTGAAACCGTGACCGACGTCGGGATCGGCCAGCCGACCTGGTCGAACGACAGCAAGGGCGTCATCTTCACCGAGGTCAACGACCAGTGGCGCAGTTACCGCGCGCGCTATCACCGGCTTGGCGACGATCCGGCCAAGGCGGTCACGCTCTACGAGGAAACCGAGGACCTCGGCTTTTCGGTCGGGATCGGCAAGTCGCAGGACGAAAGCACGATCTTCATCGGTACCGGCGACAACACCACCAGCGAAGTGCGCTTCGTATCGGCCCACGATCCGGCCCAGCCGCTGACCTTGATCAAGCCGCGCCAGACCAATCGCGAATATGACGTCGACGCCGCCCACGGCAAATTGTGGATCCTGACCAACGACGAACATATCAATTTCCGACTCGCCGAGGCCGATCCGGCGCGGCCCGCGGAATGGGCCACGGTCATCCCCGGATCGGACGAAATCTATCTGACCGACGTCACCCCCTATCGCGACTGGCTCGCGGTCACGCGCCGGGTCGGCGGCCTCGATCAGCTGGCGCTGCGCAATTATGCGGGCGAGGAAACGCCCTTGCCGTTCGAAGAAGCGAGCTTCACCGCTTATTTCCACGGCAATCCGGAGTTTGCGCCAGCGACGGTGCGGGTCGGCTATTCGTCGATGGTAACGCCGACGACGGTGCTCGATTATCACCCCGACACGCGCGCGTTCGATATTCGCAAGGTCCAGGAAATTCCGTCGGGCTATGACGCCTCGCTTTACACCACCGAGCGGATCGAAGTGACCGCGCGCGACGGCGTGCGGGTGCCGGTATCGGTAGTCTATAAGAAGGGCTTCCCGCGCGACGGCAGCGGGCGGCTGTTTCTCTATGCTTATGGTGCTTATGGCCATGCGGTCGCTCCGACCTTCAATTCCAACCGGCTGAGCCTCCTCGACCGCGGCTTCGCCTGCGCCATCGCCCACATCCGCGGCGGCGACGACCTTGGCTATCGCTGGTTCCTCGACGGCAAATTGATGAAGCGGACCAACACCTTCAACGACTTCGTCGACGTCGCCAAGGGGCTGGTCGCGGAAGGCTTTGCGAGCGCCGGCCGAATCGGCATCAACGGTGGATCGGCGGGCGGCGAGCTGATGGGCGCGGTGGCCAATTCCAACCCCGAATTGTGGGGCGCGATCGTCGCCGACGTGCCGTTCGTCGATGTGCTTTCGACGATGCTCGACGATACACTTCCGCTGACCCCGGGCGAATGGCCCGAATGGGGCAATCCGATCGCCGACGAAGCAGTGTTCCATTACATCAAGAGCTACAGCCCCTACGACAATGTCACCGCGCAAAATTACCCGCCGCTGCTCATCACCGGCGGCCTTTCCGACCCGCGCGTGACCTATTGGGAGCCGGCCAAATGGGCGGCGAAATTGCGCGCCACCAAGACCGACGACAACCTCCTCCTTCTCAAGATCAACATGGGCGCCGGCCACGGCGGCAAGTCGGGCCGCTGGGAATCGCTCCACGAAGTCGCGGAAACCTACGCCTTCATCCTCAGCGAGGTTGGGGTTTGAAGTTTCATTCCTGCGAACGATAAGCTGTATTGGACCATACGCGGCATGATTGAGGGCCAATGTTAAAGACCATGATCAAGACAATCACCGAGGCAAGACACCTGCGCCGCAACCTGACCCTGGCCGGCGTCGTTCCGACGGCGCCGTGATGAACGCTGATTCTGTTTTCGCCGAGGCACTGGCTGCCTTCCAGCGCGGCGAGTTCGACCGGTCACGGATGCTGGCCGAGCAGGAGATCAAGAACCATCCCGGCTCGGCGTCCGCTCAACATTTGCTCGGGCTGATCGACTGCCGCGCCGGGCGATTGGAAAGCGGGATCGAGCGGCTCAACAACGCCTGCAAGGCGGAGCCCGACAACATCCCATTCCGGCTGATGTTGATGCGCGCTCTGGTCGATAGCGGGCGTCCCAATGAAGCGCTCGCATTGCCAGCGCCCGATTCCGCTACAGATCCGGGGGCGCTGCCTTTGTGGCACGCGCGCGCGGAAGCCGCCGACGCGGCTGGAGAGGCGGTGACTGCAGAACATGCGTGGCGCGTGATTGCGGACGCGCGCCCGGGTGACTGGCGCGCGGTAAGCAATCTTGGCAACGCCCTTGCCGCACAAGGTCGCTGGGCCGAAGCGGGCGAGTCCCTGGCACGGGCCGCGGCCATGAATCCCTCCGAGCTGCCGATCCAGCGCAATACCGGTTCCGCTTTGCTCCAGGCAAATCGGATCGCCGACGCGGTCGGCCACCTTGCTGCGGTTGCGACCGCGGATCCGAACGATTGCGAAAACCGGATACTCCTTGCCAACGCGCTGCGCAGACTGGAGCGGTACGATGACGCCATTGCCGAGTTCGAAGCCGCGAAGGCAATGGTTGGGGAAAGCGCGGCGATCGAATTCGGTCTCGGGCGCTGTTTTGCTGGGCAAAAGCGTTTTGCCGAAGCCGAAGCGGCGTTGCGGCGAGCAATCGCGATCGATCCGACTGATGGCGACATTGCCGAACAATTGGGTCTCGTGCTCAATCGAACCAACCAGGTCGACGCGCTTTCCAAATTGCTGGATGACGCATTCTCCGCCGGTATCAGCAGAGACCGGTTGGGCTATCTCTGCGCGGTGTTGGCCCGACGCGAGGGGCGCCTGAACGAAGCCCACAAGCTGCTGCTCGGTTCCGACCCTGGCGAAGAGGGCAATGACCATCCCATCGCCTGGTATCGCTTGAAGGCGAGGATCGCCGACGAGCTCGGCAATGCCGACGAGGCTTTTGAGGCGGCAACGGCGATGAACAAGGCGCGGGACCGCGCTATGTCGGCTGACGATTTCGAAGCCTCTCAGCGCAAGGCGCAAAGCTATCGCGCCGATCTTCATGAGCTGGCCGCAACAATCACTCCGGATTGGGCCGGGCGCGTGCCGCTCCTGAAGGAGCCGACGGACAGGAGGATTGCCTTCCTGGTCGGCTTTCCGCGTTCCGGAACGACGCTTCTGGATACATTTCTGATGGGCCATCCCCAGGTTGACGTGCTCGAGGAAGAGCAGCTGGTCGGCAAGGCGGGCGCGGTCGTGGGCAAGATCAAAGACCTGCCAGACGTTCCAATGCCGCAACTGCAAAGAGCGCGCGAGACCTATCTCGACGCACTCGCCGAGCGGATCAGCCCGGAATTCACGGGGCTGGTGGTCGACAAATACCCGCTGGACATGACGATGGCGCCGCTGATTCAGGCGATGTTCCCAGGCGCTCCCATCATCTTCGCCCAGCGTCATCCGTGCGACGTGGTGCTCAGCAGCTTCATTCAGGGCTTTGGCATCGCCAACTTCGCCGACATTGGCGAGCTCGCCGATTATTACGACGCTGTGATCTCGGTGTGGATGAACGCACGCGAGTCGATGTCCCTCAATGCCCATACGGTTGTCTACGAAAAGCTGGTCGCCGATCCGGCCGCCACGCTGAGGCCGGTGATCGACTTCCTTGGCCTCGACTGGCACGACGAGCTGCTCGACCACCAGGCGACGGCGCGCGGGCGCGGAACGATCATCACTCCGAGCTTCGACCAGGTGACCGAGCCGTTGACCAAAGCGCCAAGCGGGCGCTGGAAGCGCTATGCGAAGCAGCTCAAGCCCGTTCTGCCAGTGCTTTTGCCTTGGGCGAAGCGCCTAGGATACGACGATTGAACGGCCCAAATCCAAAGGCGCGGCGAGTGATGAGAGAAATCCAGTGAGCCGCCCGGTGTTCGAGATGGCCTTCGCCGTGGGTTCAGAGCACATCGACCAGCTTGGCCACGTCAATAATGCGGTGTGGGTCCAGTGGATGGAGCAGCTTGCGGTCGCGCATTGGGAGGCCGTGGCCGAGCCGGCGCACAAGGATAGCTATTTCTGGGTCATCGTCCGCCACGAGATCGATTACCTCCGCCCCGCCGTGGAGGGCGACCGGGTCGTCGGGCGCACCTGGG
Source organism: Pseudomonadota bacterium (assembly GCA_040390365.1). Lineage (GTDB taxonomy): Bacteria > Pseudomonadota > Alphaproteobacteria > Sphingomonadales > Sphingomonadaceae > Sphingomicrobium. The sequence continues at coordinate 214,113 of JAZJYM010000002.1, read as the reverse complement.
TCGGCGATGCGCCGAAGGGCGCACGTTTCGACCGCCACATGGAGTTCACCGGCAACGACGGTCGCCCGTGCGTCCGCGCCCGCACCTTCTGGGCGATTATCGACAAGGCCAGCGGCCGCCCAATCCGCGTTCCCGGCGAAGTAGTGGCGCCGTTCCTCGGGGCGGAGTAACAGCGGGCCGATGACCCGCCCGATCCTCTACGATTACGCCAAATCCTCGGCCGCCTACCGGGTGCGGATCGGGCTCAACCTCAAGGGCGTCGCGTACGACAGCCGCCAGATCAGCCTGCTCGACAGCGAGCAGAAGGGCGAGGCGTATCGCGCTTTGAACCCGCAAGGGCTGGTGCCGATGCTCGAGGTCGGCGGCCACCGCATCACCCAGAGCCTCGCGATCCTCGTCTATCTCGATCAGGCTTACCCCGAGCCGCGGCTGATGTCCGCCGACCCGTTCGACGGGGCGCATGTGCGGGCGCTGGCGATGACCATCGCCTGCGACATCCACCCGCTCAACAACCTCCGGGTGCTCAAATATCTCAAGAATGACTTGGGCCAGGAGCAAGCCGCGATCGACCACTGGTACGCCCATTGGATCGGCGAGGGATTCACCGCGCTCGAAGCGCTCGCCGCGCCCCGCGCCGGCGACTTTATGTTCGGCGACTCCCCCACCCTCGCCGATGTCTGCCTCGTCCCGCAGATGTTCAACGCCCGCCGCTTCAACGTCGCCCTGGACGCCTATCCGGCCTTGCTTCGCGCCGACTCCAATGCCTGCGCGCTCGAACCCTTCGCCGCCGCCCACCCCGAACGCCAAAGGTCGCAAGAGGAACAACCGCAATGAACCGAGCCGAATCGATGAACCGCGGGCTCACCGGCATGTCGCCGCTCAGCGACGTCGCCGTCGCGTCCCTCAAGGGCAAGATCAGCGACGAGGAATGGGCCATCCGCGTCGACCTTGCAGCCGCCTACCGCCTGGTCGCTCATTACGGCTGGGACGACCTTATCTTCACCCACCTCAGCGCGCGCATCCCCGGGCCCGAGCACCATTTCCTGCTCAACCCTTACAACCTGATGTTCGAGGAAGTGACCGCAAGCTCGCTGGTCAAGGTCGACATCCACGGCAATGCGGTCGATCCGACGCCGTTCGTTACCAATCCGGCCGGCTTCACCATCCATTCGGCGATCCACATGGCGCGCGACGATGCCCATGCGGTCATGCATCTCCACACCCCCGCCGGCCAGGCGGTCAGCGCCCATGACGAGGGCCTTCTGCCGCTGACCCAGACCGCGATGCTGGTCCGGACCGACCTTGCCTTTCACGATTATGAAGGGGTCGCGACCGACCTCGACGAGCGCGAGCGGCTGGTTGCCGATCTGGGCGACAAGGGCGGGATGATCCTGCGCAACCACGGCACTCTGGCGGTCGGCGGCAATGTCGGCGAATGCTTCATCAAGCTCTATTTCATCGAGCGCGCGTGTGCAGCCCAGATCATGGCGCTGTCGGCCGGCAATGGCTGCAGCAACCCGCCGCAGGGCACACCCGAACTCGCCGCCGAGCAGGGCATGGCCGGGCTCAAGGTCGCCGCCAATCTGCTCGCCTGGCCCGCGCTTCTGCGCAAGGCCTACCGGCTCGATCCCGGCTTCGCGACCTGACCGGGGTGAGCAGGCCAGCGTCGATCGCCGATTATCGCGCGCTGGCCAAGGCGCGGCTGCCGCATTTCCTGTTCGAATATGTCGACGGCGGCAGTTACGACGAAGTGACTCTTCAGCGGAATGTCGCGGATCTGCGCGCGATCTCGCTTCGCCAAAGGGTGCTGTGCGATGTCTCGGCGATCGATACGTCGACCGAGCTGTTCGGGCGCCGCTGGTCGCTTCCGGTCGGTCTCGGCCCGGTCGGTCTGGCGGGAATGTATGCGCGGCGCGGCGAGGTTCAGGCAGCGCGCGCCGCGGCGGCCGCCAACGTGCCCTTCGCTTTGTCGACGGTCAGCGCTTGCTCGCTCGCCGAAGTTGCCTCTGGCGCTGGAGTTCCGTGGTTCCAGCTCTATTTCATCAAGGATCGCGGGTTCGTTGCCGATCTCATCGCCCGCGCCAGAGAAGCCAAATGCGGCGCTCTGGTGCTGACCGTCGACCTCGCGGTGCCGGGATCGCGCTATCGCGACGCGCGGGCCGCTGGCGGCGGCCTCAAGCGCTGGAGCCAGCTTCTGGCGCGTCCCCAATGGCTGTGGGATGTCGGGCTTCACGGGCGCCCGCACAGCCTCGGCAATCTCGCGCCGATCGTCGGGCGGAAGGCGCCGCTGAGCGACTTCCATGCCTGGATCCACGCCAATTTCGACCCTTCGGTAAGCTGGAAGGACGTCGAATGGGTGAGATCGCAGTGGAACGGGCCGCTGGTCATCAAGGGCGTACTCGACCCCGAGGACGCGACGGCAGCGGTGGACAGCGGAGCCCAAGGCATCGTGGTGTCCAACCATGGCGGACGCCAGCTCGATGGAGTCATGTCCAGCGCCGCGGCACTGCCGCGCATCGCCGACGCGGTTGCTGGAAAGACCAAAATCCTCGCCGATGGCGGGGTCCGCTCCGGCCTCGACGTGGTGCGCATGCTCGCCTTGGGCGCGGACTTCGTGCTGCTCGGCCGCGCCTGGGCGTTTGCGCTTGCCGGCGGCGGGCAGGCGGGCGTCGCGCACATGCTTGAGCTGATCGAAGCGGAGATGCGGGTGGCGATGGCGCTCACCGGGGCGACCAAGATCGCGGATGTGGATTCGGCCGTGATCGACCGAGCCTGACCTTCAAATCGGACGTTGCGGCACCTATGTGCGTGGCGGGCGGCGGCACAGCGAAAAGGCACGGCAATGAACATATTGATGGTCCTCACCAGCCACGACAAGCTCGGCGATACCGGCAAGAAGACCGGTTTCTGGCTCGAGGAGTTCGCGGCTCCTTATTATCTCCTCAAGGACGCCGGTCACACGATCACCCTCGCCAGTCCCAAGGGCGGCCAGCCGCCGCTCGACCCCAAAAGCGACGAGCCGAGCGCACAGACCGACGCCACCAAGCGCTTCAAGGCCGATAGCGCGGCCCAGGCGCAGCTCGCCGCGACCGAAACCCTGGCCTCGATCGACGGTGGCAAGTTCGATGCGGTCTTCTACCCCGGCGGCCACGGCCCGTTGTGGGACCTCGCCGAAGACCCCAAGTCGAAGGCGCTGATCGAACAGACCCTGGCCGACGGCAAGCCGGTTGCGTTGGTGTGCCATGCGCCCGCGGTGCTCAGGAATGTCGCCGCCGCCGCCGGCCAGCCGCTGGTCAAGGGCCGCAAGGTCACGGGCTTCACCAACGAAGAAGAAGCCGCGGTCGGACTGACCGATATCGTTCCCTTCCTGCTCGAGGACGTGCTCAAGGCCCAGGGCGCCGAGTTCAGCCAGGGTGGGGTGTTCGCGCCGCACGTCGTCCGCGACGGACTGCTCATCACCGGTCAGAACCCGGCGTCGAGCGAACCCGCCGCCGCGGCGCTGTTGAAGGCGCTCGCCAAAGCGCCCGAGCGCGCCGACGCCTGAATTGCAAAGGGCCACCCCGAAAGGTGGCCCCAAGCATCAGTGAAGTGGTCGGGGAGAGAGGATTCGAACCTCCGGCCCCTGCCTCCCGAAGACAGTGCTCTACCAGGCTGAGCTACTCCCCGACCGGAACCCGCAAGATACGACGTCAGTCGCGGCGGGAGCCAAGGCCGCGGCTAGATAGATTGAGGCGCCGCACTGGGCAAGGCTTCATTTGCCTAGCGACCGAGTGTGCCCAGCCAATGATCGACCCGGACGAACTTTTCGCGCGGGCTTCCCGGGCGGGCATTGGCGGCTTCGGCCCCCTCGATCCGGCGCCAGTCGTCATAATCGGTCGCCATCACCCCGCGTTCCTGAAGAAGCGCCTTGAGGCCGACAGCGCCTGCGCGCTCGCCCGATCCGCCGGGCGGAATTGCGGCGGCGATCTGTTCGGCCACTTCATAACCGTCGGGCCGGTTGGTGCCGATCGTTCCCGACGGTCCACGCCGCGCCCAGCCAACGCAATAGAGCCGGTCGGCGATGCGGCCGCTATCGTTGAGGAACTTGCCGCCGCGATCGTCGTAGGGGACGCCATCGATCGGCGGCGTCGAATAGCCAATCGAAGTGACGACCAGCGATGCCGGCACTTCATAGGTTTCGCCAGTCCCGACCGCCGCCCCGCGATCGTCGAGCTCGGTCCGCTCGACGATGATCCGCTCGGCCTTGCCGTCGCCCTCGATCCGCAGCGGCTTGGCGAAGAAATCGAAGATCATGGATTTGGGCTTATTGGCCCGGATGTCGTTGAATTCGCGCAGGATCGTGACCGATTTGCGCTGGCCCGGCTCAAGCAGATCGTCGGCCTCGGTGGGCGGAAAATCGCCCGGGTCGATGACCGGCAGGGCGGCTTCGAGATGGCCGAGCTCGCCCAATTCCTTGGGCGTCATGGCGATCTGGTGCGGCCCGCGCCGGCCAAGGATGGTGACGGTCCGGATCGCCGATCGATCGAGCGCGTCGAGGGCGTGGCCGACAATGTCCGAACCGTGGAACTCGGCGCGGGTCTTGGACAGGATCCGGGCGCAGTCGAGCGCGACATTGCCATTGCCGATGACCGCTGCATGGGTTCCGCCAAGCTGCGGATCGAGGTCGGCGAAATCGGGATGGCCATTGTACCAGCCGACGAATTCCGCGGAGCCGACGACGCCTGGCAAATCTTCGCCGGGAATGCCGAGCTTGCGGTCGTGCGGAGCGCCGGTCGCCAGGATCACGGCGTCGTACAGCTCAAGCAATTCGGCCACCGACGCGTCGCGGCCGATCGTGACATTGCCGATGAAATCGACTCCGGGGCTGTCGGCGACCTTGTCGTAGCGCTTGGACACCGCTTTCAACGACTGGTGATCGGGCGCGACCCCGAAGCGGATCAGTCCGTAGGGCACCGGATAGCGGTCGATGATATCGACCTGTGCCCCGTTACCAGCGCTGCCTTCATAGGCCTTGGCCAGGGCCTCGGCGGTATAGAAACCCGCCGGACCCGATCCGACCACCGCGAAATGCCGCATGCAACGCGCTCCCCGATTTCATTGCCGACGCGTCATTGCGAGCGGAGCGAAGCAATCCAGACGTCGCTGTCACCCGATTGCCGCGTCGCTGCGCTCCTCGCAATGACGAATATGCTGAACCGGTCAACTTAGCTCTTGCTGCGATCCTCGAGCAGAAGCCCGCTTTGGCTCTTGAGCACGCCGGCGATCGCGCCCGAGAACATGCCGAGCATGCCGGGCAAAGCGAGGCACAAATGGACCTTGTTTTCGTGGACATCGAGCGAGCCCTGAATCTGTTCGCCCATCGCCGCGATGCTGAGATCGAGGCGATCGTCGGTCCAGCCCGACTGAACGGTCGCGCCGCCCGGAATGTGGTCCGACAAGCGATGGATATTGTCGGCGATTCGCCGCCGCGCCTCTTGCTTGCCGAGGCTGTGCGGGAGGTCGAGTTCGATCGGTTGGGCCATCACCCGAACATGCGATGACCCCCGATGCTTTTCAATGGTCGTTGCATTTCAATAAGGGCGCGGGTTTGATGGGGAATGCGCTGCGTTTCGATCCTCGCTTTGGTGCTTGCACTGCTGCCGACGGCCAGCGCCGCCCAGCCTTATCCAAGCACCGCCGACCCTTATGTTGTCGCCGGGCAGGACCTTGCGGGTTACCGCATCTGGGTCGCAGCAGATCTCGCTCATTCCGCGGCGCTGAGCGCTTATGCGACCTATTTGCGGCAGGCCGGGGTCGGCGATGTCGTCCCGGTATGGCAATTGGTTCGAACCGCGAGCGACTGGGCGAAATGCGGCCAGACGCCATTCGAAGTCCCGCCGCCCGAGCTGTGGCCAAACATCGTCAACACCTTGCGGTACGTCCAGAGCGAGGTGAAACCAGCGGTCGGCGAGGTCGAGGCGGTGTCGGTCTATCGCAACCCGATGCTCAACCAATGCGCCAAGGGCAGCCCGCGCAGCGCTCACCAGCTCAATTACGGGGTCGATCTGGTCCCGCGCTATCCCTTCGAGCGGCGCGAGTTGATGAGCCGGCTGTGCACCGTCCACGCGCGGTCGGGCCTGCGTTATGGCGCCGGGCTCGGCTTTTATGTCGGAATCCGCTTTCACGTCGACGTTTGGAAATATCGCAATTGGGGCGTCAGCGCGGAAGAAGGGGGCGACCAATGCGCGATTGCCCTCGAGCGGCGCGAGGCGGCGCGGCCGAGCGAGCATGACGATTAAGCTATAGCCGGCGGCCGGCGGCCCCTTGTGTTGCCATAATGCAACAATATATCGGCGGCGAGCAATCAGGGGACGATAACGGTGGACTTAGAAAAACTGACCGACCGGGCGCGCGGCTTCCTCCAGGCGGCGCAGACCATAGCGGTGCGCGAACATCAGCAACGGATTGCGCCGGCGCATTTGCTCAAAGCTCTGCTCGACGACGAACAGGGCATGGCCGCCGGGCTGATCGATGCCGCTGGCGGCGACGGCAAGGCCGCCAAGCGCGAGGCCGATGCTTTGGTCGCCAAAATCCCGTCGGTGACCGGAAGCGGCGCGACCTCGGCGCCGGGACTCGACGGCGATACGATGCGGATCCTCGACCAGGCTGGCGAAATCGCCAAAAAGGCCGGCGATTCCTACGTCACGGTTGAGCGCATCCTGCTGGCAATGGCACTGGCCAAGGGCAGCGACGTCGGAGCAGCGCTGGAACAGGCTGGCCTGACTCCCCAGAACCTCAACGCCGCGATCGAGCGGCTGCGCGGCGGGCGCACCGCCGACACCCAGGGATCCGAGGACCGCTACGAAGCGCTCAAGAAATATTCCCGCGACCTGACCCAGGCGGCGCGCGACGGCAAACTGGACCCGGTCATCGGCCGCGACGAGGAAATCCGCCGCACCATCCAGGTGCTGGCTCGCCGAACCAAGAACAATCCGGTGCTGATCGGCGAGCCTGGCGTCGGCAAGACCGCCATCGCCGAGGGGCTGGCCCTGCGCATCGCCAACGGCGACGTCCCCGACGGCCTCAAGGACCGCAAGCTACTCAGCCTCGACATGGGCGCGCTGATCGCCGGCGCCAAATATCGCGGCGAGTTCGAGGAACGCCTGAAGGGCGTGATCGACGAGGTCAAGCAATCGGCCGGCGATATCATCCTGTTCATCGACGAGCTGCACATGATCGTCGGTGCCGGGAAGAGCGAAGGCGCGATGGACGCCGGCAATCTGCTCAAGCCCGCTTTGTCGCGCGGCGAGCTCCACGTCATCGGCGCGACCACGCTCGATGAATATCGCAAGCACGTCGAAAAGGACGCCGCGCTCGAGCGGCGCTTCCAGCCGGTGTTCATCGGCGAGCCGACGGTCGAGGACACGATTTCGATCCTCCGCGGGCTCAAGGAAAAATACGAGCTCCACCACGGCGTGCGCATCACCGATGGCGCGATCGTTGCCGCCGCAACGCTCTCCAACCGCTACATTTCCGACCGCTTCCTGCCCGACAAGGCGATCGATTTGATGGACGAGGCGGCGAGCCGGATCCGGATGGAGGTCGAGAGCAAGCCCGAGGAAATCGAGAATCTCGACCGCCGCATCATGCAGCTCAAAATCGAGCGCGAGGCGCTGAAGAAGGAAAGCGACAAAGCGTCGAAGGACCGGCTCGGCAAGATCGAGAGCGAGCTCGCCAATCTCGAGCAGCAATCGGCCGAACTGACCACGCGCTGGCAGGCGGAAAAGGACAAGATCAGCGCCGAGGCCAAGCTCAAGGAGCAGCTCGACGGCGCCCGGCTCGAACTCGAGCAGGCGCAGCGCGCGGGCGATCTGGCCAAGGCCGGCGAGCTTCAATACGGGCGCATCCCCGATCTCGAAAAGCAGCTCGGCGAGGCCGAGGCCGCGGTGCATGGCGCGATGCTGCGCGAGGAAGTTACCGACCAGGACATCGCCGGGGTGGTCAGCCGCTGGACCGGAGTTCCGGTCGAACGCATGCTCGAGGGCGAGCGCTCGAAATTGCTCGGCATGGAGCAGGCGATCGGCGCCCAGGTGATCGGCCAGTCGGACGCGGTCAAGGCGGTCAGTGCGGCGGTGCGCCGCGCCCGCGCCGGATTGCAGGATCCCCACCGGCCATTGGGCTCATTCCTGTTTCTTGGGCCAACCGGGGTCGGCAAGACCGAGCTGACCAAGGCGCTGGCCAACTTCCTGTTCGACGACCCGACCGCGATGGTCCGCATCGACATGAGCGAATATATGGAAAAGCACGCCGTGGCGCGGCTGATCGGCGCTCCGCCGGGCTATGTCGGCTATGACGAAGGCGGGGTGCTGACCGAGGCCGTCCGCCGCCGCCCCTATCAAGTGGTCCTGTTCGACGAGGTCGAAAAGGCCCACGGCGACGTCTTCAATATCCTTCTCCAGGTGCTCGACGACGGCCGGCTGACCGATGGCCAGGGGCGGACGGTCGATTTCACCAACACGTTGATCATCCTGACGTCGAACCTCGGCAGCCAATATCTGGCGCAGCTGGGCGAGGACGAACCGGCGGAAAAGGTCGAACAGGAGGTCATGGAGGTCGTGCGCAGCCATTTCCGCCCCGAATTCCTCAACCGGCTCGACGAGATCATCCTGTTCCACCGATTGTCGGCGATCCACATGGGTCCGATCGTCGATATCCAGGTCAAACGGCTGCAGAAACTGCTCGACGAGCGCAAGATCACGCTCGAGCTCAGCGACGACGCGCGCGACTGGCTTGGGCGCACCGGCTACGACCCGGTCTATGGTGCCAGGCCGCTGAAGCGCGCGGTTCAGAAATATCTTCAGGATCCGCTTGCCGACAAGATCCTCTCCGGCGAGATCAGCGACGGCGCAACCGTTCGGGTCGATGAGAAAAAGGGCGCGCTGGTGCTGACATCCGGCGAGCCTAGGCAAGCGCCGGAGTAAAGGCTTGGCGCAACGCCCGCGGTCCGCCTAGACCGTGACGGTGACCGACGATCGCTGGAAGGAAATGCTTGCAGAGGCCGCCCGGCTGCGGCGTGAAGGGCGGGTCGAACCAGCGATCGCGGCCTATTTGCGGCTGCTCGCGATCAAGCGCGATCTGCCCGACAGCTGGTATAATCTGGCGTGGTTGCAAAAGCAGGCGCGCCGATTTGACGAAGCTCTGGAATCCTATGCCCGGGCGCTGGAATATGGCGTTGCCGGGGCGGAGGAAGTGCGGCTCAACCGGGCGGTTATCCTGGGCGACTCTCTCCACCGACCGGACGAGGCGCTGGCCGAACTGGAACAGGCGCTGGAGCTTCGTCCCGATTTTATTCCGGCATTGCTCAACCTCGGCAACCTCTATGAGGACCAGGGGCGGCGCGCGGAGGCGCAAGCTTCCTATCGCTCGGCGCTCGACCATGATCCCGGCAACGCACTCGCGCTCGCCCGGCTGGCCGGCGTGTCGCACGCCAAATCGCTCGATCGCGGCCTCGCCGATCGTCTTGCCCAGTCGATCTCGGTTCCGGGCATCGATATTTCGGCCAAAGCGGATTTGGGCTTTGCGCTCGGCGGGTTGCTCGACGCCGCGGCGAAATATGATGACGCCTTCGCTGCTTTTGCGGCCGCCAATCGCGCCAGCCGCGAGGCCGGTGGCACAGCCGCGACCTATGATCGCGGACAGGCCGAGCAACTGGTCGACCGCCTGATCGCAAGCTTTCCAGCGGCGCCAGAACCGGCGCAAGCGTCGGAGCGTTCGCCCCTGTTCATCTGCGGGCTGTTCCGGTCCGGATCGACGTTGGTCGAGCGCATCCTGGAGGCAAGCGAACGAGTCGCCGCGGCCGGCGAACTCGATCTCATCCCGGCGCTCGCCCGGTCCATCGACGACTATCCGCGAGGCGTCTGCGAGTTGAGCGACGCGGCCGTGGCCGAGTTGCGGCGCTCCTATCTCGCGGCCCTTCCGCAAAGGCCCGGCGATGACCGGATAGTCACCGACAAGCGGCCCGACAATTTCCTCCACCTCGGACTGATCAAGCGCCTGTTCCCGGCCGCGCGGATCATCCACACCCGCCGCAATCCGCTCGACAATATATTGTCGCTCTATTTCCTCCACCTCGACCCGGGCATGGCCTATGCGCTCGACCTTGAAGACGCCGCGCACTGGCACGGTCAGTACCGGCGGCTGATGGACCATTGGCTGGGGCTGTACGGCGACGATATTCTGACGGTCGATTACGACGCTCTGGTGCGCGATCCCGAAACCGAAACCCGGCGGCTGTTCGACTTTTGCGGCATCGGCTGGGATCCGTCGGCGCTCGACTTCCAGTCGCGCCCCGGGACCGTCAAAACCGCCAGCGTGTGGCAGGTCCGCGAACCCTTATACACGCGCTCATCGGGGCGTTGGCGCAATTACGCGCGCCACCTGGAAACGATCAGGAAAATACTCGCGCCGGCCGCTGATCAGCGCGCGAACCGCGATTGAATCCAATCAACCGCTGGGTGTGACGCCCTGGCCCTGCTGAATTTTCTCGAGCGCCTGGCGATTTTCTTCCTCCTGATCCTTCCACTCGCGCAGAGTGGCGCAGACCTTGTGCGCTCCGAGCCTCGTGCCGACCGTATCTTCGGTCCTGCAAATGACTTTATCGAGCGGATTCTTCTTCACTTCGACCGGCGCCTGCGGTGCAGACGCTGGGGTTTGCGCGACGGCAGCTGCCGGAACAGCAAGCAAAAGCAAAGCAACATATTTGACCATCGTCTTATCCTTCGCCGTAAACGCTTGGTTTAGCCGAGTTTTCGCGATTCGTAAACTCATGCTGAAGGGAAACGCGCGACGTCGAAGGCGACGGACAAGCGCTCGCCAGCGCCGAACGGCCGAGTCCCGTGCCACACATAGGATGGAAATAATGCCAGCCGGCCGGGCTTCGGCTCGACCGTTCGAAAGGGTGCCAGATCGACATCGAAACAGGTCGATTTGGGGTTCCCAAGGACGAGATAGCCGGCCTCGCCCTCGCCCATGTCCTGGGGCAAGGCGACATACAAAGCGGAGCTGAACCAACCGAGCGGATGGACGTGGTTCGAATGGAAGCCGGCATCCCTGAGCCTGACCGACCAGGCGCCGGCAAAGCCGATCCGGTCGCGCGCCGCCCCAAGCAATGGATGAGCAGGATCAGGTGGCGGCAGTTGCGCGACATGCGCCGCCACCTTCGCGCGGATCGCCTCCCGCAATGTGATCATGATCGGGTCGATACGCATGAAAATATCGCCGTCGGTCTGGGTGCCGCCGCGAAGCGATTGTTCGAGCGGCTGACCCGACAAGGTATGGAGCGAGCGCAGGAACGCCGCCAGCTCATCGAGCGGCGGAAGATCGTCGGCCATGTCGAACACGCCATAAAATTTGGGATCGCCTTCGAGCCACTGCCAGCGTTCCGGATCGCACTGGCGCCAGGCGATCGAGGCATAGGGCCAGAACATCACCGCGTCGGGAGTCGCAAGCCACGGCTCGATCGCAGCGGCGGCCTCGGCGGGGCGGGCGGCGCGAAGCAAATGGCGCACCCGGCGGGTCTGGAACGCCGGATCTTCCCACTGCGCGAACGGCTCGAGCAAGCGGTCGGCGACTTCGATATTCCCCATTTCGGCGTGAATCACCGCTTCGTTGGCGCTGAACAGCTCCTGCTCGCCGAAAATCGCCCGGCTTTCGCCAATGACCGACAACGCCTTGTCCCATTGTTCGGCATGGAGGAGCGACGTATTTTGTTCGCGCCACAGGTCGAGCGCCTGCGGAAAAGCGCGGCGCGCCTCGTCAAACCCGCGGGTGAAGGTCTCGCGCTCGCCTTCCATCCAGCGGAGCTGGGACAGCATCACCTGGCCATCGCTCCAGGTCGGCGTCCGGCCAAGGATTTTTTCCAGTCCGGTGATTGCGGTCGCGACTTCGCCATTGGCGACCAGGGCCATGGCCAGTTCCTTGACCACCTCCGGATCGCCGGGGGACAATATCAGCGCCCGCCCGAAATCATCGAGCGAATCGAGCCCAGCCTCATATTTGGTGCGGGCCAGCGCGCGGGCCGGATTGGGGGCGCTGGGATTGAGGTCGACCGCGCGCTGCAGCGATGGAATGGCGAGCTCGCGCTGATCGAGCCCGCGCCGGATCAGGCCGTGGATATGCCACAAGCGGTAATCGGTGGAATCGTCGAGCGCCCGCTCGATTTCCGGGAGCATGGCCGCCGCCTCCCCCGTCTCCCACGCCTCGGTGGCGCGGCGGAAAAGCTCTTCGCCGGAGGCCCGGCCGACCTTTATCTGATGATCCGACATGGCGCGTCTTTAGCCCTGCTCAGCCGCTTCCGAAACCGACGTCGCTGGCCTCGATGACTGCAGTGATCGCCGATCGTTCGGAAAGGCTCAACGACGGCGCCCACAAATCGACGATCAAGACGACCCGCAGCTGATCGCTGTCGTTCCAGGCCATATGCTCGATCGTGTCGTCGAACACGAATGCTTCGCCAACTTTCCACTCGCGTTCGGTCGCCCCGACACGAAAACCGCAGTCCGGCGGAACGATCAGCGGCAGATGGCAAACCAGGCGCACATTGGCGACCCCGCTGTGCGGCGGGATGCGGGTCTTTGGCGCCAGCAGCGAGAACATCGCATTGGGCGAAGCGCCGCGGATTTTGGGCTGCGGCAGCCGCTCGATCGCCGCCATGGTGATCGGGCAATGGAGCGCATTGGCGTCGATCCGCTGGCCGTTCTGAATGAGGTGGATCGCGGTCCAGTCGCGGTTGCGGTTGAGCTCCTTCCACTGCCGCAGCGGGACGCGCTCCGGATATTGGATATAGGGCACCATTTGCGCTTCATTCGCGGCAACCAGGGCCTCGAACTCGGCGCGAATGGCGTTGGTCGCGGCTTCGAACGCGGCCAGCTCGGGAAAGTCGGAGCGATCATGGACCTCCCGCTCGGGCAAACCGGAATAATGAAAATCGCTCGGCTCCTGATGATAATGGCTGGTCCGCCGGGAGCGGTTCGAGACGAAGCGAAGCGCGCGTTCGCGCTCGGCTCCGGCGATTGACTCCGGGATCGCCGCTTCCAGATGCCGCTCGGTTTCCGCCTGGAGCTTGCCCCAGCGCTTGCGCGCATGGGCAACCGGTTGCTGCATCGGCGGCGGCAGATCCTGCCCGTCCGGCAATTGGGCAAGGGCATGGCCGAACGCCAGGGCCGATTGCGGATCATCGAGCGCCTCGAGCAGGAACGCGCGCGACAGCAAATTCGTGAAATCGAGCGGCGCCAGCGCCAGCGCGCGATCGACCGCGTCGAGCGACCCCGCGACGTCGCCAGCCGCCTTGCGCATCGCCGACAGCTTCGACCATGTCTGCGCGGTTGACCCCTCATGGGCGACCGCTTGCTCGAGCAACAGGCGCGCGCCGTGCATATCGCCCGCGCCGGCGGCGGCATCGGCCCTGAATTCGAGATCGCGGGCGTCGGTCATACCGGCACCTGGTCGCGGATCCATTGCGAGAAGACCCATTTGTCGCCGCCGCTGGGCGGCAGGCCGGCATGAACCGCCCGGCGGTCGGGCTGCCCGGCGCGATCGACATTGGCGAAGAACAATCCGTCACCGGTCTTGCCTCGCCACTTGATCCCGGCCTCGGGGAATTCGGTTTCTCCGGCGGCATAATCGTCGTTGAGATAGATCAGGAAGGTGCCGACCCGTTGCCCCCGGGCAGCGATTTCCTCGCGAGAGCCGGCGATGGCCGGGTCGAAAAAGTCGGCATGGAGCTTGAAGCGCTGGCCCGGCTGGTAGCGCAGGATCTGGGGCGGTTCGAAAAACGGTAGCGGCACCCGGATGGCGGCGCTGATCCGGGCACGGACCACCTCTGAAAGGAAGTCGAGGTCCACGATCTGATAGCAGATCGCGCTATTGTCGCGGTCGAAATGCCGGTCCCGCGATCCACTGCTTTGGTCGAACACCGTTGCCGCCGACAGCCGCGGCAAAGCCGCTTTCGTGAGCCATGCGCATTCTTCCCTGCTGACGATAGCGGGATGAGCGCGAAGATAAGGACTATCTGAAATCCGCTCCCCCGCTGGCGCGGCGAGCCGCTCGGCCACATCGACCTTTGCCCGCAGCGCCGCATAGTCCTGATCATCGGGCGCGGGCACGTCGCCGGGTGAGGCGAGCAACATCAGCTGTTCGCGGCACTGACGGTCACCATATTGGGCACCGCTGGCAAGCGCATCGAGCGCGCCCTCCCAATCCGGCGGCGACGTCACGCCCAGGGCCCGAATCAGCGCGAGCCGGTTGGCGGCTCCACCGTGCCCTTGGCTGCTTGCACGAACCAGCATCGCCTCGGCCTCGACCACCTCTGCCGCGCTTGCGCGCCGGCTGAGGATCGCCATTGCGGCAGCGAAGTCGTTCTCGCCGGACGCCGCGTTCATCGGATTGAAGGCAGATGTTTGACCACGACCCATGCTTAGCGCGCTTCACCCAAAAGAAAATGGCGGGCCTCTTTCGAGACCCGCCAACTTCCCCCTGAGGTGATCGAAGACTTAGAAGTCGACGGTCACACCAGCGAACATGTAGCGACCGAGCGAGTCATACACCTGCGGATAGGTGTTGCCGTTACCGAAGCCGGCCGGAATGACTTGACCACCAGCAACCGGCGGATCGGAGTCCAGGATGTTCTGGGCGCCGAAGCGGAGGTTGAACTTGTTGGTGATCTTGGCGGTCATGGTCAGATCGAAATAGCTCTGAGCATTGAGCGCCTGGTTGCCTGGACGAATCACGTACACGGGCGGAAGCGGACCACGTCCGTCCGGATCTATGTTCGTGCCGCAACCGCCATCGACAGCGTTATCGCAAAATACGCGGCTGAAGTAACGCCATTGGGCCGAAATCCCGAGGCCATTTGGAAGCGCGAAGCCAACGCGCAGTTTATGGCGCCATTTCGGCGACGGAGTGGTTCCAGCGAAGCGGCCGACGCCTGCGTCAAGCGGCGTACCAAGTTCGGTCAGCAAGGTGCCGACGAAGCTGGCATTGAGCGTGCCCAGGCCGCCGATACGATGCGAGTAGTTGGTCGAGAAGTCGAAGCCCTTGGTGAACAGACCCTTGCCCGGGGTGTTCGTGTTGGTCTGGAGGATGAAACCGCCACCAGTCGTCAACGAACCCGACGGCGAACGGAAGATCAAGGCGCAAGCTGCCGGATCCGGCGCGGTGCCGACGCCGGCACACGCATTGAGAATGCCCGCAAAGCTTGGTGGCCCGATCAGGTTCTTGATCTTGATGTTGAAGTAATCGGCGGTGATCGCAAGACCTGGAATGAAGCGCGGCTGAAGCACCACGCCGGCGGTCAGCGTATCGGCCTTTTCCGGTTGAAGCAGCGAGCCGCCGCCAAGCACACCATTATACTGGTTGGCGGCATTGGGGCGAACGTTGCCATATTGAGCCGCAGTCACACCCGTCAACTGGCATTGTGCCAGGGTGAACGAAGGCGTGGCGCCGGCGCAAGGATCGACGGTGCCGGTCAAGGCAATGCCGGTCGGAGCGAACAATTCGATGATGTTCGGTGCCCGAACGGCCCGGTTGTACGCGGCGCGGAACTTGATGTCCTTGATCGGCGCGAATTCACCGGCGAGCTTGTAGGTCTTGGTCGAGAATGCATTCTTCGTGACCAGTTGCGTGAACGGATCGATGCCCTGGGTCTTGTAATCCGAATAACGATAGCCGGCACTGATCTGCAGCAGGTC
Source organism: Pseudomonadota bacterium (assembly GCA_040390365.1). GTDB lineage: Bacteria > Pseudomonadota > Alphaproteobacteria > Sphingomonadales > Sphingomonadaceae > Sphingomicrobium. Next base: position 198,388 of record JAZJYM010000002.1, on the reverse strand, counting down.
GATGAAATTACGTTCGACCAGCGGAATTTGGACTTCGGCGAACAATTCGCGGACGTCGAACTTGCCGGCAACCGGCAAAGTCGGACCGCCCTGACCCGACAGATCGCCCGACGAGAATGCCGTATCGACCTTGAGATCGAGGGTCTGCTTGCGATATTCGGCACCGGCGTTGATGCCAATGCCGCTTTCCGCCCACGGAGTCTTCATCCCATAGTCCGCGCCGCTGAGCGTGAAATCGACGTGAGCAATGGCTTCGTCGACTTTGCCGCGCTGCAGGCCCGGGGTCTGGATGTAGTTGAGCGCCGCCTGAGTCACGCCACCCTGGGAAAAGATGTTGTAGGGCACGCAATTGGGGTCGAGACCGGTCGCAACCGAGCGACAGACAATCGTCGAGCCCGGAGCATTCGGGGTCGTGATATTGCCGCTGGCATCAACCGACACCGCGTCGAGTGCACGCTGGAAGCGCGTGACCGAGAAGTCGTTGAGATAGGTCTCGTTACGGAGCGTGCGGCCATATTGATAGTAGCTGTCATAGGTGATGCCACGAGTGATATCGCCGCGCATGCCGCCGACGATGCGGTACGCCGTATGCTGGATATCATCGTCGCGCCCACCGCCTTCGACGTTACGGCGACCGATATAGGCAAAGCCCGTTTTGACGCCCTGGCCGTTGGTGAACACGAGGTTCTTGGCTGGATTACACAGCACGTCGAGCTGCTGAGCCGACAGCAACGGGTTGTCGCAATTGACGCCGGTGGTGTTGAAGAAGGTGCCCGACGGAGCGATCTGGGCGTCCGTGCGATCGTCCATGAACATCGCTTCGAGATAGGGTTTGAAGCCCGAGCTGATCTCATAATCGGCGAAGGCGCCAAAGGTGTAGCGTTCGTCCGGGCGCTGGAAATAATTGTACGGAGCGTAGTTGAACGGGGTCGAGCCCGGGACGAGCTGGTTGCCGTTGCCGACTTCGAACGTACCAGTGGCGGTGTAGAAGGTGCCGGTAGCGTTCGTACCTGAACCACCGCAGTTGAAGTTACGGCCGAGAGTGTCGACAGCAGGCCGAACTGGCTTGCCAGGACCGTTGCGCGGATCGGTGGCCGTAAGCGCAGAAAGAGCGCAGAACGAATAATCGCGGGTCGACTGAAGAACCGGACGCTGGCGGCGATAGGTCGCATAAGCCTGAACGTGACCACGGCCATCGTCGAGCGAAGCGCCGAAGACGGCGGCGATGTCGGCCGCTCCGCCATTGGTGCTGAGGCCGCTCGGCGGCTGATAGCCGCGCGCGGTATTGGCGGCGAGAAGACCATCGCTCATGTTGTTATTATGCTGGAACGTGCTGACCTGGGCGTCGAGACGGATACCGGTGAAAGTATTGTCCATGATGAAGTTGACGACGCCGCCAACCGCATCCGCACCATAGACCGACGAGGCGCCGCCCGTGAGGACGTCGACGCGCTTGATCAGCTGGGTCGGAATGAAGTTAAGATCGGCGACCGGATTGCCGGTATCGCCCGGCTGAAGGCGGCGGCCGTTGACCAGCACGAGGCTGCGGCCCGAGCCGAGACCACGAAGGTTGACGGTCGCGGTGCCCGAAGAACCGTTGGAGATGTTCGAACCCTGAGCAGCGAACGATTGCGGCAGCGAGTTGATCAAATCTTCCGTGCGGCTGGTGCCCTGGAGTTTGATTTCCTGGCTCGACAGCACCGTGATCGGGCTGGCCGAGGTCAGGTTCGGCTGCGGAATACGCGAACCGGTGATGACGATGTCACCAGCGGACTGGACCGGCTCACCCGTCGCCGAAGTCGAAGGAACGGTCGTCGTCCCTTCAATCGGAGTGGTGGTTTCCGGCTGGGTGCCAGTACCCTGCGCCGTATCGGCGGGGTTGGCGGGAGCGGGAGCGGCGTCCTGCGCGAAGGCAGGAGCGGCGATCATGCTTGCGCCGACCAGAAGCGTGGTCGTGAGCAGGCGCTGACGAAAATCGAGCATCATAAAATTATTCCCCTTCACTAGCTGTGCCGCGACACAGCCTGTCGTGGATCGACGAATGCAACTTCATCGAACTGCGCCTCGTGATAGGTTAGACCTTGAAGCGCTGGCAACGCTTTGCGCCCCCATTGCAAGAAGTTGTCTCCGTCCTGTATCAATTTTGCAACAGCGCGAGCGGGGGCTTCCATCCTCTGCCCGCATGCGGAATAGTAAGGGCGAGGGAGCATGATGATGACCTATAAATCCGCCGTAATGGCAACGGCCCTGCTGATTGGATTGGCGGGCGCCGCAGCGGCCCGCCCGGCGCCGAATACCGGCATGCCGGCATCGGTTAAGCAACTGCTCGATTGTCGCTCGGTCGGTGATTCGGCGCAGCGCCTGGCCTGCTACGATCGCCAGGCCGGGGTCATCAGCCAGGCGATCGCGACCAAGGAACTGGTGGTCATCGACAAGGCCCGCGCCAATCAGGCCAAGCGCAGCCTGTTCGGATTTTCGGTGCCCAATTTCGGCGGCCTGTTCGGTGGCAATGAAAACGACATCAAGCAGATCGAAAGCACGGTCGCCGGGGTCAGTCACAATGCCGACGGTGGCTGGGTGATCAAACTGGCCGACGGATCGGTCTGGAGCCAGGTCGACGATTCGACCCTTGGACTGCCGCCGGTGCGCGGCGAAAAAGTCATCGTCAAACGCGGTATGATGGGCAGTTTCTATCTCGAACTGGCCAAGCAGCCCGGGTTCAAGGCCAAGCGGGTCGGCTAGGGCCTGCCGGGACGAAAGCGGCTAAAGTCCGCTCGCCTTGCGCTCGGCCTTGAGGCTGGCTTCGGCGTCGACATAGGCTTCCTGCCGCTCGACGCTCCAATAATGCAGATCCTCGAGTGCAATCGCTGCGCCGGTGACGCCGCAGGTCACGTAATCGCCATAGCTGAGCAGCCGGAAGGTCCCGTCGAGATAGTGGATTCGCGCTTCGCGGCCGCGGCCTGTCATCAACATTCGATCACTCCTCCGCAGGGTCGAACAGCCCTGGCTGAGGCTTGTTGTATGGCGCTGCCGACTTGCGCTCAACCCGCCTGTTCGGGGCCGACTTGGCGGCCGTTCCGCCATCGATCGTCGCATCGGCCGAGCCATCGCCGAAATGGAGGGTCAGCGCCCGCGCCGCTGTGGCGTCGGCGACCCTGGCCAGCGTCCGGCCCGACCGATCGGTGACCCGGACGAACCCGCGCTGAAGCGGCCGTTCGGGATGCGAGGCCGCGGCCAGCCGCCACAGCGCCTCGAGCCGCTCGCGCAACGCGCGCACGCGATCGTTTATTGCTTCGATCCGAAGCCGCGGAGCGACCGCATTGAGATCGGCTCGGGCGGTGCCGGCCCGTCCCGCAAGCGCGCGCGGCAGGCGATGACCCAGGTCGTCGGTGCGCTGCATCGCCGGCGCGAACAATGCGCCGGGCGCCGGCCAGCGGCACGACACCACATCGAAGCGCTCGCGATAATGATCGGCGCGCCGCGCCAGGCAGCTGGTGGAACGATGCGCAAGGTCGCCGAGCATGGCGATCAGATCGGCTCGAACCGGAACCGCCATTTCCGCGGCCGCGGTCGGGGTCGGCGCCCGGCGATCCGACGCAAGGTCGATCAAGGTCGTATCGGTTTCATGGCCGACGGCCGAAATCAGCGGGATCGGCGATTCGGCCGCGGCGCGCACCACCTCTTCCTCGTTGAACGCCCATAAATCCTCGATCGAGCCGCCGCCGCGCGCGACGATCACCAGATCGGGCTTGGGTTCGATATCAGCGAACCCACGAATCGCAGCGGCGATCTTGGCGGCGGCGCCTTCGCCCTGGACCGCCACCGGCCACAGGATGACATGCGTCGGGCAGCGGTCCTCAAGCCGGTGGAGGATGTCGCGGATGACCGCGCCAGTGGGCGATGTCACAACCCCGATCACGCGCGGCAGGAACGGCAGCGCGCGCTTGCGCCCGGCATCGAACAGGCCTTCCGCGGCGAGCGCCTGGCGCCGTCTGTCGAGCAGCGCCAGCAGCGCCCCCTCCCCGGCAAGTTCCATCCGCTCGATGACGATCTGATATTTGGAGCGCCCGGGATAGATCGTCAGCTTGCCGGTGGCGATGACCTCCGCCCCGTCCTCCGGCGCGAAGGCGAGGCCCGAAGCGCTGCCGCGCCAGATGACCGCGTCGATGCACGAATCCTCATCCTTGAGCGTGAAATAGCAATGACCCGAGCCAACCCGCTTGAAGCCGGAAATCTCACCGCGAACGCGGACCTGACCAAAGGCGCCTTCGATCGTCCGCTTGAGCGCGCCCGACAGTTCGCTGACGCTGAGCGGCGGCGAATTGTCGCCCTGCCCGACCTTCGCTAACAGGCCGGAGCGCACATCATCGGGATCGTCAGGGAGAGTCATGGATATCTTGCTTCTAGGGTCGGGCGGTCGGGAAGATGCGCTTGCCTGGCGCCTTAGGCAATCGCCGTCCTGCGGTCGACTGGTCGCAGCGCCCGGCAATCCGGGCATCGCGCGCTGGGCCGAATGCATTGACATCGATCCCGCCGATCCCGTGGCGGTGGTCGCGCTTGCTCAGCGCGAAGCCGTCGAGCTGGTCGTGATCGGGCCCGAGGCACCGCTCACCGCCGGGGTCGCCGATGCCCTGCGCGCCCAGGGCATTGCCGTGTTCGGACCGAGCGCGGCGGCAGCCCAGCTCGAAGGATCGAAGGGCTTCACCAAGGATCTGTGCACCAGGCACAATATCCCGACCGCCTTTTATGTCCGCGCTCAAACCGCCGCGGACGCGCGCGCCGCGCTCGATGAGTTCGCGCTTCCGGTGGTGATCAAGGCCGATGGACTGGCTGCTGGAAAGGGCGTGACCATCGCCATGACCCGCGCCGAAGCCGAAGAAGCGATCGCGGCGGCGGACGACACGGCGCTGGTGATCGAAGAATTTCTGGAGGGCGAGGAAGCGAGCCTGTTCGTGCTTGCCGATGGCGAGCACACGCTGGTTCTGGCTTCGGCCCAGGACCATAAGCGGGTCGGCGAAGGCGACACCGGCCCCAACACCGGCGGAATGGGTGCTTATTCTCCAGCGTCAATATTGACTGCGGATCTGGAGGAGCAAGCAATGGCCGAAATCGTGCGCCCGACCGCGCTTGCGATGGCGGCTTCGGGAATGCCGTTCAACGGCATATTATATGCCGGGCTGATGCTGACCGAGGACGGCCCCAAGCTGATCGAATATAATGTCCGCTTCGGCGACCCGGAATGCGAAGCGATCATGCCGCGGATTGCCGGCGATTTCGCCGAAATGCTGGCACTGGTGGCGGCAGGACGAATGGAGGAAATCGGCACCATCTTGCTCGAACCGGCCTCGACCATGACGGTCATCGTCGCAGCCACGGGCTACCCCGGAACGCCAAGCAAGGGCGGCTCGATTTCCGGGCTCGACGACGCCGAAGCGGACGGCGCGATCGTGTTCCAGGCAGGAACCGCCGAGCGGGATGGCCGGCTGATCGCAAACGGCGGGCGAGTGCTTGCTGTCACCGCCGCCGGCGAAACGCTGCGCGATGCGCGGGACGCGGCTTATGCGGCGATTGCGAAGATCGACTTTGCCGACGGCTTCCACCGCGGCGATATCGGCTGGCGAGAGCTGGAAAGGCCCCAGCAATGAGTCCGCTGATGGCCTATTTCTGGCCCAGCCTGGCGGCGGGCGCGGGTACTGAAGTGATCGTCTTCACGATCATTTTTCGTCGCCAGCTGGCTGGCCGGAAGCGGCTTGGCTGGGTGGCCGGCGGAGCAGCGATCGCAATCGCCTGCTCATTGCTGTGGAGCGGACCGCTGGGCGGGGCGCAGCGCTTCATCGACCGGATCGAGGGCAATGCGCGCCAGGCGCTGACCTATTATGAAATGACCCAGATCGATGCGCGCCTCGCCCGCCGACCGCTGACCCGCGAACTCCTCCTCAGCGGCCCGGCCGACGACTTCCAGACCGCCGAACTGGCGCGCGTGCTGTCGATGCTGCCAGGAGTGAGCGAAGCGCGCTGGACCAGGGGCAATGGCGCGCCGCTTGCAGCGCAAGGAGCATTGGCGGCGATCGCTGGTTTATTCCTCGGTCTGTTCCTTGCTTATCTGCTGGAGCTTCATCGCCGCCACAACGCACAATGGGATTGGTGAAATGATGCACTTTTTGGCTCAAAATATGTGGCTCGTACTGATTGGCGTGGCGGTCATTCTGGTTCTTGCCTTCCTGCTCCTGAGGCCGCGTCAGAACGTGCGGCTGAGCGATTCGACTCCGCTGCGGCCGCACATGACTTCCCCGCGCAAAGAAAGCGAAGGCCGCGGACTTGCCGGAGAAGCCGCGGCAGCAGCAAGCGATGTCGCCGGAGCGATCGTCAATGCGCCGATTCACAGCAAGCTGGGCGGTAGTTCCGACCCGGCGGACGACTTGCTCCTGCTCAAGGGGATCGGGCCCAAGCTCGCCGAGACCCTGCGCGATCTCGGCTTCAACCGCTTCGACCAGATCGCAAGCCTCAGTGCCAATGAAGTCGAGCGGCTCGACGACCAGCTCGGCGCGTTCCGCGGGCGGCTGGTGCGCGACCGGATTGTCGAACAGGCCGATTACCTCGCCCGCAACGACATCGACGGCTTCGAACAACGGTTCGGAAAGCTCTAGTGCTCGGCCGCCTCGGCGGCGTTTCGGCGGCGCGGCGGGATCAGGATCAATTTGTCGATCTTGCGCCCGTCGAGATCGACGATTTCGAACGTCCAGCCATCATGCTTGAACTTCTCCCCGCACACCGGGATGTGTTTCAACACCGACAAAGCAAAGCCGGCGACGGTCGAATAATCGCGCTCGCCCGGCAGGATCATTCCGAGCCGGTCGACCAGCACATCGGCGCTAGCCGCGCCCGATACCAGGAAGCTGCCGTCGTCGCGCTCGACGATCGGCGGTTCTTCGCCATGCTCGACATCGTGGGCAAAGGTTCCGGCCAAAGCGGCGAGGATACTGCCCGGAGTGACGATCCCTTCGAGGTGGCCATATTCGTCATGGACCAGGGCCAGCGGCACATCGGCGGCGCGCAACACCACCAGAGCGTCCATCGCGTCCATCAAATCGGGGATCACTGGCGCTGCCCGGCACAGGCGCTTCAAGTCGAGCGGCTGGCGCTTAAGCTTGGCCGCAAGCAGGTCGCGGCTCTGGATCACCCCGACGATATTGTCGATCGACCCGTCGGCGACCGGAATCCGGCTGTGCGGCGTATCGAGCAGAGTCTTGCGGATTTGCTCCGGGCTGGCGGCAATATCGATCCAGTCGACGTCGATTCGCGGGGTCATGACTTCGCGCACCGGGCGATCGGCAAGCCGGACGATGCCCGAGATGATCGCTCGCTCGCTTTCCTCGAGTACGCCCGCGGTCTGCGCTTCGGCGACGACCAGGTGGAGCTCCTCCGCGGTCACGTGATTGCGCGATTCGCGGTCGAGGCCGAAGAGCTTGAAGATCAGCGAACTGGTCGAATTGAGAAGCCATACGAACGGCGCGGTGATCCGCGCCAGCAACAGCAAGGGACGGGCAGCGATGACCGCGATCGGCTCGGGTGAGCGCAGCGCCAATTGCTTGGGCACGATTTCCCCGATCACCAGCGAGACGTAGGTGATGACGACGATCACCAGGCCGAAGCCGAGGCTGTGAGCGAGATCGGCCTCGATCCCGAACAGCAGCTGGAGCCGCTGTGCCGCCGGCTCGCCCAGCACCGCGCCGGAAAAGGCACCGGCGATGATTCCAATCAACGTGATTCCGCTCTGGACGGTGGACAGGAAGCGGCCGGGGTCACTACCCAATTCCAGCGCCACCCGGGCACCGCTGCTGCCGCGCTTGGCCATCGCCTTGAGCCGGGCCTCACGCGACGACACAATCGCCAGCTCGCTCATCGCCAACAGCCCGTTGAGGGCGATCAGCGCGACGATCAGGACTACGTCGATCCATGGGATGGGGAGAAGATGGTCGCTCATAAGCGGCAGATTCCTGCTTAGCGCCAATGTGCGGCGGTTCACAAGCCGGGAACGAAAGCGCATGGCGCCGGTTGGGTTGAACGAACCACTTGGGGGATGAGGAATGACGATATTGCGACTGGCACGAATGATGACCGCTGCAGCGATCGCGGTGGCGATGACCGGCTGCGCGATGCGCGGCGCTCCACCGCCGATGGGCCGTCCGGCGGAATTCACCGCGCTCGGAACCAATGCTCCCTATCTCAACGCCGACATCATCGGCGGCACCAAAGCCCGGGCCGCCAAGATGCGCGCCGCCCGGGTTCGACCGCTCAGCCCCGCCGCCGGTGCGGCCTATGTCGCCGCAACCGCGGCCGAACTCCGCCGCCAGACCGCCGGCATCGGAATCGATGTGCTCAGCCTCAACGATGGCATTCTCATTCGCATTCCCGCGACCCTGACGTTCAATTCGGGCAGCGCCGAGATCGCGCCGCAGATTCGCGCCACGCTGCATGAGCTTGCGCGGACCTTGAAGACCCAGCCGCAAAGCTATGTCGACGTCTATGCCCATAGCGACACCACCGGCACTCCGGCGATCAACAAGACTTTGTCGGACCGGCGTGCGAATGCGGTCGCGGCGTTCCTGTCATCGGATGGTGTCGGCAAGGCGCGAATCGCCTCGCGCGGCTTTGGCGAGACCGCGGCCATCTATCTGCCCGACGATAGCGACATGAAGCGCGCCGCCAATCGCCGGGTCGAAATCCGGCTGGTGCCCTTTACCGGCTAGCGCTTACCGGCCAGTCGGGCGCTAGCGCCGCTCGGCGAAGAAGGTGCGCAATAATGCCGCTGCTTCCTCCTCGCCGATCCCGCCCAGGACGTCGGGGCGATGATGGCACGTCGGCAAGGCGAAAATCCTGGCCCCATGGATCACTCCGCCGCCTTTGGGATCCTCGGCGGCGAAGCGCAGCGACTTGAATCGCGCCAAGCCGATCGCTGCGGCGCACATCGCGCACGGCTCGAGGCTGACCCATAACGTGCAATCGTCGAGCCGCGACGTGCCCAGCTTCGCCGCCGCCGCGCGAATCGCGACCATTTCGGCATGAGCGGTCGGATCGGTCGATCCGCGCATCGCATTGCCGGCTTCGGCGATGATCTCCCCGCTTTTGGTCACGACCGCGCCGACCGGCACTTCCCCGGCGGCGGCGGCAGCGGCGGCAAGGTCGAGCGCTCGGCGCATCGCCGGTGGCAAGGGAAAGCTCATCGAAGCGGCTTCTAGCCGCCGCCGGCAGCCGCGTCAGCAGCCGCCTTGCTGGCGCTGCTATTGGGCGTTGGTCGCGGCGGCCGACTGGTTGGCCGGCGGCACCACTTCGACCGCCGGCACCTTGACCGTGGCGGATTTGGTCCCGACCTTGACCGACCCGGTTTCGACGTCGAACGCCGGGGTCTGGCCGCCCTTGGCGACGACACCATTATGCGTGGCCGTGATTTCCGGCGCCTGGGCCCCGCGGATCTGATTGATATCGATGAAGCCGGTTCCGATACCGATGAGAAGGCCGAGCGCGGCGATGATCAGAATGAGGATAGCTGGTCGCATAGTGGCTTCGCTTCCATATGTTAAGGCCGATTTCCGGCAGAAATGTCGGGGACATGACAGTGATAACGCAGAATTACCAAGTAGGTTTCTTCCATTTCGCTACCGTCAACGTTGACGAAGCCGGCACCAGCGGCTAACGGGCGGCGCGTTCCGGGCCTTGTTCCAAGGTTCGTCCAGACAATTAGGATTTTGACCATGTCGCGCGTTTGCGAGCTGACCGGCAAGGGCCGGCAGGTGGGAAACAATGTTTCTCACGCCAATAACAAGACCAAGCGCACGTTCCTGCCCAATTTGCAGAACGTGACCTTGATGTCGGAAGCGCTCGAAAAGAGCGTCAAGCTGCGCGTATCGACGCACGGCCTGCGTTCGGTCGAGCATGTCGGCGGGCTCGATAATTGGCTGAACAAGACCAAGGACGAAAAGCTCAGCCTGCGCGTCCGCAAGCTCAAGCGCGAGCTCGCCAAAAAGGCTTCTGCAAGCGCCGAATAGGGGCGCGATCCTGCGCTAACCAATTGACAGCGCTGGATTTTTCCTGAATGGGGGCTGCACGCCGCGTTCAGGACTGATTGAGCGCGACCCGTTCAAAACCCGACTCATTCGGCGGGATTCCCCTTTTTCCGCCACCGCGGCCGCGATCCCGTTGCGGCTGCACGAATCCCTCGCGTCGCGTATCGAGGGGGGCCCGGTGCGCGTTGTTGCGCCGGGCCCATTTTTTTGCCCGCAGCGGCCGCGCGAAGGTTTGCTGAATGCGCACTGTGTAGGATTTCGCCTGAGGGGAAGTTGACCAAGTTGACCGTCTGACGCGTTTTCCAACAGGCGCTTTTCGAGTGACGATCGCGGTGCCCGTAAACATGATATCGCGGGCACCAATCTCTGCCGCGCTGCCTGGCCTCGCGGCGGATCTGAATCACGGACCTGGGCGGAAACGGGGTCGTCAGCGTCGCTCTCCTACGCGAAGGGAGCCAACCAGCTATCGCACTTCGGTAGCTGTAGGAAAGTGTTTTTTCGAAACGGGCTGGCGAATGATTGGCGGTATGTCCGCTTTGGGTGGGAAACGGACATTCAGCAACGGATTCATTAAACCGACGTGCAATCTTCCGCGACAGTGTCCCGACGGCGTTCAAGGCATCGCGACTTAATAGCGCGGCAAATTCTTTTGGGCCGAACACTTAGGTTGATCGCGGCGGGTGCTGGCAGATTGTCAATACGCAGGATAATTTGTTATTTCCCCCGCGCGGAAGCGAACGAATGCACAAAGTTAGTGACCACTTGCTTGAAGAGATCGGCGTAAATTGCGCGCTGTAAATCCTCAGGTCGCTCAGAGGCGCTAACTGCAACGGATTCGCCTGCTGCCAAGACGGAGCCTTTGGGCCCGGGTTTTTTGGCCGGCTCTAAACTAGTGCACTGCGAAAAGTTGTAGCCGTCGACGCAAGACAGGACGACGCTGTACCCGTTGAAGACATCGCCCGGATTTTTGCCCAAGGTCCAGCGATAATACCAGATCGATTGGCCAGTCGGCACCCACACCGCATTCGCGTCCAACGTAACGGCATATGCCCGTAGATTCTGCTTCGCTTCGATGGGCGCGAGATACTGCTGGTCGATAAGGGTTCTGCTTTCCTCAGGCAACGGCAGCGGCCTGTCCGTCGCTCCCGTGCTGTCGGAACTAAAATAGGTTCGCTCCCAGCGCGCGTCCTCACCGAGCGTTTTTCGCGAATTTTCCAGCGAATTGATCTGAAAGAGAACCTGCGCGCCCAGAGTGTTGGCTACATCGGTTGCCGAGTTGTTGAGCTTCATTTCGCGCGCGACGACGTTCCACGAAACAACGTTGTAGCCGGCCCGGGTAAGAGCCCGCTCGATCTCCGCCATTTCGACACCGCAATCCGTCTGAATAATTGTGCCACTGGTGGCGGCTTCTCCAGTGACCTCGCTGGCGGTGGCATTCGAGCAGCGATCGGGCGCTCGTATCGCGACCGTGGTCGTCTGAGGCGTGAGCTGGGAGTAGGCGGGAGTCGCGATTATCTCCGGCGCCGACTGCGCCTGAGCGCTGGAAACGAACCGCGAAGAGACCTTATAGTAGTTGTATGTCGGCCCGCTAACGCACGCCCCAAGCGGAAGCGCGAGCGCAGCTACCAAAACAAAATATCCTGTTCGCATCGAAAGTCCCCCTGGTGAGCTAGCGAAGGGTCCACGTAAACGGATAGTCACGGTTTACACCGCGCTGCGATCCGGCCAGCTTTCCACTGCTATAGTATGCATCAAAATCGACGCATCGCTCGGATAATTGAAACTTCACTGTCGCTCCGGCCGCCACCGGGGCCAGATCTAGCCGGCCCCAACTGTCCGCTCCGCAGGCTCTATATTCGACCCGTGATAGAGTCTCTCCGGTCAAATTGACTAGAGTTGCCTCAACCGGAAGAGGCAATGTGCTTTCAGGCATCGTGGCACATGCGGCGACTACGGTCATGAGCACGATAGGCGCAAACAACTTCGTCTTCACGATCCCCCCCTCCAGAAACTAGGCTCTGATTCCAAGCTCCCACCTTCGTCTGTCACGAATATTCGAAGCAGTAAACCAAGAAGTCAAAACCGCCAGCCTGATGCCTTATCGCTGACGGTGCTGCTGCGGCACTGTCAGTTTCGTCAAATCTTGAAATCGAATGCAGGGAATGTGGCGCGCCAAAAACGTTTGACGAGTCTCAAGCAGCTAGGCTTGGATCAGGCGCGGACTTGCTCGGCGCCTTACCAAAGCGACTGAAAAGCGCGCGGTACAGCGAGAAGTCTACGCAACTGACCTTCCTGCCGCTTAGCTCACGCAGACGTCAATTAACGTCCGCTATGGGTCGAAAGCGGACATTCAGCTGCCAAAAAGGACGCAGTGCTATGACCGCCCGGTTGTGCTTATTCAGCGTCAATTGCTTTCGAACAGGCTCGCGAGCTGGTCGATCATCGCCCCGGCCAGTTGCTCGGCGTCCATGATCGTCACCGCGCGGCGATAGTAACGGGTGACGTCATGGCCGATGCCGATGGCGATCAGCTCGACGGTCGAACGCGTCTCGATCCACTCGATCACCTGGCGCAAATGGTTTTCGAGATAATTGCCGCCATTGGCCGAGGCGGTCGAATCGTCGACCGGAGCGCCGTCCGAAATGACCATCAGGATGCGCCGTTCCTCGGCCCGGGAAAGCAGCCGCTGGTGCGCCCATAACAATGCCTCGCCGTCGATATTTTCCTTGAGCAGCCCTTCGCGCATCATCAGCCCGAGGTGGCGGCGGGCGTGGCGATAGGGCTCGTCGGCGCGCTTGTAGATGACGTGGCGAAGGTCGTTGAGCCGCCCCGGATTGCCCGGCCGGCCATCGGCCAGCCACGCCTCGCGGCTCTGCCCGCCCTTCCAGCCGCGGGTGGTGAAGCCGAGGATTTCGGTCGCCACCCCGCACCGCTCGAGCGTCCGGGCGAGGATGTCGGCGCAGATCGCGGCGATCGCGATCGGCCGGCCGCGCATCGAGCCAGAATTGTCGATCAGGACGGTGACGATGGTATCCTTGAACTCGGTCTCGCGCTCGATCTTGTAGCTCAGCGACTGGGCCGGATTGACGATCACCCGGGCGAGCCGGGCGGCATCGAGCATCCCTTCTTCCTGGTCGAAATCCCAGCTGCGCGCCTGCTGCGCGAGCAAGCGCCGCTGAAGCCGGTTGGCGAGCCGGGTAACGACATTGTGAAGGCCGCCCATCTGCTGGTCGAGATAGGCGCGGAGCCGGCCCAGTTCCTCCTCGTCGCACAGTTCCTTGGCCTCGACGATTTCGTCGAAGCGATTGGTATAGGCCTTGTAATTGCTGTCCGGCGCGAGGTCCCAATTGCGCCAGCCGGGCGCGGCCGGGCTGCTCGAATTGGGATCCTCTCCGGGCGTTCCGTCCTGCTCTGCGGCTTCGCCATCGTCGGTCCGCTGGTCGGAATTCTCCTCGTCGCTGTCTTCGCCCCTGGCATCGACGTCGCCAGCGGCCGGCGGACCCTTGTCGCCGTCCTCGCCATCGTCCTCGCCGCTGCCCTGCTGGTCCTCGTCGGACCCGTCGTCGTCGCTGTCGGACTGCTCGGCATCCTGTTCGCCGACGGCAAGATCGAGGTCTTCGAGCAGGCGCCGCGAGACGGTCGCGAAGGCCGCCTGGTCGTCGATGGTCAGCGCCAAAGCATCGAGTTCGGCGGCGGCGCGATCCTCGATCCACGGGCTGATCAGCTTGAGCCCTTCGAGCGCGGCGACGGGCGGCGCCTCGCCGCTCAGCCGCTCACGCGCCAGCAACCCGACCGCGGTCGCCAGCGGGACTTCCTCGACGGTCCGGGCGCGGGTGATCGAATCGCCGCGGACGCGTGCTTCGGCAAGGTTGGAGAGATTGGCGCGAACCCCACCCATTGCCCGCGCTCCAAGCGCCTCGACCCGCGCGGTTTCGAGCGCGTCGAATACAGCGCGCGCATCGCTGTCGAGCGGTGCCTGGCGGTTGTGCAGTCCATCATTGTGGAAGCGCAAACGGAGCGCGAGCGAATCGGCGGCGCCGCGGGCTTCCGCCACCATTTTCGGTTCGAGCCCCGGTCCCGGCGACGGCACCCGCGCGGTCTTGCCGTTTGGGGGCGTGATTTCGGAGGTAAAGACGACGTCGGCATCGGCGTCGGCGGCCAGCGCGCGGGTCGCGCCCGCAAGCGCCCGTCGAAGGAGATCGAGGCGGTCAGCCATTCCTCGCGGACCGCCCTAAGAGGCCTTTCCGACCACGCTTTCGGGCAGGTCCTCGCCGAACACGCGCTGATAATATTCGGCGATCAGCGGGCGTTCGCTTTCATCGCATTTGTTGAGAAAGCTGACCCGGAAGGCATAGCCGACATCGCTGAAGATATGCGCGTTCTGCGACCAGCTGATGACCGTTCGCGGGCTCATCACGGTCGAGATATCGCCATTCATGAAGCCCTGGCGCGACAAATCGGCGACCTTGATCATCTTCTCGACGATGATTTTGCCGCCGGGCTCGTCATAGTCGCCCGACTTGGCGAGCACGATCTGGGCCTCGACCGCGGCGGGAAGGTAATTGAGCGTGGTGACGATGTTCCAGCGGTCCATCTGCCCCTGATTGATCGCCTGGGTGCCGTGATAGAGGCCGGTGGTGTCGCCCAGCCCGACCGTGTTGGTGGTCGCGAACAGGCGGAACCAGGGGTTGGGCCGAATCACCCGATTCTGGTCGAGCAGGGTCAATTTTCCTTCCGCCTCCAGCACGCGCTGGATGACGAACATCACGTCGGGCCGGCCGGCATCATATTCGTCGAACACGAGCGCGACCGGATGCTGCAGTGCCCACGGCAGCAGGCCTTCGCGAAATTCGGTCACCTGCTGGCCTTCCTTGAGCACGATGGCGTCGCGCCCGACCAGGTCGATGCGGCTGATATGGGCGTCGAGGTTGATCCGGATCATCGGCCAGTTGAGCCGCGCCGCGACCTGTTCGAGATGAGTCGACTTGCCGGTGCCGTGATAGCCCTGGATCATGACCCGGCGGTTCTTGGCGAAGCCGGCGCAGATCGCCAGGGTCGTATCGGCATCGAAGACATAGGTCGGGTCGAGGTCCGGCACCCGTTCATCGGCTTCGCTGAAGGCCGGCACTTCCATGTCCGAATCGACCCCGAACAGGTCGCGGACCTTGGCCATCTTGTCGGGCGTGGTGAGCACGGTGTCGCTGCGGTTATCGAGCGTGACGTTGGGAATTTCGGACATTGGCAATCCTTAGGCCGGTGCGAGCGTTGCCTCAATGGTCCTGTGGCGAGACTTTGGACGGTAGCGGGAACAAGGTGACGAAGCGGAGCGCAAGATCGCGGTCGCCCGACACTTCGACCAGGTCGAGCGGCTGGCCGCCATAAACGATCGCCGCGAGCGCGGTCGGCGCTCCGGTGAAAATGACATCGGCGCCGCTCGTGTCGCCGCGCTCGACCGTGAAGGTGCCGCCGTCCAGCCGGCCGACATAATGGTCATGGCCAAAGCGAAACCCAAAGCTGCCCGCGACGCTTTGGGCGCGCTCGGCGTCGAGCATGGTCCGGAACGACAGCATGATCGACACTCCGCTGAGCGGCAGCGTCGGGTCGTGCGCTGGGGATCGCGCCGCCCACCGGCCGAGCGTCTGGATCAGGGGTTCGGCCTCAAGCCCCCACTCGGTCGCCTGATAGACCTGGACATTGGCCGGCGGCGGCAGGCGCACCCTGCGCGCCAGGCCCTTGGCCTCAAGTTCGGTGAGCCGCTGGCTGAGGACATTGGCGCTGATCCCCGGCAAGTCGGCGCGCAGTTCGGAAAAGCGCCGCGGCCCAAGCAGCAGCTCACGCAAGACCAGCAGCGTCCAGCGCTCGCCGATCAGCTCGAGCCCATGAGCGGTCCCGCAGGCGTCGCCATAGCCTCGCTTCGTCTCGGATTTCGATCGTTTGGTTACATTTTCTAACTGCACAGTTGCAATTTATAACTGTATCCGCGAAAAGCAAGCCGAATCGAGGAGAGAGACGATGTACATTGACGGATTCATCCTGCCACTGCGCGACGACAAGCTCAGCGAATATACGTCGCTGGCGGAAACGTTCAGCCGCAAGGCCAAGGAGGAGGGCGCGATCGGGTCGTTGGAAGCGCTCGGCGACGGGCTCGAACATGGCCACACCACCGATTTCTTCAAGGCAGTCCAAGCGCAGGACGGCGAGAATGTCGTCTTCTCGATCGTCATCTGGCCCGACAAGGCGACCCGCGATGCGGGCTGGGAAAAGATCATGGCCGACCCCGAAATGCAGCCCGGCGCAATGCCCATGCCGTTCGACGGCAAGCGCATGTTCTGGGGCGGCTTCAAGCCGTTCGTGAACAGCCTGGAGATCAAGTGATGCCGAATCCCGAGGGAAGCTTCATCTGGTACGAACTTGTCACGCCCGACGTGGACGCGGCCAAAGCATTCTATGATTCGGTCGTCGGCTGGACGGTCGCTGCCACCTCCGACTTTCCCAACGGCTATCGCATGATCGGCCGCTACGACGGCAAGATGGCGGGCGGAATCCTCCCGCTGACCGACGACATGAAGGCGCATGGCGCGCGGGCGATGTGGCTCGGCTACATCGATGTCGGGGATGTCGATTCGACCGTCGATGCAATCACTTCGGATGGCGGGGCTGTGGTCATGCCGGCCTTTGACATTCCGGGGGTCGGCCGGGTCGCTTTGGTGTCCGATCCGGTCGGGGTGCCATTCTACATCATGAAGCCGACCCCGCCCGCGGGTCAGCTGGACGCGGCTAGCGACGTCTTCGATCCGATGAAGGCGCAGCACGTCCGTTGGAACGAGCTGTCGACCACCGACCAGGACGGCGCGATCGCGTTCTTCGCCAGGCACTTTGGCTGGACCCAGGAAGGCGCGATGCCGATGGGCGAGTTGGGCGATTACAAGTTCGTCCAGAAAGATGGTGTCGGGATCGGCGCGATCATGAACAAGCCGGCGGAAGTGCCGATGAGCGGCTGGACTTTTTATATCGGGGTCGACGACATCGACCGCGCCGCCACGGCGGTCACCGCGGGTGGGGGCCAAATATTGTTCGGGCCGATGGAAATTCCCGGCGGCGAATTTTCCCTCAATGGAATGGACCCCCAGGGCGCGAGCTTCGGGCTCGTCGGTCCGCGCAAGGGGGCAAGCGCATGAGCGACAAATTAATGACCTGCCTGTGGTTCGATAAAGGCCAGGCGCGCAAGGCCGCCGAATTCTATGCCGCGACCTTTCCCGACAGCGCAGTCGGCAAGGCGATGATCGCGCCGAGTGACTATCCGTCGGGGCAGCAAGGCGACGAACTGACGGTCGAGTTCACCGTATTGGGCCGCGCCTTCGTCGGGCTCAACGGTGGGCCCATTTTCAAACCCAATATGGCGGTCAGCTTCATGGTCGTTACCGAAGACCAGGCTGAAACCGATCGTTACTGGACTGCAATCACGTCCGGCGGCGGCGAGGAAAGCGAGTGCGGCTGGTGCAAGGACAAATGGGGTTATTCCTGGCAGATCACTCCGCGCGTATTGCTCGAGGGCAACAGCAATCCCGATCCGGCGGTCGCCAAGCGCGTGTTCGACGCCATGATGACCATGCAAAAGATCGATCATGCGAAAATCGAAGCCGCGGTCGCCGGTCATGCCGTCCATGCGTAAGCTCGTCGGCGCCGCCTTCGTCAGCCTCGACGGCGTGATGCAGGCCCCGGGTGGACCGGCCGAGGATCCGACCGGCGGCTTCGATCAGGGCGGCTGGATGTTCAAGATCTGGGACGAGGGCATCGAGGAAACGCTGGGGACGATCTTTTCCGGCGATTACGACCTTCTTCTCGGGCGCCGGACCTACGACATTTTCGCCGCCTATTGGCCTTATGCCGAGGGCGACAACAAGCCGATGGGCGAGGCTTTCGACCGCGCCAACAAATATGTCCTGACCCGTGGATCGCGCGCCCTCGAGTGGCAGAACAGCCATCGGCTTGGCGGAATAGAGGAAGTCGCGGCGCTCAAGCAAAGCGACGGAAAGCGGATCGTAATTCAAGGCTCGTCCACCATCTACCCCGGCCTGCTCGAAGCGGGATTGATCGACGAGCTGACCCTGATGACATTCCCCGTCACCTTGGGCCGCGGGAAGCGATTATTCGGCGAGGGAATCCCGGTCGAGCGGCTGGAAATGACCAGCCATCGGGTCACCGCCAAGGGCACCGTGATCGCGACCTATAAGCCGGGCGGGACGATGCCGCCTTATCCGGCCGAGGGACCGATTCCCGGCACCAGCGAGCGGGAGGTTGAACGCCAGGCGCGCATTGCCGAGGGCAGCTGGTGACACTCGCGCTCTTCGTCCATCCGTTCAGCAGTTACAGCTGGAAGGTGCTGATCCCCTTGTGGGCCGACGGCACGACCTTCGAGTATCGCAACGTCGAAGACGGCCATCCCGACGAACCGGCCAATGCCGCCATCTTGCTCGCCCATTCGCCGTTCGGCCAATTCCCGCTGCTGATGGACGGCGACCGGCCGATCTTCGAATCGACCCCGATCATCGACTATCTGGCGCTCCATTTTCCGGGTCCCAACCGCTGGATTCCCGATGGCGACGATGGCCTGCGCGCGCGCTTCCTCGACCGCTTCTTCGACCTTCACGTCATGACCAACGTGCAAAAGGTTGTCGGCGACCAGCTCCGGCCGGAGGACCAGCGCGACCCGTTCGGCGTTGCCAAGGCGCGCGGCGACTTGGGCAAGGCCTACGACTGGCTTGATGCCAATTTGCCCGACAGCCAATGGGCCGCCGGCGACAGCTTCACATTGGCGGATTGCGCGGCTGCACCGTCCTTATTCTACGCCGATTGGGTCGAGCGGATCGGCGCGACGCGACCGCGCCTCAACGCCTATCGAGCGCGTCTGCTTGCCCATCCGATAGTCTCGCGGGCGGTCGAGGAGGCCCGTCCCTATCGCGCTTATTTCCCCTTGGGAGCGCCCGACCGCGATTAGGCGATTGCAGCGGATTTCCTCAGCAGCTGATAGGCCTCGATCACTTCGCCCAGCCGCCGCTCGTGGCTTCGGTCGCCGCCATTCTTGTCCGGGTGATAGCGGCGGACGAGGTGTGAATAGCGCTGGCGCAAGGCGTGGCGGTCGGCCTGTTCGCCAAGCCCGAGCACGTCGAGCGCGCGCTGTTCGGCGCGGGTGAAGCGCGATTGATCAGCACCCGATCCATTGCGCGCGAAACGTCCGGTTATTGCATCGAGCGGATCGGCGAAATCGCCCCATGCCGGCGCCGGGTCGGCCCCGAAGTGGGCGAAGGGCCGGCTGGTCAGTTCCCACCCGGCGACCGGCGATTGAGCGGCGGTGATTTCCTCGGCGCTCATGCCGGTGAAGAAATTGTAGCACGCATTATGTTCGCGGACATGGTCGAGGCACAGGAAGCGCCAGCTTCCGGGCCCATCGAAACTGGCCGGCGCAAGCGGCGCCTTATATTCGCCCGCCTCGCCGCACCCCGGGACCGCGCATTGCGCCTGCGCCCCTTCGACCCGCCCGTGCCATCTGCTCGCCTTTGCAGCCATCGCCCCTATATATGGAGCGATGCGCTTAACCTCCACTGGCCCGATAGCGGGTGAGATGATTCGCCGGTTGACCGAACAGCTCGCGCCGACCGATCTCGACCTTCGCGACGACAGCGAACGTCACCGCGGCCACGCCGGCCATGACGGGCGCGGCGAAAGCCACTTCAGCCTGAGCATCACCAGCGCCGCCTTCGCCGGCAAATCGCGGGTCGAGCGCCAGCGAATGGTCTATTCGGCGCTTGGCGAACTGATGGTCGAGCGGGTCCACGCGCTGTCGATCAAGGCTAGCGCGCCGGGAGAATGACGATGACGGACGAGTTCGACGGCGCGGTTGAGCAGATCATCACCCCGGTCACCCACGACCTCGGCGATTTCAAGGTTCACCGGGCATTGCCGGCGCGGACACGGACGATGGTCGGGCCGTTCATTTTCGTCGACCAGTTCGGACCGGCGCGATTGCCACCGGGCAAGGGCATGGACGTGCGCCCGCACCCGCACATCAACCTCGCCACCGTGACCTATTTGTTCGACGGAGCGATCGAGCATCGCGACAGCGTCGGATCGCATGCGGTGATCGAGCCCGGAGCGATCAACCTGATGACCGCGGGCAGCGGCATCGTCCATTCCGAGCGCTCGCCCCAGAACCTCCGCCCCGACGGCCCAAGCCTCTACGGGATGCAGACCTGGCTCGCCTTGCCCGACGGCAAGGAGGAGGTTGCTCCAGCCTTCGATCATGTGCCGGAAAGCGGGCTTCCGCTGGTCGAGGATGGTGGCGTCCGCGCCCGGGTTTTGATCGGCACATTGTGGGGCGCGACCGCCGCAACCCCGTGCCATTCGCCAACCATTTATGCCGATATCGCGCTCGACTCGGGCAGCTTTATGCCGGTCGATGCGGAGGCCGACGAGCGCGCGGTCATGCTGGTCGGGGGCGAGGCCACGCTCGATGGCCGCGATCTCGAACCTTTCGCCCTCATCATCCTTCGCCCCGGCCATGAAGCGCGCCTGTCGAGCGGTCGCGGCGGGCGGGTGATGCTGCTTGGCGGCGGTGCCTTTTCGACCCGCCGTTACGTGTTCTGGAATTTCGTTTCCTCGTCGCGCGAACGGATCAACCAGGCGAAGGAAGACTGGCAGGCGATGCGCTTCCCGCTCGTCCCTGGCGACGATCGGGAGTATATTCCCTTGCCCAAGGTGCCGACGACGGTCAGCTATCCGTGATGATCGACATCGTCATTGCGAGCGCAGCGAAGCAATCCAGTTCCCGCTCAACCGGTGAACGGCACTGGATTGCTTCGTCGCTGCGCTCCTCGCAATGACGACAGAAATGGATTTCCGCCAAGTTGCGCTGTCGACCGGGGTAACGCTCAACGTCGTTACCGCTGGCAGCGCGGCCAATCCGCCGGTCATCCTGCTTCACGGTTTTCCCGAATCGCACCGCACGTGGCGGCTGGTCGCGCCGCTTTTGGCGGAGCGGTTCCACCTCTTCATGCCCGATCAACGCGGCTTTGGTGCATCGGACCGGCCGGCCGAGGTCAGCGCTTATGCGCCGCACCGCCTGACCGCCGATGTGTTCGCGCTGGCCGACGCGCTCAAGCTTGAGCGGTTCGCGCTGGTCGGCCACGATTGGGGCGGCGCCATCGCCTGGACCGCGGCGCTCTCCCAGGATCCGCGACTGGCCAAACTCGCCATCGTCAATGCGCCCCATCCGTGGCTGTTCCAGAAGGCGCTGATCGACGACCCCGAACAGCGCGCCGCGTCGCAATATATGAACGTCTTTCGCTCGCCCGCAACCGAGCGGATGATCGAGGCCAAGGGCTTCGACTGGTTTTTCGACCGCAGCTTTTCGGCCCATGTCGATCTGGCGATTATCCCGCCCGAAGAACGCGCTTGCTACATCGCCGACTGGTCGCGGCCCGGAGCGCTGACCGCGATGCTCAACTGGTATCGCGCGACCGGCCTCGCGGTGCCGCTGCCGGACGAACACATGGGCTTGCCCGCGTGGATGGACCAGGTTCCCAAAGTGCATGTTCCGACCCTCGTCCTGTGGGGGATGCTCGACCCGGCGATCCTTTCCGGCCAGCTCATCGGACTCGAGGATTGGGTCGACGATCTGACCATCGAACGCTTGCCCGACGCCGGTCATTTCGCGCCGTGGCAAGCGCCGCGCGAGGTGGCCGAAGCGCTCGCCGACTTCCTTTAAACCGGGCCGCCGCGCCACATCGGCAGCGGCGCATCGCCAAGCGCGACATCGATCGCCGCCCGCGCCAGCAGACGGGTCGAATCGAGCACCGGCAATGCGCTATTCTTATTGGAGATAATCAGCGGGATTTCGGTGCACACCAGCGCCACCGAATCGCACCCCTCGGCGGCCAGCGCATCGATCGCCGAGCGATAATATTCGATCGATTCCGGCTCGAACCGGTTCATGCACAATTCGTCCATGATGATCGCATGGAGCCGTTCGCGGACCGCTGGCCGCGGCACCGCCCAGCCGATTCCCCGCGCTTCGAATGCGCGCGGATAGACCGGCCCCTGCATCGTCCAATTGGTGCCGAGCACGCCGACCTTGCGGTAGCCGAGCGCGGCCGCCTCGATTCCCACGACCTCGCCGATATGAAGCCCGGGCAGCGCCAGATCCGGCCCCGGGGTTTCGAGCGCGATATGGGCGGTGTTGTCGGGGCACAGGAAGAATTCGGCCCCACCCCGCGCCAGGCGCTCGACGACCTCCGCCGAACGGGCGCGCAGCGCGTCATTGTCCGCCTCATCCCATTCGGTCACGGTATCGGCCATTGCGAGGCCGGCCATGGTTACCGGCGGATGGCGATGCGCGCCGAGCCGCGCCTGAGCGCCGCGCATGATCTCCTGATAACACAGCACCGCGCCTTCGACGCTATATTGGTGGATCCCGACATGCCGCATGGCCGCGACCATCCCGCCGTTGCACCCCGAACGCAAGCGAGCGCCTTCCGCGATCGACTGCCACGCGCTAGAGGCTCGGCGCTATGGTCCGTTCCAAATCCCGCTCCGCTGCCCGCCTCGCCGCCGTCCAGGCGCTCTACCAGCAGGATATGGAAGGAACGCCGCTGCCCCGGCTGATCAAGGAATTTCACGATCACCGGCTCGGAGCGACCATCGAGGACGCCCAATATCATGAGGCCGAGCACAGCTTTTTCGACGATCTGGTGAGCGGCGCCAACGACCGCAGCGACGAGATCGATGCCTTGATTCAGACCAATCTCGCCGCGGGCTGGAGCATCGAGCGGCTCGACCGGCCGATGCTCGCGATCCTTCGCGCCGGCGCTTATGAGCTGGTGGCGCGCGCCGATGTCCCGCTGGGCTCGGTGATTTCGGAATATGTCGATGTCGCCCATGCCTTTTACGACAAGCGCGAAAGCGGCTTCATCAACGGCCTGCTCGATTCGATCGCCAAGCACGCCAGGCCCGCCGCCAAAGGGTGATCCGCGAGCGCGAGATCATTGCCCGGCTGCGGCGCATCGCGACCGATCCCGCGGCGCGCGGCTTGCTCGACGATGCAGCGCTGCTCGGCGATCTGGTCATCACCCACGACAGCATTGCCGAAGGGGTCCATTTCTTCCCCTTCGATCCACCGGCGAGCGTCGGCTGGAAGCTGGTCGCGGTCAATTTGAGCGACCTTGCGGCCAAGGGCGCGACTCCCGCCGCTGCGCTGCTGTCGCTGACCATCGCCGGCGACGGCCAGTGGGAATCCGACTTCATCGGCGGGATCGAGGCGGCGTGCGAATATTATGGCCTGCCGCTGATCGGCGGCGACACCATCGGCCTTCCCCCCGGGGCTCCGCGAGTGCTCGGAATGACGGCCATCGGCCGGGCTGGGGCAAAGGTCCCCGGGCGCGACGGCGGCCAGTCTGGCGACCGGCTGTGGCTGGCCGGTTTTGTCGGCGATTCGGCAGCGGGCCTGGCCCAGCTCGCGCTCGACCGCGACGCTGCTGGTCCGCTGGTCGAGGCCTATCGCCGCCCAATGCCCTTGCTCGCCGCGGGCCAGGCGATCGCTCCCAGCGCCACTGCGATGCTCGATATTTCGGACGGGCTGCTGATCGATGCTTTGCGCCTCGCCGAAGCGAGCGGCTGCGCCGCCGCCATCGATCTCGGCGCGATCAGCCTGTCGCGCGACTTTATCGACGGTCGTGGCGATTCGCTGGAAGCCCGGCTGTTCGCGGCGACCGGCGGGGATGATTATGCGCTTCTTGCCGCGCTTCCCTCGCGGATCGATCCTTCAACGCTTAATTTACCCGAAGCGACGATCCTGGTGTGCATCGGATCGCTCCAAGCCGGACCGGCGGCACTCAGTCTGTCGTACCGGGGCGAAGCCGTCCCACCGCCGGAGAGACTTGGCCATGAGCATGACGGACAAAGCGCTTCGCCAATGGCTGATCGGCCTTAGCGGCCTGGTCTCGGGAATGACGCTCGCGCTCCTGATTCACTGATCGCCTGCTGACCAGCGCGGTTGCAAGCCGCGCAAACCACCCCTAAACAGCCGCCGATTTCAAAGGGGGCTCCCGCACCAGCGGGCGCGCGCCCACCTGCCTGACAACGGGGAAGTTTAATCCAATGAATCCGCTTACAATCGCAATCGCCTGCGGCCTTATCGCCGTGCTTTACGGGATCATCACCAGCCGCCAGGTGCTCGCCAGTTCGCCCGGCAACCAGCGCATGCAGGAAGTCGCCGCGGCGATCCAGGAAGGCGCTTCGGCCTATCTGCGCCGCCAATATACGACCATCACCATCGTCGGTGTCGTGGTCGCGGCGATCGTGTTTTATTTCCTCGGGCCGGTGTCGGCATCGGGCTTCGTGCTCGGCGCGATCCTGTCGGGAGCGACCGGCTTTGTCGGAATGAACATTTCGGTCCGGGCCAATGTCCGCACCGCCCAGGCCGCGTCCGAAGGGCTTCAGCAAGGCCTGACCATGGCGTTCCGCGCCGGAGCGATCACCGGAATGCTCGTCGCCGGCCTCGCGCTGCTCGCGATCTCGGCCTTCTTTTATTATCTGATCGGGCCGGCCGGGAATGAACCCAATAGCCGGGTCGTCATCGATGCTCTGGTCGCATTGGCCTTCGGCGCGTCGCTGATCTCGATCTTCGCGCGTCTGGGCGGCGGCATCTTCACCAAGGCCGCCGACGTCGGCGCCGATTTGGTCGGCAAGGTCGAAGCCGGAATTCCCGAGGACGACCCCCGCAACCCCGCGGTCATCGCCGATAACGTCGGTGACAATGTCGGCGATTGCGCCGGAATGGCCGCCGATCTGTTCGAAACCTATGTCGTCACCGTCGGTGCGACCATGGTCCTGACCGCGCTTCTGGTGAAGGGCGCCGGTCCGGCGTTGCTGCCGCTGATGAGCCTTCCGCTGATGGTCGGCGGGGTCTGCGTCCTGACCTCGATCCTCGGCACCTATTTCGTCCGTCTCGGTGGTGGCACCAACATCATGGGCGCGATGTACAAGGGCTTCGGCGTTACTGCTTTGACCTCGGCGGTCGCGATCTATTTCGCCGCTCAATATGTGCTCGGCGACCTCAATGCGGTGATCAATGCCGGCGACAAGAGCTTCACCGGCATGGCGCTATATTATTGCATGCTGCTGGGCCTTGTGATCACCGGCCTGATCATCTGGATCACCGAATATTATACCGGGACCAATTATCGCCCGGTCCAGTCGATCGCCAAGGCATCGCAGACCGGTCACGGCACCAACGTTATCCAGGGCCTTGCGATCAGCCTCGAATCGACCGCGCTTCCGACCCTCGTCATTTGCGGCGGGATCGCGATTGCTTATGCCCTTGCCGGACTCATGGGGATTGCCTTTGCGGCGACCGCGATGCTGGCGCTGGCGGGGATGGTCGTCGCCCTCGACGCTTACGGCCCGGTCACCGACAATGCTGGCGGAATCGCCGAAATGTCGGGGCTCGACGACAGCGTTCGCGCCAAGACCGACGCCCTCGACGCGGTCGGCAACACCACCAAGGCGGTGACCAAGGGCTATGCGATCGGTTCGGCCGGCCTCGCCGCGCTCGTGCTGTTTGCGGCGTACACGACCGATTTGCGCGAATTCTTCCCCGGGCTGACGGTCGATTTCAGCCTTGAGAATCCGTACGTCATCATCGGTCTCCTGCTCGGCGCGCTGCTGCCTTATCTGTTCGGCGCGATGGGCATGACCGCGGTTGGACGTGCTGCGGGCGACGTCGTCATCGACGTCCGCGATCAGTTCGCCAACAACAAGGGCATCATGGACGGCTCGTCGAAGCCCGATTACGCCCGCACCGTCGATCTGGTGACCAAGGCGGCGATCAAGGAGATGATCGTTCCGTCGCTGCTTCCGGTGCTGGTTCCGATCGTCGTCTATTTCGTGATCACCGCGGTCGCCGGCCAGGAACAGGGCTTCGCCGCGCTCGGCGCAGTGCTTCTGGGGGTGATCGTGTCGGGCTTGTTCGTCGCCATTTCGATGACTTCGGGCGGCGGCGCGTGGGACAATGCCAAGAAATATATCGAAGACGGCCATTACGGCGGCAAGGGCAGCGAGGCCCATAAGGCCGCGGTCACCGGCGACACCGTCGGCGATCCCTATAAGGACACCGCCGGCCCGGCGGTCAATCCGATGATCAAGATCACCAACATCGTCGCCTTGCTGCTGCTCGCCGCGCTGGCGCACGGCGCGGTTTGATTATCGTCCTAAGCTAAAGACAGACCGGCGGGCGGAAGGGCAACTTTCTGCCCGCTCTATTAATAGGATGATGCCGTCTCTCCGGCTGTCACGTTTGACCCCACGTTCGGGGGTTCGTCGGGCGGCGAAAGATGAATCCGCCCCGAGCCTGTCGGTGTTTTGCGCGACCGCCGACTGCGCGCGGGCCAATTGGCCCTTTTCAAGACAGGTTAGATCGCCTCCACGCGAGCCATGATGGACTTGCGAGCGGTGAGGAGTGCGTCAGCGTTTGTCTTGACGGAAACTAGATGTGGCGGCTTATCGCCAAGAAAGCAGGCGATACGCTCAGCATTCGCTCCGCTTGGATGTGGTAGGCCGGTCAGGATAAGGCGCTCTTCGACCTTCCCCTGTTTGGCGAGATATTGAAGGCCCTCTGCTACCTTTGGCCCTAGGGGCACGAGGACGGCGCCGCGTAGTTTCGACAACTCTTCGCCAGTATAAGCGTCCAACCATTTCCGCAAAGCGTCTGTCCGCACGGCGTCGGGCTGCCCGGACCAGTCCTTACCATCCACGAACACGGGATAGCGAAGAAGGGACGTAAAGTGGGCTAGCTCGGTGTTGTCGGTCCAGAGGCTGGCAGCAGTGTCGAGACCCAATCGGCGAGAGAGTCCAACGCTGTCGAACATCCGAACAAGATTAGACCTCATCGGCCCAGAGAAGCTCGCGACAACCTTAGCTTTCTTCGAAGCGGCGAAGGGGTCAAGACCTTTATTCAGTGCAAGGCGAGCCGCTTTGAGTGCATTCGTGGCCTGTTGCCTCCCCGGAGTGAGCCCAACTATAACGACTTTCGCAGCGCGGTTGACGTGGTCAAAAGGCGCATAGTTCATCGTGATCGTCTTCGACCCAACAACTTTGGAATCGAGAATGAATTCAGGGTTATCGAGGGCGCTGTGCAGATCGCTCTCGCTAAGGGTGGCGATGAGTCGCGCAAAGTTTGGGAGCAGGTTGACGGTCATTAGATAGTCCTTGTCGCTAGATGAAGTTTCAGATGTTGGCGCAAAGCGCGGCGTAATTTTCAGGATCGATGCCAACCAAGGTGGCGAGGTCGCGTGCATCGTCGGCGTTGTCAGTTGGGCCATGTTCGGCCCACTGATTTACCTTCTGCTCGTTCCAATTCAGACGATGCGCAATTGCTGTGCGGGGCCCGAAGTTGATTAGCGCAGTGACGATGGCAGCCCGTCCCAACGTCTCGCGCTTAGTGGCGGCCTCCATCCGTTGGAGCACCCAAGATTCCGACAACTTGTCGATATGGAAGTCGCGGCGCGCGGTTAACCAGTCGAGTGCGTCGAGGGTATTCACTCCGACGAAAGACGCCTCTCCCAAAGCATTTTCTCTATGAGAGCGTATACCGCTGGTGCGGATAGGTTTGTCCGGTCCGACGCGATTCCGCATACTGCGCAGTTCAACCCCAGAAAGCAGGGCCAGATCGGAGACCCTGAGCCGATAAAGGTCGGGGTCTTCGGCGAAGATTTCCTCGATGGCCTCAAGCAAGTCGGCCCAAGCTGAGCAGCGATCATAGAAGCGGCGGAGGCAACCATTCCGCACCGACGTCGAATCGAGACCGCCCAGAGCAACAGCCGGTATTGACGATAAAAAGTGCCCCACGAAGTCGAGCGCATCCTGTCGAACAATATCATGTCCCGGAATTCCCGAGCGCTCGCTCAAACCGAGCGAACCGGTCGAGATCATTTCATTCAACACTCGGATGTGGCCTGCAATCTCAAACCTACCGAGATCTATGTGGAGCAGTTCATTACCCTCTGAAAAAACGTCACTCGCCAAGCCGTCGAAGACGCCTACCCCGAGATACTCCGCGCGAAGGCGCCTCCCCTCCGACCCACCCAGCGCGAAGTAAATGTCGTCCGACTTCAGAGCGAGTGCTATGCGAAGGTCGTGTTCAATGTCGGTAGTTCTGATAGTCATCCGTTATCTCCATTCCTGTGATATCTACATATCACAGGAATGGAGATGCAAGCGAAAAGTGATATTAACATATCATAATGGGCTTGGCAGCGGATTTTTCACTGACATTTGCGCTGACAAATGCCGATCATCACGCGCGATTATCAGTGAAGTTGCCCGCCTTCCCTTTTGCGGGTGCCCAGCGTAAGGCTCCGCGACTTTTCCCACAGACAAAGGATTGAGCTTGGCCAAGGAAGAACTTCTCGAGATGCGGGGCAAGGTCTTGGAGCTGTTGCCCAACGCCATGTTCCGGGTCGAGCTGGAGAACGGCCACGAAATCCTCGGCCACACCGCGGGCAAGATGCGCAAGAACCGGATCCGCGTTCTCACCGGCGACGAAGTGCTGGTCGAAATGACGCCTTATGATCTGACCAAGGGTCGGATCACCTATCGCTTCATGCCCGGCCGCGAGCGCCCGCCCGGTTACTAGCGTGCGCCTGGTCCTCGCGTCCGCGAGCCCGCGCCGCCTCGACCTTCTCGCTCGCATTGGAGTGACCCCGGACGCGGTTCATCCTGCCGATATCGACGAGACCGTTCAGCCCGGCGAATTGCCGCGCGACCATGCGCTGCGCCTGGCGGTCGAAAAAGCCGTCGCGGTGGCGGCGCTGGAGCCCGAGGCCTTGGTGCTGGCCGCCGATACCGTGGTCGCGGTCGGCCGCCGAATCCTGCCCAAGGTCAAGGATGAAGCGACCTTGCGCAATTGCATGGCGCTTCTGTCCGGTCGCCGGCACCGCGTATTGACCGGGGTCGCGCTGGTCGCGCCGGGCGGCGCCATCCGCGCCAAGCTGGGTGAGACGATGATCGCGATGAAGCGCTTATCCGGCGAGGAGGTGGATTATTATGCAAGCCACGGCGAATGGCGCGGCAAGGCCGGCGGCTACGCGCTCCAGGGCTATGGCGAAGTCTATGTCCGCCACATCGCCGGAAGCTATTCGAACGTCGTCGGACTGCCGCTCGGCGAGACCAGGCTGCTGCTGAAGGCCGCGGGTTATCCGATTGCCTGACTGGCTGGTCGAGCACGGGATCGGCGAAACTCGCGCGGTGCTGGTCGAGGGTGGCGAGATCATCGAAGCGCGCATCCTGCTCGACGACGTGGTCCGCGCTGGAAGCGTGATCGCGGCGCGGCTGCTGTCGGCCGGATCGCGCGGCCGCAACGCCATCGCCCGGTCCGCGGACGGCCACGACTATCTCCTCCCGCGCGGCGCAGCCGGCCATGCCGAAGGCGGCGCCATCACCATCCACGTCACTCGTGAGCATATCCCCGGGGCCGAGCCGTGGAAGCGGCCGCTGGCCCGGCTGACCGACCAGCCGCTCGGCGACGCCCCCGAGCTACCGGGTCAAAGTCTGGCCTTCCCCGCCCCGGCCGACGCGCTCGGCGCGGTGGGCTGGGACGATTTCATCGACGAAGCGCGCCGCGGGATTATTCGCTTTCCCGGCGGCGAGCTTGCCATCGAACCGACCCGCGCGATGACGATGATCGACGTCGATGGCGCGGATGAGCCCAATGCGCTGGCGCTGGCCGGCGCCGCCGCCGCCGCCAAGGCGATCCGCCGGCTCGATCTTCAGGGATCGATCGGGATCGACCTTCCAACCGGCGCCACCAGGCAGGCGCGTCACGCCGCCGCCGCGGCCTTCGACGCAATCCTCCCGCAACCGTTCGAACGCACCGCCGTCAACGGCTTCGGCTTCATCCAGATTGTCCGGCCGCGCGCCCGCGCTTCGCTCATCGAACTGGCCGCCGACCGCGCTCCGTTCGAAGCTCGGGCCTTGCTCCGCCGGGCCGCGTTCGAACCCGCGGGGGCCAAGACAATCCTTGCCCATCCGGCCGTCATCGCTGTCCTGAACGCTCGGCCGGAGTGGCTTGCCGTCCTCGCTTCTCAGCTTGGTGGAGCGCTCGACTTGCGCGCCGATGCCAAGCTCGCCATGTCTGGCGGCCATGCCGTCTAGACCCAAGAATTGTCCCTATTGCGGGAAGCCGCCAAGCGACCAGTTCGCGCCGTTCTGCAGCGCCGGATGCAAGGATCGCGATCTGTTGAAATGGCTCGGCGACGGCTATCGCATACCCGGCCGGGCCGCCGAACCGGAGGAGTTGCCGGACGAAGAATGAGTAGCCGCCAACCGGCGACTTCGAGGCCGGGGTGGACAGCCTATCGGGCGGCGGTTAGTGAGCGCCTCGCTCAGGCGGTCGTTCCAGCCCGTCTTGCAGGCCCAGGTAGCTCAGTTGGTAGAGCACGTGACTGAAAATCACGGTGTCGGCGGTTCGATCCCGTCCCTGGGCACCACAACCTTTCGATGGTCCGCGCGTTTGTCTCCGGTCTGACCGACCAAGGGGACTCTTCATGCCCGCCAGATCAGCAATCCACCCGGAGGACGCCAATCGGACTGACCGTTAAAGCTTTTCGGTCAGCTCCGGGACGATCTTGAACAGATCGCCGACCAGGCCGACGTCGGCGACCTGGAAGATCGGCGCTTCTTCGTCCTTGTTGATGGCGATGATGGTTTTTGAATCCTTCATTCCGGCAAGGTGCTGGATGGCGCCCGAAATGCCGATCGCGAGATAGACCTGGGGGGCGACGATCTTGCCCGTCTGGCCGACCTGATAATCGTTGGGGGCATAGCCGGCATCGACCGCCGCACGCGATGCGCCGACCGCAGCGCCCAGCTTGTCGGCGAGCGGGTCGAGAAGCGCGTGGAATTGATCGCTGCTGTCAAAGGCACGGCCGCCCGAAACGATGACCTTGGCGCTGGTCAATTCGGGCCGCTCGGACTTGCTCAGTTCGGCACCGACGAAGCTCGACTTGCCGCTTGCGCTACCGGCGTCGATCTTTTCAACCGTACCGCTGCCGCCACTCGGCGCGGCCTTTTCGAACGCCGTCCCGCGAACGGTGATGACTTTTTTGCTGTCCTTCGATTTGACCGTCGCGATGGCGTTGCCGGCGTAGATCGGACGAGTGAAGCTGCCGTCTTCCTCGACCGAGAGAATGTCGGACAATTGCATGACGTCGAGCAAGGCGGCGACGCGCGGCGCGATATTCTTCCCGTAGGTCGTGGCGGGCGCGAGGAAGGCGTCGTGATGGCCCATCTGCTCGACCGCGATTCGTGCGACATCCTCGGCCAGCTGGTGCTCGAGATGGGCGGCGTCGGCGACATGGACCTTGCCCACGCCGGCGATTTTCGCGGCCGCCTCGGCGACTGCTCCGACGTTAGATCCGGCGACCAGCAGATGGACCTCGCCGAGCTGGCTGGCGGCGGTGATCGCGGCCAACGTCGCGTCCTTGACCGACGACCCATCATGTTCAACCAGGACCAGAGTTTTCATTCTTACCTCTCAAACCGTTCGGGCTGAGCCTGTCGAAGCCCTGCCCAGTTTTGCCGTTCGGCCATTGAAGAGCAGTCCTTCGACAGGCTCAGGACGAACGGGTGGACTTATTTGGCGACGCCAAGTGCCTTCAACTTGGCGACCAGTTCATCGACCGATCCGACCTTGACCCCACCCTGGCGCTTGGGCGGTTCGTTGACCTTGAGCGTTTCGATGCGCGGCGCGACATCGACCCCGTAATCGCCCGGCGACTTCACTTCGAGCGGCTTCGACTTGGCCTTCATGATGTTGGGCAGCGAGGCGTAGCGCGGCTCGTTGAGGCGCAAATCGGTGGTCACGATCGCGGGCAAATCGAGCTTGACCGTTTCGAGCCCGCCATCGATTTCGCGGGTCACGCTGGCGCTTCCGTCGGTCATGTCGATGTTGGACGCGAACGTGCCCTGCGGCCAGTCGAGCAAAGCTGCGAGCATCTGGCCGGTCTGGTTCGAATCATCGTCGATCGCTTGCTTGCCAAGGATGATCAGCTGGGGGCTTTCCTCGGCCGCGATGCCCTTGAGGATTTTGGCCACGGCCAGCGGTTCGACCTCATCTTCGGTCTGGACCAGGATGGCGCGGTCGGCGCCCATTGCAAGTGCTGTGCGCAACGTCTCCTGCGCCTTGGCCGGGCCGATCGAGACCGCGACGATCTCGGTCGCGACGCCCTGTTCCTTGAGCCGGATCGCTTCTTCGACCGCGATCTCGTCGAACGGGTTCATGCTCATCTTGACGTTGGCGAGGTCGACCCCGCTGCCGTCGAGCTTGACCCGCGGCTTGACGTTATAATCGATCACTCGCTTGACCGCGACCAGCAGCTTCATTGCTTCACTCCAATTTCGTCATGCCGGACTTGATCCGGCATCCGCCTGCCTTCTTCTACCTCGCAAGGAAGAAAAGGCAGACCCCGGCTCAAGGCCGGGGTGACGGTTGTAAAAATCATGCCGCCACCTTCACTTCAGCAACGATCTTGCGCGCGGCATCGCCAAGGTCGTTGGCGGCGATGATGGCAAGCCCGCTCGAGGCCAATATGTCCTTGCCTTGCTGGACATTGGTCCCTTCCAGGCGAACGACCAGCGGGACATTTAAGTTCACTTCGCGCGCCGCGGCCACAATCCCGTCGGCGATGATGTCGCATTTCATGATCCCGCCGAAGATGTTGACGAGGATGCCCTTGACGGTCGGATCGCTGAGGATGATCTTGAACGCGGCGGTGACCTTTTCCTTCGACGCGCCGCCGCCGACGTCGAGGAAATTGGCCGGCTCGCCGCCTTCCAGCTTGATGATGTCCATCGTCGCCATGGCCAGGCCGGCGCCATTGACCATGCAGCCGATATTGCCGTCGAGCTTGATGTAGGCGAGGTCGTATTTGGACGCTTCGATCTCGCTCGGCTCTTCCTCGCTGAGGTCGCGCATCTCGCAATATTCGGGATGGCGGAATTCGGCATTGCTGTCGAAACCGATCTTGGCGTCGAGGACCATCAGCGTGTCGCCGCCGACAATCGCCAGCGGATTGATTTCGATCTGCGAGGCGTCGCTGCCGATAAAGGCGTCATAAAGTTGGCCGACGATTTTTGCCGCCTGCCGCGCCAGGGTGCCCGAAAGGCCAAGCGCCTTGGCCACCGCTCGGCCGTGGTGCGGCATCAGCCCGGTGACCGGATCGATGGTCAAGGTGACGATCTTTTCCGGCGTGTCGTGGGCGACCGCCTCGATATCCATCCCGCCTTCGGTCGAGGCGACGATCGCGACTCGGCCGCTTTCGCGGTCGACCAGAAGCGCGAGGTAGAATTCCTGGTCGATGTCGACGCCATCGGTGATGTACAGCCGCTGGACCTGCTTGCCCTCAGGCCCGGTCTGGATCGTGACCA
This sequence comes from Pseudomonadota bacterium, assembly GCA_040390365.1. Taxonomy (GTDB): domain Bacteria; phylum Pseudomonadota; class Alphaproteobacteria; order Sphingomonadales; family Sphingomonadaceae; genus Sphingomicrobium. Next base: position 164,849 of record JAZJYM010000002.1, on the reverse strand, counting down.
ATGTCTTGCCGAACATTTCGGTGGAATTGTCGCGCACCTCGTCGATCGAATGGGCCAGCCGGACCCCGCCTTTGGCATCGGGGCCAAGCTCCTTGAACTTGCCCTTGCCGCGGCCGCCGGCGTGGATTTGCGCTTTGACCACCCACAATGGGCCAGGCAGCTGTTCCGCCGCCTCGACCGCCTGGTCGATACTCATCGCCGGGAAACCGGCGGGGACTGGAACGCCGTACTTGGCCAGCAATTCCTTGGCTTGATATTCGTGGATGTTCATGGCCCGCGCCCTTAAGCAGATACGCAAGCCCATGCAAAGCCGCAGCTTGGCATCATGACCGATCCCGCCCGTCCGGCGCGCAAGATCATCCACGTCGACATGGATGCTTTTTACGCGTCGGTTGAACAGCGCGACGATCCCGCCCTGAAGGGAAAACCGGTCGCGGTCGGCGGCGGGCATCGCGGGGTGGTCGCAGCGGCCAGCTATGAAGCGCGCGCGTTCGGGGTCCATTCGGCGCTTCCGTCGGTGACCGCCAAGCGCCGCTGCCCCGAACTGCTGTTCGTCAAGCCGCGGTTCGACGTCTACCGCGCGGTCAGCCAGCAAATTCGCGCAATCTTCGCCGATTACACCGACCTCATCGAACCGCTCTCCCTCGACGAAGCCTATCTCGATGTCAGCGAGGACCGGCTCGGCCTCGGCAGCGCTCGCGCCATCGCCGAGGACATTCGCCGCCGGATCCACGAGGAAACCGGGCTCACCGCCTCGGCCGGAGTCAGCTATTGCAAGTTCATCGCCAAGCTCGCTTCGGATCATCGCAAGCCCGACGGCCTGACCGTGATCACCCCCGAGCGCGGCCCCGAATTCGTCGCCTCGCTCCCGGTGGCCCGGTTCCACGGCATCGGCCCGGTAACCGCGGCCAGGATGGACCGGCTGGGGATCGTCACCGGGGCCGATTTGCGCGACTGGTCGCTGCCCGCGCTTGAGGCGCAGTTCGGAAGCAGTGGCCTGTGGTACTGGCGGATCAGCCGCGGCATCGACGAGCGCGAGGTCAAGCCCGACCGGCCGTACAAATCGGTCAGCGCCGAGCGCACCTTCGACGAGGATTTGCGCGACCCCGACGAGCTCGAATCGCAGCTGAAGCGAATCGCCGGTTATGCGTGGGCGCGAATCACCCGCGCCGAGGTCCGCGGGCGAACCGTCACTTTGAAGGTAAAGTTCGGCGACTTCACCCAGATTACGCGCTCGAAGAGCTTCCCTTCTCCACTCGCAAGCGAAGCCGAGTTCGCCGCCGCCGGCCAGGCGCTGCTGAGGGCGCTCCACCCCCTGACCAAGGGGATTCGCCTGCTTGGGCTGGGCCTCCACAACCTTGAAGAATCCGACGCCCCTGGCCCGCGGCAGCTTGGACTGGAAATTTGAAGTCAGTTGTGATATAAAATTGTCACGAACGGGCCGCCGCGATTCAGCTGCGGCCTTAAATTCAAAGGAAGCTGCGCAACCAGCGGAGGGTCTCGACCATCTCCCGTCTCATCAGGGCGGCGAATGACGTGTCGGCACCAGCGGTTGCCAATGGAAAGGTCCCAAATGGCTAGCAAGGCGCTCAGTTTCGACGTCGGTGATTTCGTTGTTTATCCCAAGCATGGCGTGGGCCGCGTGGTCGAGCTTCAAAGCACCGAGATCGCGGGCATCAGCCTCGACCTCTACGTGCTCCGGTTCGAGAAGGAGAAAATGACCCTTCGAGTGCCGGTCAACAAGGCCGATTCGGTTGGCATGCGCAAGCTGTCGAGCGACAAGACCATGAAGGACGCGCTGGTCACGCTGACCGGCAAGCCCAAGGTCAAGCGCACCATGTGGTCGCGCCGCGCCCAGGAATATGAAGCGAAGATCAATTCCGGCGATCTGACCTCGATCGCCGAAGTCACCCGCGACCTCTTCCGTCCCGACGATGCGCCCGAGCAAAGCTATTCCGAGCGGCAGATTTTCGAAGCCGCCTCGTCGCGCCTGGCGCGCGAACTGGGCGCCATGGAACAGACCGATGAAAAGTCGGCGCTGGTCAAGATCCTCGAGATTCTCAACAAGGCCGCGCTGATCCATTACAAGGCCAAGGAAGACGCTTAAGCCGTAGCGCGCCGACGCGGCGCCAACACGAAAACGAAAAGGGCGCGCCTTCCGGGGGGCGCCCTTTTTTTCGGGCTTGCAACCGCTCTCGGACATGGTGTATTGCAATTCTAATACACCAATACGGGAGAAGATCATGCGCCGCCTGCTACAAGCCGCTTTGCTCGCCACCGCCAGCGCGGCCGTCGCCGCTTGCGGAATTCACCGCTCCGAACAGGCGGGGCCGCAGACCAGCCGTACCTTTCCGGTCGGCGCATTCTCCTCCCTCGAGGTCGCCGGACCCTATGAAGTTCGCGTTCACAGCGGCGCCAAGCCTGGCGTTTCCGTGACCGGCCCGAAGAATATTCTCGACCAAATGGTGGTCGAAGTCGACGGCAGTGAACTCCAGATCCATGCCAAGAAAAACGGCATGTTCAGCGGCAATTGGGGCAGTCGCGGCAAGGTGGTGGTCGAAGTGACCACGCCAACGCTCGACGGCGTTGCCATCGCCGGATCGGGCGATATCGCGGTCGATCAGGTCAAGGGCCAATCGTTCAAGGGCGCGGTCGCGGGCTCCGGATCATTGGCCATCGGAGCGATCGACGTTCAGTCGCTCAAGCTCGAGATTGCCGGGTCGGGCGACATCAATGCCGCCGGCACCGCCACTCAAGGCCAATATGAGATCGCTGGGTCCGGAAGCATCCTCGCGCCCAAGGTGACGACCCAGAGCCTCAAGGTCTCGATCGCCGGCTCGGGCGATGTCGCCGCGCAATCGAGCGGCACCGCCGACGTCGAGATTATCGGTTCGGGCGATGTCACCGTCACCGGCGGCGCCAAATGCACGATCGACAAAATGGGTTCGGGCAACGCCAACTGCTCTTAAGTCGGCATTAACCATAAGCTGGGAAGGTGCGGACATGCGCATCTTCCTCGCCCTCGTCCTGGCTTTGACCTGCACCGTTCCGGCAGCGGCCGAGACCCGCAATTTCGGGGTTTCGGGTTTCGACCGGGTGCGGATCGAGGGGCCCTATAAGGTCAAGCTCGCAACCGGGATCGCCCCCTTTGCCCGGGCCAGTGGCTCGGCCGCCGCGCTTCAGCGCCTGGTCGTCCGGGTCGATGGACGGACCCTGATCATTCAATCCAACCAATCCTCCTGGGGCGGCTATCCGGGCACGGATAATGGTCCGGTCGAAATCACCGTCGGAACCCACGAGCTGACGACCGCGATCCTGGTCGGCGCGGGTTCGCTTGCGATCGACAAGGTCAAGGCCTTCGAATTCGCGCTCACCGTTCAGGGCGCCGGGCTGGCTGGGATCGGACAGACCGATGTCGACCGCCTCAACCTCGCGGTCTCGGGTACCGGAAGCGCCCTCATCAGCGGGAAGGCGCGCCAGTTGGCGGCGATCGTCCGCGGCCTGGCCAGCATCCAGGCGGCCAATCTTTCGGTCACCAACGCGACGATCGCGGTCGAGGGCGCGGGCAGCGTCGCCGTCCGGGTCAGCGATTCGGTCAAGGTCACCGGCTCGGGCTCGGGCACGATCGCGCTCGACGGCAACCCGGCCTGCACCCTTAAGGTCAATGGCGCCGGAAGCGTGACCGGCTGCCGCTGATCAATTGACCGTCGCGGTCGCCTCGACGCCCGACAGGAAATTCCACAGCGCACCGGCCAGTTGCTCACCCGCGGCGATCGCTTCGGCCTGGTCCGCCGCCGGCAGCCGGTCGAGCAAGCCGCGGCACACCGCGCTATGTTCGACGTCGGCGCTTTGGTGGACCTGGAAGAACCGCAGCGTCGGCTCATCGCTGATCCCGTAGCGCTCGATCAGCCCTTCGATCTTGGCCGAGGCAACCCCGGGGAACTGGCTTTCATAAGCGTAAAGCGCGCCCAGACCCGCGGCATAGGATTGGCGCGACAAGGTGCGGAACGTGTCGATCAGCGCGCGGGTTTCGGGATTGAGCTTCTGGCCGATGACCGCGGCTTCATCTTCACCCAGCCCGCAAGCGAACATCATCCACAAGCTGGCATGATCCTGCTTGCCGGCGTCAATGCCTTCTTCCTCGGCGAGGTTTTCGGCCAGCATCCGGCGGCCGTCGCGGTCGGGACAGGCGCTGTGCACCGCGCTGACCGCGCGCGGAAAGGCTTCGACATGGTGAAAATACTGGCGCGCATAATCGCGCAACGTCGCAATCGGCAGCCGCCCTTCGGTCCACGCCTGGTAGAAGGGATGGCTGAGCATGGCGCGGTCGGCGACCTTGGCATCGATGAGCGTTGAAACCTGGGTCATGAAGTCCTCCGGACGTTGGATCGAACTCCGCAAATAAGCGGCGCCCGGCGCGCCCGCAAGCACTTCCCGACTAGACCAAAGCAATCGACGCGAGCTTGCCGTAAAGGCGCGGCGGGAGGTCGCCGATGCCGCTGCCGTCGCCGTCGCCCGACGGCGCCTCGCCATCCTCGAGATAGCGCCAGCCCTGATGCGCCCGGCGCGGCATTGGCGACACGATTTCCAGCCTGTTCGAACAGACGATGTCGATGCGTCCGTCCTTGCGATCCTCGAAGCGCAGGATTTCGATCCGGGCGACGATCCGGTGCTTGACGATGTAATGGAGGGATCCGCCGATGCATTCGGCCGCGCGTTTGGGCCGCATCCGGGTCGGCACCCGCATTTCGCCATTGCTCGACCAGCGCTCGATCCGGCGCTGGAGGGTCTCGAGACTGGCGCAGCTGAAGGCGACCTTGGTCAGATGGAGCGGCATGAAGTTCACAACGCCGGAGTGGAGGTGCGGTTCAGCGGCCAAGCCCGGCCATGGTCGCAAGCCCGAGGAACACCAGGAAGCCCATCGAATCGGTGACCATGGTCACGAACACCGATGAAGCGACCGCGGGATCGGCTCCGGCCCGCTCCAGGGTCAGCGGCACCAGCACCCCGGCAAGCCCGGCGATGACGATATTGGTCAGCATCGCGACCGCGATCACCATTCCCAGCGCGCTTGATCCAAGCACGAGGGTGACTCCGATCCCGATCAGCACCGCGATGGTCACTCCGTTCATCACTGCAACGCGGATTTCCCGCCACACCGCGCGCCAGTGGTTGGAACTGGTCAGCTGGTTGGTCGCGATCGCCCGGACCGTGACCGCCAGGGTCTGGGTCCCGGCATTGCCGCCGACCCCGGCGACGATCGGCATCAGCGCCGCCAATACCGCCATGCGTTCGATCGATCCTTCGAACGCCCGGATCACCGAGGCCGCGACCAGCGCCGTCATCAGATTCGCGATCAGCCAGCGCACCCGGGCCTTGTAGGTGTCGAGGATCGGTTCGTTGATGTCGCCGTCGCCCGCGCCGGACAGCAGAAGCACGTCCTCGCCCGCTTCCTCGGAGATGATGTGGACGATGTCGTCGACCGTGATCATGCCCACCAAACGGCCCGAATCGTCGGTCACCGCGGCCGACACGAGCGCGTATTTCTGAAACCTCAGAGCGACGTCTTCCTGGTCCATATCGACCGGGATCAAGGTCTGTTCGCGGGCCATGATATCGGCCACCAAAGTGCTTCGCGGCATCCGCAGGATGACCGATAATTTGCACGTTCCGATGGGATGGTGGTTGGCGCTGACGACGAACACTTCCCAGAAATCGGTCGGCAGGCCCTTGGTCGACCGCAGATAATCGATGACCTGGCCGACCTTCCAATGTTCGGGCACCGCGATCAGTTCGCGCTGCATGACTCGGCCCGCCGATTCTTCCGGATAGCCGAGTGCTTCCTCGACCGCCGCGCGATCGTCGGGCTCCATCCGCTCGAGCACCGCCAGCTGGTCCTCGTCGTCGAGGTCCTCGATCAGCGCGACCGCGTCGTCGGTGTCGAGCGCGCCGGCGATATCCGCCACCTGCTGCGGCTCCATGTCATCGAGCAGGCCTTCGCGCACGAAATCGTTGAGCTCGGCGAGCACGTCGGGACCGACGATCCCGGCCAGCGCCTTGACCAGGCCTTCGCGCTCGTCGCGCGCGGCCAGCTCGATCAAATCGGCGATGTCGGCCGGGTGAAGCGGTTCGACCAGCCGCCGAGCGGTTTCGTCATCGCCGGCCTCGACCGCGTCGAGCACCCGTTCGACGAATTTCGGGCGAAGCCGGTCTTCCTCGTCGATCACGCTTTCGGAATTGGTCGCGTTTCCGGTAGCGGCGTGGTCGCTCTCGCTCATGGACGCCCCCCTTTGTCGTGCCGGCTCAGCGCCCTCCTATGGACGGGGACGCTCTGGCGCAAGCAGGCATGGCGACCTACATGCGCTTGCCTGACACCCAATATCCTGATGGAGAAACGACTATGGCCGCTGGCGACCGCCTCACTTTCAAGCTTTCATCTGGCGGCGATGTCGTCATCAAACTTCGTCCCGATCTGGCCCCCGGCCACGTCGAGCGGATCAGCGATCTTGCAAGCAGCGGCTTTTACGACGGAGTCGTGTTCCACCGGGTGATCCCGGGCTTCATGGCCCAGGGCGGCGATCCCAGCGGCACCGGCACCAGCGGTTCGGACAAGCCCAACCTCAAGGCCGAGTTCAGCAGCGAGCCGCACGTTCGCGGCACCTGCTCGATGGCCCGAACCTCCAATCCCGACAGCGCCAACAGCCAGTTCTTCATCTGCTTCGGCGATGCCGGCTTCCTCGACAATCAATATACCGTGTGGGGCGAAGTCGAGAGCGGAATGGAACATGTCGATGCCCTGCCGGTCGGCGAACCGCCGCGCGAGCCGGGCAAGATCATTAAGGCGAGCGTTGGTTAGGTCCGTCATTGCGAGCGCAGCGAAGCAATCCAGCTTCGGCGCAGAAATGGATTGCCGCGCAGCCTGTGGCTGCTCGCAATGACGAAAATTTGCCTCATCACCGGTGCGTCGGCCGGGCTGGGGGTCGAATTCGCCCGCCAGCTCAGCGCCAAAGGCCATTCCCTGGTCCTCGTCGCGCGCCGCAAGGACCGGCTCGAGGCGCTGGCCAAACAGCTCGGCAATGCCCGCGCGGTGGCGATCGACCTCGGCCAGGCCGGGTCGGTAGCAAAACTGATGGCGGACCTGGCCAGGGCCGGCGAGGAAGTCGAAATTCTCGTCAACAATGCGGGGTTCGGACTGCTTGGGCGGTTCGCTTCGCTCGATGCCGCCCGCCAGCGCGAAATGATCGACCTCAACGTCGGCGCGCTGACCGATTTGTGCCAGGCGGTCGCGCCTGGAATGATCGCGCGCAAATCGGGCTCGATCCTCAACGTCGCGTCGACCGCGGCCTTCCAGGCCGGCCCGGGGATGGCGGTCTATTTCGCCACCAAGGCCTATGTCCTGTCGTTCACCGAAGCGCTGCACGAGGAATTGAAGCCGCACGGAATCAAGGTTTCGGCCTTGTGCCCGGGGCCGACCCGGACCGAATTCGGCGAGGTTGCCGGCTGGGGCCCCGCGAAAGCGATTGATCGAATGGCGATGGAGGCCGCTCCGGTGGTTGAGCTAGGACTTCGAGCGCTCGACCGCAATCGAGCGGTGATGGTCACCGGCACCGCCAACAAGATCGGCGCCGTGTCGACGCGCTTCATTCCGCGCGCGATGTTGCGCAAGATTACCGCCATGATCAAATATTGACGGATACGCTTTAACCTCACTTATGCACTGGCTGAGCAGGAGCAGGAATGGCCGAGAGGGACACGATCGACGAGACCAAGGCGCGCAAGCTGCAGGTCGCGAGCCTTCCGCCGGCCGATAGTGGACGCGGCGTTGCGCGGCTGCCCCAATCGGCGATGTCCGGGCTCGGGCTCAAGGACGGCGACGTCATCGAGATCGTCGGCCAGCGCAGCACCGCGGCGCGGGCGATCGGCCCCTATAATGAGGATGACGGGGTCGACATCATCCGCCTCGACGGGCTCCAGCGCGCCAATGCCGGAGTCGGATCGGGCGATTTCGTCGAAGTGCGCAAGGCGGCGGTCAAATCCGCAACGCGCGTCGTGCTTGCCCCCGCCCAGCCCAATGTCAGGCTCCAGGGTTCGGCCGAAGCGCTTCGCCGGACCTTCGCCGGGCGGCCGCTGGTCGAGGGCGATACCGTGGCCACCACCAGCCACCAGCGGGTCAATGCCGACATGCCCGAGCAAATCCGGCAAATGCTCAATGCCCCCGCCTTCGCGCTTCACGAACTGCGCCTGGTGGTCGTGTCGACCATGCCCAAGGGCATCGTCCAGATCGATTCCAAGACCGCGATCGATTTGCTTACCGAATTTACCCAGGAGGATGACAGCAAGCGCCGCGCCGACGTTACCTATGACGATCTCGGGGGGATGAAGGATACGATCGACGCGCTTCGCGAAATGGTCGAACTGCCGCTTCGCCACCCCGAATTGTTCCAGCGGCTTGGGGTCGATCCGCCCAAGGGCGTCCTGCTCCACGGCCCGCCTGGCACCGGCAAGACCATGCTCGCGCGCGCTGTCGCCAATGAAAGCTCGGCCAAGTTCTTTTCCATCGCGGGTCCGCAAATCATGGGCTCGGCTTATGGCGAGAGCGAACGCAAGCTGCGCGAGATTTTCGAGCAGGCATCGAAGGACGCGCCGTCGATCATCTTCATCGACGAAATCGATTCGATCGCGCCCAAGCGCAGCCAGGTAACCGGCGAAGCCGAAAAGCGCCTGGTTGCGCAATTGCTGACCCTGATGGACGGAATCGACGCGCGCCAGAATACCGTCGTCATCGCCGCCACCAATCGGCCGGAGGCGCTCGACGAGGCGCTGCGGCGGCCCGGCCGCTTCGACCGCGAGATCGTCGTCGGCGTGCCCGACCAGCCCGGCCGCCGCGAGATCCTTGGCATCCATACCCGCGGAATGCCGCTCGCTCCCGACGTCAATCTCGATGATCTCGCCCGCCGCACCTACGGCTTCGTCGGCGCCGATCTGGCGGCTTTGACGCGCGAGGCGGCGCTTGAGGCGGTGCGGCGGATCATGCCCAAGCTCAACCTCGCCGAGGAGGTGATCCCGACCGCCTTGCTGGATGAGCTTGAGGTGGAGGAGAAGGATTTCGAAAACGCCCTCAAGCGCGTCCAGCCGTCGGCGATGCGGGAGGTGATGGTCGAAGCGCCGCAAATCACCTGGGACGATATCGGCGGGCTCGACGAACCGCGCGACCGCCTGCGCGAGGGCATCGAACTGCCGCTCAAGCATCCCGAAGCCTTCCGCCGGCTCGGCATCCGCCCGGCCAAGGGCTTCCTGCTTTACGGTCCGCCGGGCACTGGCAAAACCCTCCTGGCCAAGGCCGCGGCGCGCGAATCCGAAGCCAATTTCATCGCCACCAAATCGTCCGATTTGCTGAGCAAATGGTATGGCGAAAGCGAACAGCAGATCGCCCGCCTGTTCAATCGCGCCCGCCAGGTCGCACCGACGATCATCTTCATCGACGAGCTCGACAGCCTGGTCCCCGCGCGCGGCGGCGGAATGGGCGAGCCGCAAGTGACCGAGCGGGTGGTCAACACCATCCTCGCCGAAATGGACGGGCTCGAGGAATTGCAGAACGTGGTGTTGATCGGAGCCACCAACCGTCCGACCCTGATCGACCCGGCATTGCTTCGTCCGGGCCGCTTCGACGAGCTCATCTATGTCGGTACGCCCGACACCGCCGGACGGCGCCGGATTCTTGCCATCCACACCAAGACCATGCCGCTCGACGACAAGGTCGACCTGGAATCGCTGGCCCGCCGGACCGAGCGCTTCACCGGTGCCGACCTTGAGGATCTGGTGCGCCGCGCGGGCTTGAGCGCGCTTCATCGCGGGCTCGACACCGAACATGTGACGATGGCCGATTTTGAAACTGCTCTGACCGAAACCCGCGCCTCGGTGACGACCGAAATGCTCGAAGAATATGAAAATATTCAAGCGACGCTGAAGACCGAGGCGGTGCGACCGATGGGCGGCATCGGCTTCGTCCTTCCCGGCATGCTCCGGCCCAAATCCAGCGGCAAAGCCAAGGAATAAGCAATCCGTCGCGCAAATCGCGCGGCTCGTGGTCGGGGCCCTGCCGGCCAAACAACGTTGCGCTTGCCAAGCGGCCAAGCATTTGCCAACCCTCGCGCCCTTCAACGGGCCCCTTCACGGAGTATCCATGCCAATTTCGTCCGCGCGAACGGTCAAGGGTTCGCGGCGCCTGCAGCGGCGGCACGATCGCCGCTCGCACAGCCCGCGCTGGCAATTCCTTCGTGGCTTTTTCAAGCATCCGGTAATGGTCGGCTCGATCATCCCGTCGAGCCGCCTGTTGATCGATCGAATGCTTCGCCCGGTCGACTGGGACAACACCCGGCTGTTCGTCGAATATGGGCCCGGCGTCGGCACCTTCACGCGCCCGATTCTGGCCCACCTGGGCAAGGATGCAGTGCTGGTGACGATCGACACCAATCCCGATTTCACCACCTATTTGCGCGAATCGATCGACGATGACCGCCTGGTCCCGGTCACCGGATCGGCCGCGGACGTTGCCAACATCCTCTCCGACCGAGGTCTCGGCCAGGCCGATTACATTCTTTCTGGCCTCCCTTTTTCGACCCTCCCGCCGGGTGTTGGCGAAGATATCGCAAAGGCCACGTCGCAGGTCATTCGCGGCGGCGGCGCCTTCCTCGTCTATCAGTTCAGCCCCAAGGTGCTGAACTTCATCAAACCGCATTTCGAGCGCATCCACCGCGGCTTCGAATGGGTCAATGTGCCGCCGGCGACCCTGTTCTGGGCATATCGCGAACCGTCGGGCAAGGCGGACGATTAGTCGCCGGCGAGCCCCGAATTGGCGCGTCTGGTGACCCCATAATCAAGACTGGTGACGAGGAAGAAGCTGATCGCCCAGCGGATCCGGTTGAACCAGGTCGAGCGGCGCTGTTGCACTTGCGGCGTAATCGCCACGCATTGCGTCAATTCGCCTTCGAAATAGCTGCGCATCATTTGCGCGAATTCGCCGTCGTCGACCCGAAGCATCAGCTCCATGTTGAGATAGAGGCTGCGGATGTCGAGGTTGGAGGAGCCGATGTGGACGATGTCGTCGAGCACGACCAGCTTCGAATGGAGTTTGGTCGGCGCATATTCGAACATCTCAACGCCGCGCTTGAGCAGCCGTCCGTAGGTGAAACGGGCGGCGGCAATGGTTGCCTGATTATCGGACTTGGCGGCGGTGACGACCCGCGCCCGGCCGCGCTTGCCGACCCGGGCGATGCGCCTGAGCATTCCGAACGTGGGCGCAAAATAAGCCGCGATCATCTCGACGTCGCGACTGTGGACGAGGTCGCGGCAGGTCGAAACGCCCCACGGGCTGAGCTTGGCCGTCGGACCGCCCATTTGCCACTGCAGAGCGCCGCTGGTTTCGGTATATTTGAAAATCATCCGGCGCAGCGTGCGCATGCGCGGTTTCGTCGACATCGCCCAGTCGATCAGTTCGTCATAATAAGCCGCCAACCGGCCCGCGGCTTCGCCTTCGATCATCAGCCCGATGTCGCGCCATGCGCCCGACTCGACCGTTCCAAAATAATCATCGGCGATATTGAACCCGCCGACCAATATTCGGGCGTTTGATCCTTCGGCATCCGCAAGCGCCAGCTTCTGGTGATTGCGAAGCAGATAACGGCGGCCATAGGATGGATGGAAGCGGCAAAAACGCGCCTTCTTGCGGGTCAGCTCGAGAAAATAATCGTCAGGCGCGGATGCGCTCCCAAAGCCATCGACCAGCAGCGACACCGCGACCCCGCGATCGATCGCCCTGAGGATCGCTGAGCGGACTTTCGCTCCGGTGTCGTCAGGCATGTAGATGTAATAGAGCAGCCGAAGCGACGTCTCGGCGCCGTCGATCAGCGCGATCAGCTGGTCGAGCCGCTCGGGACCGTCGGGCAAAAATATGAGTTTGTTGCCGGCGACCTCGAGCGTCCGCGCCGACCGGTCCGCCTCGACCGGCCGTGGCTTTGCTAGCTGCTCGGCCGTTGCGCTCTTGTCCATGACGCCTGATGTGGCGTCGGCTGAGTGTGCTGGCAAGGTGCCGATTTCCTTGACGATCGGGGCGCGGGCCACTATCTCGCTGGCAATCCCGAACCACCTAAAGATTTGCGGAGCGACCAATGGCGCGCGTTACGGTTGAAGATTGCGTTGATAAGGTTCCGAACAGGTTCGACCTGGTTCTGGTCGCGGCCCAGCGTGCGCGCCAGATTTCCGGCGGCGCCGATCTGACCATCGATCGCGACCGCGACAAGAATCCGGTCGTGGCGCTGCGCGAAATCGCGGAAGAGACGCTCAAGCCCAAGGATCTGTCCGAATCGATCGTCAGCAATCTGCAAAAGGTGCGGATCGACGAAGAGGATGAGACCGAGGAGCTGGCGTCGCTCAGCGAGGCCGCCGAAGCGCTTCGACTGACCGCCGCGGCGCCGCCCCGTCCGACCCCGTCGGGCAACGATTACGAGTGATCGCGCGGCCTTCGGGCAGCTGCAACATTTGACTGGCAATGGATCGGGATCGGTGATCTAGATCGATCCATGGTTCCCTTTTCGTTCGCCCACCATCAGTTCCTGGTAACCGCCGAGGGCGCTTTGTTCTGGCCGCTCCGCAACGCCCTTCTGCTGGCCGATCTGCACCTTGAAAAGGCGAGCTGGTTCGCGCGGCTCGGCCAGTTCCTGCCGCCCTATGATTCGCACGCCACTTTGTGCGCCATCGCGCGCGCCATCGAGACCGCCGGCGCAACCACCGTTTATTGCCTCGGCGACAGTTTCCACGACCGCTTCGGCTGCGAGCGCTTGCCGGCCGATGCGCGCAAGCTTCTGACCGATCTTACCGGCGCTGTGGATTGGAACTGGATCGTCGGCAATCACGATCCCGGCTTTGCCGACCATTGCGGCGGGCGCCTCATCGATGAAGCCGTGATCGACGGACTGGTTCTTCGCCACGAAGCCGAGCGCGCCGAGACAAGGCCGGAAATTTCGGGCCATTTCCATCCCAAGCTCAGGCTTCAGCTCAAGGGGCGGAACGTCTCGCGGCGCTGCTTTGTCATGGCGGAATCGAAACTGATCATGCCCGCGTTCGGCGCTTTGACCGGCGGGCTCGATGCCCATCATCCGCAAATTCTCGGCCAGGTCGGGGGCAAGGCCGCGGCGCTGGTGCCACTGTCCGACCGGCTGCTGCGCTTCCCGCTCGCCGCTTAGGTCGGCGTAACCTCGATCGCCATTGCGCCGCTGGGCGACAGCAGCAGCCGGGCGATCACCGCGCGGCGCTTGCCGAATGTCGCCGCCTGGAGCTCGTTGCGGGCATCGTGGCGGTCGAATTTGAAGCCGCGCTCGGTCGCCGACTGTTCGAGCCGATCGAGGTGGGTATCGAGATCCGCGATCCCGTCTTCGGGATCGAAGCGCATGATTTCTTCAAGATCGGGACCAAGCTCCATGCCCCATCAATCGCCGCCCGTCAGACGTTGCGCAAGCCCCGCAATTGCGCCTTCGACCGGCGCCTCTTACACCCGCGCCATGAAGAACATTCTCATCGGCCTCGCACTGGCCGGCCTCCTCGCTGCTCCCGCCCTCGCCCAAACCCCGCCGATCGACGCCAGGACCAAGGCGCGGATCGACCGCATCCTCAAGCGCACCCCGCTGATCGACGGCCATAATGACATCGCCGAGCAACTGGCGGAAAATTACGGGAGCAAGGTTGACGGGCTCGCCGCCGCCACCGCTTCATGGACGCCCAAGGCCTTGATGACCGACATGGCCCGGCTCCACGCCGGCCGCGTCGGCGGACAATTCTGGTCGGTCTATATCGACGGCGCGATTACCGGCGACGAGGCGATCCGCAAGACCATCGAGCAGATCGACATCGTCGACCGGATGATCGCCGCCTACCCGCGCGACCTCGAGCGCGCGCTCACCGCCGACGATGTCGTGCGCATTCACAAATCCGGGCGAATCGCCTCGCTGATCGGGATCGAGGGCGGGCGCCAGATCGGCGGCAGCCTGCCCGCATTGCGTCAATTCTACCGCTTGGGCGCGCGCTACATGACTCTGACCCATAACCAGACCACCGAATGGGCCGACAGCGCGACCGACGATCCCAAGTGGCACGGCCTCGCGCCGTTCGGCCTCAAGGTCGTCGCCGAAATGAACCGCCTCGGAATGCTGGTCGACCTCAGCCACGTCTCGCCCGAGGTGATGCGTCAGGCGATCGCCGCCAGCCGCGCCCCGGTGATCTTCTCCCACTCCTCGGCGCGCGGGGTCAACGATCACCCGCGCAACGTCCCCGACGATGTGCTGCGCCTGCTCCCCGCGAATGGCGGAGTGGTGATGGCCAATTGGGTGCCGATCTTCCTGTCGCCCGCGCGGCTGCAATATGAATCGCTGAAGTCCGCCGAGGAAGCACGGCTCAAGACCATCATCCGCAACGACAGCAAGGCGGTCGAGGCCGGGGTCGCGGAATGGGAAACCGCCCACCCCGCACCGCCGGTCACGGTCAAGGACGTCGCCGACCATATCGACCATGTCGCACAGATCGCGGGCCACGATAATGTCGGCATCGGCGCCGACCTCGACGGCATTCCGGCCGGGCCCGAAGGCCTCACCGGGGTCGAGACCTATCCCCTGGTGTTCGCCGAATTGATCCGCCGCGGCTGGTCCGACGCCGACCTCGCCAAGCTCGCCGGCGGCAATGTGCTGCGCGCGCTGCGCGGGGCTGAAGCGGCGGCGCGGAGCATGGCGAATGAGCCGCCGTCAATGGACAAGCTTCCGCCAACCCCATAGCCGCCGCCTCATGACCGACCCCGTCCCACCGCTGCGCGCCGCGATCATTCCGGTCACCCCGTTGCAGCAGAATTGCACCTTGCTGTGGTGCGCCGCGACCATGCGCGGAGCGTTCGTCGATCCCGGCGGCGACCTCGATCGGTTGAAAGCCGCCGCCGCCGAGGCCGGAGTGACGATCGAGAAAATCCTCCTCACCCACGCCCATATCGATCATGCCGGGTCCGCCGGCCTTCTCGCGGCCGAGCTCGGAGTCCCGATCGAAGGTCCGCACAAGGACGATATCTACTGGATCGAACGCCTGCCCGAAGACGGCGCCCGCTATGGCATCACCGGCCAGTCGTTCACCCCCGACCGCTGGCTCGACGATGAGGACATAGTCACCGTCGGCGACCTAACGCTCGATGTCCGCCATTGCCCGGGCCACACGCCCGGCCACATCGTGTTCCACCACGCGCCCTCGAAACTGGCGATGGTCGGCGATGTCCTGTTCAAGGGTTCGATCGGCCGCTGGGACTTCCCCCATGGCAATCAGCACGATTTGATTGCGTCGATCACCCAGCGGCTGTGGCCGATGGGCTCCGACACCGCTTTCGTCCCCGGCCACGGGCCGATGTCGACCTTCGGCCATGAACGGCAAACCAATCCGCTGGTCGGCGATTCGGTGCTTGCCCGCCCCTAGAGCGCGCCGAACGCGGTGATGACAGCATAGATTGCAAGCGCGATCAGGCCGATTGTCTGGCCGATCATGCCGATTGCCCGCAAGCGTTGGGCCTCGGCACCATCCATGCCGAGAGCGTGAGCGACCCGGGCAGCGAAGAAAATCGCCGCCGCTACCGACAGGAACACGGAATTGCCGCCCGAAATTTCGAGCGCTCCCAGAAGGATCAGGAAAAATGGCGCATTCTCGATATAATTGGATTGCGCCCGCATTCGCCTGAGCAGGGCTTCCTGCCCGCCATCGCCAACGCTTACCTTGTGGAGTTCACGCAGCTGCGCGATGCGATAGCCGAGCCAGATGTTGAGCGCGACCGCCGTGGCCGCTGCCAATAAGGTGATTGGTAATTCGCTCATCGTGCGCCCCCTGCCATTACTTCGCACCCGACGCCCGGCCTTGCAACGGCGGAGCTAATCGCTATAGGGACGCACGGTCGCGACGATCGCACCGCCACCGCGGGACTGACGGCCACGTCAACCTCGCCGAGACTGGCGCGGATCGTCGCAATTTTTATTGATTTTGCCAAAACCGAAGTGAAGGTGCCTTATGGCTGTCCCCAAGAGAAAAACCTCGCCGTCGAAGCGCAATATGCGCCGCAGCCATCACGCGCTGTCGCCGACAACCTTTCAGGAATGCCCGAATTGTGGCGAGCTCAAGCTGCCGCATAATCTGTGTTCGGCTTGCGGCCACTATAATGGCCGCGAAATCATTTCGCCGGAGGCTTAAGGCCTGGAGGCCCGCATGTCCGAGGGCCCCTTCATCGCGATTGACGCCATGGGCGGTGATTCCGGCCCATCGGTGATGATTGCTGGCGCATCGCGCGCCTTGCGCACCGATCCAGCGCTCAATTTCATCTTCTACGGCGACGAAAAGCAGATCGCCGCCGAGGTGAAAAAGCACAAGAATTTGACGTCGCACGCGGCGGTCATCCACGCGCCCGAAGCGATCACCGCCGCCGAAAAGCCGAGCCAGGCGCTGCGCCGGGCGCGGATGACGTCGATGGGCATGGCCATCAATGCGGTCAAGGAAGGCCGCGCCGGTGCGGCGCTGTCGGCCGGCAATACCGGTGCGATGATGGCGATTTCAAAGCTTGCCTTGCGGACCTTGATGGGCATCGACCGGCCGGCGCTCGCGGCCTTGCTTCCGACCCTTGGCGACAAGGATTGCGTGATGCTCGATCTTGGCGCCAACACCGAATGCGATGTCCAGAATTTGGTCCAGTTCGCGGTCATGGGCGCGGCTTATGCGCGGACCGTTCTCGACATTCCCAAGCCGCGCGTGAAATTGCTCAACATCGGCACCGAGGAACTCAAGGGGACGGGCGAGATCAAGGAAGCCGCGGCGCTGCTTCGTGAGGCCAATTATCTGCCGCTCAAATTCGACGGTTTTACCGAGGGCGATCAATTGTCGCGCGGCGGCATCGACGTCATCGTCACCGACGGTTTTTCGGGCAATATCGCCCTGAAGACCGCCGAAGGGACCGCCCGCTTCGTTACCGATTTGCTGCGCCGGGCATTCAAGAGCTCGCTTCGGTCGAAGGCCGGATTCGCCTTGTCCAAGCCGGCCCTCAACCTGCTCAAGGTCCATCTCGATCCCAATAATCACAACGGCGCGGTGTTCCTCGGATTGAACGGGCTGGTCGTGAAAAGCCATGGCGGGGCCAATGCCAAGGGCGTCGCCAACGCCATCCACGTCGCCGACCGGATGGTCCGCAACGACATCACCCGGCGGATCAGCGAAGATCTCGACAATTTCCGCGCCCACGCTTTCAATGGCGACGGCAAATGACTCTTCGCTCGGTCATTCTGGGTAGCGGAAGTGCCCTTCCGAAACGCCGCGTCGACAATGCCGAACTGGCCAAACAGGTCGACACCACCGACGAATGGATCGTCGAGCGCACCGGGATTCGCAGCCGCTATATCGCCGCTGACGGCGAAACCACCGGCACATTGGCGACCGATGCCGCGCGCGCGGCGCTCGCCATGGCCGGGATTGAGGCGGCCGACATCGGTCTGATCATCCTTGCCACCGCGACCCCGGACCAGACCTTCCCATCGACCGCGACCAAGGTCCAGGCGGCGCTCGGGATCAATGATTGCATCGCGTTCGATGTCCACGCCGTGTGCACCGGCTTTCTCTATGCGCTGACCGTCGCCGATTCGATGATCCGATCGGGCAGCGCGACCACTGCGCTGGTCATCGGGTCCGAAACGTTCAGCCGGATTCTCGACTGGGAAGACCGCGGCACCTGTGTCCTGTTCGGCGACGGCGCCGGGGCCATGGTGCTCGGCGCCGAAGACGGGCAGCGCGGAATCCTTGCCAGCAAGCTTCACGCCGACGGACGGCACAATGATTTGCTGTTCGTGGATGGCGGTCCATCGACTACCGGCACCGTCGGCAAATTGCGCATGAAGGGCCGCGAGGTTTTCCGGCACGCCGTGGTCAATCTTGCCGAGGTCATGGGCGAAGTGCTCGCACTTGCCGGGCTCGCCACCAGCGATGTCGACTGGGTGGTTCCGCACCAGGCCAATGCCCGAATCCTCGACGCGACGGCCCGCAAACTTGGCCTCGCGCCGGAGAAAGTGGTGGTTACGGTCGACCGCCACGCCAATACTTCGGCGGCCTCGGTACCCCTGGCCTTCGACACCGCGGTTCGCGATGGCCGGATCAAGCGCGGGCAAATCGTCGTGCTGGAAGCGATGGGCGGCGGCTTCACCTGGGGCGGGGCCGTGCTGCGCTATTGAAAAAATTCGGAAATTTTTGAAATGTCGAATTGCCGACACCGATTTTATTGGTTAGGCTTCTTACTCAGTTGCGGCGCGGGGAACGCCGTGGAAGCGGGAGAATGACATGGCCGATCTCGGGATCGCTCGGCTGGGCAGCGAGGCTGACGCCCACAATACGCTGACTCGCGCCGATCTGGCGGATGTCGTGCATCGCAAGCTGGGCTTGTCCCGCGCCGAAAGCGCGAGCCTGGTCGAGCGCGTGCTCCACCATATGTGCCATTCGCTGTCCGACGGCCGCAACGTCAAGATTTCCGGCTTCGGCACCTTCATCCTGCGCGACAAGGGCGAGCGCGTCGGGCGCAATCCCAAGACCGGGGTCGAGGTTCCGATCGCCCCTCGGCGAGTGATGACCTTCCGCGCCAGTCAGATCATGCGCGACCGGATCACCAAGGGCTGATCGGCGCATGGCGGCCGGAGAAAAAGACCCGTCCGCGCTCAAGACAATCGGTGAATTGTCGCGCGAACTGGGCGTTGCCCAGCATATCCTGCGCTATTGGGAAACGCGGTTCCCGCAATTGAAACCGATGCAGCGCGCCGGCAATCGCCGTTATTACCGGCCCGCCGATGTCGCGCTTGCGCGGCGCATCCACCGGCTGCTCGATCAGGACGGCTATACCGTTCGCGGAGTCCAGCAACTGCTTGCCGACAAGCGCGCTGACAGTGGCGGCGGAAGTGCCCCCGGCCCCGCCGCCGAACCGGCGCCGATCGCATTTGCAGTCGCCGAACCGGCGCCGTCAGTTGCCGCGCCCGCCGCGCCCGCCGTCGACATGGTCCGGCTGATCGACATCCGCAATCGGCTCGCGGCGCTCATCGACAGCTGACGCCGCGCCGCCAAGCCGCAGCGCCACCCGAGCGATCGCGACGTCGAGCGGAACCCGCGCGATCGGCACCGATTCCGGAAACGCCTTCAATAACCGCGACGGCATTGCGGCCGACAAGATGACGAAAATCCCCTGATCGCCCTGCCGCCGGATCAAGCGCCCGAACGCCTGGGCCAGCCGGGCGCGGACCGCCTGATCGTCATAAGCGCTTCCACCGCCGGCCATCCGCCGCGCCGCGTGGAGCACGGTCGGGCGCGGCCACGGCACCCGTTCCATCACCACCAGCCGAAGCGAATCGCCCGGCACATCGACTCCGTCGCGAAGCGCATCGGTGCCGAGCAATGAAGCGCGCGGATCGTCGCGGAAAATATCGACCAGGGTTCCAGCGTCGATCGGGTCGACGTGCTGGGCGAGCAGCGGCAGGCCGGCGCGCGCCAGCCGGTCGGCAATCCGCGCATGAACCGCCTTCAATCGCTGGATCGCGGTGAACAGGCCAAGGGTTCCGCCGCCCGCCGCTTCGATCAGCCGGGCATAGGCCCCGGCCAGCGCAGCAGTGTCGCCGCGCGCGATGTCGGTCACGATCAGAACTTCGGACGCGGACGCATAATCGAACGGGCTTGGAGCTTCGAAATGCTCGGCCCGGGACGGCAAGTGCAACGCTCCGGTCCGGGCATCGGCGGTGTCCCAGCCGTCGCCGCCGCGCAAGGTCGCGGACGTCACCAGCACCCCGTCGGCGGGCGCCAGTACGGCCGCCGCGAGCGGCTTGGTCGGATCGAGCCAGCGGCGATGGATGGCGATGTCAAATTCGCGCCCATCGACCCGCTCGACCGCCAGCCAGTCGACGAATTCGGGGTCGCTCTCGCCGCCGATGCGCGACAGCAAGGCGATCCATGCGGCGATCGTCTCGCGCCTCCAGCCGAGGCCGCGAATCGCTCCATCGACCCGCGCCCGGGCCGCCGAATCGAGCCAGTCGGGAGCGTCTTCGAGCACCGCCTCGAGCCGCCGTCCGAGCGCCGCGAGCGGCTTGTGCAGGGTCTCGAGCATTTCCGCCGCCGCCGCCGCGCCCGACACCAAAGCGCCGTCGGGCTCGGCCAGCTCGGTCTCCAAACCATAGCCGGCTTCCTGAGCCTTGGCCCGGGCGTAAACCGTTCCGCGCACATCCGAGAGGAGCCCTTCGACCGGGCCGAACGGCGAATCCTCGACGATCCGCTGGAGCCAGCCATCGGACGGCAAAGCCCGCGCCGCCTCGACCGCCGCCTCGAGCGCCTTGCCGCCTTCGTCATCGTAAGAGGCGATGTCGAGCAGCCGCGCCGCAAGCCCCCGCCGGCGGCCGTGCGAGCGCCCTTCCGGTCCAACGATCCAGCGCCGCAGCTCGATCGCCTCCTGGCCCGAGAAAATGGTGGCGAAGGTCGAATCCGCGGCATCGAACAGATGATGGCCCTCGTCGAACAGGATTCGTCCGGCGGCGGCTTCGCGCGAGCGCGCGGCATTGACCATGACCAAAGCGTGATTGGCGATGACGATGTCGGCGTCGCGGCTGGCCCGTTCGGCGCGCTCGATGAAGCATTTGCGGTAATGCGGGCAGCCGGCATAAACGCATTCGCCGCGGCGGTCGGTCAACGCCGCGGCCCCGGCGCGGCGGAACAGGCTCGGCAGCCAGCCGGGCAAATCGCCGCCGACCATGTCGCCATCCTTGGTGTAGGCCGCCCACCTGCCGACCAGTTGCGCAAGGATCGCGGCGCGGCCGGCAAACGCACCCTGGAGCGCATCCTCGAGGTTGAGCAGGCACAGATAATTCTCGCGCCCCTTGCGGATGACGATCCGCCGCGCCCGCTCCTTGGGGTCGGCGAACAATTTGAACCCTTCGCCGTCGAGTTGCCGCTGAAGCGCCTTGGTGAAGGTCGACACCCACACCGTCCCGCCCGAGCGCTCGGCCCACAAGGCCGCCGGGGCGAGATAGGCCAGGGTCTTGCCGATCCCGGTCCCGGCCTCGGCCAGGACCATGTTGGGCGAATCCTTGGCCCGCTTCGCAGCGAACACCCGGGTCGCCGCCTCGGCCATCGCCCGCTGCCCTTCGCGGGTTTCAGCCTGGCCGGTCAGCTCGCCAAGCTTGGCGGTCGCTTCCCCCGGCTCGATCCGGACCGCGAGCGGCGGCACCCGGTCGCCGCCTTCGTCCCATTGTTTGAGCCGCGTAAACAACATCCGCTCGCCGCGTTCGGGCCGTTCCAGTCGAGCCGCGACCAAGGGCGCCCAGGTCCAGCCCAGCCGCTGGAGCGTCGCATTGACCGTCCACGCGCCTTCGCGCTGCGGCCACTGGGGATCGCCAAGCGTATCGAGCAATCGCCCGGCGATCGCGACCAGCGCGACCGCCGCCGCCGCTTCCTCGTGCGGCGGATCGAGACCGAGCGCTCGGCTCAGCCCGGCTATGGTCGGAACCGCGAACCGCGCCGGGAAGACGAAGGCGAACAATTCGAGCACATCGAGCCCCGACAAATCGGGATAGCCAAGCCGCTGTCCGGCCACTGGCGCGTTGAGGATGATGTGCGGCGTTTCGGCGGCCCGAGCGATCGCTTCCCCGCGCTGCGCTTCGCGGACTTCGCCACCAGCGGCGGTCAGCCAAATCCCGGCGTGGGTTGCATGAAGCGACGGAAGCGGCAAAGGAGCGGGCATTCCGACACTCTAAATTATGAGAACGAAAGGGCAACTTTTGACTGCAGACGATCTTCGCGCCGCCGCGCTGCAGTCCAAGGCCTGGCCCTATGAGGAAGCGCGCAAGCTGATCAAGCGCTGGGCCCCCGACGGTCCTTTTGGCGCGAAGCCCGGCAACGCCCCGATCCTGTTTGAAACCGGTTACGGCCCCTCGGGCCTGCCGCACATCGGCACCTTCAACGAAGTCCTGCGCACGACCATGGTCCGCAACGCCTATGAGGAACTGACCGGCGCCCGCCCTGAAGACAAGACCACCCGGCTGATCGCGTTCAGCGACGACATGGACGGGCTGCGCAAGGTCCCCGACAATGTCCCCGACCAGGCGATGCTGACCGCTCACCTCGGCCAGCCGCTGACCAAAATCCCCGACCCGTTCGGCACCCACGACAGTTTCGCCGCGCACAATAATGCGCTGTTGCGAAGTTTCCTCGATCGCTTCGGCTTCGATTATGAGTTCGTCAGCTCGACCGAATATTACGCGACCGGCAAGTTCGACGACGCCATCCGCGGGGTGCTGATCCACTGGGACGCGATCCTCGGCGTCATGCTCCCGACCCTGCGCGAAGAACGCCGCCTGACGTACTCCCCGGTCCTTCCGATATCCCCCACGTCAGGGCGAGTCCTCCAGGTCCCCGTCACCGTCGTCGACGCCGCCGCCGGCACGATCGCCTTCATCGACGAAGATGGCACCCCGGTCACCCAATCCGCGCTCGGCGGAATGGCCAAACTCCAGTGGAAGGTCGACTGGGCGATGCGCTGGGTCGCATTGGGGGTCGATTATGAAATGGCGGGCAAGGACCTGATCGATTCGACCATTCAGTCGGGCAAGATCGCGCGCATCCTCGGCGGCCGCCCGCCCGAGGGTTTCAATTACGAGATGTTCCTCGACGAGAAGGGCGAGAAAATCTCGAAGTCGAAGGGCAATGGCCTCAGCCTCGACGACTGGCTCCGCTACGGCAGCGAGGAGAGTCTCGCCTTCTTCGCCTATCGCGAACCGCGCAAGGCCAAGAGCCTGCACATCGGCGTCATCCCGCGCGCGGTCGACGACTATCTCCAGTTCCGCGGCAATTATGCGGAGCAACCGATCGAGCAGAAACTCGGCAACCCGGTACATCACATCCACGCCGGCGACGTGCCGACCAAAGCGCTTCCGCTGACCTACGGACTATTGCTCAATCTCGTCAGCCTGCCCGGAATGGCGGACAAGGAGACCGCGTGGAAATTCGTCCAGCGCTCGGTCCCCGGCGCTACGCCCGCGAACGATCCCGAGCTCGACGGACTGATCGGCCTGGCGGTCAATTACGCGCGCGATTTCGTCACCCCGACGCTCAAGCGCCGGGCGCCGACCGCGATCGAAGCCGAAGCGCTGCGCGACCTCGACACCGAGCTTGCGAAACTCTCCGAAGGCGCCACCGCCGAGGACATCCAGACCCAAGTCTTCGAAGTCGGCAAACGCCACGAGTTCGAGAGTCTGCGCGGCTGGTTCCAGGCGCTCTACGAAACCCTTTTGGGATCGAACCAAGGCCCGCGCATGGGCAGCTTCATCGCGCTCTACGGGGTGGACAACAGCCGCAAGCTGATCGCCGAAGCGCTTGACGAGCGTTAGACCCGAATGTCCGCCTCCGACCCAAAACGGACACTGGCGCGCGTTGCGGCGCTTAAAGAGGCGAGGCACGCCCCGCGATCTGGTTTTCGTAGGCGACGGTGTCGAACCAGCCTCTCGATGAAAGGACTTTGCCGCCGCCGTCCAGATCCCACTCTTCCCAGCCCGCGATGCGAACGCGGCGCTTTGTTTCGGCATGATGCCCTTCGAGAGTCCACGCGAACAGCGCATGGGTTCCCGC
The DNA here is from genome assembly GCA_040390365.1 of Pseudomonadota bacterium. Classification (GTDB taxonomy): domain Bacteria; phylum Pseudomonadota; class Alphaproteobacteria; order Sphingomonadales; family Sphingomonadaceae; genus Sphingomicrobium. The sequence goes on along the minus strand of JAZJYM010000002.1, from coordinate 141,155 downwards.
CAGGCGGAAATCATCACAGTGGACAATCAAGTCCGGGAACGCCGCGTAAAAGCCGGCAGCCATGTTGGAGATTGCCTCGTGACCACGGAGAGGGCTCCCGTTGTTAATGACGATCTGTCCGTCTTCGGCGTAAAACTCGGCAACTCGCTCCGGTCGCTTTGATGACCAAGCCTGGGCGTAAGATCGTCCAAGTTCGCTGCGCATAGATCCTCCAAACATTGGTGCGGCAAAACGGGCGCGGGCGACGGACGGGAGCAGCGATAGAGCGCTCGCCAAGACAACTCGATAGAGCGCCGAGCGGCGCGTCATGTCGGATACGAGCGACTTCATAGGATCACCCCCGCGAACGCGAATAGCCTAGCACGGAGGTGATCAAATGTCCGCTTTCCACCCAAAGCAGACACAAGCTGGAGCGTCTTGCTTTGAACGAGCGGTCGATCAACTCGCCTTCTTCGCCGCGATCCAGCGGTCGATTTTCTGTTCCAGCACGGGCAGCGGGAGTGCGCCGGTCATCAGCACCTGGGCGTGGAAGTCGCGAATGTCGAACTTGGGTCCAAGCTCGGCCTCGGCCTTTTTGCGCAACCGCTGAATGGTCATCGCGCCGAGCTTGTAGGCCAAAGCCTGGCTCGGGATCGCGATGTAGCGCTCGACCTCGTTGCTGGCGTCGGTCTTGCCCATGTCGGAATGCGCCAGCATATATTTGATCGATTGATCGCGGGTCCAGCCCTTCGAATGGAGGCCGGTATCGACCACCAGCCGCATCGCCCGAAGCATCTCGTCGCTAAGCGTTCCGAACCGCTGATAGGGATCCTTGTAGAAGCCCATGTCATAGCCGAGGGTTTCGGAATAGAGCGCCCAGCCTTCGACGTAAGCGGTATTGCCGCCAAAGCGCATGAACGGCGGCAATGAATCATTTTCCTGCGCCAGGCTGATCTGGAAATGGTGGCCCGGCGATCCTTCGTGGAGGTAAAGCGTGGTCATTCCCGGAGTCGTCCGCGACGGCAGGTCATAAGCGTTGAAATAGAAAGTGCCGGGCCGCGATCCGTCGGGCGTTCCCTGCTCGTAACTGCCGCCGGCCTGGAACTTTTCGACCACCGGGTCATAGGGCCGAATCGAAAGCTTGGCCTTGGGAATGGTCGAGAAATATTCCGGCAGCTTGGCGTCGACGGCCTTGCCGATGTCATAATAGCCCTGGGTCAGCGCCTCGCGGCTTTTTGGCTTGAACTTGGGATCGTCGCGCAGATGATCGAAGAATTGCGCCAGGCTGCCCTTGTATCCGACCTCGGCCTTGACCTTCTCCATCTCGCCGGTGATGCGCGCCACTTCGCTCAGCCCCAGATTGTGGATTTCATCCGCGCTCAGCGACAGAGTCGTCGTATCGCGGATCATCTTTTCGTACAGCGCGGCGCCGCCCTTCATCGATGACAGGCCGACCTGGTCACGGGCCTTGGGCAGATATTCGGTCTTCAGGAAATCGCGCAGGCGGGTCATTGCCGGATAAATCTGGTCGACGATCATGGCCCGCATTTCGCCCTTCAGCCGCGCCTGGTCGGCGGCCGGAATGGCGGCCGGGAAATTTGTCGCCGGCGCATAAAATTGGGATTTTTCGGGCGCCTGCTTGAGCTGTTCGTCGAGCTGGTCGATGACGTTGCGGATGGTCAGTTTGGTGTCAAAGACGCCGCTTGCCATGCCTTCGCGAAAGCGGCCGATCGCACGATCGAGAAGGACGACATAGCCGGCGTGGCGCTGGAGATTATTGTCATAATCCGCGACCGTCTTGAACGGTGCCGCGCCCTTGCCGCTGGCGAAGGTCGGATAAAAAGTGTGGAAGCCGCTGAAGTGATTGATCGGACGGACATTGGTCAGATCGAGGTAGCGCGGCTCAAAGCCCACCAGCGCGGTCGCCTGGGTATATTCGAAAACGTCATAGGCCAGCCGGTCGGTCTCATCGAGCTGGCTTTTGTCGATCGCATGAAGCGCGGCCAGCTCCTTGTCGGCGGCGGCCTTTTCCCCGGCCTGATAATTGTCGGTGATATAGTCGCCAAACTGATCGGCGTAGCGCAGGTCGCCGCGGAAAATTGCGAACAACGGATTGCGGCGGAGCGAATCCTCGTCGCTGTTCTTGAACAATTTGAACAAGCGGTCGTGGGCGCTCGCCACCGGGGCCGCGGCAACCGGCGCTGGCTCAACCACCGCCACCGGCGCAACCGGCGCCACTGGAGCGGATGTTGTCGCGCAAGCGGCAAGCGCGAGCACGGATGTCGACAGGATCAACGTGGTGAAAATCTTCGGCATGACGGTCCTTCGGCTTTTCGGGGCGATGAGGTGTATTAGTTCCCTAAAGCACAAAGGGCGCCGCGGCAATGCCGCAACGCCCTTTCGATGAACCGGTGAAAAGTTTCTACCAGAAGAAGTCGTAGATCACATCCACCACCTGGCCGCTCCACATGTCGACCAGAATCGCGTCGTCATAATAGCGGATCCAGCGCGTTCCCGGCGGCGCATAAGGAAGCCGGTACTGCCACGGATCGTTGAGCCAGTAATTATTGCTGAAATAGCTCGGCCACATCCGCCAGCCGATCTGATAGGGATTATAGCCCCAGCCGAACGGATCGTAATAAAAGCCGAGGTTGAACAGCGAGTGATGGTGCCGGCGATAGTTCGACCAATTGTAGCGGCTGCTGTTGCGCCAGTTGGTATTCCACTGCGGCGCCGGTGCCGGACGATAGGTCGTCGGCGGCGGCGGCTGGGTATTGGGCTGCGGAACCGGGCTGATCACCGGCGGGCGAGCAGCACGGGCGGCCTGGCGCGCTTCGCGAATCTGGCGGGTCTGCTCGCGAATCTGTTCGACCGTCGCCTGACGACTGCCGAGCCGGGTATCGCGAATCACCTGGCGATCGTTGACCCGCTGCGCCGACTGCGCCTGACGATCGACTCGGTCGGTGCGCTCAGTGCGTTGCGCGGCGCGGGTCGAAGCATCCGTCTGGCGCTCCGTGGCACGTTGCCGGGCATCGCGTTGAAGGGCCGCTGGCGACTGCGCCATCGGCGCACGCTGCGCGCCACGCACAGTGTTCGCCGGCACCTGTGCAAGCGGGGCGCGCTGGTCGCGCAATTGAGTCGGCTTGGCGGCCCGGTCAGTGGTCCGTTCCTCGCGAGTCGTCTGCCGTTCCTCGCGGGTCGACTGGCGATCCTCACGGGTCGATTGACGGTCGCTTCGGGCTTGCTCTCGCGCCGCCTGGCGTTGGGCGGCGTCGAGCGGCGCGGCCAAAGCCGGACTCGCGACAGCGCTCGCCAACAACATGGATATAAGAATCTTACGCATCGCATTGCCTTTCATTTATCGCGGCGATTCCTGCGCTCCTTCAGATGAGCCGAGGCTTAACCGTTTCGTGTCCGTCCGTTCAGCTTTCCGAGCCGGGTCAATGCCTTGCGGCGCGGAAGACGAGTGAGCGGCGCGGGCAATGGCGCGGCGAATTCGGACATAGGCGCCGCACCGGCAAATGTTGGGCAGCGCCGCAATCGCTTCCGCGTCGGGGCTGGGATTGGAATCGAGCAAGGCGGCGATGGCCATGATGAACCCCGGTTCGCACGCACCGCACATCGTCACTTGTTCCGCCAGCCACGCCTGCTGGACCGGATGGGCGCCGCTGGCCGACAATCCCTCGATGGTGGTTACGCGAGCGCCCTCCAGTTCGCCGATGCTGACCGCGCAACTGGCCACCGCACGACCATCGACGATCACCGTGCAGGCGCCGCAATCCTTGCTGTCGCAGCCATATTTGGTGCCGGTCAGGTTGGACGCGTCGCGCAGCGCCCACAGCAATGGCGTGGCGGGGTCGAGCTTGTAGTGGATCGGCTCATCATTGAGGGTCATTCGGGTCATCGGCGCCAAGGCTAGCGCGCGAACGGGTGCAGTGCCAAGATGGCAGCATGCCGAGCGTGAAGACAGCAACGAATGTGGGGGTTGGATTCCAACAGAAGGGCGGCAGCGAGCGAATGCCGCTGGTCCTTCTTCATGGCGTCGGTTCGGACAAGAGCGTGTGGCACCCGCAGCTCGACCATTTTTCCGGCGAGCGGCGGACGATCGCCTTCGATTACCCGGGCTATGGCGACAGCGATCCCGCCGCCGATGGCACAAGTCGCGACGATTTTGCGGCCGCGATCCTCGGCGCGATGGACTCGCTCGACATCGCCCAAGCGCATGTTTGCGGCCTGTCGCTGGGGGGTGTGGTTGCGCTTGCGATGGTGAATGCAGCGCCCGATCGCTGCGCCTCGCTGACCCTCGCCGACAGCTTCGCCTCCCACCCCGACGGCCAGGCAATATATGATCGCTCGATTGCTGCCAGCGAAGCGGGCCCGATGCGGATCCTGGCCGAATCGCGGGTCGACCTGCTCATCGCCCAGCCGGCCGATCCCGCGGTGCGCAGCGAAGTGATCGAAACCATGGCGCGGATCGACCCCGCAGCCTACCGGATCGGCGCCGAAGCGGTGTGGCTCGCAGCGCAGGAAGACCGAGCGCACGACATTCGCTGCCCCACATTGGTCCTGTGCGGAACGCTCGACCGAATCACCCCGCCGGCACTGTCGCAGGCGCTGGCCGCGATCATCCCCGGCGCGCGTTACGAGGATATTGAAGGCGCTGGCCATTTGTCCAACCTGGAAGCGCCGCAAGCCTTCAACATTATTCTCGGCGCCTTCATTCGCGCGGTCGATTCGCGGTCATGAAGATCGCTTGCGTCGGCGGCGGTCCCGCGGGACTCAATTTCGCCATTTCGATGAAGCTTCGCGACCCCGCCCACCAGATCGACATCTTCGAACGCAATGCCGCCGGAATTACCTTCGGCTGGGGAGTCGTGTTTTCCGACCAGACGCTCGACAACCTCATGGCCAACGACCCCGTCTCGGCCACGACCATCGCCTCCGAATTCGCGCATTGGGACGATATCGACGTCCATGTCCATGGGCAGACGATCACCTCGTCGGGCCATGGCTTCATCGGCATTGGCCGCAAGCGCCTGCTCGAAATCCTCACTGCGCGCGCGATCGAGCTTGGCGCCAAGCTTCACTTCGACAGCGAGTGCGACCCGGCCGACCCGCGCTGGAACGATTTTGATCTGGTGATTGCGTCCGACGGCATCAATTCTCGCTTCCGCGATGCCCAGGCCGAGGCCTTCGGGGTCGATATCGATATCCGTGCCAACCGCTTCGTGTGGCTCGGCACTTCGAAGGTGTTCGACGCCTTCACCTTCGCTTTCGAACAGACCGAGCACGGCTGGATCTGGGCCCATGCCTATCGCTTCGCGCCCGATTGCTCGACCTTCATCGTCGAATGTTCGGAAAGCACGTGGCGCGGCTTGGGCTTCGAGGACATGGACCAGGCTGAGGCGATTGCCCTGTGCGAACGGCTATTCGCCAAATATCTCGACGGTCACCATCTGCTCAGCAATGCGGCGCATTTGCGCGGTTCCGCGGCGTGGCTCAACTTTCGCCGGATCAAGTGCGACAATTGGGCGAGCGGCAATGTCATCCTGCTTGGCGATGCCGCCCATACCGCGCATTTCTCGATTGGCTCGGGGACCAAGCTGGCGCTCGAGGATTCGATCAAGCTGGCGCAATTGCTCAACCGGCCCGGTCTCGAACTCGAAGCCGCGTTGTTCGAATATCAGGCGGAACGCAGCCTCGAAGTGCTCAAGCTCCAGAACAGCGCGCGCAACTCGACCGAATGGTTCGAGACCCTCGACCGCTACCTCGGGTTCGAACCGCTGCAATTCGCTTACTCATTGCTCACCCGAAGCCAGCGCATCAGCCACGAAAACCTGCGGTTGCGCGACCGTGAGTGGCTTGAGGGGGTCGAGCGCTGGTTCTGGGCCAAGGCCGGTGAGCCAGACCGCAGCGCGGCGCCGATGTTCGCTCCATTCCGGCTGCGGGAGATGAAGCTGGCCAACCGCATCGTCGTCTCGCCGATGGCGATTTATTCCGCAGTCGATGGGACGCCGGGCGACTTTCACCTGGTCCATTACGGCGAGCGCGCGCTGGGCGGTGCGGGGATGCTGTTCACCGAAATGACCTGCGTATCGCCCGAAGGCCGGATCACTCCGGGCTGCCCGGGCCTGTGGTCGGACGACCAGGTCGCGGCATGGGCCAGGATCGTCGATTTCGCCCACAACCACAGCAAGGCGAAGGTCTGCCTTCAGCTCGGTCATTCGGGCGCCAAGGGTTCGACCAAGGTCGGCTGGGAAGGCTATGACGTCCCGCTGGATGAGGGCAATTGGCGGTTGATGGCGGCGAGCGACGTCGCCTGGTCGCCGGTCAACCAGGCGCCGACCCCGATGACCCGCGCCGACATGGACCAGGTCCGCGACGCATTCGTCGCCGCGACGCTGCGGGCGGAGCAGGCCGGCTTCGACATGGTCGAGCTTCACGCCGCCCACGGCTATTTGCTGTCGGGATTCCTCACCCCGCTTCAGAACCAGCGCGACGACGATTATGGCGGCGGCCTTGAAAATCGACTGCGCTTCCCGCTCGAGGTGTTCGCCGCGATGCGCGCCGCCTGGCCCAGGGACAAGCCGATGTCGGTCCGGATCTCGGCCAATGACTGGGCCGGCGACGAGGGCGTGACCCCGGCCGAAGCGGTGCTCATCGGCGAAGCGTTCGCCCGCGCCGGGGCGGACCTGATCGATGTCTCCGCGGGCCAGACCTGGGCCGAGGCCAAGCCGGTTTACGGGCGCATGTTCCAGACCCCGTTCAGCGACCAGATCCGCAACGAGGCCAAGCTTGCGACCATGGCCGTCGGCAATATCTTCGAACCCGACCATGCCAATTCGATCCTCGCCGCCGGGCGCGCCGATCTGGTCGCGCTCGCCCGCCCCCATCTGATCGATCCGTTCTGGACTCTGCGCGCTGCGGCGGCGCTCGATTACCGCGACATCCACGTTCCCCCGCCCTATCTCGCCGGCCACGCCCAGCTCGCCCGCAACCTCAAGCGCGAGGCGGAAATGGCGGCGGCGCTCAAGGTCTAGGCGGAAGCTTGATCGCAAGCGGTTGAAGCTTGGCCTGACCGCCTCTATAGCGCGCCTTCGCTGCTCGCCGCTGGCCCCTTCTGGGCCCGCGTGCAAGGCTCCGGAGATGTGGGTGAGTGGCTGAAACCAGCGGTTTGCTAAACCGCCGTAGGGGGATTACTCCTACCGAGGGTTCGAATCCCTCCGTCTCCGCCAGCCGCGATTTTTAGCGAACCATAGCGACCAATCGCGGCTCCAAGAATTCCCGAAAAACAGGCGTTTATTACGCTTGAAGCATCAAAATTTAGGCCGCCGTCGACCGTGCTCGTTTGCCACGAACCGCTGCCATTTTTATGGCTATTTTTATGGCTGGACTGCCTGGGCGGGGAGCGCATTCTGCTTTTCGGAGGTTGTGGCGAATGCACACGCGGGGTCGGATCAATGTCCGTCAGCTGGCGATTCTGACCAAGCCCGGCGTCTATTCAGACGGTGGAGGCCTTTACCTGCGGGTGAGGAAGGCCGGATCGCGGTCCTGGTTTTTTATATGCATGACCGACGGGAAGCGGCGCGAACTCGGCCTTGGGTCCGTTCATGACGTAACGCTCGCGCAGGCGCGTCAGAAGGCGGCCGAAATGCGCGCGGCATTCATGGATGGACGGGATCCTGTCCTGGAACGTTCGGCTGCGGCTCAGCCGGCTGTCATGCCGCAAACGTTTGGCGAGTTTGCGGAAGCGTTGATCGACGACATCGAGTCAGGCTTTCGGAACGAGAAACACAGGAAACAATGGCGCTCGACGCTCGCCACGCATGCTGCTTCGCTGAGATCGAAGCCACTGGCTGCGATCGATACGGATGACATCGTCGAGGTCCTGAAGCCAATCTGGACCAAGCTGCCGGAGACGGCGTCACGAGTACGAGGACGAATCGAACGCGTCCTGGATGCGGCCAAGGCCAAGCGCTTTCGTTCAGGCGAGAATCCGGCCCGCTGGCGGGGCCATCTCGAACTGCTTCTGCCCCGGCGATCCAAGATCGACAAGGATCACCACGCCGCACTTTCATTCGCGGACGTCGCAGGCTTCATGAGCGAACTCGCTGGCCGATCCGCAACTGCGGCACGAGCGCTGGAGTTTACCATTCTGACGGCCGCTCGCACTGGCGAGGCACTGGGAGCGACCTGGGACGAGATCGATTTCGAGACGAAGATCTGGTCAATTCCCGCGGTTCGCATGAAGGCGGGACAGCCGCATCAGATCCCCTTGAGTTGCGGTGCGATCGCAGCGCTTGAAGCTGTCTGTCCAAAGAAAACCGATCTCAGCGGCTTGGTTTTTCGAAACGGTGAAAGTGCTCGTCTGTCAAATATGTCGATGAGCATGCTGCTCCGTCGCATGGGTCGCGACAGTATCACCGTGCACGGCTTCCGGTCGACCTTCCGCGATTGGGCGGACGAGGCGACGAGTTTCGCACGGGAAGATATTGAGATGGCATTGGCGCACACCATCAAATCCAAGGCTGAGCGTGCCTACCGGCGTGGGCGAGCGCCCGATAAGCGCCGCGCACTCATGGCAGCGTGGTCGAAGTTCTGCGCGGGCTAGGGCAGGACTACTGCGACAAGCAAGCAGACTCAAATATCTAATAGCTAACCGAAATCGGTACTGCCGCTCGCGCTAAAACGACTTCAACCTTCCGCTTGACTCGTTGACCTAAATCAATGATCTTAAAAGCGCCGAGTCGCTAAATCGATGCGAGAAAAGGAAGCCGACTCTAAACGGTCGAGCTCATTGGCTATCAATCTAATTCTTAGCGCAGTGCTTATCCGCGTCTGAAGGTGACTCGGGTGTATGACGTTGTTATTTGAGACTGCTCAATCTGATCTTTCTCACAAAGATTCGGAGCGGATTAAATCTGTAAGAAATTGATGGCATCGACAGCAAAGTGCGCGGCAAAATACCTAAGGTATCACCCCATGATACTTGGCCATTATTGTACCTCTAGCTCGACTAGTCTTCGGAGAAGCGTCCGAAATGGCTTCTGAGATTGCACCAGGCGTGGTTCACACTCTCGGATTGGGGGTATCCGACGCACCTCTTCGTGATCCGGCCGAGGTGACGCGGTACTTTGAGACCGCGTCGGTCGAATCTATGTTTGATTCTGTTTCGGGCGAGCTGATCGGTGATTTGGAGACGGACAGCGACGACCAGACGCGCGCGACGCTTCAGGAGCTTTCCGCCGCTCTCCGGCTAACCGGCGCCGCGGCCGAATCGCGCGCGACGCCCCTGCGGGTCGGCGATGCACTGGTGGCGTTGCGCCGGCTCCCTTTCCTCACCACTCGTCTCGAAGGCGCCGCGCCGGCGTGGAGCACGGGCCTTGCGGCCGAGCGGCGCATCGGGCCGATCGCCGACCGGCTCGGCCGCAACATCTGGATCGACATCTTTCGCCGCGTTCGGCAGCTTCGTTTCGTCCGCAGCGCCGGTGGGCCGCCCTTCCTGACCCTGCCCATCGTCCAGGCAGGGCGGGCGATCCGCGCCACCACGCTGCGTGCCGGGCAATCGCTCGACATCACCGCCGGCAGTCTCTGGTTCGCGACCGGCCTCTTCACCACGGCGCCGGCAAATGTCTATTCGGGGTTGCGCATCTCCAAGGGTAGTCTGCGCTTCTCCGCCGACATCGCTCTCGGGAATGACGAGGTGGTCGTACCGCCCTCGGTGTCGATAGACCTGACGCTCGAGTTCGACCCGCCCGTGCCCGAGGCCCCCGCGACTGGCAGCGAGTTCGCCGCGACGAGTTGCCGCCCGCCCAAGGGCCTCGACATCTCGATCCGGCCCGCCGGCGGCGCGATCGCGGTGCGCGGCGGCGCGAAGCTCACTGCCTGGGGAGCCAAGGTGGCGCTCGCCCCCATGGACGGCGCCGCGCAATACCGCGATGACCTCAACCGGCTGGTGCTACCGATGAAGCCCAATCGGCCCTCTTTCGCCATCGAGAAGGTTGTTTCGACGCTGCTCGTGCCGTCCGGCGAGGCCGCCATCTCGGCAGCGGGCTTAGCGCTGCCGGCGGCCGTCATAGCTCCGGCCGATCTCGGGGAGGCGAGCGGCGTCGGCGCGCTGATGCTGGAGATGGATCTCGGCCTCGCCGCCACCTGGCAGGGCGAGCCGCGTTCGGTCGATCTCGGCCCGGCGCTGCTGTTGCTGGACGAATCGCGCCTCGCTTTCACCGGGCGCGCCGCCCGCGCCATTGGCACCGTGGTGCGTCCGCATCTGGCGCACCTGTCCGAGCCGACGACTCTTGCCTATGCGATGCTCGACAAGACCGCCGTCCATTATCTGACCGGCACCGATGGTGGAGAGTCGGTCGCCCTTTCGGCGGCAGTGGACGTTCGCCTCCCCAAGCCGGTGGATGTGGCCGGCAACCGGGTCAGCGCGCGCTTGCCGGCGGCGTTGGTCCTGATCGCCAGTACGCCGGCCGGCGAGCGCAGCCTGATCGTGATCGGGCTCACGGCGGTGCTGCCGCACGAACGACCCGTCGCTTTTGCCCTCACCAACGCCGTGCTGCGCGCGACGCGGCCGCGCGCCGTCTTCCTAACCGGCCGACTGGACGGCGATACGATTGCCGAGGGGCTGGCCTTCACCGTCTATGGTCTCGGCGGTCTGCTGCCATCGCTGCCCGATCCCTACGCCGCAAATTCGGGGCTGGGATCGCGTTTTGGCGCCGCCAGCCAAGGATATCTGCTCAGCACCTTCCGCTTCGGCCCTGGGATCGAGGCGCTGGGCTTCGTCCTGCCTCCGGGCGCAGCGATCAATCCTCCAAGCGAGGGTCCCACGTTCGGATCGGCGCAGCAGGTCGCGTCCGCCCTCGCGTCCGACAGGATGGTCGGCGGGCGCCCGGCCTTCGGCGACATTTTCGATTTCGAGACGCAGCCCAAGATCGTCCTGCTCGACGTCTCCACCAACGTCAGCCGCTTCGGCGTGGCGCTACGCCCGCCCCGCCGTGAGGATCGTGAGAGCCTGGCCCAGCATCCTGTGAGGCCGGCCCAAGTGCAGGGGCTCGATCTCTCTGTCGATGGCCGCTTCCTGGTGCTGCTGACGCTGCCAGCTGTGCAATGGGAACCGGTGCGCGCACTGCCGGGACCCGAGCCTTTCCCCGACGAGGTGCGGTTTGCCAATAGCGGCGTACCGACCACGATCGACGTGCCCAGCGTTGAGCTCGTGCCGATCAGCCCGCTCGCGGCCTATAAGACGATCCTCGACAATTTCACCCGAGACAATCCGCAGCCCTCACGGGCTCGCTTCACGCTTCCCTTCGGCATGGTCGCCGAGGCGCGACTTATCGCTTCATCGCCGGCCGGCCGCGGCGCACGGGTCGGCGAAGTGCGGCCTTCCACCGCCGACCTGGAGGGTGCGCATCAGTTGCGCCTCGAAGCGGACGATCCGGCGCTTCCGCCCGGCGAGACTCCGGCGCTCCCCGGATTCACAGCGCAGCTCCCCGTCGCCATCCCGACGAACGGCGACCCGGCGACCAGCATCCTCGGCAACTCCGTCACGACCATCTTCAACGGCTATCTCGGGGCCGGCCAGCCCACCGCGTTGGTGCCGGTCACGCGAATCGACCTGTCTGGCCATGGCGAAACCCTGTTTAGCGCCTGGGCCGATCCGGACGATCCCCAAACGGGCGTCTCCAAGGCCGAATTCCAGGTCCTCAACGGCCGCGCTGCCCATGAGGTCGTCCAGGTCAAGAGCATTCTCCTCCCATATTTCGTGCCGGTCGTGCGCACGATCACGCTGGAGCGGAAAGGCAATGCCGTCTTCACTCGCGAAGACAGCGGATGGGTAGCGGTCCGGGATGGCCTCTATCGCGCTTCGCCGGGAAGCGGCATCGTCACGCATCCGGGCGTGGTCCAACGGGCAACTCGCGTCATGAACATCCGCGAGACGGGCACCGCCTTTTCAGCCGGCGGCATGGATTTCGTCGCGGTCTATTTCGACACGGACCTGGTCCTTGATGGCGCCGCCGCGCCGGTGCCCGCGCGCCGGCAGCTGGGATATGTCAAGCTGTCGATTCCAGATCTGACGCCCGCCGTCTATGCCGCGCTCATCGAGACGGTCGGACCGATGGGCGGCCCGATCGACGCCAGCATTGCCGTCGGCGGAGGGCGACAACGGATGAGGCTGCACCGGGTCGGCGCCGGCGTTGCTGGCCCCGAATTCGCGATGGCCGCCTGGGGCAGCCTCGCTTTCCCCGGCGGCGGCGACTGGTCGATCCTTGAGGCCGAGGATCCGGCCGATGCCCCGGCAGCCGTCGCCACCGATCGCGGACTGCCGATCATTCGGCAGGGCGCGGCAGGAATGCCGACCGGCGCTCCGTATCGTTTTGCCGATCCCGAGGACATGTTCGACGAGGCCGCACCGGCACGCGACTATGGCATCCTCCATTCGATGGGAACGCAGCGTGCCTTCTTCCGGCGCCCGCGCATCGAGCCGGCGTCTCCTCACCGGATCGTCTCGACCGAGCGGCCAGTGATCGCCGATCCGCTGATCCTCGCCACGGCCACCGGCCCCTTCCCGCGCCAGGCGGACGCAATCCCCTTTCCTACCGCCGCCTTCGCGCTGGAGGCCCGTGCCGACGGCACCTGGCGGCTCGACGCGCCGGGCACCTTCCCGGCAGGCGTGCCACGACGGACGATCCGTACCGCCGGCACGGTGCGCAGCGACCTCGACTATGCCGGCGCCACCGTCACCTACACGCTCGACACCGCCAATCCGGTGCCCTGGCGCTTCCGGCTGCAGAATGCGGTCAAGATCATGGCGCACACGGCGATGGGCGACCTCATGTCCATGGCCGCAGATGTAGACGCCGAAGCCGGCCGTGCGACGAGCTTCGCCGATCCCAAGCTCAAGATCGGCGGCCCGTTCGACATCGTCCAGGATTTGCTGACGATCCTCGAGGACCTCGGCATCCCGGCGCGTCCAGATGTGCGCATGACCAACGAATGGTCGCTCAGCGTCGGGCTCACCATCCCCTTCGTCGATGCATCCGGCGAGGACTTCGAGGTCATCCCGGGCGAGCCGATCCCGACCATCAAATTCGCCGACACCGGGATCACGATAGAACTCGCCGTCGCGCCCTCGGCCGACTCGGCGACCATGGAGCTCCATGGCTCGCCGATGTTCGCGATCAAGTCCGTGCCCGGCCTCTATGTCGTCGCGATCATCAAGTTCAAATTGCAGCTGTCGACCGAGAGCGGAACCACCTATGGCTTTCTCATCGGTGTCGGCATTGCCTACAGCCTCGAGGCTGGGCCATTCGAGCTTGAGGGCCTGTTCGCAATCACCTTCTTCGCCGTATTCGGCGATACGGTGCTGGGTTACGGCGTCGGCTTCATCGTCAAGCTCTCAGCCGAGCTCCCGCCCATTGTCGCGATCGAGCTCTCGCTCGAAGGGGCGCTTGCGCGACTCATCGTCCAGAAGGACCTGCCGGACGAGACCGTCTTCCAGATCGCCAAGCTCGTCTTCGCCATCGAAGTGTCCATCTTCCTCGTCTTCAGCATCTCGCTCGAAGTGGAGACCAAGAAGGTCGAGGTCATTCGCGGCCCGTTGCTCGAAAGTGACGCCCCCGATGTCATCTGACCGCACCCGGACCAGGAGCCACTCATGTCGCTGCCGATTCGCCTGATCCTCTTCCCCTTCCTGCAAGGCTATGACGGAGCCGATTTGTCGCTGCGCCTGCTGGTCGCGCCGCAGACCGATCCGACCGCGCCGCCCGCCGCCGGCCTCACGCCCTATGTCGCGACCGACTTCGAGTTCGAGCTGCGCTTCATCGCCGACCTTTCGCAGTTGCCCACCTTCGGCGCCGCGGCGACGATACTCGACCAGCCCTCGCCGGTGCCTGCCGACTCCGCCGCCATCTGCGCAGCCCTCAATGCGCAATTCTCGATCGACACCAGCGTCGGCCCCATCGACGGGCGCATCGGTGCGCCACGCATCGTCAAATACGCCCCGCCGGCCTATCGCCAGGCGACCGGATATGGCGGCGACAATCCGTTCTTACTGACCGACGACAGCTATCGCTGCGCGATAAATGCGCCGATCCCGCCGGGCACCTCGGTCAAGGTCGAGCCGCCGGTCATGTCGTGGGGCAAGGTTCTTGCCCAGGCACTGCGTCAGCCGCTGCTGGCCGAGGCGATCGGCCTTGTCCGCCCCTTCACCGTCGCGCCGCCCGCCGACATCGTCGCGGACGGCGGCTGGCTGTATGTGGCGCTGAAGTCGGGAAGCCCGTGGAGCGGCCTGTCCGGCACGCCCGGCGCCATGCGCTTCTATGCCGCGCGGATTCCGCCGCTCACCGAGCCGCGCTCGCTCTTCACGCCCGTGCTTTTCCCCGTCGCCTCCACGCCCCCGCCCGGTGTCGCCTGGGACGATCTGTTCCGCGAGTCGATCGAATATGACGACGGCTTCGCCAAGGCCGTCTACGGGCGCCAGCCGCCCCAGGCCGACCCGATCGCCGACGACGAGGGCGACCGGCCAGCCGAGGACCGCGGCGTCCAGCTCGGCTGGGACGACGAGCAGATCGTGACCTGGTTCAATCGCCAGGTCGATAGTTCAGCCAGCGCGGCCGACGCCCCGATGGGCGTGATGGGCTACCGCATAGACGTGCGCGAAGCCGGCACCGCCGAATGGGACTCGCTGGTCCGCGCGAGTACGGCAGTCCAGCTCGGCGGCAGCGTCCTTGGTGACGCCGAAGTCGACTGGCGGGTCGAGGTCGCGCCGAACCGACTGATGGGCGATCTGGCCGGGCGTAGCTGGCTGCCGAGTTACATGACCGCCTGGACGGGTCGTTCACTGATCGGGATCGACGCGCTCACGGCGCAGCTACGCGGCCTGATTCCCACGATCGGGGTGGTCGAGGGGCTGACCCCGGAGACGTCGCTCCGCTACGGGCGCAGCTATGAGTTCCGGGTCCGCTTCACCGATCTGACCGGCGGTGGCCCGACGGTGGACGATGAACGTCGCAATGGCGACCCGCAGCCGGTGGCGACCATCGACTTCCGCCGGCACGTCCGCCCGACCGGCGTCGCGACGGTTCCAAAGCTGCCGCTCGACCCCGACGATACCGATCCGCCGACGAGCCTCGAAGTATCCCGGCCACTGCTCGGCTTCCCCTCCTGCCTGATGGCCGGGGGCCTTGAAGCTGATCTCCTGGCCGACATCGCCGCCGCCAAGCTTGCCGACCGTGCGCCCGGACTGCCCGATCCCGATGTCGACCAGCTCGAGATCGTCGTTGAGGTCGCCACTCTCGAACCGGGAGTCGCAAACCGCTATCGGCCGCTTTACACCGTCACGCGCGCCTATCCTGCCGACGGGCCAGTGACGCTCGACTTCGAATGGACCGACATCCCCGATGCGCGCGACCTTCCCGCAACTCCGGGCGGCCCGCTTGCATTGCCCACGTCGCGCAACGTTCGCCTCCAGTTGACGCCGCTCGCCGCCGCCAAGGCCGATTATTATGCCGGCGAGGATGTCCGCCGTGGCGAGACGCGCATGGTGGTGATGCGCGCGCCCGCTCGCGACGAACGCGATCTGCTGGCGCAGGGCGGCGGCTCACTGATCGAGGCCTTCTTCCTCCAGCCCGCCGAGCCCGCTTCCCCGGCGCTCGTAGCCGCGCAGAAAGCCGCGGGCCTCGGCGCCCTCCTCGGCGACGACCCGCTCGGACGTCTGGCCGCCGCGCTCGACCTCGACCGCAGCGGCGCCACCCTGCGCGCACGTTCCGGCCGACGGCTGATTATCGGCGCCAGCGCATTGCTGCGCCATGTCGTTGGCCCCGACAGCGCCAGCCTCACCTTCGCCACCGCCAATGAGATGACGCGCCTCTGGCTGGTTGCGGTCGTCCTTGAGCTGCACCGCGACTGGAGCTGGGACGGACTCGATCATCTTCGCATCGAGCGGGATGGCCTGGAGGTCGGTCGCGTTGCCGGCAGCACGAGCGCCGGCCACGAGGCGGAAGGCGATGCCGAGCGCGACAGCTCGACGCTCCTATTCCTCGACGCCATCGATCCCAAGCCGGCCGCTGGCGCCCATCCGCGCCCGCTCGAGCTAGAATACAAAATCACACCCGTCTTCCGTACTGCCCCAGTCCAGGAGGATGCGCCGCTCGAGGCCTCGATCCTTCTCCCGGTTACGACGCCGCCGGCGCAGGTCCCCAAGCTCGTCTCCGCCGGGATCGCTCTCTCTCCCTATCGCCGCGATCCTGCCTATGCCGCCACCGAGGAGCGGCAGAAGGCTGTCTGGCTCGAATTCGACCGGCCGCCCGACGATCCCGAGGACCGCCATTATGCGCGCGTTCTGGCGAGCGCGCCCGATCCAGTGCTGACCGACGATGTGCAGGACGTCGCGGACATTCAGGACCTGCCGCTGCCCATCGACCCCGAGCCGATTCGTCGGATCGTGCCCGGCCAGGGCGACGACCGCGCCGGTCAGGGGAGCATGCAATTGCTGTTGCCGACTTCAAGCCCGATCCATTTCCTCTTGCCGCTCCCCCCCGGCCTCACGCCCGACACACCCGAACTGTTCGGCTTCTTCACCTATGAATTCCGGATCGGCCATTTCGGCATCTGGAGCACCGCGCAGGGCTTTCCGGGCCGGGCGCTCCGCGTGGCCGGGATTCAGCATGCGCCGCCGCCGCTCGCCTGCGCGGTCACCCGAACCAAGAGCCGGCTCACCGTGAGTGCCGCCTTTGCCGAGCCGGTTCGCGACGGCCGCTCGCTGCGGCCAACGCCGCCGGTCACCGATTTGTGGGCGCTTCTATATGCCCGCGTCCACCAGGCGGATGATGCCGACCGGCGCAACATCCTCCTTGGCACGCGCCGCTTGAATCCGCCTCGGCGTCAGAAGCGCCCGCGCGGCAGGCCGAACCGCAGCCTCGGCCTAGACGCCGCCAAGGCAGGCGCCGACGGCAAGGCGGACTGGTCGAGCGCCGAAATCGCCGCCAGCCTCGCATTGCTGACGCTCGGCCCCGACGCGCCACTCAGCTGCCTGGTCGTCGAGACGCTGCCCGGAGAGGTTCCCTATCCGGATCCCGTCGCAGGCCAACTCGGCTACGAACGCTTCCTCAGGACCTCGCCGTTGACGACCGTCCCGCCCATCTGCTGAGCCGGTTGCTCGCCTGCAGGCAGCACGCTGCGTTCCAAGGCGACGGCCGTCGCGGTACGTGGCTAACCGCAAGTCGACTTTCGCCCGGTTACGCTCGCCGCGGTCGGGCCGACTGCGTCAGCCGTTACGCCGCCCGTTCCTAGCCCGCTCGCGCAAGCGATCGATCAGCGCTTCGATGCTCGACCGCAGAATCAGCGTCCGCCTTCCAATCCGGATCGCTTCCAGATCGCCGGTGCCGACGAGTTCGTAGAGTTTCGTCTTGCCGATATCGAGCATCGCCATTGCGCGAGAGACCCTGAGGCAAATCGGGGAGTCGCCAGCACGATCCGTGTCGGCCGATGCATCTGCGCCCAAGTCGTTGGGGATTGTCATTGCTCTAGCGCCCACGATTTGCCTGCCGAGCCTTCAGGAAGCCCCGATCGCTGTCGAGAAAGGCGCGAAGCATATAGGGAATGAGTTCGGAGACCTGTTCTGACTGCCCGTAGGTTTCGCGGTAGAGTTCCGTGTAGTCGGTGAGCGCCTGGTTCAGGTCCGGTGGAAGCGCGATGGTCAGCTTGATCGGCGTGCGATCGGGGATCTTGGCGAGCTTAAGATCTGTCATGCTACTTCTTCTGACCCAGCCACGGCGCGAGAACGAGGTCGCGGTGGACGATCAGCCTGACCGGAGCTCCGGGCCTGATCGTGATGGTCGGCTGGACCTGCAGATTGCGTGATGTCAGCTGGTCGCCTGCACGCGATGCGTTCTGCTGGGTAGATTCTCGGATCGCTTGAACGAGATCGCTCTCGCCCGAGAATGTAAGGTTCGAGCCGACGCCAAGCACGGTGGAAAGGACAACGCCCTTGAGCAGCGACCAGGTATGGAAGTCAACCTCGTCGGCGAGTCCCGCAAAGCCCGACGGATCCGTGGCAGGCACGTTGTCGAGGGTAAGCGAGCTCCCATCGGGCAGTATGATGCGCTGCCAGACTACCAGCGCGCGACGCTGACCGAATGCGACGACTTGAGACATGCGCCGATGCCTTTGGCCGCGAACGGCTTGGACATACGCATCGGCCACCCGGCCGAAAGGATGGCGGGTCCGACAACCCCAAACGAGGTTCTCACGCCTCGACGTCGCACCCATGCGACGCAACTCAAAGACTAAGGCTGTCCTGCGGATAAGCAACCTGCATTTTCACCGCGAATCTGGCCGCGAGAAATCCTTGATCGCCGGCCTGGCGGCGGGCGATCAAGAGGAGACTTCCCGCGGTGCCCAGTTACGTCGCAGGGCTCGAGGCGTGGCAATGACTTCGTCACCTTCGAAGGTGATTTCGCGGCTGTGCCGCATGTTGGTCAGGAGCGCGGCGAAACGCCGACTTTGTGAAAGTCGCTTCGCGATCATGGGTTCGGCTTCCATTGCAGCCAGCACTTCGTTCCGGTGGCATCGGCCGCCTTTCGATCGAAGGCGATCGCGAACGAACTGATACATGCTTCCTTCGCTTCGAGTGTCCGGTGGTCCCTCGCCCCACCGGTTAGGGACGTGCGGACCACTGCTCATGGGTGTAGGCCATCCACATCATCGCAAGGCTCACGCTCCACCTGGATGGTCGCGTGCTGGATTTCATATTGCTCGTGCAGCATCCCGGAAACGCTAGCGCGCACGGTCTCGAAATCGGCTCCGTCGGAAAGCTCCACATGCGCGGACAGGCTGTGGTCGTTGCTCGCCATTGACCAGACGTGGAGGTCGTGAACGCCGCCCACTCCCGGTGTGGCAGCTATCGAAGCGCGCAGGGCGGCGAGGTCGATGCCCCTTGGAACGCCCTCCAGCAGAATCTGTGTCGTGTCCTTGAGCAGGATCCAGGTGCGGGGAAGCACCCATAGACCGATGCCGATGGCGACGAGCGGATCGACCCATTGCCAGCCCGCCAGCATGATGACCAAGGCTCCGATGATCACTCCCACAGAGCCGAGCAGGTCGGCCCAAACTTCGAGATAAGCGCCTTTGATGTTGAGGCTCTGGTCCTTGCCCGCCGACAGCAGCCTGATGGCGATGATGTTCACCACGAGGCCGATCGCGGCGACGATCAACATCCCCGTTGACTGAACCTCGACCGGCTCAAAGAAGCGTTGCACACCCTCCCAAAGCACGTAGCATGCGACGGCGACCAGAAGCAGCGCATTGAACGCGGCGGCGAGGATTTCGAAGCGGCGATATCCGAAGGTCCGGGCATCGTCGGCGGGTCTCTGACCAATCTTTACCGCCGCAAGCGCAATCGCGAGCGCCGCGCTGTCGGTGAACATATGCGCGGCGTCCGAGAGCAGCGCGAGGCTGTTGAATACGAACGAGCCGATCAGCTCGGCAATGAGAAATGCCGTCGTCAAGCCAAGCGCGATCGCCAGCATCCGACTGTTCGCACCAGCTGCATGATTATGGGCATGGGAGGCGTGATCGTGGGCCATCTGCTGTTTCCTTGTGCTGGTCTAGCGGCTCGCGGTCTGGCTATGCCGGACGAACACTCCAGCAGACCCATCGCGGCCGATGATCAGCGTATCGAAGGCGTCCTTGCGAGTGCCCTGCTCCATCCCTGGCGAACCGACCGGCATGCCGGGAACGGCGATCCCGCGCGCCTTGGGCCGTTCGCGCAGCAGCTTGCGAACATCGGACGCCGGGACGTGGCCCTCGATGAAATAGCCCTCAACAATGGCGGTGTGGCACGATCGAGCATTGGCCGGCACGCCAGCCTTGTTAGCAATCGGAGTCACATCTTCCATCTCATGAACCACGACATTGAGGCCGCTCATCCGCAAATTGTCGACCCACGCCCCGCAGCAACCACAATAAGGCGATTTGTAAACATTGACCTCGGCTGCCTTGGCAGGACGCGAGCATGCAATTGCTGGGATCGCAGCGAGCGAGATTCCGATCATGGTTCGGCGATCGATCATATCGCGGGTTCCTTTCTACTTGGCGGGGGTAGGCTCACGGCCAAACACATCTTCCCCGGCATATTCACCCTTCACGTGCACTTCCCGGGAGCGGTGAAGTAACAACTTGCTGATCGCCGGCAGCACGAAGAGGGTCAGCAATGTCGCCACGATCAGTCCGGCGATAACAACGATCGCAAGCGGCTTCTGCACCTCCGCGCCGCGGCCGGTCGCGAGCGCCATCGGCACGAAACCGATGGTCGGAACCACGCCGGTCATCAAGACGGCGCGCACGCGCTCCATCATCCCGGTGCGGATCGCCTCGGACACGGCAAGTCCCTGATCTAACCCCTGCCGGATGCTGGTCATCACGACCAGGCCGTTGAGCACCGTGACGCCCGACAGCACGATGAAGCCGACGGCGGCCGAGATCGAGAAGGGCAGTCCCCACAGGAACAGTCCGAACACGCCGCCGGCGAGACCCAGCGGCACCGCCGAATAGACCGCCAGCGCCGACGTGACGCTGCGCAGCCCCATGAACAATATGCCGAAGATTAGAAGGAACACCGCCGGAATGACGATGGACAGGCGTTTCGAGGCCGCTTGGAGATTCTCATACTGCCCGCCCCAGCTGATGAAGACGCCCGACGGCAGCTTCACTTCCTTCTCGACCGCCGCCCGGACGGCCTCCACGTAGGAGCCGAGGTCGCGTCCACGGACGTTCGCTCCGACGACGATCCGCCGCTGGCCGTTCTCGCGGCTGACCTGGTTGGCGCCCTCGCTGAACTGAAGCGTGGCGAGCTCCCGCAGCGGAACCGACGTCCGCGGCCCAGGGTCTGGATCAGTCAGCATGACGGGCAGTGCTCCGATCGCTTGCAGATCGTCGCGCGTCGCGTTGTTGAGCCGCACGACGATGTCGAACCGGCGGTCGCCCTCGAAGACAAGTCCCGCTTCACGGCCGCCGAGGCCCGCCGCGACGGTGTTCGCGACCTCCTCGACCGAGAGTCCATAGCGGGCGATCGCGTCGCGGTTGAACTGGATCTCCAGCGTCGGGAATCCCGCCGTCTGCTCGACCCGGAGGTCGGCCGTGCCCTGGATCTTGCTCATGGTCTTCGCGATTTCGGCCGCCACTTTCTCGAGCTGCCCCATATTGTCGCCGAACACCTTCACCGCGACGTCGCCGCGGACGCCGGCGATCAGCTCGGCGAAGCGCATTTCGATCGGCTGGCTGATCGCATAGCTGTTGCCGGTCAACAGCTGCATCTTCTTTTCGATGCGTTTGATCACGTCTTTCTTGCTGCCGACGCCGGAGGGCCACTCGTCCTTCGGCTTGAGGATGACGTAGGCGTCCGACGCGTTCTGAGGCATCGGGTCCGTCGCAACCTCGGCGGTGCCCGTTTTCGAATAGACGAACGCCACCTCCGGCAGCGCCGAGACCGCACGCTCGACTTTCAGCTGCATCGCCAGCGACTGGTCGAGCGAGGTGGAGGGGATACGGAGCGCCTGCACCGACGCGTCGCCCTCGTCGAGCTTCGGGATGAACTCGCGCCCGAGCGTCATGAACAGCAGCCCGGCGAGGACGAACGTGCCCACTCCGGCCAGGACCCACTTTCCAGGTGCCGCCAGGACTTTTCCGAGCAAAGGCTCGTAGCGCCGCTTGACCCACCTGATCGCCCCGACGTCCTCTTCGGAGACACGGTTGCGAATGAGCACAGCGACCATCGCGGGGACGAAGGTGAGTGACAGGATGAAGGCGCCAATCAGCGCGAGCATGACCGTGATCGCCATCGGCGTGAACATCTTGCCCTCGACGCCGGTGAAGGTGAGCAAGGGCGCGAAGACCAGCAGGATGATCGCTTGGCCGTAGATCGTCGGCCGCACCATCTCGCGCGATGCCTCGAAGACTTCGTGCAAGCGTTCGGACGGGGTCAGAAGGCGTCCTTCGCGGTGCTGGCGCTCGGCAAGCCGCCTCAGGCAGTTCTCGATGATGATGATCGAACCGTCGACGATCAGGCCGAAGTCGAGCGCGCCGAGGCTCATCAGATTGCCGGACACGCCGTAGCGGTTCATGCCGATCGCCATCAGCAGGAAGGACAGCGGAATGACGAGGGCGGCGATGACCGCCGCGCGGATATTGCCGAGCAGCCAGAGCAGCGTCGCGATGACTAGCAGCGCGCCGAACGCGAGATTTTCCTCGACGGTCGAAATGGTGGCGTCCACGAGCGCGGAGCGGTCGTAGAGCGGCTTGATAGTCACTCCTGGCGGAAGCGACTTCGAGATTTCCTTCAGCCGGTCCGATGCAGCTTGCGCGACGATCCGGCTGTTCTCGCCGGACAGCATCAGCGCCGTGCCGACGACGATTTCCTTGCCGTTCAACGAAGCGGCGCCGGTCCGCAGCTCGCCTCCGACGGTCACGGCCGCGACGTTGGCAACGGTGATCGGCAGGCCGTTGCGGTTGGCGATGACGCTGCGGCCGATCTCGTCGAGGTCGCGGATGCGGGCATCGGCCCTGACCAGAAACGCCTCGCCCCCGCGCTGGATGAAGTTCGCGCCGACCGACAGGTTCGAGCGATCGAGCGCGTCGGCGAGCTCGGTGAAGGACACGCCGTAGGCCGCGAGCCGCGCCGGATCGGGCTGGACGACGAACTGCTTCTTGTAGCCGCCGATCCCGTCGATCCCGGCGATGCCCTTGACGGTGCGCATCTGCGGCCGGACCACCCAGTCCTGGATGGTCCGCAAATAGGCCAGCCGCGAGACCTCGTCGGCCAGCAGCTGCCCCTCGGGCGTGAGATAGGAGCCGTCCAGTTGGAAGCCGGGGCGTCCGGCGATTTTCGGCATCTGCTTGGAGCCGGCCGGCCCATATTCGACCGCCCACATCAGCACCTCGCCTAGACCGGTCGAGATCGGCCCCATTTGCGGCTGAATCCCGGCGGGAAGCGTGTCGCGCGCCTGCGTGAGCCGCTCCGCAACCTGCTGCCGGGCGAAATAAATGTCGACCTTGTCGTCGAACACCGCAGTGACCTGGGCGAAGCCGTTGCGCGAGATCGACCGAGTATGGTCGAGGCCGGGGATTCCGGCGAGCGCGGTCTCGGTCGGGAAGGTTACCAGCCGCTCCATGTCGAGGGGACCGAACTGAGGCGCGGCGACGTTCACCTGCACCTGCTTGTTGGTGATGTCCGGCACCGCGTCGATCGGCAGCCGGTAGAGCTGGAACGCGCCGTAAACCGCAGCCACGAAGGTAATGGCGAGCACCGCCCAGCGGAAGCGAACGGCGGCGTCGAGAAGGCGGTCGATCATCGGTCGGTTAGTCCTGGTTTGGATTGGGCTACGGGGGAGAGAGGCTGGATCATTCTTCCGCCTCGCTCGCGCCGAGCTGCGACTTGAGGACGAAGGCGCCGTCCGTCACGACCGACTGCCCGGCGCGGAGGCCGGCATGGATTTCGACGCGTCCGCCGCCGCGGTGCCCGGTCGTCACCGGCACCGCCTGGAAACCGCCGGCGACCTGAACGAACACGACATCGCGTCCGCTCACCTGCTGGACGGTGGTTTCCGGCAGCACGATGCCATGCTCCTGCGAACCGCGCGGCCGGATCCGCGCCCGCACCGCCTGCCCCTGCGTCAAGCCGCCGGGAGCCCCGTTCATCTGCAGGACGATGGTCGCCGCGCGGCTTTCCGGGTTGAGCGCCGGCGTGACGGAGCGGACCACCGCATCGACCGCGCCTCCGGTCGACAGCTCAACCTGGGCAGGGTCGCCGGGCTGGACGCGCTGCGCATCAGGCGAAGGCACGGCCGCATTGACCTGGATTCGCCGCGGATCGGAGACGTTGAAGAGCTCCGCGCCAGCGGCAACATAGGCGCCGAGTTGCGTGTTGACCACGGTGATCCGCCCGCCGATCGGGCTGCGCACCGCGAGATAGCGACCACCACCCGTCACTCCGGCCGCGCGCACGGCGGCATCGGCGCGCTGAAGCTCGGCTTCGGCGGTCGAGCGCGCGGCGATGGCGGCTTCTAGGTCCTGGCGCGCGGTGATCTTGGCGTTGAACAGCCGTTGTTCGCGCGCCGCCGCCGCGCGAGCCGCTTGAACCTTGGCTGCGGCGGCGTTGCGGTCGGATACAAACGCGGCAGCGTCGCGGCTTTCGAGCAGCGCGACGGTTTCGCCGGCACGCACGGGGTCGGCGAGGCGTTTGAATATTCGTACTACCGCGCCGTCCGCACGGGCGGTGAGCAGCGCCTGCCCTTCCGGCGGCGCCGCGACCGTCGCCTGGGCGAGGATCTCGCCCGCGATCGAGCCCGGCTGCACCGATTCCACGGCGATTCCATTGGCGGCGATCTGGTCGGCAGTCATCGGCACGAACCCCGGACGGGCCAGCGCTGTTGGCTTGCCCGCTGATTCGCTCTGTTCGGCGGGCGGCGGCTGATCGTTCAGCGAGCGGCCGACGAGGACGCCCCCCACGCCTGCAACAAGCGCCGCGGCTGCGATCCCCGCCGTGAGGCGATTGCGGTCCGTCAATCGAATGATCTGCATGTCTGATACTTCCTATTGGGCCGCGATGCGGCCGAGTTCGGCCGTTGCCAGCGCCAGCGCGAGACGCGCGTCGGTGAGGGCGGCGCGCGATGAAGTGTAGGCGTTCTGGACATCCAGAAGCTCGAGCAACGTGGCGCGACCTTCGCGGTAGGAGAGTTCGGCCAGGCGCAACGCCTCGGTCGCCTCCGGCACCGCTGCCTTTTCCAGCGCTTCGACGCGGTGCTGGGCGGCCTCGACGTTGGCGATGGCGTTTCGCGCGCGGGCCGTTGTCGTCGCCAGGGTGCTCGCCCGGCGCGCGTCTGCAGCAGCGAGCGCCTGGCGCGCAGCTTCAATGTTGCCTTGGTTGCGGTCGAACACCCGGAGCGGGATCGAAACGCCGGCTACCAGGCCGACATCGCCCGTCTCCCGAATATGACGGACGCCGACGCCGACTGCCGGATCGACCCGCCGCTCGGCCAGTTGCTGGCGAACGACAGCCTGCGCACTGAGCTGCTCGGCATCAGCGAGGCGAACGTCGAGACTGCGGTCGGGATTAATCTGCTGTGGACGGATATCGAGGGTCGTTCCGTTCACTGCTCCAAGCGGCGTGCTCACCCCGAACAGGGCCGCGAGGGAGGAGCGAGCAACCATTTCATCGGCCCCCGCGGCTTCGCGTTGGGCCTGAACCTGGGCCAGCGCCGAGCGAGCCCGCAGCGCTCGGAGTGGCGGCTCCCGTCCGGCATCCACTAGAATCCCGGCGACTCGAGCGAGCTCGCGAGCCCTCTCCTCATTTTCGGTGACCTGGGCGAGTTTTTCCCGAGCAGCTATCGCCCGGGCGAATTGTTCGCGGACCGATTGGAAAAGATCGGCCCTCGCTATGGCAAAGCGAAGTTTCTGAACGTCGAGTACGGCGCGCGCGGTGGCGATTCGCGCGGGCCGCCGACCGCCGAGGTCGAGTCGCTGATTGACGGCGACCGTGGTTTGCGTGCGCCTCAGTCCGCGAAGTTCACCCGTTCCGGCGAAATCCTCGACCTCGAGGCTCAGTTCGGGATTGCTGCGATATCCTGACTGGCGGAGGCGCGCCTCGGCCGCCGCGACTTCCGCCTGCGCCGCGACTACGGCCGGCGACCGTGCTGCCGCTTCCTCCAGCGCCTGGGCAAGCGTCAGGCTGGACGGAAGCGGGTCCATGCGCGGCGCAGGAGTGAAGACGCTTGGCGGGGCCGGAGGCCCGACGGGCGAGGTTGTGATCGTGCCCACGCGGGGAGTGGCCGGATTGCCGACTTGCGCCGCCAGCGGCGACGCTGTTCCCGCAAGCACCACCGCGGCACAAGCCGCGGCTGCAATAAATTTCATTTGGAAAGCTCCTGACGATAGTCTTCAAACCCCGCAGCGAAAGCGGGATGCGACGATCGTCAGGCTTGCGGGGGCCTCAGCTGGGCGTCGGGACTGCGGCCGGGCTTCCCGGCCTCTTTCCAGGCGAATGGAAGAGCGCGACTGAGAACCGGCATGATGGCCGAAGACTCGTCATCCGCTGCCGCCGTTTGGTGGTCGCTGCAACCGCAATGATGGCGGGCAACGCCTTGATGGCTGCCCGATGGGGACTGATCTTCGTCGCCATCGAAATGACCGGCGGCCTCAGCAGTCACCGGAAGGCAGTTGATCCGCTCCGCCGCATGCGCCGCTCCGCCCGTCCACAACATGAGGACGAGCATCAGGGCGCCAATGAGGGAGGTCCAACGATGCATCGGCCGTGCTCCTAGCAGCGCGATTCAGCTAAGGGAAGACCCGCCATCACAGCCACCTGCGAGCGCGATCGAGGTAGGGTTGGTCGCCCGCCAACATGCTAGGAAGTCCGAAGACTTGGCAAGGCCGAGCCGATTACTCGCACCGATGATCGCAGGAACAGGACGGCAATGAGGGCCCCAATGATAATATCGGGCCACGGTGAGACCAGATACGCAACCGCTCCCGCCGCCGCCAGGACACCGACATTAGAGATCACGTCATTACGGGAGCACTCGAATGTGCTCGACATATTCACGTCCTGATCGCGAAACTGCCACAGGAGGCGAAGGCACGTCAGGTTCGCCGCCAGTGCCATCCCGCCGAAGATCAGCATGAGTGTGGAAGACGGAGGGACGCCGGTCCTGATCTTGATAGCGATCTCCACTAACACCGCTAAGCCGAAGAGCAGGATTATCAAGCCCTTCGCCATTGCGGCGCCCGCTTTCCATCGATCGCCTCTTGCCAGGGCATAGATGCTCAATCCGTAGACCAGAGCATCGCCGAACATGTCGCCCGAGTCGGCCATCAGCGCCGCCGATTGAGCGACCACGCCCGCACCGAACTCGATAACAAACATCACTGTGTTGATCACCAGAACGATCTGCAAGACTCGCCTCTGCCCGGCTTGGCGGGCGAGCTTTTCCAGCTCCTGCCCCTTATTCTTGCAACAATGGGCAGACATGGGTCACCTCGACAGACTCGGCGTGACATCCCATATGCACCCTGTAGCAACTACAGGGTCAAGAGGCGGGCATGGGCTTGGTAATCGGGGAGCTGGCGCGAGCGGCAGGGACGGCCGTGGAGACAGTTCGATACTATGAAGAAATCGGCATCCTGCCCAAGCCCGCGCGCACCGCAGGTAATTATCGAAGCTATGGTAGCGGCGAAGTCGCCCGATTGAGCTTCATTCGCCGCGCGCGCGGCCTTGGTTTTGGGCTCGATCAAGTCCGCACGCTCCTCAGCCTCGCCGATGATCATGGTCGTCCGTGCGGGGAGGTCGACGATCTCGCGCAAAAACATCTGAGCGAAGTCGATCGGAAGATCGGCGATCTCGTTGCGCTTCGTCAGGAACTGTCGAGCCTGATCAGTCAGTGCCGGCAAGGTACGGTCGCGGCTTGCCGGATCCTGGAAGCGCTGGGGCCGCTGAGTGAATGCGCTACAATTTACCCGACAAGGTAGGCGCCGCTTTCTTTCGCCTCCTATCCCGTTAAACTGCCGACTGGCTCTCTGGCGTTATTTTTATGGCCAACTTTATGGCCGGTGTGTCGTTTTCGCAAAAAACAGTAATGTTATCAATGGTCATTGGCGGACTCCGTCTCCGCCAATCTTCAGTCTCCGATCGAGACCGCCGTTCAGGCGGGGGTGAACTTCATCGCCAGGCCGTTCATGCAATAGCGCTTGCCGGTCGGCCGCGGGCCGTCGTTGAAGACGTGGCCGAGGTGGCCGCCGCAGCGGGCGCATTCCACTTCGGTCCGTTCCATCAGCAGGCTGCGATCGCTGCGCGTCAGGACCGCTCCGGCAAGCGGCTTCCAGAAGCTCGGCCAGCCGGTTCCGCTGTCGAATTTGGTGGTCGAGCTGAACAATCGCTGATTGCATCCGGCGCAGACGAAAACACCCTTGCGATGTTCGCCGTTGAGCGGGCTGGTGAAGGGGATTTCGGTGCCGGCTTCGCGCAGGATCGAATAACGTTTCGGGCCCAGGATTTTCTTCCATTCGGCGGGACTGTGAATCACCGCGAAGCGGCCACCGGCGGCGGATACGGGGCCACCGCGGACGATCAGTGCCAGTGAGCCGAGCGCGATTGCGCCGAGCAGCTGGCGGCGGTCAAATTGCTGTTTCATGTGAGTTAATACGCTTGCGCCAGCCGATCGGATGCACCGGCCTTAAACGCTTTCGAGCTTGCCCGAGGCGACCACCGGTCCGGTCGGGTCGCCGGTTGGCGATCCGCCAGGGGGCTCGACCGTGATCGCGATCGTCGCACCTTTTTTGAGCAATTCGGCAAGAGCATTGGCAAGCTCCATCCGCGACATTTCGTCATTGCCCATGGTGCCCAGCGAAATCGGCTTCGCGCCTTCGGGAATGACCCACAATTCATGCGAATGCGCGGGATCGGCGGGCATGTCGCCAGCCACCGCGAGGACCAGGCGGCGACTGTCGGGATCCCAATTGGCGACGATCTTGATACCCTTGTCATCGCCGAGCATCGCAACCATCGGCGCTGATGCCGCGGCCGGCGTCGGCTGGGCCGTCGGAGGCTGGACCGGGGGCTGGACGAGAGCGGGCCTGAGCAGCAACACTCCGGCGAGTGCAGCAGCGGTCGCGAACAGCCCGAAATTCGTCCGCCGCGACCTTGTGATCCGGCGTTCAAGGTCGCGAATCCGGTCGACTCCGCCAATGACCCGATCGATTCTGGGCCATAAGGATTGCGGCGCGGCCTGCTCCTCGACATCGTCGAGCAGCGGCGCGAACCGCCACGTCCATTCCTCGACCGCGCGGCGGAACTCACGGTCCCCGGCCAAGGCCCGGCGGGCCTCGACCAGGTCCGGCCCTTCGAGCACTCCGAGGGCATATTCCGCTGCCAGCTGGTTGGGTTGGGCGCTCATCGTTCAAGGCATCCGCGAAGATTTTGCAATGCCCGGCGGATCCAGCTCTTCATCGTCCCCAGCGGCACCGCTTCGCGCTCGGCGAGCTCGCTGTAGGTCGCACCCTCGATGAAGGCGGAGCGGATCATCGCCCGCGGCCGATCCTCCAATTCGTCGAGGCACTGGCCAAGCCGGTCGCGATCCTGCGCCTGGACCGCGAGGTCGAACGCCGATGGGTCGTCGTCGGCGATGTCCTGCGCATCGTCGAGGCCGGTGAATTTCACGCGGCGTTGACGAAGCCGGTCGATCGACCGGTTGCGCGCAAGCACCGCCAGCCAGGTGATCGGACTGGCCTTGGCGGGATCGAAGCTCGCCGCCTTGCGCCAGACGGTGACATAGACGTCCTGAAGCACGTCCTGGGCCTCGGCCTCGCTCCCTAGCAAGCGGATGCAAATGCCGAACAGCTTCGACGATGTGCGCTGGTACAGCTGGGCCATTGCCGCCCGGTCGCCGCTCGCGATCGCCCGAACCATCGCCGCGAGTTCGCCGCGATCGCTCGAAACACTTTTCAATCTGGCGGGCTGCTGCGAATCGGTCATTGCTGGACCAATGCGTAGCGCAAGCGGGGGCCCGGCGGGAACCGCTTCCGTGATGCACGCAATGATCATGGTGCTTCTCCCGCCGGGCGGCGCTCGGCCACAAGGGGGAACCGAACGCCAAGGACGCCGGGAAAAGCTACGTTCAAGCGGGCCGCGCGGATGCCTTGCACAGGATTGGCGGCGGGTTCGAGACTGCAAAACTAGGCGAAACGATCCTGACCAAGTCTGGTCCTCAGCGCTCGGGTAAGTGGCGGAGCGGGAGGGATTCGAACCCTCGATACGGTTTTGCCGTATACTCACTTTCCAGGCGAGCGCCTTCGACCACTCGGCCACCGCTCCGCAATATCGCTGGAAGGCAGCCCCTTAGGGCGGGCGCGCGCCACGCACAACCTGGAGCATGACGGCTCATCCGGTAGCTGGCGGGGGTTCGACTGCAGCCTTGCCGGACGCCATGACCTGCCCCTATGCGGCGGGGATGCGGCACCACGGACCAGCCCCTTCGGCCGAGGAGATTGAGGCGATCGCGCGCGCTGCGTTGCGGTCGCTTCCGCCGGCCTTCGCAGACCATCTCGGCGACATCGTCCTGAGCGTCGAGGAATTCGCCGACGAGGCAACGCTGGCGGACTTGGGCATCGCCGATCCGTTCGAGCTGACCGGCATTTACGAAGGCACTCCGCTGACCGAAAAAAGCGTCGAGCAGTCGGGTGGCCTGCCCGATCGGGTGCGGTTGTTCCGCCGCCCGATCCTCGACGAATGGGCCGATGGCGACGACACCCTCGATCATCTCGTGGCGCATGTCCTCATCCATGAAATCGGTCATCATTTCGGTCTTGGCGACGACGATATGCACGCGCTCGAGGATGGCGCGGAATGAGCAGCCTGTTGCGTCTTTCGGGAGTGACTCTGGTGCGCGGCGGCCGGACCCTGTTCGAAGGCCTCGACCTCAATCTCGAGCCCGGCGGCGCGCTCCACATCGGCGGCCCCAACGGAAGCGGCAAATCGAGCCTTTTGCGGCTCGTCGCCGGACTTCTCCAGGCCGAGCGCGGAACGGTCGAGCGCGCGCGATGCGCACTGGCCGACGACAAAGTCGCACTCGACCGCGAATTGCCGCTCGGCCGCGCTGTGGCCCTGTGGGGCGGAGATTGCGGCCCGGCGCTCGACCGGATCGGGCTCGGAGCGCTGGCCGAGGTGCCGGTGCGTTTGCTTTCCTCGGGGCAATTGAAGCGCGCAATGATCGCCCGGGTCATCTCCGCGCGCGCACCCTTGTGGCTGCTCGATGAGCCGTTGAACGCACTCGACAGCGACGGCATCGACCGCCTTGGCAAGGTCATTGCCGAGCATCGCTCGGATGGCGGAGCGGTCCTTGCCGCAAGCCACGTCGCTTTGCCCGGGACATGGCAACGGATGGAGCTGGGCCGGTGATCGCAAAGCTGATCCGGCGCGATATCCGGCGCGGCTTGTCCGGCGCCGCGTGGCTTCCGGTGGCATTCTTCCTGCTGGTCGCGACCCTGGTCCCGTTCGCCATCGGACCCGATGCGCAGTTGCTGATCCGGGTCGGGCCCGGGGCGTTATGGATTGCTGCGCTGACCGCGGCGCTGATGCCGATCGAGCGGTTGATCGAGCCCGACCGCGCCGACGGAGTGCTCGACCAGCTCTCGCTCCACGGTCTGGCCGACGAAGGTACCGCAGCCGCCAAAATCCTTGCCCATTGGTTGAGTTTCGGACCGCTTCTGATCCTCGCCGCAATCCCCGCCGGGGCCCTGCTCGGGCTCGACCGGGAGGCGCTTGGCCGGGTGCTGGTGTCGCTGACCGTCGGGACGCCAGGGCTTGCGGCGCTGGCGGTGATGATCGCCGCAGTTACCGCCGGATTGCCCCGCGCCGGAGCGCTCGCCGGGCTGCTGCTGTTTCCACTGGCGGTGCCGCTGCTGATTTTCGCTTCGGCTTTTTCGTCGCAAGGTGGGAGTAGTGCGCTTCTGCTCGAGGCGGCGATCTCGCTTGCGCTGATCGCGCTTGCGCCCTTTGCCGCCGGGGCCGCGATTCGCGCGGCCCGGACCTAGGTCTTCGACCAGCGCGCGAAGATTGCGGTCGGCAGCAGCAGGCCGCGTGCTTCTTCGCGCACCGCCATTTCGCCGACTTCAACGGTCCCGCCGAGATCGCCGAGAGTCTGCCGGACGAGCTCGCCGATCGCCAGCGCCGACATCCGCACCGCATAGACGGTGAGGACGAGGAAGCGGCTGTCGCCATCGAGCAGCTGGCGGCAATCGGCCAAAAGCGGCGCCAGATTCTCCTCAAGCCGCCACAGCTCGCCCTCGGGGCCGCGACCGAACTTTGGCGGATCGAGCAATATTCCATCGTAGCGGCGGCCACGCCGGACCTCTCGGGCGGTGAACTTGCTGGCGTCGTCGACCATCCACCGGATCGGGCGCTCGGATAGTCCCGAAAGCACCGCATTGGCCTTGCCCGCCTCGACCGATTTTTTCGATGCATCGACATGGACCAGCCGGGCGTCAGCCTCGCTCAGCACCAGGCTGCCGACCCCGGTATAGCCGAACAGGTTGAGGATATCCGAGTCGCTGGCGCGGGCTCGCATCCAGTCCCATTGCGGGGCCATGTCGGGGAAGAACGCCAAGTGCCGGAACGGCGTCAGCGAGGCGTTGAAGCGGATCGGCCCGCGGCTCAATTCCCACTGCCTCGGGACCGGTCGATTCTCGACCCAGCGCCCGCCGCCTTCGTCGTCGGAGCCGGGCACGAAGCTTGCGTCCGGATCCCAATTGTCACCCGCCGGCGCCCACATTGCTTGGGGTTCGGGCCGAACGACGGTGACCGCGCCATAACGTTCGAGCTTCTGGCCATGGCCGCAATCGACCAGCCCGTAATCGGGCCACGGCTCGGCGATGATGGTCGTCAAGTCGCCGCTCATTGTGCCGGCTCGTCGCGCCACCGCCGCCGGAGCGCCAGGCCATAGATGAGCAAAGCGATGACCGCGAAGGCGAACCAGGTCGCGGCATAACCCTTGTGGCCGGCGGGCGTGACCGCGCTGATCGTCTCGACGCTCGGCGGCTTGCTCGCCGCCAGTCCCGCGGCGGGGGCCGACGCCACCAGCCGCATTTGCGAGCGCCGATCGGGGACGATGATCCCTCTGACCGGCCCGCCGCTCCATTTGGGCGTGGCATTGGGGTTTTTGGACCAGCCGATCTCAACGCTCATGCCCGGCCCTTCGGCGCCGGTCGCGCAATCGACGATGAGGACAAAGCCGGGTTCGCCGTCGAGGTTCTCGCCCGCGACTGAGCGGCTCGCGACCGGGCGCAGGCAATTGCCGGTGGAGTGGCGGAACAGCGGCAAATGGCCGGCCTTGGGCCACACCGCCGGCCAGGCGACCGGCGGCTGGCTTTCCGCCGCGGTGTAAGTCGCAAGCAGGCGCTGTTTCCAGCCCGCGCGCTCGATCTGCCACACGCCCAAGGCGATCATCGCGGCAACGGCGAAGGCGACGAGGATGGTCGGGATGACGGGCACCTTATGGCTCATCGGCGGATGCTTCCTTCGCGCGCGCGATGCTTATATTCCTGGGCCAGGAGCACCGCCTTGCCGAGCCGCAGCCCGCCCAATGTGAGCATTGTCGCGACCGGGATCCAGATCAGGTGAACCCACCAGTCGGGAGTGAAGGAAAGCTCGACCCAGATCGCTCCTCCGGTGACGATCGCGCCGACGATCAGGATGAGAAACGCGGCCGGTCCGTCACCGACGTTGAAGGCCTGATAATCGAGCCCGCAGGCACGGCATTGGGGGGCGAATTTGACCAGGCCGGTGAACAGGCCTGGAGCGCCGCAACGCGGACATCTGCCCCTCAATGCGGCGGCTAGCGGGTCGGGCCCGGCCATCGAGCCCAGCCTCCGCTTAGCCGGCGTGCGGGGCGCCCCAGCCACCCCAGACGTAGATTGAGGTGAACAGGAACAGCCACACCACATCGACGAAATGCCAATACCAGGCGGCGGCTTCGAAACCGAAATGCTGCCCCGGCGTGAAATCGCCGCGGCGCGCGCGCAAATAGCAGACGATCAGGAAAATCGTCCCGACGATGACGTGGAAACCGTGGAAACCGGTCGCCATGAAAAAGGTCGCGCCATAGATATTGCCTTTGAAGGCGAACGGCGCGTGGGCATATTCCCATGCCTGGATGCTGGTGAACAACAAGCCCAGGCCGATCGTCAGCAACAGGCCGAGCTTGAGGCCCTTGCGGTCGCCATGAATGAGCGAATGATGGGCCCAGGTGACGGTTGTCCCCGAGCACAGCAAGATCAAGGTGTTGAGCAGCGGGAAGCCCCACGGGTCGAGCACTTCGATCCCCTTTGGCGGCCAGTGGCCACCGACCGCTTCGACCGCCGACGGGAACAGAGAAGAATCGAAAAATGCCCAAAACCAGGCCAGGAAGAACATCACTTCCGACGCGATGAACAGGATCATCCCGTAGCGCAGGTGAAGCTGGACGACCGGGGTATGATAGCCGGTGTGCGCCTCGCGGATGGTGTTGCCCCACCAATTGTACATGGTGGTGAGAATGCCGATCACCGCCAGCGCGGCGACAAACTTGCCATAGGGATTGTCGTGCCACGACATGACCAGCCCGCCGAACAACAGGCCGCCGCTCAAGGCCCCGATGATCGGCCAGGGATCGGGGTCGACCAGATGATAATCGTGATGCTTTGTCGCGGCCATGCTCGAAGCTTTCCTTTCAGTCTTGAAAGGCGCTCTAGCGAGTGCTGGCGCCACTTTCCACTGGGTAAAATGTGTAGCTCAAGGTAATTTCGTGGACGGTTCGGGCGTCGGGATCGTCCATCATCTTGGGATCGACGAAAAACACCACCGGCATGTCGACCTTCTGGTGCGGCTGAAGGGTCTGTTCGGTAAAGCAGAAACAGGCGATCTTGTTGAAATATTTGCCGGCCTGGTCGGGCGAGACATTGAACACCGCCTGGCCGGTGATCGGCCGGTCGCTGAGGTTTTCGGCGCGATAGTGGATCTGGGTTCGAGCGCCGGGTGCAACCTCGACCAGGGTCTTCACCGGTTCGAATTTCCACGGCAGCCCGGGATGGACATTGGCATCGAACCGGACCGCGATCTGGCCGGCGATCGCCCCCGGTGCGGCGTCGGCGCGGCGGGTCGTCCCGCCCAGGCCGGTGGCTTCGCAAAACAATCGGTAGAGCGGCACCGAAGCAAAGGCGAGGCTAAGCATCGCGGCGACGATTGCCGCCATGATCAGCGCCGTCCGGCCGTTGCGCTCGGCGATCGCGGTCACCAATTCTGGCTCGTCTTGGCGATGGTGATGAAAAACAGCAGGATGACGAACGCGCCGAGCAGCCACGCCATGATCCGCGCCCGGCTGCGCTGGCGCTGGCGGATGATTTTGGCCTCCGCTTCGGGTTCTTCGCCGATGATCCTGGTCATCAGACCAGCCACCGGTCGGCGACGAGCACGCCGAATAAAGCGAACAGATACAGCACCGAAAAACCGAACAGCCGCTTCTCGGGCGCCATTCCAGCCGGTTCGGTCGAGCGGTTGGTGAGGACCGGAAGGGTCAGCGCGACGAATGCTGTGCTGAGCGCGAGCGCCGACAGCCCGTAGATCGCGCCGGTCATTCCAAGCGGCCACGGGGCGACCGCGGCTGCGGCCATTGGCAGGCTGTACAGGAATATGTGCCGGCGCGTGCTGGTTGGCCCGGCGATGACCGGCAGCATCGGGATCCCGGCATTGGCGTAGTCGGAGCGGATGAACAGGCTCAGCGCCCAGAAATGCGGCGGGGTCCACAGGAAAATGATCGCGAACAAAAGCAGCGGCAGAGGCGCCACCTGGCCAGTCGCCGCGACCCAGCCGATCAGCGGCGGAAACGCGCCCGCGGCACCGCCGATGACGATGTTCTGAGCGGTCCTCGGCTTGAGCCAAATCGTATAGACGATGACGTAGAACAGGATCGAAACCGCAAGCAGCGCAGCCGCCAGCCAATTCGCCGCAACCCCCATCAGAAGCACCGAAAAGACGCCCAGGCCGACCCCGAAATGGAGCGCGGTCTGGCGGTCCATCCGGCCATCGGGCAGCGGGCGATTGGCGGTGCGCCGCATCTTCGCGTCGATATCCGCTTCATACCATTGGTTGAGCGCGCCGCAGGCCCCGGCACCGAGCGCGATGCACAGGATCGCGGTGAAGCCGATGACGAAGGGCGGCATGACCGGAGCAGCGAGCAGACCGCACAAGGCGGTGAACACCACCAGGCTCATCACGCGCGGCTTGGTCAAAGCGAGAATATCGCGCCAGTCGGCTGGAAGCACGATCGGGGAATGGAGCTCCGCTGTGGGCATGGCGCGGCCTATAAGGCGATGCTGGCGTGAGGGAAAGCCATGAAGCGACGGTTCATCCCGCTTGTGCTAGCCACGCCGCCATGATTCGAACCGCATTGATCGCCGCGCTGGCCGCGGCCGCCGCTTTTCCCGCATTCGCACAGGCCGCTCCGGCGGTTGATTCGGCTGCGCCCGTTTCCGCTCCACAAGAGGTGCTGGTGCCGGTTGCAATCGACACCAGGCTGGGGCGGATCGTCATCGCGCTCGACGTTGGCCGGGCGCCGGTCACGGCGAAGAACTTCCTCCATTATGTCGATACCCACCGCTTCGACGGTCAGAGTTTCTATCGCGCGATGAAGATGGGCGACGGCGGGCTGGTTCAGGCCGGAATCCGCTCCGACGCGCGCCTGCTCTATGCGCCGATCGCCCACGAGCCGACGACCACGACCGGAATCAGGAATACGGCCGGAGCGGTGTCGATGGCGCGGCTCGAGCCGGGATCGGCGCGCGCCGACTTCTTCATCCTGTTGGACGATACGCCGGGCTTCGATGCCGGCGCTCCGGGCGGCGACGCCGACGGCTTCGCCGCATTCGGCCACGTCACCGAAGGCATGGACGTCGTGAAGCAAATCTTCGCCGCCCCGGTCTCCGCGACCAAGGGCGTCGGGATCATGAAAGGCCAGATGCTCGACCCCGAGGTTAAGATCGTCAAGGCCAGCCGGCTGCCCAAATAAAAAGGCCCCGGCGAAGCGGGGCCTTCCTATTGCTGCGCTCGACCGAGCCTAGTCGATCTTCGGCAGGGTCGAGAATTGGTGGAACGGCGGCGGGCTTGGCAGAGTCCATTCCAGAGTCGTCGCGCCTTCGCCCCACGGATTGTCCGGCGCTTTCTTGCCCGCGGCCAGCGACCACAGGATGTTGACGAAGAACACCGCAACGCCCGCGATGGTGATCATATAGCCGATGGTGGCGACATAATTCCAATAGGAGAAGGCCGGCGTGTAGTCGGGAATCCGCCGCGGCATTCCGTCGAGCCCGAGGAAATGCATCGGGAAGAACACCACGTTCACACCGACGAACATCAGCGCGAAGTGAACTTTGCCGAGCAGCTCGTTGTACATCTTCCCGCTCATTTTCGGGAACCAGTAATAGAAGCCGCCGAAGATCGCGAACACCGCTCCGAGGCTCAGCACATAATGGAAATGCGCGACCACATAATAAGTGTCGTGCATGTAATTATCGACCCCGCCATTGGCCAGAACGACCCCCGTCACACCGCCGACGGTGAACAGGAAGATGAAGCCGATCGCCCACAGCATCGGGGTCTCGAAGGTCAGGCTGCCGCCCCACATGGTCGCGATCCAGCTGAAGATCTTGACCCCGGTGGGCACCGCAATGACCATCGTCGCGGCGGTGAAATACATCTTTTCATCGACGCTCATGCCGGTGGTGAACATGTGGTGAGCCCAGACGATGAACCCGATCACTCCAATCGACACCATGGCATAGGCCATGCCGAGATAGCCGAACACCGGCTTGCGGCTGAAGGTGGCGACGATCTGGCTGACCATGCCGAAGCCGGGCAGGATCATGATGTAGACTTCCGGATGGCCGAAGAACCAGAACAGATGCTGGTAGAGGACGACGTTGCCGCCGCCCGCGGCGTCGAAGAAGGTGGTTCCGAAATTGCGATCGGTCAGGAGCATCGTGATCGCGCCCGCGAGCACCGGCAACGCCAGCAACAGCAGGAACGCGGTGACCAGCACCGACCACACGAACAACGGCATTTTGTGCAGCGTCATGCCCGGCGCGCGCATATTGAAAATGGTGGTGATGAAATTGATCGCGCCGAGGATCGAGCTCGCGCCGGCCAAGTGGAGCGAGAAGATCGCCATGTCGACGGCGGGGCCCGACGAGCCCGAGGTCGAGAGCGGTGCATAAACCGTCCACCCGGTGCCCGCGCCAAGCCCCGTCCCGCCCGATACGAAGGTCGAACCAAGCAGCAAGGTGAAGGCCGGGACGAGCAGCCAGAAGCTGATATTGTTCATCCGCGGGAACGCCATGTCGGGCGCTCCGATCATCAGCGGAACGAACCAGTTGCCGAACCCGCCGATCATCGCCGGCATGACCATGAAGAAGACCATGATCAGGCCGTGAGCGGTGATCAGGACATTCCAGTGGTGCGACCATTCATCGAAATTGGCGGTGCCCGCACCAAGCGGGAAGGCGCGATTGAGAACCTGGATGCCGGGTTCCATCAGTTCCCACCGCATGACCCCCGAAATGCCACCGCCGACGATCCCCGCGATAATCGCGAAGATCAGGTACAGCGTCCCGATATCCTTGTGATTGGTGGACATGAACCAGCGGGTGAAAAAGCCCGGCTTGTGGTCGTCGTGATGTTCGGCCCCATGGGCGTCATGAGCCTTGAGTGGGAGTGCTGCGGCGGTCGTGCTCATTATCGTGGATTCCGATCGAATCTAGTTCTGCGCCGTGGCGGGCTGGTTGAGGGTGGTGGCTTGAACAGCCGCGTCGGTCGATGGCGCAGCCGCGGCCGGTGCGGATGCCTGGACGACCTGCGCTCCGCCGGGCAATTTCCCGCCCTGCTGAGCGACCCACTGGTCGAACTGCGCCTGCGGAACGACTTCGACCGCGATCGGCATGAACCCGTGGCGCGCTCCGCACAATTCGCTGCACTGGCCGAAATAGACGCCGGGGCGGTCGACCTTGACCCAGGTTTCATGAACCTGGCCGGGGTTGGCATCCTGCTTGATCCAGAATGCCGGGACGGCGAAACTGTGAATGACGTCGTCGGCGGTGACGAGGAATTTCACCACCTTGCCGGCGGGAATGACCACTCGATTGTCGACCGCAAGCATTGGCGGACCGTCATTGTCGGTGCGCGCGCGCTGGGTTGACTGACGGTTCGGGTCATTGGCTTCCTTCAGCATATAGCTGTCGAAATTGACGCCCATGTCGGGATAGTCGTAGCTCCAATACCATTGGTGTCCGGTCACCTTGATCGTCACATCGGCCGGCGGCGGCGAATATTGGTGGCTGAGCAGCCGGATCGAGGGAATCGCGATCCCGACCAGGATCAGCACCGGAAGCAGGGTCCAGATGACCTCGATCAGCGTGTTGTGCGAATTGCGCGACGGATTGGGGTTCGCGCTGCGGCGAAAGCGGACCATCGTGTAGAGCAGAAGCAGAAGCACGAACGCGCTGATGATCGCGCACAGCCACAGCAGCGGGCCATCATGGAAAGCAGCGGCTTCCTCGCCGATCGGGGTGACCTGGGTCTGGAGGCCCATCCGGCCATCGGGCTCGCCGATCCCCGGAGTCGGGATCATGTGGCCGACGCTGCCCGGGACGATCGCCGCCGGAGCCGCTTCAACCGGAGCCGCGGTTGCAGCCGAATCGGCCGCCGGGGCCGCAGTCGCTGCCACAGTCGCTACCGGGGCCTGCGCGGCCGCTGGCGTCATTCCGGCTGCAGCAAAGGCAATCGCCCATCCAATCAATTTCATTTTCACCCCGATACCGATTTTCTTAAGACCGCCCGGCGCGGGCGCACCCGGCGGAATTGGCGGCCTTATAGGCGCGGCTTACGGCTCCCTCAAGCGCATCTTCCGACTTCCGGCAAAGGGAGTTGCTGGGCCTTGTCCGCGCGCCTATTGGAACCTCCACCAGCCATGTTGACCGACGACCAGATCCTCGCCGAATTCCGCGCCGCAGACGCGCTGCTGGAAGGGCATTTCATCCTCTCCTCGGGTCTTCGAAGCCCCAGATATCTGCAGTGCGCGCGGGTGCTGATGGACCCGGCCCGGGCCGAACGGCTGGCCCGGGCGCTGGCCCAGAAACTGCCCGCGGACCAGGTGGGCGCGATCGATGTGGTCGTCTCCCCGGCGATGGGCGGTGTCATCATCGGCCACGAAATGGGCCGCGCCTTGGGCAAGACCGCGATGTTCCTCGAGCGGCCCGACGGCGTGTTCGGACTGCGCCGCGGCTTCGCTCTCATACCGGGGACCAAAGTGCTCATGGTCGAGGATGTGGTGACCACCGGACTGTCGAGCCGCGAGGCGATCGCGGCGGTCCAAGCGACCGGCGCAATCGTCATCGCCGAGGCCAGCCTGGTCGATCGCTCGCAAGGGCAGGCCGATCTTGGAGTGCCGTACACCGCGCTGATCCGGATCGATGTTCCGACCTATGCCGCCGATTCGCTCCCGCCCGACCTGGCGGCGATCCCGGCGATCAAGCCCGGCAGTCGAAGCGCGTGACCGCGCAATCCAACGGAGAGACGATTTTCCACCTCTCGTTCCCAGTGCGGGATTTGGACGAGGGGCTGCGCTTTTACACTGCGGTACTGGGCGGCGTGGAGGGGCGGCGTGAAGATGTTTGGGCGGACGTCGCGCTGTTCGGCGCCCAGCTGACGCTGCAGCATGTGCCCGACGACGTGCTGGAACCGATGCCTCGGTCCCGTCACTTCGGGGCCACCCTGCCATGGCGGGACTGGGAAGTGTTGGTGGGAACGCTAAGCGATTTCGTGGAGCCGCCCCGCATCGATCACCGCGACACGGCGCGTGAACAGGCCAAGGCGATGGTGCAGGATCCGAGCGGCAACCTGATCGAGCTCAAGGCCTACCGGCATCCCGAGGCGGTTCTCGGCATCCTTGCGGAAGGCGCGCGTCCTTGACGCTTCGGCCCCAATTACTAAGGCTGGGCGTCAATATCGATCATGTCGCGACCATCCGGAATGCTCGCGGCGGCGATTTTCCAGACCCCGTTCGGGCCGCTATTCTGGCCGCCGAGGCCGGCGCCGACGGCATTACCGCCCACCTTCGCGAAGACCGCCGCCACATCACCGATGGCGATATCGACCGGCTGATGGCCGAGATCGATTTGCCGCTGAACCTGGAAATGGCGGCGACCGAGGAAATGCTCCAAATTGCGCTGCGCCATAAGCCGCACGCCGCGTGCATCGTCCCCGAGCAACGTGAGGAACGGACGACCGAGGGCGGACTCGACGCCGCCGGCCAGTTCGCGACGCTACAGCCGTTTGTCGACCGGCTGGGCGAGGCCGGCATCCGGGTCAGCCTGTTCATCGAACCGAGCATCGCCCAGGTCGACGCCGCCTTGCGCCTCGGCGCCCCGGTCGTTGAATTCCACACCGGCCGCTATGCCCATGCGGCGGGAGAGGAAGCAGTGACCGAACTCAAGCGCATCAGCGACTGCGCCGCACTCGCCGCGAAAGAAGGCATCGAGCCCCACGCCGGCCACGGCCTGACCTACGACAATGTCGCGCCCATCGCCGCGATCCCGCAGCTCGCGGAGCTCAACATCGGCCATTTCCTGGTCGGCGAGGCGATCTTCACCGGGCTTGGCGACAGCGTGGCGCGAATGCGCGCGCTGATGGACGCGGCGCGTCCCTCGACTTCGCTCGGGATTGGTCGGAAGTGAAGAACCCCTCTCCGTTCGTGTCGAGCGAAGTCGAGACGCGTCTGGAACGGCGCCCATGATCATCGGCATCGGTTCCGATTTGTGCAACATCGAGCGGATCGCCAAATCGCTCGACCGCTGGGGCGACAAGTTCCTCGCCCGCTGCTTCACCGATGTCGAGCGCGCCAAGGCCCAGCGCCGCCCCTTCACCACCGCCGGCACCTTGGCCAAGCGCTTCGCCGCCAAGGAGGCCTTTTCCAAGGCGGTCGGCACCGGCTTCAAGCGCGGCGTGTTCATGAAGGACATCGGAGTCGTCAACGCGCCCTCCGGTCAACCGACCATCATCGCCACCGGCGGAGCCAAGGCGCGGCTTGACGCCCTTGCCCCGGACGGCCACCAAATCGACATTCATCTGACGATGACCGACGACCATCCGTGGGCGCAGGCATTCGTGATCCTCACCGCGCGCAAGACGGAGCTTTGATTTTGACCGACGATGTTGAGTTACGCACCGCGCCAGAGGAACAGGAACTACCTTCCAAAGCCAAGGAAGGGTCGGCGCTGTGGCGCGAGATCAAGGGGCTGCTTCTGGTTCTGGTCGCGGTCCTCGCCTTCCACAGCCTGATCGCCAAGCCATTCTACATCCCGTCGGAATCGATGATGCCGGGCCTGCGCACCGGCGACCGGCTGGTGGTCAGCAAATATCCCTATGGCTGGTCGTGGGTCTCACCCAGCTTCCACGTTCTTCCGCCGATGAAGGGCCGAGTGCTGGGCAGGCTGCCCGAGCGCGGCGACATTGTCATCGTGACGCCGCCCGGGACCCGCGCCGATTACATCAAGCGCGTCATCGGCCTGCCCGGCGACACCATCGCGATGATCGACGGCAACCTCATCATCAACGGCGCTGCGGTCAAGCGCGAGGCGCGCGCTCCGGCGATCATTCCGGTCGACGCCAATTCGCCGTGCGGATCGCCGTCCGATCCGGCGCTATACGGGTTCCACACCCGCGGACCCGACGGCAAAGTCGCATGCCGGGTCCCGGTGGTTCATGAAACCCTGGCCTCGGGCCGCAATTTCGACACGGTCGATCTCGGCCGCAGCAGCGAGGATGATTTCGGGCCGATCCGGGTCCCCGCCGACCATCTGTGGCTGATGGGCGACAATCGCGACGATTCGGCCGACAGCCGGGTCGAGGAAGCACGCGGCGGCCTCGGCGGTCCGGTGCCGTTCGAAAATATCGGCGGGCGCGCCGAATTCATCACCTTCTCGCTCGACGGATCGACCATCTGGTGGAACCCGCTGACCTGGTTCAAGGCGTTCCGCTCCGGCCGGGCAGGACAGTCTCTGAGGAACACTTGATGGCGCCAAGGGGCATTTGATGGCGAAAAAATCCGTCCCAGCGCTTGCTCCCGACGAGCGCCCGGGGCCGGCCGAGTTTCGCGACCCGCTGGTGCGCCAGGAAATGCGCAAGGCGACGGTGTGGTTCGGAATGGCGCTGGCGGTCGCCGGGATCATCTTCCTCGCCCAGCCGCTGCTGCTGATCATCGGCGGGATGATCTTCGCGGTGCTGCTCGACGGCGGCGTTCGGGTGCTTGGCCGCTACCTTCCGATCGGGCGCGGCTGGCGCTTGCTGATCGTTCTACTGATCGGTTTCGGGTTCATCGGCTGGGTATTCTATTTTGCCGGCACGACCATCGCCCACCAGGCCGAATCCCTGCGCCAGGTGGTTGCCGCCCAGTTCGACGAATTGATGAAGCTGGCCGACCGCATGGGCTTCATCCCAAAGGGCCAGGCGACCGACCTCGGCAGTCAGATCCTCGGCTCGATCGGGCGGCTGACCAGCGCCGTTGGAAGCGCCATCGGCGCGGTCACCAGTCTGATCATGATGATCGTCATCGGAATGTTCGTCGCCGCCGAGCCACGCCTCTACGACCGCGGCATCGCCTGGATGCTGCCGCAGCGCCACCGCGGCGATTTTTACCGCATGGCCGACAAGGTCGGCTTCACCCTCCGCCGATTGTTGTTCGGGCGCCTGGTCGGAATGGTGTTCGAAGGGGTGTTCACCTACCTCATGCTGATGCTCGGCGGAGTGCCGATGGCCGCGCTGCTCGGGCTGGTGACCGGAATCCTCGCCTTCATCCCCAATATCGGAGCGATCACTTCGGGCATATTGATAGTCGCGGTGGGGTTCAGCGCCGGGACGACCGCCGGCCTGTGGGCGATCCTCGTCTATTTCGTCGTCCAGAACATCGATGGCTATCTGGTCGTACCCTATATCGCGCGGCGCACCGTCGATCTGGCGCCAGCGATCGTGCTTGGCATGCAATTGTTGATGGGCGCTTTGTTCGGGCTGCTTGGGATCCTGTTCGCGGACCCGATCCTGGCAACGCTCAAGGTCATCTTGATCGACCGCAGCGATCGTGCCGCGGCAACGACAGCGGCTCTGGCCCGGCGCAAGGCCAAGCCGCCGCCCAACTGAGCCTTACGGCTGCGGCTGCTGGGGAGGCTGGGCCTGCTGCTGCTGCATCTGCTGCATCTGCTGCATCATCGCCGCACCGCCGCGAACGATCTTCTTGACCCGGACATCGAACGTCAAATTGCTGCCTTCGGGAAAGCCCTGCGGCGCGGGATTGTCGCCCCACGCCAGTTTCGGCGGCATCGAGAAGCGATATTCGCCGCCTTCGCTCATCCGGCCCATGGCCTCGGCGAAACCGGGGAACACCTGGTCGGCGCTGAACGGCTGCGCCCCGCCATGCGATTCGCTGCTGTCCATGACGGTGCCGTCATCGACGGTCAGCACATAATCGAGCATTGCGGCGTCGACCGGGGCGATCGGATCGCCGCTGCCGGCTTTGACTTCGCGAAACTCGAGCCCGGTGGGCGAAGCCTGCGGACGGAGGCTTCCAGCGCCATACCAGGCGAGCGCGAGCGCTGCAGCGATGAGGGCGAGGAAGGCAAGGCCGAGCTTGAGGCCGCGGGCGCCGCTTGTGGCTGGCGCTGCTGCGGGGGCGCTGGTCATCGGGGAGCCTTCCTGGGCTTGAGGCTTAACGGGCGCCTTCGCGCTCGACGCGCTTGCGCTCGAGCTTGCGTGCACGGCGGATCGCGGCGGCGCGTTCGCGGGCGCGCTTTTCCGACGGCTTTTCGTAGTGACGACGCAGCTTCATCTCGCGATAGACGCCCTCACGCTGGAGCTTCTTCT
The DNA here is from genome assembly GCA_040390365.1 of Pseudomonadota bacterium. Taxonomy (GTDB): domain Bacteria; phylum Pseudomonadota; class Alphaproteobacteria; order Sphingomonadales; family Sphingomonadaceae; genus Sphingomicrobium. The sequence continues at coordinate 96,694 of JAZJYM010000002.1, read as the reverse complement.
TGAGCGCCCGGAGGGCCTGCTCGACATTATTGTCGCGAACGATGATTTGCATAAACTTCCCGTCACACTCCTGTTTCTCTGCTTGCCCCAAAGGGGCGTTGCCGGCGAATCGAATCGCGGTCCGCGAACTCCGGCAATAGAATATCGGCCTCCGGAGGAGAACCTCGGCGGCGCGGGGCCATTAGCAGCGACTGCGTTTAGGTTCAAGCGCGCGTTGTTCGCGGTGGTGTCTCAGTTTGAATTTGTCGATTTGTCTTCGGGTGAACTGCGGTTGATGAGCTTAAGGGTCCCTGCATCATGTCTCGCTAGTGCCGCAGACGCTATGGTGTCCGCTAGTGCGGGGGGCAAGAATCCGTAGGACCAATCGCCGCTCTCGGTCGGGATAATGCCAGGGTCATTCCACTCCACCAGGTTTGCTTCGCTCGTAATGGCCCACGAGGGCACCGTTGCGTCTAGGCCAAGATGGGCTTTCACTTTCGGCGGAATCAGAGTTCCCTCGTCTGGCCTTTCTGGCTGATCGCGTGTGATGCCGCAGATGACCGCGCGTAGGGGCTTGGTGCCTTTAGGCGGAACAACAACAACGATCGCACAGGGGCGATCTTTTGATCCCTGCTCTCGACCTTTCTCTTTTTCCCAGAGCCAGAGATAGTCGTAGCGAATGACCAATCCCCCCTGCGGATCGGGCCTCGCCATGCTACTCCATCAGTTTGTTAAGCCCGGGATCAATGTGGCTAAAGTCTGCGGCGCGGAGCGCCTCCACGGCATCTTCCGGAAGATCTTCGACCCGCATCGCTTCTCTTGTTGGCCTATGAGTTGCCAGCTCTTTAAGGTGCTCAAACTCAGCGTAATCAATAACGACCTTGAGAGGCCGATTGTAGCGCGTAACAACGACGGTTGAACCGCGCTCTAGATATTGCCCAGCACGTGTCTGAAACTCAGACGAGCTGACAGTACGTATATCTGTCATTGGATTTGCCTTCCGGCTGCAGCCATACGAAACTTAGCTAAGATAGTCAAGATAGCTAAGTTAGCTAACTTTTCTTGTAAGGCCCCCGCGGTTTTGGAGCCGGAGCCATTTCATCGGCCTTCGCCACGATGTCCTCAAGCGACCAAAGGCGGTCGGCAACGCCAGCGGCCATCGCGGGGGAAACGCGCAGCGTCTTATGGATGCGGCAGAAATTGTAGAACACGAAGTAAAGCGCCAGCGCGTGAATGTGATTGTCCAGCTTCTTTGAGAAGGCGTTCGTCATGGGCGGACGGGATGCGAACTCAATCCGGCCAGCGCACGAATTCCCCGGCCGCAGATTCCGCTTTCCTACAGCTGCCAAAATGCGATAGCTGGTTGGCTCCCTTCGCGTAGGAGAGCGACGCTGACGACCCCGTTTCCGCCCAGGTCCGTGATTCAGATCCGCCGCGAGGCCAGGCAGCGCGGCAGAGATTGTTGCCCGCGATATCACTCTTACGGGCACCGCGATCGTCACCCGAAAAGCGCCTGTTGGAAAACGCGTCACACGGTCAACTTGGTCAACTTCCCCTTAGGCGAAATCCTACACGCTCCCGGTTCGAAAGGCCTGTCCCGAGCCTGTCGAGGGGCCCGTCCCGAGCTTGCCGAGGGGCCCGTCCAGAGCGTGTCGAAGGGTTACAACGTGACGAAGTGGAAGACCCTCGATTCGACCTGGCGAGGGTACAGCGAGTCGCTTTGCGTAACACGCCGTCTCCGCGAGGTTGGGAACATTCGCGATTCCGCGCGGCGGGTCCGCGGCGGCGCGCTTTGGGCCCGTGACTGCGGTGAACCGTTGGGTTGGCGGGCTGAAAGGCGCAACCAAAGCAATAAGGTTATCGGCGGTTAACCCATTGAATGATAAACACTCGCTTCAAGAGCGGGAGGGTTTCCACTGATGATCAATCGTCGCGAGATGCTGCGGCTTGGTGCCTATGGCGCCGCCGGTGCGGTGATTTCCACCGCCGCCGCGTCGCAGGTGTTTCCGACCATGGTCGGCGGACCCTCGTTCTCGACTCCGCTGCCCGCCGCGACCTCGGCGATCACACCGGCGGTCGCGACAGCTCCGGCGGGTCTCAACCCGGCACTGCTCGCCCGGGCCAAAGCGGCGCTCGATGCGCACAAGATTTATGCCCGCGACACCATTGGCGTGGTCGATTTCTCGCGCCCGTCGAATGAGCCGCGCTTCTTCCTCGTCGATTTGATGAGCGGCCATGTCGACGGCCACCTGGTCGCTCACGGCCGCGGCTCCGACCCCGACCATTCGGGCTTCCTCGAGCGCTTCTCCAACGATTTCGGAAGCCACGCCAGTTCCAACGGCACCTATGCAACGAGCGATTATTATCAGGGCAAATACGGGCTTTCGATGAAGGTCCGCGGGCTCGACTGGAGCAATTACAACGCCGAGCCGCGCGCCATCGTCATCCACAATGCCTGGTATGCCGAGCCCGACATGATCGCCCAGCACGGCAAGCTCGGCCGTTCGGAAGGCTGCTTCGCTTTTTCGCGCCGCAGCCAGGATTCGGTCATGCGCCGTCTTGCCGGCGGCCGGATGATCTACGCCGACAAGCTGGCCTGAGACGGCGCGCTCGGCGCGGGCATCGCGCGAGTCACAATAGGTCGGCGATCGCGAACGCCAGGAACAGCGCTGAAGCGGCGAACATGACCGCGGTCGCGGCCCAGCCAAGCACCATCGTTCGGGTGGACACCGTCAGCCGGCCCATCGCTCGTGGGTTGCGTGCGATAAGCATCATCGCGGCCATCAACGGAGCCGCCAGAATGCCGTTGACGACCGCCGCCCAATAGAGCGCTTTGGCGGGATCGATCCCGACCCCGTTCAGCGCCGCTCCGGCCAGCGTCGTGATCGCGATCGTCGCGTAGAACAACCGCGCCTTCCCGGGCTTGTCATCGAGGCTTCCCTGGAACCCCGCCATTTCCGACACCGCATAAGCGGCCGATCCGGCAAGGACCGGCACCGCAAGCAGGCCCGTGCCGATGATCCCGATGGCGAACATGGCGAAGGCGAACTGGCCGGCGATTGGGCGCAACGCCTCTGCGGCCTGCTGCGACGTCGCGATGTCGCGGACTCCGTTGGCGTTGAGCGTGGCCGCGGTCGCGAACACGATGGCCAGGCTGACAATCGTGCTGAAGGCCATTCCGGTCAGCGTGTCGATGCGGATCCGCGCCAGCTCGGGCCCGGCATCGCGCGGCGTGATGCACAGCGGCTTGATATGATGCCGGCGCTGTTCCTCGATTTCCTGGCCGGCCTGCCAGAAGAACAGATAGGGGCTGATGGTCGTCCCGAGGATCGCCACCAAGGCGGTGGCATAGGCCGCGTTCCACTGCAGTTCCGGAACGACCAGGGAGCGCAGAGCGTGGGGCCAGGGAACGTGGGCGACCATGACCACACCGACGTAGGTGAACAGCGACAGGGTCGTCCATTTCAGCACCGACGCGTAGCGTGGGTAACTGAGGCCGACCTCGAGACCGATGCACAGGATCCCGAACAGCAATGTGTAAAGGCCGGCATTGCCGCCCACCAGCAAGACCATCGCCGCGCCCATCGCGCTCAGGTCGGCGCCCAGATTGACGATGTTGGCGATGAGCAGGAGCGACACCATCGGCCACAGCACGCGTCGATAATGCCGCTTGAGATTGCGGGCGATTCCAGCGCCAGTGACGCGGCCAATGTCGGCTGCCACCTCCTGGATCACGACCATCAGCGGAAAGCTCAGGACGAAGGTCCAGGCGAGGCCGTAACCAAATTCCGCGCCGATCTGACTGTGGGTCCCGATCCCGCTCGGATCGTCGTCGGCTGCTCCGGTCACGAGTCCAGGGCCGAGCGACCGAACGAACGACCGAAGGCCGCCCTTTCCCGATTCGCGTTGCTTTAGCTGCGACATTCACGAACACTGGCTGGTCAACGCGGTCACGGCAACTTCCAACGCGTTCAATGCCCGTTGCGGGCGGGCTGGAACAGGCCGGGAGAGAGTCGATGCTAACCCAGTTAATTCTTGCGACCGCGATGGTCCTCTCGACCGTGCTGGTCCATCTCATCGGACTGGCGATCTTGATGCGCCTGCTTCGCTCGCATAGCCGGACGTGGGGCAAGCATGCCATCATGCCACTGACGTTGCTGCTTGCGGCGACGATCGGAATCATCGCGATCCATACGGTCGAAATCTGGCTCTTCGCACTTCTCTATCTGCGACTCGGCGCGTTCAGCCATTTCGAGCAGGCGCTGTATTTCTCGACCGTCACTTATGCGACGATCGGCTACGGGGACCTGGTCATGCCGCACCAGTGGCGGATCGTGGGCGCGATCGAAGGAGCCGCCGGGATCATCATGCTGGGCTGGTCGACGGCGTTCCTCGTCTCGCTGCTCACCCAGCTCAAACTGCTCGGTCATGATTGGTTAGCTACGGATTTGAAGCAGCCCGACTAGGCGCGGCCGCGAGAGAGCGGCGCCGACGCAGAACGCGTCGCCGAAGCAGCGCGAAGAGACGCGAAGCCCCGACCGACGGGGCGAGCGAACCCGATCGACGACACGGGATTTACTCCCGTGACCCGTCCGACGCTGCGACTGGACCCTTTCCTAGAGGTTTCGCGCTGCGCCATTGCACAGCTGCGAAGGCAACGAACATGGCGTAAAAGCTCAGAAAAACTACCGCCGCTCGCTTTGCCAGCTCCAGATTGCTGGACGCGTTCGAACTTCCTTCAACTAGCACCCGAAGCGCAATCAAGAGCGTTGGCACAGCCGCAAAGATCAGTGGACGCAGCCAGATATATTTCCACACGCGCATGGGTTGCGGTGGGCGGCCAGCTGAAAAGTCTGCCACCGTCTTGGCCCGCCTCCGCTCCAGGAGCCAGCGGGCGCCCCATCCGACCGCATATCCGGGACCAAGCAAGGGCAGTTGCTGAACGACCGTCTGGACGAATGACTTTACCGACATGTGGAAGGGGTAATCTTCGGGGTGGGCGATGATTACCGCTGTAGCGATTCCCGAAAGAATGACCGCCGACAGCAAAAGAATTAGCAGGCCCAGCCACCAGCGCAGCCGCCCGGCCAGGAATCCGACGACGAGTCCTATCAGAATGATCATCATCTCGGCGTTCGCCCCTACCGCGTCGCCACCACCGCCGGTTTCGCCACCACCTTCGCCTTCGGCGCCATGCTCGCCCCGCCATCCTTGGCGTTGAGCGCCGCGATCGCTTTGGCATCGCGGCCGTAAAGGTCATCATAGTCGACGATCTTGCCGTCGTTGAGGGCGGCCGACGTGAAATAGACGATATACACCGGCAGCGGCTTGACGAAATTGGCCTGCTTGGTCTTGCCAGTGGCGAGCTGGGCCTGGATCTTGCCCGGGGTCCACGTCCCGCCCTCGTCGCCGAGCAGTTCGGTCGCGAGGTCCATGATGTGCTCGGTGCGGATGCACCCATGGCTCAGCGCCCGCATCCGGCTGCTGAAGCGGCTTCGAGCGTTGGTGTCGTGGAGGTAGATGTTGTGCGGATTGTACATCACGAACTTGACCTGACCGAGCGCATTGGCCGGACCTGGCGGCTGGCTCCAGCGGATCAGCTTGCCATCCTTCATGACGGGCACGAAGCCGCGCTTGCCGCTGACTTCGTGGGTAATGCTTGGCGGAACTTCCCACGACGGGTTGAGCATCACGCCCACCGCCATTGCGGAAAGCTGTGGAGTCGGGGTCTTGGTCGCCCCGGCGATCGCCCGTTGCTTCCACCGGTTGACTCCATTTTCGACCAGGGTCGCGTGAAAGCCGGGCACGTTGACGATGACATATTTTGACCCGAGGTCGCGCGGCAGCCAACGCCAGCGGTCGATATTGAGGCGGATGCGATTGAGCTTCGCCGCCTCACTCGCCGGGGTCATTTCCAGCGCGGACTTCAAAGCGGCATATTGCGGATGGGTCGGAAGCAGGCCGTTGAGCGACCCTGCGATGTCATGGCGCGCAAGCGCATTGCGAAGAAGCGCATCCTGCTTCGCCGAGTCGAGATCATTGTCGACCACGAACCAGGCGAGCCTCGCGGCCCGGCGCACATGGCCGAGCGCGAGGTCGGAGGACAGCGCGTTGAAGCGCTGCGTCGCAGCGGCCGACATCAAAGCCACATCGCCCGAACGAATTGCGCTGTCGAGGCCCGCCGGATCGTAATCGACCGGGTTGAGCCCCTCGCGCCCAACCTGCTGGCTGTACATCACCAAATCCTGGGCATCGACCGCGGTCCACATCGCGGGCGGCAATTGCGGCGCCGGCTGGGCAGCGACTTGCTTGGCATCGGGCGCATATCCGGGATTGCCGGGAGCCGCCGCTTCGGGATTGACCCGGGACGGGCCATTGGCAGGCGTGGCGGCCGGTGCCTGGACCGGTGCCTTGACCGCTGTCGCCGGCCGGGCCTGAGCCATTAGCGCGGTCGATGCCAACATGCTGGCGATCACCAGGGCTCCTTGAGCCATCGAACGTCCGCCAGCCATCTTGGTCTACCTTTCCTCGCCGGGGCCAAACCCCGCTTGTGAAAATCATATCGCGTCTGATGCCGCGGTGCCAGTGACGAACCCGCAACAGCATTCGCCAATCGCACTGCAAGTTCTTGCAAACCAATCCTTAAGCAGGCCTTGCTAGAACGGTGGCCGGCATTTGTGGGGTGGTCGGTGGCTTCAGGGTTTTTCCTCGATGGGTCGATGGTCGAGCGCAGCAACGCGCGTTCGATCGACGAACGTATCGAGGCGCGTTTGCCTGCGGCCTCGGGCACCGCGGTGCTCGAATTTCGGGGCCGGCGCCACGTTGTCAGGCTTGGCAACCTGTCTTCGTCGGGGGCAATGGTGATCTTCGGCCACACTCCCAACATTGGTGAAAAACTCAGCCTCCAATTGCTTGACCGCGGCCTGGTCTGGGCACAAGTTCGATGGGTGAAGGACGGGAAAATCGGCTTGTCTTTCACGAATTTGGCACAATAGCGCGCCGATGGAGATGGATTTTTCAATGATCAAGGCGCGCATTGCCGACGACCCGAGCGACCGCCGGCGCGATCCGCGCCGTCCGGTCGAACTCGACGCGAAGATGCGCGAACTTGGCGCCAATGGCATTGAGGCGAAGGTTCTCAATCTCTCCGAACATGGGTTCATGGCCGCTACCGGGGCCCATTTCGACGTCGGCTCGCGGGTTTGGCTGATGCTTCCGGGGCGCGATCGCGCCAGTGCCGTCGTGCGCTGGACCGCCGGCGAAAAAATCGGTGCCGAATTCGCCGAGCCGATCTCGCTCGAGGGAGTTCGCTTCTAGCGCCGCACCCGCTGTCGCGGCGCCGGGTCAGCCCTTCCTGCGCACCGGAACCTGGACATTGCACAAATCGACCCCGCCCGCCGGGTGACGGTAGAAATCGTCGAAGCGGTTGGCGCGGACCCGCACATAGCGGGCGAAACTCACGCTGTTCGTATCCATGACCTCATAGGCCGGGCGCTCGGCGGCGGGCATCTGACTGGCGAGACGGATGCTTTTGAACGGCACTCCCGACGCGGCTTCCTTGTAGAATCCGAGCGCCTCGGTGCCGCGCGGAAGAGCGCTCAGCCGCTCGATCCCTTCGATCACCCGTCCGACAATCGCCAAATTGCGATCCATGTGGCGGGTGGCCTGGCCGATCACTGCATAAAGTTCGCCGCCGGTGCCGGTGTCGGGATCCATGCCGCGGCCGACCCCGACCGTGCCATAGCAATGGGCGAGCGTCGCCCAGCCTGCTCTCGGACTGAAAGCGACCGGCCAGCCAGTGGCGAAGCCCGCCGCTGGCGCATAGGGATCGGGCGACCCCAACGACCTGATCTTCAGCCCCTTCAGGGAACGCGAATATTCCGCCGGTGGCTTGGCCACGACTCCCTTGGGCCACGGCTTGTCGCTCTCATTATTGCCCCATTGGGTGACGTAATTGTCCTGCACTCGGTAAATCGTCGCCCCTTCCCAATAGCCGGCGGTGGCGAGGTTGCGGATATTCGCGACATGGACCGGAGCAAATGCTGGCGCGAGTTGCACCACCACCCGGCCGCCATCCTTCAAATCCATGACCAGCAGATCGTCGGCGGAGATCGCTCGCCACGCTGCCGGCGGCGCTGCGGCGACGATTTCCGTCGGAGTTACACGCTTGGCCGGGCTCGCAGCGATGACAAAAGCGGCCCCGGCAAGCACAAGTAATGCGCGCATCGTCTCTCTCCCTCTTGGCGCTTGCTCTAGCCTAGGCCAGGCGGCGCGGCTATCGCAGCAGCGATGTATTTGGCCACCTTGATGTTGCTCGGTTCGGGCGAGCTCGGACGCGAATTCGCGATTGCCGCCAAACGGCTCGGGTGCCGGGTGATCGCTTGCGACCGCTATGCCGACGCCCCTGCGATGCAGGTCGCCGACGCCGCCGAAGTCTTCTCGATGCTCGACGGCAAGGCGCTCAAGGCCGCAGTCAAAAAGCACAAGCCCGACGTCATCGTCCCGGAAATCGAGGCCATCGACACCGCGACGCTTGCGGCGCTGGAAAAAGACGGCTGGCGCGTCGCTCCCTCGGCCAAGGCGGTCCAGCTGACCATGAACCGCGACGGCATCCGCGATTTCGCAGCGCGCCAACTGGGCCTCACCACATCGCAATATCGGTTCGCCGAAAGCCGCGACGAAGCCATTGCGGCGGCCACCGTGGTCGGCCTGCCGTGCGTGATCAAGCCGGTCATGTCGTCATCGGGCAAGGGTCAGAGCGTGGCTGAGAGTACCGAGGAGGTCGGCGAGGCGTGGGACCATGCGGTCGCCAACATGCGCGGCGACCGGCCGCGGGTGATTGTCGAAGAATTCATCGCCTTCGATAGCGAGATCACGCTCCTCACCGTCGCGACCAAGGACGGAATATTGTTTTGCCCGCCGATCGGCCACCGCCAGGAAGCGGGCGATTATCGCGAAAGCTGGCAGCCCGCGGCGCTGACCGAGGGCGCGCATTTCTCCGCTCGTCACCAGGCCCGCAAGGTCGTCGAAGCGCTCGGAGGCGATGGCATTTTCGGGGTCGAATTCTTCATCTGCGGCGACAAGGCGATATTTTCGGAATTGAGCCCGCGCCCGCATGATACCGGAATGGTGACTCTGATTTCGCAATCGCCCAACGAGTTCGAGCTTCACCTGCGCGCCATCCTCGGCCTGCCGATTCCGTCGATCGAATTTGCCGGCCCGTCGGCTTCGGCGGTAGTGCTGGCCAGCCAGGAAAGCGCCGAATTCGCCTTCGACGGCATTTCCGATGCGCTTGCGCTGGGGGCGCCCAAACGACCCGTCGACCTGCGCATTTTCGCCAAGCCTTCGACCCTCAAGAACCGCCGCATGGGGGTTGCACTGGCGCGCGACGACACCGTCGAAGACGCGGTTGCACGCGCCAAATCGGCGGCCGGAAAGGTTTGCATTCGCTACGGCAAGTGAAGGGATATTCGGGCCGCGCTCGTGCGTTTGATCGCGAAGAGGAGAGTGGAATGTCGCGGATTCAATTTGTCAGTGCCGCATTGCTGGCTTTGTCGACCACCGCCTGCAACCCGTCGAAGCCAGCCGCTCCACCGCCAAAGATCGAAATTCGCGGTGCCGAGCAGGACCGGCTTCACACCCTCGATGCGTTCAATCTGGCGATCGCACTCAAGCGGGCGATCTTCGACCTTGGCTATAAATGCACTCGGGTCGAGCAAGCCGGCTTCGTTGGAAAATATGAGAATCTCGACATGTGGACCGCCCATTGCGGCGACGGGCGCGACTGGGCGGTTTTCGCTGCTCCCGATGGCAGCGTCCAAGCCCGCGACTGCAAAGATCTAGCCGGAAGCAAGGTCCCGCAATGCGTGATCAAGAAGCGGCCAAAGGGCAGTTTCGACAAAGTGAGTTAGACTTCGCCAGTCCTTTGGCGCCGAACTTTAGCTTACGCCCCGGGCTCGCACTGGCGCGTTTCGCGATATTCGCCGCTGGCGGTCTTTTCCTTGATCGTCACGCACTTGCCCTGACGCATTTCCTCACGCCAGCTGCCGTCGGCATTGACCACGCGATTGGCCTTTGGCACCCGCTGGCCGTTCTTGATCTCATAGCTCCAGCCGTTGGGAGTCTGCTGTTTCTGGGCCTGGGCCGAGGCAGCCACGGCAAAGCCCGCGACCGCGACCAGCGCAACCGATCCAACCAACACTGCCTTGATCATCCGCCTGTTCATGTGCCTATCCTTATGCCGGCACTCTAAAGCGCGGCAACTGAACTCATGCTGACGGTCTCATTTCGCAACGCGACAGGCGAATCGCAAGCGCCCGCCGACGAACGCAGGATGCAAAACTGCTCTAACGGGGGCCGCGCAGGCCGCTTGGCGGCCTTCGGGAGCAGACGGCGAAGCCGTCCGAGGGGTTTAGCCCTGGCGCGCCTTGAACCGACGATTCGTCTTGTTGATGACGTAGGTGCGGCCACGGCGACGGATGACACGGCAATCCCGGTGGCGCGCCTTGAGCGACTTGAGTGAGTTGCGAATCTTCATGGCCGGGCGCCTGCCTCGTCGTCTGTTATATGGGTTGTCGGAAGGTCTCGAAAAACCGGTGGTCCAACTAGTGGCGGACGCCAGCGAAGTCAAGGAGCGCCGGGCTAGCGCAGCACCATCTGGTCGCCGCTGATTTCAACCGACGCGAACTCGCGCAGGAAATCCTGGCCCAGAAGCGACATGTCGCCGCCGTTGAGGACGACGCCGGTGAGGTTGGTCGCCTCGACTCCGCCAAGCCGGATCCGGTCGATTTGAACGACATCGCCATAGACCGCTCCGCCGGCGCCCTCGCCGATATGCTCGCGCATCCCGATGGTCGTCGCGATTCCGGCGCGGCGAGCGTCGTTCGACGACAAAGCGACGCCGCTTGCGCCGGTGTCGATCAGCATGTGCAGGCTGGTCCCGTTGACCTCGACATCGGCGTAGAAATGGCCGTCGCCTTCGCGGTCGAGAGTGATGACATTGCCGTCGCTCGACTGGCGCGATTCGCGGTCCGAGGCCGGGTCGACGGTGTAATTTGCCTGCTCGGCATATTCCTTGGCCGACCGATGCGGCGCGGCCGGGCCGACGCGCGACAGATTGCTGGCCATGCAGCCGAACATGCCGAGAAAGGCGACCAGGATGAGGTACAGACGTCCCATGAAGAGCGATTGTGAACGACGGCGGTAAAGATATTTTGAACGCGGCGGCGAATATTTGAGAATTTCGTAACCTGGGTGGGTGCAGATGGCGGTCTGACCATAGGGGGGTTTGCGGTTCATGCGTATCGATTGCTCTCGTTTTGCCGGCAGCGCTGGAATGATCGGCGCGGCACTATCCGTGACCGCCTGCAGCGGCGGTCTTCCGACCCAGGCGACGGTAACCACGATCGATCGAACCTGCGTCATCGTCGAGACCACTCGAAGCGAGGAAGACGATCCCCGGGTCAGCGGTCACAAGCTTCAGGTCGAACAAAAAGACACCAGGAGCGGCGACTGCAAGTCGGTCGGCGAATGGGAAAAGGTCCGCGCCAAGCGCACCAAGGATGTCGACGGCAAGGCGCTCGTCCACCTCGACTATAAGGACCCGAAGGACGGCAGCTATCACAATGGCACGTTGACCTACACCGGCCGCGACGATGAATTTTACAGCCTCAAGGCCGGCGACAAGCTCGACATCCTGGTTTCCCAGGACGACCCGGCCCGCATCCGCAAGGGCTGACCGGTAAACATCGCCGGCGTCGCTTGCGGCGGGGCTTTCCAGCCCCCCGCGGCATCTCTATCACGCCGCCAACTTTCAAATTTTCCAATCGGTGAACAGACCCAATGACACTCAATATTTCGAGCTCGTTCGACGCTGGCAACATCCGCGTCGTCAACCAGGACGGCCTGTCCGCCGACCTGGAAATCGTCACCGATCACATGTCGGATTTCTACCAATGGTTCTATTTCCGGGTGTCGGGCGGGGCCGGCAAGGAAGTCACGCTGCGAATCACCAATTGCGCCAAATCCGCTTACCCTGACGGCTGGCCGGACTATAAGGCGTGCCTGTCGCTCGACCGCGAAGAATGGGTCCGGATCGAGGAGACGGGCTTCGCCGATGGCGTGTTGACGATGACATTCACCGCCCCCCAGGACCCGGTGTGGATCGCCTATTTCGCGCCTTATTCAATGGAGCGGCACCACGATCTGGTGACCTCGGTCGCGGCGCAACCGGGGGTCAGCTATGAATCGCTCGGCAAGACCCACGACGGCCAGGACATCGATTGTCTGACGCTGGGCGAGGGCCCGCTCAACGTCTGGCTCTATGCCCGCCAGCACCCCGGCGAGAGCATGGCCGAATGGTGGATGGAAGGCGCACTTGAGAAATTGGCCGACGAAGACGATCCGGTGACCCGTATCCTGCGCCGCGAATGCACCTTCCGGATTGTCCCCAACATGAATCCCGATGGCTCGCGCCGCGGCCATTTGCGGACCAATGCCGTGGGCGTGAACCTCAACCGCGAATGGCATGATCCGAGTGAGGACAAGAGCCCCGAAGTGCTGTCGGTGCGCACTGCGATGGACAAAAGCGGAGTCGATTTCGCGATGGACATCCACGGCGACGAAGCGATCCCCGCCAATTTTCTCGCCGGTTTCGAAGGCATCCCCTCGATCACCAAGCGCCAGACCGATGTGTTCGCCTTATTCGGTGAGACGCTCGAGCGCCTGTCGCCCGATTTCCAGCGCACCAAGGGCTATGCCCTGGCGGCGCCGGGCGAGGCCAATATGTCGATGTCGACGACCCAGCTGGCCGAACGCTTCGGCTGCGTTTCGATGACCCTGGAAATGCCGTTCAAGGACAATTTCGATTTGCCCGACGAGGTCTATGGCTGGTCGCCGCAACGCTCCAAATATCTCGCTCACGCATGCCTCGACGCGCTCCGCTTCATCCTGCCCGAGCTCAAGGCCGGCCGCTGATGCCAAGCCTGGTCCTGCTTCGCCACGGCCAGTCGCAGTGGAACCTTGAAAACCGCTTCACCGGCTGGTGGGACATCGACCTTTCGCCCACGGGAATCGAGGAAGCGAGCGCCGCTGGCGGATTGCTTCGGGAGCGGGGCCTCGATTTCGACTGCTGTTTCACCAGCGTTCTCACCCGCGCCATCGGGACGCTCGACCTCGTGCTCCACACGATGGGCTCGTCGTGGCTACCGGTGACCAAGGACTGGCGCCTCAACGAGCGTCATTATGGCGGGCTGACCGGGCTCAACAAGGCGGAGATGACCGCCCAGGTCGGGGCCGAACAGGTCAAGATTTGGCGCCGCTCGTTCGACATCCCGCCGCCGCCTTTGCCCGCCGACAGCCCCTATGACGTGTCCGGCGACCGCCGCTACGACGGAATCGTCGTGCCCGACAGCGAAAGCCTCAAGGAGACGATCGCCCGCGTCCTGCCCTGTTTCGAGACCGAAATCGCGCCCGCGCTCAGGGCCGGCAAGCGTGTCCTGGTCGTCGCCCATGGCAATTCACTGCGCGCTCTGGAAAAGCATTTGTCCAGGATCAGCGATGATGAAATCGTCAGCCTCGAAATCCCGACCGGCCAGCCGATCATCTATGATCTCAACGACGATCTTTCGGTCAGGCGCCGCTATTATTTGAACGAGGACAATTAGGCCACGGCGGCGGCCTTGCCGCGATACATTTCGGCATCGGCGCGGTCCATGACGTCCTCGGCCGTATCGACCTTGCCGATCATCGTCACGCCGATCGCGACGCTCAGTGGAAGCTCCTGGCGGTCGTGGCGGAATTCGCAATTGCAAATCGTGTCGCCAAGCCGCTGAGCGGTTTCCTCGGCACGGGCCCGGTCGGATTTTACCAGCAGGATGCCGAATTCATCGCCGCCGATGCGGGCCACGAGATCGCTTTTACGAACGCCCGCCGCAAGCATCGAGGCGACCTGGATCAGTGCTTCATCGCCAGCGCGATGGCCAAAACTGTCATTGATCGATTTCAACCCGTCGAGATCGACGAACAGCATCGCCGCTTCCTCGCCATAACGGTCGGCGTGAGCAATCAGACGATCGAGTTCGCGAAGGAATCCGCGCCGGTTGGGCATTGCCACCAGCGAATCCTGATGAGCCAGCGAATCGAGCGCCTCGACGCGCTCGTTGAGCGATTCGATCTCGGCCTTCAGCCGGCTGTTTTCAGCCGCCAGCGTTCGCGCTTCGGCGCCGTCCTCGATGTCGTGCTTCACTGTGAAGATCCCAGCCTCTTGAACGCATACCTAACGCGTTTCCCCGACCGATGAAATCGCCGATCGGCGCGCCAGCCGATTGCTTGCCACAGTTCATCCGCTTACACGACCTCGTTCCGGAAACTGTTTCGAGACGGGACAATGAGCGCGCCGCTGGTCGGGATCATCATGGGCAGCAAGTCCGACTGGGAAACCATGCGCCATTCGGCCGACACCCTGGCCGAACTCGGAATCGCTCATGAGACCAAGGTGGTTTCGGCCCATCGCACCCCGAAGCGACTCTATGAATATGCCGGTTCGGCCCAGTCGCGCGGGCTCAAGCTGATCATCGCTGGGGCCGGCGGAGCGGCCCATCTGCCGGGCATGGCGGCGTCGATGACCGCTCTCCCGGTCCTTGGCGTACCGGTCGAAAGCAAGGCCTTGAAGGGCATGGATAGCCTGCTCTCGATCGTCCAGATGCCCGCTGGAATACCGGTCGGCACATTGGCCATCGGCAAGGCCGGAGCGATCAATGCCGCATTGCTTGCGGCCGCGATGCTTGCGACCAGTGACAAGGCTTTGGCCGGACGCCTCGAGGCGTGGCGCGAACAGCTTACCGGCTCGGTCGCCGAAACCCCCGAATGACGGTCGATCCCGGATCCACCATCGGTATCATCGGCGGCGGCCAGCTCGGCCGGATGATCGCGCTTGCCGCCGCCCAGCTCGGCTATCGCTGCCACATCTTCGATCCCCATGAAGCCCCTGCCGCAGCCGGTGTCGCGGCCCAGTTCACCCGCGCCCGGTTCAACGACGAAGCCGCGCTCGACCAATTCGCCGCGACTTGCGATGTCATCACCTATGAGTTCGAGAATCTCGCGGCCGGTCCGTTGCGCGCGCTCGGCGGCAAGCTTCGCCCCGGCGTGGCCAGCCTCGAGCTCAGCCAGGACCGGGCGCTGGAAAAGGACTTCATCGAGCAATGCGGCGCCCGGCTGGCGCCGTGGCGGACGATCGACGGGCCCGGCGACATCGCCGCCGCGCTCAGCGCGCTCGGCGGCCCGATCCTGATCAAAACCCGGCGCTTCGGCTATGACGGCAAGGGCCAGGCGTGGGTCGCGAACGCCAGCGAAGCCGAAGCCGCCTGGGCGGAGATCGGCCAAGCGCCGGCAGTGGCGGAAGCGCGCGTCGACTTCGCCGCCGAATTCTCCGTCATCATCGCGCGCGGCCTCGACGGCATGACAAGCGCCTTCCCTGTGCCGCGCAACACCCACCAAGACGGCATCTTGCGCCACAGCAGCGTGCCCGCCGGAGCGCCGATCGACGCGCTGGCCAGCGAAGGCGTTGCAATCGCCGGCCGGATCGTCGAGCGGCTCGGCCATGTCGGAGTCCTCACGGTCGAGTTTTTCGCGGTCGATGACGGCCCGCTGGTCAATGAATTCGCGCCGCGCGTCCACAATAGCGGCCACTGGACGATCGAGGGCGCCCACACGTCGCAATTTGAACAGCATGTCCGGGCAATTTGCGGGCTTCCGCTCGGCGCCACCGGCCTGGTCGCGGGCGGCGCGTCGATGGAAAACCTCATCGGCGGCGACGTATACCGCTGGCCCGAACTGATCGCCGAGCCCGGCGCCCACCTCCATCTCTACGGCAAGGGCGAGCCACGCCCCGGCCGCAAGATGGGCCATGTCACAAGGATCGCCTGAAGCACCAATTCGAATCCGCGGGCGAGTGACGACCCGCTGCTTCAGGGCGCTTCGACCACCTCGATCGGCAGGCCCAGCTTCTCCAGCTGAGGACGGACCTTGGCGGCATCGCCGGTCACTATCCACACAAAGCCCTTGGGGTCGAGCGCGGCGCGCGCTGCCTGATTG
This sequence comes from Pseudomonadota bacterium, assembly GCA_040390365.1. Lineage (GTDB taxonomy): Bacteria > Pseudomonadota > Alphaproteobacteria > Sphingomonadales > Sphingomonadaceae > Sphingomicrobium. The sequence goes on along the minus strand of JAZJYM010000002.1, from coordinate 80,623 downwards.
AGCGAAGCGATGGTCGACGCTCGATACTTGCCCTCCAGGGTCTCGTAATAATTGTCCGGCCGGCCGAGCAGGTCGATGTTGAGCATCGCTCCGAGCACCGCGCCCGAGGTTTCGAACTGACCCGGCAATTGCTTGATCGAATTGGCGATCGTCGGCTCGAGCTCCTCCTTGGTCACGCCCTTGGTGGTCAGGAAGTCGCCGATCTGCTGGTTGAGCGCGGCCAGAGCGTCGCCGGTGCGGTCGGCCTGAACCGGCGCGCTGACGACATAGGGAACGGCATGAGCAAGCACCGATTCATTGCCGCTGACCCCATAGGACCAGCCCTTGGATTCGCGCAGGTCCATGTTGAGCCGCGACAGGAAGGTCCCGCCGAGCACGTCATTGGCGGTGTCGAACGGGATGATGTCGGCCCGCGGATCGATCGGCAGCAATTGCGCTCCAAGGATGCCCGATTGCGGCGCGCCCGGGCGGTTGATGAGCAGAATTTTCGAGCTTGCCGGACGCGGCGGGAGTGAACCGAAATTCTTCACCCCCTTCGCGACCGCCGGTGCGGTCCAATTGCCGAACCGCTGTTCGATCAACGCCTGGACTTCCGCCAGCGGGCTGTCCGAAACGACGAAGATCTTCACATTGTCGGGCCGCAGCCACTGGGCGCGGAAAGCGGTGAGGTCGGCGCTGGTGAAACCCTTGATCGCCGCCGGGTCGCCCGACGGTGGACCGCCATAAGGATGGTTGGGACCGTAAAGCACGACCGGCAACAGGCGTTGACCGGCCTTGGTCGGATCCTTTTGCGATTGCGCGATCGCGGTCAGCCGCTGCGCGCGCAAGCGCTCGATATCGTCCTTGCGAAAGGCCGAATCGCGGGTCACCTCGCTCATCAGGTCGAGCGACTGCGCCAGGTTCGGGGTTAGCGCCGACAGATAGACGAACGAGCGATCGGCGGAGCTACTCGTACTCACCTGCGCGCCGAGCCGTTCCATGGCTTCGGCGATCTGCTGCGACGTCAGGGTCGATGTGCCTTCGTCGAGCAGGTCCATGGTGAATCCGGCCAGGCCGCGAGTCTTGACCCCATCAGCCGATGCACCGGCATCGAACGCCAGTGCCACCTGAGTGATCGGAACCGCGTCGCGCTGGACGTAATCGAGCTTGATTCCGTTCGACAGCTGGCTGTGGCTGATAGTCGGAAAATCGAGGCCGGCGGCATCGCTGACCGGCGGCAAGGTCCGGCTTGGCTTGACCGTCACCGCGGCCACCTTGGCGCCCGGCTTGGGCGGCTCGACCGGCTTGGAATCGGCATAAGCGTCGCGTTCGCCCGGTGCCAGAATGATCGTCAGCGGCGGCCGGCGAAGCCATTGCTGCATGCTCGATTTGACCAGCGCCGGGGTAATCGCGGCGTAGGTCGCGAGCGTCTTTTTATAAAAATCGCTGTCGCCGGCATAGGTCTGTCCCTCGGCGAGCGAAACGGCTTTGCCGCCGAACCCGCCAACCTGTTCGAGGCCGCGAATCTGGCCCGAAACCTGGCTCATGACCGCGCGCTCGACCTCATCCTCGCTGGGGCCGTTGGCAACGAAATCGGCAACCACTTCGTCGAGTCTCCGGGCCACCTTCTCAGGATCGACGCCGGGCGTCACATAGGCCGAAATCGAGAAAATGCCGGCTCGCTGAAGCGGACTCAAACCGGCCGAAACGGCGACCGCGAGCTGCTCGTCGCGGACGAGGATCTTGTCGAGCCGCGAGCTGGCCAGGCCGCCGAGCACCGAACCGCCGACGTCGAGCGCGGCGAGCTGCTTGTCGAGCAGTCCCGGGACCGCCCAGTAACGCTGGATAATGGTGGTTGCGACCGCGTCCTTGAGCTCGACTTTCTTCGGCGCCGCCAGGGTCGGCACAATCGCCTTCGCCGGATGGTTGACCGGGCCGGCCGGGATCGCGCCGAAATACTTCTCGGCGAGCGGCCTGGCCTGGGCGGCGGTGACGTCTCCGGCGATCACCAGAACCGCATTATTGGGCCCATATTTGCTTCGAAACCATTGCTTGACGTCGGCCAGGCTGGCGGCGTCGAGGTCGGCCATCGATCCGATCACCGTATGGTTATAGGGGTGTCCGGCGGGGAACAGATTGCCGAACATGGAATATTGCAAAAGGCCGCCGGGCCGGCTGTCCCCCTGGCGCTTTTCGTTCTGGACGACCGAGCGCTGGTTATCGAGCACGGCTTGGGTCACTGCTCCGAGCAGATGGCCCATGCGGTCGCTTTCCATGAACAAGGCCCGGTCCAGAGCACCGGTCGGCACCGTCTCGAAATAATTGGTGCGGTCGTTGTTGGTGGTGCCGTTCTCGTCGGTCGCGCCGATTTCGCGCAAATAGGTGAAATAGTCGCCCGGCAAATTCTCCGAGCCGTTGAACATCAAATGTTCGAACAGATGCGCGAAGCCGGTCTTGCCCTTGGGCTCGTCCTTGGACCCGACATTATACCAGGTCGATACCGCGACGATCGGCGCCTTGTGATCTTCGTGAACGATGACGGTCAGCCCATTCTTGAGCTTGAAGGTCGAATGGGGGATCGAGACCTGGCTGACCAGCTGCGCGATCGGCACCGAAGCCGCGGCTGCAGCGCCCGGTTCGCGCGCCGCGGCAGGCGCCGCCATCAGCGCTGCTGCGCCGACCGCTGCTACCAGAAACGCTCTCGAAAATCGACGCATGATATTCTCCGCATTGGGAAATTGGGAATTTTGCGGGGGGTCTAGCGCTTCTCTTGCAAGGTGCAATGGCGGGCGACCGGCACAAGCGGTGGAATTCGACCAATGGCCGATAGGCTCGACAGGCGCGATTGCGCCGATACAAGGCGATGATGCTGTTCGTCGTGCAAATCCTGTTGCTCGCGGTTGCGATCGCCGCTGCTGCCCTCGCCGGCTCAAGCCACGCCCGCCGTCACCAGCATCCGCGCTTCGTCCACCACAGTATCGGCTACGTCGTCATCGCGATCATCGCCGGTGCGTCGATCCTGTTCTTCGGCCCGACCTGAACGGGGACCTTTGCCGGCCCTGCTTAAAAGCCCTGCATCCCGCGCATCAGCGATCCGTTGCTCTTGTAGCGCACGGTGACCGCCCATTTGGGGTCCTTCGGCGCTTCGGCGAAATGGGCTTCGGGACCGTAGGCAACGCCCATCACCATGCCCGCCGGAACGGCCCGGGCGAGCTCGGCGGGAAGCAGGCACTGGGTGGTGGCCGGCGACAGCGCGTCCCCAGCGGCCACGGCACGCGCGGCATCGGCCGGTGTCAAATAATCGAGATTGGCGAAACCGGGGTTGCGCGCGCTGCTCCACATGATCGTTTCGCCGGCTTCGTTCGCACCGAACAGGGCAAGCGCGTAGCCCGTCGCCGCGGTCACCGGAGTCCAGCGAATGAGGCTTGCGCCCGACGGCGCTGCTCCACCATCCGCCAGGTTCATGGGCCCCATGAAGTCCTGGCCTGAGCCGAGTGTGAAATCGATCGGCGGCGAGTAATTGCCCGCGACCCGGTGCGCTCCGATCAGCGAGGCGCCGGCGGGAATAGTGCGCGAATCGCGCGGGTTGGGCCATTCGCCGAAGCCCGGCGCGCTGGCCGGTCCGGAATAGGAGTGGCGCGTCTGGCCCATGGCCGCCGCCCCCCGGCGGATGCTTTCTGGCACCTTTCCAGAGGCGAGCTGGGCGACGTCGAGGACCATCGGCTGGCCCGCCGGCACGCGATCGCCACAGCCCCAATATATCAGGATTCGCCCTTGGGGACGGACCGGGACCGCGGACGTCGGTTCAGCCCGCGCCGGGGTCACCAGCGGCAGGCTCGTGCCCATTCTCAAGCCCGGCGGGATCAAGTGATCGGCCTGCGGCGTGGCCGGCGCCGCGGTCCGCGAGGCCAAGCGGAGGCGCAGGCCGTGCGAATAGGACGGGCTTTGGCCCGACATCATCGCCATGATATCGGCCATGTTCGGCTGGCCACCGGCGGCCATTCCGGCGCCAAACCCGCTCTGGGTGGTGACATCCATCCAATAGGTCGCGATCGGCGCGGTACGGCCGGCGACCGGAGCCTTCTTGTTCGCTGGCGCGCTCACCGCCACATTGCTCAATGCAAGCGCTGCAGCGCCCGCCACCAACATATATTCCTGCTTCATCCTTCACTCCCCCGGGGCGACGCCTGGCATGCGGTAATCTATCGGCCATGCTCGCGCTTGTCTCCACCCTCTGCTAGGCGCATCCCAACAGCCACTCTCCAAAGTTTTGCAAATTGTCCAAGCAACTGAAATATATTCGCAATTTCAGCATCATCGCGCATATCGACCACGGCAAGTCGACGCTCGCCGACCGCTTGATCCAGTCGACCGGCGGCCTCAGCGACCGCGAGATGACCGGCAATGCCCAGGTGCTCGACAATATGGACATCGAGCGCGAACGCGGAATCACGATCAAGGCCCAGTCCGTGCGCCTCAGCTGGAAAGCCGCCGACGGCGAAACCTACGAATTCAACCTGATGGACACCCCCGGCCACGTCGACTTCGCTTATGAAGTCAGCCGCAGCCTCGCCGCCTGCGAAGGCGCATTGCTGGTAGTCGACGCCGCGCAAGGAGTCGAAGCGCAAACGCTGGCCAATGTCTATCAGAGCATCGAACACGACCATGAGATCGTCCCGGTCATCAACAAGATCGACCTCCCCGCAGCCGAACCCGAAAAGGTCCGCGCCGAAATCGAGGACATCATCGGCCTCGACGCGTCCGAAGCCGTCCTCGCCAGCGCCAAAAGCGGAATCGGCATCGATCAGGTGCTTCAGGCGATCGTCGACAAGATCCCGCCCCCCAGCGGCGACCGCGACGCGCCGTTGAAGGCGATGCTGGTCGACAGCTGGTACGACCCCTATCTCGGCGTAGTCATTCTGGTCCGGGTCATCGACGGAGTGATCAAGAAGGGCCAGCAGATCAAGTTCATGGCCGCCGGGACCACCCATCTGGTCGACCGGGTCGGCTGCTTCAGGCCGAAGATCGAACAATTGAACCAGCTCGGCGCCGGCGAAATCGGGTTCATCACCGCGCAGATCAAGGAAGTCGCGGAGACCCGGGTCGGCGACACCATCACCGATGCCAAGCGCCCGGCCGCGGCCGCTTTGCCGGGGTTCAAGGAAGTCCAGCCGGTGGTGTTTTGCGGCCTGTTCCCGGTCGACGCCGCGGATTTCGAGAAGCTCCGCGAAAGCCTCTACAAATTGCGCCTCAACGACGCGAGCTTCAGCTTCGAGACCGAATCCAGCGCCGCCTTGGGCTTCGGATTTCGATGTGGCTTCCTCGGGCTGCTTCACTTGGAGATCATCCAGGAGCGGCTCACGCGAGAATATGACCTCGACCTCATCACCACCGCGCCGAGCGTGGTCTACAAGATGCACCTCACCCATTCCAAGACCGAGGCGGCGCAGACGATCGAGCTCCACAACCCCGCCGACATGCCCGACCCCAACCGCATCGAGAGCATCGAGGAGCCGTGGATCCTGGCCACCATCTACACCCCCGACGAGTATCTCGGCGCGATCCTCAAACTGTGCCAGGACCGGCGCGGCATCCAGCGCGAGCTGACCTATGTCGGAAGCGGCAGCTCGGTCCGCGCCCAGGTCAAATACGAACTCCCGCTCAACGAAGTCGTGTTCGATTTCTACGACCGCCTCAAAAGCCTGTCCAAGGGCTATGCCAGCTTCGATTACGAACAGATCGGCCACCGCCCCGGCGACCTCGTCAAGATGAGCATCCTGGTCAATGAAGAGCCGGTCGACGCCCTGAGCATGATCACCCACCGCGGCACCGCCGAGGCCCGCGGCCGCGGCATGTGCGAGCGCCTCAAGGAACTCATCCCGCGCCATTTGTTCAAAATCCCGATCCAGGCCGCGATCGGCGGCAAGGTCATCGCCCGCGAAACCATCAGCGCGATGCGCAAGGACGTCACCGCCAAATGCTACGGCGGCGACGCCACCCGCAAGCGCAAGCTGCTCGAGAAGCAGAAGAAGGGGAAATTGAAGATGCGCGAATATGGGAATGTCAGCATCCCGCAGGAGGCGTTTATTGCGGCGTTAAGGATGGGCGACGAAAGCTAGCTTTCGTCACCCAGCCGTTGCCGGAACCAGTCGGCGAGCTCCGCCTCGCTCAACTCGCCGGCGGCAAGCGCGAGGAACGCGACGACCAATTCGGCATCGCTCGCATTCAAGCAATGGCCGTTGAGGATCAGGAAGGTTTCGGACACCACCGCGGCGGTGCGCTTGTTGCCATCGACGAATGGGTGATTGCGCGCGATTCCGTAAGCGTAAGCGGCAGCGAGCGCCGCCGGGTCGGGATTGCCATAGGCGGCCAGATTTTGCGGCCGCGCCATGGCGCTTTTGAGAAGCCCTTCATCGCGTACGCCTTCACCGCCGCCGTGCTCCGCCAGCTGCTCCGAATGCGCGGCGAGAGCGACGTCGACAGTGACCCACAGCCAATCGTGATTTGCCAAGCTGTGAGCTTACTTGGCGAGTTCGCGGAGCGCGCGCTTGCGGCGAACCATAACCTCGCGCGCGACCGCCATCTGCGCGTCGAACTCTGCTTCGGGGGCCGACAACTCGATCCCCCGCGCAGTCTTGGTGACGGACAAAGTCTCGCCAATCGACGCGTCGAGATGCGCCAGCAGATCGCGCGGCAGCACGACCCCCGCCGAATTGCCGATCCTGGTGATTTTCAGCTGCGTGTTCATACGGCTGTTATAACAAGGTGGGGCGGAGGGCGCAAGGACCTGACTGCGAAATGTTAAGCATGGGAGAGCGTTTGCGCAGCAAACGGGAGTTGTTTGAGGCGTTTATTGCGGCGCTGAGGATGGGGGATGAGTCGTAGCGCCGAGCGCAGGTGAGCGATTGCGAAAGCAATCGGAAGGCAGCGCGTAGAGATGGCGAGCCTCGGCCGACCTGCGTCCTGAGCTTGTCGAAGGGCGACGCGATCGACGTCACGCAGCATTGCCGACCGGACGGCCAGTTCATCCCTAAATAAAAATTCTTTGCTTTGGCGGGCTAGACCATCGTGCTTTGGCCGGTATCGTCTAATTCATGACGACTAAATCCGCCGACCTTCTTCGACATCTAGCGACCAAGCCCGGGCACGACGAGGTCAAAGCCGACTTTCGCGAATTATTGGTCGAAGAATTTGGCGCGGATCGATCGGCGCTCGAATTCGAACGACGGGTTCCGGAAGTTAGAGGGCGGCTCGATGCGCTGATCGGGCGAACCGTGTTCGAAGCGAAGAGCGATCTGGATCGCGAATGGCCTGACGTCGAACGGCGAATGCCGGATTATCTTGCCGATCGCGAGCGCGAGGAAGGCGAGCATTTCGTTGGAATCGCGTCCGACGGTCTGAAATGGGCGGTGTTCGAGCTTCGCGACGGCGCATTCGAAACCGTCAAACGAACCACGCTCGACCCCGACAAGCCCGAGCTGTTTCTCGCTTGGCTCGACGGCGTTGTCGCCCTGAAGTCATCCTTGTTTCCCGATTCGCTGACGATCCGGTCAGAACTTGGGGGCGACAGCGTCGCCTATCATCTCGTCAAGGCGGAAATGTCCCGGCTGTGGGGCAAACTCCGGAACGATCCCGCCGAAGCCTTGAAGCGCCAGCTATGGGCCGAACTGCTCAAACTCGTTTACGGCCGGGAGATCGAATCCGAGGCGCTGTGGTTCCAGCACACCTACCTCGTAGTCGTCTCGAAATGCATCGCGGTCGCGGTCATGGACCTGCGCGAAGACGATCCCGCGCGGATGCTGTCGGGTGAAGCCTTCGCCTCCGCGGGTATATACGGCGCGGTCGAAAGCGACTTTTTCGATTGGGTCATCGCCGACCCTGAAGGAGAGGCATTGGTGCGCCGGATTATGGCCCACGTCCGCCGCTTCCGGTTGCGCGAGGTCGAAAGCGACGTCCTCAAGATTCTCTACGAATCGCTGATCGACCGCGACGAACGCCACGGGCTTGGCGAATATTACACGCCCGACTGGCTGGCGGCGAAGATTGTTCGCCATGCCGTCACCGCGCCGCTTGAACAAAAGGTGCTCGACCCCGCCTGCGGTTCCGGCACGTTCCTGTTCCACGCTGTGCGGCGCATGCTCGCTGAGGCGGATGAGGCGGGAATGCCCGCCGCCGAACGCGCCGCCGAGGCCACCAGACTGGTCGCCGGGCTCGACATTCACCCGGTTACGGTAATCATCGCCCGGGTAACCTATTTGTTGGCGCTTGCTCCGGCGTTGTCCGGCCGCTCTGGCGCGCTGTCGATCCCGGTATTCCTCGGCGATTCGATGCAATTATCGATCAGCCAGGTGATGACCGGCAAGGAACTGGTTATCCGGGTTCCGCCGCCACCCGCCGGCGAGGGCAAAAGCGGGGAGAAGGATAATAAAGGGCGGGAGCAACTGGATTTTCCGGAGACATTTTGCCGCGACCCTGGCCTGTTCGACAAGGCGATCGAGCGGATGCGCACCGCCTCGCTCGAGGAAATGGATCGCGAGCAGGTCGAGGCAGCGCTGAGCCGCATTACCGAACAGCACTACAAGGCCGACCTTACCGACGAACAACGGCTCGCCATCGGCGATCTCGGCAAGACCTATGTCACCTTTGACCGGCTTCGGCGCGAAGGGCGCGACACCATCTGGGCTTATGTCGCGCGCAACCTGTCGCGGCCACTGGCTTATTCGAGCGGCGGCGGCTGGGCCAATGTGCTGATCGGCAATCCGCCCTGGGTCGCGTACCGGCACATGAGCGCCGATTTGCAGAAGCGGTTTAAGGAGTTAGGAAAGGGCGAAGGCCTTTATGGGCAACGAGCACCCTCCCAATATGATCTGAGCGCTCTTTTCACTGTCCGGTCCTCAGCACTTTACCTGCGACCAGCCGGTCGATTGGCATTCGTCTTGCCGCTGGCGTCCCTCACGCGAGTCCAATACGAGAAATTCCGGACTGGACGTTTTACGTCATACAACATCGCATGGGACGAGGCGTGGACCACTGACGTGAAAGTGGGAGCCAGTGGGGCAATTTTTCCGGTCCCGTCCTGCGTCCTGTTTGGACGAAAGCGCGCGATTGCGCGCGCTACTCCATCAGTCGTTACGAAGTTTGAAGGCAATCTTCCGCTACGGGACGCGCACGAAGATTTGGCGGACCGGCTACTGAAGGTCGAGTCCAGTTCGGCCGCCCCCGCCACGGCGCAGCAGAAAGGCGGTTCTCCTTATCGCAAGGTTTTCCGCTGTGGCGCGAATCTGTTCCCCCGTTTGCTGCTCCTTGTGGAGCGCAAATCGGCCGGACGCCTCGGCGTAGCGTCTGGGTCGCCATTGGTCGTCAGCCGACGCAATTCCTTGGAGAAAAAGCCGTGGAGTGAGGCCAATGGTCTGGAAAGCCGGATCGAAATAGATTTTCTGCGACCAGTTCTTCTTGGCGAATCCATATTGCCGTTCAGGTTGTTTGCCGAGTTTGAAGGGGTAATACCCGTTAAGGAGACAGGCGATCTTCTGGATCGCAAGAAGGCAACTCAGGAGGGCTGTGACGGCCTGGCGTCATGGCTCAGTCAAGCCGAATCACTTTGGGAAAATCTCGGTAAAGGCAGTCGGCCATTCGCTGATCAGATCAATTATATCAATCAATTGACTTCGCAGTTCCCTATCTCGCCCTTGCGTGTCGTTTATGCCAAGTCTGGAACGCTACCGGCGGCTTCCCTCATTCGAGATGAGCGGGCAATTATCGATCACATGCTTTATTGGACCAAGCCCGCGAGCGAGGGCGAGGCTCACTACCTAACCGCAATTCTCAACAGTGAAACTGCCCGCAGCCGTGCTGAGCAATTTCAGGCTCGTGGTCAGTTCGGCGCGCGTCACTTCGACAAAGTGATGTTCAACCTGCCGATTCCAATTTTCGACCCGAAACAGCCGCTGCACCGCGAACTGGCCGAGGCGGGCGCGCAGGCCGAAGCCGTCGCCGCCGAGGTCGAGCTCAAGGAAGGCGAGAAGTTCCAGCGCGCGCGCAAGCGGGTTCGCGATGCGCTGGCCAAGGACGGGATCGGCGGCGATATCGAGAAACTTGTGGAGAAGTTGCTGGGGCCGGTTTGAACTCGCGGCGCCGCAGTATATTTCGAATCCATGGACGACCACCGCCAGCCCGACATGTTCGGCCATTCGCCATCGCAAGGAGCGCTGTTCGACGCGCCGGCGGCGGCCGAGCGCAAGCCGATCCATTCGGCGCGCTACGGGATCATCGAACCGCCGCCGCCCGGCGGACATACGCCCGAGACCATCCGGGCGAAGATGCTCAAGCTGATCGCCGAGGCGCGGGCCGCGGCCGCGACCCCCTGGCCGCTGCGCCAGACCCGCAGCCACATGGTGATGTTCCCCTACATGGCCGAATGGCTGCCAAATGAAGAAGGGAAGCAGCTGCTCATGCAATTTCGCGACGAGATGGCTCGTCTCGGATACGATGAGCCACCACCGTTACAGCCCGACTAGCAACCCAAAGGTGAATTAGACGCGCCGTCCAGTGGCTAGGTTTGCTTCACCACTTCCTCCGACCCGACCTTCCGCCGCTGCCCATCCTTACCCTCGATCACCAGCTTGCGGTCGGGCGAGCGGGGCTCTCTCCGCAGCGACCCATTCGGAATCCACGCTTCGGTGCCGGGGGCGCGGACGGCTTCGTGGAATTCGGGGCTGTTGAGGCCGAAGGTGCGCAGTTTCGGGGGGGATGGTTTTTTGGTCATTCGTGGAGTCCTTTGCTGGCAGGGTCCCGGATCGGGGATGACGAAGGGGAGGAAGGAGGAAGGGGCGTCGCCATGGAGTGAATCCATGACGTCGATCGGGATCGCTTCGCGACCCGTCGGCCGGGCTGGCTCCGCGTCTCTTCGGATAGCTCACGTGGCGCTAGCGCGCCTGCTCGCTATCCTCGGCGCTCTCGCTCCAATCCACAGGCGGAAGCCCTTGCTTTGCCCGATGGCGGTTGATCTCGTCCTGCATCGCTTGCTTGCGGTCCTCGCCATAGCCGAACTCCCCGAGCCAGCCGCACTCCGCGGTGACGACCCATTCGACGCGGCGCAGGTTGGGCACCTGATAGGGCTCGTCGTCCTGCGGCTCGAGCTTTGCGGCCTTGTCCCAATCGATCGGATATTCGGTCAGGATTTCGAAGGCGGCGCGCTTGCCCGGGCAATCGGCGATCGATTGCAGGAGCAGGCGGCGGCAGCCGAGCAGCTTGGCCGCGATCGAATTTTTTGCCACCTGTGCGCGGCGGTTGAACGCGCCTTCGTCTTCCCATTCGCCGCGTTCGTTCATCATCTGACCGGGGAGCGGCGCCTTGCCGTTGATGTCGCGTTCCTCCTCCGCCTTGGCGGGGCGCGCGCGCGACATTGTTGGAGCGCGCAAGGCGCCGGCGCCGGCATTGCGATCGGTCAGCCGGGCGATCCGGCGCCGCTGCGCAAGCGCGATCGCGCCGTCCCAGGAAGCGCGGAATTCGTCGGCGCCGGCGGACTTGTAAACCTTGTCGATGCCGCTTCGCGCCTTGCCCAATTCGTCGCACGCCTTGGTCGGCGATCCGTAATGGGCAAGCCAGGCGATGAACAGGCGCTGCATCTCGGCCGACCAGCCATTGGCCTTGGCAAGGATCCGCGGAACGGGGGTGAAGGTGAGCAAAAGCGCGATCTCGGGATCGGCGGTGAGCTCGGCGAGGGTGGGGGTGTGTTCGTGGTCCATCGACCAGTCTGGCGCAGAAAATTGCCGTGTAGGACAGTGTTTTTTTCACCACGCCCGAACAAGCGGCGATGGCGGAGCGGCGTTTGGGCGCGCGATCAGAAGACGGCGCGGAGCTCGATCTCGACCGTCCGGCCGATCGGGTCGCGATAGGCGGACTGATATTGGAGCGAGGTATCGCCGAGCGAATCGCGGACCCGCTGGCGCGAATCGAACAGGTTGATGACGTCGAGCGAGAGGCGCAGCTTTTTCGCCCAGGCAATCTTCGGGATGACCCGGCCGCCCTCGGCGAAGAGGCGCAGATTGACCAATAGCTGGGGGTCGAAGCGCAAGGTGTCGGTGCCGCTGGCAAGGCGGGTCAGGAGGCTGCTCGAGCCGCGCCAGGTGAAGCCGGCGCGCGCACCGAGCCCGCCCGAACTGAGCGCGGCGCTGCCGTCGGCCTGGTTGCGAACGCGGCCGCCGCCGATGCCCAGCGCTCCGCCGTTGATCAGATCGACCGGCGGCAGGCCGGGGCGGATGACGATGCGGTCCGACAGGACCCGGATGTAATTGGCGTTGAGCTGGAGATAGGTGGCGGGGCGCGGCGGCTGGCGCGGTGCCACAGCGGCGCCCGGAGTGGACGGCGGCGGCGGCGGCGCTTGGCCGTCGAGCCGCGCATTCATGTTGAAGCCCAGGCGGAGGCGCTGTTCGCGTTCCGAATCGAAATTGACCGGCCGGAGGTCGACCCGGGTGAGGACGCCAGTGGAATCGCGGATGAAGCGATCGGGAAAGGCGAGCATGATCGCGGCGCTGGAATCGGGCAGCGACGACAGGAAGTCGCGGCGGTCAGTGTCGGTATAGTCAATGTTGAGCTGGAGGTTCCATTTGGGCACCAGCTTGAATTGCGCCGACAAGCGCCGGACGGTGGCCGTTTGCGGCAGCGCCGAAGGGTTGCCGCCGGTCACCTGCGAGACATCGACCGTGGTCCCGGTCAGCGGATCGAAGATTCGCACAGCGGGAGTGACGACGACCGGATTGCCGAGCGTCTGGATCGGCGCCGGGGTTTCGGTGCGGTCGATCGAGGCCCGCAGCTGAAGCAGCGGCCGCGGGTCCCAGGTCAGCCCGAACGCCTGATGATCGAGGGTCCCGGCGTCGGAATAATGGATCCGCCCGATTTCGGCCTGGGCGCGCAAATCGCCGAGCGCAGCGAGGAAATGCTTGTCGCGGCTGGCCAGGGGAATGTCGAACGATGCCCGGAGCGATTGTTCGTTGCGCCGGAAATCGCCCTTCGGATCGATGATCGAATAGGTGCTTGTCGACAACAGCCGGTTCCATTCGAGCTGGCCTTCGACAACCGCCAGAAGATTCCCGGCGGGAAGCGCGAACAGCGGCCCGTTGAGGGTCAGATCGAGCAATGTATCAGTCGTCCTGGCGGTCGCGCGATCGCTGCGGATGTCGATCAGGTCGGTCAGGTCCGCCCCGAACGGGTCGAGACTATCGTCGAGCGGGATCGCTCCAAATGCGGCCGGGCGCTCGCTCGTCGAAACATCGCGGGTGCGGTTGTGGCGGGCGTTGAGATTGGCGGTCCAGGCGCCGAAATCCGCATCGAGCGTGAGATTGCCCTCGCCGCTGTCGCGAGTGCTGCGCGATCGCAGGGGATTGGCGCCATAGACCGCAATGCCGACGTCGCGCGTGAACGGCGATGCAAGGTTGCCGCTCGAAAGGATGAAGGTCGCCGCCGGCAGGCCGCGCAGATAGAGGCTGGTGCTGCGGTTGAGGCGAACGGTCGCACTCGAGGTCAGCCACGGCGTCAGGCGCGTCGCGAAGGTTCCGTTGAGGTCGTAATTGCGGCCCTTGGGGCGAAGGCTTCGATAATCGCCGAGGTCGGTCACCAGGGGCTGATTCGCGTTGGCGATGAAATCTGTCAGCGCCGGATGGGCGATGGCCGGCACCGGAACCACGGTCACGATCTGTCCCGCGGCAAGGCTCAAGGCGGGGTCGATTTCGCCGAGGCTGTTGGGATAACCGACGACATTGCCGACCAGTGCATAAGGAATTCGCGGGGGCGGCTGGACGATCCCGCGATCGCTTTCGAACAGGATCGAATCCGTGCGCCCGCGAAGCGCGAGATTGACCCGGGTCGAACCCTTGACGCTGGTCAGGATGACTTCGCCGCGCTCGCTATGCCAATCGCCTTGAGTAGCGACCTTGGTCGCCGCGGTCAGGGTCGCCGATTGGACCTTGGGCCGCAGGGTCAGGCTCAGCACGCGCTGGTTGGCGGTGCCTCCCGCGCGAACCGCCGAGCCGCGCGGAAGGACGACCAGGCTGCGCAGCACCTCGACCGGCAAAGCGCCGATTTCATCGATACTGTTGAGCCGCTCGCCATTGACGATGATCAGCGGGAAGTCCTCGTCGCTGCCTAGCTGGACCTGAAGCTCGCTGAGCAGCTCATCGATGGTGCTGAGGCCGTAACCGTCGATCGCCTCGCGGTCGAGCGTGCGTTCGGGCTGAACGTCGCTGAAAATGGTCGGCGCGGTGATGACGATCGGCTGGTTGGGATCGGCCGGCTGGGCGGCGGCAGCCGCGGCAGCGGCAGCCGCGGCCTGACAAGGAAAGGCTGCGCCGGCGAGAAGCAGCGCGATCGCCGAGCAGCGCGCCGCGCGGCGCACATCGTTTCGGCAAGATCGGTGTGAAAATTCCAAGCGCCATTCCCCCAGATGGTCATTTAGCGCCGTTAGAAGAACCCTTGAACTGCCCTCGCTGGCGCCCGAAGGCGCCAGCCAGGGAGTCCGCGCGCGTTTCTGGGCCGTGCGCGAAACCGATTAATTCGTCGCCGGACCTGCCACGAGCGGCGGGTTGGCGCGATCCCGTGATAATACGGACATGATCGGAAATCATCCTAAATTACGCACAATTTAATCCGGCCCGCCTGATTCCAGAAATTCAGGCGAGCCGGGGTACAAGGTCAGGTCGATCTAGAGAGGCGGAAGCGAGTTTGAACTGAACACGTTCGCGCCGCTGATGTACGGTGCGGTATTGAAGTATGCAGTGGTACATTGTTCCGGATGCGTCCAGCCCGCCTTGGCAGTCCAGGTGCCACCCTTCTTGCCCGGGTTGATGCAGACCACTCCGTCGCCGGCGAAGTAAGGCGCGGCGTTGGTTTCGGTCACCGGAATCGCCTGAGAAACGGCCGTGGCATAAAGAACGGTATCAACATAATTCGGACCGTCAGTCAGCGACTGAGCAGATGGGGCACCCGAATTGACCCAGCCATAATCGTTGACCGTAATGGTAGAATCTTCCGTACCAGGCGCGGTCTGGTGCCAGGTGCAATTGCCGATGTCCGTGCCCCAATGCGGGTTCGAAGGATTCAGTCCTTGGCAGCTGCCCTCTCCGCCCGAAGGGCCAGTCCCGTTATTGGTGTAATATCCCTCCGCAGGCGTGCCCGGAGTGGTCTCCTCGTGGCTCCCGACGACTTCCCAATGCTGCGCCTGGCAACTGAAGTTATAGGTGTCGGTCTGGAACCGGTCCCAATTCTGGTTGACCAGGCTGCCGGCGTAGGTGATGCCGGGATAGCCCATCGTTGCAAACAGGTTGACGCTGCCGCCATGGCGACCGGCATTGCCGTAATAGGTCAGCGTGCCATAGGGGCTCGACGAAGTGGAATGGTTCGCAACGCGCGTGCTCTCATCATTTACGATCGTCGAAGCATTGCCAGTCGGCGTGCCGGGAACCATCGCCCCTTCGGTCAGGATGACTTGAAAGTCTGTTCCGGCCCCGTCCGAATCAAGCGTATTGCACACACCCTGCATTTCAATATTCGTAGGCACAGCCGCGTGTAACGGAGCAACCATCAACGAAATTGGTGTGAACGAAGTGCTAAGCAGCGCAAGCGCTGCAATATATGAACTTTTCAACGTGAAACCCTCCCAGAAGGATAGCCACGAGACCAACTCGACCCCCGAGTCGCCCGTGCTAATTTTCTGTTAATTCCTTTCTGGATAACGCGCAAATCATTGAAAGGGTTAAGGCGGAAGCGTGGACGGCCAAGCGTCCCCTTTTGTGACGGATGTGCGCGCTCCCGGAGAGCGAGGGCATTCCGCAAATTATGGCCTGATTAAAGTCGCGGTGGAATGGTCGCCAACCGCATCGCCGCGCCCTATCAGCCGGCGGCGCGCTTGGTGCCGAGGCCGACGACCATCTGGTTGGCGCGTTCGTAGGACAATGGCCGGCCGAACAAATAGCCCTGGATGATGTTGCAGCCGAGATCGCGCATGCGCTCGAAATCCTCGGCGGTTTCGACGCCTTCGGCGGTGACGGTCATGCGGAAGCTCTGGGCGAGCTGGACGATCGACTGGATGATCGCGACATTTTCCGGCCGGGTGCCGGCTTCGCGGACGAAGCTGCCGTCGATCTTCAATTTGTGGAACACCGCCTTGTTGAGATAGCCGATCGAGGAATAGCCGGTGCCGAAATCGTCGAGCGCGATGCCGACGCCGAGCGAGCGCAGGCGTTTCAGAACGTCGAGCGTCTGGCCGCTGTCGCCGAGGAACACGCCTTCGGTGACCTCGAGCTCGATGCGGTTGCCCGGCACCTTGTAGCGGGTCAGCGCTTCGGACACGATATTGGGCAAAGCGGGCAGGCTGATCTGCTTGGGGCTGATGTTGATCGCGACCGTGATCGGCTCGGGCCAGCTGGCGGCGGCGCGCACCGCTTCCTCGATCACCCAGGTACCGATGGCCGTCATCAAGCCGGCTTCCTCGGCTACGGGGATGAAATCATTGGGCGGGACCAGGCCGCGTTTGGGGTGGTTCCAGCGGATCAGCGCTTCGAAGCCGACCAGTTTCTGGGTCTTGGCGTCGATCAGCGGCTGGTAGAGCAAGTGGAACTGCTTGGCTGCGATCGCCTGGCGCAAATCGGTTTCGAGCCGGACTCGATCGTCCTGTTCCGACTGAAGCTCGGTCGAGAAATAGCGCGCGCAGCCGCGGCCCGAATCCTTGGCTTGATACAGCGCGAGATCGGCCTTGAGGATAAGATCGTCGACGGTCGCGCCGTCGATCGGGCCGAACGCGCCGCCGATCGATACGCCGATGCGGATCTCGGTCTGGTCGATCTGATAGGGTTCCTTGATCGACGCGATGATCCGATCGCCCAATTGCTCGATCTTCTGGCGGCTTTGGCCGTCGGTGATGACGATCGCGAATTCATCGCCGCCCATGCGCCCGACATAACCGTCGGGCCCGACCTGGTCGACGAGCCGCTTGGCCACCGCCCGCAGGACCGCATCGCCCTTGGGATGGCCGAAGGTGTCGTTAACCGGTTTGAACCCGTCGAGATCGAGAAACATGATCGCGCACGGCACGTTGCTGGTCGTCGCAACCCGGAGCGCGTCGCCAAGCAGCTGCCGCACCCGGCCGCGGTTGGGCAGCCCGGACAGGACATCGACATTGGCGAGATGGGTCAGCCGTTCCTGCGTCTGGCGCACTTCGGTGATGTCCGAGCCGACCCCGCGAAAGCCTTCGAAGCGGCCGGCGGTGTCGATGATCGGGTCGCCGGCAATGGAAATCCAGCGCGGACCGCGCGGAGTCTTGAGCTCCATTTCGAGCGAGTTGAACGCCTGTTTTTCGAGCAATAGCCGGCCAAGTTCGGCATTGCCGCCGAGAATCGAGGGCATTGAATGGCCGAGCAGCTGGCTTCCGGTGCGGCCGAGCAGGGCGCACATCCGGGTCGAAATGTAGGTCACTCGATTTTCCGCGTCGACCTGCCACAGCCAGCCGACCCCGCGCTGCTCATATTCCTGCAGAAGCAGGCTTGCGCCCTCGCTCTGGCTGCCGGCATCGGCGTTGGTCTCGAGCTGGCCAAAGGCCCAGCGGGCGACGGTCAGGACGCCGAAGATCGACACCCCGAGCGTGAACAGGATCGACAGCATATGCTGGAACGGAACGGTATGACGGCCGATCAACAGCACCCCGCCAACGCCAAGGGTGAAGGCGACCATCCACGCGGTAACGCACGGCGGGATGACCACCAGACCGAGCGCGCCAATGCCAAGGCCGGCCATGATCGAGGCGGCGATGACCTGGGTCCCCGGGTCGAGGGTTGGAAACAGGAAGAGGGGCAGGCTCAGCCAGACCACGGCGCGAGCCGCGACCTCGCCAACCAATTGCCAGGTCGGAACCCGGTGCCCGGAGCGGCCGACGCACGACACCGACTGGGTCCGGGCAAGCTGCAACGCGGCCAGATTGACCGCTCCGACCGCAATCACCCACGGCAGGATCAGGGTCGAGGACACGGTCTGCCACAGAGTGACCGCCATCATCACCGCGGCGACGATATTGGCGGCGGCGAAGAACGGCGCGAGGTGGGCGCGCGAAATCAGCTGGACATCGCGCAGGGGCGAGCTTTCGGAATCGGCGTCGCGAGCGGTCAGCCCCGCCGATTCACCGCCGGGAAGTCGCGCCGAAATCAAGCGCTTATATCGATCTGGTGCTTCGTACATGCCTGCCCTGCCCAATTTTCACGGCCAGTCATAGGCAAAGAGCGTTTAAGCCGGGTTAAGGACCACAGACGGCGGTTGACCCAGTCGCTGCTCGCATTCACCGCCGCCGCCCCTTATATCCCGGACCAGAATGGCGACCGACAGCGCGAATATTGGCCGGGAAGCGACCGTGCGTCAGCGCGGTCCGAAGTCCGATTTGTCCGCCCACCGCTCGCCAGCCGCCCCGATCGCCCGCGGGATCGGGCTCGACCGGCCGTTCTTCGACGACAAGAACCGCGCGTTCTGGATCCTCCAGGGCATCGGCTGGGTCGGCTATTTCGGGCTTCGTTCCTTAACCGGCTTCGCCAATTCGATGGGCTGGATGTGGCTTGTCCACACCCTGTTGCTGACCGCCACCGGCTATTCGCTGACCCTGCTTCTGGCGACCTTGTTCCGGCGGCTGATCCGGATGCGCCCGATCCTCACCTTGATCCTGTCGCTGGTGGTGGTGGTGCTTGCCGCCGGCGCCTTTTCGGTGATCGAAACGTGGAGCTACGCGACCTTCCTCAAGCCCCAGTCCAAACCCGTCGGGGTCGAATATCTGGGCGCGATCCTGCTCAATTTCGCGCTCCTCGCGGCCTGGTCCTCACTCTATTACGGGATCAATTATTTCCTCCTTCTGGGGGACGAGATCGACCAGCGCGAGCGGCTCGAGAGCCAGGCATCGAGCGCCCAGCTGGCGATGCTCCGCTACCAGCTCAACCCGCATTTCCTGTTCAACACGCTCAACTCGATCTCGACCCTGGTGCTGCTCAAGCAGACCGAACGGGCCAATGCGATGCTGGCGCGATTGTCGAGCTTCCTGCGCTACACTCTGGCCAATGAGCCAACCGCCCAAGTGACCCTGGCGCAGGAAGTCGAGACCCTCAAACTCTACCTCGAGATCGAAAAAATGCGCTTCGAGGACCGGCTTCGGCCGCATTTCAAGATCGAATCGGAGACGATCGGAGCGCGGCTGCCGAGCCTGTTGCTCCAGCCGCTGATGGAAAATGCGATCAAATATGCGGTCACCCCGCGCGAAAATGGCGCCGATATCTGGCTGACCGCGACCCACGTCGGACCGCGCGTCCGGATCGAAGTCGCCGACAATGGCGCCGGCGGAGCGGTCGAGATCGCGGCCAGCCCGTCGACCGGGGTTGGACTGGCCAATATCCGCGACCGATTGGCGCAGGCCTATGGCGAAAACCAGCGATTCGAGGCCCGGCCGAACGATCGCGGTGGTTTCAGCGTTATAATCGAGATACCTTATGAAACCGGAGACAAAGGCGAATGACCATCAGGACCATATTGGTCGACGACGAACCGCTGGCAACGCAAGGGCTTCAGCTTCGGCTCCAGGCCCATGACGATGTCGAGGTGGTAGCGACCGCCGCCAATGGCCGCGAAGCGATTCGCCAGGTCAAGACGCACAAGCCCGACCTCGTCTTCCTCGACATCCAGATGCCGGGATTCGACGGCTTTTCGGTGATCCAGGGGCTGATGGACGTCGAGCCGCCATTGTTCGTGTTCGTCACCGCTTATGGCGACCACGCGCTGCGCGCCTTCGATGCCGATGCGGTCGATTATCTGATGAAACCGGTCGACGAGGACCGGCTTGCCGAGACCCTCGACCGGGTGCGCCAGCGATTGTCCGAAAAGCGCAGCGCGGGCGAGGCCGAGCGACTGATGGAAGCGCTGACCGAACATGCCCCCGAAGCGGCCGAGGAAATCAGCGACGCGAGCCCCGAGGGACCCGCCGCCAACCGCTATGAGAAGATGATCAACATCAAGGACCAGGGGCAGATTTTCCGGGTCGATGTCGACACCATCGAGCGGATCGACGCCGCCGGCGATTACATGTGCATCCAGACCGGCGACAACACCCTCATCCTGCGCGAGACGATGAAGGACCTTGAAAAGCGGCTCGACCCGCGGCGCTTCCAGCGCGTCCACCGCTCGACCATCGTCAACCTCGACCTCGTCCGCCAGGTCAAGCCGCACACCAATGGCGAATGCTTCCTGGTGCTCGATTCCGGAACCCAGATCAAAGTGTCGCGGTCATACCGCGATGTGGTGGCGCGGTTCGTTCATTAGGGGAAACGAACGACCGCTTTCGTCCCCATTGGGACATTTGGCGGCAAGCTCAAGCTAGCATGTAACCGATGTCGGAAGCGGCTGTTGGATAGGCGAACATTGTGTCGCGAAGCGCTTCCGCCGTGAGTCCGTTCCGTATCGCCAGGGCGAACAGATTGATCACCTCATCCGCGCTTGGCCCGACTAGATGCGCGCCGAGGATCACGCCGGTGTCCTCCTCGATAAGCACTTTATAGCCATAGACCTCTTCGTTGAGGCGCCGGGCGGTGAACCACATTGGGACGGAGGCAGCGTTCATCCTGAACCGAAGCCCTTTTGCCTGTGCCTCGGCTTCATTGAGTCCGACTGCAGCAATTGGCGGCACCGTAAAGGCGACACTCGGTACGCCGAGGTAGTCGGGCCGAGCGCCCGCACCATCGAGCATGTTCGCCGCGACGACCTTGGCATCATGGCTCGACACCGGCGTCAGCGGTGGTCCGCTGCCCGTTGCGTCACCAGCCGCATAGACGCGCGGATTTGACACGCTTTGCAGGCCGGGGGTCAGTTTGAGCCGACCCTGATCGACGAGCACGTCGCCTGCTGCGAGGTCGAGAGCGGCGAGGTTGGGCCTACGCCCCGCAGCGTGAATTACCATGTCTGCAGTGACCGCAATTTCCCCGCCTTCCGGCGAGCTGGCATGGACCGTTAGCCCCTCTTTGCTGCGCGTGACGCTGTTGGCGGTTGCGTTGGTGTGGACCGTTATTCCAAGCGCATTGAACGACGGCATCAGCCACCCGACAACATCGCCATCGAACTGCGGCAGCAGGCGCGAACCGCGCTGGAAAATCGTTACTTCTGCCCCGGCTCTGGCCGCAAGGTGCGAAAACTCCGCGGCGATATAGCCTCCGCCGATCAGCACAAGTCGGCGCGGCAAAGAATCGATCTCGAGGAAGTCGTCGCTGGTTGAAACCAACTCCTCGCCGGGAATGTCCAGCGGAACCGGGCTGGCCCCGGTCGCAATCAGGACATGGCCGCCGACAAGCTCGCGCCCTTCGACTTCAATCTTGTCCGGAGCGATGAACCGGGCGAGGCCATGATAGGCGTCCACCCCGAGATCGGCATAATGCCTGGCCTGTTTTTCCGGAATGGGGTCGGTGAAGCTTCGTTTGAATGCCATCAGCGCAGGCCAGTCGATGCGCAGTTCCCCCGTGACGCCGCGCGACTTCATGCGGCGCGCCGCATCCAACGCCTCTTCGCCACTGACCAGCATCTTCTTCGGGTCGCAGCCACGGAGCGCGCAGGTTCCCCCGAATGGGCGGTGATCGATCACGGCGACCCGCCAGCTTCTTTTGCGCACCCGAGCAATTGCAACTTGGGCAGCGGTGCCCGAGCCGATCACAATCAGGTCGTAGGGCTCGCTCACGTTGACCTCCATACCGTGCGGATCAGCAGCAAGACGCCGCCGAACCATCAGCCTGAATCGGCGGACAGGATACGCTGCCATAGGAACAGAAGACGCAGCAATGACCCTGTTTCGGGCGGAGCAGGACTCCGCAGCCGGTGCAGTCGTAAAAGAATTGGCAGGCGTCGGTCGGCATGGTTTCAGTCGCCGAATGTCCGCACTGTGGACAGGTAATTGTCGAGTGGAGGGTTATGTCTGCGTCAGACATAGAGATAGCCCGCTACCAAAAGCATCACGCCGACAATCAGGCCGACGAGCGTGATGAGTCGCACTGCCGGGGGCGTGCACACCCCATTTGGCCCGCATGCCGCCGCGTGCCGCTGTTGACGCCACAAGAGCATGGCGCCGCCAGCGAGCGCCAATGCCGCAACCACCAGAAGCAGGGTCCGGTTCGGCGCGGCGATGGACGCGATTCCCCCAAGCCAACCGGTGCCCAGCCCAAGACTGATGAGAAGCAGAGGAAGAGCGCAGCAGGCAGCCGCGCCGAACGCCGCAGCAAGTCCGCCGAGCGTGAACAGCGCCGCCCCGGAAGCTGCGGGCGGAGGTGGTGGCGGACTGCCGTTCACGGGTGAAACATCGGTCATCGAGAACTCCTTGAGATTACTCGACTAGCCTCTTACCGTCTGTAGCAGCTACAGACTCAAGCGATTTCTTTTAAGGGAACGAAGTCGATGCCATCGCCGTCCCTGACCATCGGGCAGCTGTCTAAGCGCACCGGAGCCAATATCGAAACCATTCGCTATTATGAGCGGATCGGATTGCTACCCGTGGCGAACCGGCAAGGCCGCTACCGATCCTACGGTGCGACCGACGTCGCGCGGCTGGGCTTTGTTCGCCGATCGCGCGAACTGGGCTTCTCGATCAAGGAAGTGCGCGCGTTGCTCGGCCTTGCTGCAGGAGGGCACCAAAGTTGCGCCGAAGCCCGCGACCTCGCCGCCGTCCACCTGCACGACGTGCGATCGCGCATCGCTGATCTTCGTCGGATGGGGCGCGCGTTGGCGACGACCGTTCGAGCGTGCGATGCGGGAGATGACGGTGGATGCCCGCTCATCGACACGTTGGCAGGCAACCTGAAGTTTGAATTGCGCTAATGTCCGCTTTCCAGCCATTGCGGTCGTAGCGAGATTCGGCATTAGGCGTCCGCTTCCAACGCGCGAGCCGCAGCGCTAACGCGCCGCGGGCAGGCTGACGGTGACGGTGGTTCCGACCCCGATTTTGCTGTTGATGGCGAGGGTGCCGCGGTGGCGCTCGACGATATGCTTGACGATGGCGAGGCCGAGCCCGGTGCCGCCGCTTTCGCGGCTGCGGGCTTCATCGACGCGGTAGAAGCGTTCGGTCACGCGCGGCAAATGGGCGCGGGAAATACCGGGGCCGTGATCGACCACCGATGCCTCGACCCGGCTGCCGGCGGCCTTGAGTCTAACCTCGATGCAAGCGCCGGGCTTGTCGCAGCCGTAGCGCAAGGCGTTGCTGACCAGATTGTCGAACAATTGCACGAGCTGACCGCGGTCGCCCCGAACCTTGGGCAATTTCTTGGGCGACTCGATCGTGATCTCGCATTTCTTCTTGTCGCGAACGGCCGAGGCATTGGCGACCGCATCCTGCGCCACCTTGGCCAGATCGAGCAGCTCTTCGGGCGCGACGAAGCGGTCGGCCTCGATCCGCGACAGGCTCATCAGATCCTCGACGATGCGCAGCATCCGCCCGGCCTCGTCGCGGACGGTTCGGCCAAAAGTGGCGATGGTTTCGGTCGGAAGCCCGGGATCGTCGGCCAGGGTTTCGGCATAACCGAGCACCGCCGACAACGGAGTGCGCAATTCGTGGCTGGCATTGGCGACGAAATCGACGCGCATCTTTTCCGCCGACAGATTGTCGGAGCGGTCGATCAGCCGGACGAACACGGTGCCCAGACCGAGCGCCCGGACCGCGACCCGCCACGGCCGGCCGAAATCGCCAATTCCAGCAACGTCGAGATCGCCCGGGTGGCCCGACAGGATATGTTCGAGCAATTCGGGCTGGCGAACCGCAAGCCGGATATCGCGGCCTTCGATCGACTGGCCGAGCAAATCGCGCGCCGCTGGATTGGCGACGCTGATGGTCAGGCCTTCGATCACCAGCGCGGGTTCGTCGAGCGCATCGACGAGCGAACGCTGGTTGAGATCATGATCGGCCATGGGTTGTGCCTTAGCCGATTGCGCCGGACGAGAAGAAGCCCCCCATCCGAAGACGGGGGGCTGCCTTTCGAGCCGAAGGGGGAGGAAAGGACCGAAAGGCATTCAGAATTTGAACTGGCCGAATAGCCCGACCTCATCGTAGGTGCCCTGGTCGAGGCCGCCGATGGTGCCGTTCGAGGTTGACACAAAACCGTTTCTCGCGCGGTCCCGCTTGTAGACCAGCGCGAGATCGACGTTTTTCACCGGCGTATATTGCGCGCCGACGTTGAAGTAATTTTCCTTGAGCGCGGGGTTGATCAGCTTGCTCGGCTTGACCCAGTCGTAGCGCGCGAAAAGACTGATCTTGGGCGTCACCGCGAACGAGCCGAAGGCCGACCATCCGTCCGACTTGTCGGCGGAAGCACTAGTCACGTTGTTCCAGTTCCTGGCCGTGAAATATTCGATTCCCAAGGTTGCCCGGGTGCCAGTGTAGGCGGCGAGCGCGTTGAACCGGGTCGCGCGGTGCGGCGTATTGGGCACGCCAGCGGCCTGCTTGCCAAGCTTGCCCGTGTAGGCGCCCACGCCAACGGTGATGAAATTGACCGGCTTGGCGCTGATGCGGCCTTCAAAGTCGATCGTGTCCGAATTGCGAGCAAGCGTCTTGTAGCCCGCGCCGTTGATCGCCGACACGGCGTAGCTGACCTGGCCGCCGGCCAAATCGCCGCCGAGGTGCAAGCCCCAGTCCGCCGAGGTGCCGTACTTCAAACGGTCGATCAACGTATTCTCGATGTGACGGTAGCCATAAACACCTTCTGCGAATGGAACCCAGGGCAGGTCCGCGGCGCCGATTCGGAACACCGCTGCGTTCGACAATTTGGCTTGGAAATAGGCCTTTTTCACATAGACCAGAACGTCCTTGCTGACGCCGTTCGCGCCGTAGCGGAAATCGGTCGTCAGGTTGGCCGAGAACATGTCGTTGAACTTGTGATCGACCGAAATGTAGAAACGCTTCAGTTCGGTCTGCGCGCCGCTGGTCGAAAGCTTCGCGCCGTTCGACTTCTGGCTGATGTTCGAGAAGTTGAAAAAGGCCTTCCCGCCGATCTTGGTGTCCGCGTACCAGGCCGGCTTGTCGGCCGACGGCGTCACCTTGACCAGGCCCGCCTTCAGCCCCTCGAGCTGTTCCTGCATCGCCTGAACCTGCTGTTCGAGCAGCTCGATCTTCGCCTGTTGGTCGTCGACCGGCTGGACGTTCGCAATCGCGGCATCGGCAGCAGCGTCGGAAGCGTCGGGATCGGCCGGGTCGGGCGCTTCCTG
Source organism: Pseudomonadota bacterium (assembly GCA_040390365.1). GTDB lineage: Bacteria > Pseudomonadota > Alphaproteobacteria > Sphingomonadales > Sphingomonadaceae > Sphingomicrobium. The sequence goes on along the minus strand of JAZJYM010000002.1, from coordinate 55,402 downwards.
CGCCGGAGCAGGATCCTGCGCTGCAAACGCTGGTGCTGCGAAGGTCAATGCGGTGCCGGCGAGAAGCAGTGCGGCATAGTTCAATTTCATCATTGTCTTTTCCCCCCAATTAGCTGGGTTTTGGTCTGCTAGGTGTTTATACTCTAGTCATACACTAGGGTATGTTCAACGGATTATTTCAGTCCGGCCAGATTGAGCGGCCGAAGCGCCCGTGCGGACACCTGGCTTTTTGCACGCACTGCATTGGGTGAAGCGATCAGGCCCGAACTCCGCAAATAGCCATTCGGACCAAAGGCGCTTTCCTTGGTGAATTCGGCGGCATAAGCGCGCACCGCCGGAATGGCATTGGCATGAGCGTTCTTGATGTAGATGTAGAGCGGACGCGCGCCCGGATATTGAAAGCTGCTAATCGAGGCATAGGTCGGTGACACGCCATTGATCTGAAGCCCCTTGAGACGGCCAAGGTTTTCCTCGAGGTAGGAATAGCCGAATATTCCGATCGTGCCGGGATTGGCCTCGATCTTCTGGACGATCAAATTATCGTTCTCGCCGGCCTCGATGAAAGCGCCATCCTGGCGCATGCCGCCGCAAATCGCCTTATACTTGTTTTCATCGGCTTTTTTCATCGCGACCATCCCGGGATTGCTTTCGCAGCCGGCAGTCATGATCAATTCGCCCAACGCATCGCGAGTACCGCTGGTCGGCGGCGGGCCGTAAACCCTGATCGGCAGGGCCGGCAGCTTGGCGTTGACGTCCTTCCAAGTCTTGGCCCGGTTGGGCTTGCCGAACGGAGTCTTGGCCAGCGCCAGGTAAATGTCGCGGGTGGTGACGTTCTGAAGCGGTGTGCCCTTAGCCGTCGCCAGCGAGATGCCGTCGATCCCGACCTGGATTTCGGTCACCTGAGTGACTCCGTTGGAGGCGCAGAGCTTGGCTTCCGATGCCTTCATCCGGCGCGATGCATTTTCGACATCGGGAAAGCGTTCGCCGACCCCGGCGCAGAACAATTTCATGCCCGCTCCGGTGCCGGTCGATTCGATGATCGGCGTTCCAAGCCGCGGGTTGGCCCGCGAAATCCGTTCCGCGACGATCTTGGCGAACGGATAGACGGTCGACGAACCGACGGCGCGCATCTGCGTACGGGCTTCAGCCTGGGTTGCGCCGGCGATGGCCGTCACCGCGGTTGCGGCGAGGGCGACAAATTTCAGGTTCATGTGATCGTACCCCAATGCGGACGATCGATTCGCCCGCTGGGATTTTTCTAGAAGTGTGCGGCGACGCCTGTCTGACGATTAGATTGCAAATTTATGACGGCGGATCAGCGTTCCTGGTCGAGCGAATAGCCGGCCGAGCGGACCGTCCGGATGAGGTCGGGACGGTCATCCGCATTCAGTGCCTGGCGCAGGCGCCGGACATGGACATCGACCGTGCGCGCGTCGATATCGGCATCGTGGCTCCACACCGCGTCGAGCAATTGTTCGCGGCTGAACACCCGGCCGGGATGTTCGAGGAAATGCTTGAGCAAGCGAAATTCGGTCGGGCCGAGCGCGACCTGCTGACCATCGCGGCGGACTCGATGCCCGGCGACATCCATTTCCAGATCGGCGTAGGACAATTGCTCGCCCGCCAGCGCCGGCCGCACCCGCCGCAGAACGGCACCGACCCGGGCCACCAGTTCGCGCGGCGAAAAGGGCTTGGTGACATAATCGTCGGCGCCGGTTTCAAAGCCGCGAATGCGGTCGCTTTCCTCACCCCGCGCAGTCAGCATCATGATCGGCACGTTGGCGCTCGATGGCTTGCGGCGCAGCCGCCGGCAGACCTCGATCCCGCTAATGCCTTCGATCATCCAGTCGAGCAGGATGACATCGGGCTTGATTTCGTCGACCAGGATCAGCGCTTCCTCGCCATCGCCGGTCCGGGTCACGGCATAGCCGGCGCGTTCGAAATGAAAGGTGACGAGATCCGCCAAAGCGCGATCGTCTTCGACCAGGAGGAGGCGCGAATCGGCCATCATCTTTATTCCACGACTTTCTTGTCGCCCTTGTCGGCCATGTGCTTTCCGGTGGCGGCATAATAGACCATCTCGGCGATGTTGGTAGCGTGGTCGCCAACCCGCTCGAGGTTTTTCGCGACGAACAGCAGATGCGCCGCCGGGCCGATGTTCTGCGGATTTTCCATCATATGGGTGAGCAAGGTGCGGAAGATCGAATCGTAGAAATCATCGACCGCCTGGTCGCGCTGACAGACCCGGACCGCGGCTTCGAAGTCGCGTTCGACGAACGCGTCGAGCACGTCATGGACCATCGAGGTCGCGATCCGCGCCATTTCCGGAAGCAGCGACAAAGGCTCGATCTTGGTCCCATGGTCGAGCTGCTGGACGCGGCGCGCGATATTCTTGGCATAATCGCCGATCCGTTCGACCACGCCCGAAATCTTGAGCGCTGCGACGACATCGCGAAGGTCGCCGGCCATTGGCGCTCGAAGCGCGATCAGCTGGACCGCGCGGCGCTCGGTCTCGATTTCCAAGGCATCGAGCTTCTTGTCGTTCTCGACGATCTTTTCGGCCCCCTGGGCATCGCGTTCGACCAGGCAGCGCATGGCTTCGCCGATGGCATGTTCGGCCAGGCCGCCCATCTGGCTGATGAGTGCGCGCAGCCGCTCGATATCGTCATCGAACGCCTTGATCGTATGTCCACTGGTCTGTTGCATGTTGAGCGCTCCGATCAGCCGTAGCGGCCGGTGATATAGTCCTGGGTGCGCCGTTCGCGCGGATTGGTAAAGATTTCCGACGTCTTGCCATATTCGATGAGCTCGCCGAGATGGAAAAAGGCGGTGCGCTGCGACACCCGCGCGGCCTGCTGCATATTGTGGGTGACGATCGCGATTGCGTAGCGGCCCCGAAGCTCGTGGATCAGCTCCTCGATCTTGGCGGTGGCAATCGGATCGAGCGCCGAACAGGGCTCGTCCATCAGGATCACTTCGGGATCGACCGCGATCGCCCGGGCGATGCACAGCCGCTGCTGCTGCCCGCCCGAAAGCGCGGTCCCGCTTTCCGCCAACCGGTCCTTGACCTCGTCCCACAGGCCGGCGCGTTTGAGCGACTTTTCGACAATCTGTTCGAGTTCGGGCTTGGAATTGGCGAGGCCGTGGATGCGCGGACCATAAGCGACATTTTCGAAAATCGACTTGGGAAACGGATTGGGTTTCTGGAACACCATTCCGACCCGGGCGCGCAGCTGGACGACGTCCATCGCGGCGCTGTTAATGTCTTCGCCGTCAAGTTCGATCAGCCCGGTGACCTTGGCCGTTGGAATGGTGTCGTTCATCCGGTTGAGGCAGCGCAGAAAGGTCGATTTGCCGCAGCCCGACGGCCCGATGAAGGCGGTGACGCGATCGTCGAAAATGTCGATCGACACATCCTTGATCGCCTGCTTGTCGCCGTAAAAGACGTTGACGTCGCACGCCCGCATCTTGGCCGCGCGAGCGGTCGCTGGCTCTTCGTTGCGGTCAAGCCGGACCTTTGGAACCGGCGCATATTCGACCGCTTCCGGTTCGTTGGGGGGAGCGACATTCATCATGCTCTTGTCTTTCATCAAGGTCACCAGCGGCGCTCGAAACGATTGCGCAAATAGATAGCCAGCCCGTTCATCATCAACATGAAAACGAGCAGGACGATGATCGCGGCGCTGGTCTTTTCGACAAAGCCGCGGTCGACTTCATCCGACCACAGGAAAATCTGCACCGGAAGAACGGTCGCGGGCGACGCGATTCCGCCCGGCGGAGCGGCGATAAAGGCGCGCATCCCGATCATCAGCAACGGCGCGGTTTCGCCCAAGGCGCGGGCCATGCCGATGATGGTGCCGGTGAGGATCCCGGGCAGCGCCAAGGGCAGAACGTGATGGAACACGACCTGCATCTGTGACGCCCCGACACCAAGCGCTGCATCGCGGATCGACGGCGGCACGGTCTTGATCGCGTTGCGCCCGGCGATGACGATCACCGGCATGGTCATCAACGCCAGGGTCAGACCGCCGACCAATGGCGCCGAGCGCGGAAGGTTCATGACATTGAGGAAGACCGCGAGGCCGAGCAGTCCGAAGATGATCGAAGGCACCGCGGCGAGATTGTTGATGCTGACCTCGATCGCGTCGGTAAAGCGGTTGCGCGGAGCGAATTCCTCAAGATAGACCGCCGCCAGAACCCCGACCGGGAAGGCCAGTCCCATGGTCACCAGGATGGTCAGGAAGCTGCCCTTCAGGGCGCCCCACACGCCGACCGACGAGGGGTCGGTCGAATCCGAAGCGGTCAAAAAATTGAGATTGAACCTGCCGCGCAACGCGTCGCGGCGCTCGAGCATCTGGACCACCTGTTCCGACTTGGCTTCACCATCATGCTTGGCGGCGACGTCGATGCTGCTTGCGACTGGCAGCCACAGCACCGGCTTGCCGCTGAGCAGTGCAGGATCGGCGACGATCTTGCGGGTCAAAGCGGTGATCGCGCCATCGCCGAACATCTCGCTTCCCGCCGGACCATAAGCCGCGGTCGCCGATTGGGCGATGGCGCTTTCAAGGTCGGCTGCGGCCACCAGTTCGCTGGCGTCAGGCCCTCGCAAATTGGCCGGTTCGAGGAACAGGTTGGTGCGCGCGAAATCGATCGGAAGAGCGGCTTCATAATGGACGAACCCGCCGAGACCCTTGGCCGCCATGGTGAACAGCAGGAAGGCGAGAAATCCGACCGAAATGGCGACCGCGCTGAGCCCGATCAGGCGGAAGCGGCGTTCCGCGGAATAGCGGCGGCGGACGCGCTTTTGCATGCCTGCGTCCATCCAGCGCGAGACGGCGCGATCGTGGGCGGCGCTATTCATATTGTTCCCGATATTTGCGCACGACGTGAAGCGCGATGAGGTTGAGCAGGAAGGTGATCAGGAACAGCGCCAGGCCAAGCGCGAAGGCGGCGAGCGTCTTGGCGCTGTCGAATTCCTGGTCGCCGGTCAGCAATTGGACGATCTGGACGGTGACCGTGGTGACGCTGGCGAACGGATTGGCGGTGAGATTGGCGGCCAGGCCGGCGGCCATGACCACGATCATCGTCTCGCCGATCGCCCGGCTGACCGCGAGGAGGATGCCGCCAATCACGCCGGGAAGCGCCGCGGGCAGAACGACCTTGCGAATGGTCTCTGATTTGGTCGCGCCCATCGCCAGGCTGCCGTCGCGCATCGCCTGCGGCACGGCGGCGATCGAATCGTCGGCCATCGAACTGATGAACGGGATGATCATCACCCCCATCACCGAGCCCGCGGCGAGCGCGCTTTCGCTGCTGGCCGAGGTCACCCCGAGCGCGAGACCGAGGTCGCGGACAACCGGCGCAACCGTCAGCGCCGCGAAATAGCCGTAAACCACCGTCGGAACCCCGGCGAGAATTTCCAGGATCGGCTTGAGCCAGCGGCGCGTCCGCGGATGGGCATATTGGGTGAGATAGATCGCGCTCATCAGCCCCAGCGGGACAGCGACGATCATGGCGATGATCGCGCCGATGAAGAACGTGCCCCACATCAGCGGCACCGACCCGAACGCGCCCGACGATCCGGCCTGGTCGGCGCGGATCGCGGTCTGCGGGCTCCATTCGGTGCCGAAGATGAAATCGCCCGGCGGATAGAGCCGGAAAAAGCGCAGGCTTTCGAACATCAGCGACAACAGGATGCCAAGCGTCGTCAGGACCGCGATCAGCGACGCGGCGACGAGCAGGATCATCAGCCACCGTTCGACCCCGGTCCGGGCGCGGAAGTGCGGCGCGCTCCGCCGCAGGGCGAGGGCCGCGCCGGCCACAGCGGCGAGCAATGCAAGCCCGCCGCCAAGCATAGAGTAACGCGTTTCAATCGCCCTGATCTGCGGCGCAAGCGTAGCCGATTCGGGATTGAACCCCTGCTCTCGATCGCCGTGGGCAATCTCGCGAGCTTCGGCGAGGATCGTCTCGCGCTGCATGTCGAAGGCGGGAAGTTTCTGGCCCTCGGGGCTTTGAAGAATCGCCTGATCGACCAGCCGCGACTGTACCGGTGCCCAGGCGGCGAGCAGCAGGAGCGCGGGAATCGCCGTCCACAGCGCCGCATAAGCACCATGATAAGAGGGCAGCGAATGGAGCCGGCTGTCGATCCGCAAGCGGCGGGCGCGGCTGTATCCCAGCCACCCCGCCGCCACCGCGACGACCAGGATCGCGACGAACGCGATACCCAAAGTCATGATCCGATCGCCCCCGGCCTGAACTTACTTGAGCGTGGTCGGATCAAGCGGAGTCAGATCGACCGACTGCTTGGTCGCGGCCGTCGCATCGGCCCCCCCGAACGGCACCAGTCCCTTTTTCTGAAGCGAGCCGCCAGCGGACCAGTTCTTCGCGTAGGTCGCGACGAAATCGCGCAGCTTGGGTTTGGCCTGCATATGCTCGCCCTTGACGTAGATGTAGAGCTTGCGCGCGCCCGGATAGCTCAGATCGGCGATCGTCGCTTCGGTCGGCGTGATACCCGTAATCCTGACCGGGCGGACCTTGTCGGCATTTTGTTCGAGATAGGAATAGCCGAGGATGCCAAGCGTCCCGGGATCGCCGGCGACCTTCTGGACGAGAAGATTGTCGTTTTCGCCCGCTTCAACGAACGCGCCATCTTCGCGGATCTTGGTGCAGACCTGCTTGTGCTGGTCTTCGTTGCTCTTCTTCAGCGCCTTCATCGCGGCGTCGGAATCGCAGCCCTTTTCGAGATAGAGATCGACCAGACTGTCGCGCGTGCCCGACGTCGGCGGTGGGCCGAGGACTCGAATCTTGATCGCCGGAAGCGCCGGATTGACGTCCTTCCAGGTCTGCGCCTTGTTCGGGCCCTTGCCATAAGGATTGGCGGCCAAAGCCTTGTAAATATCTTCCTGGGTGAGGTTCATGTCGGGCCCGCCAAGACCTTCGATGATGGTCAGCCCGTCGATCCCGATCGGAATTTCGATGACGTTCTTGACCCCAGCGGCGACGCAGCTGTCATATTCGCTCTTCTTGATCGCGCGCGAAGCGTCGGTGATATCGGGGAACTTGCTGCCGACCCCGGCGCAGAACAATTTCATGCCCGCTCCAGTGCCGGTCGATTCGACCGTGACGTTGATCCCCGCATTGGCGCGCATGAAATCTTCGGCAACCGCCTTGGTGAAGGGATAGACGGTGGACGAGCCAACGACCCGGATGTCGTTGCTCGAGCCGCCGCTCGAGCCGCCGCCGGAACCGCAGGCAGCAAGGATGGCAGTCAAGGGAAGCGCGATGGTCAACTTGTTCACGAGGAAGCTCCAGTCTCAGTCTATGGGTGGGAAACTCGACGCGCACCTAGCGGCTGTTGGTCAAAGCTTATGTGACGGCTTTGTTGCAGTTCCATGACAGTGGTCGCGATATTGCCAGACCGGCGGTGCCCGGCCTAGGGCGTCGCAATGCCTAGCAAATTCGAGCGCTTCCTCGCCCTCCATGTCCCCGGCGATCCGGTGATCCTCTATAACATCTGGGACGTCGGCAGTGCCACGGCCGTGGTCACCGCCGGAGCCAAAGCGCTCGCCACGGGCAGTCACCCGGTCGCCGACGCCAATGGCTGGCCCGATGGTGAGCAGGTCCCGATCGCGTTCGCTCTGGCCAATGCCCAGCGGATCGCGCAGGCGACTGACGTTCCGCTGTCGGTCGATTTCGAAGGCGCTTATTCGGCTGACCCTGATGGCGGAGCGGCCAACGTCGCTCGCCTGAAAGAGACCGGGGCGGTCGGCTGCAACTTCGAGGACCAGGTGATCGGCGGCGAAGGCCTTCACCCGCTCGACCTTCAGGCGAGACGGATCGCGGCGATCCGAGCGGCGGTCGGAAGCGACTTTTTCATCAACGCCCGGACCGACTTGTTCCTCAAGACCGAGCAGCATGACGATCGCCTGATCGACCAGGTGATCGAACGCGGCAAGGCGTTCGCCGCCGCTGGAGCAAGCGGGTTCTTCGTCCCGCGCCTGTCCGATCCGCGCCAGATCGAGAAGGTCGTTGCAGCGGTGCCCCTGCCGCTCAACCTGATCGCCTTTCCAGGAGCCCCCGAGACCGCCATTTGGGCCGCCGCCGGAGCGGCGCGAATCAGTCACGGACCCTTCCCCCATCGCGCGCTCATGAAGCAGCTGGAAGGTGCGGCCAGGACGGCCCTGGGCGGCTGACGGCCGCTTCAACATGGCTTAAAGAACTGAATTGCAGTTATTTTATTAATTGGTTTTAATTTCGAACCGGTCATCGCTGGCGTTCCTCGACTCGTCGTAAACAACGCGTCCGAGCGGGAGACAATATGCATACCTTTGAGTATGTAGCCCGCGAAGTGGGTGCCTTTGTGCGCCTTCAAGCAACCCGATCGATTGGAATCGAATGACCGAACCCGCCCCCGAAAGGCGCGTCGAGCGGCCGTTGTGCGCGATCGTCGCCGGCGCAGCCCACGGCGTCGGCGAGAAATTCGCGCGGGCGCTTGTTGCGCGCGGCGTCGACTTGCTGCTGGTCGACCATGATGAATTCGCGCTTGCCCGGTTGCGCCAGGACATCGGCGGTCTGACCATGCACTGCGACATCCTCGACGAGCGCTGCGTCAGGTCGATTTTTGATTCTGCCGAGGAATGCTTCGGCTCACTCGATCTGCTGATCAATGCGGCCGGCACCGGCTATGTCCGGACGCTAAGCGTGATGCGCTTGAGCCGGGAGTTCTCGCGCCGTCCGCGCGCGCCAAAAGCGTTCATCATCAATCTCGCCGCGACCCCCGATGCCGACGACGGACCGTTCACTTATGCCGGTTCCGAAACCGCCTTCAACCGGCTGAGCGAGGGATTGGCGCGGGCGATTCAGGGTCCCGACCTGCGGGTGCTGACGCTCGACCGGGTCGATTCGCAGGCCGCGATCGACGATTTGATCGAGCAGGTGTTGCGCGAACTCGGATCGACCCGCCCGGCCGCCAATGTTGTGCGGCAATCCCGCGCCGCGAGCTAAGAATCGCTTTCCTTTCCTATGACCTTTGGGCATCAGGAGTTTCTGCACTAGCGTATCAATCCAAAGGGTTAGGATGAATCAGGCAGTCCGCCAGAAGCTGCGTCCAAGCCGCGCTGAAGCCAAAGCCGCGACCCGCAAGCTCCTGCTCGATGCGGCTCGAACCGAATTCACCACGGTCGGCTATCACGGCGCAACGCTCGACGACATTGCCGCCCGCGCCGGCTTCACCAAGGGTGCGCTTTACTGGCATTTCGCGAACAAGCAGGCGATCTTCCTCGCGCTCATCGGCGAGGCGATCGAGCAGAACCTGCGAACGATCGATGCCATCATCACCGCGGATTCCGATCCGGCCGCGATCCGCCAGCGGCTCGGGCAATGGATCGATGGCATCGACGATCGCGAGGCGCTTCCGCAATTCGGGGTCGAACTGGAAATCGAGGCCCGGCGCGATGAGTCGTTCAGGGCCATCCATCAGGCCATGATCGGCAAGCATGAGGTTGCGCTCGGCGGGTTCCTGGAGCGCTATTTCGCGGCCGTCGGCGAACGCCCGGTCGTTCCGATCGCGGAACTGGCGGCGATGCTCATCACGATCTTCAAGGGCTTTGCCCTGTGCCGTCAGAACCGGCCCGACGGCCCGGTCACCTCGGGCAAGATCGTCCGCATCCTGCTCGACATGCCGATCGCCTAGCGCCCAGGCGGTGGCGGCGGTACATAACGCCTGCAGTGGCGATCCCGATCGAACAATCCATCCGCGAGGAAGCCCAGCGCCTCGGTTTCGTCGCCTGCGGTTTTGCTGCTGCCGGAGCCGATCCACGGATCGCCGAACGGCTGCGCGATTGGATCGCCAGCGGCCACCACGGCACGATGGGCTGGATCGAGGAGCGTGCGCATCAGCGCGGGTCGCCGAACGCGCTGTGGCCCGAAGCGAAAAGCGCGATCGCGCTGGCGATGAGCTATGCCCCGGCCGCCGATCCGTTGGCGCTGGCGAGCGCTGGCGCGGTCGGCCGCATATCCGTTTATGCGCAAGGCGGCGATTATCACAAGATTGTCAAACAGGCCTTGAAAGCGCTCGCGCGCTTCATCGTCGATGCCGCGGGCGGCGAGCTCAAGGTGTTTGTCGATACCGCGCCGGTGATGGAAAAGCCGATCGCCCAGGCGGCCGGGATCGGCTGGCAGGGCAAGCACACCAATTTGCTCAGCCGCGACCATGGCAATTGGCTGTTCCTTGGAATCATCCTCACCAGCCTCGATCTGGCCCCCGACCCGCCGGCCCATGACGGCCAGCATTGCGGCAGTTGCAGCCGGTGCCTCGATGCCTGCCCGACCAATGCCTTCGACGGTCCCCACCGGATCGACGCCCGGCGCTGCATTTCCTATCTGACGATCGAACATTCAGGGCCGATACCGATCGAGCTTCGGAGCGCGATCGGCAACCGCATCTACGGCTGCGACGATTGCCTGGCGGTGTGCCCGTGGAACCGGTTCGCCGAAGCTGCGGCGGCCAATCGCGCATTCCTTCCGCGGGCGGAATTGGTGCGGCCGCAGCTGTCCGACTTGCTCGAGCTCGACGATACAGCGTTCCGCAAAATGTTCGCCGGATCGCCGATCAAGCGCATCGGCCGCGACCGGATGATCCGCAACTGCCTGATCGCCGCCGGCAACAGCAAGGAACCAATGCTCGCGAATTCAGTCCGGCCGCATCTCGGCGATCCCAATCCGGTGGTGGCCGAAGCCGCGCAATGGGCGCTGGATCAATTGGCCATGGACTGAAACAAATTGACGCATACTTGCTCGTTCGACTTCACCCCCGACGGCGCCCGGATGTCGACATGTTCGACCCTGAGCAACGCCGCATTGCCCGCCGCGGGATAAAGATAAGCGTCGATGACGCAGCGGCTGTTGCGGAATTGCAGCTTGAGGCTCGACCCTTCGCGGATCTGCAAGGCTGGATTGCCGAGCTTGCTGACGATCTGCTGGACGGTCAGGCCGACCAGGCCGCCGCGATGCTGGACTACGGGGGTGACCGGCGCGGGCTGGGGTGATGGCCGTTGCGGACTGGTCGCGCAGGCGGCAACGAACAAAGTGAGCGAGAGACTGTAACGGCGCATTGAAGGACGATGCCCGCCGTCGCGATGCGAAGCAAGGTTGCACAGCCGCGCGCCGGTCGCCAAAGCGGCGCGACCCTTAATCCCGGAGAGACAATGACCGACCGCCGTTTCGATGTCATCGCCATTGGCAATGCGATCGTCGATGTCATCGCCGACGCCAGCGACGCGTTCATCGCCGCCCAGTCCATGCCCAAGGGCGCAATGCGCCTGATCGACGAAGCCGAGGCCAAGCGGCTCTATGATGCAATGGGCCCGGCGCGCGAGGAAAGCGGCGGATCGGCCGCCAATACCGTCGCCGGCCTGGCGTCGCTGGGCCTCAAAACGGCCTTCATCGGCCAGCTTGGCAACGACCAGCTGGGAGAGATTTTCACGCACGACATCCGCAGCCTGGGGGTCGCCTTCGACACTCCGCCGAGGGACGGGATCGGAGCCACCGCGCGCTGCCTGATCCTGGTTACGCCCGATGCCCAGCGGACGATGAACACCTTCCTTGGCGCGGCCCAGACCCTCAATAGCGACGCGGTCGATGAAGCGCTGATCGCGGATTCAAAGATCCTCTACCTCGAAGGCTATTTGTGGGACCCCGAGGCGCCGCGGCTGGCAATGCGCCGGGCGATCGCCGCGGCGCGCTCGGCCGGAACCAAGGTCGCGTTCACCTTGTCCGACAGCTTCGTCGTCGACCGTCACCGCGACGATCTCAACGCTCTGTTCGACGCCGGTGCGATCGACATTCTGTTCGCCAATGAAGCCGAAGCGCTGGCGTTGACCGGCGCTGGCGATTTCGATTCGGCGATTGCCGCCATCGCCGCACGGGTGCCGACAGCGGTGGTCACGCGCGGCGAGCACGGAGCGGTGGCGGCGCGCGGTAATGAGCGCGCGGCGGTTGCCGCCGAGCCGATCGAGCGGCTGGTCGACACCACCGGCGCCGGCGATCTATTCGCCGCCGGCTTCCTGTCCGGCCAGGCGCTCGGGCACGGGCTGGAAGAATCATTGCGGCTGGGCGCGATCGCCGCCGCCGAAGCCATCCAGCATTATGGTGCGCGGCCCGAAGCGAACCTCAAAGCCTTGGCCTCGGCCATCCTTGGCAAATAAAAAGGGGAGGCCGAAGCCTCCCCTTCTGATTGCTTGAACCGCTCCTCAGCTGCGCTCCTCGGGGCTTCCCGGGGGCGGTGCGCCGGGCATCGGCGGGACCGACGTCGGCGGCGCATTGGGATCGAGTTCGGGGACGTCGAAGATGCCGCGCCCGACATGGCTGCTGCCGCGCGAATAGCCGAAATAGACGAGCAGTCCGACCGCGCCCCACACCAGCAGGACCATCTGCGCGATGAACGGCAGGTTGAGGTACAGTCCGACGCAACCGACAATCGCCAGCGGCGCGATGATTCCGACCGCGGGGGTGCGGAACGGGCGCTTGCGATCCGGGTCCTTCTTGCGCAGGACAAGCACCGCGAGCGCCACCATCGCGAAGGCGAACAGGGTTCCCGAATTCGAGTAATCGGCCAGTTTGCCGACCGGCAGGAACGCCGCCGCGAGAGTCACGACAATGCCGGTAAAGGCGGTAACGATGTGCGGAGTCTTGAACTTGGGGTGGACCGTTGAGAGCTTTTCCGGAAGCAGTCCGTCGCGCGCCATGACGAAGAAGATGCGGGTCTGGCCGAACATCATCATCAGGACCACCGAGGGCAGAGCGATGAACGCCGCGACGCCCATCAAATCGCCAAGCCGCTGGTAGCCGATCGAACGCAGCACATGGGCCAGCGCTTCCTTCGAGCAGACCAGAGGTTCGCTCAGACCGCCAGCGACGATGGCCTTGCACTGAGCGGCCATTTCCGCCGATCCTGGGGCGAGCACCGCTCCGGCCGCGCTGCGCACCGGATCGGCACCGATCGCGCCAATCGCGCCCGCCGCGACCAAGAGATAGAAGACGGTGCAGAACAGCAGCGACCCGATCAGCCCGATCGGAACGTTGCGCTGCGGATTGATGGTTTCCTCGGCAGCGGTCGAGACCGCGTCGAAGCCGACATAAGCGAAGAAGATCGAGGCCGCGGCACCGACCACGCCGTAGGTTCCCCAGCCGTTGGGAATGAACGGCTCGAAATGCGCGCCATTGATAACCGGAAGCGTGAGCAAGACGAACACCGACAAAGCGAACACCTTGACCAGCACCAACGCCGAGGTGAAGCGGGCGCTTTCCTTGGTCCCAAGAATGAGCAGTCCGGTGACCAGCAGCGAAATAACCACCGCCGGCAAATTGATCATGCCGCCCTGGCTTGGTCCGACCGCGATCTGGGTTGGCCAGATGACCCCCCAGGATTTGAGCAGTCCGACGAAATAGCCCGACCAGCCGACCGCGACCGCACTCGCGCCGACGGCATATTCGAGGATCAGGGCCCAGCCGACCGTCCACGCCATCACTTCGCCCATCACCGCATAAGTGTAGGTGTAGGCCGAGCCGGAGACCGGGACCATCGAGGCCAGTTCCGAATAGCACAAAGCCGCGACCGCGCAGACGAAACCGGCGATGACGAAGCTGATGAGCATCGCCGGGCCGGCCTTTTGGGCGGCCTCGCTGGTCAGTACGAAAATACCGGTGCCGATGACCGCGCCAATGCCGAGCATGGTCAGTTGGAAAGCGCCAAGCGAACGATGGAGCGACTTTTTCTCCGCCGTCGCAAGAATTGCATCGAGCGATTTTACGCGGCCGAACAGGCCTCCCCGCGGTGCTGCACTGGCCATTGAAACTCCCCTTAAGAAACTGGTTGCGGAGCCTAGCGGCTCAATCGGAGAGGGCAATGTGTTTTATGGGAACCGTTTGACCTAGCACGACAACATCGGGCCCAAAGGCGCGCCGGCAAAGAGGTGGATATGAAGATGGGGCACCTCCTGTCCGCCGTGGGCCCCGACGTTGGCGAGCAGGCGGTAGCCCGGCTCGACCAGGCCCGCTTCGCGCGCAATCAGCCCGACCGCGCGGACGAAAGCGGCGATCTCCCGATCCGGCGCACGGGCGGAAAAATCGTCCCACGATACGTAAGCGCCTTTGGGGATCACCAAGATGTGAGTCGGGCTGAGCGGGTTGATGTCGTTGAAGGCGAGGACGTGATCGTCCTCATAGACCTTGGAACAGGGCAGCTCGCCGCGCAGGATGCGGGCGAAGATGTTGCTGTCGTCATAAGGTAAGGTGGGATCGATGGGCATTGAATTCGGACTCCGCTTGACCGGGCGCGGCGCAGCGTTACCAGCAAGGTCGATGAGCGACAAAGGACGATGAGCGAAGACACCCCCGAAAGCCTGATCCCGTATGACGAGATCGTTCAGGACGCCTTGCGCGCGGTGGTCGGGCGTGTGCTCGGCGAGGTCGAGATGACCGGGGTTCTGCCCGGCGACCATCATTTCTACATCACCTTCAAGACGTCGGCGCCGGGAGTGTCGATCCCCAGGCATTTGTCCGAGCGCTTCCCCGACGAGATGACGATCGTCATCCAGCACCGTTTCTGGGACCTCAAGGTCGAAGATCAGGGCTTCACCGTCGGCTTGTCGTTCGGCGGTGTGCCCTCGACCCTGGTCGTGCCGTTCGCTGCAGTAACCCAATTCCACGACCCGGCGGTCGAATTCGCTTTGACCTTCCAGGCCAATTCGGTGGCCGAGCCGATTGCCGAGGAAGCGCCGGGGAACGACGAGCCGGCGGCCGAACCCGCGGACGACGGATCGAACGTCGTCTCGGTCGATTTCACGCGCAAGAAATGACCGCGCTAAGAGGGCGATGATGAGCACGACCCGGACCGAACATGACAGCTTTGGACCGATCGCGGTCCCGGCGGACGCTTATTACGGCGCCCAGACCGAACGCTCGCTGATCAATTTTCCGTTCGGGCCGGGCGAGCAGATGCCGGTCGAGATCGTCCATGCTTTGGGGTTCGTCAAACAGGCCGCGGCGCGGGTCAATGCGCGCATTGGCGGGCTCGATCCCAAGCTCGCCGAAATCATCCAGCAGGCGGCGGGCGAGGTTGCTCGCGGCGACCTCGACAACCAATTCCCTTTGGTCATCTGGCAGACCGGGTCGGGCACGCAGTCGAACATGAATGCCAATGAAGTGATCGCCGGGCGCGCCAATGAACTGGTGACCGGCAAGCGCGGCGGCAAGGACCCGGTCCACCCCAACGACCATGTCAACAAGAGCCAATCGTCGAACGACAGCTTCCCGACCGCTATGCATATCGCCGCGGCGCGAGCGGTGCGGATGCGGTTGCTCCCCGCGCTGCAGATGATCCACGCGCGGCTGTCCGACCAGGCGGAAAAGTGGGACCATCTGGTCAAGATCGGCCGGACCCATTTGCAGGATGCGACGCCGCTGACCCTGGGCCAGGAATTTTCCGGCTATGCCCAGCAGATCGCCGATTGCATCGATCGCGTCGAGGGCGTGATGCCGCGCCTGTTCCGGCTCGCCCAGGGCGGAACCGCGGTCGGCACCGGGCTCAACGCGCCCAAGGGGTTCGCCGAGGATTTCGCCAAAGAGGTGGCCAAGCTCACGCAATTGCCGTTCACCTCGGCGCCGAACAAATTCGCCGAACTGGCCGCTCACGATACTTTGGTCGAGCTGTCGGGCGTGCTCAACACCATCGCCGTTGCGCTGACCAAGATCGCCAATGACATCCGCTTGCTCGGCTCCGGGCCGCGCTGCGGGCTGGGCGAATTGAAACTGCCGGAGAATGAGCCGGGAAGCTCGATCATGCCGGGCAAGGTCAACCCGACCCAGGCCGAGATGCTGACGATGGTCGCGGCCCAGGTCATGGGCAATCATGTCGCGGTGACCATCGGCGGCCTCCAGGGCCACCTCGAGCTGAACGTGTTCAAGCCGCTGATCGGCGCCAATGTCATTCGCTCGATCAACCTGCTTTCAACCGGCATGGAAAGCTTCACGACACGAATGCTCGACGGAGCCGAGCCCGACGAGGCGCGGATCGCGGAACTGATGAACCGGTCGCTGATGCTGGTCACCGCGCTGGCCCCCGAAATCGGCTATGACAATGCCGCGGCGATCGCCAAGCACGCCCACAAGCACGGCCTGACCTTGAAGGAGGCCGGCGGAGCGCTCGGGCTGGTCGACGACGAAACCTTCGAGCGTGTGGTCAAGCCCGACAAGATGATCGGGCGATGACAACGCGGGCAGTCGTGCCGCTCGTCGCCGCGATTGTGATGAGCGGCTGCGCCACCGCACCGCCAGGGGCGGGCAATGAAGTGACTCTGCCGCCCGGACAATATGGCGGCGATCAGATCGCGCTCGACGTGGCCGCTGACGGCGGCGGACATATCGAGCTGTCCTGCGCTTCCGCCGAGTTTACCGGCCCGGTGAAGCTCGACCCGGGCGGGCACTTTCTGACCGCTGGCAGCTACACTCGCGGCACGGGCGTGGCGACGATCCAGCCGCCGCCGTCGCTCCCGGCCAATATCAGCGGGCGGCTCGATTCCGACGGGACGCTGTGGCTCGACATTGCCTTGCGCGATTCGTACCCGTTGCGCAGTGTTCGCCTCAAGCGCGGAGCAGCGCCGAACCTGATGCGTTGCCTGTGATTACAGCGCCAGGTTGAAGCGAATCCCGAAATTGTCGATCCCCGGGTTCTGCCGGCTGAACAAGGTGGCGTGGCTCATGTGGACCCAGCTTGCTTCGATGCTCATTCGGTCGTTGAGACGAGCGCCGAGGCCGACCTCCGGTTCGAACAGGATCCGGCTTCCGAAATCGATCTTGCCGTCAGTGGGATCGGAATAATTCTTGGTCGAGCCGCTGTGGACCGCAAGGCCAATGCCGGGACGGACATAGATGCTGTTGCCGAACTTCGCCGAGATGCCGATCGCTCCATAATTGGTTTCGCCCGCGGTGTTGACGGCGACGAAGGCATAAGGCTGGATCGGGGTCGCCGCGATCTTGCCGAAGCGATAGCCGGCCATGAGATCGGCGCCGCTCTCGATCCCCGATTTGGTCAGCGGCGTATCAACGTCATGGATGAAGACTCCGCCGAACAGCTCACCGGCTTGGGCCGGAGCCGCAAGCGCGAGCGACGCACAAATCGCTGTGGCAAAAAACGCAACTGGCTTCACGGTCGAATCCTTTCAAAAGCGGGGCAGTTTCAGCGCCTTACATACCAAAAGCGGCGGGAACTCAACCGCCCCCTTGCCACGCTGCAATGGTTTTGCTGGGCGCCAGCAGCATGACGATGTTGAGCGTCAGATTGTCGCGGATGGCGAAGAGCGGCACCAGTTCGAGGACCAGGACCAGCGCAACCGCGCCCCACAGCGGCAATTTGCGCGCGGCGAAGAAGCCCACTCCCATCATCGCTACGTCGGACAGTGAATTGAGGATGCTGTCGCCATTATAGCCCAAAGCCGCGGTCGCCTCGCGATAGCGATCGATGATCAGCGGCGTATTCTCGACCACCTCCCAGCCCGCCTCGATTGCAAGCGCGAGGACAAAACGCCACTCGACCGGCCACCGCCGCAACACCAGCCACAGCGCCGCGTAAAACAGCAGGCCGTGGACGATGTGGCTGGCGCTGTACCAATCGGCCAGCATCTGGCTGGTTTCGGCGCTGTCGCGGGCGGCGACCCATATTTTCACGGTCCCGCAGGTGCAAATGGGGGCGCGGCCCATCGCCAGCAGGATTGCGAATGCCGCAAGCACCACGGCGGCGGCGGCAAGCAGGGATCGGCGCGGCATCGTCATCGCCCGACCATGGGCGAGACGAAGGCGCTTGCAAAGTCCGCCGCTTCATTGGAGACCAAGCCATGTTACGCGCTTACGGACCGGGCTGTGACGGATCGACGATCGACGCGTCGCGCCAGCTGATTCCCAATTCTGCCACCTGGATTGACCTGGAGGAGCCGACCCGCGAGGAAGAGGCGCTGGTCGAGCGGTGCATCGGGGTCGAGATCCCGACCCAGGCCGACATCACCGAAATCGAACCGTCGAGCCGGCTCTATCGGCGCGGCGACGCGCTCTACATGACGATCAGCACGCTGACCGGGGTGACCGAGGACGAACCGACCACCACCCCCTTGGCCTTTGTCCTTACCGACAATCGCCTGGTGACCTTGCGCTATCAATCGCCCAAGCCGGTCCGCGCGTTCATCGACCATGCGCGGCGCGAGCCCGAATTGGTCGCCGATGCGACTACCGCGCTCGTCCGGCTGCTCGATGCGATCATCGACCGGCTGGCGGATGAACTGGAAAGCCTTGGCGGCGTGATCGAGGAAATTTCCAACCACATTTTCGACAAGAAGATCGAGGCCCGGCGAATTCCTGCCGATCGGCTGACGGCATTATTGACCCGGATCGGCCGCGGCCAGACCCTGTTGGCGAAGATCCGTTATTCGGCGGTGTCGGTCGCGCGAATGCTCAACTTTCTCGCTTCGTCATCGCGGCTCCACGGCAAGGACATGGACGACGCGCGCAATCATGTGTCGAGCCTGATCGTCGACGTCACCTCGCTGTCGGAGCACGCCACCTTCCAGTCCGACAATCTGATTTTTCTGCTCGATGCGTCGCTGGGATTGATCAGCATCGAGCAGAATGCGGCGATGAAATTGTTCTCCTGGGCCGCGGTGGTGCTCCTTCCGCCCACGTTGATCGCCGGAATTTTCGGGATGAACTTTCGTTATTTCCCCGAGCTCAGCCTGCATTACGGCTATTATATTTCGCTCGTCCTGATGCTCGCCAGCGCGATCCTGCCCTATCTCTTTTTCCGCTGGCGGCGCTGGATCTAGGAGCGGCCGGGGCGGCTGGTTTGCCGGTCTAGCGCACGGTTGCTAAGGCGCCATCGAAGCGCCCGGACCCCAGCCGCGCGCGATGTAAGGAAAACAATGATCCCGACCGGCAAGGATAGCCTCAACACCCGTTCGAAACTGACCAGCGGGGGCGCGAGCTTCGCTTATTATTCGCTGCCCAAGGCGGCCGAAACGCTCGGCGACATTTCGCGCCTGCCGTTCTCGATGAAGGTCCTGCTCGAAAATCTGCTTCGCTTCGAAGATGGCGAGACCGTCACCCGCGACGACCTCCAGGCGATGGTCGACTGGCTCAAGGAGCGGCGCATCACGCGCGAAATCCAGTATCGCCCGGCGCGGGTGCTGATGCAGGATTTCACCGGTGTGCCAGCAGTGGTCGACCTTGCCGCGATGCGCGATGCGATGAAGAACCTTGGTGGCGATCCGCAGAAAATTAACCCGCTGGTGCCCGTCCATTTGGTCATCGACCACAGCGTGATGGTCGATGAATTCGGCACTCCCCAGGCCTTTGGCAAGAACGTCGAGCTGGAATATCAGCGCAACGGCGAGCGCTACGAATTCCTCAAATGGGCGACCCAGGCGTTCGACAATTTCAATGTCGTCCCGCCCGGCACCGGCATCTGCCACCAGGTCAACCTCGAGCATATCGCGCAATGCGTCTGGTCCGGACCCGACCAGTCGGGCGCGATGGTCGCTTATCCCGACACATTGGTCGGTACCGACAGCCACACCACGATGGTCAATGGCCTCGGCGTGCTCGGCTGGGGCGTCGGCGGGATCGAGGCCGAAGCCGCGATGCTTGGCCAGCCGGTGTCGATGCTCATTCCCGAAGTCGTCGGGTTCCGACTCGATGGCGAGCTTCGCGAAGGCATTACTGCAACCGATTTGGTGCTCACGGTCACGCAAATGCTTCGCGCCAAGGGCGTGGTCGGCCGCTTTGTCGAATTTTATGGTCCCGGCCTCGACAGCATGACGGTCGCCGACCGCGCGACCATCGCCAATATGGCGCCTGAATATGGTGCGACCTGCGGCTTCTTCCCGATCGACAGCCGGACCATCGACTATCTCAAGCTGACCGGTCGCGACGACGCCCGGATCGCGCTGGTCGAGGATTATGCCAAAGCGCAAGGCATGTGGCGCGACCAGGCGACCCCCGAGCCGTTGTTCACCGACACGCTCGAACTCGACATGCGGTCGATCGAGCCGTCGCTGGCCGGGCCCAAAAGGCCGCAGGACCGGGTCCTTCTGAGCAAGGTCGACGAGCAGTTCAATCACGAGCTTCAAGACGTCTATCGCAAGCAATCCGACCCGCGGGTCGCGGTCGCGGGCGCCGATCATGATCTTGGCAATGGCGATGTCGTGATCGCCGCGATCACCAGTTGCACCAACACCTCGAACCCGTCGGTCCTGATCGCGGCTGGCCTCGTCGCCCGCAAGGCGCGAGCCAAAGGCCTGACGTCCAAGCCATGGGTCAAAACCAGCCTCGCGCCGGGCAGCAAGGTGGTCACCGATTACCTCAACGCCAGTGGGCTGAGCGAGGATCTCAATGCCTTGGGGTTCGACCTCGTCGGCTATGGCTGCACCACCTGCATCGGCAATTCGGGGCCCCTCCCCGAAGCCATCAGCAAGGCGATTGCGGACAATGACCTGGTCGCCGCAAGCGTGCTTTCGGGCAACCGCAATTTCGAAGGCCGGGTATCGCCCGACTGCCGCGCCAATTACCTCGCTTCACCGCCGCTGGTGGTGGCCTATGCGATCAAGGGCACGGTGCGCGCCGACATGGTCACCGAACCGATTGGAACCGGAAGCGACGGGCAGCCGGTGTTCCTCAAGGACATCTGGCCGTCCAACGCGGAAATCCGCGCGCTGATCGACGCCCATGTCCATTCCGACATGTTCCGCAGCCGCTATGCCGACGTCTATCACGGCGACGAGCGCTGGCGCGCGATCGAGATCACCAGCGGCGCAACCTACGGCTGGCCGGCGGCATCGACCTACATCCAGAACCCGCCCTATTTTACTGGTATGACCATGCAGCCAAAGCCGCTCGACGATATTGTCGGCGCCCGGACGCTGGCATTGTTCGGCGATTCGATCACCACCGACCACATTTCGCCGGCCGGTGCGATCAAGCCCGACAGCCCGGCCGGCCGCTATCTGCTCGAACATCAGGTCAGCCGCGCCGAATTCAACAGTTATGGCGCGCGCCGCGGCAACCATCAGGTGATGATGCGCGGGACCTTCGCCAACATCCGCATCCGGAACCAGATGCTCGACGGAGTCGAAGGCGGTTTCACGCGCTACGGACCGACCGGCGAGCAAATGGCGATTTACGACGCGGCCATGGCCTATCAGCATGATTCAACGCCGCTGATCGTCCTTGCCGGCAAGGAATATGGCACCGGAAGTTCGCGCGACTGGGCGGCCAAGGGGACCATGTTGCTGGGCGTCCGGACGGTCATCGCCGAAAGCTTCGAGCGGATCCATCGCTCCAACCTGGTCGGCATGGGCGTTCTGCCGTTGCAATTCGAGGACGGGGAAAATGCCGCTTGCTTCAACCTCGACGGCAGCGAATCCTTCACCATCCGTGGAGTCGCCGACATCCAGCCGCGCCAGGACGTCACGGTCCACGTGACCCGCGCCGATGGCTCCGAGTTCGAGTTCATCGCCCGCTGCCGGATCGACACGTTCAACGAGCTCGAATATTTCCGCTCGGGCGGGATCTTGCACTACGTGCTGAGGCGGCTCGCCGCGTGATGAGCAGCAGGCAACAATGACCGCGACCGGACTGGCTGTCGAAATTGCCGGCTGGGGCGGAGCGGTGCTGATCCTGCTTGCCTATCTGCTGCTGTCTGCCGACCGGCTGACCGGCCAGTCGCGGTCCTATCAGGTGATGAATGTCCTCGGTGCCGTGGGGATCATGGTCAACGGCTGGTGGCACGGTGCCTTGCCCTCGACCGTGCTGAATGTGATTTGGGCGGCAATCGGGATGGTGGCGCTATGGAAGATCAGGCAAAAAGCCGGCTCGTCGACCTGAGCCACGTCATCGAAGACGGAATGACGACCTACAAGGGTCTGCCGGGTCCTCACATCTGCGATTTCTGGACCCGCGCAGCTTCGGCCGCCAATTATGACGACGGTTCGACCTTCCAGATCGGCCGGATCGACATGATCGCCAATACCGGAACCTATGTCGACAGCCCGTTCCACCGTTATGCCGCGGGCAAGGACCTGAGCGAGCTAAGCCTTGGATCGCTCGCCGACCTCGACGGGATGATCGTTCGGGCGCCCTATGAGGATGGACTTGCGATCGACTCCGGAGCCTTCGCCGGCCTCGACGTTCGCGGCAAGGCGGTGCTGGTCGCGACCGGCTGGGACCGCCATTGGCGCACCGCAACCTATCAGGTCGACAATCCGTTTCTGACCGCTTCGGCGGCCCAGTGGCTGGCCGGCAACGGCGCCGCGTTCGTCGGCATCGACAGCCACAATATCGACGACATCAACCAGCGCGCGCGCCCGGTCCACACGATCCTGCTCGGCGCCGGGATCCCGATCTGCGAGCATATGACCAATTTGGGCGCGCTGCCCGACAGCGGTTTCCGCTTCGCCGCGGTGCCGCCCAAGGTGAAGGGCCTGGGGACGTTCCCGGTGCGCGCTTATGCGCTGATCGCGGCCTGAAGCCAGTCGGGGATGATCCCGGCCTCGGGCACCGCCTCGACCCGGGCGTGGACGACGGCGAGGCCGAGCCCGGGATAGACGGTGCGTGCGCGCTCGCCGCCATCGCCCTCGATCACGAACAGCCGCCGGTTGACCTTGGCGCGCCAGTTCATCCGCGCGGTGTTTTCCTGGCCGACGAAACAGCCCTTGGTGAAACTGACGCCGTTCAGTTCGGCGGCGTTGCATTCCAGCCAGAGCAGGTCACCAAGCTCCGCCGCGCCTTCGCATACGCCGAGGCGCAGCCGATGTTCGAGCCAGCCGCTGGCCGCCTCGCTGGCCGGGCCCAGCCAGCGCTTGCCCAGCGCCGCAAGGCGCGGATCGGGGACTCCTTGCGCTCCATCTGGTGACCAGTGCACCGCCAGCCCGTCGTCTCGCTCGATCGTGATCGGGCGGCGCAGGCGGTACATCGCCAGACGCTTGACCAACGCGTCGGCGGCGGCGGCTTCGCAGTCGAGCAGCAAGTCTTCGCCGTCGCCCCAGATGATGAAATCGGCGATGCATTTGCCCTGCGGGGTGAGCAATCCAGCCCAGACCGGGAGAGCGCCGGCGACGTCGCTGGGCACCAATCCCTGAAGGAATTCGCCAACGCCTTCGCCCGACAGGCGGATGAGCGAACGATCGCTAAGGGTGGTGGCAGACATGGCACTTAGCTAAGAGAGGTTGACGCCATGTCAAACTGTTCGTGCCGAGCGAAGCCGAGACATGTGGCGCTTGGCACGACGTCACTGGGCTGCATGGGGACTAACCGATCGAGAGGGGCAGGTCGTGGCTTTGACGGCAAACAGGCGGCAGTTCGTCGCGGCACTTGCGGGAATTTCGTCGGCATCATCCGCAATCGCCAGCCGTGCGCCTGCGCGACAAGATGGTCGGCTCCTGCCCCGAAGCGAGCTGATGCTCGAGCCTGGGCTGATCCATCTCAACACTGCATCGGCCGGACCAGCGCCAAAGGCGATCTTCGAGGCGTGCGCGCAAGCATGGCGAACGCTGGAGAGCGACCCGGTCGTGCAATCCTATTTCGATTCGCCGAACACCATCTTCACGCTGGCGGATCGCGTGCGCGCCGAAGCCGCGGCGCTCATCGGCTGCGCCGCGGATGAAATCCTGTTCACGCGCGGGACGACCGACGCAATCACGACGATCGCCAACAGTCTTCGGCTCGAGCGCGGAGATCGCGTCCTCCTCGGCAACCTCGAGCATGAGGGCGGCGAAGTCGGCTGGCTTCACCGCCAGCGGCTCGACGGGATCGGCATCGACCGGGTCCAGCTGCCACTGACCGAACACGATCCGCGGCGCATCCTCGACATCTACGCCGCGGCTATCGGCCCGCGCACCCGGGTCATCAGCGTCAGTCACGTCCTTGCGCCGACCGGGCTCAAAATGCCGGTTGCAGAGATCACCGCCCTGGCGCGCGCGAACAACATCTTTTGCGTCGTCGACGGCGCCCAGGCGGTCGGCCAGATGCCGGTCGACGTGCGGGCCATCGGCTGCGACGCCTATGCGACGAGCGGGCATAAGTGGCTGATGGGTCCGAAGGGGACGGGGTTGCTCTACATCGCCTCCGATTCGGCTTCGCGGATCGACGTGGCGCCCTGGCAATTGTCTCGCAAGGTCGGCGCCAATTCCGCCGGCCTGGCGCCGCTCGTCCAGGCGGTGGGGCTGAGCCGTGCCATTGCCAGCGCCCGACAGATCGGAATCGAACGGATCGAACGTCACAACCTGTCCCTGGCCCGGCGCGTGTACGAGGGCTTTTCGGCAATCAGCGGCCTGGGGCTGGTCAGCGCCGCCCCCGGACCGGTTTCCACGGCGATGGTTACAGCCGAACTTCCCGCCGGACTAGATTCGAAGACGCTCCGCGAACGCATGAGGGCGCGCCATCGGATCATCATCAAGAGCGCGGAGCCGCGCTGGATGAACGGCATCCGTTTGTCGCCGCACCTGTTCAACAATCGCACCGAGGTCGATCTTGCGCTCGACGCGCTGAAAAAAGAGATCTCGGGTTGGACTGGGTGAATCTTCGCTGCAATAATCGACGGTCAACATGAACGCATCGTCCATCACCATCCGCCGTCCCGACGACTGGCACGTCCATTTGCGCGACGGCGACATGCTCCGAGCAGTCGCGCCGTTCACCGCGCGGCAGTTCGCCCGGGCGATCGTCATGCCCAACCTCAAATCCCCGGTCACGACCATTGCCGCGGCCAATGAGTATCGCCAGCGGATCCTCGCCGCCGCAGGGGACGGCTTCACCCCGCTGATGACCTGTTATCTGACCGATTCCGCCGACCCTTCCGAAATCGAACGCGGCTATCGCGAGGGCGCATGGGTTGCGGCCAAGCTCTATCCCGCCAACGCCACCACCAACAGCGCCTCGGGAGTTACCGACGTTCGAACGATTTACCCGGCGCTGGAAGCGATGCAGCGGATCGGCATGGTGCTGTGCGTCCACGGCGAAGTGACCGACCCCGCCGTCGATATCTTCGACCGCGAAGCTGTCTTCATCGAGCGCGTGCTGGAGCCGATGCTGAGCGATTTCCCCGAACTCAAGATCGTGTTCGAACATATCACCACCGCCGACGCCGCCGATTTCGTGATCAGCGGCGGTGCCAATGTCGCGGCGACGATCACCCCGCACCACCTCATCATCAACCGCAGCGACCTGTTCGCCGGAGGCTTGCGGCCGCACCTTTATTGCCTGCCCGTGGCCAAGCGCGAAGCCCATCGCCGGGCGGTGCGCGCTGCCGCGACTTCGGGTTCGGCCAAATTCTTCTTGGGCACCGACAGCGCTCCGCACACGCGCGAGGCCAAGGAATCGTCATGCGGCTGTGCCGGGATTTTCAATGCGCCGTTCGCGCTGGAATCCTATGTGGCCGCATTCGATCAGGATGACGCGCTCGATCGCTTCGAAGCCTTTGCCTCGCTCAACGGCCCGGCGTTTTACGGGCTTGCGGTCAATCAGGATAGGATCACCCTGAAGCGGAACGATGTGCGGGTTCCGCAAGAGGTCGCGAAGCTGGTCCCGTTTCAGGCCGGCGAGATGCTCGGCTGGGCGATTTCGGACTAGTCCTTGGGGCCGAAGCCGCTGGTTCCGATAACCTCGGCAAAATGGTCCTCGAGCCGGGTGTAGCATTCACATGCGCGATGCTTGAGGCCAGCCCGGTCGACGACCGTGACGACGCCGCGGCCGGTCGCGATCAGACCGTCATCCTGGAGCGACTTGATGACCGCGTTGACCGTGGTCCGCTGAACCCCGAGCAGTCCCGCAAACGCCTCCTGAGTAAGCTCGATGCGGTCGCCGGCGCGGTCCTGGGCGTGGAGCAGCCAGCGCGCGGCGCGTTCCGGAATCGAGTGATAGGCATTGCACGCAGCCGACTGCATCACCTGGGCCAGAAGGTAATCCGAAAAGCGGCAGAAGATGTTGGCGATGAACCCCGATTCCTGCTTGGCCGCCTGAAGCGCCGCCATCGGCACGCCCAGCGCCGGGCCGCCGACCAGCGTCTCGGCGCGCGAAAAGGCCGGCGCATGACCGCAGCTGATGATCCCGCCGACGGCACCTTCGCGGCCGATCGAGGCGACCTCGACCGAGCGCCCGCCGGTCAGTTCGATGCCGAGCGAGATCATCGTCTCGCCGATTGGGAAAATGGTCGAACCGACCTGATCGCCGCGATTGAGCACGACCTCGCCGCTCGTCAGCTGGAGGACGGTGCCGTGCGGCTCGATCAACGCCCGCGCTTCCTCCGAAAAGGTCGACAGCAGGCGATTGCCGGCGAACGCCCCGTCGATATCGGTCTGGTCGATCGTTGTGCCCGCCATCTTACGCCCCACCCACTCGCAATCGCTGAATCATTACGCGTGTGCAGTATTTCCTCACAAGCGGATTCGCTCGCCTTGGGCGACTAATGGCATTTAAAGCGTTCAAACGGTTCAAGACAGGATGTGCAGCGCCATTGCGCCTTGCACGGAGTGGCGCCGAAGCGGCTGACCTCCTCGGTCTCGAGCGAGCCGCATTGCGGGCATTCGGCGGTCGCAGCGAGGGTCGGCGGCGCGATTCCATACTCCTTGAGCCGCTGGCGACCGCGCGGCGTAATCCATTCAGTCGTCCACGGCGGGAACAGCTGCCGTTCGACCAGGACCTCGCCGAAACCGGCTTCGTCGAGCGCGGCGCGGATCGCATATTCGATCGCGACGGTCGCCGGGCATCCGGTATAGGTCGGGCTTACAAGCACGCGCGGCGGATTGTCCTTGAGTCCGCGAACGATACCGAGGTCGGTGATGCTGATCACCGGGATTTCGGGGTCCAGGACGGTATCGAGCACGGCCATGATGGCTTGCTGGTCAATGATGGTCGCGGCGCTCACGGCGCCAGTGTTACACCCGTTCGAGAGCGAGCGCGATTCCCTGGCCGACGCCGATGCACATGGTCGCGAGCGCATAGCGGCCGCCGCCGCGCTGAAGCTCCTCGGTGGCGGTCAAAGCCAGGCGCGCGCCCGACATTCCAAGCGGATGGCCAAGCGCGATCGCGCCGCCATTGGGATTAACCCGCGGATCGTCGTCGGCAAGGCCGAGCATGCGCATGACCTGAAGGCCCTGGGCGGCGAAGGCTTCGTTCAGTTCGACAACGTCGATGTCGCCGATGGCAAGGCCGAGCCGCTTCAACAATTTCTCGCTCGCCGGGGCCGGACCGATGCCCATGATCCTCGGCTCGACCCCGGCGACGGCGCCGCCGAGGATCCGGGCGCGCGGGGTCAGGCCATATTTGTCGATCGCCGCGGTGGAGGCGATGATCAGCGCCGCCGCGCCGTCATTGACCCCGCTTGCATTGCCGGCGGTCACTGTCCCTCCGGGCCTCACGATCGGCTTGAGCCGAGCCAGCCGTTCGACGGTGGTTTGGCGTGGATGTTCGTCCTGATCGACGATGATCGGATCGCCCTTGCGCTGGGCAATCGAGACCGCAACGATTTCCGCGGCGAGCCGGCCGTTCGCCTGGGCGGCCGCGGCGCGGGCCTGGCTGGCGGCAGCGAAGCGGTCCTGATCCTCACGGCTGACATGGAATTGCTCGGCGATATTCTCGGCCGTCTCGGGCATCGAATCGACGCCATATTCGGCCTTCAGCATGGCATTGACGAAGCGCCAGCCGATGGTCGTGTCGAAGATCGCGGGCGAGCGGGCAAAGGCGCTGTCCGCCTTGGGCATCACGAATGGCGCCCGGCTCATGCTTTCGACTCCGCCGGCGATGACCAGTTCGGCCTCTCCAGCCTTGATCGCGCGCGCCGCCATCGTCACCGCGTCCATGCCCGAGCCGCACAGCCGATTGACGGTGGTCCCGGGCACGGCCTCGCCGAGACCGGCAAGGAGCAATGCCATGCGCGCGACATTGCGATTGTCTTCGCCCGCCTGATTGGCGCAGCCCAGAATGATGTCGTCGACACGGGCCCAGTGGATGTTCGGGTTGCGCTCCTTTAGTGCGCGCAGGGTTATTGCAGCGAGATCATCGGGACGAACGCTCGACAATGCCCCGCCATAGCGGCCGATCGGGGTGCGGATGGCGTCGCAGACAAAGGCGTCGGTCATGCCGTTCAAATCACTCCGCGGCGCATCTGATCGAGCTCGATGCTTTCGAACAGCGCCTTGAAATTGCCCTCGCCAAAGCCTTCATTGCCCTTGCGCTGGATGATCTCGAAAAAGATCGGCCCGATCACGTTCTGGGTGAAGATTTGCAGCAGCAGGCCCTGGCCCTCGGTCGGCGCGCCATCCATCAGGATGCCGCGTTTTTCGAGTTCGGGGATATTCTCGTCGTGGCCGTGAATGCGCTCGGGGAGCATTTCGTAATAAGTGTCGGGCGTGTCCTGGAACGGAACGCCGCGCTGGCCGAGGATATCGACCGCCGCGTAAATATCGGTCGTTCCAAGCGCGATATGCTGGATCCCCTCACCCTGATATTCGCGCAGAAATTCCTCGATCTGGCTCTTGTCGTCCTGGCTTTCGTTGAGCGGGATTCGGATCTTGCCGCACGGGGACGTCATCGCCTTTGAAAACAGGCCGGTGACTTTTCCTTCGATGTCGAAATAGCGAATTTCGCGGAAGTTGAAGAGCCGCTCGTAGAAATCGGCCCAGGTGGCCATGTTCCCGCGCTGCACATTGTGGGTCAGATGGTCGATATAGGTGAGCTTGGAATCGGCCGCGGACTCGCGCTCCCGCCAATCGGGATGGAAGTCGAAATCATGGTCGTAGATCGACCCGCCATCAGCCTTGGCGCTGGCATATTGGTCAACGAAGAACAGCCGCGATCCGCCAATGCCCTCGATCGCCGGAATGTCGAGTTCGCCGTCGCCCTTGGCGACCTCGACATTGGTCGCACCAAGTTTCAGCGCGCGTTCGTGGGCCGACTTTGCGTCCTTGACCCGAAACGCCATTGCACAAGCGCTCGGACCGTGGGCCTTGGCATAAGCTTCGGCATAACTCCCGGGTTCGGCGTTGATGATGAAATTGCAATCGCCCTGGCGGTGAAGGGTGACGTTCTTGCTCTTGTGCCGCGCGACCTCGGGGAAGCCCATCTTCGCGAACAATGATCGCACCAACTCGATGTCGGGCGCGGTATATTCGACGAATTCAAAACCGTCGGTGCCCATTGGATTTTCGAGGCCCAACGGACCTTTTTCGGCGACCTGGGTGGCCATTTGCACGCACTCCTTGTTCGCGCGCCTAGTGCGCCGGGCGCTACGCCATTGCAAGATTCAGCAGTCTCGCGCTAGCCTTGGCCTATGGACAATATACCCGATGGCTGGACCCTTGAAGATAATGGCAAAGCGCTTCTGCGCCGCTTCGAGTTCAAGGATTTCAGCGCCGCGTTCGGCTGTATCGCACAGGTTGCTCTGTACGCCGAGAAGATCGACCATCACCCCGAATTTACGAACGTCTGGAACCGGGTCGATTTCCGGCTGACGAGCCACGATGCCGGCGGAGTCACCGACCGCGACCGCAAACTGGCCGAGAGAATCAACGTTCTGGCGGCCGGCTTTCCAGGCGTCGAGCGAGTCGCCAAATAGAACATCCGAGCGTTCCGAAAGGTCGAATTGCCGCTTCATTTTTCCCGCATTTTGGGCAGTTCTGGGGCGTGACCTTTACATTTGCTACAAAAACCCAATATAAGAGGCCGCTACTTGTCGCAAATTGACGGTCTTTGGCGCTTTGCGGCTCCTTCTTCCTTCTCTCTCAGACTCCTAGCATTTGAGGCGTCCGGGATTTTCGTGCGCCGCACGCAGAAGGAATATAGATATGCCCAACGGCACCGTAAAATTTTTCAACGAACATAAGGGCTATGGTTTCATCCAGCCTGACGAAGGCGGCAATGACGCATTCGTCCACATTTCGGCCGTCGAACGCGCCGGAATGCGCACGCTGCGCGAAAATCAGCGCGTCGGTTACGAACTCCAGCAGGACCAGCGCGGCAAAGCCAGCGCCGTCAACCTGCAGGCGCTCGATGACGCCGCGCCGGCTCAGGGATCGGACGAGCAGGCCCCGGAATAATCGGCTCCAGGCCGAATTAACCGTGGCTACGACCACCCACCTACAATTCTACCTCGCCCGCGCCGCGCAAGCGAAAGCGGAAGGGGAAGTGGCAACGCTCGCGCATGTGCGCGTGCGTTGCCTTCGCTCCGAAGAGGCCTGGTCGCAATTGGCCGACCGAGCGGCGCGATCCGAACAACTCAAACTTTCACAGGAAAAATTAAAGGCGGCAATGCCGTCCCAATGACTTATGCTTATTCACATAGAACCAACGAATTTCAAATTTCGTAAGCGCCGCAACCGCGCGCGCAACGCCAAGCCCTTCCTCTCCCTGCCCCGGCCTTTCGACCCTGTCGCTTATGCCGCCGCACTTGAGATTCTCGGCTAAATTTCCCTCCATCGCGGGCCGCCAGCCTAAGCCATTGAGCATTCAGCCGGCCCGCACTACAATCGCGCGATGATCCAGATGTTGATCACCGCTACTTCTTATTATCCCAGCGAGGTTGGGAGCCGCTGACGCGCGCTTGGATGTGATCCGCCCAACCTCGACCCGCCTGGCCCGCCCGGCGGGTTTTTTATTGCCGCTGAACCGTGTTGAAAGGATGTCCCGATGTTCCAGTCCCAAGTCGACCGGCCGCCTGCCGAGCATTGGTCGACCTATGTCGTCGATCAGCGTTGGGCCGATTTCACCGCCGAGGATCATGCCGTCTGGGACCTGTTGTTCGAACGCCAGGTGGATCTGCTCGGAACTCGGGTCATCGGGCAATTCCTCGATGGAATCGACCTC
Organism: Pseudomonadota bacterium; assembly: GCA_040390365.1. Taxonomy (GTDB): domain Bacteria; phylum Pseudomonadota; class Alphaproteobacteria; order Sphingomonadales; family Sphingomonadaceae; genus Sphingomicrobium. Next base: position 24,511 of record JAZJYM010000002.1, on the reverse strand, counting down.
CTGCGGCTGTCGCACCCGGGCATTCCCGAGCTTGGCGAGCTCAACGCGATCCTGACCAAGCGCACCGGCTGGCGGACCGTTGCCGTGCCCGGCCTGGTGCCCGACCCGATCTTCTTCGCAATGCTCAGCGAACGCGTGTTCCCGATCGGCAATTTCATCCGCACGCGCGCCGAGCTCGACTATCTCGAAGCGCCCGATTGCTTCCACGATCTGTTCGGCCACATCCCGATGCTGGCGCATCATGATTTCGCGGCAATGGTCGAGCATGTCGGCCGGCTGGGCCTTGCCGCGATCGCCGCCGGCCATGGCGAACGGGTCGCTCGGATTTACTGGCACAGCGTCGAATTCGGACTTGCCCGCGAAGGCCAGGAGCTCAAGATTCTCGGCGCCGGCCTCGCGTCGAGTTTTGGCGAAGCCCATTTCAGCCTTGAAAGCGAAGCGGTCGAGCGCCTGCCCTTTTCGGTCGAGCGAGCCGTCAATACGCCCTATCGCCACGATGTCTTTCAGCCGCGCTATCTGGTCTCGGGATCGCTCGATCAAACGATCAGCGACGTGCTGGCGCTGTCGCCGGCGGAACTTGGGGCGGATTAATCGACGACCAGCTTTCCGGGATTGGCGGTGAGCTGGCGAACCACGCCGACGACGACGATGCCGATGACGAAGCCGGTAATCGCGCCACCGATGGCGCTGACCAGCCACTTCACCACGCCGGCAAACGCTCCGGCGCCGGCGCCAATCCGTTCGGCAACATCGTGGATGGCGTGCGGCAATTCATCGAACAGATGCAGTTGTTCGAGTCCGTGAAGGAGGATTCCGCCGCCGACCCACAACATCGCCGCGGTGCCGACGCCCGAAAGCAGCGTCAATAAGGACGGGACGACATGGACCAGGCCATTCCCGAACGCGGCGAGCGGCCCCTTGCCCTGAGCCAGATGCAAGCCGATGTCGTCGAGCTTCACGATCAGCGCGACCACTCCGTACACCCCGGCGGTGATCGCCACCGCGACGGCGGCAAGCGCCATTCCGGTCATCCACAGCGACATATTCTCAAGGCTGGCAAGGGCGATCGCCATGATCTCGGCCGACAGGATGAGGTCGGTTCGAACCGCTCCGGCGACCTGCAGTTTTTCGAGTTCCGCAGGATCGTCGATGGCGTCGATCAACGCATCCTCATGCTGGTGATCGTGGAGCAGCTTTTCGGTGATCTTCTCGGTCGCCTCGAACGCCAGATAGGCACCGCCAATCATCAACAGGGGCGTGATCAGATAGGGCGCGAACGCGGTCAGGAGCATCGCCCCGGGGAGCAAAATCAGCAGCTTGTTGCGGATCGAGCCCCAGGCGATCTTGCCGATGATCGGCAATTCGCGCTCCGGCGCCAGCCCCATAAGGTAGCGCGGAGTGACCGCGGTATCGTCGATGACCACGCCGGTCGCCTTGGCGGTCGCCTTGCCGGCGGCCCCGGCGACGTCGTCGAGCGAAGCGGCGGCAAGCTTGGCGATGGTTGCGACATCGTCGAGGAGAGCGATTAATCCGGATGGCATCTGGCGACCTTTGGCGGATCGGCAGTCGCCGGGCAATGGCCTGCCCTCCGAGTCTTGCCCTCAAGCGCCATTTCGCGCACTGGCACGGCCATGCTGAGCCTGGATTTCATCAAGCACAACCGAGCGACGGTCGAACGCGCGATCCGCGACAAGGGGGTCGAGCTCGACCTTGATGTGCTGCTCGGCCTCGATGGTGAAGTGCGCGGGTCCAAGGCCGAAATCGAGACATTGCGCGCGAGCCGCAACGCGATCAGCGCTCGGTTCAAGGACGCCGCGCCGGCGGACAAGGCCGCGCTTGGCGCCGAAGCCAAAGCGGCTGGGGCGAAAGCGAGCGAACTCGAGAGCGCGCTGGCCGACAAGGAAGCAAGCCTGCGCGACCTCATGCTCAAGCTTCCGGGGATCCCGTGGGACGGAGCGCCGGTCGGGCCCAATGAGGACAGCAATGTCGTCATCCGGAGCGAAGGCGCGGTCCCCGAATTCGGCTTCGAACCGCTGGACCATGTCGCTCTGATCGAGCGCAACGACTGGGGCGATTTGAGCCGCATCGTCCAGGTCGCGGGAAGCCGGACCTATTGCCTCAAAGGGCGCCTGGCGCTGCTCGAAACCAAGCTGATGGGCTGGGCCTTGGAGCAGATCGCGGCGGCGGGATTCACCCCGATCACGGTGCCGGCGATCGCGCGCGAACAGGCGTTCCTCAACCAGGGACAGTTCCCCGGACATCGCGACGAAACCTATCAATTACCCCACGACGATGCGTGGCTGGCGGGGACCGCCGAGGTTGCGCTGACCAGCCTCCATTCGGGCGAGATCGTCGATTTCAAGCAGATGCCGATCACCTACGCCGGTTACTCGCCCTGCTTCCGGCGCGAGGCGGGGAGCGCGGGCAAGGACGTGCGTGGGCTGCTCCGGGTCCACCAGTTCCTCAAGGTCGAGCAATGGGTGATGTGCGAGGCCGATGAAGCGGTCAGCGCCGAATGGCACGCAAAGCTGCTGGGACTGGCCGAGCAGCTGCTAACGATGTTGGAAATTCCCTATCAGGTGATCGAGACCTCGACCGGCGACATGGGGCTGGGCAAGTTTCGAATGAATGACATCGAAAGCTGGGTACCGAGCCTGGGCAAGTATCGCGAGACCCACAGCTGTTCGACGCTCCACGACTGGCAGGCGCGACGGGCGAACCTGCGCTACCGCGACAAGGACGGCAAGGTGCGGTTCGCGCACACGCTCAACAACACTGCGCTGGCTTCCCCAAGAATCCTGGTGCCATTGCTCGAGAACCACCAGACCGCCGACGGCCGGGTCAAGCTGCCCCCGGCCCTTCAACAACTGATGGGCGGCGACTATCTATAGTGGCGTGAACGCCGAGACTTTCGATTTCAACCGCATTCCCTCGACTCGCCAGCGGATCGGGGAAGTGGCGTCGCTATGGCCGCGGTTGTGGCGTGGGTTCGGGCATCTCGGCCCGCGCGGGCCGGAGGGCGGACCGCCAGCGCTGGTTTTCCCCGGGTTCATCGCATCGGATCGCGGGACGATGGAGCTTCGCCGAGCGCTCGCCGAAGCCGGCTTCCGGGTCCATCCGTGGCGGCTGGGCTGGAACCTCGGCGCTCGGGCCGACCTTCTGGAGCGGCTCGAGCAAAGCCTCGGCCACGTCGAGGACGAGCGGCCGGTGCTGCTCGTCGGGTGGAGCCTCGGCGGCGTGTTCGCGCGTGAGCTGGCTCGCCAGCGGCCCGAGCGAGTGCGCGCGGTGGTGACGCTGGGCTCGCCCTTTTCCGGCGATCCGCGCGCGAACAATGTCTGGCGGCTTTACGAGCGGGTCGCCGGACACAGCGTCGACAATCCGCCGATCCAGCTCAGATCGACCAAGCCGCCGGTCCCGACGCTTGCCTTGTGGTCGCGCAAGGACGGGATCGTCGCCGCTTCGGCGGCGCGCGGGCTCGGGCATGAAAGCGACAAGGCGGTCGAGCTCGACTGCAACCATATGGCGTTTGGGGTTTCGGCCCGGGCGACCCGCGCCGCGGTCAAGGAAATTCGCCGATTTCTGGCGGAGGTCGAGGCCACGCCATTGGCGTCATTGCGAGCGTAGCGAAGCAATCCAGCGGCGCAGGGCTGGATTGCCGCGTCGCCTTCGGCTCCTCGCAATGACAGACGGCGAGTCGCCCATTGACTCCGACCCGTGAGTTGCGGGAAACAGAACAAAAGTAGAACAAAGAAGTTGTGAGTCGTGTGGCGAGCCATGTATCACTGGTTGCCGGCGGAGGCGTTGGCGCGCCTTGCGATCCGGCCCGATCCCCGTTGCCCGAACCGGCACGGCCGACGCTCAGCGAACTGTTCGCGGCGCACCCGCGCGATGCCGGCTGGGCCGGGTTCATGCTCGCCCAGGCGCTTCGTCCTGGCCCGGTGCTGTGGGTCCAGGAGCGGATGGCGATTTTCGAGAGCGGGCGGATCTTCCCGCCCGGCCTTGGAGTCGCGGAGCTCATCCACGTCGAGGCGCGCGACGCCCGCTCGGTGCTGTGGGCGATGGAGGAGGGTTTAAGGTGCGCCGGCCTGTCCCTCGTCATCGGCGAATTGTGGGGCGACCCCGCTGCGCTCGATTTCACTGCCACCCGGCGGCTCGCGGTTGCGGCCGAGCGCAGCGGGGTGGCGTGCTGGCTGGTGCGGCTCGGCGGAAGCGCGAATTTGAGCGGGGCGCGAATGCGCTGGCGAATCGCAAGCCTGCCCTCGCTCGCCAATCCGCTCGACCCCAAGGCGCCGGGGGCGCCGGCGTGGGAGGCCGAGCTGTTCCGCGCCCGCGGGGCGCCGCCCGGCCGGTGGAGCCTGGCCTGTGAAGCCGGCACCACGCATTCTCTGCGCCTGGTTGCCGATGCTCGCGATCGAACGCTGGACGGGGTTGGAGCAGGGATCAATTTCGCCCGGCAACGCTCCGCCTGAGCGCCCCGTTGTGCTGACTCTCGAAGGCGCGCACGGTCCCGTCATCCACGCTGTCACCGCCGCCGCAGCGGCCCATGGCGCGCGCGCCGGAATGCGCCTGACCGACGCCCGGGCGCTGTTTCCCCAACTCACCGCGATCCCCGCCGACCCCGACGGCGACCGCGCCTTGCTCGACCGGCTGGCGCGCTGGGCAATGCGCTGGTCGCCCTTGGTCGAAGTCGATGGCGATGACGGCCTGCGCCTCGATGTCAGCGGGGCGGCGCATCTGTTCGGCGGTGAACGCGGGCTCATCGCCGATGTCGCCGAATGCTTCGCCCGGCTCGGGCTGACCGTGCGCAGCGCGATCGCGCCAACGCCGGGCGCGGCCTGGGCGCTGTGCCGCTTTTCCTCTCCCCGGCGGGGAGAGGGCGACTCTGCACAGCAGAGCGGGGTGAGGGCGCGCGAGGCAATTCGAACAGGTGGGACCCCCTCACCCTGCCCTCTCCCCCTCGGGGAGAGGGAATTGGCCGCCGCGCTCGCGCCGCTCCCGGTCGCGGCACTAGGCTTGTCGCCGCAAGCGACCCGGACGCTCGAACGATTGGGCCTCAAGACCATCGGAACGCTGGCCGGGATCGAGCGGCGCAGCCTCGCGCGCCGGTTCCGCGACCCCGACAATCCGCTCGACGCGCTCGACCGAGCGCTTGGGCGCAAGCCCGATCCGCTGACCGCGGTCCAAATCGTCCGGCCGCCGCGCGCACTCCTCCGCCTTGCCGAGCCGGTCGCCGACCCCGCCGCCGCCGCCCAGGCGCTCGCCATTCTCATCCCCCGCCTGGTGGCCGAGCTCGAGGCGCGCAAGCTCGGCGCGCGGCATTTGTCGCTGGCCGGCTTCCGGGTCGATGGAAGCGTCGCCAGCGTGACTGCCGCGACCGCGATTGCGAGCCGCGATCCGGACCATCTCGAGCGCCTTTTGAGGGACCGGACGGAGCTGCTCGATCCCGGCTTCGGCTTCGACGCTTTCGCACTGACCGCGGACTGGGCCGAAGCGCTTGGAGCGGCGCAGGAGAGTTTGGTCGAAGAGCCGTCGGGGAGCGCTGAGGTCGCCCGCCTCATCGACCGGCTGAGCGTCAAGCTGGGCGGGCGGGCAGTCCGCAGCCCCGAACCGTTCGAGAGCCACCTGCCCGAGCGCGCGAGCGGGTGGAATTCGGCATTGGCGTCAGTGCGAGGAGCGCCGGCGACGAAGCTCGCAATGACGGCTTCGAGACCCCAGCGGCTGCTCGACCGGCCCGAGGGAATCGCGGTCATCTATGCAACGCCGGAGGGCCTTCCGCGCCGCTTCGTGTGGCGCCGAGCGGTCCACGATATCGCGCGCGTCCAGGGACCCGAGCGGATTGCGCCCGAATGGTGGCGCCAGCCGTCCACGGCGCGGCTGCGCGATTATTACCAGGTCGAGGACAATGCGGGCCGCCGCTACTGGATCTACCGCGAAGGCGTGATCGGCGATGGCCGCGGCGGCGCGCCCGACTGGTTTATCCACGGGCTGTTCGGGTGAGCGCCGCTGCCGTCATTGCGAGCGGAGCGACGCAATCCACCTTCTCGCCGCTGGATTGCTTCGTCGCCAAGCTCCTCGCAATGACGAGGATGGCGGAGGCCCTCGCAATGACGAGGGCGGGGGAGGCCGCCCATGCCTGAATATACCGGCTTCGGGCGCAAGAAGCTGGTGCTCGATGGCGACGCTCCGAGCATCCCCAAGGCGGCTTATGTCGAGCTCGGGGTGAGTTCGCCTTTCTCCTTCCTGCGCGGCGCATCGGATTCGATCGAACTGGTGTTGAGCGCGCTCGATCTGGGCATGGATTCGATCGGCATTGCCGACCGCAACACCCTGGCCGGGGTGGTGCGGATGCACAGCGCGGCCAAGGGCGCGGGGCTGCGGCCGCTGATCGGGTGCCGGCTTGATTTGGAACTGGATTCCGTTCGTCCTGAGCGAAGCGCGAAGCGCGTAGTCGAAGGGCGCTTAGCGCCGATGTCGTGCCAACGCCCTTCGACAAGCTCAGGACGAACGAACGAAGAAGCACGAACGCTCTCCCTCCTCGCTTATCCCATCGACCGCGACGGTTATGGCCGGCTCTCGACCCTTCTCAGCCGGGGCAAGATGCGATCGAAGAAGGGCGAATGCGGCATCACGCTCGATGAAGTCGCGGCGCACTCCGAGGGCATCGCCTTCATTGCCTGGCCCAACGAGGACCTCGACCGGGTCGAGGAGGAATTGCGCTTGCTGCGCGAGGCTCTCCCGTCGCTGCGCTACCTCGCCGCGGCGCATCTCTATCGCGGTGACGATGTGGCGCGGATCGAGCGGCTCGACCGGATCGCGCGGTCCCAAAGCTGCTCGATCCTCGCCACCAATGATGTCCATTATCACGCGCCCGAGCGGCGCCCGTTGCAGGACGTGATAACCTGCATCCGCGAGAAAGTGACCTTGGCCAGCGCCGGCTATTTGCTCAATCCCAATGGCGAGCGGCACCTCAAATCGCCCGAGGAAATGACGCTTCTGTTCGCCCGCTGGCCGCACGCCATTGCGGCGACTCGAGCGTTCGCCGACATGCTCCGCTTCAGCCTCGACGAATTGAAATATGAATATCCGCTCGAGACCGTGCCCGAGGGCTGCTCGCCCCAGGATTATCTTGAGCATTTGACCCGCGAAGGCGCCAAGGTCCGCTGGCCCGATGGCGTTCCGGACAAGGTCGAAACGCAGATCGCCCACGAATCCGCGCTGATCGAGAAGCTCGATTTCGCACGCTATTTTCTGACCGTCCACGACATCGTCGCCTTCGCCCGAAGCCTCGACCCGCCGATCCTGTGCCAGGGGCGCGGGTCGGCGGCGAACAGCGCGGTCTGCTACGCGCTCGGCATTACCGCGGTCGACCCGGCGACCAGCGATTTGCTGTTCGAACGCTTCATCAGCGAGGAGCGCAAGGAGCCGCCCGACATCGACGTCGATTTCGAGCATGAGCGGCGCGAGGAGGTGATCCAGCACATTTACGCCAAATATGGCCGCGACCGCGCCGGCATCGCCGCCACCGTGATCCATTACCGCCCGCGCAGCGCGATCCGCGAAGTGGGCAAGGTGATGGGGCTGTCCGAAGACGTCACCGCCGCCATCGCCGCGACCCATTGGGGCAGCATGGACAGCGAAATCGAGGATGATCGCGTATCCGAAGCGGGCCTCGATTTTTCCGACCCGCACCTCAAGCGAGTGATCAAGCTTGCAAGCCAGATGATCGGCATGCCGCGCCATCTCTCGCAGCATGTCGGCGGTTTCATCCTGACCGAGCGCCCGCTGACCGAAACGGTGCCGATCGGCAATGGCGCGATGGACGATCGCACCTTCATCGAATGGGACAAGGACGACATCGAGGAATTGGGCATCCTCAAGATCGATGTCCTCGCCTTGGGCATGCTGACCTGTTGCCGCAAAGCGTTCGATTTGATCGCTGCGCATCACGGTGAAGAGCTGGAACTGGCGAGCGTGCCGCGCGAAGTGCCGGCGGTCTATGACATGCTGTGCAAGGGCGATTCGCTCGGCGTGTTCCAGGTCGAAAGCCGGGCCCAGATGAACATGCTCCCGAGGCTCAAACCGCGCTGCTTCTACGACCTTGTCATCGAAGTCGCGATCGTCCGCCCGGGGCCGATCCAGGGCGATATGGTTCACCCTTATCTCAAACGCCGAAGCGGCAAGGAAGCGGTGTGCTTCCCCTGCCCCTCGCCCGACCACGGCCCGCCCGACGAGCTCGAGCGGATCCTGGCGCGGACGCTGGGCGTCCCGGTGTTCCAGGAGCAGGCGATGAAGATCGCGCTCGACGCCGCCAAGTTCAGCCCGGCCGAAGCCAATCAATTGCGCAAGGCGATGGCCACCTTCCGCAGCCGCGGGACGATCGATTTGCTCCAGGACAAGATGGTCGGGCGGATGGTGGCCCGCGGCTATGATCCCGAATTCGCGACCCGCTGTTTCCACCAGATCCGCGGCTTCGGCGAATATGGCTTCCCCGAAAGCCATGCGGCGAGCTTCGCCCATCTGGTTTACGTGTCGAGCTGGATCAAATGGAAATATCCGGCGGCGTTTGCGGCGGCGCTTTTGAACAGCCAGCCGATGGGCTTTTACGCCCCCGCCCAGATCGTCCGCGATGCGCAGGACCATGGAGTCACGGTGTTGCCGGTGGACATCAATCACAGCGACTGGGATTCCATTCTTGAACCCATCGCCGTTCGTCCTGAGCGGAGCGCGCAGCGCGTAGTCGAAGGGCGTGTTGCACGAACGCCGAGCCAGCGCCCTTCGACTAGGCTCAGGACGAACGAGGGTTTAGCGTTGCGGTTAGGATTAAGGCAGATCGACGGTCTTCGCCGCGACGAGGGCGAACGGCTGGTGGGCGCGCGCGGGGCCCGGCCGTTCGGCGATGTCGAGGAGGTCAAAGTCCGCGCTCGGGTTGGCGTTGCGACCGTCCAGCGGCTCGCCAGCGCCGACGCCTTCCGCTCGGTGGGGCTCGACCGCCGCGCCGCTTTGTGGGACGCGCGGGCGCTCAAGCAGGCGCCAGATTTGCCGCTGTTCATTGCCGCCGACGAGCGCGACGAGGGCGCCGAAGCGGTCGCCGCGATCCTCCCGCAAATGCCGTTCTCAGAGCATGTCGTGAACGATTACCAGACCGTTCGGCTGTCGCTGAAGGCGCATCCGATGAACTTCCTTCGCGATCATTATGCGGGCCGCGGCTTCGTCACCGCCGACCGCCTGCGCAAGCTTCGCTATGGCCAGCGGGTCAGCCTTGCCGGTCTGGTTCTGATCCGCCAGCGGCCGGGCAGCGCCAAGGGCGTGTGCTTCATCACGCTGGAGGATGAAACCGGAATCGCCAACCTCATCGTCTGGCCCGACCGCTTCGCCGCCCAGCGCTCGATCGTCATGGGTGCCCGGTTGATGGTCGTTCACGGCATCGTCCAGCACGATGAGTCGGTGGTCCATGTCGTCGCCAGCCGGCTTGAGGACGATGGCGCCATGCTCCGCCGCCTCAGCGAGGATATGCTGCCATCGACACTGAGCGCCGGCGATGGCGGCGGGGCGATGGCGCCGCCGCGGCATGGTCATCCGCGCGATTCCCGGATCATCCCCAAAAGCCGCGACTTCCATTAGTGGAGCCATGGGCTAGACTGAGGGCGAGGGGACGACATCATGCTGCTTGCTTCATTCGCCGCACTGGCCGCCCAGACCGCGGTAGCCGCTCCACCCGCAGCGATCGAGGGTCGCTGGACCAACCCGTCGAAAGACGTGATCATCGCCATCGCGCCGTGCGGTGAACGCCTGTGCGGCAAGGTCGAATGGGCAACCCCCCAGGCCCAGGCCGACGCGCGCAAGGGCATTGCCGACCTCATCGGCGCCGATCTGCTCACTGGACTCAGCCCCAGTGGCGACAATCGCTGGAAGGGGAAATTATTCGTTCCCGACCGCAAACTGCGGGTCACCGCGAAACTGAGCCTGCCCGGCCCCGACCAATTGAAGGTGGCCGGTTGCGCGCTCGGCGGAATGCTGTGCGATTCGCAGGTCTGGACCCGGGCCGGCCCAACCAACCCCTGACACCATTCGCCGGCCGGTTCATCGAAGCGCAATCTGAGCGTGCCATTTTGGCCATAAATCATGGCTAAACATATGAACATGAAGAAGATTGTACCAACCATCGCATTGTTCGCGGCGCTTGCCGCGAGCCCCTCCCAGGCGCTGGCCAAGACCCCGCTCGAGGGGCAGTGGAAGAACCCCAAGGGGAGCGTCGTCGTGCGCATTGCGACCTGCGGCAACACTTATTGCGGGACGGTCATCGACGCCTCGGCCAAGGCCAAGGCGACGGCCAAGAAGGGTGGCACTCCAAACCTTGTCGGAACCCGAATCCTGAGCGAGGTCCGGGCCCAGGGCAACGGGACCTACAAGGGTCGTGCCTTCGATCCCAAGCGCAACATCCATGCCCCGGCGACAATCCGCTTGCAGGGCGGTTCGATCCTGGTCGTCAAAGGCTGCCTGCTCGGCGGCTTTATCTGCAAGGAGCAGCGCTGGACGCGCGTCGGCTAAAGCGTCTTCGAACCCGCGCCGATTGCGCGCCCGCCTGTCCTCCCGCTAGGGCCGCTCGATGCACGAGACGTTCAACCGGCTGATCGAACATTACGGGACGCTTGGAATCCTCATCGTGACCACGATCGAGGGTGAATTCGGGCCGTTGATTGGCGGCGCCATGGCTCGGCTCGGCAAGCTCAACCTGATGACCCTGCTGCTCGCCTGCTGGTTCGGGGCGACACTGTCGACCACCACATTCTTCGCCATCGGCCGGTCGCAGCGCGACGGCCGGCTGGTGCACAAAGTCACCGACAAACGCGGGTTCGCGCTGGCGATCCGGTGGATCGACCGCCACCCGCGCTTGTTCTGCTTCTTCTACCGCTTCGTTTACGGCCTCAGGATCGTCGGCCCGGTCGCGATCAGCCTGAGCCTGGTACGGTGGCAGACCTTTGTCCTGATCAATCTGTTTTCATCGCTGCTCTGGGCGATCCTGGGGCTTTCAATTGGCTGGTACGTCGGTCCGGGCGCGGCCAAGATGGTCGGCTATTATTTCACCGAGCGGCCCTATCTTGCAGCCAGCATCGTCGCCGGCGCGCTGTTGATCGGAGTAATCAGCTGGCGCGCTCGGCGATCGGCCAAGCGCGCTTCCGCACCGGGCTCCGACGATCAATCGCCAGCGTCGCCAAATTCTCCTGCCAGCACCGCCGACTGAAGCGCTGCCATTTCGTCGGCCCAGTAACGGTCGGTTTCGAGGCGCGGCGAAACCGCGCGGACCTTGGCGTGAAGCGCCTGCAGCTTTGCCGAGGTTTTGAGCGGGGCATGATAATCGACGCCCTGCGCCGCGGCGATCAGCTCGATGGCGATCACGCCGGCGGCATTGCGTGCGATGGTCACTGCCTTGCGCGCGGCGATCGGCGCCATCGACACATGATCCTCTTGCCCCGCCGAGGTCGGGATCGAATCGACCGAGGCGGGAAACGCCAGGCTCTTGTTCTCGCTGACCAAAGCGGCGGCGGTGACCTGCGGGATCATCAGCCCTGAATTGACCCCCCCGTCGTCGGTCAGGAACGCGGGAAGTTCGCTCATTTTGGGATCGACCAGGACGCTCGTCCGGCGCTCGCTAAGGCTGCCGACTTCGCACAATGCCATGGCGATCATGTCGGCGGCGAAGGCGACGGGCTGGGCGTGGAAATTGCCGCCCGAAATCGCGATATCGTCGTCGCCGAAGACAATCGGATTGTCGGTCACCGCAGCAGCCTCGATCTCAAGCGTGCGGCCGGCATTGGTCAGCAGATCGAGCGCCGCGCCCATGACCTGGGGCTGGCAGCGGAAGCTGTAGGGGTCCTGGACCTTGGAACAGCAGCACTCATGGCTGGCAAGGATTTCGGAGCCTGTGAGCAAGCCGCGTAATGATGCGGCGACGCGGATTTGTCCCGGCTGTCCGCGCACCTTCGAAATGCGCTCGTCGAACGGCTTGACCGATCCCTTGAGTGCGTCGAGCGACAATGCTCCGGCCGAGAGCGCAGCCCAGAACACGCGCTGACCGAGGAACCAGGCATCGAGCGCGATCGCGGTCGATGCCTGGGTGCCGTTGATCAGCGCAAGGCCTTCCTTGGGGCCGAGTTCGAGCGGTTCGCGGCCGAGCTTCTCGAGTGCCGCGGCAGCAGGCATCACCGTGCCGGCAAGGTCTATTCGCCCTTCGCCCATCAGCGCCGCGACCAGATGCGCCAGCGGCGCCAGGTCGCCCGACGCGCCGACGCTGCCCTGGCTTGGAATGATCGGCATTGCATCGGCATCGAGCAGCGTCTGGAGCGCTTCGAGCACCAGCGGCCGAACCCCGGAATAGCCGCGCCCCAGGCCAAGCATCTTGAGTACGATCATCAAGCGAACAGTGTGACGCGGGAGCGGATCGCCGAGCCCGCAACTGTGGCTGAGGATCAGATTGCGCTGAAGCTCGGCGAGCCGCTCGGCGGGGATGCGCGTGTTGGCGAGCAGTCCGAAGCCGGTGTTGACGCCATAGACGGTCTCGCCGCCGGCAACGATCCGGTCGACCGCATCGGACGATAACCGAACCCGATCCATGGCAGCTGTATCCAGCCGCGACGGCGCCCCCGCCCACAGCTTCTCAAGAGTCGCAAGGTCGATGGATTGGGGGTCGAGAGTCAGCATCGCAGCGCCGTTTGCCAGAATTGTTTGCGATTGGACAGGCGCGCCGGCCCTTCCCTCGAGCCGCGGTTCTTGGCAATCATCCGCCGACGGCATCGACCAAAGGCAGGGGGCAGGAATGAGCAAGGGCAGCGCAGACGATATCCATTGTCCCAACCCGCGGCTGGAACGGCGCAAGCATGAAGGAGTAATCCAGACCGTTCCCAAGCGGCCCACGATCAATGCGCGAATCGCGGTGATGATCACCAATGCGGTGGGCACGATGTGGTGCGCTTATGCGTTCGCCTTGCTCGCACTGATCAGCCTTCCGGCGGCGATCACCGGTGGCACCGCGACCCTCATTTCGTGGATCGCCCAGACCTTTCTCCAACTCGTCCTGCTGTCGATCATCATGGTCGGGCAGCGGGTCGCCGCGGAGGCTTCGGACAAGCAGGCGTACCAGACCTATATGGACGCCGAAGCGCTGCTCCAGATCAACGACGAGGTCCACCGGCTGCTCAAGGTCAACAACCGGCTGACCAAAAGCATCCACGACAAGATCGACCGGCAATGAAAGCGGGTTCAGCCGATCATCGGCAAATCGAGGCCCTGTTCGCGCGCGCAGTCGATGGCGATTTGATATCCCGCATCGGCGTGGCGCATCACCCCCGTCGCGGGGTCGTTCCATAGGACTCGCTCGAGCCTGCGCGCGGCATCGTCGGTGCCGTCGGCGACGATGACCATTCCGCTGTGTTGCGAATAGCCCATGCCGACCCCGCCGCCGTGGTGGAGCGAGACCCAGGTCGCGCCCGAGGCGGTGTTGAGGAGAGCATTCAGTAACGGCCAGTCGCTAACCGCGTCGCTGCCGTCGATCATGCTTTCGGTTTCGCGGTTGGGCGAGGCGACGCTGCCGCTGTCGAGGTGGTCGCGGCCGATGACGATCGGGGCGCTGACTTCGCCGTTCGCGACCATTTCGTTGAAGGCGAGGCCGAGGCGGTGGCGCTGGCCGAGCCCGACCCAGCAGATGCGCGCGGGCAAGCCCTGAAACGCGATCCTTGTCCGAGCCATGTCGAGCCAGCGGTGGAGATGCGGATCGTCGGGGATGAGCTCTTTTACGCGCTGGTCGGTGCGGTAAATGTCCTCGGGATCACCGCTCAAGGCGACCCAGCGGAACGGGCCGATGCCGCGGCAGAACAAGGGCCGGACATAGGCGGGCACGAAGCCGGGGAAATCGAACGCGTGGGCGACGCCGTCGTCGAACGCCTCCTGGCGGATATTATTGCCATAATCGAAGGTCGGGACGCCCATCGCCTGAAACGCCAGCATCGCCTCGACATGGGCGGCCATCGAGTGACGCGCGGCGGTGGCGACGGCCTGCGGATCGCGTTCGCGCATTTCCTGCCACTTGGCGACGCTCCACCCGGCGGGACAATATCCGTTGGCGGGGTCGTGCGCGCTGGTCTGGTCGGTGACGGCATCGGGGCGGATCCCGCGCGCGACCATTTGCGGAAGGATTTCGGCGGCATTGCCAAGCAGGCCGACTGAGGTCGGCGTGGTCGCTTTCCCGATGATCGCGAGCGCTTCGTCGATGCTCGTCGCGCGATGGTCGAGATAACGCGTCGCGAGCCGCTTCTCGATCGAACTCTCCTGGCATTCGACCGCAATGCAATGCGCGCCGGCCATGACCGCGGCGAGCGGCTGCGCGCCGCCCATGCCGCCGAGCCCGGCAGTGAGAACCCACTTGCCGCGCAAGTCGCCGCCATAATGCTGGCGGCCCATTTCGGCGAAGGTCTCGAACGTGCCCTGGACGATGCCCTGCGTGCCGATGTAAATCCACGACCCGGCGGTCATCTGGCCGTACATCATCAGGCCCTTGCGATCGAGATCGTTGAACACCTCCCAATTGGCCCATTTGGGAACGAGGTTGGAGTTGGCGATGAGCACGCGCGGGGCGTCCTTGTGGGTGCGGAACACGCCGACCGGCTTGCCCGACTGGACGAGCAAAGTCTGATCGTCATCGAGCCGTTCGAGCACTTCGACAATCTTGTCGAAACACGCCCAGTTGCGCGCCGCGCGGCCGATCCCGCCATAGACCACCAGGCTCTGCGGATCCTCGGCGACCTCGGCATCGAGGTTGTTCATGAGCATCCGCACGGCGGCCTCGGTCTGCCACGATTTGGCGACGATGGCGCTGCCGCGGCGGGCGCGGATGTGGCGGCTATTGTCGCGTCTTTGGTCGGTCATGTGCTTGCCCCTAAGCGCCTCCCTTATGCTTCGCAAATGTCCGTGTTAGGTTGGCCGCCCTCAAGGGGAGCAAGCATGCGAAATTGGTTGATGTCTCGGGCGGGGCCGATCGCCGCCGCTGCGATATGCTGTTCAACGCCGTCGATTGCCAAGCCGAGCGACAGCATGGCGCGGCTTTCGAGCGACATCGTCGCGTATCAGCTGCGGGCCAACCCGTTTCTCCCGCTGGTCGCGGACGTAAAGGGCGGGCGCAACGACGGCTTCATCGACGTCAGCCCGGCGGCAATCGCGCGCGATCAGGCGACGGTGGATGCGCTGCTGGTTCGGCTCGGTGCGATCGATCCCGACGAGATCGCCGACAAGGGCGATCGGCTCGATTACTATCTGGCGCGCGAAATGCTGGAGGCGGACAAGGGACTGCGCGTGTGCCGCAATGAGCTGTGGTCGGTGTCGCACATGAGCGGATGGCCATCGGCGTTTCCCGAGCTGGTCGAGCGTCAGCCGGTAGCGAGCGCCAAGGACCGCGCCGATGCGCTCGCCCGCTGGGGCGCCTTTCCCGGTTTCATCGCCAGCGACATCGCCAACCTCAAACGCGGGCTTGCGCGCGGCTATAGCGCGCCGCGTTCGGTTGCGGTGCGGACGCTGGCGCAGGTCGAGGGGCTGATCGCCGCGACGCCCGAGGAATCGCCGTTCTACGCCCCCGCGGCCGCGACCAGAAATCGCGCGTTCAAGGCGCGGTTCGCGGCGCTCGTCCGCGATCGGATCACCCCGGCGATCAAGACCTACCGCGACTTTTTGAAGCGATACATCCCTGCGGCGCGGACCAGCATGTCGGTGCTCGACTTGCCCAATGGCCGCGCCTGTTATGACGCATGGCTGCGCAATTACACCACGCTCGACCGCCCCGGCGAAGCGGTTGCCGCGCTCGGCGAAAAGACCGTTGCAGCCAATGTCGCCGACATTCGCGCGATCGGTCAGAAGCTGTATGGCACCGACGATTATGCAGCGATCATGAAGCGGGTGAAGGACGATCCAAGCGAGCGCTTTGCATCGAAGGACGAAGTCGTCGCCTTCAACCGCGAGATCGAAGGGCGCGCTGAGGCAGCGACTGCAGGGCTGGTCGATGTCGTACCAACGCAACGGCTTGAAGTCCGGGCAATGACCGGCGGGATGGAGGCTTCGGGCGCGAGCTCGCATTATTTGCCCGAGCCCGACCCGGCCAAGCCAGCGCTATATTCGTTGCAGGCCGGCAAGCTTGAGGACGCGCGCCGCGCGGTCATGGCGATTACCGCGGTTCACGAAGGCTATCCCGGCCACCACCTTCAATTCGCTTATGCGGCGCGGATCGAAGCCAGCCCGTTGTCGCGGCTGTCGGGCAATTCCGCCTATGTCGAAGGCTGGGCGCGCTATGCTGAGCGGATGGCGGATGAGATCGACTTGCTCGCAACGCCACAGGCCAAGATCAGCCGCCGCGCCTGGCCGGCGCGCGGAATGGTCGTCGATCCGGGGATTCACCTCGGCCGCTGGAGCCGCGAGAAAGCCGTCGCATATCTTTTGAGCACTGGACTGCGCAGTGAAACGCAGGCGCAAGAAATGGTCGATCGAATCGCGATCATTCCGGGCCAGCTGACCGCCTATGATTCGGGCGGGCTGGAGATTGTCGCACTGCGCGATCAGGCCAGAGCAGCGCTCGGTGCGCGCTTCGACTTGAAGCAATTCAACGCAATCGTGCTTGGCGACGGCGTTGTCCCGCTGGCGTTGCTCCGCCACAATGTCGAAGCGTGGATTGCGGCCGGCCAGGGGGCGAATCCGCACTGACCGCTGAGACGGCGCGCTTCCGCCCTGATCGTCAGATTGCGGGCCGTCGACTAAGCGTCTCGACCCCCGAATATCCGCCGCTCCGGCCCGGGTAGCCCGATCCAATAGCCAAGCTCCGAAAGGCTATCGAGGGGCCATATGGCAAGATCCGCGGCCTTGCCCGGAGCAAGGGAGCCGACGTTTTTGTCGATGCCCAGGGCGCGCGCGGCATTGATGGTCATCCCAGCGATCGCTTCTTCGGGCGTCAGGCCGAACAAGGTGCACGCCATGTGGATCGCCAGCGTCGGCGACAGCAACGGCGACGTTCCGGGGTTGCAATCGGTCGCGACCGCGATCGGCACCTTATGCTTGCGCAGCAGCGCGACCGGTGGCTTGCGCGTTTCCTGTAGCGCGTAAAAGGCCCCGGGAAGGAGCACCGCGACGGTTCCTGCGGCGGCCATCGCCTTTGCTCCGTCCTCATCGAGAAATTCGAGGTGGTCGGCCGACAAAGCGCGATATTGGGCGGCAAGCGCGGCGCCATGCTGGTTGGACAATTGTTCGGCGTGAAGCCGTACTCGCAGGCCGTGCGCCGCGGCCGCCTTGAACAAGCGTTCGACCTCGTCCGGGGTGAACGCAATGGTGTCGCAATAAGCATCGACGATTCCGACCTGCCCCGACTTGGCGGCGGCGGGGATCAGCTTGTCGATGATGTCGCCCAGATAATGCGCTCGGCGGTCGCGCTGGGCAGCGGGGATGGCGTGAAGCGCGAGCAGGGTCGGGACGATCCGCACTGCCGCTCCATCGCCGAGCGCGTGGGCGAGCTTGAGGAGGCGCAATTCGCTCTTTACCTTGAGGCCGTAGCCAGTTTTCACCTCGACCGTCGTGCAACCGCCGCGCATCAATGC
The DNA here is from genome assembly GCA_040390365.1 of Pseudomonadota bacterium. GTDB lineage: Bacteria > Pseudomonadota > Alphaproteobacteria > Sphingomonadales > Sphingomonadaceae > Sphingomicrobium. Next base: position 6,890 of record JAZJYM010000002.1, on the reverse strand, counting down.
GTCAAGGCGTCCGCGCGCGCTGGCCAGCAAGTCTTCGTCGCTTGCAGCCGCGGTTTTGGCGACGGTCGAGGCGATTCCGCCGCCGGCCTTGGCGATTTCCTCATAGGTCGCTCCAGCGCGGCGCATCGCATGTTCGTCGGCGCGATTGCCGCCGAAGATCAAATGGGTGTGGCAATCGACCAGACCGGGCGTGACCCAGGCGCCGCCAAGCGCGGTAACGTCCTTGGCTCGATAGCCGGCGAGCTCGGTGCGTTTGCCGACTCGAACCACCTTGCCGTCGGCGATTCCGATCGCTCCATTGTCGATGATGCCCAGCGGATTGCCCGGCGAGGCTTCGAGCGTCGCGACGCGGCAATCGACGAGCAGGCGGTCCCACATGGTGGTGGCTTTGAAGGCCAAGCCTGCTAGTCGTCAAGCGCATGAGCTGGCCCAATCTTTCGGAGTTGCTGGTCGGAGTGGACGTCGACACTCCGGTCGGCTTGGTCGGAGCGCCATTGAGCGCCGGGTCGGTCACCCCGGGGGGATGCGACCAGGCACCGCAATTGCTCCGCTCGACCCTCAAGCGGATTGGCCGTTACGATGTCGAGACCGGCCGCGAGCTTGTGACCCGGATCGCCGATCATGGCGACGTCGCCATTGCTGGAATGAGCATCGAGCAGGCAAGCGCGCCGATCCGCGATGCCGTCGCGAAAAGCGTCGCCCGCCACGCTTTGACCCTGGTTGCGGGTGGCAATAATGCCGTCACCAGGCCAGCGCTTCTCGGACTGGGAATGCCGCTCGACCAGGTCGGACTGATCACGCTCGACGCGCATTTCGACATGCGCGATCTCAGTGGCGGATTGAGCAATGGCAATCCGGTTCGAGCGCTGATCGAGGATGGCCTGCCCGGAGCGAACATCGCCCAGCTCGGGCTCGCCCCGTTCGCCAATTCAAAGGCCATGCATGACGATGCGCTGGCCGCCGGCAATTACGTCGTCACCATCGGTCAGTTCAGCACCCACCCCAGCGACTATTGGATCGGCCGGGCGCTCGACCATTTGTCGTCATGCGCGGCGATTGTCGTGGATTGCGACATCGACGTCATCGATCGCGCCCAATTTCCCGCTGCTCCCGGCGCGCGCGCTGGAGGAATGGCGAGCAACATGTTCTTCGACTGTGTGCGCCGCCTCGCCGCCGATCCGCGGGTGAAAGTGATCGACCTCACCGAATGGGATCCGCCGCTCGATCCGACTGATTTGTCCGCGCTGACCGCAGCGCGCTGGGTCGCCGAATGCCTTGCTGGGTTCGAACAGCGGTGAACAATTCACGATAGGCTCGATGCCGGTTGCGCAGCAGCGCCAGCGCCGACAGATTTGTGCGCTGCAACAGGGCGGGGCCGACGCGCGTGAACCCATATATTGTCGATAGCGGCGACACCGCGTGGATGCTCACCGCGACCCTCCTGGTGTTGATGATGCTGCTGCCCGGACTGGCCTTGTTTTACGGCGGACTGGTGCGCGCCAAGAACCTGTTGTCGGTCATGAGCCAGGTCCTGGGTGTGACCGCGATCGTGGTTCTGGCGTGGGTCGGCTGGGCCTATAGCCTGGCGTTTTCGGGCGGCGGCGCGGTCATCGGCGATCTTGCTCATGCTGGATTCGCGGGGCTCGACGGCACAAGCCCATGGCCGGTCGGAACCAACGGCAAGGCAATCCCCGAACTGCTGTTCGCGTCGTTCCAGATGACCTTTGCCGCAATCACTGTCGCGCTGATCGTCGGGGCGACGGTCGAGCGTCTGCGGTTCGGCGCGATGCTCGCCTTTGCGGCGCTGTTCGTGACCATCGTCTATGCGCCGATCGCGCATATGGTGTGGGCCAGCGACGGACTGATCTTCAAGCTTGGCGCGATCGACTTCGCCGGCGGCACGGTGGTGCACATCAATGCCGGGGTCGCGGCGCTGGTAGCGGTCGCCTTCGTCGGTCGGCGGACCGGGTTCCTCAAGGAAGCGATGCCGCCGCACAGCCTGGCGTTGGCGCTGGTCGGGATGGGCCTGTTGTGGGTCGGCTGGTTCGGGTTCAACGCCGGCTCGGCGCTCGAGGCCAATGGGCTGGCGGCGGTGGCGATGGTCAACACGCTCGTCGCCCCCGCCGCAGGAGTGCTTGCGTGGATGGGGATCGAAGCGTTCCGCTCGGGCAAGCCGTCGCTGCTCGGCGGCGCTTCGGGGGCCGTCGCCGGGCTGGTCGCGGTGACGCCGGCGGCGGGGGTCAGCGGGCCGCTTGGCGCGATCCTGCTCGGCGCTTGCGCGGCACTCGTCTGTTACGGCTTCATCGCCCGCTGGAAGCACCGCCTCAATCTCGACGACAGCCTCGATGTGTTCGGAATCCATGGTTTGGGCGGGATCGTCGGCTCGATCGGGACCGCGCTCGCCGCTCTGCCGATCCTCGGCGGTCATGGCGGCGCCGATTATGCACTTGGCCCGCAGCTGGCCAAGCAATTGGCGGCGGTCACCTTGGCCATTGCCTGGTCGGGAATTGGATCGACAATCTGTTTCGCGCTGGTTCGCGCGGCGATCAAGCTGCGCCATGGTGAAGAGGCCGAGCGCGAAGGCCTCGACCTGTCCGATCATGGCGAACGGGCGTACAATGGCTAAGTCCCGTTCGCCGACGACATCGATACGTTCGTAGTCTTTCGCTTGCGTATCCTGCCCGTGCTAATATCGCCGACGGTACGAACGGGGGACCCAATGACATTCGATCCACGCGCGGCAACCGCCCAATATATCGACGGCCTCGGCGCGGCCAATCTCCAAAAGGCCCATGATTATACCGTCGGCGGTCACTGGCTCCTGTTGTGGGGGCTGGTGGTTTCAGCGCTGATCGCTCTGCTCATCGTCCGCTCGCGCATTCTCGACCGGGTGGAGCAACGCATCCCCGAAAGGCGCAAGGGCCTGCGCGCATTTGTCGTCACCGCGGTCTATATCGTCGCGTCGGCGCTGATCGGTTTGCCGTGGTCGCTTTACTCCGGATATTTCCGCGAAAAAGGCTATGGCCGAACCAGCCAGCCGCTCGCCGATTATCTTGGCCAGCAGGCGCTGGCGCTCGTTCTCAGCACCATCCTCGGGGCGTTGTTCCTGACCGGCGTTTACTGGCTTATCCGCCGCACCGGGCATCGCTGGTGGCTGTGGTCCGGAGCACTGACCGCTGGAGTCGTTGCTGTCCTGATGCTGCTGTCGCCGATCCTGATCGAACCATTGTTCAATAAATATCAGCCAATCCCGGCCGGACCGGTCCACGACGCGGTCGCCGAAATGGCGGGCCGCGCCGGCATTCCCGAAAACAAGATTTTCCTGTTCGACGGGTCGCGCCAGTCGAACAATTTCACAGCCAACGCCGGCGGAGTCGGCAATACCGCACGGGTCGCCATTTCCGACGTCGCGATGAACAAGGCCTCGCTCGATGAGGTGCGCGCGGTGACCGGCCATGAAATCGGCCATTATGTGCTCAAGCACACCTGGTACGGGATCCTGATGATATCGGTGCTTGCGATGCTGTTGTTCTGGCTCGCCGACCGGCTCTATCCGAAATTCGCCAAGGCTTTCGGAAGCGATGCGCCAATCGCCGACCCGCGCTCGGTCCCGGTCCTGATGTTCATCGTGTCGCTGTTCTCGCTCGGCGCGATGCCGATCACCAACAGTTTCTCGCGGACGATTGAAAACCAGGCCGACGCCTATTCGCTGCGCACCGAAAACCGACCCGATGCGCTGTCGAGCGCGCTGGTGAAGACGGCCGAATATCGCTACCCGCGCCCGACCGAAATCGAGGAGGTGATCTTTTACGATCATCCGTCGGTCGAGCGCCGGGTGATGACCGCGATGGAGTGGAAGGCCGCCCACCCCGAGGCGCCGGCCCAATAGCACCGGCGCCCAGGGCCGCGGGTCAGTCGAGGTCGAAGCGGTCGGCGTTCATGACCTTGGTCCAGGCGGCGGCGAAGTCGCGCACGAACTTCTCCTCATTGCCCTTTTCGGCATAGACTTCGGCGGTTGCTCGAAGCTGGCTGTTCGACCCGAAGATCAGGTCGGTGCGGGTCGCCTTCCACCGTTCCTTGCGCCCGCCACGATCGAGGCCGACGAACTCCTCGTCGCCGCTCGTGTCGACCACTTCCCATAGGGTGTCCATGTCGAGCAAATTGACGAAGAAGTCGTTGGTCAGCTGGCCCTTGCGCACGGTCAAGGCGCCATTGGGGGAATCCTTGTAATTGGCGCCGAGCACCCGAAGCCCGCCGACCAGCACCGTCATTTCCGGAACCGACAGCCCGAGCAGCGATGCGCGGTCGAGCATCAATTCCTCGGTTTTCACGCTGTGCTTGGTCGACAGATAATTGCGGAAGGCGTCGGCCTTGGGCTCGAGCACGTCGAAGCTGTCGACGTCGGTCCAGTCCTGCGACGCGTCGCCGCGGCCGCCGGTGAACGGCACATCGACGCTGTAGCCGCCGGCCTGGGCGGCTTTCTCGACCGCCGCACTGCCGGCCAAGACGATCGCGTCGGCCATCGACAATGACCCGCGAAGCTCATCGATCCCGGCCAGCACCCTGGCCAATTCGTCGGGCTCGTTGACGGCCCAGCCTTTTTGCGGCTCGAGGCGGATGCGCGCGCCATTGGCGCCGCCGCGATGGTCGGACTTGCGATAGGTCGAGGCCGAGGCCCAGGCGGTCTTGACCAGCTGGGCGATCGTCAGACCGCTGTCGAGGATCTTGGACTTGAACGCGGCGACCTCGGCGACCGACGGCGCTGTGCCGGCGGGAATCGGGTCCTGCCAGATGAGGTCCTCGGCCGGGACTTCAGGACCGAGGTAACGCAGCTTCGGGCCCATGTCGCGGTGAGTGAGCTTGAACCAGGCGCGGGCGAAGGCATCTTTGAAGGCCTCGTGGTCGGTACGGAATTTCTCCGAGATCGCGCGGAATTCGGGATCCAACTTGAGCGCCATGTCGGCGGTCGTCATCATAGTCGGGACCTTCTTCGCCGGATCGTGCGCCGACGGCGCCATATCCTCGGGCTTCTGGTTGACCGGCTGCCACTGCTGCGCGCCCGCGGGCGAACGCACCAGCTGATAATCATAGTCGAGCAGAAGCCGGAAATAATTCTCGCTCCATTCGGTCGGGGTGTTGACCCACGATCCCTCGATCCCGCTGGTGATCGTATGTTCGCCAAACCCGCTCTCGAAGCCGCTGCTCCAGCCCATTCCCTGAAGCGCGATGTCGGCGGCCTCGGGCGCGACATCGAGCAGGCTCGGATCGCCTGCACCATGAGCCTTGCCAAAGGTGTGTCCGCCAGCGGTCAGAGCGACCGTTTCCTCATGGTTCATGGCCATGCGCTCGAACGTCACTTTCATGTCGCGCGCCGACTGCAGCGGGTCGGGATTGCCGCCCGGACCTTCGGGATTGACGTAGATGAGGCCCATCTGGATCGCTGCCAGCGGGTTTTCCAGGTCCATTTCCTTATCCGGCTGGATGCGCGTTTCGGCGCCCTCGCTGACCCATTTTTCCTCCGCGCCCCAATAAATGTCGCGCTCGGCTTCGAACACATCCTTGCGGCCGCCGCCAAAGCCGAACACCGGCCCGCCCATCTCCTCGATCGCAACGTTGCCGGCGAGGATGAACAGATCGGCCCAGCTGATGTGCTTGCCGTATTTCTGCTTGACCGGCCACAACAGACGCCGCGCCTTGTCGAGGTTGCCGTTGTCGGGCCAACTGTTGAGCGGAGCGAAGCGCTGCTGCCCGCTGTTCGCCCCGCCGCGCCCGTCGCCGGTGCGATAGGTGCCCGCGGCATGCCAGGCCATGCGGATGAAGAACGGGCCGTAATTGCCATAATCCGCCGGCCACCACGGCTTGCTGTCGGTCAGCAGCGCCTTGAGGTCGCCTTTCAACGCCCGGTAATCGAGCGCCTTGAACGCTTCGGCATAATCGAAGTCGGCGCCCATCGGATCGGGCGAGCCGCCGTCCTGCGACAGGATCTCGAGCGGGAGCGCATCCGGCCACCAGTCGCGATTGGTCCGGCCCATGAGCGATCGGCTCGTCGCGGGCGTCTTCATCGGGCAGCCCATCTCACCGGTCTTCGCGTCCATGGTCATTTCCTTTGCGGGATTGAGGTTGATCGCCACGCTAGGCGCATCCGCTAATCGATGGAAACGACTATTGTCGGTCAGGGTGAGTGGTAGATTCGATTACTGGCGATTGGCGCGGGAGCGGCGGACAAGAAAAAACCCGCCGCGGACGATCGTCCAAGGCGGGTGGTGGTAGTTGATTGGTTGGTTGCGGGGGTAGGATTTGAACCTACGACCTTCAGGTTATGAGCCTGACGAGCTACCGGGCTGCTCCACCCCGCGACACGGGCACCCATCAAAGTAGCACTTTGATGGGATCCCTTAGCTGAGCCGCAGTGGCGGCACGCTCCACGCGTGCTGACACGGCTGCTCGGCCGTAAGACGAAAAAGCCGCCGCTCGGACGATGCCGGCAGCGGCCTTTTGTAACGTTGTGAATGGGTTTTTTCGACACGCTGGCCACAAAGCCTGGCGACGACCTACTCTTCCGCAGCTTAAGCTGAAGTACCATTGGCGCTGTCCGGTTTCACGGCCGAGTTCGGGATGGGATCGGGTGGGTCACGGACGCTATGATCACCAAGCTATGAAGCCAGCGTATCGAAAAATTCTAGAAACCGTGCATTTGGGCATTGGTATTGGCGTCATCTAGCTGAGAACCAGACATCAGACGAACAGCAGAACTGTCGGTGATGGTGCAAATTCTCAAGCGCGAAAAGAGCAATTAGGACCGGTTAGCTCCACACATTACTGTGCTTCCACACCCGGCCTATCAACGTGGTGGTCTTCCACGGCTCGATGAAATCTTATCTTGAGGGAGG
>JAZJYM010000001.1:0-70521 GCA_040390365.1 Pseudomonadota bacterium | reverse complement strand
AAACTCGCTCAGATCGTATCGGCTCATCGCAAGGCTCCCTTCCGGAAACCTTGAATCACGCTTACCCCACTTTGGGAATCCCGTTTATGAGTTCACGGCCTAGACGATACAGAGAAGAAATGTCGGCTTCCCCTTCGCTTGCGTTCCACCCCAACCGACCTTAAGTGGCGGCGGCGCCTGTGGGAACATCCTTCCGGGCGCTCCGTGGCGATCGTAGCTCAGCTGGTTAGAGCATCGGTTTGTGGTACCGAGGGTCGCGGGTTCAAGCCCCGTCGATCGCCCCATTTTTTCACCCGGTTTTTGATTGGACAGTTCCGACCAATGAGTACGCCCTGGGACCTTGCCGATTTCGACGCCCATGAGGAGGTCCAGTTCGTCACCGACCGGGCGTCCGGGTTGAAGGCGATTATCGCCATTCATTCGACTCACCTTGGTCCGGCCGCGGGCGGCGCGCGCTACTGGCATTATGTCGAGGACGATCACGCTTTGGTCGATGCCCTGCGCCTGTCGCGCGGAATGAGCTACAAGAACGCAATGGCCGGACTTCCGCTCGGCGGCGGCAAGTCGGTCATTCTCGCCGGCCCCGATAAATCCAAGACCACCGATCAGCTTCATGCCTTTGGCCAGGCGGTCGATAATCTGTGCGGCCGCTACGTCACCGCCGAAGACGTCAATATGAGCGTATCCGACATGATCGAGATTGCGCGCATGACCAAATATGTCGCGGGCCTGCCGGTCGAGGGCGCCCAGGTCGGCGGCGACCCCGGTCCGCACACGTCGCTGGGCGTGTTCCTCGGCCTTAAGGCGGCGGTTCGTCACGCGTTGGGCAAGGATAAGCTCGACGGGCTCCACATCGCGATCCAGGGCGCGGGCAGCGTCGCCACCGGGGTTGCCATGCACGCGGTCGCGGAAGGCGCTCGAATTTCGGTCGCGGACGTCCATGACGACAAGGCCCGGCAGCTCGCCGATGCGGTCGGCGGCGCCGTGGTTTCGACCGATGAAATCCTGTCGCTCCAGGCCGATGTCGTCAGCCCCAATGCCCTGGGCGCGATTCTCGACGAAAAATCGATCGCCGGGCTCAATACCCCGATCGTCGCCGGCGGCGCCAATAATCAGCTTGCCACTCCCCAGGATGGCGCCCGGCTGAAGGAGCGTGGCATTCTCTACGCGCCCGATTATGTCATCAACGCGGGCGGAATCATCAACGTCTGCACCGAATTTCTCGGCGACGGCGATGCCAGTCTGGTGCGCGAGCGGATCGACGGCATTCCGCTCCGGCTCGAGCAGATCTGGGACGAAAGCGACCGCAGCGGGCGGGACCCGGCGGCGGTCGCCGACGCCATGGCCCAGCGGCTAATCGGCAGGAGCTGAAAATACCGCCGATGCACGCTTTTGCCAATCCCGCGCGTTTCCTGCGCCTGGCGCGGCCGGCGACGGCGTGGCTGCTGGCGATTGGTGCACTGTTGGCCGGGTTCGGGATGATCGCTGGCCTGACCTGGACCCCGCCCGATTACCTGCAAGGCGAAACGGTGCGTATCCTCTACATCCACGTGCCCGCGGCGTGGCTCGGAATGGCCGGGTGGATGGGCCTTGCGGCGGCCTCGCTGAGCCAGATCGTGTGGCGTCATCCGCTGGCCGCCGTCGCCGGGCGCGCAATTGCTCCGGCGGGAGCGGTGTTCGCGTTCATCTGCCTCGTCACCGGATCGATCTGGGGCCGCCCGACCTGGGGCACGTGGTGGGAATGGGACGGGCGACTGACCTCGATGCTCCTGCTGTTCTTCCTCTATCTTGGCTACATTGCACTGGCTTCGGCCGAACGCGAGCGCGGCGGGGAGGGGCGGATCGCCGCCATTTTCGGCCTCATCGGTGCGATCAACCTGCCGGTGATCCATTATTCGGTGCTGTGGTGGCGAACCCTCCACCAGGGGCAGAGCATTTCGCTCAAGGGTTCGAGCATCGCTCCGGAATTGCTGTGGCCGTTGCCGCTGACGATGTTCGGATTCACGGCGTTGTTCGGCGCCGCGGTCCTGATGCTGATGCGCAAGGACCTGGCCGAATCCAGGCTCGAGGCGCGGTTGCGCCGGGCGGCCCGGCCATGAACCCGTGGCCGTTCGTCACTGCCGCTTATGCGGTCGCGATTGTCGCCACTCTCGCTCTGCTCGGCTGGGCTTATGCGGGAATGCGCCGGGCCGAAGCCGCCGCAGCGAAGATCAAGAGCCAATGAAACCCAAGAACCAGCGGCTTGCGCTGATCGCCGCGGCGCTGGTCGCGCTGGTCGGCGCGGTACTGCTGGCGATGCTTGGGCTCAAGGAGCAGGCCGCCTATTTCCTGACCCCCGCCGATATCGCCGCCGGCCAGGCGGTCGAGGGCCGCGCCATGCGCCTCGGCGGAATGGTCGAGAAAGGTTCGGTCGTGCGGCTGCCTGACGGAGTCAGCATTCGCTTCATCGTCACCGACGGAAAAGCCCGCACGCCGGTGGCCTTTCGAGGGATTGTGCCGGACCTCTTTCGCGAAGGCAGCGGGGTGGTTGCAGAAGGGCGCATGTCCGGCTCGACCTTTATCGCCGACACGATCCTCGCCAAGCACGACGAGCGTTACATGCCGCCCCAGCTGGGTGACCTTCAGGCCGAGCACAAGGCCGGAAAGACGCTCGACAAATGATCGCTGAAGCTGGGCTTGCGTCCTTGTGGCTCGCCGCCGGGCTTGCGGCGCTTCAGCTGATCCTTGCAACACTCAGCTTTCGCGGCGCGATCGACAGCGGGCGGCAGATGCGCGGCGTGGCGATCGTCCAGGGTGTGCTGGGCCTGATCTCGTTCGTCATGCTTTTGCTGGTGTTCGCGCGCACCGATTTGTCGGTCGCCCTGGTCGCCGCCAATAGCCACAGCGCCAAGCCGTTCATCTACAAGGTCGCCGCCGCCTGGGGCAATCACGAAGGATCGATGCTGCTGTGGGTGACGGTGCTCGCCGTGGCCGGTGCGATACTCGCGCTCTATTCGCGCCGGACGAGCGAGCGCACATTGGTCGCTGCGCTGGGCGCGCAGGCCGCGCTTGCGCTCGGTTTTTACACCTTCCTGCTGACGGCTTCGAACCCGTTCACACGCCTGTTTCCAGCACCGTTGGAAGGGCAGGGCTTCAATCCCTTGCTCCAGGATCCCGGCTTGGCCTTCCACCCGCCAACGCTCTACTTCGGCTATGTCGGCCTGTCGGTCGCGTTCAGCCTTGCGGTCGGCGCCTTGTTCACCGGCGAGGTCGACAGCCGCCTGGCGCGGGCGATGCGGCCGTGGGTGCTCGGCGCCTGGGTCCTCCTGACGCTCGGCATCACGGCGGGCAGTTACTGGGCCTATTATGAGCTTGGCTGGGGCGGCTGGTGGTTCTGGGACCCGGTCGAAAACGCCTCGCTGATGCCGTGGCTCGCAGCGACCGCCTTGCTCCATTCGATCAACGTTTTGGCCGCGCGCGGAGCGCTCAAGGCGTGGACCATGATGCTCGCGGTGATCGCCTTTTCGATGTCGATGGTCGGCACTTTCCTGGTCCGTTCGGGGGTTCTGACATCGGTTCATGCCTTCGCCATCGATCCCCAGCGCGGCGCCTTTCTCCTCGTGCTGCTCGCGCTCTACGTCGGCGCTGCCTTCACTTTGTTCGCGGTCCGTGCGCCGGCCTTGCGCGAAGGCGCGCCGTTTGAGCTGGTCAGCCGCGAAACCGGCCTGGTGGTCAACAATTTGATCCTCAGCGTGATCCTCGGAACGGTTTTCGTCGGGACTCTCTACCCCTTGTTCATCGAAGCGGTCAGCGGCGAGAAATTGTCGGTCGGGGCGCCCTATTTCAACGCCGTCGCCGGGCCGCTGGCTTTGGTCCTGGCAATGCTGGTCGGGGTCGGGCCGTTGCTGTCGTGGCGGCGCGAGGGCAGGCCGGTGCTGCGGCGGCTGGTCGTGCCGGCCTTGGTCGGGGCAACCATGCTCGCGATCACCATCCTCGTTGCGCCAGCGATCGGCCTGCTGTCGCGCGCCGCACTGGCCGTCGGCATGTATCTGATCGCGGCGTCGGTGGTTCCTTTGGTGTCGCGCAATCCCTTTCGGGCGCCGCTTGCGACCTGGGGCATGGTCGTCGCCCACATGGGCATGGGCGTTGCTCTGGTCGGCGCTGCGGCCAATGCCGCTTTCACCCAGGAACGGCTCGCCGTAGCGCAACTGGGCGAGACCTTGAAGGTCGGGCCGTGGCTGGTGCAATTGCAATCGGTGCGGCCCACAGCGGGCAAAAACTGGACCGCGCTGGAAGCGGAATTGCTCGCCAGCCGCGGGCAGGGGCGGCTCACTTTACGCCCGCAGACGCGCTATTTCACAAGCCCGCAGGCGGAAACCAACGAAGCTGCGATCGAGACCTTTTGGAACGGCCAGCTCTATACCGTTCTGGGCAAGCAGGATCCGTCGGGCGGGTGGCAGCTGCGCTTGTGGTGGAAACCGTTTGTGACCCTGATCTGGCTCGGCGGGGCGATGATCGCATTGGGCGGTGCGGTGGCCATGGCCGGACGCATTCGCCGGCGCCGCAGAGCCGCGCGGAATGAATGGCTGCGGCGATGAGCAGGGACTTGCGCTTCCTTCCGCTGATCTTGCTCGCGCTACTGATCGCCGGGCTGGTGTGGCGGCTTGCGACCCCGCTCGATACCAACGTCGCGTCCAAGCTCGACGGGCAGCCGGTTCCGACCTTCGACCTTGCGGCCGTGATCCCGGGCAAGCCAGGCTTGGCGTCGAGCGACCTCGCCCGCGGCAGTCCTCGACTGGTCAATCTGTTCGCCAGCTGGTGCGTTCCGTGCGCGACCGAAGCCAAGGTGCTCGAAGCGCTTAAGGCGCGCGGGGTTGCGATTGACGGAATCGCGATCCGCGACCGGCCCGAGGATATCGCGCGCTTCCTTGCCCGCTATGGCGATCCCTATGAGCGCATCGGCAGCGATGCGCGCAGCCAAATCCAGATCGCGCTCGGTTCGTCGGGGGTGCCCGAAAGCTTCATCGTCGATGGCCGCGGGATCATCCGCTATCAGAAAATCGGGCCGATCACCGCCGATGAGATGCCGCTGATCCTTGCCAGGCTGGAGCAGGCCAAATGAAGCGCGCCTTTCTCATCGCACTCGGCCTGATGGTCGCTCAACCGGCATTGGCCGACAGCAATCTTGCGCCCGCTTATTGGGCCAATCGGCAATTGCCCGATGAGCGGCAGGAAGCAGCCGCCCGGGCGTTGATGGGCCAGATCCGCTGCCTGGTTTGCCAGGGGCAATCGATCGCCGACAGCGATGCCGAACTGGCCGGCGACATGCGCGATCTCGTCCGCCGGCGGATCGCCGCCGGAGAGCGCCCGAGCGACATCCGCTCCTGGCTTATCACCCGCTACGGAAGCTGGATCAGCTATCGCCCGACGACCGAACCCGCGGCTTTGCCATTGTGGCTGGTGCCGCTCGGCTTGCTTGTCGCTGGCGGGCTGTTGATCGTTCGGCGGGTCAAGGTGAGAAGGCGCAAATGATGGCCTGGTTGATCCTTGCAACATTGGTCGGAGCAAGCCTGCTCGCGCTTCGCGCCCTCGGAGTCAAAGGCGGGCTGTGGACCGCAAGCGCCGCGGCACTGATGCTTGGCGCGACCGGCTATGCACTTCAGGGCGACCCGTCGGTTCCGGCCGCTCCGGCGGGTGGCGGCACAGCCGAAAAAAGCCTTCCGCTGACCGCCGCTCGCCACGAATTTTTCGGCAATTTTTCGTCGGGCGAAAGCTGGATGCGAATGTCGGAAGCACTCGCCTCCTCGGGCAATCAAGCGGACGCGGTCGGCATTCTGTCGAACGCGGTCGGCCGTCATCCCGGCGATGCCCAATTGTGGGTCGGACTTGGCAATGCCTTGGTCGACCAGGCGCATATAATCACGCCGCCGGCGGAATATGCCTACCAGCGGGCCGCCGAAGTCGCTCCCGGCAATCCCGCCGGGCCATTCTTCTACGGCCTCGCGCTGGCGCGTTCGGGCGATCCGCAGGCGGCGGTCGCCATCTGGCAGTCGATTCTTGCAACCGCGCCCAAGGAGGCCAGCTGGCGGCCATTGATCGAGCAGGGCGTCGCCGCGCTCAGCCAACCGCAACCGGCGCGCCCGGTGCCGACTAAGCCCTAGGCCGCGATTGGCTCGAACGGCAGGTCGAGCGCTTCGGCTACCGGCAGGTTGCGGATTTTGCCGCCCGAGACATTGAGGCCGTTGGCGAGGTGCGGATCCTCGGCCATCGCCCGCTCGGCGCCCAGGTTGGCCAGCTTGAGCGCGAACGGCAACGTCGCATTGTTAAGCGCAAACGTGCTCGTCCGGGCCACCGCGCCGGGCATGTTGGCGACGCAATAATGGATCACTCCGTCGATTTCGTAGACCGGATCGTCGTGGGTCGTCGGGCGCGAAGTTTCGAAGCAACCGCCCTGGTCGATGGCGATGTCGACCAGCACGCTGCCGCGCTTCATCGTCTTCAATTGCTCGCGGGTGACGAGCTTGGGTGCCGCCGCTCCCGGCACAAGGACCGCGCCGATTACCAGCTCGGCTTCCTGGATCGCCTGGGCGATCGCCGATTTCGACGCAAAGGCGGTCTTGATCTGGCTTCCGAAGTGAAGGTCGAGTTCGGCCAGGCGGTCGTTGTTGATGTCGTAAATAGTGACGTCGGCACGCTGCCCGGTAGCGATTTGCGCGGCGTTGATGCCGGCGACTCCGCCGCCCAGGATGGCGACCTTGGCCGGGGCCACGCCCGGAACACCGCCGAGCAGGACTCCGCGCCCGCCCTGTTCCTTCTCGAGATAATGGGCGCCGCACTGGACGCTCATCCGGCCAGCGACTTCGCTCATCGGCTTGAGCAAAGGCAAGGCGCCGCCGTTGGAGGTCACGGTTTCGTAAGCGATGCAGGTCGCGCCCGATTTCATCAGCCCTTCGGCCTGCGGCTTGTCGGCGGCGAGGTGGAGGTAGGTGAAGAGCAGATGCCGCGGCTCGAGCATCGCGATTTCGTCCGGCTGCGGTTCCTTGACCTTCACGATCATGTCCGATTTTGCGAACACCTCGGCAGCGGTGGGAAGGATCGTCGCGCCGACCTTCTCATAACTCTTGTCGGAAAAATCGATGCCCATGCCGGCCTTGGTTTCGATGAACACCTCATGGCCGCAGGCGACCAGTTCGGCGACGCTGGCCGGGGTCAAGCCAACCCGATATTCGTGATTCTTGATTTCCTTGGGGACACCGACGCGCATTGCTGAATCGCTCCACAGATGTTTGGCTGGCGGGGCCTATAGCCGCGTTATTCGCGCCTGTCCTCTTTGATTGCAGCGGTGTATCGCGGGTGCTAGGTGAACCCGCCCGCGGCCCAATATCTGGTTGGCGGGAAGACATTTCCAGGTCGGCAGGCTGTCAGGCAGAATTTTGAACGCATGAACGAAACTGCCGCCCAGGGCGCTCCGCCCGACGAAATCACGCATGATGCGCAGGGCCATGCCCATGGCCCGCTCTACAAGCTCGCGATTGCCGCGGTCGGGATCGTTTATGGCGATATCGGGACGTCGCCGATTTACGCCTTTCGCGAGACCTTCGCCGGCCATCACACGCTGATCCCCGACCAGGTCCACATCTTCGGCGTACTGAGCCTGATATTCTGGTCGATGATGATCATCGTGACGTTGAAATACGTCAGCATCGTCATGCGCGCCGACAATAAGGGCGAAGGCGGCAGCCTGGCGCTGCTCGCATTGATCAACCGCAGCCTTGGCGGCAAGCGGCGGTGGACCGGAAGCATCATCCTGATGGGGGTCTTCGCGACCGCCTTATTCTACGGCGATTCGATGATCACCCCGGCGATTTCGGTGCTGTCGGCGGTCGAGGGTCTGACCACGGTCGAGGCCGGGTTCGAGCCCTATGTCATTCCGACCGCGATCGTCATCCTGGTCGGCCTGTTCGCGATCCAGGCCCGGGGGACGGCCAAGGTCGGGCAGATGTTCGGACCGGTGATGCTATTTTATTTCGTCGTGCTCGCGGTGCTCGGCGTGATGCACATCATGGATTATCCGGCGGTCGTCCTGGCGATGCTCAACCCGGTCAATTCCTTCTATTTCTTCGCCGCCGACCCGATCAAGGCGTTCATCGCCATGGGTTCGGTGGTCCTCGCTGTGACCGGCGCCGAGGCGCTCTATGCCGACATGGGGCATTTCGGGCGCAAGCCGATCCGGGTGTCGTGGATTTACTTCGTTCTGCCGGCGCTTCTGCTCAACTACATGGGGCAGGGCGCGATGATCCTCGCGGTCACGCCCGAACAGGCGCTGGCGACGGTCAAGGATCCGTTTTTCTACCTTGCGCCGGAACAGTTTCGTCTGCCGCTGGTCCTGCTTGCTACAATGGCCACGATCATCGCCAGCCAGGCGGTAATTTCGGGTGCCTTTTCGGTGACCCAGCAGGCGATCCAGCTCGGCTTCATCCCCCGCCTCAGGATTACCCACACCAGCGAAAGCGCGGCCGGCCAGATCTACATCCCGGTGATCAACTGGGCGCTTCTGACGATGGTCATCATCCTCGTCCTGACGTTCCGCACCTCGTCCAATCTGGCGGCGGCCTATGGCATTGCGGTGACCGGCGCGATGATCATCGACACCGTTCTGATATCGGTCGTCCTCAGGCACATGTGGAACTGGAACAAATATGTCGTAGCCGGCCTGCTTGCCCTCTTCTTCACGGTCGATTTCACGTATTTGACGGCGAACATGCTCAAGATCCCCGACGGCGGCTGGTTCCCGCTGCTGATCGGAGCGATCGCCTTCACCTTCCTCACGACCTGGGCGAAGGGCCGCAAACTGATGATCGACCGCATGAACGAAGCCAGCCTGCCGATGGAAATCTTCATCAAGTCGGCGGCGCCAAGCGCAGCGCGCGTGGCCGGCACCGCGGTATTCATGACCAGCTCCGCAAGCGGCGTTCCCCATGCGCTGCTCCACAACCTCAAGCACAATAAGGTGCTTCACGAACGGGTCATCCTGCTCACCGTCCGGGTCGAGGACGTGCCTTATGTTGCCGAAGACAAGCGCAGCGAAGAACAGGATTATTCCGAAGGCTTTTATCGGGTCATCCTGCGCTATGGCTTCATGGAGGAAATCGACGTTCCGGTGGCGCTTGCCCAGTTGAAGAGCTGCGGTGCAACCTGCCGGACGATGGACACCAGCTTCTTCCTCGCCCGCCAGACCTTGCTCGCCTCGTCGCGGCCGGGAATGGCGATCTGGCGCGAGAAATTGTTCGCGTGGATGCTGCGCAACGCGGAAAGTGCGATGGAATTCTTCAAGCTCCCGACCAACCGCGTCGTCGAACTCGGCAGCCAGGTCGAAATCTGATCCGCGGCGCATGTCCGGCGCGCTCATCGTTACGGCCGAACTGGGGGGAGAGGATCAGTCGTGGCTCGACCGCATGCGCCGGGCGCATTTTCCGCCCGAGCGAAACCAGCTCGCCGCGCATCTCACCATGTTCCACGCGATCCCGCCGTCCGCCGAGCATGAGCTTCGCCAGCGACTGAGCCAAGCTAGCAAGGCACCGCGGCCCAAAGCGTTGATTGCAGGGCTGATGAACCTCGGCGGCGGCGTAGCTTATCGCGTGGTTTCCGACCCGCTCGACGCGATCCGGGATGAGCTTGCAGCGGGGCTGGCGGGACTGCTCAGCGCTCAGGATTCAGGCGGTTGGCGCCCTCACGTCACGATTCAGAACAAGGTGCCGGAAAAACAATCGAAGGCGTTGATGTCGGCGCTTGGCGCCGAGTTCAGTCCGCGGCCGCTGGTGATTATTGGTCTTGGGCTTCACGAATATCTCGGCGGCCCGTGGCGGCGGCTTGCCGAGTTCCCGTTTCGCGGCGCCTAAGTGAGGTCGCCGATACCGTCGCAGCTGAGCTCGAAGCTAGCCATGCCCGATTCGAGGACCGAGGCGAGCATCGGCATTTCCAGTAATTCCTCGATCGCTCCTTCGGTGCCCTGGCCGACCAAAGAATTGGCCTCATCGATCGCCTCGCTCCAGTCGGACGCATCATAGGTGCCCTGGCCGACCCAGCAGAAGGCAATGAGCTCGGCGAGCTGGTCTTCGCCCAGATCCTCGAACGCCGCGATCAACTCCTCCTCGACGCTGGTGTTCATCTCGTCCTCGAGCACGCTGAGCGCAGCGCCATCGTCTTCGTCGACATTGTCGGGATCTTCGCCGGGCGCGTAATCGCTCGGCGTCTGGGCTTCATATTCGCGGCCGCGCAGGATGATGCGGCACAGGGTGTCGAGTGGCGTCAGCGGGTCCATGGTTCGGGTCTCCAACTGTTGGGCTTAACGACGACGGACGGCCGCGGTTCCTCGCGTTGACCAAGCCATGGCCGCGTCATATACGCCGCGCCGCTGGCGGCCATCATCCGGCCGCCTCCCCATGATGTCGGGGCGGAGTAGCTCAGCTGGTTAGAGCAGCGGAATCATAATCCGCGTGTCGGGGGTTCAAGTCCCTCCTCCGCTACCATCGCCACAGTCGATTACGCCAAGTGCGGGCGGGTGCCCAAAACGCGAAACGCCCGGACCGTTACCGATCCGGGCGCCCTGCGTGACGATTGCTCGTCAGCCCCCTTGGATGTGTCCGGCGAGCGTCCCCAAATGCTCAGCCAGGACCCGAACCGAGACCCAAGAGCCAATCGTCCGGTGGAGCGCACCTATGCCGCGATCAGACGTAAGTCAGCCCTAAAAATTAATCTGGGTTGGATTTGGCGCGGCGTTGTTGCGCACGGGTCACATGGCATTGGCCAGTTGCGGGCATTGCCAGTGTGAAGACGGCCCCTTAGGACGCGGCCCCATGCGCTGGTCTCAAGCCTTCCTCCCGGTCCTCAAGGAAAGTCCGTCGGACGCCCAGATCGTCAGCCACAAGCTGATGCTCCGGGCGGGGCTGGTCCGCCAGACCGCAGCCGGCATTTACGCCTGGCTTCCGCTCGGCTGGCGGGTGTTGCACAAGATCGAGCAGATCGTTCGCGAGGAACAGGACCGCGCCGGGGCGATCGAAATGCTGATGCCGACGTTGCAGTCGGCGGAGCTGTGGCGGACCAGCGGCCGCTATGACGCTTACGGCCCCGAAATGCTGCGCATCACGGACCGCCACGAGCGCGAAATCCTTTATGGTCCGACCAACGAGGAAATGATCACCGCGATCTTCGCCGGTGACGCCAAAAGCTATCGCGATTTGCCGCGCACGCTCTACCACATCCAGTGGAAGTTTCGCGACGAGGTTCGCCCGCGCTTCGGCGTGATGCGCGGCCGCGAATTCCTGATGAAGGACGCCTACAGCTTCGACCTCGACGAGCCCGGCGCGCGGCTGAGCTATTACACCCAGATGCTGGCCTATCTGCGCACCTTCCAGCGGATGGGCATCAAGGCGGTGCCGATGAAGGCCGCGAGCGGGCCGATCGGCGGCGACCTCAGCCACGAATTCATCGTCCTTGCACCGACCGGCGAAAGCGAAGTCTTTTACGATTCGGCCTATGACGGGTTCGATTGGCAGCAGGACGATCTGCGCTACGGCGACGAAGCCGGGCTCAAGGGCCTCTTCGACCAGGTCAATTCGACCTATGCCGCGACCGACGAAACCCACGACGAAACGCGCTGGGCCGAAGTCGCCGAGGATCGCCGCCGCACCGGCCGCGGGATCGAGGTCGGGCACATTTTTTACTTCGGCACCAAATATTCCGCCGCAATGGGCCTCAAGGTGTCGGGCAAGGACGGCTCGCCGGTGGTGCCGCATATGGGCAGCTATGGCGTCGGCGTGTCGCGGCTGGTCGGAGCGATCATCGAGGCGAGCCACGACGAGGCCGGGATCGTGTGGCCCGAAGCAGTGGCGCCGTGGAAGGTCGGGATCGTCACCATGCGCGCCGATGACGAGGCCACCAGCGCCGCCGCCGACAAGCTCTACGCGGATCTCCAGGCCGCCGGCGTCGAGGTGCTCTACGACGACCGCGACGAGCGTGGCGGGGTGAAATTGGGCTCGATGGACCTCATCGGACTGCCGTGGCAGGTGATCGTCGGACCGCGCGGAATTGCCGCCGGAACGGTGGAGCTCAAAAACCGCCGCAGCGGCGAGCGCGAAGATGTCGCCGTTCAGGAAGTCGTCGCTAGGCTGACAAGATGAACAGCTTCGTCATTGCGAGCGCAGCGAAGCAATCCAGCTTCGGCGCCGCTGGATTGCCGCGTCGCTTCGCTCCTCGCAATGACGGGAAGTCGTCATGATCCTCAATCGTGCCGAGCGCATGCTCGTCCGCCGCTATCTGCTTCCGGGCAAGGGCGAGGGCTTCATCTTCCTGGTTGCGGCGATCAGCCTGGTTGCGGTGGCACTGGGGGTCGCGGCGCTGATCATCGTGATGAGCGTCATGAACGGCTTTCGCGGTGAATTGCTCGACAAGATCGTTGGCCTGAACGGTCATGCGGTGGTTCAGGGCTATGACGGTCAGTTGGGCGATTGGCAGCAAATCGCGGCCAAGGCCAAAGCGACCCCGGGCGTAACCTCGGCGCTGCCGCTGATCGAACAGCCGCTAATGGCTTCGGCCAATGGCCGGGTTGAAGGCGTATTGGTGCGCGGCATGCGCTGGCCCGACGTCATGGCCAATTCCACCATCACGAGCGGAGTCCAGGCCGGCGACCTCAAGTCGATCCTCCCGCATAGCGGCCGGGTCGCGATCGGCTCGCGGCTCGCCCAGGCGCTCGGCGCCGGTCCGGGAAGCGAAATCAGTCTGATCAGTCCCGAGGGCCGCTCGACCGTCGTTGGCACCGTTCCCAGGATCGTTTCCTATACCGTCGGCGCAGTGTTCGAAATCGGCGTCTATGATTATGACAAGGCGTTCGTGATCATGCCGATGGAGGATGCGCAGGACCTGCTGATGCTCGGCGACAAGGTCGGCATGGTCGAATTGCAGACATCCGATCCCGACAAGGTCGGTGAAATTGTCGCGCCCTTGCGCCCGGCGGTTGAGGGGCGCGGGATGATCGTCGACTGGCGGCAGATGAACAGCGCCTTGTTCTCGGCGCTGGAGGTCGAGCGCGTAGCAATGTTCGTCGTATTGTCGCTGATCGTGCTGGTCGCGGTGTTCAACATCCTGTCCTCGCTGATCATGCTGGTGCGCGCCAAGACCCGCGATATCGCGATTCTGCGGACCATGGGTGCGAGCCGCAAAGGTATGATGAAAGTGTTCGTCACCGTCGGCGTCACCATCGGCTCGCTGGGCATCGTCCTGGGCGCGGTTCTCGGCGCGATCTTCCTCTTCTTCCGCCAGAACGTCGTCGATGTAATCCAGGCGATGACCGGGCAGAATTTGTGGGATCCGTCGGTTCGGGTGCTCGCCGATCTGCCATCGAAGACCGACCCGATCGAGGTCACTGCGATTGTCCTGACCGCGCTTGTCCTGTCGTTCCTCGCGACACTTTATCCGGCCTACAAGGCCGCCGGGACCGATCCGGTTCAGGTGCTTCGCTATGAGTGATTTGCTTAAGGGCAGCCCGCTTGCGCTCGTCCTGAGCTTGTCGAAGGGCGCTGGCAACACGCCTGGCCATGCGCCCTTCGACTGCGCGCTTCGCGCTCCGCTCAGGACGAACGGGGAGGGGACGAGGCATGCCTGAACCCGTCCTCGAGACCCGAGCGCTCAAGCGCAGTTTCACGCAGGGTGACGTCACCATCCACGTGCTCCGCTGTGTCGACCTCGCGGTCCGGCCCGGCGAAATCGTTGGTTTGCTGGGCCCCTCGGGATCCGGCAAATCGACGCTTCTTCAGGCGGTCGGGTTGCTCGAGGGCGGCTTTGAGGGGTCGATCCGGCTCAACGGGGAAGAGGCGGCCAGCCTCGATGACGATGGCCGCACCCGGTTGCGCCGCGAATTGCTCGGTTTCATCTATCAATTCCATCACTTGCTGCCCGAATTCAGCGCGCTTGAGAATGTCGTTCTTCCGCAACTGGTCTATGGCGCCGAGACCGCGGCAGCGCGGTCCCGAGCGGAGGAGCTGCTCGGCATTCTCGGGCTCAGTCAGCGGCTCGACCACCGCCCGGCGAAACTGTCGGGCGGCGAGCAGCAACGGGTCGCGGTCGCCCGCGCGCTCGCCAATCGCCCGCCGCTGATTCTGGCCGATGAACCCACTGGCAACCTCGACGAGAAGACCGCCGACACCGTTCTTGCCGAATTGCTGAAGATGGTCCGGGGGGAGGGCAGTGCGGCACTGATCGCGACCCATAATGAGCGCCTCGCCGCGAAGATGGACCGGGTGGTGCGCTTGCACGATGGAGTGCTGAGCTGAGCGCGACCAATCCCCTTGGAACCGCTTCTGGCCGGGTCTAGGGTTTGGTGATGGAACGTCCCAGCAACACGACTTTGGCATTACTCGGCGGGTTCGCCGTGCTACTGATCATGATCGCGCTGTTCGCCGCGACCCGCAATTCGGACCAGGACAAGCTTGGCGATGCAGCGACCATCACCGCCGCCGGCGACTCCGATCTGACCAAGGCCTGTTCCGGCCAGCTGGTTTACGACCAGATCAAGCGCGCCTTGTTCCGTCAGGCGGCCCAGGTGCGGGCGAGCGACCAGCCGGCCTATGAAAAGATTTCCGCGGCCGCATCGGTGCGGATGGAAAATGCCGTCGCCGAGGGTCAGGAGCGGGAAATCATCACTTGCTCGGGATCGCTGTCGATCGACCTTCCGCCCGGTGTCGCCACCGTCGCCGGCCGGCACTTGCTGATGAGCGATATCTATTATGGAGTGGTCGAACGGGCAGGCGGCGGCAGCAAGGTCGTCCAGCTGCGCAATGCCAATGCGCTGATCGATTCGCTCGCGACCCTGACGATTGCCGCGCAACAGCCCGCGCCGCTGCCCGTGCCCGGCCCGGCAACGGACACGCCGATCGACGATTCGGCCGCGGTCGACCCGTTGGCTCCGATTGAACCGGCGCGGCCCGCTCCGGCTGCGGCGCCGGCAACGTCCGCGCTGCCCAGCTTCGATTGCACCAGGGCGCGCTCACGGGGCGAGCAAGCGGTGTGTGCCGACCCCGCGCTGGCGTCGCTCGACCGGGCCATGGCCAGTGAATATCGCCGTGCCGTTGCCGCCTCGACTCCGGAACAAGCAGCGGCGTTGCGCCAGACCCGCGACCGGTTTCTGACCTATCGCGACAAATGTCCCTCGAACGCGTGCATCGCCGACGGTTACACCGGCCGCATTCGCGAAATCCGCGACATTGTTTCGGGGCGCTGGCAAGCGCAGCGATAGCTGGGGATAAGTCGCGGGTTTTTCTTTGCCGAGCGCGCTGCAGGCCGCATATTCGCGGGCGTGACTCAGCCCTTTGTTCCACTTCGCGTGCTGTCGTCCTTCACCATGCTGGAAGGGGCGATCGAACCCAAGCAAATCGCCGAACTTGCGGCGCGGCTGGAATTCCCGGCGATCGCTCTTGCCGACCGCAACGGCCTTTATGGCGCGATGCCGTTCAGCGACGCCTGTTTCGCCAAGGGCGTCCAGCCGATCATCGGCACCTTGTTGTGCATTGCCCGGCCGGCCGACGCGATTGGCGGTCAAAAGCTCGATTGGCTCGCGCTCCTGGCCCAGGACGAACAGGGCTATGCGAATTTGTGCACCCTGGTTTCAGCGGCGCATCTCGATCGCCCGGCGCGCGATGACCCGCACATCAGTTTCGCTCAGCTGGAGGGGAAAAGCGACGGGCTGATCGCCTTGACCGCGGGCGGGGAGGGCGCGCTCGCCCGGTTGATCGAGGAAGGGCAGCAAGCAAAAGCCGAGGCCTATTGCGAGCGGCTCCAGAATTTATTCCCGGGGCGGCTCTACATCGAATTGTCGCGCCGCAGCGATCGGGTCGAGGAAGCCGCCGAACCGGGTCTGATCACGCTTGCTTACGCCCGCGACATTCCGCTCGTCGCAACCAATCCGGTGCAATATTCGGAGCCGGATTTCCACGCTGCGCACGACGCTTTGCTGTGCATCGCAAATTCGGCCTATATCGAAAGCGCCGACCGTCCGACGTCGTCGCCCAATGCGTGGTTGAAATCCGGGCCGGCGATGGCGGAATTGTTCGGCGATATCCCCGAAGCCCTCGCCAATACCGCCGTCATCGCCCAGCGCTGCGCGGTCGCCGCTCCGCAGCGCAAGCCGATCCTCCCGCGCATGGGCGACGACGAAGCCGAGCAATTGCGGCGCGATGCTCTGGCCGGACTGGAAAAGCGGCTTGGCGCGCGCATGGTCGAGGATCGGCGAACCTATTTCGACCGGCTCGATTTCGAGCTCGAGGTGATCAACGGCATGGGCTTTGCCGGCTATTTCCTGATCGTCGCCGACTTCATCAAATGGGCCAAGGCCAATGACATTCCGGTCGGCCCCGGGCGCGGCTCGGGCGCGGGCAGCGTGGTCGCCTGGGCGCTGACCATCACCGATCTCGACCCGATCCCGCTCGGCCTGCTGTTCGAACGCTTCCTCAATCCCGAACGCGTGTCGATGCCCGATTTCGACATCGATTTCTGTGAGACCCACAGGGACAAGGTGATCACCTACGTTCAAGGCAAATACGGCCGCGACAAGGTTGCTCAGATCATCACTTTCGGACGGTTGAAGGCCCGCGCCGTGCTCAAGGACACGGGACGCGTTCTGCAGATGAGCTACGGCCAGGTCGACCGCCTCGCCAAGCTTATCCCGAGCCACCCGACCGACCCGTGGACATTGCCGCGCGCGCTCGACGGAGTGATCGAGCTGCGCCGCGAATATGACAGCGACACCGACGTCAAGCGACTGTTTGACCTCGCGATGAAGCTCGAAGGCCTGCCGCGTCACTCGTCGACCCATGCCGCGGGCGTAGTCATTGGCGACCGCCCGCTCGACGAACTGGTTCCGCTCTACCGCGACCCGCGCTCGGACATGCCGGTGACCCAGTTCGACATGAAATATGTCGAGGCCGCGGGGCTGGTGAAATTCGATTTCCTCGGACTCAAGACCCTGTCGGTATTGAAGGAAGGTCAGCGTTTGCTCGCCGAGCAGGGCATCGCGGTGAATTTCGAGACCCTGCCGTGGGATGATGCGGCGGTGTTCGAGCTGCTCCAGCGCGGTGATACGGTCGGCGTCTTCCAGCTCGAATCCGAAGGCATGCGGCGGACCCTCTCCGCTGTCCGGCCGACGAGTTTCGAGGATATCATCGCGCTGGTCTCGCTCTACCGGCCGGGGCCGATGGACAATATTCCGCTGTTCGGCGATCGCAAGAACGGGCGGCAGCCGATCGCTTATCCGCATCCCCTGCTCGAGGATGTTCTGAGGGAAACCTACGGCATCTTCGTTTACCAGGAGCAAGTGATGGAGGCGGCGCGCGTGCTCGCCGGCTATTCGCTCGGCGACGCCGATCTTCTGCGCCGCGCAATGGGCAAGAAAATCCAGTCGGAAATGAACGCCCAGCGCTCGCGCTTCATCGACGGCGCGGCGGCCAATGCCATCGACGCGCCCAAGGCCAATGAATTGTTCGACTTGATCGACAAGTTCGCCGGCTATGGCTTCAACAAGAGCCATGCCGCCGGTTATGCGCTGATCGCTTATCAGACCGCCTGGCTGAAAGTTCACCATCGGCCCGAATTCACCGCCGCGTCGATGAGCTTCGATCTTGCCCAGACCGACAAGCTGGCGCTGTTCGTCGAGGACATGCGCCGCGGCGACATCGAGTGCCTGCCGCCCGATATCAATTCCAGCTGCTCGCGCTTCACGGTAAAGGGCGGCGGGGTGCGCTATGCCTTGGGCGCGCTCAAGGGTGTCGGCGACAAAGCGATGGACCTGGTCGTTGGCGAGCGGGCGCGGGGCGGGCCCTTTGCCAGCCTCGAGGATTTCGCTGCCCGGATTGACCCGCGCTGGCTCAACCGCCGCCAGGTCGAAAGCCTGGCCGAGGCCGGCGCCTTCGACACTCTGGATCCCGACCGTGCCGCGGTCTTCGCCGGGGCCGAGCTGATCCTCGCCCATGCCGCATCGGCGCACGATCAGAAGACCACCGGCCAGGCGGCGCTGTTCGGCGGGAGCGGGGGCGAGGCCGTCCCGATCCGCTTGCCGCGCGACAAGCACTGGACGATCGCCCAGCGCATGGCCGCCGAGCGCGACTCATTCGGCTATTATTACTCCGCTCACCCGGTCGAGGCGCACCGCCATTTGCTCATGGCGCACAAGGTCAAAACCTATGCCGAGATCGGCGAAATGCGGGTCGGCGAAGGCGAGCGGGTCGCAGCGTCGATGGCGGCGCTGGTCGAGGATGTGCGTTGGCGCACGTCGGCGCGCGGGCGGCGCTACATGATGGCCAGCCTGTCCGACAGCAGCGGCCAATATGTCGCAACCGCGTTCGACGAGGAGGCAACCAACGCGCTCGAGGCCGCTGCGCGCGACGGCGGATCCGGGCTGTTGACGGTCGAGCTGGACCGCCGCGCGGGGGATGAATTGCCGCGGGTTACGGTCAAGCGGTTCCAGCCGCTGGCGAGCCTGGCCAAGCGGAGCCGCCTGCAAATGATCATCCGCATTGACGACGAGACCATGATCGCTCGGATCGCTCAGGAATTGTCGGGCGCGAAGGGTGGTAATGGCCTGGTCAGGTTGATTGTTCGCCTCAGCCAAGGCGGGCAGGCAAGCCTGGTCGCCGGTCGTGATTTCGCCCTCGATGCCGAACTTTCGGCCAAGATCGAGCGCATCGCCGGCGAAGGCAGCGTCGAGCTGACCGCGCAGGAGCCAGCGAAGCTCGCCTTGGTCGGTTAGGTTTCATTCTCCATAGCCGGCGCTGGCGGTTCGGCCGCGGCGGGTTCGGGTGGAGCGGGCCGAACATCCGTCGCCGGCGCTTCTTCGATCGCATCGGGATTGGTCGCCGGGTCATCGACCGTTGCCAGTGGCGGCGGCGGGGCGGCCGTTTCATATTCGTCGCCGGGCAGCGGCCGGACCTTTTTCGCGGTCGGCGGCGGCGCCTTGTTCACCGGTGCGGCCGCGCCCTTGTAGATGCAGGCGTCGAGGCCATCGCGGCCAACCGCGTTGATGCGGGCGCTGATCGTATTGCCGTAGCGGCGGGTGAAGCCCTTGGGAGCCACTGCTCCGCGTTTCTTGGGCAGCGGCAGGACCGCGGCGATCCGGGCCGCTTCGGTCGCGCTCATTGCCGAAGCGTCATGGCCGAAATAGCGCAGCGACGCGGCGTTGGCGCCATAGGTGCCCAGACCGGTCTCGGCATTGTTGAGATATACTTCCATGATCCGGCGCTTGCCCCACAGATGTTCGATGAGGAAGGTGAACCAGGCTTCGACCCCCTTGCGGGCATAGCCGCCGCCATTCCACAGGAAGGTCGTTTTGGCGGTCTGCTGGGTGATGGTCGAACCGCCGCGGATGCGCCCGCCGCTGGCATTGCGCTTCATCGCGTCCTGAATGGCATCGATGTCGAAGCCGTTGTGACTGCAGAACTTGCCATCCTCCGCGGCGATCGCGGCTCGGACCATGTCGCGATCCATCTCGCCGATCGGCATCCAGTCACGAACCGCGCCGCGCCCGGCGATCTTGTCGGCGATCATGGTCGCGGTCGTTGGCGGAGGGATGAAACGATAAGCAAGCACCCACAGCACCGACAGCAGGACGAAGGCGACGACCAGCTTGATCAGGAACCGCAGGACCCGGCCAATTGCCGAGCCCTTGGCCTTGGGCTTGCGATAGCGGGGAATGCTGTTCGTTTTTGCCATTGTCAGCGCCTAGCGCGGTGAAGGCAGTGCTTCAATCACCGCGCCTTTGCCTTCGAACCAGGCTTCGCGTTGAGCAAATCGAGGCTTGCAAGATAGCGATCGGGATCAATCGCCACATCATCCTTCCCGATCTGGTCGAATGGATCTTCAAGATCATCCTGGATGTTCGCCAGGCCGGTGAAGATCAGCGCAAACAGGATCGGCATGACAAAAAACAGCGCCGGGCTCAGGCCTTCGGACAGATAAGCGAAATAGGGCGCATAGATGACCGGCAGAATGAGGATGAAGAAGTCGCTGAACGCGCGAAGCGTCCGCGGCGTGCGATATTTGTGAATGTGCTTGATGGTCTCGAAGGCCATCATCATCCGCGCCAGATACTGGTTGCAGCGCGAACATTCCGTCGCCGAAAGCCCACTTTTGCGGAGGTGCTCGACCACCAGGGAGAGGCGAGAAAACGCTTGCATCACAGTCGCTTCGTGCGGGTCGCGCTCGCTCAAAGGGCTGGTCACCATATCGCGGCACGAGGAAAAGAGCTGCATCAGCGCAGTCCGAATTTCCCCGTCCCGGGCCGCGTCCTTGCCCGTCCAATCGCGCGAGGCGAGATAGAGTGCTCGGCCATTGGCTTTGAGCGCACCATATTCCTCCAGAGATTTTTCACGCCGGTTATATGCAGTGTTGATCGAGAAAACGAGCGGGAACACGATGGCTGTCGCGACGATCGTAAGCGGGAAATTGGCCTTGATGCCCAGCCGCAGGCAGAGCCAGGTCGAGACGACCGCAAGGGCCGCGATAAAGAAGCTCTTGAAGTTCACGACCCGAAATACGCCGGAAAGATATTGTTTCACCGTTGTTCGCTTCCCTGCCGCTCACGAATGTGAAGACTAGCCAAAAGGCAGCGCCACGCAAAGGCGCGGTCCTTGCCGCAGCGCAGCATCGCATTTACATCGCCTCGCCATGAGATCGACCAACGATATCCGCCGTTCCTTCCTCGACTTTTTCGAAAAGGCCGGACATGCGCGGGTGCGGTCCGCGCCTTTGGTGCCGCACAACGACCCGACCTTGATGTTCGTCAATGCCGGAATGGTGCCGTTCAAGAACGTCTTCACCGGTCTTGAAACGCGGCCCTACCTAACCGCGACATCGAGCCAGAAATGCGTCCGCGCCGGCGGCAAGCACAATGACCTCGACAATGTCGGCTACACCGCTCGTCACCACACTTTTTTTGAGATGCTGGGCAATTTCTCGTTCGGCGATTATTTCAAGGAAGAGGCCATTCGCCTGGCCTGGGACCTACTGACCAAGGAGTGGGCGATTCCGGCCGATCGATTGACGGTCACCGTCTATCACACCGACGATCAGGCGTTCGATCTGTGGCAGTCGGTCGCCGGCCTCCCCGCCGAGCGCATCATCCGGATCGCGACCAAGGATAATTTCTGGGCGATGGGTCCGGACGGGCCGTGCGGTCCGTGCTCGGAAATCTTCTACGATCACGGCGACCACATTGCGGGCGGGCCGCCGGGCAGCCCGGACGAAGACGGTGACCGCTTCGTCGAAATCTGGAACCTCGTTTTCATGCAGAATCTGCAGGAAAATGACGAAATCGTTGCCGATTTGCCCAAACCCTCGATCGACACCGGAATGGGCCTGGAACGCATCGCCGCCGTGCTTCAGGGAGTGCATGACAATTACGAGACCGACACGTTCAAGGCGCTGATCCACGCCAGCGAGGAGCAGACCGGGACCACGGCCGAGGGCGAGAACCAGGCATCGCATCGGGTCATCGCCGATCATTTGCGGGCATCGGGCTTCCTCATCGCCGACGGCGTCCTGCCGGCCAATGACGGGCGCGGCTATGTCGTTCGCCGGATCATGCGCCGGGCGATGCGCCACGCTCATCTGCTTGGCGCCAAGGAGCCGCTGATGTGGCGGCTGGTCCCGGCGCTGGTTGCCGAAATGGGCGCGGCTTACCCCGAGCTGGTCCGTGCCCAGCCGCTGATTGAAGCGACTCTGCTGCAGGAAGAGACGCGCTTTCGCCGGACGCTCGAAAACGGTCTCAAACTGCTCGACGAGGCGACCGAGGGAATGGGCGCAGGCGGGATCTTGGCCGGGGAAACGGCATTCAAGCTCTATGACACTTACGGCTTCCCGTATGATTTGACCGAAGATGCGCTGCGCGCTCGCGGCATGGCGGTCGACCGTGGCGGCTTCGATGCGGCGATGGCCGAACAGAAAGCGATGGCCCGCGCGGCATGGAAGGGCTCGGGCGACAAGGCGTCGGACGATTTGTGGTTCGACCTTGCCGAGGAGCATGGCGCGACCGAATTCACCGGCTATTCGGGCGACGAGGGTGAGGGCGTGGTGCTGGCCATCGTCAAGGACGGCAAGCCTGTCGACCGAGCCGGAGAGGGCGAAACCGTCCGGCTGTTGCTCAACCAGACGCCCTTCTATGCCGAAAGCGGTGGACAGATTGGAGACAGCGGAAAACTCAGCTCACTCAAAGGTTTTGTGGGTGAAATTGAGGATACCTCCAAGCCGCTTGGCCGACTCCACGCGCTCCTGACCAAGGTTGCCAAGGGCAGCATCCAGGTCGGCGAAAGCGTCCATCAATTAGTCGACAGCGCACGCCGCGACCGGATCCGCGCCAACCACAGCGCGACCCACTTGCTTCATGCGGCATTGCGCCACCGGCTCGGCGATCATGTGACGCAAAAGGGCAGCCTGGTCGCAGAGGATCGCTTCCGCTTCGATTTCTCGCACCCCTCCGCGCTTTCGCCTGACGATATCGCAGTGGTCGAGGCCGAGGTAAATGCCCACATCCGCGACAACGAGCCGGTGACCACCCGGCTGATGACTCCCGACGACGCCATTGAGGCGGGAGCAATGGCGCTGTTCGGCGAAAAATATGGCGATGAAGTGCGGGTTCTTTCGATGGGTCGCGGCGAGGACGCGGATTATTCGGTCGAGCTGTGCGGTGGAACTCATGTTCGAGCCTTGGGTGACATCCAGCTCCTCAAGATCATCTCCGAAAGCGCGGTCAGCTCGGGCGTTCGGCGGATCGAGGCGCTGACTGGAGAAGCGGCGCGCCTGTGGCTGGTCGCCCGCGACTCCAAATTGCGCGAGGTCGCCGCCACCCTCAAGGCGTCGCCCGACGAAGTGCCGGCGCGGATCGCGGCCCTGGTCGACAATTCCAAAAGACTGGAGCGCGAACTCGCCGAGGCGAAAAAGGCGCTGGCCATGGGTGGCGGAAGCGCCGCGTCAGAGGCAACGGGACCCGAAACGATTGGCGGCCACGCATTCCTCGGCCAGATCGTCATGGGCCTCGACCCCAAGAACCTGCGCTCCGAGGTCGATGCGATGAAGCAACGCCTGGGATCGGGCGTGGCCGCGCTGATTGCGGTCAATGAGGGCAGGGCCAGCGTTGCAGTCGGAGTCACCGACGATCTCACCGCCAGCGTGTCGGCGATCGATCTGGTCAAGGCCGCGGTCGCTGCGCTTGGCGGGCAGGGAGGCGGCGGCCGCCCCGACCTCGCTCAGGGCGGCGGTCCCGATGGCGATAAGGGCGAGGCTGCACTGCAGGCCGTGCGCGAAACGCTGGCGAAGGTCGCCGCTTAGGCCGAGCCCGCGTCGCGCAGTCGCCGCCGGCCCAAGGTGGGTTCATTTTCCAACCGCCCGTCGGCCATGATTTCAGCACGTTGCGCGGCGCGCTTCTCATGAATGCTCGCAATCACCGGGCCCATTGGAACACCGACATCGACCAGCACCGCTTCGGCCAGCTGAAGCGAGGCTTCGAGCGTTTCGGGCACCGCGTCGGTCACTCCGGCCTGATAGAGCATCGCGGCATGGGCAGTGTCGCGGGCCCGGGCGATGATCGGCAAATCGGGGAAGGCCGATCGCATCCGTTTGGCGATCCGCGCGACCAGCACCGGATCATCCATGGTCAGCACCAGCGCCGCGGCCTGGCCGAGCTTGAGGCGAGCGCCGAGTTCGGGCCGTCCGACATCCCCATATACCGCATCATAACCGGCGGAGCGCGAGGCCTTGATCGAATCGGCGTCGCTATCGACCGCGAGATAGGGCCGATCATGTTCGACCAGCATGTCGGCGACGATCCGGCCAACCCGGCCAAAGCCGAAAATGACAATTCGTCCCTCCGCAGTGACGTCAGTGACAAGCGCGGTCCGGCCTTCGACCCGGCGGGAGAGGCGGCGACCAATGCTCGCCAGAATCGGCGTGATGGTCAGGCCAAGCGCGGTCACCGTGGTCCAGAAAGCGGCGGTTTCCGAGCGGAGGAGGCCCGAACTGGCGGCGGCGGCGAGGACAATCAGGCTGGTCTCCGACGGGCTCGCAAGCATCAAGCCGGTTTCGACCGCGGCGCCGGGCCGGACCCCCGTCGAGCGCAATAACAAGGTGGTGATGACCGCCTTCGCTCCGAGCACGCCAGCAACCGCGAGGAGGACATCGGGCCAGTTGGTCCACAATGCCGCGATATCGATCCGCATGCCGACGGTGATCAGGAAAATCCCCAGCGCAAGACCCGCCAATGGCGCGGTGATCGCTTCAACCTCGCTGTGATAATCGGTTTCGCCGATGAGGATTCCGGCGATCAGTGCGCCAAGGATCGGAGACAGGCCGGCGCCATTGGTCGCCAAAGCGGCAAGAATGACCGTGAGCAGGCTGATCGCGAGAAACAGTTCGGGGTTCTTGGTCCGCGCTGCCTGGGCGAACAGGATCGGAAGCACCAACCGTCCAACCACCAGCATCGCCGCAACCACCGCCACCCCGAGCACGGCGGTGCGCAGGAAATCGCCCGAATCCGCATGTCCGCCAAGCAATTCGACCGCGAACAGCATCGGCACCAGCGCCAAATCCTCGAACAGCAGCATCGCAAAGGCATTTTTGCCCACCGGCCCGTCAGTGCCGGAAATAGGAAGCACCAGCGCGGTCGAGGACAAGGCCAGTGCAAGACCGACCGCGATCGCGCTCTGGGTTGGCCAGTCGGCGATGATCAAGCCGATCGCAATCAACGCCGCACAGCCGAGCAATTCGGCGCTGCCGATCCCGAAGACCGCCTTGCGCATCGATTTCAGGCGCCGGAAGCTGATGTGGAGCCCGGCCGAAAACAGGACCAGGATTATGCCAAGCTCGGCGAACGGCTCGATCGACTGCGGGTCGCTGATCGAGAAAGTTTCGAGCCACGGCCGGCTATCGGCCAGTGCGCCGAGCATGAACGGACCGGCGATAATCCCGACCAGGATGAAGCCGATGACGGGGGTGATGCGAAGGCGCGCGAAGGTCGGGATGACGATTCCCGCAGCGCCGAGGATGGTGAGCGCGTCGGAAAAGCCCGAGCTTTCGATCGAGACAGGAGCGACCATATCCGGACCCTAGCGCGGCGCCGATGGCCCCGCCACGGGTTTGACGCTCGACCAGCTGTTGGGCATGACCGGCGTCATGACGTCACGGAACGACGTGCTGATCGTTGGCGGCGGCCCCGCGGGGATGTTGGCGGGCTATTTGTTCGCGCGCGCCGGCGTGGCGACCAAGGTGATCGAAAAGCACGGCGATTTCTTCCGCGATTTCCGCGGCGATACCGTCCACCCCTCGACCATGGAAATCCTTTCCCAGCTCGGTCTTCTGGGGCGATTTCTATCACGCCCGCACAACCGGGTGACGTCGGCGCGGATCCGGATTGGCGGGCGCGACTGGACCATCGGCGATCTGTCGCACCTCGATACTCCGGCGCCGTTCATCGCGATGATGCCGCAATGGGAATTCCTCGATTTCCTGCGTCAGGAAGCCCGCAATTTGCCGGCCTTTTCACTGGCGATGGACGAACCGGTCGTGGATTTCGTGTCAGTCAAGGATCGGGTGGTCGGCGTACGCTATGAATCGGGCCGCGAGGAGCGGGCCGGCAAGCTGGTCATCGCGGCCGACGGGCGTTCGTCGCTGGTGCGAACGCGCGACATGCTTCCGGTTGAGGTGCTCGGCGCACCGATGGACGTATTGTGGTTCCAATTGCCCAAGCATGATGGCGGCGGCGATGCCATTCGCGGCTCGATCGATCCCGGGCGGATGGTCGTGCTCATCGATCGCGACGATTATTGGCAGGCGGCCTACCTCATTCCCAAAGGTGCCGAGCGCGACATTCGGGGCAGGGGCCTGGAATGGTTGCGGGACCAGGTCGGAAAAGCCTTTCCCGACGTCGATCTGAGCGGTGGATTCCCGCAGAGCGACGATGAGGTCCGCTTGCTCAGCGTGGCGCTCGACCGGCTGAGTTGCTGGTCGCGCCCGGGACTGTTGGCGATTGGCGACGCGGCCCATGCGATGAGCCCGATCGGCGGCATTGGCATCAACCTTGCCATCCAGGACGCGGTCGCCGCCGCCAATGCGCTCGCTGGACCGCTGGCGCGGCCCGGAATGCAGGCGCAAGAGGTGGATCGGTTGCTGTACCGGGTGCAGAAGCGCCGGCTTTTTCCGACGCGGGTCATTCAGGCCGGGCAGAAGGCGGCGCAGGACAATATCATCGGCGCGGTGCTTGGCGGCGGCGAGGTGCGCGTGCCGTGGTTTGTCCGGCTGCTCGACCGCTATCCATTACTGCGTCGGATTCCGGGCCGGATCATCGGGCTTGGAGTCCGGCGCGAGCGGGTGAAATCGCCGCGCGCCTAGGCGCCAATGCCCTCGGCCGCCATTGCTGCTTCGAGGTTCTTGGCGATGGCGTCGAAGAATTGCTCGGTCGTCATCCACGCCTGTTCGGGGCCGACGAGGATCGCGAGATCCTTGGTCATCTTGCCGCTCTCGACGGTCTGGATGCAGACCTTTTCAAGCGTTTGCGCGAATTTCACGACATCGGGCGTATCGTCGAACTTGCCGCGATATTTGAGGCCGCCGGTCCAGGCGAAAATCGAGGCGATCGGGTTGGTCGAGGTCGCCTTGCCGGCCTGGTGCTGGCGGTAATGGCGGGTGACGGTTCCGTGAGCGGCCTCGGCCTCGACCGTCTTGCCGTCGGGGGTGGTGAGGACTGACGTCATCAGACCGAGCGAGCCGAAGCCCTGGGCGACCTGGTCCGACTGGACGTCGCCGTCATAATTCTTGCAGGCCCAGATGAATTTGCCGCTCCATTTGAGCGCGGAGGCAACCATGTCGTCGATCAGGCGATGCTGATATTCGATCCCAAGAGCTTCGAACTTCGCCTTGTAATCACGTTCATAAATTTCCTGAAACGTGTCCTTGAACGTCCCATCGTAGGCCTTGAGGATGGTGTTCTTGGTCGACAGATAGACCGGCCATTTGCGGTTGATGCCATAGTTGAAACAGGCGTGGGCGAAGTCGCGGATGCTGCTGTCGAGGTTGTACATGCCCATGGCGACGCCCGAGCTTGGATAATCGAACACTTCATATTCGAGTTCCTGCCCGTCCTTGCCGACCCACTTCATGGTCAGCTTGCCGGGGCCGGGAACGCGGAAATCGGTTGCCTTATACTGGTCGGCAAAGGCGTGGCGGGCGACGACGATGGGGTCGGTCCAGCCCGGGATCAGCCGCGGGATGTTGTCGATTACGATCGGCTCGCGAAAGACCACTCCGCCAAGGATGTTGCGGATGGTGCCGTTGGGCGACTTCCACATTTTCTTGAGCTTGAATTCCTCGACCCGTTGCTCGTCGGGGGTGATGGTCGCGCATTTCACGCCAACGCCATGTTCGGCGATGGCATTGGCGGCCTCGACCGTGACTTTGTCGTCGGTCGCGTCGCGATGTTCGACGCCAAGGTCGTAATAGATCAGGTCGATGTCGAGATAAGGCAGGATCAGCCGCTCGCGAATCCATTGCCAGATGATCCGCGTCATCTCGTCGCCGTCAAGCTCGACGACCGGGTTCTTCACCTTGATCTTGGCCATGATTTTCCCTGCTTCAGTCCGAATTTGGATGCGGCCTTAGGATGCAGCGTTGTGCGCGGCAAGGGCGGGCATTAAGGGGAGGGCCATGGCCCAACCTCCCCAACCCACCCCCGATATGCCCGGCGCGCTCAGCGTCACCCCGACCGTCAAGTGGCGCTTCCCGTCAGTCCATCCCGAAGGCCGCAAGTTCGTCGTCGGAGCGGCGTTCATCGCGCTTGCGGTCTATTGGGTGGCGAGCCATTTCGTCGGCTGGCTGCTGATCCTGCTCACGATCTGGGTCGCGGCCTTCTTTCGCGATCCGATCCGCACCACGCCGCGCGGCGACAAGTTGATCATTGCCCCGGCCGACGGGCTCATCACGCTGATTTCGCAGGTCCCGCCGCCGCCCGAATTACGCGGAGCCGACGGGCTGGCCGAGGGGACCTACACAAGGGTGTCGATTTTCATGAGCGTGTTCGATGTGCACATCAATCGCTCGCCCATCGCCGGGCGGATCAAGCGCATGGCCTATGTTCCGGGCAAATTCCTCAATGCCGATCTCGACAAGGCCAGCGAAGACAATGAGCGGCAACATTTCCTGGTCGAGGGTGCCGACGGCCTGCGGATCGGTTTCACCCAGATCGCGGGCCTCGTCGCCCGGCGGATCATGGCGTTCGTCAAGGAAGGCGATTCGGTCGAGGCTGGCCAGCGCGTCGGGCTGATCCGCTTCGGCAGCCGGGTCGATGTCTATCTGCCGGCCGGCACCGCGCCGCGGGTGCTGCCCGGGCAACGGTCGATCGCTGGCGAGACGATCATCGGCGAAGTCGGCGCCGACGCCCGGCTGACCGGAAGCAGCCAGTGAGCGATCCGGCACCGGGCCGGGTAATCCCGTTCCGGGCGTTGATCCCCAATGCGGTAACGGCAATGGCCCTGAGCTTCGGCCTGTCGGGCGTCCGCTTTGCCATCGGCGGGGAATGGGACAAGGCCCTGGCCGCGATCATCCTGGCCGGTGTGCTCGACGGCATGGACGGACGGATCGCGCGAATGCTTCGTGCACAAAGCCGGTTCGGGGCCGAGCTCGATAGTTTGAGCGACAATATCGCCTTCGGGACTTCACCCGCGCTGATCCTCTATTTGTGGTCGCTCCAGGAAGCTCCCAAGTTCGGCTGGATTGCGGCGCTTGCGCTCGCTGTCAGCTGCGCGCTGCGGCTGGCGCGGTTCAATTCGCGCATCGATATCGACGAACAACCGCATAAATCGGCGGGCTTCAATACCGGTGTTCCGGCGCCCGTCGGCGCCGGCCTCGCCTTCGTCCCGGTCTATCTGTGGCTGATCACCGACAATCCCTTATTCCGGGACTGGACATTGGTCATGCCGTGGGTGCTGTTTGTCGCAGCACTGATGATTTCCAATGTCGCGACGTTCAGCTGGACCAGCATCCGCGTGCCGCAGTCGATACGGCTATTGGCGATCGCTGGAATTGGCTTGCTCGGGGCGGCGCTGGTAACCGTCCCGTGGTTCACATTATTGGGAATATCAGTGCTCTATCTGGCCCTGCTTCCGTTCAGCGTCGCCAGTTATGCGCGGGTCAGGCAGCAGCGCGCAGACGCGGCGTAGCGCGATAGGCGGTGCGCTCACGCTCGGGGTGGCGTAGGCGCTGCGGCGAAGTGCGCATGACCGGCTCCATCAATTGACCCTTGAGGGCGGCAGCAATTTTCGTACCGCTTTGTTCAAGCACCTTGGCGCCGATCACCGTCAGCATCCACAAAGTGGTGAGGAAGACCAGGGTGGCGAGTGCTGCGGTCATCGTTTTCGTCCTTCTGCTGAGGCTAAAACCCATTCGGACCTGTTTCGTTCCAATTTGGGAGCCGGGCCTGTTTGAGGAGGCATGTTCTTGCTTTGTTCCGCACAAGTCAAGCGCTTTCGTTTCCCCCGACACAAACCCTTGAAATGCCTCGCTCCTTAGGCTAGTGGCCCGGCCATCTCGCAGATGGAGCCGCCATACCGGTGCTGACCTTTGGTCGGTGACTGGCTCCATCGAGGAAAAACCGGAAGGAGAATGATTATGGCGACCACTGTCGTCACGATGCAGCAATTGCTTGAGGCCGGAGCGCATTTCGGCCACCAGACCCACCGTTGGAACCCCAAGATGAAGCCGTATATTTTCGGCGATCGCAATGGGGTGCACATCATCGATCTGTCGCAGTCGGTGCCGCTGTTCGCGCGCGCCCTCGATTTCGTCCAGTCGACCGTCGCGCGTGGCGGCAAGGTGCTGTTCGTCGGGACCAAGCGCCAGGCGCAGGACGCGGTTGCCGATGCTGCGCTTCAATCGGGCCAGCATTTCGTCAACCATCGCTGGCTCGGCGGAATGCTGACCAACTGGAAGACCATTTCCAATTCGATCAAGCGCCTCAAGAGCCTCGAAGAGCAGCTCGGCGGCGACACCGCCGGCCTGACCAAGAAGGAAGTGCTCCAGCTGACTCGCGAACGCGACAAGCTCGAAAAGAGCCTTGGCGGAATCCGCGATCTCGGCGGCCTGCCCGACGTGATGTTCGTGGTCGACACCAACAAGGAAGAGCTCGCGATCAAGGAAGCCAATGTGCTTGGCATTCCAGTCGTTGCCGTCCTCGATTCGAACAGCGACCCGAGCGGAATCGCGTTCCCGGTTCCGGGCAATGACGACGCCAGCCGCGCCATCCGCCTGTATTGCGAAGCGATTGCCAATGCGGTCAGCGAAGGCAAGTCCGGCAATGCCCAGGCCCGCGGTCAGGATGTCGGCGCAATGGTCGAACCGCCGGTCGAGGTCGCGCTCGAGGCGTAAGTACCTCCCCTCCCGTCGCGCGGGAGGGGATCGAGGGGTGGGCCTGGTTTCCTGGCTCCAGCCCCCCACATTCCCACCCCCAACCCCTCCCGCGAGGCGGGAGGGGAGCAAGAAGGACAATGACATGACCGAGATCACCGCCTCAACGGTGAAGGAACTCCGCGAGCGCACCGGCGCCGGGATGATGGATTGCAAGAAGGCGCTCGGCGAAACCGGCGGCAATATGGAGGTCGCGATCGACTGGTTGCGCGCCAAAGGCCTGTCGGCCGCAGCCAAAAAGGCCGGTCGTACCGCCGCCGAAGGGCTTGTCGGGGTTGCCGTTTCGGGCACCAAGGGCGCGCTCGTCGAAGTCAATTCGGAAACCGATTTCGTTGGCAAGAACGAGCAGTTCCAGGAGTTTGTGCGTGAAGTCTCGCAGATCGCTCTGGCGACCGGCGACGATATCGAGGCGCTCAAGTCCGCGGCTTATCCTTCGGGCGGAACGGTCGAGGAGAAGCTCACCGACAATATTGCAACCATTGGCGAGAATCAGTCGCTGCGCCGCGCCGCGACGCTCGAAGTCGGCCAGGGCGCGGTGGTCAGCTACGTCCACAATGCCGCAGCCCCCAACATGGGCAAGATCGGCGTCCTCGTCGCACTCGAAGGTTCCGCTCCGGCCGACACGCTGGCGGCACTGGGCAAGCAGATTGCGATGCACATTGCAGCCGCCAATCCGCTGGCGCTCGACGCCGAGGGCCTCGACCAGGACCTGCTTGCGCGCGAACGCTCGATCGCCACCGACAAGGCCAATGAAAGCGGCAAGCCGGCCGAGATCATCAGCAAGATGGTCGATGGCACGATGGCCAAGTTCAAGAAGGAAAACGCGCTTCTGTCGCAGCTGTTCGTGATGGACAACAAGACCCCGGTCGCCGACGTCGTCGCCGCCGCGGCCAAGGATTCCGGAGCGACCATCGAGCTGAAAGCCTTCAAGCGCTTCCAGCTTGGCGAAGGCATTGAGAAAAAGGACAGCGACTTCGCGGCGGAAGTCGCTGCCGCCGCCGGAACCGCCAAGCCCGAACCGGTCGCCTAGGCGCTCCATAACCGCTTAACAGTTGGCAACGGGGCGGCTCGGTCATAAAGGCTGGGCCGCCCTTTTTGCAGTCGAAAGGATCGCGCCTTCACATGACCCGCCCCCGCTTCAATCGAATCCTGCTCAAATTGTCGGGCGAGGCGCTGATGGGGCAGGGCCAGTTCGGCATCGATCCCGAAGCGGTTGCCGGCCTCGCCGGAGAGATTGCCGCGGCCAAGGCGCAAGGGCACGAGCTGTGCCTGGTCGTCGGCGGGGGCAACATCTTTCGCGGAATGGCCGCCGCGGCCAAGGGGTTCGACCGCGCCACCGCCGATTACATGGGAATGCTGGCGACGGTGATGAACGCGCTCGCGCTCCAGAATGCACTCGAGAAGCTCGGCGTCGAAACTCGTGTCCAGTCGGCCATTCCGATGGCCAGTGTCAGCGAGCCGTATATCCGCCGCCGAGCGTTGCGCCATCTCGAGAAGGGCCGGATCGTCCTGTTCGCCGCGGGCACCGGCAATCCGTTTTTCACCACCGACACCGCGGCCGCCTTGCGCGCGGC
Organism: Pseudomonadota bacterium; assembly: GCA_040390365.1. Taxonomy (GTDB): domain Bacteria; phylum Pseudomonadota; class Alphaproteobacteria; order Sphingomonadales; family Sphingomonadaceae; genus Sphingomicrobium. The sequence goes on along the minus strand of JAZJYM010000001.1, from coordinate 38,485 downwards.
CGAAATGGGCTGCGATGCCTTGTTCAAGGGCACCAGCGTCGATGGCGTCTATGATGCCGACCCCAAGAAGGTGAAAGACGCCAAACGCTACGACAGTTTGAGCTTCACCAAGGTGCTCGGCGACAATCTTAAGGTGATGGACGCAGCCGCGGTCGCTTTGTGCCGCGACAATGCCATTCCGATCGTCGTGTTCAACGTTCGCCAGCCGGGCAACCTCGCCAAGGTGCTCGCGGGCGAGGGGACAGCGACAGTCGTTCAGGACGGAGAGTAAAATGCCTGCAAGTATCGATACCGCCGATCTCAAGCGCCGAATGATTGGCGCGGTCGACGCCCTCAAGCACGATCTGGTTGGCCTTCGCACCGGCCGCGCCTCGACCGCATTGCTCGATCCGATCCAGGTCGAAGTCTATGGCGCGCACATGCCGCTCAACCAATGCGCCACGGTGTCGGTGCCCGAACCGCGCATGTTGTCGGTCCAGGTGTGGGACCGCTCCAACGTCCAACCGGTCGAAAAAGCAATCCGTTCGGCCGGCCTGGGCCTTAATCCGATCACCGACGGCCAGATGATCCGGCTTCCGATTCCCGATCTGACCGAAGAGCGGCGCAAGGAACTGGCCAAGCTGGTCGGCCAATATGCCGAAAAGGCGCGGGTCGCGGTGCGCAACGTCCGGCGTGACGGAATGGACCATCTGAAGCAGGACGAGAACAAGAAGCTGATCAGCGAAGACGAACGCAAGCGGCTCGAAACCGATGTCCAGAAAGCGACCGACGACACGATCAAGGACATCGACGATCTGTCGAGCAGCAAGGAAAAGGAAATCCTGGGCAAGTGACCGCGGCCCAAGCGCCGGATCCCCCGATCGGCCAGCAACGCGGCCGAGCCAGTATCCCGCGCCACATTGCAATCATCATGGATGGTAACGGCCGCTGGGCCGCCAAACGCGGGCTGCCGCGCGTTGCCGGGCACCGGGCCGGGGCCGAGGCGGTTCGAACCGCGCTCCAGTCCGCCGCCGACCACGAGGTCGAGGTGCTCACTCTCTACGCATTTTCGTCGGAAAACTGGCGCCGAAGCGAGGAGGAAATCGCCGATCTGACCGCGCTGATGCGTTTTTACCTCGAGCGCGAGCTTAAAACGATCGAGAAAGAAGGCGTCAGGCTGCGCCTGATCGGCGATTATGCCGCCTTTGGGCCCGATCTCGCCGGTCAGTTGGAGCGCGCGGTCGAGCGGACCAGGGCCAACACCCGGCTGACTCTGGTCGTCGCCTTGAACTATGGCAGCCAGGCGGAAATTGCCGCTGCGGCGCGAGATCTGGCAGCGGATGCGGTGGCTGGAACCCTCGATCCTGCGACGATCGATGAAGCGGCGATCGGCGCTCGGCTCGAAACCGCCGATTTGCCGCCGCTCGACCTTTTGATTCGAACCTCGGGTGAAGTCCGACTGAGCAATTTCCTGCTGTGGCAGGCGGCTTATTCCGAATTGCTGTTCCTCGACACTTTGTGGCCCGATTTCGACGACCGGGCCTTTGCCGATGCGCTCGCCCAATTTGCCAGCCGCCAACGCCGCTTCGGTGGCCGATGAACGATCTCGCGGTCCGGAGCCTGACTGGCATCGCGATGATCGCGACGGCGCTCGGAGCGGCCTTCCTTGGCGGCAATATGTTCGCGCTCGGGGTCGCCGCAATCGCCACCCTGATGTTTTTCGAATGGACCCGGCTGGTGCGCGGTTGGGGGCCGGCCTGGTATGCCTCGGGCTTCGTCTATGCGCTGCTCCCGGCGCTGGCATTGCTGTGGATCCGCGAACGCGCCGATTACGGACTCTATTTGCTGCTGTGGAGCTTCATCGTCACCTGGGCGACCGACATCGGGGCCTATTTCGCCGGCCGCAGCTTCGGCCGCACCAAGCTGGCGCCGACGATCAGCCCCAACAAGACGGTCGAAGGGCTGGTGGGCGGGATTGTTGCGGCGGCGGTCCTCGGCGGCGCCTGGGTCCAGTTCGCTGGCCTTGGCCATGCCTTGCTGCTCCTCGCCCCGCTGTTCGCCATTGCGGCGCAGTGCGGCGATTTGTTCGAAAGCTGGATGAAGCGCCGCGCCGGGGTCAAGGATTCGGGCGACTGGCTGCCCGGTCATGGCGGGATCCTCGACCGGATCGACGGGCTTGTCCCGGTGGCGGTGCTGACCGCACTCGCCCAACTCGCCGGACTGGCATGAGCAAATCGGTCACGATCCTGGGCGCCACCGGGTCGATCGGATCATCGACCCTCGATCTGATCGAGCGCAACCCCGATGACTTCACCATCAAGGCCGTCACTGCGGCTCGCAATGTTGCTGCGCTGGCCGACATCGCCCGGCGGACCAAGGCGGAGTTGGCGGTTGTTGCCGACGAAGGCCTGCTCGGCGAACTTGAAGAGCGCCTGGCGGGTTCGGGCAGCGAGGCAGCGGCAGGCGAGGCCGCGCTGGCCGACGCAGCGGCCGCCAATGCCGATCTCGTGATTGCGGCGATCGTCGGCTGCGCGGGTTTGAAACCGACCATGGCGGCGGTCGAAGCGGGCCGGACCGTCGCCCTCGCCAACAAGGAAGCGCTGGTCACCGCGGGCGCGCTAATGACCGACGCAGCGACCCGCAACGGCGCGACAATCCTCCCCATCGATAGCGAACATAATGCGATATTTCAGTGTATTAACGGCGCACACTCGCAAGACGTATCACGCATCATTTTGACCGCCAGCGGCGGGCCGTTCCGCGCCTCCTCCATGGCGACCATCAGCAACGCCACTCCGGCGCAGGCGGTGGCCCACCCCAATTGGTCGATGGGCGCGAAAATCTCGGTCGATTCGGCGACGATGATGAACAAGGGGCTGGAATTGATCGAAGCTCATTATCTGTTCGGATTGCCGTCGGAGCGGATCGATATCGTGGTTCATCCTCAATCGGTGATTCATTCGCTGGTCGAATTCGTCGATGGCTCGGTGCTTGCCCAGCTCGGGGCACCCGACATGCGGATCCCGATCGCTTATGCCTTGGCCTGGCCCGGGCGAATGGCGACCCCGGCCGAGCGCCTCGACCTCGCCGGGCTTGCCCGCCTCGATTTCGAAGCTCCCGATGCCGAGCGTTTTCCAGCGCTTCGGCTGGCGCGCGGGGCGCTTGAAGCGGGGGGTGCTTCGCCGACGGTTCTCAACGCCGCCAATGAAGTGGCCGTCGAACGCTTCCTTGCAGGGACGATCGGCTTCACCGATATAGCGAGAATCGTTGAAGAATCGCTCGACCGGGACACAAGTCCGGCACCGCGCTCGATCGACGATGTGATTGCCATTGACCAGGCGACCCGCAGGCGGGCTTCTGGGCTGATCGAGGAGGCCTGTTCCTGATGCTGCCCCAGCCGCCGTTCTGGCTTATCATCCTCGCCTTCATCTGCGCTCTTGGTCCGCTCGTGTTCATCCACGAATTCGGCCATTATTTCGTCGCCCGGCTGTTCAAGATTCCGGCCGAGGTATTCTCGATCGGCTTTGGCCGCGAGCTGTTCGGCTGGAACGACAAGCAGGGGACTCGCTGGAAAGTCGCGTGGTTGCCGCTTGGTGGCTATGTGCGATTCGTCGGCGACATGAGCCCGGCGAGCAATCCGGCAGAGCTTAACGACATACCGGTGGAACTTCGGGACAAAGCGTTTCAGCTGCGTCCGGTGTGGCAGCGGTTCCTGGTCGTTCTCGCTGGTCCGCTCGCCAACTTCCTCACCGCGATCCTGATTTTCGCGGCCTTTTTCATGATTTACGGATCGCCGCGGACGAATATCGCCGGGATCATTCAGCCGGGTAGCGCCGCCGCCGCCGCGGGCCTCCAGCCGGGCGACAAGATTCTGACAATCGCCGACCGCGCGACGCCCAATTTCGACGACATAAGGTCGGTCGTGATGCTTCGCCCCAAGCAGACCGTTCCGCTCACGTTCGAACGGTCGGGAGAGCAACGGCAGGTCGCTGTCACGCTCACTTCCGACACGATCACCGATCCCTTTGGCGAAAAGTTCGAGCGCGGTCTGCTCGGCGTCTATCCTTCGGCCACCGCGCTCCAGCGCCTCAGCCCGTTCCAGGCATTCCCGGAAGCCATCAGTTACACCTGGCGGATCACCGTTTCGATGGTCGACGGGCTCGGCCAGATCATCAGCGGACAGCGCGGAACCGAGGATGTCGGCGGACCGATAAAGATTGCCAAGATCGCCGGACAGCAAGCGACGCTCGGCTGGCTGCCCTTCGTTCAGCTGCTCGCTTTGTTCTCAATTAATCTGGGATTCATCAACCTGTTGCCAGTCCCGATGCTGGATGGCGGACATCTTTTCTTCTATGCCGTGGAAGCGGTCCGGCGGCGCCCGCTCAGTGCGCGCGCGCTGGAATGGGCGTTCCGGGGCGGACTTGCCGTCATTCTTGCCCTGGTCGTCTTTACGACGGTCAACGACCTGGGATCGGTTGGCCTGTGGGATCGCCTACATCGCTTGATTGGTTAGGAACGTTCGGGCAGGGCGGGACTTTACACGGCGTTTTGCAACGCCGAACATGTATTTTGCACAAAGGCGGGGACGCGTGATTTCAAATTCCAAGAGCTTCAGCAGTCGCGCCGGTGCGCTTCTCCTGGTCGGGACCATCCTTGGCGGGACATCCACCGCAGCCTATGCCCAGGCCGCCGAAGCGCCTGCTCCGCCGCCGGCCGAAGCGGCGCCCGCGCCATTGGTGCTTGCGGCCCCGGCCGAGCAGGTCATCCAGTCGATCAATGTCACCGGCAACCAGCGGCTCGAGCCGGAAACCATCCGCGCTTATGCCAATCTGTCGAACGGCCAGACCTATACCGCGAGCAAGCTCGATCAGGCGCTCAAGGACCTGTACGCCACCCAGCTGTTCGCCGACGTCACGATCAGCGGCGCGGACACCGGCAATCTGGTCATTGCAGTCAAGGAAAACCCGGTCATCAACCGCATCATTCTGGAGGGCAACAAGCGCCTCAAGGAAGACAAGATCACGCCCGAGATCAAGCTCGCGCCGAGGCAAATCTTTACCCGTTCCGCGGTTCGCGCCGACGTCGATCGGATCCTCGAACTCTATCGCCGTCAGGGCCGCTTTGCCGCCCGCGTCGAACCCAAGATCGTCCAGCTCGACCAGAACCGGGTCGATGTGGTGTTCGAAATTTACGAAGGCGATCTGGCCAAGGTCCGGGCGATCAACGTCATCGGCAACAATAATTTCGGCGATGGCCGCCTGCGCAAGGAAATGTACACTAAGCAGGCCGGTGGAATCCTCGGTTTCTTCAAGTCCAACGATACTTACGATCCCGATCGCCTGGCCGCCGACCAGCAGAAGCTGCGCGCCTTCTATCTCACCCAGGGCTATGCCGATTTCCGCGTCGTCTCGGCGCTTGCGGAGCTGACCCCCGACCGCCGCGACTTCGTCATCACTTATGTAGTCGAGGAAGGGCCGCGCTACAAATTCGGCACCGTCCAGGCCGACAGCGCCCTGCGCGACCTTCCCAACTCGGAGGTCGTCGGACTGGTCAAGGTCGTCCCCGGTACCTGGTTCAACGCCAAGAAGATCGAAGATGCGGTCACCGACGTCGAGGAAGCAGCCGGCAACCTTGGCTATGCCTTCGCCGACATCAGCCCGGTCTATGATCGCGCTTCCGACAAGCGGCTGATGAACGTCACCGTTAAGGCCGGTCAGACGCCGCGCGTCTACGTCGAACGGATCGACATTACCGGTAACACCACGACCCGCGACAAGGTCATCCGGCGCGAATTCCGGGTCAATGAAGGCGATGCCTTCAACGCGCTCAAGGTCAAGCGCAGCCATGACCGGATCCAAAGCCTTGGCTTTTTCCAGCAAAATCTTGAAATCAAGCAGTCCGAAGGGTCGGCGCCCGATCGCGTCATCCTGTCGGTCGACGTCGAGGAAAAGCCGACCGGACAGCTGCAATTGTCCGGCGGCTATTCAAGCCTCGAACGATTCGTCGTGCAGCTGGGGCTGTCGCAGAACAATTTCATGGGCAAGGGCCAGCAGTTCGACGCCTCGGTCAATTGGTCGCGCTATTCCAAGTCGGCCCAGCTGGGCTTTGTCGAACCCTATTTCCTCGACAAGCAGATCCTGGTCGGCGCGCAAATCTATCGCCGCGACTACAAGAGTTTCAATTTCGTCGGCCGCAGCCGCGAGACGACCTACGCCCAAAACAGCGTTGGACTGGGTCTTAGAACCGGATTCCCGCTGACCGAATTCTGGAGCCTTGGCGGTCGCTACAACCTCGTCAAGGACACGGTTTCGCTCAACAAGGCGACCTTCTACACCGACGGCGTCTGCGATCCCTTCAAGGCCGGCCAATATCTGTGCAACGAACTCGGCACCCGTACCACCTCGTCGGTTGGGTATTCCCTGCTGTTCGACAGCACCAACGGCTTCCGCCCGACGCGCGGCCAGCGGTTCACCATGTCGCAGGATTTCGCCGGTTTGGGCGGCGACGTTCGCTACCTTCGGACCCGCGCCGACGGCACCAAATATAAGGGCTTCGGCGGCGGTTTCGTTCTTTCGCTCCATGCCGAAGGCGGGTTGATCGTTCCGTTGCAAAAGTCGCCTGGCGAATTCCGCGACGCAGTCCGGCTGACCGACCGCTTCTTCGGGCCGCAACTGCGCGGCTTCGATATTCGCGGCATTGGTCCACGGGTACAGCGTATTCCATACATCTTTACCGACGGCGTCGCTTCGCTCGATACTGGCAAGGGCCGCATTCAGGACGCGCTTGGCGGCCGCGCTTTCTACATGGGCCGGATCGAGCTTGAACTGCCGACCACTTCCGCGCTTCGAAGCGCGGGCATCCGACCCTCGGTGTTTCTTGATGTCGGGTCCTTGTGGAAGGTCACCCAGCCAAAACTGACGGATGTTGTCGCGATCTGCAGCCCCAATGCCGGAACGACTGGTCTGCCGACATTCCAGAGCCCGAACCCGCAATGTACCTTTGCGATCAATCCTCAAACTGGGGCGATAACCCCGGTCGGCGATCCGACCAAATTCACCGCCACTCCAGGCAGCAGGGAAGTCTTTGTCGGCAATTCGCCCAAGCCGCGCCTGGCGATCGGCATCGGCTTTAACTGGGTGTCGCCGTTCGGGCCGCTCCGTATCGATCTCGCCAGAGCCATCCTCAAGCAGGACGGCGATAAAACCAAATTGTTTAGCTTCAACGTAGGAACATCATTCTAATGACAAAATTGCTCGTTTCGGCTGCCCTGGCGGCCGCATTCCTCGCGCCCGCCGCCGCCCAGGCGCAGGCCCTTCCGGCAGCGGTTGTCGCGGTCGTCGATCTCGACAAGGTCACCACCGATTGCACCGCCTGCAAATCGGCCGCGGCCACGCTCAAGGCCCAGGCGAACGCGCTCGCGGCCCGCGAAACCGCGCTCGAAGGCCCGCTCAAGACCGAGGCCCAGTCGATCCAGGCGGCAATTGACGCACTTGCTGGAAAGCAGCCCGATGCAGCGCTCCAGGCGCGGATCAAGGCGTTCCAGACCAAGCAACAATCGGGTGCCGCCGAATTGAGCCGTAAGCAGCAGGAAATCCAGCGCAACCAGCAGTATATCCAGCAGCAGATCGGAACCAAGCTCGGGCCGATCTATCAGCAGGTGATGCAGCGTCGCGGCGCCAATCTATTGGTCGAAGCCGGGGCGACCCTCGCTACCACCGCCGCGATCGACGTGACGGCCGACGTCACCGCTGGGCTTAACGCCAGCCTGCCATCGCTTGTGACCACCGCGCCGGCGCAGGCCCAACAGGCGCCGCAGGGCCGCTAAGCCGCGATGAGCGATGCACCGGATAGCACTGCCGTCACCACGCTGGATGTCTGGCAGGTGATGGCGGCACTGCCGCATCGCTATCCGATGCTGCTCGTCGACCGGGTCGAGCGCCTCGAAAAGGACGTCTCGATCACCGCCATCAAGGCGGTCACGATCAACGAGGGCTTCTTCCAGGGGCATTTTCCCGGCCGGCCGATCATGCCCGGCGTGCTCATCGTCGAAGCTCTGGCTCAGGCCGCGGGCGTGCTCGCGGTCGAAAGCCTCGGCCTCGCGGGAACCGGCAAATTGGTCTATTTCATGGCCATTGAAGGCGCCAAGTTCCGCGCTCCGGTGGAACCGGGCTGCCTCCTCCAGCTCGACGTCGAATTCGTCCAGAAACGCTCGAGCGTGTGCAAGTTCGCCGGTCGCGCCAGCGTCAATGGCAAGCTTGCCGCCGAAGCCAGTTTCACGGCGATGATCGCCGACCCGCCGTCAGCCTGACCCCGGCATAGAGGCCGGTGCCTTCGGTGCGATAGCCCGCGCTATCCTGATATTTCTGGCCGAGCAGGTTGGACCCGCGCGCGAACACTTCGATGTTGTGCCTGACCGAATAAGCGATCCGCGCGTCAAGCAGCGCGTAACTGCCCAACCGCAGAACATCATAGGGATAATTGTCGCGCCGGTCGCGATGCGTACCGACATAGGCCAAGGACGCGGCATAGCTCCAGCGGCCGACCGCCCCATCGGCGGCGATCGATCCGCTGTGCCTGGGGCGGCGCAGTTCGACCATCTGGCCGGTGGATAAGGGATCGGGCTCGGTGGCATGGAGGAACGCATAGTATGCGGTCAGATGAAGGCGGTCCGATGGCGCCCAGGCGACTTCGCCCTCAACCCCGCTGCGGTGGTTCGATCCCGCGCGATTGGCGGTCGAGGATTGAAAGGTGAGGGGATCGAACACATCGACGATTTCGCCGTGAAGGAGCTGACGAAAAGCGGTCAGCGCAGCGCTCAAGCCGCCCTTGCGGTAGCGAATTGATGCTTCAAACCCGCGTGAGGTTTCCGAACTAAGCGACGGATTGCCAATGAAGTTTCCGGGAAAAAAGCCGTAGAGGTCGAAAAAGGTCGGCTGGGCAATGCCTTCGCCATAAGAAGCCGCGATCGCAAATCCTCGACCGACGTCGACCCGCCCGGATGCGCGCAATGTCGTCGCGTCCTTGAACCGATTGAAGACATCGCGGCGCAGCGCGACATCGGCATTCACGCGCCCCGCCTGGCCGCGCCATTCGACGGTCAGCGAGTGATGCGACCGGTCCTGATCCTGGTTGGAAAAGCCGCCATAGATGATATCGCGCGAATGGAAGCGCTCCTCCTCGACTTCGACCGCGGCGATCAGCCGATGGTTGATCGTCCCGGTGGCAAAGCGCCGCTCGACCTGCACTTCGGCGTTGGTTCTCTTGCCGCTCGTCCGGTTGACCGGGTCGCTGCCGAGAAGGTTGCGGTTCGACGAGGACAGGGTCGACAGCGCGATGTGCCCGGTCCAGTCCGAGGTCAGGCTGCCACCCTCGACCCACAAGCGGCCCGCGGCCAGACGGTTGCGGCTGTTGTCGAGCGTGTCCAGATGTTCGAAACTGATGGGATCATAACCGTCGAACTGGCTTCGGCCGGTGAGGACAAAGCCGGAAGCTCCGATCTTCACCTGCGGTGCGAGGGCATAAGTCGCCCGGACCCGGCCGGACAGATTGCGAAAGCCGTCCTTGTCGCCGCCAGGGCTTCCGAAACTGTCGATTCCAGCTGCGCGCTGAAAGCCGATGGCAGCCGATAATGTCGCTCCGCCGCCTTCAAGCCCGCCAGCGATGGAGGCACGGCGGAAACCGAAGCTCCCGGCCTCGCTCGATGCGGCAAGTCCCGGAGCATCGGTGCCGTCGATCGCGATGACTCCGCCGATCGCATCCGCGCCCCACAAAGCCGATTGCGGTCCGCGAACCACTTCGACCCGCGACACCAGGTCGGAATTGAGCAGTTCGAAGCGCGGCGTATCGCCAGCCGCCGGATCATTGGCGCGGATCCCGTCGATGAACAGCAAGGTATGATTGGCTTCAGCGCCCCTGATCCGGACCTCCGATAGCGATCCGGCCGGACCGATGCTGGTGACCGCGGCCGACGGCGTCAGGCGGACAAGGGCGGGGACCATGGGCTCGCCGAGGCGCTCGATGCGCTGGCGGTCGATCAGGGTGACGCTGGCCGCGGTCTCGGTTTCGGTCTGGGGAGCGCGCGAGGCGGTGATGACGATTTGATCGGCGGTGGTAATTGGTACGGGCATTGGAGCCTCCATGGACGACAATTGCCGTCACGGAGGGTGCCGCGACTTGAGGTCACGGTCCGCCCACGCTCCGCGGCTGGTCCCGGCCGAAGAAACGGACGACCGATCGGGGCAGGTTCCTGACTTCGCCATTGGGATCATGAAACCCCGATGGCACTTACAGTTGCGGGCACAGCGCCGGCTTTGCACCGGCTTCCCTTTTAACCGCCCCCGTCGGATCGAAACCCGTGGGCGGCACCTCAATCGAGGATCGTGCTACGCGGCGCGCGGACGGGCTGTCAAATTGCGCCTTGCCGGTTTATTCAGTGCCAATGACCAGCAATCGCACCCGCCTGATCGTCCTGCTTTTAGCCATCGTTGCGGCCGCCGCGCTGCGGCTCGTGCCGCATCCGCCCAATTTCACGCCGATCGGCGCGATGGCGCTGTTCAGCGGTGCCTATGTCGGGCGCCGCGCCTTGGCATTTGCGGCGCCGCTGGCGGCACTTGCGCTGAGCGATATCATCCTCGGTTTCTATCCCGGCATGATTTACCAATATGTCGGCACCGCGATTGCCGTGACGATCGGCCTGGCCGCTTTGTCGCGGAGCCGCGGTCCGCTGCGGGTCGGCCTCAGTGCCTTGGCCAGCGCGCTTTTGTTTTTCGCGCTCAGCAATTTCGGAGTGTGGCTGGGCAGCGGCATGTATCCGCGCAGCCTTGCCGGTCTCGCCGACTGCTATGCAGCCGCGCTTCCCTTCTTCCAGAACAGCCTGGCCGGCGACCTGTTTTACGCCATTGTGCTGTTTGGCGGGTTCGCGCTGGCGGAACGACTGGTCCCGACGCTTCGCGAAGCTACGCCCCAACCCGCCTGACCGGTCCGGTTGCAACTTTGCCGCCCGCCTTGTAAGGGCGCCGCATAATCTTTGGCTGCTGGTCGGTAACCAGCGGCACATCCAGGGAAATCTTGAAGATGAAGTCCGAAATTCACCCCGATTATCATATGATCAACGTCGAAATGACCGACGGCTCCAAGTTCCAGACCCGTTCGACCTGGGGCAAGGAAGGCGACACGCTCCACCTCGACATCGATCCCAAGGTTCACCCGGCCTGGGTTGGCGGCAGCCGCCAGCTTCAGGAAGGCGGCCAGGTCGCGCGCTTCAACAAGCGCTTCGGCGGCTTCAGCCTGGGTAAGAAGGACGCCTAAGCCAAGGGTGACAGGTACAGGCGCCTCGGCTCCGACATTGGAGACCGAGCGCTTGCGGCTGCGTGCCTGGCGCAGGGACGATCGCCAACTCTATTTCAACATCCTCCAGGAGCCAGCGGTGTTCCGTCACTTCGGTCCCGAACCGATGGGGATGGAGGAATGCTGGCGGCGGCTGATGGCGGCGGTCGGCGGCTGGCAGCTCAACGGCTTTGGCGGCTGGGCGGTCGAACGCAAAAGCGACGGCCGGCTGCTTGGAATGGCCGCTCTGTTCACCGCCTGGCGCGATCTTGACCCGCAATTCGCCAACGATCCGGAAATGGGCTGGATCTTCGCGACCGAGGCGCACGGGCAGGGCGTGGCCGGCGAAGCGTGCCGGGCCGTGCTCGACTGGGCCCAAACTCATCTTGCGCCGACCCAAATCTGGGCGATCATCGCGCCGGCCAACGAACCCTCGATCAAGCTCGCCCGGAAGCTGGGGTTCGAGCCCGTCCACGAGACGACCTATCATGGCGATCCGACCATAGTGCTGCGCCGGCCATCCTGGGGCTGATTAGGCTCCCATCAAAGTATCACTTTGACGGGGTCCCATTACCAGCCGCCGCCGCCGCCACCACCGCCGCCACCGCCCGATGACCCGCCGCCGCCCGATCCGCTCGACGATCCCGGCGCGGTCGAGGCCGAGGAAATGCTGCTCGACAGCGAACTGCCAATCGAATTGGTAAACCCGCCGACGTCGGTCCACGGGCTGTGCGATCCCGAATACCACAGGAAACCTTGCTGGCTCCCGGCGCTGGCTGCCGCAGCGGCCGCTGCCAGCTGGCCGGCGAAGCGGTCGGCCCAGCGATTCTCGATTTCCAGGGCGATGGCATAAGGCAGGAAGCGCTCGAAGGTCTGGAGCGTGTCCGCGGGCGCTTGCATCCGGTCGAGCCGCTCGCGCTCGGTGATCGACAGATATTGTTTGAAGCCCGCGATCTTGTCGAGCAACGCGCGCCCTTCCGGAGTCGGCGCGCTGATCCAGAAGAACGACGATAGAGCCAGCGGAAGACCCGCGAGGATGACGAGGATGGCTTGCCAGCGGCCGGAATTCAGCGCGAGGCCGATGGTCGTCATGGCCGTGATTCCGGCCACCGCCAGCAATGCAAGTCCAACCAGGCCGAGGGCGCAGCTGACCGCGGTCGAGTGCTTGGTCTTTGGCAGGAAATGCAGCCACGCCGCTGTGCCAATGGCAAGCAAGGGCACCAATTGCAGGTAGCCGGGCGCAAGCCCTTCGGCGAGGACGATCGCCAGCGCGGTGAGATAAGCGGCGGCCAACCAAACCAGGATCGAAACCGCTGCCCAGCCGTAATTGCGTTTGAACGCGCGATCGTCGAAGCGGGTCTTATACGCTTCCTCGATCGCGGTTTTCGCGGCGCTGAAGGTCGCATGATTCTTGTTGTCGAGCTCGATCTTCTCGCCCGGCGAAACCAATGCCGAAATCGCGGTTTGCTCGGCTTTGTCCAGCGGCACGCTGGTCGCCGACGGAACCACGCCTTCGATATATTTGTCGCCGCCGAAGAACAGAAAGCCCTTGTCCTCGACCAGCCGCACATGGCCCTTGACCCCGGCATCGACGATCGCCGCTGCAAAGGCGCGATTGTCAAAGCCTTGTTTCAGCACATAGCGCATCGCCGCCGGGCTCATGTCGTCGGGCGGCGAGAATATCGGAACGACCGTGCCCGCGCGCGGATCGCGACCGACGCGCTTCCACACATAATAGAGAAAGCCGGTAATCCCGAGCAATCCCAGGAAGGCGGCGATCATCGGCAGCAAATCGGCGAAGAACCAGCCCAATTTCTGGTTCGCGCTGGGCTCGTCGACCACGCCCTTGGGGAAGGCGGCAGCGACGGTCAGGCCTTCGAACGACCCCAGCGGCGCAGTCGTTTCAAAGCGGATCGAGCGATCGCTTTCCTCGACCACCCCTGCGTTGGTCGCGGTCGAGCCTTGAGCGCCGGTATAGGCCGAACGCTGGCCGAACTTCGCGGCCGAGGGGAGGGTGATGGTCGCGCTTGCATGCTCGATCGGGAAGACCCAGCCATTGCCGGTAACGTTCCAGTAGAGTTCGTTGTAATCCTTGAAGAATCCGAGCTCGCGATCGACCGTGTAGTGGAGGCGATAGGAATGCTCGCCAGGGGTGACGTAGCTGTCGGCCGAACCGAGCTTGATGCGCACTCCATTGCCCCGCGATTCCTCGGCATGGTCGACCGGCTGGCCGTCGAGCGTGGCATCGAGGAAGGTAAAGCCGACCTTCATCTTGCCGCCATTGGGGATCGTGTAGCGGGTCGGGAAATCGCGGTAGATGCCGTGGTTGATCTGGTTATTCTCGGCGTTGACCCGGATCGTTTCATTGACGTCGAGCGAGCCATTTTTCTGGACCGCGATGACGCTGTCGAAATTGAGGATGCGCTCTTCGGCCGCGGCGGCGGTCGCGGTCCACAACAAGACGAGCGCCGCGGCGATCGCGCGCCAGGCGACAGTCATGGTCAGGCCGCCGGCTGGTCGAACGAAACCTTGGGGGCACTCTGGATCGCCGCGTCGGGGTCTTCGTAGGAAGGCTCCTCGGCAAAGCCCATGGGCCGGGCGATCAGCACCGACGGAAAGCTCTGGATTGCGGTGTTGAGGTCGCGAACGGTGGCGTTGTAGTAACGCCGCGCCGACTGAAGCTCGGTCTCGATCGCCGAAATCTCGCTTTGCAGCTGCTGGAAGTTTTCACTCGCTCGAAGCTCCGGATAGGCCTCGGCAACCGCGAACAGCCGACCGATCAACCCGGTCATCGAGGCATCAGCAGCAGCAGTCGCGGCAACGCTGTTCCCGCTTGCCCCAGCCATTTGCGCGCGCGCCTCGGTTATCGCCTCGAACGTCGATTTTTCGTGACTTGCATAGCCCTTCACCGTCTCGACGAGGTTGGGAATGAGGTCGGCCCGCCGCCGCAGCTGGACGGTGATCCCGCTGAACCCTTCCTTGACCAAGGCGCGCAGGCGCACCAGCCGGTTGTAGAGGCCGACGACGAACAGCACCGCCAGGACGATGATGCCAATGATGATCCAAATAGTCATGTGAATGCCCTCTCGCGTCGCGTGCGAACGGGTCTAGCGCCTCCGCGGGCTCCTAGAAAGCGGCAATTCCGGTGATTGCCCGGCCCATGATCAAAGCGTGGACGTCGTGGGTGCCTTCGTAGGTGTTGACGGTTTCCAGGTTGGCGGCGTGGCGCATAACGTGGAATTCGGCGCTGATGCCGTTGCCGCCGTGCATGTCGCGGGCGATCCGGGCGATATCCAGCGCCTTGCCGCAATTGTTGCGCTTGATCAGGCTGACCGCTTCGGGGACCAGCTCGCCATCCTCCATCCGCCGCCCGACCCGAAGCGCCGCCTGCAGGCCAAGGCTGATCTCGGTCGCCATGTTGGCGAGCTTGAGCTGGACCAGCTGGGTCGCGGCGAGGGGCCGCCCGAATTGCTTACGGTCGAGCGTATATTGACGCGCCGCGGAATAGCACGCCTCGGCCGCGCCCATCGAGCCCCAGGCGATGCCGTAGCGAGCGCGGTTGAGGCAGCCGAACGGACCCTTCAAGCCCTCGACATTGGGGAGCAGGGCATCCTCGCCGACCTCGACATCGTCCATGACGATTTCGCCGGTGATCGAGGCGCGGAGGCTCAGCTTTTCCTTGATCTTGGGCGCGGTCAGGCCCTTGGTTCCTTTGTCGAGCACGAAGCCGCGGATCTTGCCGTCATGAGCGTCGGATTTCGCCCACACCACGAACACGTCGGCGATGGGCGAATTGGTGATCCACATCTTGGATCCCTTGAGCCGATAGCCGCCGTCGATCTTTTGCGCTCGGGCGCGCATTCCGCCGGGGTCCGATCCGGCATCGGGTTCGGTCAGGCCGAAGCAGCCGACCCATTCGCCGCTGGCCAGCTTGGGCAGATATTTGGAGCGCTGCTCGTCGCTGCCATAGGCATTGATCGGGTGCATCACGAGGCTCGACTGGACCGACATGGCCGAGCGATAGCCGCTGTCGACCCGCTCGACCGCACGGGCGATGAGGCCGTAGCTGACGTAGCCCAAACCGGCGCCGCCAAGCTCGGGCGAAATGGTCGCCCCGAGCAGGCCGAGTTCGCCCATTTCGGTCATGATCTCGCGGTCGAAGCGCTCGTCGAGATAGGCGCTGGTGACCCGCGGCAGAAGCTTGTCCTGCGCATAGCCCTCGGCGGTGTCGCGGACGAGCCGCTCCTCGTCGGTCAATTGGTGATTGAGATCGAACGGGTCCTGCCAGTCGAACGGCAGGATTTTGGGCTCGCCCACGGCGTCATTTCCTTGGCAAAAGAGTGGTGGCGCGCTCCCTAGCCGTTAAGCGCTTACTTCGCCACCCCGCCGCCGCCGAAGCTCAGTTTGTAGGACAGCTGGACGCGGGCATGGCTGTTGCGAAACCGGTATTCGAAGATGTCGGGATCGGGATTGATGCGGTTGGGGATCGTCAGAAGACAAACCTCCAGCCTCTCAGATCGAGCGTCCGACTGTAAGATGAGGCGCCGTACGCCCGCAGCGACGGATGCCCACAGCACCCAATTTGCCGGGCTGTACGGGTTGCGCTCCGCTCGACTTAGCTGACGCTTGTAAACCCCTCGTACGCGGCGCTGCCAGTCAGTCCGGGAGTCTCACGCCCAGCGCCTGCTCGACCTCTGCTCGAGAGTGCGTCCCAGAGCGCTCGACGCCCTTTGCGACAACCAGCAGCAGCAGCCAGTCTGGTGCGTCCCTTAGAGCAGGGAAGGTTTTTCGGGCACCCTCATAGAACGGAACGGTGAACGCCGAGATTTGGTCGACCAGTTCTATATCAGCTCGGTAAGGCACCTTGTCGCAGACGAACTGCCACCTTTCCGACGCCAGCACGATTGCGTCGTCCAGCACCGCGACTGCGGCGTCAGCTTTTGACTGTCGCTTACCGAAGCCGAACATTTGCCCCTCCTCGATTCAACCGGCAGCTTTCACAGCCTCGTCAATCTGCTCCAATCGCTCCTCCAGTTCATCGTAGTCCAACGCCTCATTTTCATGCATCTCGTGCAGGGCAATCTCGGCAATCGACCGATAAGACTTGCCGGTGAAGCTCAGAACGCCGCGGTAGATGTGGTTCTCGCCGAAGGTGACTTGCCGCTCCGACATGCGTGCAATCAAATCTAAAACGAGGTTCGCTGCATCCAAATCGTTGGTCGCGAACTTGGCCACTTTGTCACCTTTCGTGAGCAATACTCCTCTGCGAACCTGCTCCTTCAGGGTGCGCCAACAAATCTCATCCCCGAAGACGCTGTCGGCGTGGTCGAGCATTTCGAGGCAGCGGGCGCGCCACTCTGCCGGAAAGAGGCGTTGCTTGAGACTGGCGACCTGCAACCGCATTAATGCACGATATCACATTTATTTCTGCGTTGCTGGCGTTACTCTTACCGCGTGACCCCTACAGCATCACACTTGAAAGCGCGGTTGGATGAGCGTCGCGAATCATTTCACCGCTGGCTAGCCAAATGGCACCACATCGGCAGTGAGCGAGGTGTAGAAATCGATACGTTCGACGGTTGCCACACCCGCCTCAGCTCGGTCGCTTTTTGGGGAACGCCGCGACATTTCTTCTGGGATAACCTCGTTAAAGGTGTTCGCAAGGACGTCGCTGACCAACTCGCATGGGTGGATACCGAGGTCAGGAACTACAATCGAGCCACAGCCCTTCGGGCCATCGATAAATGTGCCGGGCAACTCGTTTCGTTCGTGCTGTCAATCAGGAGGGCAGCGACCAAGAAAGATCGCATTCTGCGGGGAGATGGCACCAAATTCCCGCCCGAAGATGATGCGGGACGTTGGGAGGGACTAAGTGAGACTCATATTCAGGCGCAGGCAGACGCCTTAAAGCTTGCCCTGCCTGATGCCGGCCCAGCGGTTGTGCTGACGCGGACGCAAAGGATGCTTGCCGTTTGGAATGACAATCAGTGGTGGCTCGGCCCCTTAGCGATAATAGTTGGCATTGCAGGCGTTGCCCTGCCGTTCCTGATCTAGGAGCGTTTGCTGGCATAGACCGGTGGATGGCGGAGAGGGTGGGATTCGAACCCACGGTAAGCTTTCGCCTACGGCGGTTTTCAAGACCGCTGCCTTAAACCACTCGGCCACCTCTCCGCATTGGTGCCGGGCAGCGGTCTACGACCGTCCGGCTTGATGTCCAGCCCCCGGCTGGCCAGTCGCCGGTCGCTTAAACCACTCGGCCACCTCTCCGCGGTCGCTGGATCGGCCAGCGCTATCGCTCGGCAGGGCGGAACGTGCAAGTCGCGCGGTGAACTTGCTGGCGCTTGATGCGCTTTCCGTCATAGCCTCGATGACAAGGCAAGGAGTGAGCGTGAAGATTCTGGCGAACTGGCTGTGGGTTGGGATGCTGGCGGCATTGGTCGGGATTGGCGGGCCGAGCATGACCAGCCAGTCGTCGGCGTTCGCGCAATCGGCGAGCGACCCGTGGACGACGTACAAGCTGCGCCTCGCAATTCTCGCCCGCCAAAAGGGCGTCCGGCCGCAGACCGTCGCCGCTTATGTTCCCGCCATGTCGGTCAACCAGACGGCGATTCGGATGGAAGCGACCGAACCTGGCGCGGCGAGCAGCGGTGGGACCATTTCGATGATCTCCCCCTACCTCCGTCGTCACGTCACGCCGTCGATGATCAGCCGCGGGCAACGCAATTATTCGGACCATTACAGCTCGCTGCGCGGCCTCGAGCAACGCACCGGGGTCGATAGCGGAGTGCTAATGGCGATCTGGGGCCATGAAACCAGCTATGGGCAGGTCACCGGCGGCTACGATCTGCTCGAAGCGCTGGCCAGCCTCGGCTATTACGGGCGGCGCCGCGACTTCTTCGAAAGCGAATTCATCGCCGCGCTGAAGCTGATTGACCAGGGCGTTCCGCGCTGGCGGATGAAGGGCAGCTGGGCAGGGGCCACCGGCTACCCGCAGTTCATGCCCTCGGTCGCTCTGCGCCTGCGCGCCGACGGCGATGGCGATGGTTTTGCCGACATCTGGAGCAACGAACTCGACGGTCTGGCCTCGATCGCAATGTATCTGCGCGACGCCGGGTGGAAACCGAACGTGCCGTGGGGCGTGGCGGTGCGGGTGCCGGCGACGATCAATCGCCAGGCGATCGTGTCGCGGGTCACTGCGCCGCGCTGTCCCCAGGTGTTCCGGCGCCACAGCCGCTGGCTGTCGATGCGTGAATGGCGCTCGCTCGGCGTGACTCCGGTCGGCCGGTCCCTGCCCGAGGGGGAGCTCGCTTTCCTGCTCGAGCCCGACGGTCCCTATTCGAATGGCTATTTGCTGACCGCCAATTACCGCGCCATCCTCGATTATAATTGCTCGAATTTTTACGCCATGTCGGTCGGGGTTCTGGCGGACGCCATCACTCGGCGATAGGAAGGGGCATCCGCCATCGCCGAGATCAGGAACCACCGTTCGTCATGACTCCAGTCCGCTTGTTCGCACTTGCCACATCAGCATTGATCGCAGCCGCCGCCTCGGCGACCGCGCCGCCCTTCGAAACCCCGGCTCGAAACGCCTTCCTGATCGATCTTTCGTCCGGGGCGGTGCTGCTCGACAAGAACGCCGACCAGCGCATGCCACCCGCATCGATGGCCAAGATGATGACCACCAACGTGGCGTTCGAGCTGATCAAGCAGGGCGATCTCAAGCTCGACCGGATGTGCGTCGTTCGGCCCGAAACCTGGCAGAAATGGCATGGCCCGGCGGCGGGCTCGACCATGTTCCTGTCGCCCAACGAACAGGTCAGCGTCGAAAACCTGCTCCACGGAATCGTCACTCTGTCGGGCAATGACGCGTCGGTCGTCCTGGCCGAGTGCATCGCCGGGACCGAGGAAGCCTTCGCCAATGTCATGAACGACAATGCCAAGAGGCTCGGCCTGACCAACAGTCATTTCGGCAATTCCAACGGCTGGCCGGACGAGGGGCGGACCTATGTCACAGCGCGCGATCTTGCCGCACTGGCCCGAGCCGAGTTCGAAAATTACCCCGATCTCTATCGCAAATTTTACGGCCAGACGCAGTTCACCTGGGGCAAGACCCTGGGTTCGGGCAAGGACATCACCCAGGCCAATCGCAACCCCTTGCTCGGGCGGGTCCCCGGCGCCGACGGGCTCAAGACCGGCCACACCGACGAAGCCGGCTATGGCTTTACCGGATCGGCCGAACAAAATGGCCGCCGGCTGGTCATGGTCGTCGCCGGGCTCGACAGCTTCAACCAGCGGATCGAGGAATCGGTGCGGCTGATGCAATGGGGCTTCAACGCCTGGCAGACCAAGCCGCTGTACAAGGCGGGCCAGGCGATCGGCAGCGCGAAGGTCCAGCTGGGGTCGGACAGCGACGTGCCGCTGGTCACTCCGCGGGCCTATTCGGTGACCATGCCGGCGGGTGTGCTGTCGAAGATCGTCGCTACGAAAATTCGCTACCAGGGCCCGCTCGCGGCGCCGATCCGCAAGGGCGATCATGTCGCCGATCTGGTCGTCACCACCAGCGATTCGGGCGAGCAGGTCATGCCGCTGATCGCCGGCGAAGATGTCGCCAAAGCCGGTTTCTTCGGCCGCGCATGGATCGGGCTGAAGCAAATGCTGGGGCTCGCATAGTGCTCCTGCGAAGGCAGGAGCCCAGACCAGCGCGAAAGCGCTGCCGGTGGCAGCGGACTGGACCCCTGCCTTCGCAGGGGTACTAAAAGGATATGCGCGGAAAATTCATCAGCCTCGAAGGCGGGGAGGGGGCCGGCAAATCGACCCAGGTCCGAGCGCTCGCAGAGGAACTGCGCCGACGCGGCGTAGAGGTGGTTGAAACGCGCGAACCCGGCGGGAGTCCCGGTGCGGAGGCCATCCGCGGCTTGTTGTTGAGCGGAGAAGACGACCGCTGGAGCGCCGAGGCGGAAGCCTTGTTGTTCGCCGCTGCTCGAACCGACCATGTCGACAAGGTGATCCGGCCGGCGATCGTGGCCGGCAAATGGGTCTTGTCGGACCGGTTCGTCGACAGTTCGCTGGCTTATCAGGGCGGTGCGGGCGACCTTGGAATCGAAGCGGTTCGGGCGATCAATGCCTTTGGGATCGACGAGTGGTTTCCGGATCGAACGCTGATCCTGGCACTGGCGCAAGGCGGTGCCCGGGCGCGGGCCCGCGATGACGACGGCAGCGACCGCATCGGCGGCCGGCCCGAAGCCTATCACCAGAAGGTCGATCTGGCATTTCGGCTGATCGCTGCGGAAGAACCGGAGCGGGTGCGGATCATCGACGCGTCGGGCAGCCAGCAAGAGGTCACCAGGCGCCTGGTGGACGCAATTGCGGACCTGCTGCCATGAGCGCCACGGCTATTTTGGGCCAGGACCGCGCAGTAACCCAGTTCGCCGCCGCCTGGGCGACGCGCAAAGTCCACCATGCCTGGTTGCTCGCCGGTCCCAAGGGCGTCGGCAAGGCGAGCTTCGCTGGGGCGGCGGCGCGGCGCGTTTTGGCCGAGGCGGCGGGCCCGGCCTTCGACCTGCCCCTGCTCGAATGTCCGGCTGACCATGCGATGGTCAAATTGATCAATGCCGCAAGCCATCCCGACATGCGCTGGATCGAGCGTGTGACGAACGAAAAGACTGGCAATCTGAACCGCGGCATCAAGATCGAGCAAATCCGCGAGCTCGGCCATTTCATGGGCATGTCGGCCGCCATGTCCGGCTGGCGGATCGCGGTCATCGACAGCATTGACGATCTTGAAGGGCCGGCCGCCAATGCTCTTCTGAAAATGCTTGAAGAGCCGCCCCCCAACACCATTATCTTCCTCGTCAGCAACGCTCCGGGCAAATTGCTTCCGACGATTAGGTCGCGCAGCATAAGGCTTGATTTCCAGACACTTGACGATGACGTCATGGCGTCGATCCTGGATCGCGACACTGGTTCCGGGAGCGATTCCGAGCGCCGCCGGGTCATCGCAATGGCCGGCGGATCGGTCAGCCGGGCGCTGGCGTTCAGCCAATTGGGGCTCGCCAAACTCGAGGATTCGGCGCTTGCGATCCTGCGCGACGGTGACCCGACCAACGCCAGACGGTCGGAACTGGCCAATGAGCTGGGCAAGAAAGGCTCGGCGGAGAAATATGCCGCCTTCCTCGATTTCGTTCCGGCGATGATTGCCCGCGAAGCGCGCCAGCTCGACGGCGGCAAGCGCGAGCGCGCGCTCGATGCTTATGCCAAGGCGCGCGAACTCGCCGCGATCGCGCCGCGGGTCTCGCTCGATCCGGCGGCCACGGTGTTCCAGATGGGCGGCTATCTCGCCAGCATCTCGGCTTCGCCTTCCTTGAAGCGCTAGGCCGGCCCCGCTAGGGCACGGGCCATGGCCGAGCCCTTCTACATCACGACCGCGATCAGCTATCCCAATGGGCCGCCGCACATCGGTCACGCTTATGAGGCGATCGCCGCCGACGCCATCGCCCGGTTCATGCGCTCGCAGGGGCGCGACGTGCGCTTCCAGACCGGGACCGACGAGCATGGCCTCAAAATGGCCCAGGCGGCGCGTGCAGAGGGGTCCGAGCCACGCATTTACGCACAAAAGATGTCGTTATTGTTCAAAGATATGTGCGACACTCTTAATGTATCCTATGATCGTTTTATCGGGACGTCGGAGGACGATCATTATCGCGCCAGCCAAGCGATCTGGACCGCAATGGCGGAGAAGGGGGACCTCTACGTCGACAGCTACGCCGGCTTTTATTCGGTTCGCGACGAAGCCTTTTACGAGGAATCGGAGCTGATCGACGGGGAGGGGGGCGAAAAACTGTCGCCGAACGGCGCTCCGGTCGAATGGACCGAGGAAGCCAGCTGGTTTTTCAGATTGTCGGACTACCAGCAGCGGTTGCTCGACCATTATGCCGCCAACCCCGAGTTCATCCAGCCCGACAGCCGCCGCAATGAAATCCTCCGCTTCGTCGAGGGCGGCCTCAAGGACCTCAGCATCTCGCGCACCAGCTTCGACTGGGGCGTTCCGGTGCCGGACAGCGACGGCTCGGACACCGGCCACGTCATGTACGTGTGGCTCGATGCTTTGACCAATTACATCACCGGCCTCGGCTATCCCGACGACACCGAATTGTGGCGCGAATTTTGGCCTGCGGCAGTCCATTTGATCGGCAAGGACGTGGTCCGCTTCCACGCGGTCTATTGGCCGGCCTTCCTGATGTCGGCGGGAATCCCGCTTCCCAAACAGATATTCGGCCACGGCTTCCTCCTCAGCCGCGGCGAAAAGATGTCGAAAAGCGTCGGCAATGTCGTTGACCCGATGGTCCTCGCGAAACGCTTCGGAGTCGATGCCTTGCGCTATTTCCTGCTCCGCGAAGTGCCGTTCGGCCAGGACGGAAGCTATAGCGCCGAAGCGATCGTCACCCGCGCCAATGCCGAGCTTGCAAACAGCTTCGGCAATCTCGCCCAGCGTACCTTGTCGATGATCTTCAAGAATCTGGACGGGATCATACCCGCAGCGGGTGAAGCGGCGGAAGACCTGGAACTGCTTGCGACGGTCCGCTCGGCCTGCGCCGACGATATGCCGCAAGCATTTGGAAAATACGCTTTTTCCGTCGGGATTGAAGCGTGGATGAAGGCGGTCTTCGCGTGCAATGCCTATGTCGATGCAATGGCGCCGTGGGCGCTGCGCAAGACCGATCCCGAGCGCATGACGGCGGTTCTTGGGACTTTGGCCGCGGCCATCGGTCAACTGGCTCTGGGAATCGCTCCAGTCATCCCCGAATCCTCCGCTCGGCTCCTCGCCGCGATCGCCGCCGGCGACAACGGCCAGCCGATTGCCCAGCCGCTTGCGCTCTTCCCCCGGCTCGAGCTGGAGGAGGGGGATCCGCAATGAGGCTGATCGACAGCCATTGCCACCTCAATTACGAGGGGCTGGTCGAGCGCCAGGACGAGGTGCTCGACGCCGCCCGGGCGCGGGGCGTGGCCGGATTCCTCAATATTTCGACGCGGCAAAGCGAATGGGGCGCGATCATCGCTACTGCGGAACGCAATCCCGACGTCTGGGCGAGCGTCGGAGTTCACCCGCACGAGGCCGACGCCCATCCCGACCTCGGCGCCGCCGCGCTGATCGAGGGCGCGGATCACCCCAAGGTCGTCGCCATCGGCGAATGTGGACTCGATTATTATTACGACAAGTCCGACCGCGGCGCCCAGCGCGAGCGGTTCGAAGCGCATATCGAGGCGGCGCGGGCGACCGGATTGCCGCTCGTCATCCACACCCGCGACGCCGAAGACGATACCGCCCAAATCCTGAGGTCGGCCGTCGGGCAGGGAGGGGGCGTGGCCGGCGTACTGCACTGTTTCACCGGTTCGGCCGAGCTTGCACGCATCGGGCTCGACCTCGGTTTTTACGTGTCGCTATCGGGCATCGTCACCTTCAAGAACGCGCAGGACCTTCAGGAAACCGCGAAATTCATTCCCCAGGACATGCTTCTGGTGGAAACCGACTCGCCCTTCCTCGCGCCCGTTCCCAACCGCGGCCAGACGTGCGAGCCCGCGTTCGTCGCCGACACTGCCGCTTTCGTCGCCAATTTGCGCGATGAAACGCCCGACTCACTGGCCGATGCCACCACCGCCAACTTCTTCCGCTTGTTCGGCAAGGCCGCTGCGTGAAGGTCAGGATCCTGGGGTGCGGGACATCGACCGGAGTGCCCAAGATCGGCAATGACTGGGGTCAATGCGATCCCGCCGAACCGCGCAACCGCCGGCTGCGCTCGTCGATCCTGGTCGAAGCGAACGGCGCCCGGATATTGGTCGATTGCGGGCCGGACCTGCGCACCCAATTGCTCGCTGCTGACGTCAGCCAGATCGACGGCCTGATCGTCACCCATGATCACGGCGACCATGTTCACGGAATCGACGATCTGCGCCCGCTGTCAGCCAAGATCGGGGGGCCGGTGCCGATCTACGCGCGCGCCGCCACCCTCAAGGCGGTCAAACAGCGCTTCGCTTACGCCTTTGCCCAGTCGGATTTCTATCGTCCGATCGCCGAAGCCAGGCCGATCGGCGATGAACTTGCCGTAGGCAGTGCCACCGCGCGGTTCGTGGACCAGCCCCACGGCTCCATCTCGACTCTTGGAATGCGCTTCGAAGAGGACGGAAGGTCGGTCGCTTATGGGATAGATTTCAATGCGTTCACCGACGACATGGCAGCCTTGTACGAAGGCGCCGACATCTGGATTGCCGATTGCCTGACGCGCAGTCCGCATCCGACCCATGCCCATCTCGACGCGGTGCTCGGCTGGGCGCGTGACTGCAAGGTCGGACAGCTTTATCTGACCCACATGGGCAATGGCCTGGATTATGCGACCTTATTGCGCGAATTGCCCGATTGGGCGGCGCCGGCCCATGACGGGCTGGAAATCGCCGTCTGATGGCGAACGACACCATGTTGGGCGGCGTGTACCTGCTGATAGCGGTGATGCTGATGCTCGGCGTGCTCATGTCGCGGCGCGAACCGCTCGCCAAATTGCTCAAGATGCTGCTCGCCTGGGTGGCGATCTTCGGTGCCGGTTTCGTCCTGTTCACCTTCCGCGACGATTTTGGCTGGGTGGCGCAGCGGCTCAAGGCCGAAGCGCTCGGCGGACCGGTGGTCCAGGGCAAAGAAACCCGCATCCCAATGGCTATCGACGGCCATTTCTGGATCATCGGTTCGCTCAACGGGCATGAAGTGAAGTTCCTGATCGATAGCGGAGCGACCATGACCACGGTCGATCGAGCAACCGCGAAAGGCGCCGGAATCAGGATTTCGCCGCAGCGCGACCAGATGGTCCGCACCGGCAACGGTATTATCCGGGTCGCTTCGGGCCGGGTCGACACGATCGCGGTCGGCGGCATCGAGCGCCGTGATATGGCGATCCAGGTCGCCGACAACGATAATCTCAACGTGCTCGGAATGAACTTCCTGTCGAGCCTCAGCCGTTGGGGGGTCGAGGGGCGCTGGCTGGTGATGGTCCCGTGAGCCTGGTGGTAAACTTTACATAATGCATATTATCATACTTTCAGATAGGCCGCGGATCGCACCCCTGGAGGCCCCTCGATGAGTGCGTCGTCCGGTCTGGAGCGCCTGGCCGCGATCATGGAGCGGCTGCGCGACCCCGTGTCGGGCTGCGACTGGGATCGCGCGCAGGATTTCGCATCGATCGCCCCCTACACGATCGAGGAAGCCTATGAAGTTGCCGACGCCATCCAGCGCGACGATATGGATGCGCTGGCCGATGAGCTCGGCGATCTTCAGCTCCAGGTGGTTTTTCACGCACAAATGGCGGCTGAAGCCGGCCATTTCGGGCTCGCTGACGTCATGGAGCGGGTTTGCGACAAGCTCGAGCGTCGCCACCCGCACATTTTCAGCAGTGCTGACAGCAGTCCCGGATGGGAAGAGATCAAGGCAGCGGAACGATCAAAGTCGAAGGATCCCAGCGCGCTAGCCGGGGTCGCTTTGGCGCTTCCGGCACTTGAACGCGCGGCCAAGCTCCAGCGGCGGGCGGCGCGCACCGGCTTTGACTGGCCCGATCCATCGGGACCGCGGACGAAAGTGGATGAAGAGCTGGCCGAGCTTGACGCCGAAACCGAACACCAGCGGCAGTTCGAGGAACTGGGCGATCTCTTATTCGCGGTGGTTAACCTCGCACGGCATCTCAATATCGAACCGGAAGCCGCGTTGTGCCAAGCCAATCGAAAGTTCGAAACCCGCTTTCGAGCGATCGAGGGAGAAGCCGGGTTCGAGGCGATGAGCCTGGATCAGAAGGAGGCGCTGTGGGTCGCCGCCAAGCGTGCTCAGGCCGGCAAGCCCGACTGAAACCGGGCCCAATTTTCGGGCGATAGCCGAACCGACATCGCGACTTCGTCATCCTCCATATGCTGGTCGAGCACCTCGCCGCGCGCGTGAAGCCAGGCGATTTTGCCGCCTTCGCTGGCGCCGAGGCGGATGTCGTGGACCTGCTCGCCCTTGCGCAAGGCTTCGGCGACCCGCTCCTTGAGGGCGTCGATCCCCTCGCCAGTCAGCGCCGAGATCGGAACGACATCATCGCGCCGGGCGGCCTCGCCGGTCAAGCGCTCGCGCTCCTCGGGGTCGAGCAGGTCAAGCTTGTTCCAGCCCTCGATCCGCGGCGGACCCCCCTCCTCCGCGCCGAGGCCGAGTGACGCCAATACGTCGACCACATCGTCGCGCTGCGCCTCGCGGTCGGGATGAGCCATGTTGCGGACGTGGATCAGGAGGTCGGCCGAGGCCACTTCCTCAAGCGTCGCTCGAAAAGCAGCGATCAGCTCGGTCGGAAGATCGGACACGAACCCGACCGTGTCCGACACGATGACCTTGTCGAACCCCGCCAATCTGACGTCACGCATGGTCGGATCGAGAGTCGCGAACAGCAGGTTTTCGGCGAACACGTCCTCGCCGGTCATGCGGTTGAACAGGGTCGACTTGCCGGCGTTGGTGTAGCCGACCAGCGCGACCACCGGCCACGGCGCGCGCCGGCGCCGGTCGCGGTGCAGCGTGCGCGTTCGCTTGACCTGGTCGAGTTCGCGCTTGATCTTCGCCATCCGGTCACGGATCAGGCGGCGATCGGCCTCGATCTGGGTTTCGCCGGGGCCGCCGAGAAAGCCGAAACCGCCGCGCTGGCGCTCGAGGTGGGTCCAGCTGCGCACCAGACGGCCAGCCTGATAGTCGAGATGCGCCAGTTCGACCTGCATCCGCCCTTCAGCCGTCGCAGCGCGCTCGCCGAATATCTCGAGGATAAGGCCGGTCCGGTCGATGACCTTCGCCCCGACCTCCTGCTCAAGGTTTTTCTGCTGAACCGGAGTCAAGGCGCTGTCGACAATCAGCAATTTGACGTCATTGGCTTTGGCCAATTCGGCGACTTCCTCGACCTGGCCCTTGCCCAGCAAGGTCGCCGAACGGACGGCTCGAACGCGAAAGCCGCGGCTTGCGACGACGGTGATCCCGATCGCTTCAGCCAGCCCTTGCGCTTCCTCGAGCCGCGCTTCGCCCGACCGCCGCCCGCGTTCGCGCGGCAGTTCGGGGACGACGACGATCGCCCGTTCCCCGCGTGCGACCTCCATCGCGCCATTGCCGTCGAAATTGTTCAGGTCGTGTCCTATTCTTCGCCTTCGCGCTTGTCGCCGATCCCGAGCGCCTTGAGCTTGCGGTGAAGGGCCGAGCGCTCCATTCCGATGAACGTCGCGGTGCGCGAGATGTTGCCGGAAAAACGCCGGATCTGGATCCGCAGATATTCGCGCTCGAAGCTTTCGCGCGCCTCGCGCAGCGGGCTGCCCATGATCGCCATTGCGGCATTGCCCGCCATCCGGCTCTGCCCTTCGAGGATTTCCGGCGGAAGAAGGTCGACCTCGATGCATTGCGCGCGGTCGCCCGGCGACAGGATCAAGGTGCGCTCGATGACATTGCGCAATTGCCGGATGTTGCCCGGCCATTCATGCGCCTGGAGAGCGGCCATGGCTTCCTCGGTGATGGTCGGACTGGTCATCCGCCGCTCGGCGGCGATCCGGGCGAGGAAATGGCTGACCAGTTCGGGAATGTCTTCGCGCCGCTCGCGCAAGGGTGGCAGACGCACCGGGACGACATTGAGGCGGTAGAACAGATCCTCACGGAAACGCCCCGCCGCAATCTCGTCCTGAAGATTGCGCGAGGTCGCCGACAGGACCCGCACATCGACCTTGACCGGGCGCTGACCGCCGACTCGCTGATAGCTTTGGTCGGTCAGAACGCGGAGGATTTTTGCCTGCGTGTTCAATGGCATGTCGGCGATTTCGTCGAGGAACAATGTGCCTCCATGGGCATGTTCGAGCAGGCCCGGGCGCATCGCGCCGTCGGTTTCCGATCCGAACAATTCCTCTTCGATGCGGTCGGGG
Organism: Pseudomonadota bacterium; assembly: GCA_040390365.1. GTDB lineage: Bacteria > Pseudomonadota > Alphaproteobacteria > Sphingomonadales > Sphingomonadaceae > Sphingomicrobium. The sequence goes on along the minus strand of JAZJYM010000001.1, from coordinate 10,234 downwards.
CTCATCATCGCCGCCGACAGCACGATGAACGGCGAGCGGCCGCGCGGGCTCCATTGATGGATCATCCGCGCGGCAATTTCCTTGCCGACCCCGGCGGGCCCGGAAATCAGCACCCGGCTACCGGTTGGAGCGACCCGCTTGAGGGTCGCGCGGACGGTGTTGATCGCGACCGAACTGCCGTGGAGCTGGTCTTCCTGCCCGACCTGCTGGCGAAGGCTCTCATTCTCCCGCCGCAGCCGATCGGTTTCGGTCGCCCGGTTGACGAGGTAAATCAGGCGTTCGGCCTGGAACGGCTTTTCGATGAAATCGATCGCTCCTTCGCGCACCGCGGCGACGGCGGTGTCGAGATTGCCGTGGCCCGAAATCATCAGCACCGGAAGCGTCGAATCGCGGCGCTTGATCTCCTGCAGCAGCTGCAGCCCGTCGAGCCGCGAACCGCGGAGCCAGACATCGAGCAGGACCATTGACGGCCGCCGCTCCTCGATCGCCTCCAGGGTGCCATTGCTGTCCGCCGCGGTGCGCACGGTATAGCCTTCGTCCTCGAGCACCCCGCTGACCAAGTCGCGAATGTCGGCTTCGTCGTCGACGACCAATACTTCAAGCGCCATCAGGCCATATCCTCAGAATCATCGTCATGTTGATTGTCGCCGTCCGCGGCGTCGTCGGAATCGCTCCCCATCGTCGCCAGCTTGGCGGTATCGAACGCAATCCGGACATGGGTTCCGCCGCCCGGGCGGTCGAGAAAGGCGATTTCGCCCATATGCTCCTCGACGATCTTCTTGACGATGGCGAGACCAAGGCCGGTCCCGCGGACCCGCGTCGTGACATAGGGTTCGGTGATCCGCTCGCGATCCTCGGGCAGTCCAACACCGGTATCCATGACGTCGATGACGATCAGCTCGCCATCGCTTCTCAAGCGCAGCTCGACGCGGTCGCCGGCGATATTATGTTCGCCGCGATTACGCCTGCCTTCAATGGCTTCCACGCCATTCTTGACGATATTTGTGAGCGCCTGCCCAAGCTGGCGGCGATCGCATACCATGACGAAGTCGCCGCTCGGCGGGTCGATCTCAAAGGTGATCGCGGGGTGCGCGACTTCGTGCAGGAACAATGCCTGGCGCGCGATTTCAAGGACATTCCCCTCGCGGAACACGGGTTTGGGCATGCGCGCGAAGTTGGAGAATTCGTCGACCATCCGGCGCAGGTCGCCGACCTGGCGGACGATCGTGCTGGTCAGCTTCTCGAACGTCTCCTTGTCGGCGGCAATGTCCTTGCCGAAGCGCCGCTGGAGCCGTTCGGCGGCGAGCTGGATCGGGGTCAGCGGGTTCTTGATTTCATGCGCGATCCGCCGCGCGATGTCGGACCAGGCGGCGCGGCGCTGGTCGCCCAGCTGATCGGTAATGTCGTCGAAGGTCAGGACGCTGCCGTCCTGGTAGCGAACGCGCTTCACCGCCAGAGTGCGCTGGGCGCCCTCGGTTGCGATCAGCACATTGGCTTCGGACTGCTCGCCGTGCATGAATTCGTCGAGCTCGGTCGAAATGCTCGCCAGTTTCTTGCCTTCGGCGGTCTTGTGGCGCCCTTCGATCAGTTCGTGGGCCGAGCGGTTGACCAGCAGCACCTTGTTCCTGCTGTCGAGCGCGATCACTCCGGCGGTGACGCTGGACAGCACGGCCTCGATGAACGCGCGGCGGGTCTCGAGCTGGGTATTGGCGGCGCGCAGCTCGTTGGTCTGCTCCTCGAGGCGTCCGGTCATCCGGTTGAAGGCGCTGGCGAGCACTTGGATCTCATCGTCGCTCTTGCTGACGGGCACACGGGCCGAGAAATCTCCGGCCTCGATCCTCCCGGCGGCGCCAACCAGTTCGCCCACCGGTCGCACCATGCGGTCGGCGATCTTTAGTGCAGCAAGAATTGCCAGGCCCACAATGACGAGCGCGCCAAGGAACAATGCCATGTTGAATTTCAATTGGTTGGCGCGGGATTTTGCAAGCAAGCCCTGATAGTCGTCGAGTACCGCGTCAGCGCGATCGATCTGTGCTCGGACCTGTGGGTCGAAGATGCGCGCCGCGTAGAGATAGGTGTTCGGTCCGTAGTCAAGTTTGGCCAGAGTTCCGATACGATCCGACGCGTAGCTCAGCGGCACGCTCCGCTTTCCTCGAAGCTCCGCGATCTTTTCTCTTGATACGATCTTGTCGAGCGGACGATCATAGGGATTCACGAGCGCCAGGCTGCGAAGCACACCGTCATCGCCGACATTGACGATCACGGCCTCACTCAATCCGCGAAGATAGACTTGGCCTAACAGATAATCCGCGAAGCGCGGGTCGGACATGGCCAAAACCTTGAGCTTTCCGCCAAGATCATCGCCCATCGTCAACGTCTCATTCGCGATCCGGTCTGACTCGAGCTGGTAGCTAATCCGTGCGACCTGAACGGTGTTCTCGAGCATATTTCGAGCGCGATCCGAAAACCAGAACTCGAGCCCGCTCTGCAACAGCACAGATGCGAAGATCGCCACCATCACAGTGGGCGCGGCGGCGATGACCGAGAATAACGCCACCATCCGCGTATGCAGCCGCCCACTGCCGAGACCGCCCTCCTCCGCCCGCTTGGTCGCGACCTTGCGGCTGATCAGCACCATCAGTGCGATCGCGGGGATCAGATTGGCCACGAGGAGAAGCGCGATGAACGGTGGCGAAAGCAAGGAACCCGGCTGCGTGGGCCGAGACAAAAGCACGGCGCTCAGTCCCATGATCGCAACCAGCGCGATTCCGGTCAGTACGGTGATGCGGTCGTAAAAACGCCCGCTTACCCGCTCGCGCTGAAGCCACGCGTCAAGGCGCGTCGTGATCTGCGATTCGGCGGCGCGCGCGTCCATATGCCGCGCTCGTAGCACGAGCGTTGCAGAATCAACACACTGTGTTTGCAGGTAAGAATCTAAGTTATCGAACCTACGTTCTCTTGCGATCGAGGTAGAGCATTGCCCACGATGGCGCCTCCGTGCTCTTGGCGTGCTTTAAATGACGCGGAAATCAATGCCCGATCTTCTGATCTGTTCTACAAAATAGGAAGTCGAGCCGTTCGACGCGAACCAAACGGCCCGTCCAACAACGAGCCTCACTGCTGGTCTTCCAGTCGATTACTGGCGATTGACTGGTACGCAACCAGATTGTGTGCAATAAACGAGGGTGCAACCGCTGGCAGTGCATACCCAGAAATATGCCGGAGGTGGCGGCTGCTGCTGTGCATAGGTCGGCGCCAGTGGTAGCAACATGGCAACTATCGCGAATGAAACCTTTTTCATTACCTAGTCTCCGCAAACGCGATTCGACACTAGTCGATGGTATGTACTTGTAGCGCCTTTGTAAAGACTTCAAAGTTGTGATCCTACGCTGCGGCTTGCGAGAGCCACGGCGCATAAAACTCACGCAACATGGCGGTCACGACCGCCGGGTCATCCTGGCAATTGACCCGGTTCCGAAGCTCGGCCGAGCCGGGCAGGCCCTTGGTGTACCAGCCGATATGCTTGCGCGCGAGATTGACTCCGGTGTGGGTGCCGTAAAGCCCGAGCATCGCCTCATATTGTTCGAGCATGGTCGCGAGCTGCTGATCGAGGCTCGGGTCGGCCCGGCCCGTCCCGCCGCCGAGTTCGGCCATGACCTGGCCGAGCAGCCACGGACGGCCATAAGCGCCGCGCCCGATCATCACTCCGTCGGCGCCGGACTGGGCCAGCGCTTCCCTCGAATCCGCGATCGAGCAGATATCGCCATTGACGATCACCGGAATGCCGACCGCATCCTTGACCCGGCGGACGAACGCCCAATCGGCCTCGCCCTTGTAAAGCTGGTTGCGGGTGCGGCCGTGGACGGTGATCATCTGGACGCCCAGCCCTTCGGCAATGCGCGCGAGGTCGGGCGCGTTGAGGCTGTCGTGGCACCAGCCCATGCGCATCTTGAGGGTCACCGGCACAGAAACCGCTTTGACCGTCGCAGCGATGATCGCGGCGGCGAGCGGCAGATCGCGCATCAGCGCGCTGCCCGCGTCGCCGTTGACGACCTTCTTGACCGGGCAGCCCATGTTGATGTCGATGATCGCCGCGCCGCGCTGCTCGTTGAGCTTGGCGGCTTCGGCCATGACCGCCGGCTCGCATCCCGCGAGCTGAAGCGAAACCGGCTCCTCGAGCGGATCCCACAGGCATTTCTGGAGCGACTGGCGGGTTTCGCGGACCATCGCCTGGCTGGCGATCATCTCGCTTACCGTCAGCCCGGCGCCAAAGCGCTTGACCACCCGCCGGAACGGCAAGTCGGTGACCCCGGTCATCGGCGCCAGGATGACCGGCGCGGCGATGCTCAAGGGGCCGATCGAGATGGGTTTAAGGTCGGGCATGAGGACGCGCGCCTTTACAGGAGGCGGTTTAGGGGGGCAAGGCGCGCGCCATGACCGTTACCGCCCTCATCGTGGCCGCCGGCAGCGGCGAGCGCCTCGGCGGCGGCCTGCCCAAGCAATATCGGCTGCTCGGCGGCAAGACCGTGCTCGCCCGGGCGGTGGACGCACTCGCCGGCCACCCCGCGGTCCAGGACGTGCGCGTGGTGATCGGTGCCGGCCAAACGGAATTGGCGCGCTCTGCTCTGGGCAAACGTGAAGTCGGCGAACTCATCACCGGCGGGCCGACCCGCGCGGAATCGGTCCGGCGCGGACTTGCCGAGGTCGCGGCCGATGCGGTGCTGGTCCACGATGCCGCCCGCCCCTTCTGTCCGCCCGATGTCATCGACCGTTTGCTTGCAGCGCTGGAATTTCACGACGGCGCCGCACCGGTCCTTGCCGCTGGCGACACGCTCGCCCGGGCCGGCGCCACATTGGGCGAGGCGATCGATCGCGAATCGCTGGTCCGGGTTCAGACCCCGCAGGCGGCGCGCCTTGCTGCGCTGCGCAGCGCTTATGCTTGCTGGTCGGGCCCCTCCCCGACCGACGAGACCAATGTTCTTCGCGCCGCCGGAATGAGCGTTGCAGCGGTTACCGGAAGCGCTGCGCTCGACAAGATTACCACCGCCGAGGATTTTGTGCGTGCCGAAACCTGGCTTGCCGGCCAGATGGTCCCGCGCACCGGCTTCGGCTTCGATGTCCACGCCTTTGGCGGCGACGGCCCGGTCATGCTCGGCGGGATCGCGATACCCCATGCGCGAGGATTGTCGGGCCATAGCGATGCCGATGTCGTGCTCCACGCGCTGACCGATGCCCTGCTCGGAGCCGCCGGATTGGGCGACATCGGCGACCATTTCCCGCCCTCCGACCCGCGCTGGAAGGGTGCGGCGTCCGACCATTTTCTCGCTCACGCCGCAACATTGGTGCGCGCCGAGGGAGCAATCATCGACGCCATGGATTGTACCATCATCGCCGAGGAACCGAAGATCGGGCCGTATCGAGCGGCAATGCGCGCGCGGATCGCGGCCATCGCCGAGCTTGACCCGGCCCAGGTAAGCGTCAAGGCGACGACGACCGAGGGCCTTGGCTTCAGCGGCCGGCGCGAAGGCATTGCCGTTCAAGCCGTGGCCAATATTCGAATGGGGAAGATCTGGTGAGCGACTGGCTTTTGCCGCGAATACTGGTCGACAAAGCGCGCGCCGTGGTCGATGCCAATCGCGCCGCCGGCCGGCGCATCGCTGTCGCCGAAAGCTGCACCGGCGGCCTGGTCAGCGCCGCGCTGACCGAAATTCCCGGTTCGTCGGACGTGTTTGAAGCCGGTTATATAACCTATTCCAATGCCGCCAAGGTCGCCCAGCTCAAGGTCAGCGAGGACGTTGTCGACACCTTTGGAGCGGTCAGCGTGGCCACTGCCTGGGCGATGGCGCGCGGCGCGCTTGCAGCGTCGGAAGCGGATGTCGCGGTCGCGATCACCGGAATCGCCGGGCCCGGCGGTGGAACTCCCGCCAAGCCGGTTGGAACGGTCGTCTTCGCTTGCGCTGAGCGCGACGCCGATCCGGCGAAAATCGTCGCCGATCAGAAGTTCTTCAACGAAACGACCCGCTCCGGAGTGCGGCTTCAGGCGGCGCTTTGCGCGCTTGAATTATTGATGCCGTAAAGCGCCGCGGCGCGCCGTTCAAACGCCTGGGTCATGCGCCGCAACGCGCGGTCGAACATCGCCCCGGCAAGCGTTTCGAACAAGCGCGACTTGAACGCGAAATCCACCGCGAAGTGAACCTCGGTCCCGCCATCGGACGCGGGTTTGAAATTCCATTCATTGTGCAGATATTTCAGCGGCCCCTCGATATAATCGACGCAGATCTTGCCCGGCCGATTCTTCACCACCTTGCTGGTGAAGCGCTCCTTGAAGGCATTGAAGCCGACGACCAGATCGGCCACCGTTTCCGTCTCGCTCGCCGAGCGCACCCGGACCGCGACCACCCACGGCAGGAATTCGTCATAGCGGGCGACATCGGCGACGAGCTCGAACATCTGTTCGGGAGTGTAAGGGAGATGCTTGGTCTCGCAATGGCGAGGCATCAGGCAGAGGCCCCGGCTTTCGCCAGCTGCGCCGAACGCGCTTCCTGCATTTTGCGGAAATCGTCGCCGGCGTGATAGCTCGAGCGGGTCAGCGGGCTTGCGGCGACCAGCAGGAAACCCTTGGCGCGGGCGATCGCGGCATAGGAATCGAATGCCTGCGGAGTGACGAACTCCTCGACCGTCGCGTGGCGCGGGGTCGGCTGGAGATATTGGCCCATGGTCAGGAAATCGACACCGGCCGAGCGCATGTCGTCCATCACCTGGTGAACTTCGAGCCGCTGTTCGCCGAGACCGACCATCACGCCCGACTTGGTGAAGATCGACGGATCCATGCGCTTGACGCTTTCGAGCAGTCGAAGCGAGGCATAATAACGCGCGCCCGGGCGGATCGTCGGATAGAGCCTCGGCACGGTTTCGAGGTTGTGGTTATAGACGTCGGGCCGGGCGGCGACGATCGCTTCGACCGCGCGTTCATGCTTGTTGCGGAAATCGGGGGTGAGGATTTCGATCGTCGTGTTGGGGGTGTTGCGGCGCAGCGCTTCGATCACCTTGACGAACTGGCTTGCGCCGCCGTCGGGAAGATCGTCGCGATCGACCGAGGTGACGACGATATGCTCGAGGCCAAGCTCGGCCGCCGCCGTCGCGACATGTTCGGGCTCGAGGGCGTCGACCGCGCGCGGCATCCCGGTTTTGACGTTGCAAAAGGCGCAGGCGCGCGTGCACGTATCGCCAAGGATCATCACCGTTGCATGCTTCTTGGTCCAGCACTCGCCGATGTTCGGGCAAGCCGCTTCCTCGCACACCGTGACCAGGCCGAGGTCGCGCATCAGCTTGCGGGTCTTGGCATAGCCTTCACTGACCGGCGCCTTGACCCGAATCCAGTCGGGCTTGCGCTGGCGCGGCGGGATTGGCAGCGGAACATTCATCGTGGGCCAGATAGCGATTGCCGGGCGCGCTTGCCACCCCCGTCAAAGCTCCCTAGCCGCAACGCCGATGTCCTATCTGTCGCAATTGATCGAGGGCTATGCCCGCTTTCGCCATAATGACTGGTCGCGTGAACGCGGCCGGTGGAGCGAATTGGCGGAAGGCCAGAGCCCCAAGGTGATGATCATCGCCTGTTCCGACAGCCGGGTCGATCCGGCGCAAATCTTCGACGTTCGCCCGGGGGAAATCTTCGTCGTGCGCAACGTCGCCGCCCTCGCCCCGCCTTATGAAACCAGTCGCGGCTTTCACGGCGTGTCCGCCGCGCTCGAATTCGCGGTCACTCAATTGGGCGTCGAGGAGATCCTCGTCATGGGTCACGGCAAATGCGGCGGCTGCCAGGCGGCGCTGACCGGCCAGTTCGACAATAGCACTCCAGGCGAAGGCCATTTCATCGCCGACTGGGTGCGCATGCTCGACGCCGCCCGCGACCATGTGCGGTCGCAGTTCGGATCAGTCGACGATGACGCCTTGCTGGAAATGGAGCGGGCCGCGGTCAAGGTCAGTCTGGCGAACTTGCGGACGTTCCCGTGGGTCGCCGATCGTGAAGGCTCGGGCAGCCTCAATCTGCATGGCGCGCATTTCTCGATTGCCGAGGGCCGCCTGTACATGCTCGACGAGGCGGAAGATGTGTTCCGCCCCGCCTAACCTAGCATCATTCGTTTAACCCGCCGCGGATCGCGGCTGGCCAACTAGCAACGCGTATTATAGTCGTAATGCGGCTGACCATATTGGTCGACGTAATAGCAATAGCCGCGGGTATCGCGATAATATTGGCGATTGTTGACGACCGCTCCAAGAACGCCGCCGAGAACCGCACCGGCAATCGCGCCGGTCCCGACGCTCACGCCCGGGATAATCGCACCAGCGACCGCGCCGCCGACGGCGCCGACCGCGGCACCTGTCGCCGCATTACCAAGCTGGCCATTGTTGTTATAGCCATAGCCGTTCGACGGATGCCACTGGCCATAGGAATCGTAATAGCCCTGATTATTATTATACCCGGATTGGGGATAGGTTGCGCAGCCGCTGACTGCGATGGTGGCCGCAAGCGCGGCCGCAATGCCAAATTTCTTCATCTCTCGTCCCTTCGATGCTCGTCCCTGTGGGGCTATAGTGCGCAACTCGGCGTTTCGTTCCCGAACCGATCGCACAAGACGATGAAAGCAATCGATTTTGAGCCGAGGCTGGCCAATCGGCAACAGCGCGCTAGAGAAGAAAAAAGGGAATCGAATGCGCGAACGCAACATCGAACAGGAAGCCAATATCGCCTTGCTCATCGACGCCGACAATGCGTCGCCGGAGCATCTCGACGAGGTTCTTCTGGTGCTTGGCGAACTGGGTACGATCAACATCCGCCGGGCCTATGGCAATTGGGCTAAGGCCAGCCTCAAGAGCTGGGGCAATTTGACCGGCCAGCATTCGATCGTCCCGATGCAGCAATTCGACGTCATCAAGGGCAAGAGCGCAACCGACATGCGCATGACCATCGATGCGATGGACTTGCTCTACCGCGGCAGCGTCGACGGTTTTGGAATCATGTCGAGCGACAGCGACTTCCTGCCCCTCGCCCAGCGCATCCGCGAGGACGGACTGCCGGTCTATGGCTTCGGCACCGCCAAGACCCCGACCAGTTTCCAGCAGGCCTGCACCCGCTTCTTCGATGTCGGCGCATTGGCGATGGACGAAGAGGATGGCGAGCTTGAGCAGCCCGCAGCCCACGCCGGACAGCGCCCGGTCGATACCGAGCTGCTGCAGGTGCTGGGCGCGGCCTACAAGGCCTCCAAGCGCGACGAGGAAGGCTTTACGCCGCTGTCCGAGCTGGGCCAGCGGGCCAAGGCGGTGTCGAGCTTCTCGGCGCGCAACTACGGCTTCACCCGCCTGTCCGACCTGATCAAGGCGGTGCCCAATTTCGAGGTCAAGGTAGGCGAGGACGATCGCCTGCTGGTCAAACGGTTGCGTTAAAGAGGCGCAACAACCAACGGAGGGGGAAATGACGATGACCACCGCATATGCCGGCAAGGCGCTCGGCCTGTTGAGGATCGTTTCGGCGCTGCTGTTCATCGAGCACGGGACGTCGAAGCTGGTCGGCTTCCCGCCCTTCACCACGGGGGCCCTGCCCGCGCTCGGCACCTTGCCGTGGATCGGGGGCGTGATCGAGCTGGTCGGCGGGCTGCTGGTGCTGCTTGGTTTCCTTAGCCGCCCGGCGGCGTTCATCCTCTCGGGCGAAATGGCGGTCGCTTACTGGATGTTTCACGCGCCCAAATCGACCTTCCCGATCAACAACGGCGGCGATGCGGCAATTCTGTTCTGCTTCGTCTTCCTCTACATTGCCGCGGCCGGCGCGGGCGACTGGAGCGTGGATGAAAACCTGGCTGGAAAGCGCAAGGCCTAGCACGTGGAAACCGTCCACTAATCGATCAGGGTCAAGTCGGCCGTCACTTCGTCGCCGGCCGAAAGGGCGGCGCGCTTGCGCACCTCGGCCTTGATCGGGAGCAGATAGCCGCCGGTGCTCTGCGGAAACACCGATGTCCGCCAGGTCACGTCCCCGATCCTCGCCTCGACCCGGACCGATCCGAACCCGCGCCGCGCTTCGAACGCCCGCGCGCGCAGCCCGCCGCATTGCGCCTCGGGCACGGTCAGGAAGTACCACCGTCCCGCCCCCTCGCCCTTCCATATCCATAGCAGCGAGGTGATATTTAGGCCGTGGACTCATAATGGCGCAGGCGTAGCCGGATGCAAGCGAGTTTGACCA